>JBEKWA010000001.1:0-529014 GCA_049513515.1 Steroidobacteraceae bacterium
TCGCCAACAATGTATTCAACCGCTCCTACATCACCTATGGCGAGTCAGGCGCGGGCACCGGCAACGTGCTGGCCTGGGGCAGCCCACGCATCATGGGCGGCGAGGTCACCTTTCGCTTCTGAGTCGAGGCAGCATGGCAAATATCAAAATCTCCGGGCTGACCATCGAATATGAGCTGTTAGGCCCCAAAGACGCCCCGGCAATCGCGCTCACCCCGGGCGGACGTTTCGCGAAGGACAGCCCGGGGCTGCCTGAGCTTGCCCAGGCTCTCGTCGCGGGCGGACGCCGAGTGCTGCTGTGGGATCGGCCCAATTGCGGCGCATCCGATATCTCCTTCGAAGCACAGAGTGAGTCCGATCTTCAGGCCCGCACACTGATCGAGCTCATTCATACGCTCGAGCTTGGACCGACGGCGTTGGCTGCGGGATCGGGCGGTTCACGGGTGTCCCTGATTGCCGCGGCGCGCGATCCCGAGACGGTTTCACATTTGATAGTTTGGTGGATCAGCGGGGGAGCTCTCAGCCTGATATCGCTCGCGGCTTACTATTGCGTCAATTCCGCGATCGCAGCGAGCCGCGGCGGTATGGCCGCCGTGGCCGAGCTTCCGGGTTGGTCGGAGCAGATCCAGCGCAACCCGCACAACCGCGGCATCCTGCTCGCGCAAGATCCCGAACGTTTCATCGAAACCATGGAGCGTTGGGCGTTGGCGTATATGCCCTCAAAGACATCGCCCGTCCCCGGCATGCCGCCGGAGAGCTTCGCGCGATTGCGCATGCCGGTCCTGATATACCGTAGCGGCAAGAGCGATCTGAGTCACACGCGCCGCACGAGCGAGTGGGTTCACGAGCTCATCCCGCACTCGGAGTTGAAAGAGCCGCCCTGGCCGGATGACGAATGGAATAATCGCTCGGGCTATGCCCAGAAGCACGGGAGTGGGCACTTCGCAGGGTGGCCCGCGCTCGCCCCGGCCATTCTCGATTTCATGCGCCGACCCTCTCGCTAGTCGGCGCGGGCGCATCGACGCCGGGCGTATGCACGCCGGCCACATCCCGCAACTGCGTCAAGGCGAGCATCCCGGCCGCCAGCGCGGTGATGACGTACCAAGGCGGTGCGAACGCGCTTCCGGTGGCATCAATCAGTAGCTTCAAAACCGGCTGGGTCGTGCCGCCGAGGAGCGCCACGCCGGTGGCATAAGTCATGGCGAAGACGCCCGATCGCACCGTGGGCCTCAGGGACTCGACCAGAAAGACCTGCATGCACACGATGGCGCTGATGTGAATGATCGCCAGCGTGGCGGTCACCAGAAACAGGGACACCGCCGTCGGCCAGCGATTGATCAACACGAATGCGGGCAACATCAACACCAGCAGCAGCGTGAAACTCGCCACGAGCATGCGTCGATGGCCGAAGCGATCGCCGAGCCAGCCGCCGACATAGGCGCTGCATAGGTACCCGAGTCCCTGAGCAATGGGTGCGATGAAGGCGAGCCGAGCGCCGAGCTTGAGCGTGTCCTGAGCGTAGGTCGCGAGGTACGTCAAAGCGTATCCAGCAATCGTGCCGGCGCCGACCACCAGCAAACCCACGAAGAACACGCGCCACGGCGACTGCCCCGTCGGCTCGCTCTTGGCCTCCGCCACGGCTGCATCGATCGTCTCCGGCAAGCGGCTGCGGATGAGCAGTCCGATCGGCACCACCAGAACACCCAGCAGGAGCGCGACCCGCCAGCCGTAAGAATCGAGATCCGCAGGGGATAACCGGCGCGCGAGTGCGTAGCCGATCAAGCCGGAGCTCAACACGGCGAGGCCCTGTCCAGTTCCCAGCATGGACACGTAGCGCGCGCGGTGACCGTGTGGGGCCGCCTCCGCGGCGTAAGCGGTGATAGGGCCCACCTCGCCGCCGATCGCGAACCCCTGTAGCAGCCGGAAACACAATAACAAGACGGGCGCGGCTATCCCGACTTGCGCGTAGGTTGGCGTCAGCGCCGTTCCCAGAATGCTCACCCCCATCAAACCGAATGACCACATCATGGCCGGTTTGCGGCCGGCGCGATCCCCATAGCGACCGATCACAATTGCGCCCAGAGGCCGCATGAAGAAGCCCACCCCGAAGGTTGCCAGCGCCAGAAGCAGGCCCCGCTCGGCAAACTGCGCGGGCACGATCACATGCCCGATCTGCACGGCGAAGAAGCTGAAGATCATGAAGTCGTAGAACTCGAGGGCGTTGCCCAAGCTGATCGCCACCATGCGCTTGAGTGGCACGACGCCCGTATCGGCGTAAGACTGACGCTCCACTGCGGATATCGAGTTCATGAACGCCTCACTCGCGTGCAAGGTAGAATAAAAGCTTAGTACCGATCGGCAGGTAATACATGTCTTTCACTCCACTCGCGCGGGGTCGCTATCTCGAGGCGCTCGCCATCGACGAGCAGGTCGTGTGGTTCAGCGACGTCATCCTGGGCGGCGTGCAGGGCCTGAAGCCGGACGGCAGCATCTCGCACTCGCTCGCCGAGAGAAAGTGGATCGGAGGAATTTTACTCAATGAGGACGGCGCCCTCCTCTGCTCGGGTCCGGGCGGAATCGCCTGGTTCCATCCCGCCTCGGGCCGAACGGGCACCTTATTGAGCAGCATCGACGGAGTGCCGCTTTCCGGCGTGAACGAGATGTGCCCCGACGGGACGGGCGGAATCATCTTCGGCACTCTGGATCTGCCGGCCATCGTGAAGGGAGAGCGGCCCTCGCCTGTCGCGCTGTACCGTCTCGATGTACGAGGTCAGGTGACCCTGCTGTCCGACGGTCTCATTTTCTGTAACGGTCTCGGTATGAGCAGCGACGGCACCGCGCTTTATCACAACGAGAGCTTCGTCGGCACGTTTGTCTATGATATTGCCCCGGATGGCAGTCTCGACAATCGCAGAATGCTCCTGGAGAAACCGGATTGCGACGGCATGGCCCTCGATATCCGGGGCAATCTCTGGATAACGGGGTTCAGCTCCGAGGAGCTGATTTGCCTGCGGCCCGACGGAGCTATCGAACGGCGTCTCGCTCTCCCGGGCGGCGCTTGCACCAACGTGCGTTTTGGCGGCGCGGGCGGACATGAGCTCTTCGTGACGACGGTACCTCTGACCGCGGGTCTCGAGATCGCCAAGGGTAATCTGCCCTCGGCGCTCGACTCGGTACTTTACCGTGGTCCGAGCCCCGTCGCCGGAAGAATCAACGCGCGCACCCGATTCCGCCTCGAGTGATCTCTTGCGAGCAGGCGCCATGCGCGCCGGGAGTGACCGATGACTGAAAGAAAACCTGCTGCGGTCGCCGTCGTCACGGGCGCGAGTCGCGGCGCCGGTCGCGGCATTGCCATTGCCCTCGGGAGCCATGGGTGCACGGTATACGGCACTGGGCGATCGCAAAAGGCAGGCGACTCACCGCTATCGGGCACGATATTCGAGACCGCCGAAGCAGTTACCGCCGCGGGCGGCAAGGGCATCGCCGTACACGTAGACCATGCGCACGATGCCCCGGTGAAGGCGCTCTTCGATCAGGTACGGCGCGACGAGGGACGCCTCGACATTCTGGTCAACAACGCCTGTCTCATCCGTGACGAACTCATGGCTCCGCTCAATTTCTGGGAAAAACCCCTCGAGGTCGTCGACATGCTCGACGTCGGGCTGCGCAGCAGCTATGTCGCCAGCTACTACGCTGCGCCTCTGATGATCGCGCAGAAGCGAGGATTGGTGATTTTCACGTCGTCCTCGGGAGCGGTTCACTACATCTTCGGTCCAACGTATGGTGCGCACAAGGCCGGCCTGGACAAGTTTGCCGCCGACATGGCCGTGGATTTCCAGCCGTTCGGGGTGGCCTCGCTTTCCATCTGGATGGGCGCACTCTTGACCGAACGATTAAAGGCGATGATTGCGGTCGAACCGGAGAAGTATGGCGCGCTTACCGATACGGCGGAAACGCCCGAGCTGACCGGACACATCATCTGGGCCCTCTATAACGATCCGGACTTGATGCAGATGAGCGGGCAGACGGTGATCGGCGCCGAAATGGCGATGAAATACGGTATCAAGGATCAGAACGGCCGGCAGCCGCCGTCGTATCGCACCACGCATGGGGTCGCGCCCCGAGTGCAGTACCCGAACATCATCCGCTAGACCGTCTCGACGCGTAGCCGAGTGAGACGCGTTGTCTTGATACGCCAACCCTTCGGTCCCCGAACGTAGGTCTCGTGGTAGTGGCCGAAGCCGTGCAAAGAGGTGAATCCCGAGGAGTGGGGCTTGTCTTTCGGCCGGTAGAGACGGTCCTCCATCGCCCAGATCCCTTTCGCCGAGTCCGCCGAGCAAATCTCGATATCGGGCATATGCCCGTGGTGTACGGATACTTGCGTTCCGGCATTGAGCGACACCCACTCGATGATTCGGTCGATCCCCACGATCGGTTCTGCCAGAGCCTCGGGAACGTCCAGACTCCCGTCGGGCGCGAACACGTTTTCCTTCCATCCCGCCCAGTCCTTGGTGTCGAGGCAATAGAAATATTTTGCTTTGACTCTTTTGATCTCTTCGATCGCGAGCAAGCGCTCAAGGTCCGTCATGGTCGAGATCTCCCAGCCGTTCGTGACATTCTCTCCCGAGAGACTCACGTTAAATCGGCCGCTCCGATCTGTCCAATCCACGCGCAGGCTTGGTAACATTTCTCCCCTCAATGGATAGCCGATCCCAAGCCGCGGCGCCTCCGTCGATCATCAAGGGCGTCCCGCTCGAGCAGGAGACCGGCATTGGCGCGCTCACGCTGCCGGGCTTTCTGCATGAGGTCACCACCCGCTTCGCCGACCGGGAAGCGCTGGTGCTGCACGCCGCGGGCGGCGATACGCGCTGGACCTACGCGATGCTGTGGGATCGCTCGCTCGAGGTCGCGCGCGCGCTGCGGGCGTGCGGTGTCGGCAAGGACAGCCGAGTCGGCATCCTGATGACCAATCGGCCCGAATGGATCGTGGCCTTCTTTGGCGTCGGTCTCGCCGGCGGAGTCGCGGTGGCGCTCAGCACATTCTCGACCACGCCGGAGCTCGAGTACCTGCTGCAGGCGAGCGCTGTCTCGATCCTGCTGTTCGAGCGCTCCATCGCCAAAAAGGACATGGCTACGATGCTCTGCGAGCTGGAGCCCGGAATTCGCACCGCCGCGCCGGGCCAGCTGCTCTCGACGAAGTTTCCGTTCCTCCGATATCTCGCCGCCGTGGACGACACCGGCGCTGCCGCCGGGATCGAAACCTGGTCGAGCTTTCTCGCCCATGGAAACGCTGTACCCAAGACGCTCGTGGAGGCGACGAGAGTCACCACCAGGCCGTCGGATGTCGCGGCGCTGTTCCTTTCTTCCGGATCGACGAGCCGACCAAAGGGCATTCTCAGCGCTCACCGGGGTGTCGCCATCCAGTGCTGGCGCTGGCCACGCATTTTTGCCCTCAAGGACGATGTGCGCACCTGGACTGCAAACAGCTTCATATGGTCGGGTAATTTCGCCATAGCACTGGGCGGCACGCTCGCCGCCGGCGGAGTGATCATCCTGCAGCGCATTTTCGAGCCCGTCGAAGCGCTCGAGCTCATGCAGGCGGAGCGTGTGACCTGGCCCCACGCGTGGCCGCACCAGTGGGCGCAGCTCGAGTCGGCACCCAACTGGGGGAGCACGGATCTCGGGAGTTTGCGGTATGTCGACGTCTGCAGACCCGCGACGCGACATCCGACCTTTCGCGCGCCTGCGTGGAGCGACCCGCTTTGGTCCTATGGGAATACGGAGACCTTCACCATTTCGACGGCCTTCGCGAGCGATACGCCGCCCGAAATCGCGGCTGGAACCAACGGCGAAGCCCTGCCGGGAAATACCATTAAGATCGTCGATCCCGATACAGGCCTCGTAATACCGCGCGGGGTACGCGGTGAGATCGCAGTCAAAGGGCCCACGCTCATGCTCGGTTACATAGGCATTCCTTTGAGCGAGACTCTGGATGAGGAAGGATTTTTCCATACGGGCGACGGCGGCTACATCGACGCGTTCGAGCGATTGCACTTCGAGGGCCGTCTGACCGACATCATCAAGACGGGCGGCGCCAATGTATCGCCGGTCGAAGTCGACAGCGTTTTGACTCAATGTCCCGGAGTGAAAATAGGCCAGACGGTCGGCGTGCCGCACGATACGCTCGGCGAGATGGTCGTGAGCTGCATCGTGCCGCACGAGGATGCCGCTCTCGACGAGGCCGGCGTGCGCGATTTTCTCAAACAGCACCTCGCAAGCTACAAGGTGCCGCGCCGCGTACTGTTCGTGCTCGAGGAAGACGTGCTCCTGACCGGCAGCGCCAAGATCAAGGCCGGTGCGATGCGAGAGCTGGTCGCCAAGCGGCTACACGCCGAGACCAGCAGCGGCCGGGCGACTTAGAGGCGACTCATCGCTTCCGCGCCAATGTCAGCCCGTCGCCGATGGGCACCAGCACGGCATCCACACGCTTGTCGCCGTGCACTTTCTCGTTGAGCGCGCGGATGGCGACCGTATCGGCCGATTTGTCGGACGAATCGATGACTTTGCCGTCCCACAGAACATTATCGATGGCGATCAATCCGCCCCGACGCACCAGCTTCAAGGCGTACTCGTAGTAGGTATCGTAGTTCGCCTTGTCAGCATCGATGAACGCAAAGTCGAATGTTTCGCTCGCGCCTGCCGCCACCAGCTCCTTCAGGCTCTCGGCCGCCGGGCGAAGCCGCAACTCGATGCGATCGGCAACACCGGCCTTCGCCCAATGCCGCCGGGCCACGGCCGTGAATTCCTCGCTCACATCGAGTGCCAGCACCCTGCCATCGGGCCCCATCGCCTTGGCGACCACCATCGAGCTGTAGCCGGTGAAAACCCCCACTTCCAACGTCTTGCGGGCGCCGAGCATGCGCACGAGCAAGCCCATGAATGCCCCCTGCTCCGGGGCGATCTGCATCATTGCGAGACGATGGTGCGCGGTTTCCTCTCGAAGCGCTGCGAGGTCCGCATCCTCGCGTATGCCGACGCTGCGGATGTAGGCAGTCAACTCGCCCGTTAGGTTGATGGTGTCACGAGACATGCAGGGCTCCTTTCGCGGCTTACAGCGCATTATCCCAGAAAGCCCGTCACCGCTCATCACAGAGTGCAGTGCGATTGCTAGCGGGCTGATGGCTTCGCCTCGTCCCCGATCATCCCCCAGCCGCCGACTGCGCTCATGAGGGCGAGCGCGGCGGCAATCCACATGACGTGCCGAAATCCCGCCACGAAAGCCTCATCGACCGCGTGGCGCACTGCCAAGCGCACAGCCGCGCCCGCGTCGGCGGGCGGTTCAATCGCCGCAAGCTTCGCACGTTGCGCAACCACTGCATCGACCACCGCCGGCGGGATTGCCGCGGCGTCGAGGTCGCGATGCAGCCGCGAGTTGAACGTGCCCGACATGACCATCCCCAGGCCCGCGATGGCCAGCAATCCGGCCACACTCGCCACCGCGTTGTTGACGCCCGCAGCCACTCCCACCAACTCAGGATTCACCGCCTGCATGACCGTCGTCGTGAGCGGCGCCACGGTCAACGTCATGCCGAAGCCGAGCACGAGGGACGCCGGGAAGAAGGTGGTCCAGTAACTTCCGCCGACGTGCGGAACCGCGAACAATGCAAATCCGGCCGCCGCAATCATCGGCCCGATTACGAGAGGCAATCTGGCGCCGTAGCGATCGACCAGGCCCCCCGCCCAACGCGACAATACGAACATCAGCAACACCAATGGCAGAAGGGCCGCACCCGCTGCGGCCGCAGGATAGCCTTGCACCTGGATGAGATTCAGCGGCAAGAAAAATAGGCTCCCGGCGAGCGCCGCATAGAGCAGCAGTGTCAAGAGATTGGCCGCGGCGAAACTCCGCGAGCGAAATAAAGCCAGCGGCAGTATGGGCGCCGCCTCGTGCGATTCGACCACCAGGAACACCGGCAGCGCCGCCGCGCCGATCAGCAAAGCGGCCAGCACCCGCCCGTCGGCCCAGCCCGCGGTTTGCGCTCCAATGAGGGCGTAGACGAAGCCGCCCAAAGCGACGGCGGCCAGCGCCGCCCCCAGAATATCGATACTCTTCGGCGAGGAATCGTTGCGGCTCTCGGGAACGAATCGAGACGTCAACGCGAGTACCACGAGCGCCAGCGGAACATTCAAGAAGAACGCGCTTCGCCAGGTGGCGTGATCGATGAGAAAGCCGCCGAGTGCCGGACCGAATGCGCTCGTGATCGCGGTGAACCCGGACCAGGTCCCGATAGCTCGCCCGCGCCGCTCTTTGTCGAAGGAGGCACTCAATAGCGCGAGACTCCCCGGAATCAACAAGGCGCCGCCTATCCCCTGAACGGCTCGGGCGGCAATGAGCATGCCGACACTGATCGATACGCCGCAGATCATCGAGCCGACGGTGAACACGATTACCCCGAGCATGAACATCCGCCGGCGCCCATAGCGATCCCCGGCCGCACCGCCGATGAGCAACAAGGCGGCCAGCATCAACTCGTAGGCTTCGATGATCCACTGGCTACTCGCGAGCGTCGCCCCCAGCGATCGTTGCAGCGCGGGCAGCGCGACGTTCACGATGGTTCCATCGATGAACGCCATGCTGGAGGCAATGATGGTGGTCGCGAGAATCCAGGGCTCGGCGCCGCGAGCGCAGGGCGCCGCCGGTATCCCGGCGGCAATCGACTCTTTACATGGCAAGCTAGCGGCAGAGGCCATTTGCGTCAGTATAAGCGCCGATCGAGGACCCTTAGGGCGTCACGCGCAGGTCGTCACTCGCAAAAACGACGTGACAGCCAAGGTCGAGAGGATGTTCTTCACGTCAGAAGCTCCAGTTGCCCGTCACACCGATCGTGCGAGGCCGAAGTGTGTATGCGTAGATCAGCGATGACCCTGGGGCATCCGCGTCGCGCTGCAGTTCCGGCTGCGAGTCGAGCGCATTGTTGGCGAAGAGCCTGATATCCCAGCTCGACCAAGTCACTCCCAACTGTAGGTTGAGCACGTTGGTCGCGGGATCGGCGCGCAACGTCGGATCGTAATTGACGTTCCTCGGGTCCAGCTCCGAAAAGGGACCGGGGCTATGGCTGTGAGCGATGTCCTCCGCGCGCACATAGCCCATCACGCTCCCACGCAGAGGCCACTCGTAGCGCGCGGTCAGCGTGCCGCTCCACGGCGCGGGCACCGATGGAACACCCCCGACCACGGTGCCGCTGTCGGCGATGACCTGACCGTCGGGTGTCTTGACGGTGCGGATATAGCGAACGTCGAGCATACCCAGAGCGAGCGTCACGCGAAATCGCTCGGTAAGCAGCGTCTCCAGGTCCAGATCGAAGCCGTTGCTCCGTGCCTCGCCGGCATTGGTCATCAGACCGTTGTCACACGCATCGTAGACATGCTCCTGGATGCCCTGCCATCGGATACTGTAGATGCTCGCATTCAGCTGCAGCCGACGCTCGAGCAGCTGGCTTTTCGCTCCAAGCTCGAAGCTCCAGACGGAGTCGGGCGCGTACGTCCGCGGGTCCGTCGTGCCGTCGCACGCTATCGGTCGATTGCCGTTGATGCCGCCGCTGCGAAAACCTTTCGCGATCGCCGCGTAAAATAAGTTGTGGCTGTCGAGTTGATATGACAGATCGAATCGCGGCGTGGGCGGAAGCGTCTCGCGCTCGCTGCTCTGCGCATACGGCACGGCGCCGGCGTTCGCAAAGCCAGCGTTACGAACCCAGCCGCTACCCTGAGTCCAACCGACGCGCATCCCTGCTCCCGCGCTAAAGTGCGATGTGAACGACGAGCGGCCGTAACCGAATAGGGAGATCTCCGTGGTATCGTTGTTCCCGTCCGTCACGATTCCCGGATTGGAAGGTGCGGTAATCGCGTACGTGTCCTCCGTCGAGCCCTCGTGGAGCTTCGAATAGAAAATGCCGCCCAACCAAGTCAGCGGCGCCGTCGGGTTGGCCGATGCGATCCGCACTTCCGCGGATTGCTGGCTCTGGTGGAGCGTGAGCACGTCCGGGATGGCGTCCAGATAGGAGGTCGGAAAGGCGGGCCCCAGGGGATTGCCGAAGCCCCCGAAGTAGGCCACCCCGGCTGCATTCGTCTGGTCCACCGTGGCCGCGGCCCTCCTATCGAAATAGGACGTTACGGTAGTCAGATTGGCGCCGCCCAGGCGCGCGGTGAACGTGACCGAGCTCAGCGTGAATCGGTCGCTGGAGGGCTGGTCCAGCAACTTTCCGTTGTCGAGAATGCCCGCGGCCGAAGTCGATAGATCGGTGTAAAAGACCGGGGTGTCGTGCAGGCTGACGGACTGATAGGTAAAGGAAGGTGTGATTCGGATCGCATCATCGGGCTCAAATGCAAAGCCGAGCCGGAGCGCTTTGCTGGCGAAATGGTTGGCATCGGCATCGACGGTGGCGCCTGTGAATGGATCGACACGATCGACATAACCGCCATCGCGCCGATACCACACGCTGATCCGTGCGCCGAGCACGTCGGTGATGAGCGGACTCCCCGCCGCCGCGCCGACTTCGTAGTTCACCCCACCGTGGTCCGTGGACGACACTTCGGAACGATACAGCTCGCTCGCAGTGGTCGTGCTCGGCTCGTTGGTGATGAACCGTATGGCCCCGCCTTCGGCGCCCCGCCCGAATAGCACACCCTGGGGGCCGCGGAGCACTTCGACTTGCGCGAGATCGAAGGTCACCGGGTATGGATTGTTGAACACGGAATGCGGCATCTGAACGGGCGTGTCGTCGATGTAGATGCCGGTGGTCGCATCTCCCTTCTCTGCGCTGATGCCGCGAATCGCGATATTGGTCAAAATCCCCGGGCCGAATTGCGAGCTGAAGTCGTACTCCACGCCGGTCGACACTGCGGCCACGCCGCGAATATCGTTGATCCCGGACTCGCTCAGGCGTTGCGCCGACAGCACGCTGATGCTCATGGGCACCGTGCTCAGGAATTCATCGCGCTTCATCGCCGTTACCACGATCTCATCGAGCGAGGCCTCCATGGTATCGCCGTTGGTTCGCGACTCACGCGCAAGGACTTGGGGGGTGGCCTTCACCGTCTTCGGCCGCTCGAACACCTTGATCGTCCGACGGTTGAGAAAGAGGAAGGTCAGGTCGGTCCCCTCGAGCATCCTGGAGAGAGCCTCCGCCGCCGGCAGGCCGGCCGGTACCGATTGTGACAACTTGCCCAGGGCCAATTGCGAGACGT
Organism: Steroidobacteraceae bacterium; assembly: GCA_049513515.1. GTDB lineage: Bacteria > Pseudomonadota > Gammaproteobacteria > Steroidobacterales > Steroidobacteraceae > Bog-1198. The sequence continues at coordinate 11,244 of JBEKWA010000001.1, forward strand.
ACACCAGTTGCAGATGAGTCGCGTCGGCAAAAGCGGCCAAGGCTTGTTGCAAGGGTTGCGCCGGGATCTGCGGGGACGATTCCAAGGAATCGGGTACGGCACCGGCCCACGGGGAACCTGCCAACAGGCTACCGAGCAAGCAGCGGATCAGCAATCGCCTCAGGAATCGCATGCATCCCTACAATTTATTTTTCTGAGCTGGCCGCCACCCGATCGCGATTGAGCAAGCATTCCGAGACTCGCTATCCGCACCCCAGGCAAGCATACTAACTCGGCTCGATTGGTGTGGCACCGTGGAAGGATTCCCATATGAAAATGTGCGCGGCGCTTTCCGTCTCCTTGCTCATCGCAATCGGTCTTGCGGCCCCCGTCGGGGCGGCCGACCTGTACGATGCCGCCGTGGCCCATCGAGGTCGACCGGCATCGGATCTGACTCGCGATGCACTCGACCATCCTGCCGAGTTATTGCGCCTGGCGGGCATTGCGCCCGGAATGCATGTGGCGGATGTGCTGGCGGGAAGCGGCTATTACAGCGAGCTGCTGAGCTATGTAGTCGGCCCATCGGGCAAGGTGCTTCTAATCAACAACGCAGCTTACGATGCCTGGAGCGACGGCCTGGATGCGCGCTTGGCGGGAAATCGATTGCCGAACGTCGAGCACTTGACCGTCGACCTCAACCACATGAATTTGCCGGCGCAAAGTCTGGATGCGGTGCTTCTCATCAAGATATACCACGATCTGTACTGGGTCAGTACCCAGGAGGACTGGCCGAGGATCGATGTCAACTCCGTGCTCACGCAATTGGCTCGGGCCCTCAAGCCCGGTGGCAGGCTGTTGCTCGTCGATCACTCGGCGAAAGAGGGCACCGGAAGCGCAGCCGCCACGCCGCTGCATCGCATCGAGGAGGCCTATGCGATCAAGGACTTCGAGTCTCACGGATTCAAGGTCGTTGCAAAGAGTGACTTGCTGCGTCGGCCGGACGATGCGCGAGACGCGCTGACCTACAAAGGGCCGATGGTCGGAAAAACCGACCGCTTCGTGGTCGTATTCCGGAAGCTGTGAGGAGGCGTTATCGACGCTGTTGCGGTCGCAACCGTCACTTCCCACTCGCAAGCTCTATGCGTCGCTCCTCAAGCGCTGAGTCTAGGGAGTCGACCAGGTCGAATCCGGCAGGTGCTCGTCCATGTCCTTTCCCGGGGCGCATTGATCGGAATAATAGGCGCTCTGCATGCCCCCTACTCTGCCCCTTTGCTGATAGCTGACGTTGTAGATGTCGAGGGCATTCTGCTTGGCGATCTCATCGGGAACTCCGAGCAGCTTCGCCGAGCGGTAATTGCGCTGGATCGCCTCGCACTCGGTGCGCGCCTCGTTCATCTCACCGCGAATGTGCATGCTCTCATGGGTAAAAATGTCCAGACTGTCGAGCTCTCTCTGGTTTGCTCGGTCAGGATGGCGCAAATAGGCCCCCAGAATGTCGCACCACGGAGCCTGGATCCCGATCTTCCCGGTGCGCGGATTCGCATGACCGGCGTAAAGCATGTCGGGATCGACCATGGTGTCGAACGCCGTGTTGCAATGAACGATCGCGCGGTGGTTGTCGGCCAGCTCGGTGGCCTTCCTGGACAAGAACCACTGAAAGTACCAGGTGTGAACGGGCGGATACGCGAATAACACCGCAAGCGACAGCACGAGCACGAGGTAGGGCTTGGTTATCGGCGCGGGGGTGTCATAGCCGGGACGCGGCAAGATGCTGTCGCGGATTTCGCGAAACGCGCACCAGAGAAAGAACAGCGATGCGAGCATCCACAGCATGAGCCCGTAAAATCCTACGCCCCGAGGGTGGCGGCTTAGCGTGACGGACTCGACGCTTCCTTGCGCCAGCCGCCGCCCAACGCCTTGAACACGGCGATCTGATCCTGAATGATCGCCGCATCGGCTGAGGCTACCGCCGCATCCAGTGCGACCAGGGATTGCTCGGTGGTGAGTACATCGAGGTTGCTCACCGAACCGGCAAGGAATTCATTTTGTGCAATATCGAAAGAGGCGTGAATCCGCTCCCGCGCCTGCGTGAGGGATCGCTGATTGTCGAGCGCCGCACCGTACACCGCGAGGGCCTGCTCTGTTTCCTTGAGCGCCGTGAGCACCACGGAATCGAACGAGGCCAGCGCAGCCGCCTGATAGGCCTTGGCTTGTCGAATGCGTGCGCGAGGCCCGGCCTGATTCAGGAAATTCCAGCTGATCGAGGGACCGACCCCCCACGCCAGCCCGATATTCTGGGTGAGCTGGGGTATCTCGGTGGCTGCCCCGCCGTAAAAACCCGATAAGCGGACGGTGGGATACAGATCCGCCGTCGCCACCCCGATCTGCGCGGTCGCGGCGGCGAGCCGCCGCTCGGCCTGCCGTACGTCGGGCCGCCGCCGGATGAGCGTGGCCCCGTCGCCTATCGGCAGGAGCGCCACCAGTTGCGGCGGCCGCCTGCACGCTTCAACGTCCCGCGGCGCCTCGGCCGGTGTTCGCCCCAGCACCGCCGTGAGCTCGAAGAGCGCAGCACGCCGTTGCCCCTCGAGGGTCGGGATACTGGATGCGACCTGCGCGACCAGCGCTTCCGCCCGCTTCACGTCGTACTCCGAGTTTCCCCCCGCCTCGTAACGATGGGTGGTGATATCGGCCTGGTGCGACACCACATCGAGGGAGCGGTGCGCCACATCGATCTCCTCGCCGAGCGCGCAGACCGCGGCGTAGGCCCGCGCGGCCTCCGCGGCGACCACGACTTTGACACCGTCGCGCGCCGCGGCCACCGCGTCTTGGTTCGCATTGGCCACCTCGATGGCCCGGTGCACTCGGCCAAATAGATCGAGTTCGTAGGACGCCTGGAATTCATCCTCGAACAGCCAGATCGTCTGGGGACGCTGGTTTTGCAACTCCAGGATCTCGTCGGTGATGGCATCGCGACCATAGACCCCGCCCGCCACGAACTCCGTGGATGGATAGCGATTGGCATGCACGGCGGACAGAGCCGCCCGGGCCGCCGCAAAGTTCGCATCCGCAGCCGCAAGATCGCGGTTTGCAGTGAGCGCTTCCTGGACGAGCTGATCGAGGCGGGAGTCGTCATACAGGCGCCACCACGCATCGGGAGGGGGCGCCGTCGTTTCGACAGAGGCGTTCAACGACACCAGCGGCGCCTCCGCCTTTTCCGGCAACGGCGGCGCGTGGTAGTTCGGCCCAACGCGGCACGCCGCGAGGCACGCAATGGTCAGTACCGAAGCAACGCCGCCCGAGACTCGAGTCATGGCGGCTTCGTCTCGCGTGTGGGAAAGAGCGGCGGAGCGGAAGCAGGACCTTGCGGAGCGGCGCTGCGAAGCACCACGATCAGCAGCGCAATCGCCGTCAAGAACGCAATTGCGACGAAGGTGTCCATCACGGCCTGGGTCGTCGCGGCCGCGCGCACGACGCTGCTCAAGACCGTTTGCCCGCGCTCGACCGCACCCGGGGGATCGAAGACGCGGGTGGTCACGGCGCCATAGACTTTCACGCGCTGGACGACGTCCGCGTCTCCGACTCTGACGTGCTGCCCGAGTAAATTCGAGGCCACCTGCCCGCGCACCCGCGCCATCGTCGACACGAACGCCGTGCCGACTTCTCCGCCCATGAGCCGTACCGTCTGCAGCAACGCACCGAACGTCAGCGCATCCTGGGGTCTCAAATGCAGGATGCCGAAGAAGATGACGCCCGACAAGGCGAAGCTCTGCCCGACGGCTTGCAGCAGCGAGGCGGGAAGAAACTGAAATGAGCCCCAGATCGGCGTCAGATTATAAGCCACCATGAGACAGGCGACGCTGATGAAGATGAAACCGATCGCCGCCACCAGCCGTGCGTCCGTCCGGCGCAGCATCAGGGCCGCGAGCGGACAGATAACGAGCTGAGGAATGGCGATCCAGATCAGGGTATCCCCCACTTCCAGTGCGCGGTAACCGCGCACCGAGCCGAGAAACAGCGGAATCAGATAGGCCGTGGCAAGGATCGTCAGTCGCAGAAACCCGATCAGGGCCAACTGACTGATCATCACTGTGGTGAACAATATCTTCAGGTTGAGCAGCGGACGCGGCGTAATCGATTCGTGAATCATGAAGGCGATCACGAGCAACACACCGGCGGACAAAAGACCCCATTCCAATCCCGAGTTGAGCCAGTCGAGCCGGTTGCCCTGATCCAGGCCCGCATAGATCAGCGCCAATCCGCATCCGCCCGCGAGCAACGCGAAAATGTCGGGCGGCGGGCGCACCGTGATGGGCTTCTGGGCAATTCCGCGGTGCAGACACAGCGACATCAACAATGCGAGCGGCACGTTCTGCCAGAAAATCCAGCGCCAGGAATGATGCTCGACGTACCAGCCCTCGAGCGAGGCCGAGATGTTGAGCGACAGCTCCAGGTTGAGCGAATAGATCGCAATGCCGAAGGCCCAGTACTTGGGCGGCGTGCTGATCAAGATGAAGCTCAACGTCAAGGGTATGAAGCATCCGGACGCCAAGCCGCCGAGGAACTGCAGCGTCAAGAACATGGGCAAGGTCGCGGAATACGGTGTCAGCAGAGACACGAGCGCGAAGCCGATGGAAGCGCCGATCAGGACACGTCGCGGGCCGTACGCCGCCCCCATCCAGATCGAGATCATCGTGACGAACATTTGCGCGACGGTCTGCGCGGTGGTGATCCACGCGCCCTCGTCGTAGCCCGCGCTCAAGGCACCTCGTATGTCGGCGAGACCGAAGGTGGAGAGGCGGCCATTCAAGGTCGATATGAACGTCCCCATGAGGACCGCAAAGAGACCAAGCCAGGGTATGGATGTCGGCGGGGACGCGAGAGTCGGCGCGGTCACACCGGAACGCGAGGCAGGCGCGACCGTGCTCATCAGCGCTTACCGTCTCTGGCATTGACACTCGCCTCCACCGACATGCCCGGCTCGAGTCGATCCGCCAGGCCGTCGGCATCGTCGATCACGATCTTCACGGCGATGCGCTGCACGACCTTGGTAAAATTGCCGGTAGCGTTGTCCGGCGGCAGCAGCGCAAATTCAGCGCCCGATGCAGGTGCAAATGACTGCACGTGCCCGCGCAGCCGGTGCCCCGGAAAGGAGTCGACAGTGACTTGGGCCTCTTGGCCGACCGCCATGTGCGTGAGTTGAGTCTCCTTGTAGTTGGCGATGACCCAGACGTTGGGCAACGGCGTGAGCGTCGTGATCTGAGTGCCCGGCCCGACGAGTTGCCCAGGTTTCACCTGGCGCAGCCCGATGACCCCGTCCTGGGTCGCGGTGATGGTGGTGTAGCTCAGATTGAGCTTGGCCACGACGAGCGCAGCCTGCGAGGAGGCAATCTGCGCCTGGCTCTGCGCGATCTGTGCCTGGAGCACGGCCAGTTGACGCTCCGCTGCGCTCGCTTGCGCACGGTTCTGAGAGAGCTGTGCGGTGAGCTGCGCACGCGTGGTCTCCAATTTCTCGCTGGCCTCGATCGAGGAGGAACCGGTCTGCAACAACCGGTGCTGGCGCGCAACGTCGCGCTCGTTTTGAGCCACCAACGCAGCGGTGGCGGCGACCACCGCGCGCGCCGCCTCGATAGTCGCATGTTGCAACCGTTGCTGAGCCTTCAGGGCCTCGGCCTGCGCGGTCGCGGATTCGATGCTCGCTTGCGCTTGCGCGACGGCGGCGCGGTAGTCATCATCGACCAGCTGCGCGAGCACCTGGTCTTTGCGCACTCGCTCGTAATCCTGAACGGGTAGATCGCGAAGATAGCCGGGGACCTTGGCCGATATGGGGGTCAAGTCGGCTTGCAGGTATGCGTCATTCGTCCTCTGCCAGCCGGCCCCGCCTTCCCATCGAGTCCAGTTGGTCGACACGACGATGATGATTCCGATGGCGACGATGAACACGAGGATTCGCCACGTGAACTCGAACGCCTTGTTCCAGTCGAGCTTCGGAATGGTCCCTCTCCCGGCTTATCGTCATCGACGACCTACGCGGGAATTTGACCATTCGTCGCCCGAGTCAGCAAGCGTTTTCCCGGCGGCGCCGATGCGCTCACGGCACTGCGGCGTAGATCTGCGGAATTTCGTGGCTGATCGGCAAATCGCGGCGATAGAGCTCCGCCTCCGGAACGTCCAGCGCGCGCGCATAGCGATGCCCACTGTGCACGGCATGCACGATGGCGCCGGGAGCATTTGCATCGCCGATGCAAGTCACTGAAGCAATGCCGGCGGACTTGAGATCATCGCCGCGCGCGGCGAGAGCGTGATAGAGCGCATCCTGCGGCCGACGCAGTCCGACGATGAGCAACGATCGACACGGCAACGAGGTCTCGGCGTCCGTGAACTGATTCCTCACGATCGCGGTCTCTCCGTCGAAGGAATGTACGCGGCTCAAGGTATGCAGGGCGACGCCGGCGCGCGCCAGGGCACGGTGCACCTGCGGTTGCTCATTCGTCATGATGGTCCAGGCCGAGGCGTGGCCGGCCGGGGTCACGTAGCTCACAGGTCCGGTCGAGATGACGGCGAGGTGTTCCGCAAGCGCGCCGCCGAGGTAGTAGTTGTCGAAATCGAAAACTACCAGCGGTGCCTCGGGCTTGGCCCCGGCGGCGATGTCATCCGGCGTGTACACGCCAGGCACGTCGAGCTCCGCAATCGGAACCTCCATCGCGGAGTACAGCATGCGCGACCAACGGGCACCGGTAGCGATTACGACGTGGGTGTGCTCGAGCTCCAGGATCTGCTCCGCGTCGAGCTCGTTTCCGGGGTACAGCGTGACATTGGACAATTGCGCGAGTTGCGACAGACGCCAGTCGCGCACGCGCCCCCAGGTGGCGAGCCCCGGCAATCGAGTCTCGAACCGTACGCGGCCGCCGAATTCTCGAGCGCTTTCGGCGAGCGTCACCGCATAGCCGCGGCGCCCCAGCGTCAGTGCACATTCGAGACCGGAGGGACCCCCTCCCACCACGAGCACGGACGCCTCGCTCGCAGCGCGAGCAACGCGCTCGGGATGCCAGTCGCGACGCCATTCCTCGCCCGCTGTCGGGTTCTGCGTGCAGCGCACGGGCACACCATCGTGCCAGCTCGAGATGCAGATGTTGCATCCGATGCACTCCCGGATGTCTTGCTCGCGGCCCTCGCGAATTTTTCTGGGCAGGAATGGATCGGCAATGGAAGCACGCGCGCCGCCGATGAGATCGAGAATGCCGCGCTTGATCTGTGACACCATCGTGTCGGGCGAGGTGAAGCGCCCTACTCCGACCACCGGACGTGATGTCAGACGCTTGACGAAATCGATCACCGGCTCGTGGCTACCCTCCGCAGAGAATCTCGACGGCGCGCAGTCGGTGGGACTCGAATCCATCTTGACGTCCCAAAGGTCGGGCAACTCCGCGAGCAGTGCGACCACCTCGTGCGCCTCGGACTCGGCATGCCGCCCCGGCCTGCCGCGCAGCTCCTCGAGGCTGATGCGCAGCGCCACCGCCACATTGCCGCCGACCGCTTCGCGGGTCACTTCGATCAGCTGGCGCACGATGCGCACACGATTCTCGATCGAGCCGCCATACGCATCGGTGCGCCGGTTGTACTCCGGCAGCAGGAACTCATACGGCAAATACCCCATCCCCGCATAGACGTAGATGATGTCGAAACCCGCACGGCGCGCCTTGCGCGCGCCCTCAGCCTGCCAGGCAAGGAGATTGCCGATGTCGCGCTCATGCATGGCTCGCGGGCGCTGATTACCCATGAACCCCACGTGCGTCGCCATCCACGGAACGCCCGACGGCGAGAGCGGCGGCAGGCGGCTCGCGCGATTCATCACCGAGGCACCGCCATGCCAAAGCTCGATGCCCGCGAGCGACCCGTGTCGGTGGACGGCATCCACCATCAGCGCATGCGAGCGCACGTCGTTCTCGTCCCACAAAGTCGCGAACGGCAAGGGCGAATCGTCCGAGCTCGGGTGAATCGACACGGCCCCCGTGCATACCACGCCCCAGCCGCCTTCCGCCTTCGTCTCGCGAAAGCGCGCGCGCACGTGCGGCAACGCGTTGGTCATCCCACTCGCGTGCGGAACCTGGTAGAAGCGATTGGGCGCGGTAACCGGACCAATCCGCACCGGGTCGAACAGCAGCGCATATCGCGGGTTGACGGCCTCGAGCGCTTTCTGCGTCGATTGCGGCCCGTTCTCGTTCGAGACTCGATGAGTTGACATGGCGGTGCTACTCCAATTCCGCGAGGTTGATGTTTTCGACTTCGGGCAACGCCATGATGACGCGCATCGCCCACTGCTCTCCCGCAGCCAAATCGGCGCGGTACAGTTCCCGAGCCAATTCACCGTCGCGCGCGACGATGGCCGCGCGGACCTTGGCGGGGCCGGTGCTCCAGAATTTCGCGGCCTCGCGCGCGGGTGTGCCGAGAAATAGCACTCGCAGCGACAGGTTCTGCAAATGCCTGATGGTACGGGCGAGCAGCGCATTCCCGGTGGAATCTGCAATCGCCGAATTGAAATCTCGATTGGCAAGCAGCACCTGCGTAAGCGCCTCGTTCTCATCCGTCCATGAAAACGACTCGCACACGTCCCGCAGACGGTCGAGGCGCGCGATGTGAGCAGCGCCCATCCCCCGCTCCGCGGCGAGCTTCGCGGCCTCGGGCTCGAGGAGATACCGCATCTGGTACAGGTCGCGAACCCCTCGCAATGTGAGCGGCGCGATGAGCGTGCCGCGATCCGCCGATTTCTCGACGAATCCCTCCTGCATCAGGCGCGGTAATGCCGCACGTACGGCCGCGATACCGAGTGCGTAACGCTTCGCCAGCAGCCGCTCGGATGTTTTTTCACCGGGGCGCAATCGAAAGGTGAGGATGTCGAGACGTATGAGCTCGTACGCGCGCTCGCCGAGCGTCACCGGCTCCTCCGCTCCCCGCGGGTCTGCAGCCCCGTGAGCCAGCCGCACCTTTGCTCGACCGTCGCGCATAGACTCCCCCTGATTCAGTAGGCAGGAAGGATGACATGTCAATTACTTAATGTCGACATGTCAAGATGATCCGCCGGTGTCCGTCGCCTCCGAAGTTTGTCGGGACGTCGCCAGTTTGTAATTCATTTTAAACAGAGATATATTTTTTATATTACTGTTTTTATTAATATTATTAATATCACTGCACAGTTGTGATCAGGGCGCGCTTGCTCTAGCACGGCCCTCATGAGTAACGTCGCCGCAATGCCTGAGACGAATCCCGACTCGAAACCTGGCGACTGGGCGAAGCTCGGGACACTCATCCGTGATATTCGAGTCGCCCTGCTGACGACCGTCGATCTCGACGGGCACTTCCACACACGGCCGGTGCAGACCATGCAGCTCGAGGGCGATGACACTCTTTGGTTTTTCACCGACTGGAGCAGCCCGAAAGTGCACGAGATGCACCGGGACGTCCGGGTGGCGCTGAGCTACGCCGACCCCCATCGGCACGCCTACGTGGCGGTGAGCGGCTCTTCGAGTCTCCTGCGTGATTCGAAAAAGGCCGAAGAGCTTTGGAGCATCGAGCAGCGCGCCTACTATCCTGATGGCGCGCAAGACCATCGCCTGGCATTACTTCGCGTACACATCGAGCGGGCAGAATATTGGATCGCGCCGGGACAAACGTCCTATCTGTTGGCGGCCGCCAAGGCGGCCGTGACGGGTATCCCGATGGGCCTGATCGGGGAGAACCGCAAGCTCGAGTGAGCTTTCGAGGCCGCGACAACCAGACTCATCGCAAGGCTGCTGCGGCACTCACCGAGTCGATCACATCGTCGATCGAGCGGAACTGCGCCGGTGCCTTGAGGAGCGTCAGGGCCATTGCGAGAGCGGCGGCCTCGCACCTCGCCCGCATCTTCGTATCGGCGATGCCGTCGAGGTCGAGCACGTGGGCGAATCCCAGGATGCGGCGAATCATCTTGCAAGCGCCGAACCCCAGCATGTCGGCAAAGAGGGCGCGCATGAAGTCCGCTCGCGCCCGTGCGAGCGCCGGCGCATCGCCGGGCTCGCCGAACATCCTCTTCGGGAAGGCATCGCCCTCGCCGCTTGCGATCCAGAGTGCCAAGAACCGGTCGTGAAACGTCGTCCAGAAAATTCGCACCTGCTCCAGAATCCAAGCGCGATGGGCACTCCGATCGTCCGCATCGCCGGCATGTCCGGGTTGTGAATACCAGCTCAACAGAAGATTCGCGAAAAATGCACCGAGGTCGAAGCCGATGGGGCCATAGAACGCGAACTCCGGGTCTATGACACGGCTGTCTGCGGCGGTCACCATGACGGAACCCGAATGCAGGTCGCCGTGAATGAGCGCTTGGGGACAGCTGAGAAACTTGAGCCCGAAGCCCGCCGCCGCCGCCTTGACTTCGCCGTCGCCCCGCAACTCCCTCACGAGCGCATCGAGATGCGGCGCCGTGTGGCGGTTGCGCTCCGCCGCGAAATAGGGCTCTGCGAAAATCAGATCCACCGTGATGCGCAGGAGCGGCTGGTTTCGCGCGAAGAGCGCGATCCCGTTCATCTTTTCCTCGAATGGTCGCGCGAAATCCGACGTGAAAAAGCAGGCGCGCGCCACAAACTCGCCGATGTCGCGCGCGACTCGCGGGTAGCGCAGCCCCGCGATCAGTCCCTGGCGCAAGATGATGTGCGGCGAGAGTCGCTCCATGACGATGCATTGCAAGTTGGCATCATAGTGATGGATTTTGGGCACCGCGTTTCCGACGTAAGGAGCCACCCCGCGGAAATAAGCCTGCTCGAAATACGCTCGCTCCGGCGACATGGGCCAACCGGGCCCTGCCACACGCACGTAGGGCAGCGCCTGCTTGACGCATACCGAACCGGCGCGGCCCTCGACGATGAAAACCAGATTGAGGTTGCCATCGCCAACCTCGCGCACCCGCCATGTGTCGGGCGAACCCTCGAGCAGCGAGCGCACCTCCTCGAGCGCGGCGAGATATGCGGGCAGTGAGGCCCCATCCAGGACGCGGTACCCGCCGTCGATACTCATCACTCTGAACCTCCGCCGGGTGGCAGTGGGTCGCCGCCGTACTCGAGATCCGGTTCGAGAACGTCCTGTCGACCGTACGTACGAAATTTCTCGATGACGCGTGCCATTTCGTACGCGTCGAGCGTGCGCACGTCACCCAACGCCAGCGCGGTGCAGTACTTCGCGGCGAGGTCCTCCACCTCTGCGGCGAGGTCGAGTGCCGCGCCGATGTCGGCACCCAGCGCGATCACCCCGTGATGGGCGAGCAGACACGCGCGTCGACCCTTGAGCGCCGCGAGCGCCGCATGCGAGAGCTCTTGCGAGCCGAAGATGTGGTACGGGGCACAGCGAACATCCGCGCCTCCGGCGACCGCCACCATGTAGTGAAAGGCGGGTATCGCGCGCCCGGTGCACGCGAGCGCGGTTGCCTTGGGCGAGTGGGTGTGCACGATCGCACCGACTTCGCCCCGGGAGGCGAGGATGTCGCGATGAAAGCGCCACTCGCTCGAGGGACGGCGCCGACCGAACCAATGCCCGTCGAAGGTCACGAGCGCTATGTCCGCGGCGTCGAGCGCGTCGTAGGACATGCCGGTTGGACTCACGAAAAAGCCTCGGGCGTCGCGCCGTACGCTGATATTGCCGGACATGCCGGGAGTGAGTCCGCGACGCGCGAGCTCGCGGCACCCGGCAACGAGAGATCGGCGCAGATCCTGGTCGCGGGTGGCGTTCATACGGACGGGCACTCGACGGTCGACGACTGCTCGGGATACAGGCTCGCAAGACCCGCCCGACTCGCGCGGCACACGCCGCGCTCGGTGATCAGGCCCGTGACCAGCCTCGCCGGTGTCACATCGAATGCGTAGTTGGCGACGGGACTCGTCTCGGGCACTACCCTCACCGTCTCCAGTGTGCCGGCTGCCGTTCGCCCCTTCATGTGCGTCAGCTCGGCCGCGGCGCGCTCCTCGATGGGAATGGCGTATCCGTCGCCCAGCGACCAGTCGATCGTGCTCACCGGCAGCGCCGCGTAGAACGGCACCCCGTTGTCATGAGCGGCGAGCGCCTTGAGATACGTGCCGATCTTGTTGCAAACATCTCCCGTCGAGGTTGTGCGGTCGCTGCCGACCAGCACCAGATCCACGAGACCCCGCTGCATGAGATGTCCGCCCACGTTGTCCGCGATGACAGTGTGCGGTACGCCGTGCGCCGCGAGCTCGAAGGCCGTGAGCAGCGCGCCCTGGTTGCGAGGCCGTGTCTCGTCCACCCAGACATGGACGGCGATGCCCATATCGTGCGCCATGTAGATAGGCGCGAGCGCCGTGCCCCAGTCGACACACGCGAGCCAGCCTGCATTGCAATGGGTGAGGATCTGGACCGGGCTCCTGGCGGCAAGCCCTCGAATGAGGTCCAGACCATGCAAGCCGATGCGACGGCAATACTCCACGTCCTCCTCGCAGACCCGCGCGGCCTCGCCGAAGGCTGCCTCGCTGCGCTTCGACACGGCCAACTCGACGAGCCCGCGGCGCACGCGGCGCAGCGCCCAAGCCAGATTGTGCGCCGTGGGGCGAGTGGCGAGGAGCATCCGCTCGGCGGCGTCGAGACTCGCGTCCGAGGCATCCGAGCGCGCGGCAAGCGCAAGTCCATAGGCGGCGGTTGCACCGATGAGTGGAGCCCCGCGCACGGCCATGGTGCGAATTGCCCGCGCGGCCTCCTCCACGCTCGACAGCTCCAATATGCTGAACTCGAACGGCAACCGCGACTGATCGATGACGCGCACGGTTCCCTCGGCCGTCGGCCAGATGGTCCGATAATGAATGCCGGAGATGTTCACATGCGAGCTCGGCAGCCCTCGAGAAAGACATGCCGGGCAGGCCCTGCATCGATTTCGGCGGCAAGCTGCGCCGTGAGCTCGCTCCAGCTCGATGCCGTCGCCGCGGCACGCTTCACCAAGTACCCCGCGATCGGTCCCACATGGTGTGCCAGGTTTCTTTGCAGGGATCCGAGCTCCTCCTCCGTGAACGCGGCCGGCGGAGTCGGCGCCCCTCCGAGCAACGCGCTCACTTGTCGGCAGAGCTGCTCGCAATGGAGGGCGAGCGGCGGGGGGAAGGCGTCCAGCCAGTGCTGTGCGCTCAGGAAGTACTCCATGCTCTTGGTCGGCAGCGCGTCCTCGATGCGCACCGGCAGGATGGGAACCTGGCGATGGACCGCCCGCTCGACCTCCCGACGCACCTGCGGCGAGTTGTTGGAGGCCCCGGAGAAGACCAGCACCATGATCTTCGAGGCCCCGATTGCCTCGATGATCTCCGCCGCCCATTCGGTGGAAGGAGCGATATCGCGGGGCGCGACCCACACCTTGACTCCGCGCGCCTCGAGCCGCGAGACGATCTCGAAGGCCTGTGTTCGGTCGGGCTGCGAGTACGATACGAAAACGTCGGCGCCCATGGCTCAAGGCTCGAGGAGCTTCAAGGTCTTTTCTAGACTGATACGCATGCGCTCGAAGGCGCGTGCCAGCGACCTGATCTCCGTGCTCCCTTGAGCGGGAAAGTTCTCGACCGGCGACTCGCCGCGGCTCAAGGCATCGGCGATGCGCGAGATATGGCGCAGCGGGCGGACGGTGAGACTGTACACGAGGGCGTTCATCAGCAGTAGCAGTAGCGCGAACACCGCGGCGACCGCGATCACGATGCCTCGGAGAGCCCGATGCGCGTCCGCTTCGGCGGCCGCGAGCGGCACCGAGATGACTCGGGCACCCACCACCTCGTCGGGCTGCCATCCGAATCCGTTGTTCGATCCGTAGCGAGCGCGCAGCGTCGCCGGCGCGGCGTTCGCTGAGCCGTGACAGGTCAGGCATTCGGCCGTCACCCGGATCGGCCGTGCGAGATAGAGCGAGCGCCCGAGCGGCGTATCGCGCTCGCCCACGATCTCGTGCGCTTCGCTCGAATTGCGGAACTGCTGAATGAGATCTGCTTCCCAATCCATGGCGCGATCCCGGGGATTGGTCGGATTGAGCGTAGCCTCCTTGAAAGAGTACTCCGGATGCTGCGCATGCAGCTTCAGGAAATTCTGCGTGGTCGCATAGAAAGGCACGGATTGCGGCAGGAATGTCGACTGCATCGGCTCCTGGAGCAGGGGCAGGATCTCCTCGGAGGTGTAAACCGAGGCCGCGACCGCGCTATCCATCATCAGCCCGGCCTCGCGCATGAGCTCCTGTCGCGCATTCGTTTCCAAAAGCCGCGAGCAGATATAAACGAGCAGGAGCGCCGCGAGGACGAACGCGGTCCCGAGAGCGAGGTTGATTCGCAAGAGCAAATTCATGACATTCCCGGTGCGGCGCAGGCGCGCAGCTCGGAGTTTGCCAGACTGACGCCCGGCGTCACAATGCGAGGCGCCGAGCGGCGTGTCAAGCTTGAACAGCCGTTCAGGGGCTGCTCACATTGCCAAGCTTGCGGCGGATGTGTGTAATGAGCCGAGGGAGATCTGGATGGCATGAGCGAGACGGCCATTTTTCGTTGCACCGGCAAACCGGGCTTTTCAAGTGCCGTTCGGGACGTGCCCTCGCACGTGATCGCACGCAAGCTCGCACGCGAGATCGACGTGCGCTTTGCCGAGAAAGGATGCCTCGTGCGCACGGCCGAGGGCGCGGTGCGGGCCAAGCCGGGTGACGCAATTCTCACCGGCACCTCCGGCGAGCACTGGCGCGTCTCCCGGTCGCACTTCGCGGACAAATACACGGCCGTCGCGCCGACCGTCGAGGGCGAGCCGGGGCGCTATCGAGCAAAGCCGTATCAGGTGCTGGCGCTGCGCATGAACGAGGGCTTTCGGGTGATTTTGAGCGATGGCGTATCCGAGCTCACGGGACGCGCGGGCGATTGGCTGGTCGATTACGGCGACGGTAGCCTCGGCATCGTCTCGCCGCTCGTGTTCGGCAACACCTACGAAATCGTGAGCTGAACTGCCGTGCTGCACCGGTTCGTCGAGAAGATCTTTCTGTTTCGCGCGCCCTTGAGCCGACTCAGCGCGCCCCCGCTGGTGGAGCCGCCCGCCGCCATCGAGCCCCTCATCGAGGATCTCGCCCCGGAGCGCCGCCGCTACGATGAGCGCGCACTGTATTTCGGGGAACGCTATCGAAGCGGCTTCTGGCTCATCTATCTCCTGAGTGCCGTGGCCGTGCTGTTTGCCGTGTTGCCGCTTGCGCTCGGATGGGACGACAGTCGCCATTTCCTGCACCCTTATCTCGGCATCTGGGCGCTCGGCGAGGTGCTCATCATCAGCGCGGTCGCGGCGGTCTATTGGATCGGACACCGGCGCGACTGGCAGGGCGAGTGGCTTCGCGCGCGCACCACGGCGGAGCTCATCGGCTACCTGCCGATATTGGCGCCGCTGGTCGACTTCCGGCGCAACGCCGACGAGGCCGACTGGTACTTGCGCGTATTCGACCCCGGTCAGAATTTGCGAGGTAACCGCGAGGTGACCGCGCTCTGCCGCCGTCACGAGGCACCGATGCGCGAGGCGCTCGCGGCGGTGTGGGCCGAGCCGCAATTCGTCGCCGCCTACGCCGATTGGTCGGCGAGTATCCTCGAGTCGCAGGAGCACTATCACCGCTCGGTCGCGCTTCGTCACCATATGCTTCAGCACCGCATCCATACGGTGAACATCTGGCTGTTCGGGCTCACGGCTCTGGGTGCCTTGACGCACCTCGTTTTGCACTCGCTGTATCTGTCGATCGTGACCACCTTTTTCCCCGCGCTCGGGGCATCGCTCCACGGGGCGCTCGCGCAGTCCGAAGCTTATCGGCTCGAGGTCGCATCCGATCGGCTGGCGAAGGACTTACGGCTGGCTGTGGCCAGAATTCGGGAAGCCGCCGTGGGGCCCGAGCCGGCGGCGCGCGTGCTGGCGGCGGGAGGCGTGGCTGTCGTGCATGACGCCGCGGCGGTGGCGCAACTCGTCAGAGGCGCGGTGGAATCCGCCCTGTCGTTGATTCTGGAAGAACACCAGGACTGGCACATGCTGGTGAGGCCGCACAGTCTGCCCCTCGGCTAAGCGCAGTCGAGAGCACCTCAGGCCGTCGGAACGAAGTCCTCATCGTCCTGGTGATCGCGCTCGAAGGCGAGAAAACTGTAGTAACCGCAGGCATTGCCGTAAGGGTATTTGCGGCACACGGTGGGGCGCGCCTCATACACCGTGCAACGGCGGGTCTCTCGGTCCAGGAACCGGCAGACCGATTTGTAAATGTGATCTTTATGATGTCGAAGTATGTATTCATCGACGTCGCCTGCCCGGTAGCGGTAGCTCAATCGGCGCCGCGCCAGGCGCGCGCTGATCCCGAAGAACCGCGCTAGACGGCTGATGTCGTAATCGCTGACGGCGATGCGTCCGTGACTGCAGCAGTAGCCCGGACACTTGGCGCAATTGAATTTCATGTTCCTCCACTATCGCTCAAGGTCGATCGAGAAATTCCCCGATGATGGGATTCAGCCATTCGGACCGACGCGAGAAGGTCATATGGTCGGTCCCCGGCAGCACGCAAAGCTCGGCGTTCGGCAGTGCGTGGAATATTTTCAGCGTATGCTCCAGCGTGATGGCGTCCCGATCGCCCGAGATCACGAGAACCGGCTGCTGGATCTTCTCGAGTAGTCCGAGATTGAGCTGCTCGTACGTGGGCGAGGTGAGCCACAGCTGGGCCAGCTTCTCATCGATGGTCGTCGGCTTGGGAATTTGATTGGCCCGCAAGTCCTCGAGATTGTCGGGATTCAGGCCCTCCGGGGCGATGTTGACCCCGCTGATGATGAGCCGGCGCACCAACTCGGGGTGGCGAATCGCGAGCATGAGTCCGAGAATGCCGCCGTCGCTGAAGCCGACGATATCCGCGTGCTTGAGCTTGAGCGTGTGCAGCAGCGCGACTGTGTCCTCCATCATGCCCGTGTAACTCAGCGGCCCCGTCACATCGGGCGTGCGGCCCTGCCCCACCTGGTCGGGCGCCACAATGCGATGTTGCTCGGAAAAGAAATCGAGCTGGCGCTCGAACGAGTGTTCCCCGGAATCCCCTCCCCCGTGCAACAGTACCAGCGTGGGTCCGCTGCCGCGCACTGCGTAATACAGGCGGTGTCCATTGACGACCGCGACGTGCCAGTCCTCCTGAGGTATCGCCGCACGCACATTGCCGGTCCCGACACTCATGAGCCACCCCAAACAAAAAGCCACGCACAAATGCTTCATCGTAAATGCATTTACTCGATCGCTGACGCTGCGCACCAAGGCGCAGCTGTAGGAAACAGGGAGACATCCGTAGGAGGCAGGTAGACAACCGTTGGCGGCGCTTCTCGATAGCGCCGGCGGTCGTAGGTTTTTATCGTATGTGCCATCACCGTCAATCGTAAAGGGGTTACTCATGAAAGGTATACTGATGAATGCCGCATTTGTGGGCATGGTCGCCGTCGGCTCCTATGCTGTCGCCCAATCCGATCAAACGCAGCAATCTGGGCAATCGGCTCAATCCATGCAATCGAGCGCCGATTCGGGCTATAGCAATTCCGGCAGCAGCAACAAGCCGGAGACGATGAGGGAGTGCATGGCGCGCCAGAAGACCACGAACAGCGGCATGACGCACGAGGCCATGCATAACGAGATGAAGCAGCAGAAGCTGCACCAGCAAGGGCAGGACCTCGCGACCGGACCGCAAGATTCCTCGCAGACGCAGAGTCAGCGTCAGCCGCAAAACTAGATGACGAGGTGCTGATCATGGGTGCTGCGCCCCGATACCGGGGCGCAGCCACTGCCTCGCGGCAAGATCAGTTTCTCAGCTGAAAACGTATCCTCAACGGATAACAGGAGTTTACGGGCCGCCCATCGTCGGTGGATGGACGGTAGTGACCGGAGCCGGCTTTTGCAAGTTTGATCGCCGCAGCGTCCAGCCTGGCACTGCCCGAGGATTGGGTTGAGACGGGATCTCTGGTCAGCCGGCCGCCTGCATCCACACAGACCTGCAGGACGGTTGCTCCCTGCTCCTCCTGTCGTCTGGCAACGTCTGGGTAGTATTCGTCCGGGTGCGGGAATCCGGGGCCCGTTCCGCCCTGCAGGTGGACCACTTCGCGAGGGGGCAATCGCTCGGTTGGGGGTGCGGAAGGATAGTCAAGGACTGGGGTGCTCACGACCGTATTCGCGGGCACCTTGGTGTCAGGCGGCGGATCGATGATCCGAGGCGGTCGCAGGTCAGGGATAACATGCATGTCAATGCCCGGCCGAGGCGGCAGCACTTTGGGCTGCGGCAAATCGATCATGCGAGGTTGCAGAGGCGCCGTATCCGCCGGCTTGACCAGCCGGGTGTGCCCCAGCATCAGACCGTAGAAGACCGCGACATGCACAGACAGCACGAGCCCGAAGGTGACCGCGCGAGACGAAAGGAAGCGCGGGGATTGAACGAGGGTCACGGCGTCGCCCTGCGCGGCGCTCGCCACTGGAACAGTGAGTCGATGCTCGCGGCCGATGGCCGCACTTGCCCAGAAACACCCGAGTGCGAAGGCCAGGCGCGACGAGGCGGAAGTGCGCTCGTGCAGATCCGCGAGCCACTCCTCTTCCAGGCGCGCGGATAACGAGCTGGGCGCAATGCGCGCAGCGCGCCGAACCAACAGGCCCGAGAGCGTATCCGTCGTGTGGCTCATGCGAGGACTCCCCGATTGAAACTCGCGAACACCTCGCTCGCGCGTTTCAATCCCGAGGACGTAAGCCGATAAAGCCTGCGGCGCGGGCGTCCGGCGGTGGCCGGATCGATGAGCTCCCAGCGACTCACCAGCCACCCCGCACCCTCGAGCCTTAGCAATATGGGGTACAACGTTCCCGACGCGATATGACAGCGTTGATGGACATCTGAGCCCGACAACTGCTCGAGGGGGTTATCGAGGAAGGCCTCCAGAACCCGCAGAGTCTGCAGGGACATTCGCACATTACCAGTCGATTTACCCATAGTTGTATGTCTACATAGGGTCGCGCTCGAACGCAAGCTCGACAGTCATGCGCCGTCGCAGGATCATTCCGTCAACGAAGGTGCTTTTATAGCCAGCACGCGCTGCAGGGCCACGAACTCCACCGGCTTTACCAGATGGTCGTCGAAGCCGCTCTCCTTGGCGCGCTGCCGGTCGTCGGCCTGACCGTAGCCGGTGAGGGCAATCAATCGCATGTGACGATGCTCCGGCGAATGCTTGATGCGGCGTGCGATCTCGTAACCGTCGATTTCCGGAAGACCGATATCGAGCAGGCCGATCTCCGGCTTGAATTCGCCGAGCTTGGCAAGTGCGTCCGCGGAGCTATAGGTCACGACTACGGTGTGACCTTCGAGCTGCAGCAGCGTGCCCAGAGAATCGGCAGCGTCCGCATTGTCGTCGACGATCAGAATGCGAGCAGCCGGCATCTTGAGCGGCGACTCGTGAGCCTGCTCGATGTCCTGCCGCGACAAGGGCAGGCGAATCTCGAACGAGGACCCCTCGCCGGGGCCGGCGCTGCGCGCGGCGATTCGACCGCCGTGCATCTCGATCAGCCGTTTGACGAGTGACAAGCCGATGCCGAGACCGCCTTGCGACCGATCCAAGGTGCGCTCGCTTTGCACGAAGAGATCGAAGATATGCGGCAACAGGTCGAAAGTAATACCGGGTCCATTGTCCGTAATGCTGAGCACCGCCTCGCCGGCCTCCTCCGCGGTCTCCACGCGGATGACGCCGTGGGGCTGCGTGTATTTCGCCGCGTTCGTGAGCACATTGACGACGCACTGTACGAGACGCGTCGGGTCGGCATACACTCGCAAGGGCGCGCGCGCGCGATGGCTCACCACTGAGATCTCGTGGTGTTTCTCCTGGATCAGCGGCTCGACCGTCTCCATCGCTTGCGCGATGATCTCGGCCAGTAACACGGGCCGGCGCTTGAGTGCGATCCTGCCCTGAGTGATGCGCGAGACGTCGAGCAGGTCGTCGACCAGCCGCACGAGCACGCCCACCTGGCGCTTCAGCATGTCCACGACCGCCTGTCCGCGCGCTGTCGCAGGAAGCGAGCGCGACAGGAGCTCGCCGGCATTGCGGATCGGGGCGAGCGGATTGCGCAGCTCGTGGGCCAGCATGGCGAGGAATTCGTTCTTTTGACGGTCGGCGGCTTCGAGGCGGTTTCGAGCCATCACGTGCGCCGAGACATCGCGGAAATAGCATACGACGCCCGGCCGCCCGTCGGGCAACGGCATACGATGTATTTGCCATTCGTAACACTCGAGCACACCCCGGTCGAGCCGCTGCTCGACGAGCTCGGGTGCGATGTACGATTCGCCGGTCTCGAGCGTGCGTCGAAACTGAGCGACCACCTGATCCGCCACTTTCGCAGGCCACAGTTGGCGGACGAGCTCCTCCAGATCCATCCCCATGGTGTTGGGAATATCGGCAAACACCGGCACCGCAACGGGGTTGACCTGCCGTATGCGAAAGTCCGCGTCGATCACGAACATTCCAAGCGGCGCCTGATTGATGAGCGCCTCGTTCTGCAACGTCCGCTGTCGCAGCGCATCCTCGACCTGCTTGCGCTCCGTGACGTCCATTGCCACGCCCGCGACGCGCCGGGCGCGCGGCGGCTCGCCCTCGAACTGCACCCGCCCCGTGATCGCCACCCAGCGAACGGCGCCGTCCGGATGCCTCACGCGAATGTCGAGCTGCAGCTCCCCGGTCCCTCCCCGCTCGAGGGCTCGGCCGACGGCCTCTGTATAGCGCGGCTCGTCGTCCGGATGGATCATGCTATCGAGCGCCCGCTTGAAGCTGAACGTGCTCTGCGGGGGCAGGCCAAGCAGACCCGGCATCCGATCGTCCGACTCCGCATGTCCGCTCTCGATGTCCCAAACGAACGTTGCCATCGAGGCCGCGTCCAGCGCCAGGCGCAGCCGTTCCTCGCTCTCGGTCAAGGCGGCGGTCGCTTCGCGCCGCACCTGAGCGAGTTCCAGATGCGCGCTGATCCGCGCCGTGAGCTCGCGCGCGGAGAACGGTTTCGCCAGGTAGTCGTCCGCGCCGGCTGCGAGTCCCTCGATACGCGACTCCTCGCCTGCACGGGCCGAGAGCAGGATCAGGGGTGTTGAGCGCAGCGACTCATCGCTTCTCAGGGCCTTGAGGAGCGCGAAGCCGTCGACGCGCGGCATCATGACATCGGAGAGCACGAGATCGGGCCGGTGGCGCGCAATGGCGGCGAGTGCCTCCTGTCCGTCGGGCACGATCTCGACGGTGTAATACGGAGCGAGCAAGTCGCGCAGATATTCGCGCATGTCGGCGTTGTCGTCCGCGATCAGGATGCGCGCGCCGGCGGTCGCCGAGAATCGGCGATC
Organism: Steroidobacteraceae bacterium; assembly: GCA_049513515.1. GTDB lineage: Bacteria > Pseudomonadota > Gammaproteobacteria > Steroidobacterales > Steroidobacteraceae > Bog-1198. Next base: position 32,581 of record JBEKWA010000001.1, read on the forward strand.
CACGGCCCCGGCCGGAATTTCTTCGAAGGCGAGCGGCGCTCCCGAGCTGCTCGGAATCCAGCGCAATGCCTCCTGCACGTAGGCCTGGCTCGAGGTGCCGGTGGAGATGAGCGAACGCGGGCCTTTGATGCGCTCGGCAGGGAGGTGGGCGGCGCCGAGTGGGATGCGAACGAGGAACGTCGTGCCTCGCCCGACCGTGCTCGACACCTCGATGTGGCCGCCGTGCAGCTTCACGAGCTCGTGAACCAGCGCGAGTCCGATGCCGGAGCCCTCCTGCGTGCGGCCCTTCGTGCTTTCCACCCGGTGGAACCGCTCGAAGAGCCGGGGAATCTCCTCTTGCGGAATGCCGACGCCCGAGTCCGTCACCTGGAGGACGGCCGCTGCGGCGTCGCGCCGCAGGCGCACGGTGATCGTGCCGGCGAAGGTGAACTTGAAAGCGTTCGACAGCAGATTGAGTACGATCTTCTCCCACATCTCTCGATCGAGAAACAGGGGCTCATCCATCGGCTCGCAATCCACCACGAACGTGAGACCCGCGGACTCCATCGCCGAGCGGAAATTGCTGGCAAGATCGCGCGTGAGAGTCGCGGCATCGACCGATTCGAAGGAGGCCTGCAGCCGGCCGGCCTCAATGCGCGAGAAGTCGAGCAATGAGTTGACGAGCTTCAGGAGCCGAAGCGAGTTGCGCTGCGCGAGCTCGAGCCCGGCCCGCACCTGCGGGGGCGTGGCTGGATTAGCGAAACCCGCCTCGATGGGTCCGAGCATCAGCGTCAGCGGGGTGCGAAACTCGTGGCTCACATTGGAGAAGAACGTGGTCTTGGCCCGGTCGATCTCGGCCAAGGCCTGGGCCCGGCGACGATCGGCCTCCTTCTGCTGGGCATCGGCGATGGCCGCCGCGAACTGCGCGGCGATGAGATCGAAGAATCCCCGGTAACTGTCATCGAGCGCGCGGCGCGGCGACACGCCGACGATCAGCAACGCGACGCCCGCAAGCGATCCTTGCCGCTGCACGGGCAGCACCAGGGCCTGTGATGCCGCATTGTTCCAGAGCGGGCCCGGGATCGAATTCACCTCCGTGGGCAAGCGCACGGATTGCGCCTCGCCGCTCGCGAGAGCCGCCGCAAGAGGCCAGGGCGAGCTCGTCCCGTCGAGGCCGATGGACTGGGGTCGCAGGTGCGCAGGGATGCCTCCCGCGCAGGCCGCGAGGCGCGCAGTCGTGCCGCGCTCGTCGAGCACGTAGAGACACGCAAACGGCACGTCCCAGGCATCCTCGCCCAGCACGCCAACCAGCCGATCGCATGCTTCCTGCACGGTCTCCATGCCGGCCGCGCGCGCCGCGAGATCGCGCAGCACCCGCAAGCGCCGCTCACCGATTACCCGCTCCGTGACTTCCGTGACCACGCACAGCATGCCGGCGATGCGGCTCTCGTCGTCGTACACCGGGCTGTAGGAGAAGGTGTGATAGGTCTCCTCGGAGAATCCGCTGCGCTCGAGAAACAGCAGCAGTCCTTCATCCCAGGTCGCCTCTCCGTGCTCCAGCACATGGGTGATCCGCGGACCGATATCGGGCCAGATCTCTTCCCACACCTTGTCCGAGCGGGCGCCGAGTACCCAGTCGCGCTTGATGCCGACTGTCGGGAGATAGGCGTCGTTGCAGAAGAACGTGAGCTCCGGCCCCCACAGCATCCACATCGCATAGCGGGAATCGAGCATCACTCGCACAACCGTTTTCAGCGACTGTGGCCAGTGCGCCGCGGGGCCGAGCGCGGTCCGTGCCCAGTCATGGGCGCGCATGCGCGCGCCCATTTCGCCTCCGCCCCGCAGAAACCCCGGTACATCGGACGAATCCGGTTCGGGAACATCGCTGACGACAGAGCCGCACATAAGGGGAAAGATTAACCGATCGCCGCGGACGGATCACTCGTCCGCGTCCGCGGGCCGGGCGCGGTGCACGGCCCCGGCGCGCCTGTAATTTTTACAATCCCTCAAATCCAATTATGCGGCTAGATCCTCGCGTCGGCGCGCGCCTCGCGCGCAGCATTGCCGTTCTCGCGCTTGTACCAGCGCTCGAGCCAATGATCGATCGACACGGGCCCTGCTCCTGCGATCGCGAGCCACAGAAAGAGGGCGAGGTACTGGAACTCATCGAACCCGAGTAGCGTTTCCAACGAGTCGACATCTCCCCATTTGGCCGCTCGGATGGCGACGATCATGGTGATCCCGAGAGCGCCCGCCGATATGCGCGTGAGCAAGCCCAGGAGCAGGAACAGACCGCCGAAGAACTCGACCCCGGAAGTGAACGGGGTCAAGAGATGCGGCAACGGGATGCCCCAGTCGATGAAATTCTGGGTCACCTGCGGTAAGTTGTTGAGCTTGCCCCAGCCGCTCCACAAGAACACCCACCCCACCGTGATCCGCGCGAAGAGCGGCGCCAACCACATCAAATGGTGTGCGACCTTGCGCGGCCAATCGATCAACCATCCCACCAGTATTTTCACGAGCACTCCTTGGCTGTTGTTGTTGATGAGACCGGCCTTAGGCTGAATTTATGTCACGGCAATGGCTGCAGGCGGGTGTTGAACAGGTATTGACTTGCGAACTCGGTCTCATCGCCCGCCTTCTTGTCCTTGACCGGCAGCAGCCGCGCCGACAGGGGCTTGTGCCATTTCCAGGCAAGCGCGGCAACATCGCCGAGAATGCGGGCCAGCTGCGCCTCGGTGACGTCGCCCGGCAACGGGACGGTATCGAGCCCCGTACCGCAGACCGCGGAGTAAGCGAGCAGCGCATCCATGCCGTACGTGCCCTGCTCCCAGCGTTGTGCGAGGAGTTTGTCCTCCATAACCGGGACCATCAACCCGGCATAGCCGATCTGCTTGACGGGCACCGCCTTGACCGCGGTGGTGATCACGAGCGCCGCCGTCAAAGTGCCGCTCGAGCCGAACGCAGCGCCCGAGTAGGTCTCCATCGCGGCGCCGATGGAGACATCGCCCAGCGGCGCAGGTGTGGGATCCATACCCATGTACGTCCATCCGTGCGCGGCCGCGACGCGCATCCCCACCTCCTCCGCAACTTTGGCGTGCACCGTGAGCGCCTCGGTGAGCGCCGCCACGGAGGCGGCGAAATCGCCGTGCGTGCGCGCGAACACCGACTGAACGAGGTTTGCGCTCTCATAGCCGATCGACAGGGCATTGGCGTTGCCCGTGTAATACGTCCCGGGAAAGAACGGGCCGTAGGGCCTGAGCATCGCGGTCGCGGTGAAATTAAAGTTACCCTGGCTGTGCGGGCTGTGCTCCGTCAGATAGCGGATGAGAGCCGCGCTCTCGTGTACCACACGCCAGTGAATCCCCTCCTCGTCCGCGAGAATGGCGTTGCCGTTGAGATGCGCGAGCGTCGAAAGCGCCTTCCCGAGCAGGCGCAGGGTGCGCGGATCGTCGCCATCGTGGAGCATCGCGGGGCCGATATCGGGCAAGAAGCTTTCCCGCGCCGACAGCGCGTCGAGCTGCGCGAGAAATGCAAGCGCCTGCGACTCGGTTTGTCCTCGCACGAGCTCCGCGAGCGGTTGGGTCACGACACGGATCGTCTCCACCTCGTAGCCGCGCTTCTGGAATTCCCGTTGTGCATCGTGCAGGACTGCAAGGGCCGCCGCGATCTGCTCGGCATAGCCAGCTGGCTCCAAGCGCACGAATCCCGTGATGGCGCGCACCTTCGGAAGTTGAGTTGCTACAGGCTGCGCGGCTTGTTCGACGATCACAGGGATCGGGGTATCCGCCGCAGCGGCCCGGGCGAGGCTAAGCCAGGCGAGTAGCCCTGCGAGAAGCGCGGCGCGACGGATCCCCATCTCGCCAGAGGCTACACGCACTTACCTCGGCTGCCTATAGCGTCCTGGTATTCCGCGCTCTCTATTCCACGCTCTGATACTCGCAGAGCGCGCCCGCCAGCATAAGTGCAGCCCCCAGCAAGTAACCTATCGCGAGATGCGCTCGCGAGCCGCCGGCGATCAAGCTGCCGAAAAAAAGCGGCGCGCCGACGCCGCCGATGAGCGTGCCGAGCGCATAGAAGATCGCGATGGCAAATGCCCTGATCTCCAGCGGAAATATCTCGCTCACCGTGAGGTAGGCCGCGCTGGCCGCCGCCGAGGCGACGAAAAATATCACCGCGAAACTCGCGGTGAGAGCGTTGAGTCCCACCATCCCGAAGGCGAACAGCACGCCGATCGCGGCCAAGGCGACCCCCGAAAGGGCGTAAGAGCCGCTGATCATGGGCTTGCGTCCAATGCGATCGAAGAACGGCCCGAGGATCACGGGCCCCAGAAAACTCGCGATGGCGAACGGCAAAAGCTGCAAAGGTAAGCGGGCGTCGCTCTGATGATAGAACTGCTTGGCCACCAGACCGAACGTGAAGAACATGGCGTTTAAGAAGAACGCCTGGCCCACCATGAGCACGAGCCCGAGGATGGAGCGGCTGCGGCTCGGGCCGAGCATGTGTTTGAAAATTTCTCCCCAGGGCGTTCTGTCGCTGGTCCTGAGCCTGAGCGGCTTTTCCTCCACGCGCGGCAAATCAGGTGAGTGTGTACGAACTTCGCGCTCGATGGCGTCCACCACGGCGCTTGCCTCCCCTTCCCGTCCACGCAGCATCAGCCAGCGCGGGCTCTCCGGAACCCCAAGCCGTAGGAATATCACGCCGAACCCCAGTACACCGCCGATTCCAAACGCCAGGCGCCAGCCCCAGGCGTGGGGCGGCCCGTGTGGGCCCAAGAGCAAAAGTGTCGCCACCGCCCCCAAGGACGCGCCCACCCAGAATGTTCCGTTGACGAAGAGATCCACGCGGCCGCGAATCTTACCGGGGATGAGCTCGTCGACCGCCGAATTGATGGCGGCGTACTCGCCGCCGATACCGAGTCCCGTGATGAATCGGGCGACGGCGAACGTCAGGTAATTCACGGAGAACGCCGTGCCCAGGGTCGCGATCTAGTGTCGCGAGCGTGGCGAGAAACAGCCGTCTTCGTCCGTGGTGGTCGGTGAGTCTGCCGAACAAAAGCGCGCCGATGACCGCGCCGGCGAGATAGACGGTCGCCGCGCCCGTCACCTGCTGATCGCTCAGCGAGAGGCCGTTCTTGCTCTCGAGCACACCGGACAGGGAACCGACCAGAGTGACCTCCAGGCCGTCGAGGATCCAGGAGGTGCCGAGAGCCACGATGATGCGCAGATGCCAGCGGGACCAGGGCAGCCGGTCCATGCGGCCCGGTACGTCGCTCTCGATGACTGCCCCGTCCACGTTCGCTCCGTCGTTCCGCGCGGCGCCGCGCATGGGCGAAAGCTACGGGTCCGAGCAGGAGAGCGCTGTCCGTGGCGCTCCGCCAATGTCGTAGGACCAACGACGACCCGTCAGCGGCCGAGGGCGTCGCGCAGCGACTCGAGTGCGAGTTCCGTGTGCCGCAGAATGGCCCGCAGTTCCTGGTCGCGAAAGCTGAGTGCGGCGAATGCAGTAACACCGGCGCAACGCGCCAGATCTCCCTGCCGCTCGAGCAGCGCATCGGCGAGGAAGACGCTGGCGATCAACACATCCGTGATGTCCGCTGCACGCTTGGACACTCGCTGGTAGTCGTGTTGCTGCCCGACCGCCTCGCACATCACGACCTCGAAGCCCCATTTCTCCATGACCGCCCGCCCGACCGCCGGATGACGCTCGGTTACGAACTCCACGAACTCGGGGTCGAGATCGATACCGCTGCTGCGCTCGCCGGCCCTTACCATGATGTAGAAATAGCCGATACCGTGCAGCAGTCCGGTCAAGAAGACTTTGTCGGTCGGAACGCGCAGCCGGTCGGCGATGACCTGGCAAATCGAGGCAACGGCGATGCTCTTTTCCCAGAGTGCGTTCAACTGCTTGGCGACAGGACGGAGCGAGGGCTCGGCACGGAGCTGCTGCAGGGCGAAGGCCATGGTCACGGATTGCACGAGATGATGGCCGAGCCGGGTCACCGCGTGGCGCAGATCGGAGAAGGCGGAGCCCGAGGGATTGAACACCACCGAGTTGGCGGTCTGCAGGATGCGCGCAGCCAAGCGCGGCTCGGTGCCCGCGATGCGCACGATGTCATCCGATGTGCTGCTCGGGTCGGCCAGCGCCTGGCGCACCCGCGGCACGACATCCGGAAAGCAGGGCAAATTGAGCGGTCCGGATCCGAGCTCATCGCCGAGCTTTTGCAGGAAAGCGAACGCCGCCGCTTGCCCGGGGCTCGAGTCGGGCGCTGGCGCTATGGCGAGCGGTAGGGTCGGCGCCTTGGCGAGCACGAACGACTTCCGGGACACCGGCGGCTTTTTGGGGCGGTCTTGCGGAATCACCCGATTATCATCGGCCTGGCGGGCGAAAAACTGTGCGAAATAGGTCTAGATTTCGTTATGCCGCAGACACGGTGCGTCCGGCGGCCCATTCCCGCAAGGCCTCCACTTTCTCGGCCATTACCACCGCGAGAGGCCGGGTCGCAGAGATCTCCGCGCGCAGGATCTGCGCATCGGGACAACGGTGTTGCGCGTTCGCGCTATAGACCGCGGCCACCACCGCTTGCTCGATCTCGGCGCCCGCGAAGCCCTCGCAGGCTTGCGCGAGCTCCTCGAGCGAGGCCGCATCGAGCTCGATGCCCCTGCGTGCCGCATGGATACGCAGGATGTCCGTGCGCGTTTTCTGATCGGGAAGGTCTACGAAAAAGATCTCGTCGAAGCGGCCCTTGCGGATCAATTCCGGCGGCAGCGCCGTGATGTCGTTGGCGGTGGCCACCACGAACACGCGGCTGTGCTTTTCCGCCAGCCAGGTGAGGAAAGCGCCGAGCACGCGGCGCGACGATCCGCCGTCCGAATCTCCGGTACCGAAGCCTTTTTCGATCTCGTCAATCCACAGAACGCAGGGCGCCAGAAGATCAGCCGTGCTCAGCGACTCGCGCAGGTTGCGCTCGGACTCGCCCACGTACTTGTCGAACAGCGCCGCGCAATCGAGCCGCAGGAGGGGCACGTTGAAAATGCCGGCACAGGCGCTTGCCGCCAGGCTCTTGCCGCAACCCTGCACCCCGAGCAGCAGGATTCCCTTCGGTGCATCGAGCTGCGGGGCCGAGCCGTCGAACGCCGGGCAGCGTTTTTCCAACCACCCTTTCAAGTTCGTCAGTCCGCCGACATCGGAGAAGTGCGCGGTGTCGTGCTCGTAGCGCAAGATGCCCTGTCGGTTCAACAGGTCGTACTTCGCGCGCATCACCATGGGCACGTCGGAAGCGAGGATGGCGCCGTGATCGAAAATGGCCTTGCGCGCCAACCGCTGCGTATCGGAAGCGGATAAGCCGCTCATATTCTCCACCAGCAATGCGAGCGCGTGCTTGTCGATGCGCAGCGCCTGCTTCGGATTGCCGCGCATCCACTGGCGCGCCACATCCTCGATGAGCTGCCGGCGCTCGTTGCGATCCGGCAGCGCCAGCGCGCAGCGCGCGGTCAGGTGGTCGATCTCGGGCGGGGTAGCGAGCTCATAGCTGATGAGCACGACCGTGCGCGCACAGCGCTCGTAATCGAGTGCGATATCCTTGAGCAGCCGCACGTGGGTGGGCTCATGCAGGTAGGGATGAAAGTCGAGGAGCGCGAAGACGCCCGGAAGGTTGGTAGCGCGGATGTGCCGGAGCACGTCCGCCGGCTCGGCGATGGTACGTTGAGACACGCCGGCGTCTCGGTCGATGCGCCGCAGGCCGTCCGTGACCGTCCATTGAAACAGCGGTAGATCGCTTCCGCCGAGAGGCTGCGAGGGACAGGCGCGCATCAGCGCCTTGAGCACCTGCGGCTCATCGCGCGATTCGATGATGACCATCGGAACTCGTGAGCGTAGCAGCGCCCCGAGGTCGTCGGGCGGCACGTCTCGGAGCCCCGAGGTCTCGGGCTGGCGCGGGATCGATCGCAGCGGGTCTTCCATGGGCCGTCTAGGTACCACGCAGCGAGTTGCCGCGCCGATACTTAGCCCACGTTTTGAGCGATTGGCAACCCCGGCTCGCCGCGCAGCGTCCCGGCAATTATGATAGGCCGCCTCGCCATAACAACGGTCATTTGGGGAACCCCATGCTCAAGCTCCTAGCACCCGCCGCCGCCTGCCTCCTGCTGACCGTCTCGTTGGAGGCGCTCGCCGCAGGCGACGCGGGAGAGGCCTCCTTCCGGGATCTCTACAAGGAGCTGATCGAGACCAACACGGCGCTCTCCAGCGGCAGCTGCACCCTGGCCGCGGAGCGGATGGCGGCGCATTTGAAGGCCGCGGGCTTCCCCGACTCGGATCTGCATCCGTTCGCGGCACCGGATCACCCCAAGGAGGGCGGCCTGGTCGCGATTTATCCCGGCCGCGATCCCAAGCTGAAGGCCGTTTTGCTCCTGGCTCACATCGACGTCGTAGAAGCCAAGCGCGAGGATTGGACGCGGGATCCGTTCAAGCTGATAGAAGAGAACGGCACGTTCTACGCCCGCGGCTCCATCGACGACAAGGCCGAGGCCGCGATCTGGGTCGACACGCTGGTGCGCTTCCGGGTGGAACACTATCGTCCCCGCCGTACCATCAAGCTCGCTCTCACCTGCGGCGAGGAGACGGCCGGCGCATTCAACGGCGCGGAGTGGCTGGTCGCCCATCAGCGCGACCTGATCGATGCCGAGTTCGCGGTTAACGAGGGGGCCTCGGGCGAGCTCGACGCGGAGGGACACCGCGTGTTGCTGGAAATCCAGGCGGGGGAAAAGACCTCACAGAACTTTCGACTCGAAGTGACGAATGTCGGCGGGCACAGCTCGCGGCCGGTCAAGGACAACGCCATCTATCGTCTGGCGGCGGCGCTCTTGCGTATCCAGAGCTACCAGTTCCCAGCACAGTTCACCGATGCGAATCGGGCGTATTTCAACGGCATGGCGTCCGTTCAGGCGGCTCGCGGCAATGACCAAGTGGCCGAGGCGATGCGTGCGCTCGCGAAAGACCCGAACGACACCGCTGCCATCGAGCTCGTCTCGTCCAAGGATCCCAGCTGGAACGCCACGCTGCGCACCACTTGCGTCGCCACCATGCTCGACGGGGGTCACGCCACCAACGCTCTACCGCAGCGGGCCCGCGCCAACATCAACTGCCGCATCTTCCCGGGTGTCTCGGCGGAAACCGTGCGCGTGAAGCTCGAGGAGCTCATCGCCGATCCCGAGGTCAAGGTCACGACGCTGGAGACCCGCGGGCCGAGCTCTCCGCCGCCGCCCCTCACCCGCCAAATCCTCGGCCCGGTCGAGAAGCTCGCCGCCGAGATCTTCCCCGGCGTTCCCGTCGTGCCCATCCTGCAACCGGGTGCGACCGACGGCCAATTCTTGAATGCCGCCGGCATACCGACCTACGGCATCGAGCCCCTGTTCCTCGGGCCCGATCTCGGGCACATCCACGGCCTCAACGAGTATGTGAGTGTGCAATCGCTCCTCGATTGCCGCGCGTTTCTCTATCGCCTCGTCAAGGTTTACTCGGATGAGCGTTGAGGCCGACGTGCACTTCGCTTTCAGCTTGACGCCACCGTGACGGCCGCAACGAGCATTCATCCGACCGCACTCATCGAGGAGGGGGCCCGCCTCGGTCAGGGCTGCGTGATTCACGCGCAGGCGATGATCCGCCGGCACTGTCACCTCGAGGACGGCGTGGTCGTGCATCCGTTCGCCGTGCTCGGCGGTGACCCGCAGGATTTGGGGTTCAAGCCCGAGACGGCTTCCGGCGTGCGCATCGGAGCGCGCACCGTGATCCGCGAGCACGTCACCGTCAACCGCGCCACCAAGCCCGGCGAGTCGACCACGGTCGGCGCGGATTGCTTCCTCATGACCGGATGTCACGTCGCGCACGACTGCCGCATCGGAGATCGCGTGGTGATCGCGAATGCGGTGCTGCTGGCCGGCCACGTATACGTCGGCGACCGGGTCTTTCTCGGCGGCGGAGCAGTCATCCACCAGTTCGTGCGCATCGGCGAGAGCGCGATGATCGGCGGCGGCGGACGTATCTCGAGCGATGTGGCGCCGTTTTGCCTGGCGACGGAGCGCAATACCGTATACGGATTGAACATGGTGGGCCTGAGGCGCCGCGGATTCAAGCGCGAGGTGCTCGCGGAGATCAAGCAAGCGTTTCGCGAGACGCTCGTGCGGGGCGGGAATCTGCGCGAGCGCGCGGCAGCGGAGATCGCGAGCGGTCGCTACGCGAGTCTCGAGGCCCGCGCCTTCCTGGAATTCATGGTGGCGGGACGCCGAACGCTCGCGCGCGCGCGGCACGATGCGGCGACGGACGCGGACGAGTAGCGCGAGTGCGGCAAGCGAGCGGTTCTTTGGCGGTACATACGCGGGCGCGCGGCCTCATCGACATCACCGAGGAGGTGCGCCGCTGGCTCGACGCGCAGTCCCTCGTCACCGGCCTCGTGACGCTATTCTGCACCCACACGAGCGCTTCCTTGTTGATCCAGGAGAACGCCTCACCTGCGGTGCGTTCGGACCTCGAGGCGTTCTTCGAGCGCCTCGCGCCCGAGGATCCGAGTCTTTACGAGCACGACGATGAAGGCCCGGACGACATGCCGGCGCACCTGCGCACCGCGCTCACCCAGGTCACGCTATCCATTCCCGTCGAGGCTGGCCGGCTGGCGCTCGGCACCTGGCAAGCGATTTACCTGTTCGAGCACCGCCGCCGGCCGCACGAGCGCCGCATCGTGCTGCACGTGATCGGCGACTGAAGCGGTCGGCTGCCCGAGGCACGCCGGCCGTCTATTGCTTTTGCGACTGCTCGGCGGCCTTGGCGTTGGCTTTTGCCGCATCGTAATCGGCATCGGCCTGATTCCTGCACGCTTTTTGGGCGTCGCCGCTCATCGAGTCGCATTGCGCGAGCGCGACCTTGTGATCGCCGTCCGCCTTGGCGATCGCGATCTTATAGGCGTCGGTGGCCGCATCATTGTTGAGGTCGGTCAGCTTGTCTCCGACTTTGCCGGCCGCGTTGCTCACGTCCTTGTCGGCAGACTGCTCGGCGCGCGCGACTTCCGTATTTGCCTTGTCCTGCGCTTTCGCAACTTCGGCGGCCACCTGATCGGGCGACTTGGCCTGATGGCACCCGGCAAGCATGAAAGCGCCAAGCGCCAGGGCGGATAGTGATCGCAAATGAGTTCGCATGGGTTTACCTGTTGTTGCTGAGAATGATCGAAGCGAGCTATGAAGCCGGCCTATGAAGTCTTATGCAGCTGCGCGATGCGCATGGCTTTCGCATTGGCCGCCGCCGTCTGGTAGTCGGCGTCCGCATGGTCCTTGCAGGGCTGCTGCTCGGCCGGCCGCAGCGTCATGCACTGCTCGACCGCCACCTTGTGAGCTCCGTCGGCATTCGCCATCGCGATGTCGAAGCTGCCGGTCACCCGGGCGAGCGCCACGTCCTTGGAGTCGGCGCCGGCGAGTTTGGCGGCACTCTTCACATCCTTCTTCGCCTCGGCATGCGCCTGATCTATTTCTTTCTGTGCATCCGCTTGCGCCGCAGCGACGTCGGCAGCGGTCGCAGTGAGCTTTGCCTTGTGACAGCCTCCCACCGTTGCACACATCATCACGGCCGCTGCCACGGCCACGACCTGTCTGGATACTTCCCATCGCATGTTCTTCTCCTTCTGACTGCGCTGGCCCAGTGTAGGGTGAACTCCGCATGCGCTATAGCGCTGAGCCGGCACTCTTCTCGTCGGCGGAGTCCTGCAGTCGCAACGGGAGCACGCAGAGATGGCGTGCCTCATTATCTATATTACTTGTTATTTATTAATTAGTTATATTGTATAGTATAAGTTATTTATATGGTGTTCGCGGGCGGCGGCACCGCGCCCTCCCCTCATCCTCCGACGCGCCGGCCGCCGAAGAAAGCGGATTGCTCTCGCTCCTCGGCAAGGTGCGTCTCGAAGCTCGGGCCAGTCGCCCGCGCCTCGAGCAAGCGCGCCTGCTCATCGAGCCGGCGCAGTGCCGTGAGGGTGTCGCTTGATCCGAGACTCGCCCGCTCGACCGCGCGCTTCAGCACGCTCAAGGTCGCGTCGTAGACTTTGAGGGGCACGGGAAACGGATGACCGTCCTTGCCGCCATGGGCGAGCGCGAAGCGCGCCGGATCGGAGAAGCGCGAGGGTGCGCCGTGCAGGATCTCCCCGACGAAGGCGAGGGCCGCGACGGTCCGCGCTCCCATGCCGGGCTGGAGCAACAGTTCCGCGAAATCCCGCGGACCTCGCTCGGCCGCCGCGGCGAGCAGCGATGGCCTGAGCCTCAACCTTCTGGTCGGGCGAGATCCGAGCCGGCAACGCGAGCTCGACCCCCTTTTCGTCGATGTACTTGGCGTCATAGGAGTAAAAGCCGTCCGGATGACGAACGATGATTTCGCCCGCGACTGACACGGTGGGTGGATCTCCGCCGAGTACCGCAAGCTCGAGCTCTCGGCCCGAGATCGCGACTTCCCCGAGCACCTTGGTATCGAATTCAAAGGCGTAGCGCACCGCCTTCTCGAGGTCTACCAGATGCTCGACTTTGCTGATACCAACCGACGATCCCGCATTAGCGGGCTTAATGAAGAGCGGAAGGCCTAGCGAAGCGAGCTCGCGGCAAGCACCCGCGGTATCGTTGTCGAACGAGCGGCGCCGGATGGTGCGAAAATCCGCAGCCATCGCCCGCTCTTGTCGATCCCGATCAGCACCGGCTCAAATCGCTGGGGATCCAGCGCCTCCAGGACGTTGCGGGCGGACAGGATCGATATTTCGTGTTCGGCGGACTGCCCCCCAAACAGGATCCCGACGCGGATTCTCTGACTCATATTCCCTCGCTATTTCCAGCCCCCGCCCAGCGTCCGATAGATCTGTACGAGGTCCGCGCTGACGGCAGCGTCGCTCTCCGCCAGTCCGAGCTCGTTTTGCTGCAGGTTCCGTTCCACGTCCAGCACGTCGATGAAAGTCGCCACACCGCTTTGGTAACGATCGCGCGACAGCGCAAGCGCGTCACGATTCTGGACGACCGCCCCGGCGAGCGAGGTGCGACGCGCTTGATCCGCGGCGTAGGCGGCAATCGCATTCTCGGTCTCTTGCAGGGCGTTGAGTACCGTGCGTCGATAATCGAGCGCGACCTCCTGCAGCCGCACGTCCTGCAGATGCATCGTGCGCCAGCGGCCCATATCGAAGACCGGTAGGTCGATCGAAGGCCCATATGAGCCGAAGCGACTCGCCCAGTCGAACAGCTGGTGGGCCGATTCAGACTGCACACCGCCGCTCGCGCTCAGCGTCAGGCGGGGAAAGAGGTCGGCGACGGCAACCCCCACCTGTGCGGTGGCCGCATGCAGTTTCGCCTCGGCCTCGCGGATGTCGGGCCGGCGCCGCGCGAGCTCGGCCGGCACGCCAATGGAGACTTCGGACGTTACTTCGGGGACGGGTGCCGCGCGTTCGAGCTCCGCACGCAGGGCCTCGGGCTCGCGCCCGAGCAACCGGCTCAGCTGGTTCACGTCCTGGGTGATCTCGAGCTCGAACGCCGGAATCTGTGCGCGCGTCACCTCCGCTTGCGCGAGAGCATTGCTCACGTCGATATGCGTGGTGAGGCCCGCTGCGAGCCGCTGGCGGGTCAGGTCCAAGAGCTCTTCGATGACGCCGAGATTCTCCTGCGCCACGCGCAGGCGTGTCTGAGCACCGCGCAGCTGCATGTAGCTTTGGGCCACATCGGCAAGCATGGTGACTTGCACGGCGTGGTGGTCCTCGATCGAGACCTGAACATTGGCATCCGCTGCCTCCACCGAGCGGCGCACCCGGCCGAATAGATCGATCTCCCAGGAGGCGGAGCCGCTCAGCTGAAACTGATTGTAGGGATTCGGGATGCTGATGCCGGCACCGCCGGGGAGATGCACGTTCCCGACCGTATTGAACAGGGCACCGGTCGGCGTGGTCTCGCTGAAGCGCTGACGCGTATAGGAGGCATCGAGGGCAACGGTTGGCAGCCAGGCGCTCGCCGCGACGGCACGCTGCGCGCGCGCCTCCTCGATTCGCAGCACGGCAGCGCGCAGATCGAGATTTGCATCGACTGCGCGGGAGATCAGCGAATCGAGCGTGGGATCCTCAAATCGGTGCCACCAGTCCACCGACGCCTGCGGCCCCTCCTGCACATTGGAGGTTACCGCGGCTCCCGAGGCCCCTGTGTGCGGGGGCGCGGCCCCGAGCGCAGTCGGCGACCAGTGGGCGGGTACTTGCGGCCGAGGCCGCACGAAATCGGGGCCCACGGTGCACGCGCCGAGCGCGAGCGATGCGAGCATCAGGCATGCGAGGCGGCGACCTCGATGGAGATTCCCACGGGAATGGCGCTCACTCATGGGATTACTGCAATCGCCTGCCGAAGGTCCAGGCGGCTCCGCTCAAGGTGAGCATGGCTATGAGCGCGAGGGGCCAGAGATCCGCGCTCAATAGCCCGAGCCCCGCGCCCTCCAAGTAGACTCGCCGCGTGATATCGATCGCGTAGCTCAGCGGGTTGATGGACGTGAGGTATTGGACCCAGCGCGGCATGCTGCTGATGGGTGTCGTGAGCCCGGAGAGCAGCGAAAACGGCATGATCAAAAGCATCGAGTAGAGCATCGATTGTTGCATGGTCGCGGATACGGCGGAAATCAACAAACCCATGCCGACGGCCGCCAACAAAAACAGCATCAAACCCGCGTACAGCGTGACATAGGCACCCACGAAAGGGATGCGAAACCAGAGTTGCGCCACGAGCAGCACCCCGGTCGCCTGAATGGTGCCGATGACCATGGAGGGCATCGCCTTCCCGGCCATGATCTCGAAGGGCGTGAAAGGCGTCACGAGCAGCTGATCGAACGTGCCTTGCTCGCGCTCGCGCGCCACCGACATGGCCGTGAGCATCATGGTCTGGAGCAGCGTGAGCGTGCCGATCATGCCCGGTATCATGAACCAGCGTGTCTCGAGGTTCGGGTTGTACCACGCGCGCGCGACGGTCTGGACCTGCACCGCCTGACCGCCGTGGTCGTGAATCCAGTCACCGTTGAAGCGGTCGACGATGTTGCTCACATAGTTCAAGGCCGTGCCGGCCGTGTTCGAGTTTCGGCCATCCGCGATCACCTGCACGGCCGCAGTGCCTCCCATCATGAGCTGACGCTCGAACAAGGGTCCGATGTGCACCACGAGGAGCGCCTTGCGCGCATCGATCAAGGTCGCGATGTCGCGCTCGCGGGTCACGTCGGCGACACGCTCGAATACCCCCGAACCGTCGAGCCGGGACAAGAGCTCGGTCGATGCCGCGCTGCGATCCTCGTCCATCGAGGCATAAGGCACATGGTTGAGATCGTAGGAGGCGGCATAACCGAATATGAGCGACTGAACGATCGGCGGGACGAGCAGACTCATGCGGCTGCGCTTATCCTTGAGCACCGCGAGGAGCTCCTTGCGCGTCAACGCGACGATCCGCGCGAGAGCGGCGATTGCCCCGCTCATGCCAGCCTCTTGTTCATGGCGGCGCGGCTGCCGAGCGCCAGAGCGGCCGCCATCGCTGCGAGCACGAGCGTGCTCGGAACGATCACGGATGCCACGTTGCCGGCCAAGAACACGCTTTGCAGGAGCGCCACGTAATAGCGGGCGGGCAATACGTAGGTGATGAGTCGGACTACGGTAGGCATGCTGCGGATATCGAATAGAAATCCCGACAGCATGAACGCCGGCAGGAAGGTGACCAGCATGGTGAGCTGACTCGCCACGAGCTGATTCTTGACCCAGGCGGAGATCAGGAGCCCGATGCCGAGCGCTATGAGCACGTACAGCATGGAAGCGCCGAACAGGATCAGAAAGGACCCACGCAGCGGCACGTGGAACAGGAACTGTGAGGACAGCACGCAAAGGGTAAAGCCGACGAGCGCGAGAGCGAAATAGGGCAAGGTCTTGCCGAGCAGAATCTCATCGCTGCGGACCGGTGTCACGAGCAGCGATTCGAGCGTGCCCCGCTCCCATTCGCGCGCCATGACCATGGCGGTGAGGAGGCCACCGATCAACGTCATGACCAGGACGACGAGTCCCGGCACCAGGAAATAGCTGCTGTCGTTGGCCTCGTTGAACCACAGCCGCGCCTCGATGCTCACGGGTGGGCTCGAGACACCCTGCCCTTGTGCTGCCCGCCGGGCTGCCCACCCTGCCACCACCCCATCCACATAGCCCTCGATGATCCGAGCCCGGTTGGCATCGCCGCCGTGCACGATGAGCTGCACGGGTGCTTGGCCGGTGGCGAGCTGCCGCGAGAAATCCTGGGAAAGGCGCACGATCCCGTCCACCTTGTGCTCTCGTAGCAGCTCCACGGCCGGCGCCATCGAGCGCCGCATGACGGGATGAAAATAAGGAGAGAGCTGAAACCCGCTCGCGAGGTCGAGCGCCTCCGGCGTCGGATTTTCCAGCACCACGGCAACGGGCACGTTCTTCACATCGAGCGACAAGCCATAACCGAACAGCACGATCAAGATCAGCGGCAGCACGACGCCGATCGCGATGCTCGACGGGTCGCGCACGACCTGCCGGGTCTCCTTGATGACCAATGCCCGCAGGCGTACGAGCTTTGCTCTCATGCCGCGGCCGCGTCCATGGGTCGCTCCCGTCGAGCGCGCTCGACCACGGCGATGAACGCATCGTCCATGGTGGGTGCGGCCACGGCGGCGCTGTGACCAAGCGCACGGATCTGCGCCGGCGTACCCTGCGCGAGGATGCGACCGGAATCCATGATAGCCACGCCGTCGCAATATTCGGCCTCTTGCATGAAGTGGGTGGTGACGATGATCGTTACCCCTTGCTCCGCAAGCGCGGTGATGCGCCGCCAGAACAGACGTCGAGCGCGTGGATCCGCACCGCTCGTCGGCTCGTCGAGGAACAGGATTTCCGGCTCGTGCAGGAGCGCGGCGGCCATGGCGAGGCGCTGCTTGTAACCGCCCGGGAGCTCCGAGCTCGTGGTGCGCGCGTGCTCGGCCAGATCGAACTGATCCATCGCCCAGGAGATCCGGTTGCGCCGACGCTCGCCCCGCAGCCCGTACGCACTTGCGAAGAACTCGAGATTTTCGAGCACACTGAGCGGGCCGTAGAGAGAGAACTTCTGAGCGACGTACCCAAGACGCCCACGAGCTGCAGCCGGCGCGCCGCGCACATCCTGGCCCGCTACCCACAACTCGCCCGCGCTCGGGACAAGAAGCCCGCAGAGCATGCGAAAGGTCGTCGTCTTGCCGGCGCCATTCGGCCCGAGCAAGCCGAAAATCTCTCCGCGGTGCACCTCGAAGTCGATGTGATCGACCGCGGTGAAGGCGCCAAATTTTTTCACCAGCCCCCGCACGTCAATCTCGGCTTCGCCGCCCGGTGACGCCGGCCGGTGCTCGACGGTGATGCCTTTCGGCTGCTCGACGGTGGTGCGCTCCTGGATCAACAGCATGAAGCCATCCTCGAGTCGCGGCGCTACCGCCTCGATCTGCCGCGCACCTGTCAGCGACGGCTGCGTGGCCGGCAATTTCTCTGCACCATGAGTCACGATGCGCACCCGTCCGCCTTCGGGCACCGCATCGATGACTTGATCCAGGAGCCGTGCCTGCAGCGTGCGCGGCGATTCACCCGCCGACGGCGTGACGATGAAGCTTCGACCCCTGGCGCGAGCTGCCAGGTCCGCGGGCGGTCCCTCGTAGAGCACCCGCCCTTGATGCAGCATGATGATGTGCGCGCAGCGCTCGGCTTCCTCGAGATACGCGGTGCTGAGAAGCACGGTGAGGTGCTCGACCGCGACCAAATTGTGCACGATTTCCCACAACTCGCGACGCGACAAAGGATCGACGCCCACCGTCGGCTCATCGAGGAGCAGCAGCTCCGGGGAACGTACCAGTGTGCAGGCGAGCCCGAGCTTTTGCTTCATGCCGCCCGATAACTTGCCTGCGAGCCGCGACTTGAACGGCCCGAGCGCCGTCATGTCCATGAGCCGCGGGTAGCGCTCTGCGCGCTCGCGCGCGCTCACTCCGTGCAGATCGGCATACAGATCGAGATTCTCTTGGACGCTCAGGTCCTCATACAGGCCGAAGCGTTGCGGCATGTAGCTGATCCGGTCTTGCACCTGCTGCGGATGAGCTGCCACATCGATATCGAGTACGCGCAGCGATCCGCCGTTCGGGCGCAACAGACCCGCGATGCAGCGCATGAGTGTGGTTTTGCCGGCGCCATCGGCCCCGACGAGCGCCGTGAGCGCACCACGAGCCGCTCGCAGCGTTACGCCGTCGAGGGCACGCACGGTGAACTTACCTTCCCCGACGAATTCACGCCGCAGATCCTTCGCGTCGACCGCCGCGGCGGCGGCGCTCATGCGCCGCCCGAAGTCGCGGCTGAGTGCGCGAGCGGCGCGCCCTGCTCCCCTCGCGGGGACAGGTGCACGGTCGCGGGCATCCCGAGGCGCAGCTCGTCGTTCGGGTCGTGCACGAACACGCGAATCTCGTATACCAGGCTCGATCTCAAGTCGGTCGTTTCGACCGACTTGGGGGTGAACTCCGCGGTCGGTGAGATGAAGCCCACCCACGCAGAGTAGCTGCGGCCGCCGAATGCATCGACCGAGACCGTTGCCTGCAGCCCTTCGCGGACCGCACCCAGATCGGGTTCCGCCACGTAGGCTCGCACCCATTTCGGGTCGATTATGGCCAGCGTGAAGGCCGACTTCTGCGGAGAGGACATTTCACCGGGCTCCACGATCCGAGAGCGCACCACCGAGTCGAGCGGCGCCCGCAATTCGGCGTCGTTGAACTGCTGGCGAGCCAGCGCAAGCTGCGCCTCATCGGACCGTAGCTGCGCCTCGCCCTGCGCGATGTCCTCCTGGCGCGGCCCCGTGACCTGCAGCGCGAGTGCCTGACGATTCGCAGCGAGACGCGCCTGCGCCGTCGTGAGCGTCGCGAGCGCCGCGTCCATGTCCTGGCGGCTCACGGCGCGGCCGGAGGAACTCTTGGAGAGCGCCTCGAGCCGCTGATACTGGGCGCGCGCGTTCTCCGCATCCGCCGCCGCGGCCTCCACATTGGCGCGCGCCTGCTCGATATCTTCCCGCCGGTTGCCGCGGTGCAGACGCACCACGGCTTGCTGCTGGGCGGCGACGTCCGCTTCCGCCTTCGCGAGCTGTGCGCCGAGACGGCTCGTATCGAGCCGCGCGAGGACCTGGCCGCGCCTGATGTGGTCGCCTTCCTGCACCAGCACCTCGGAGACGCGCTCGGAGTCGTTGAACGGCAGCTCCACCTGGCGCAGATCCACGTTGCCGTAGACCACGAGCTCGCCGCGGCGAACCGGGCGCTCGAGCCACCATACGAGCGCGGCGGCCGCGGCGATGATCACCAGCACGATAACGGCTATACGGACGGTCTTGGACATCTGCCACTGCCCGAAAGATGCATGCGGCAGTAGAGTCGAACGCCGCACGCCAGTCAAGTGAAATTCAAATTCGAATTTGAAAATGCTTGCTCACTCGTGCGATCGATGCTTTAGTGAGCGAGGTGAGCAAGCAAGGCACGCATCGCGGCCCCGGCAAGTTGCGGCAAGGCCGATCGCAAGGTTCGCATCGTCCGCCCCGCACCGGGGCGGCCCACGCGCGTCCGCTGATCGGGGCGCGCAGCTTACGCACTCGTGCCGCGTTGATCGAGGCGGCGGGCCAGAGCTTCGCGCGGCTCGGATTCGAAGGTGGCAGCGGTCAGGATATTTGTCGCGAGGCCGGCGTTCACAGCGCCGCCATCGTCTACCATTTCGGCGGACTGGCGGGACTGTATCGCGCGGTTCTGGATGAGGCGCGCGCTCGCTTGCCGACGACCGAGCAGATTCAGGCGGCAGTCGACGTGGAGTCGGATCCGCGCCGCCGGCTCGAGGCGTTTCTCGGCCTGCTCGTGCGCACCTTGCTGAGCCCTCTATCCCAAAGCTGGGCGGGACGGCTCTTTGCGCGGGAATTCGTGTCGCCGACGCGCATCTACGGCCCGATTCATGACGATGCGCTGCTCGCGCGGGCGAAGATCCTCAAAGGCATCATCGCCGCCCTCATCGGCCGAGCGCCTGCGGATCCCGTGGTGGCGCGCGGCTGCATCAGCACGATCGCGCCCTGCGCCGTACTGCTCCTCGTCGATCGGCGCAAGCTCAAGCTGCTCCTGCCCCACCTCGAAATGAGGGAGAACGCAGTTCCGGCGCTGACTCGGCATCTGGTCGACTTCGCTCTCGCGGGACTCAATGCGATCGCCGATGACGGCGCACGCCGATGATTGCGGGGCGGCCCCTCGCGCTCACGTTTTTCGCGTATAGCTCTCGAGCAACCGAAGTGCGACGGGGCCCACGTGACTCGCCGGCCCTTGCGATGACAGCGTCAACCGCGAAAGGTACGCGCCTTCCATGAGCAACATGAGAGCATCTCCGAGCTCCTCGGGATTCTCCGCGCCCGTTGCGACGGCGAGCTCGCGGAAACGTCGCCGCATCTCGCGTTTCTTGGCGAGAACGACCCGGCGGCCCGGATGATCCTCCGCAGCGAGCTCAACGGCCGCATTGGCCAGCGCGCAGCCGCGCGAGGTCGAAGAGCACACGATTTTCGAAATGCCTTCAAAGAGAGCAAGTATCTGGCGGCGCGGATCGCCTGCGTGCAGCCGCACCCTATCATCCCACCACAGCCACAACTCGTTAGCTTTCTGCTCCAGATATTTCGCAACCAGCTCGTCCTTGGAGGCAAAGCTGCGATAAAAGCTCATCTTGTTCGTGCCGGCTTCAGTCGCAATTTGATCGACACCGACGTCACGAATGCCGTGCTGGTAGAAAAGGTCGCAGGCCGTTTCAAAGATGCGATCACGCACGCGAGGCTTGCTCGACGCTGCAGTGCCGGAATGGTCGGCCTCTTGCGCTCGGCTTGCCGCGTGGCGGCGCGGTGTCGTCATTGCATCAATTCTCCCCAGTTGACATGTTAGTTACCGGTAACTAACATCAACTAAGAACGTTACTGACCGGTCACTCACCACCATTGTTGGGCGACCCGTCTGCAGAGTCAAGTGGTCGGAAAGGCCGCAGCGGCCTTGATGTAAACCTTTATGAAATACCTATACAACCCTTTCTTTTTGTTTATTATTATGATCGCAGTCGTGTGGTCGGGGAGCGAGTGATGGCCGACCGAGGAGCTGATTGGGCCCTGGTGACCGGTGCATCCAGCGGACTTGGAAGAGAGCTGGCAATCGCTCTCGCCGTTCGGGGGATCAACCTCGTGTTGGCTGCACGCCGTGAGGAACCCGTGAGACAGCTTGCCGCCCGGTTGACCCGACAATACGGGGTCGAGGTGCTCGTGGAAGCCATCGACCTCGCTACACCGGACAGCGCGGCGACACTTCTGGGTCGGCTCGATCAGCGGCACATTGAGGTCGACATTCTCATCAACAATGCCGCGATCGGCCTGAGCAGCGCATTCGTCGATCAACCCTCAGACCATCTTCGAGCGATGCTTCAGCTCAACGTCGTCACGTTCACCGAGCTCGCCCAAGTTGTCGGCAAGCGCATGGTCGCGCGCGGGCGCGGACACATTCTCCTGGTTGCAGGGACCGCCGCTTATCAGCCAACGCCCATCCTCTCGGTCTATGGAGCAGCCAAAGCCTTCGTGCTGTCCCTGGGCGAAGCCCTGCATGTGGAACTGGGCTCTCAGGTGAATGTGACCGTACTGTCGCCGGGATTCATGGATACGGATTTCTCTGACGCAGTCGGATATCGAGCGCCGGCGTGGGCCCGACGGACGAGGCTCTCTCCCGTCAAAGTCGCCAACATCGGTCTCGCGGCGATGTTCGCCGGCAAGCCGAGCGTCATAGCGGGTCGAATCAATCGAGTCGTGGCTTTCTTCGGCCGCTTCCTTTCACGGCATCGTCAAGCAAAGATGGTGTTCCGCCAGTCTTCGTGCGCGATCCGAGCGGTCAATGACTGACCGCGGTCTGCATGAGATTGCGTAGCCCCTCATGCGGGAGAGAGCCGGCGCCCAAGGCTCCCAGCGTGAAAACTCGAGTTCCATGCACGGCGGTCATGCCTAGACTGGACCCGTCGCTCCTGTCCTCGGCGTAGGCGCCTTCGCCGATCCCCGATTCCGGCGTAGTCTTTTGCTCGTCGCGCGCACCCATCGTGTCCTTGGATTTGCTTTGACTGTCGGCGAGTTGCGTGCGGTATGCGGTCATCGCCGCGTCGGCCGTGCCGCGCTCGTCCACGCTGAGAACCACGGTGGTCCTGCCCGCCATCCACATGCAACTCGAAACGGTGGCACCTACGTGATCGACTGTGGAGATCTTGCCACCGGCCGTCACGGGCGTGCCGAGCGCAGCCGACACCTGGTCTATCGTGAGAAATTTGCAGGCGACCGGCGGAGCGTCGGCGCGCGCGCTCCATGGCGCAGCCGCGGATAATGCGGTGACGAGAATCGCGAGATGCGAGATACCCGTTCTGGACATTGATTATTTCCTAATGCTCGCGCGTGGCGCGCTTTTTCGTTGAAGACGGCTGCATACCTTACCCGAAAACGAAGTTTGTCGCGTGCTGGCGGTCGAGCATCGACAAGGGGGAGATCAGTGCAGAAACGTGGCCAGTAGCTCGATTTGCGAATGACAGCAATGGGGAAGGAATTTCGAGGCGTCGAGTTTCCGGCTTTGGCCCGCGTGGAGCGGTGGCGGCACCGCCTTTGGTCCATCAACTCGTCGCGATCTGTTGTTGACGGTCGCGAACTGCAGGAGTGGCGACATATCGGGCCAGCTGCTCATAGCCTACCTGAGTTCAATTTCGAAGAACCTGAATTCATGAGCATTGACGTTGACGACGTTGTGGCTTATCCCCGCAGGTCGACTGTAGGACACCCCGACGGTGAGCTGCGCGTCCCGCGAACCCTCCGGTTCGATGAGCCGTAGTGTTCCGCTCGTCAGCGGGACGACGACGTCGTCCAGGCCGTGAACATGCTGGCCGGTCTCTGCGCCAGGCGGGGCGCTGCCGGTCCTCAAATGAGCGCCATGAAGCGGCCGTTCGCTGGTTGCGATAGGCTGTGGAGCCTAGCCAAGAGCCCGTGCCATGACCGATCGTGCGGAATCTGAAAATAATGGTAACCCAGCCGATGCCGCTTCGGGTCCGGTGCGTCGCGTGTTCATCAGTTATGCCTCTCACGATGCGGCGGCGGCGCAAAAGGTCTGTTCGGCTTTGGAGGGGGCCGGTTTCCCCTGCTGGATGGCACCGCGCGATGTGGTACCCGGCATGCTCTACGCTGACGGTATTGTTCGCGCGATTAACGAGTCGACCATCCTCGTCCTCATCTTGTCCGAATTCGCAATCGCCTCGGCACACGTGGGAAAGGAACTCGAGCGGGCGTCCTCCAAGCGCCATCCAATTATTGCGCTACGCACCGATTCTGCGCCACTCACTCCGGCCTTCGAATACTTCCTGAGCGAGTCTCAATGGATCGATGTGGGAGCCGGCGGAACCGACACCGCGATAGCGTCATTGGTCGTCGCAGTTCGGCAGCATCTCTTGCCTGGGGCTACGACGGCACCCGCTGCCCTGCTTACAGCGAGTGTCATCAACCGCCCCGCTGCAGTGCCCCGACGAGCGTGGATCATCGCAGGCGCCGTCATCGTTCTTGTGGTTGCGGGGGCGTACATTTCAAACAGGGTTTGGCTGCACAGCCAGGGCGCAGCGGCGGTCCGCCTAGGAACCGGACCGTCCGAAACGATTGGTGACAAATCGATCGCTGTCCTTCCGTTCACCGATCTGAGCGAGAACAAGGATCAGGAATATTTCGCTGACGGGATTGCCGAAGAGGTGCTCGATCGGCTGGCCCAGGTGCCTGGCCTCAAGGTCATCGGCCGCGCATCGTCGTTCCAGTTCAAGGGCAAGAGCACGGACCCTGCCAGCATCGGGACCGCGCTGGGTGTTGCCTACCTATTGGAGGGCAGTGTTCGCAAGGAGGGCGGGCGCGTGCGGGTAACCGCGCAACTCGTGGAGGCACGAACGGGTATGCAACGTTGGTCCGATCGATTCGATTCCGACGTGGTCGACGTGCTCAACGTACAAGACACTATTTCGGCTGAGATCGCACGTGCGCTGCAGATTGCCGTTGAGGCCGACGCCACACCTCGGCCCTCCGTCAAATCGCCTGAAGCGCTCGACGCCTATTTGCGCGGGTTGCATTCCCTCTCGCGCGCATCGCGCGAGAGTATCGAAGTCGCCGTGGCAAGTTTTCAGAAAGCGTTGACTCTGGACCCGTCGTTTGCGCCGGCGGCGATTGGCCTGGCCAAAGCATATATTTGGAGCGGACAGGAGGCGTGGTTGCCACCGGGGATCGCATTTGAGCGAGCTCGCGAGGCAGCGCTACTCGCGGAGCGGCTAGACCCAAAGAGCGCGTCGCCCCATGTTTGGATGGCCGAGACCCACCTCGTTTATGATTGGGACTGGGCTAGCACTGACAAAGAAATACTGCTTAACGCCACGTTTGAGCCGAATCCCGGTAGTGCCGTATTCATCAGTTACGCCTCTCACCTTGGCTAACTTCCGAAAAGATGAGGATGTGACCATGCAGCAGCTCGGCGTGGCACTAGTGGAGCATTCCCGAGGAAACGAACAACGGTCGTAGCAGGCAATCGAGTCCCTGACCGCAAATCATGCTGCGGATTCTGCTTATCAGATTGCGGAGGGGTATCCGTGGCGAGGCGAGAAAGATATGGCCTTCCAATGGCTCGAACGTGCAATTAGGCAGCGCGACAGCGGTCTCGACCTTCTTGCCTACGACGCACTGTTAAGTGGTCTTCGGACCGAGTGCTGATTGTTCGCTAGCCGACACTCGCTACTGTCGAACTCGGACTTGCCCGCACACTCGGTGTGTGTTGTTCATCTCCGAGTGCGATATCTA
Source organism: Steroidobacteraceae bacterium (assembly GCA_049513515.1). Taxonomy (GTDB): domain Bacteria; phylum Pseudomonadota; class Gammaproteobacteria; order Steroidobacterales; family Steroidobacteraceae; genus Bog-1198. Next base: position 57,489 of record JBEKWA010000001.1, read on the forward strand.
TACCCCTTCAGATATTCGACTGAAGATCGCACAGGCTCGAATCGGCTGTGTATCGATCACGCAGCCTGCACCAACCATCTCCGGCCCGAACCGAGCCATAAGCGGAACTAAGCGCGGCCAATCCCGGCAGCAAGGACTCAAGCACCGGCGCGCGTTGCTCGAAATGGCGGCATGTCCGACAAGCCGGCGGTTCGGTCTTCCTCATTGCCCTAGTCGGCTCCAGAAATCCCCAAACACCCGGGTAGATAGTACAAATCCAAGCGCGAGGTTGACGCCTACGCCGATGGCGAAGGCGTAAAACGGTCGAGCGCCGACCGAGCTGAGCTCGCGCACACGCGTGGTGAGTCCGATGCTCAGAAAGGCGAAGGTGAACGCCCAAGTCCGCAGCACCTGGAGCGGGGCGACCAGTGCGGGAACGAGCTCCTTCTTGTAATCCCCGTAGGTATACCCTCGCGAAACCACGGTCAGGATTGCGGAGGCGAGTAAAAAGCCCAATACGAACTTCGGAAAGCGGCGCCAAATATCGCGCGTGCTCGCTCGGCTACGAATCCCGGTCCGATCCCATCGGTGAGTCGCAATGAGCGAGAGCACGAAGGCCCACACGCCGATCCAGACGTCGCGGCCGATCACCTTCATCAACGTGAACGCCGCCACGGCGTCCTCGGCGCGCCCCGCAATGCCCGCATGGCCCGCGTAACCACCGTAGGCCTGCGCCGCAGCCAATCCCGCAGCATCCGCGAACTCCGAGGTGCCGATCCAGGCGCCGGCCACGCCCGTCGGCAGACCGAGACCGCGGCAAACCAGCGGCAGCGCGAAAATCATGGCCACGGCCCACAGTATCACCAGCGAAATCGCCACCGAGACGTCCTGTTTCTTCGCGCCCACCGCCCCGCCGATCGCAATGGCACCGGATACGCCGCAGACCGCGCCGCCCGTTCCCAAGGTTGCAGCAAAGCGCGGCTCCAGCCCCAGCCGCACGGCACTGAAATAGATGGCGGAAAAAGTCACCACGCTCACGATCGCCGCCTGCACCATGGCGACCGGTCCTGCCCAGGCGAGCAGCGTGAGCGGCAAGCTCGCACCGAGCAGCACGATGCCGGTCTTGATGTAGAATTCCACGCGCAACGCAGGCTCTAGCCAGCGAGGGGCCCCGACGGTATTCGACACCAATAGGCCGAGACCCAGAGCGACGAGCGGGGGTTCCAGGTTGTAGTGGGCCGCCTGAACCCAGAGGCCGAGACAATAGATGGCCGCCGCAACACAAAAAAGCGGAACAAATCCCAGCAGAAACTTCGAGAACTTGAGGCCCAAGGCACCGGCGCCGGTGCCGAACAGCACTATCCACAGCAGGCATAAACCTATGTACCGGATTCCCTGGGGTTGGAGTTGGCCGAGCAAGTCCGCGGGGTTGCTCCACTTCTGCGGAGCAACCGCAATCCATTGCAGCGAGCCGCCGCCCGCGAACCTCGCTACGGCAACAATGATCAGCGAGAGGCCAATCCAGACGGCCCACCAATCTTCCTTGCGGATGAGCTCAGTCCAGAGCGATTCTCGAACCGGCAGGGGAAGCCTGCGCAAATCGACATCGGCCATGAAGCGACCTCGTGGATTCGATGATGTCGAGATTAAAGGAGCCCCGTTTACCCGTCGTATAGCAAGTGGGTATGCCGTCATGCCTGCGCGCTATATGCGGATCCCTCCTCGCGACGACCCGTCGGAACCGACGGCTTCTGCATGTTCTGATACGCATTCAGCCTTAGACAGGATGGCGACGGTTCATAAATATTCCCGTCGAGTTCGCAGAGCATTCGGGATTACTCCAAGAAAATGGGAGCGTGGAATTCGATGGGTCCCCCAAGGGGATTGCAATCGAATGTATGCGTCAGCCGCGCCTTCCGCGCGTCGGTCTTGTTTGCCGCTCTGATCGCTTCGCTCCCCGCGTCGGCGCAGCAAAAGACGGGCCCCGGTATCACGGGCGACGACAGCCTGACCTGGCACGGCATCACGCTCTACGGCGTGATCGATATCGACGTGCAATACGATACCCACGGCCCCATGTACAGCGGCGTGCACGACGGCGCCGCAAGCGGCCACTTCCATTCGACCAACATCAACCCCACTCTCGGCGTGCGGTACAAATTTTGAAGTTGACATTTCGGCAGATGAGCAGAAAAACTGTCGCCCTCGGCACTGACGTTCCGCTGCCGGCACATGGGGGTGCGGATGAGGTTCATTCTGGTCCATGGCGGATTTCACGGTGCGTGGTGCTGGGATCGTCTCGTCCCTGAGCTCGAAGCCCTGGGCCACGAAACGGTCGCAATCGACTTGCCGGGTCATGGAAAACGCCGTGACGAGGTCTCGACTCTGGAGGGCCGACGCGACGCCATCCTTGAGGTGCTTCGTCCGGGCGACGTCCTCGTCGGCCACTCCGGCGGCGGTTACGACGTCACGCTCGCTGCCGACGCCGCGCCCGAGAAAGTCGGCCACATCATCTACCTTGCGGCGGCATTGCCCCTCGAAGGCCGCCCGCTGATCGAGGCGAGCGGCGGACGCTCCGCGGAAGAAGTCGGGGAAAGCGGCAAGACTCAGCTCATGACTGAAGAGACCGGGATGATGCGGTTCATCCGCTTGACCGCCCGCGGCCGGATGGAATGCTGCGATTTCGACGCCGTGCGTGATTTCTTCTACCACGACTGCGCCGAGGCCGACGCGCGCTGGGCCTATTCGCAGCTGAGTCCCGCGCCCGTGGAATTCCTGCTCGAGCCGATCCACCTGCGCAACTTCTGGAAGGCCGACCTGCCACGCAGCTACATCCTGTGCTTGCAAGATCGGGCCGCGCCGCGAAGCTTGTGCGCAGGGTTCATCGAGCGCCTGGGTGTCGAGCCGATGGAGATCGACGCGTCGCATTCGCCCTTCCTCAGCATGCCGCGCGCCACGGCGAAGCTGTTCGTCGAGGCGACTCGATCGCTACCGGTGCGACCGCTGCGGCCGAACTGATCGAGGTCGGCTATCCTTCCTTGCGCTCCTCTTCCTTCTTCTTTTGCAGGGTGACCGACACCGCCACATCCCAGGAGTTATGTATCCCGACGAAAAGTAACAGCGTCAACGCTGAGGCGATGCCGTACATGCTCTGCCGCGGTTGACGCCACAGGAGAAATGCCATGGCGAGCATTACGCAGTAGACGATGAACGGCAAGAGCGCATGCCAAATCCAGTCCTCGAGCACTGGCGTGTAGTCCTTCGCAAAGCGGCGCATGTTCGCGGTGATGACACCCGTGTAGATCAGCAATCCTACGGCCACAGAGCCAAAGCCTATGCTCAGGCTCGTGACATTCTGATGCGGCATGCTCAAGAAACAGGATAGCCCGAGGACCGTGCCAAAATGCACGACGGTCGGCGTGATGTAGCCGCTCGTGCCGGTAGGGTTCGCCCGCCGCACGTCCGATATCAGCGCGATGACGACGAACGTGAGCCCCAAGAGGCCCGCGGCGGCCGAGCCGAGAATAACGTAGAAATTATCCCAGCCTTCGAGTGGGGCGGTGTTCATCTACTTTTTCTTGCGGCCCCCGCGGCTCATGCGCCACTCGGGCGGATAGCTGTTCTCCAGATCCTTGACGATACTCGAGATATTGGTTTTGCCCATGGCAGCCCCGAAATCCAGATCGCCCGGATCATGCTTCATGTAAGGCCAGAGTCCCTCTAACTGGGCAGACAGCAGACTCCCCATGTATTCACCGCGAAATTGCTTGTAGATTTCCAGAAACGTTTTTTGTGCCGCCACCATATCGACCGGCCGGGTTCGCGCGCAAGCCGTGGCGTACTTGAGCGTCTCCTCCTCCAGTTTCTCGCGCGGCACGACGCTGTTGACGAAACCGCACTCTTTCATCTCCTGCGCGGTGAAGGGCCGCCCGGTGAACAGCATTTCCTGAAATCTGCGCAGCCCCATCGTTTCCACCCATGTCCACAGCCGCGGCGCGACGCCTACGTAGCGGAACGAAGGATGGCCGAAGAGTGCATCCTCGGAGGACACGAGGATATCGGCATCTCCGGTCTGATAGAAGTGCCAGCCGTAGCAGTAGCCCTTGGCCTCGACGATGCTGATCTTCTTGAACTCCTGCAGGCTCCGGCAACCGCCCCTCGCCTTCGTATAGTGTTCGCACAGCCCATGGATATACCGGAACGAGTCCTTCGTTGGGTACTGCACGTCGGGATCGTCAATCTCGAACTCATGCAGCAGCGACACGTCGGCGCCCTCCGTGTACGCACCATTCTGCTCGTCAAGATCACCGCCGGTGCCGAAGTGATCGCCTGCGCCGCGGATGACCAGGACCTTGACGTTATCATCGATGTTGGCGCGGTGAATGAGGTCTCCGTACAGCAGCCGCATGCCGATCGTAGTCGCGTTGTACTGGTCGGGTCGATTGAGCGTCAGATACGCAATCTTGGTTTTTTTGTCCTTTTTGTACTCGATGAAGTCCTTCGCTTTTCTGACGAGATCTTCGGCTCTGATTGCCATTTCATCTCTCCCGCTGTTAGTAAATGACCTTCTCCGCCACCAACCGCTGCCGCTTCTCGACCGACAAGCCGAGGAGTTCCCCCAGCACATAGTCATTGTGCTCGCCCAAGTTCGGCGCTGCGCGCGCAATCGAGGCGGGGGTAGCGGACATCCGCCATGGCGCACCGACGATCGGTATCGAGCGCTGCGCGTGGTCGGTGACATGACTGTAGAATCCGCGTTCCCATAACGTCGCATCGCTGACGAGATCGATCGAATTCAGGCTCTTGAATGCCGCGACACCTCTTCGCTGCAAGTCGCCGGCGAGGGCACCCGCACTGCGCGTGCGGGTCCAGGCCGCGAGCGTGTGGTCCAGCGCGTGCACATTCAATCGGCGCGCCCGCGCATCGGCGTAGACCAGCGTCGACTGCTCCATGGCTTCGCATAGGGCCCGCCACTCCTGATCGCTCTGCACGGCGATGCTTATCCATTCCCCATCGGCGCACGGATACAGGCCGTGCGGAGCCATCTCCGCGTGGCGCGCGCCCGGGCGTTCGGGCACATTGCCGGTCACGAAATACTCCATGAATGAGTCGCCCAACATCGCCGTCAGCGATTCCACGGCCGAGACGTCGACGAATTGTCCCTCGCCCGTGCGACGCCGATGATGAAGCGCAACGACCGCGGCATAAGCGGCGGCGGTGCCGTAGCTGCTGTCGCCATAGCGCTGGTTGAGCAATACCGGCGGTCCACCCTCATAGCCCGCCATGTGACAGATGCCGGCCAGTGCCGAAAAGCAAGGCGCGTAGCCCGTCTGATAGCTCAGGGGCCCTTCGTTCCCATACATGCTCATCGAGACCGCGATGATGTCGCGCTTGATCGCGTGCAGCGTCTCATAGCCGAGTCCCATGCGCTTGGCCGCACCCGGGCGCAGATTCTCGATGAAGATATCCGATACCTTGGCCAGCTCTCGCACGAGCCGCCGTCCTTCATCGCTTTTCATGCTGAGCTGAACGCTGTACTTGCCTGGGTTGATTGCCTGAAAACCGGGTGCGTCATTGATATCCTTGTTGCCGAAGGCGCGCGTCGCGTCGAGCGAGTCGTAGCTCTCGACTCGAATGACTTCGGCGCCGAGAAAAGCCAAGAGCTTACCGGTGTAGGGCCCGGCCCAGATCTTGGTCACTTCCAGAACGCGCACGCCTTGCAGAGGACCCCCGCGCGCTTCGGTGTCGCCGCCCCGAGCTGCATTGGATGTCACCCGTTGCCGCGGCGTAGCGGTCTCGCGCGCCGCGATGCTCTGCGATACCTCACGTAGACACTCATCGGTGTGCTGCCCGAGAAGCGGCGCCGGTCGGTCGATTCGCGCCGGAGTTGCACTTAGTCGATAAGGCACCGTCGGATAGTGCAGCGTGCCGAGAGTCGGATGCTCGATCTCCGTGAAGAACTTGCGAAACTGCATCTGCGGCGAATGAAAGACGTCTTCCATCGTGTTGACTGGCACGAGCGGCACCCCGAGCTTCTGTGCACGCGATGCGACGTCCGATTTGTCCTGATCCTTCATCCAGCCCGCGATCTCTGCGCGGCAGCGATCGATGCGCTCCGAAGTGAGATGAAGCTCGAGCCAGCGGTCCGGATACTCGCGCATCCATGCCGGCTCACCCATCAAGGTCCAAAGACCGTTCCAGTGCCCGGGCTCGGACATCCAAAGATAAACGTACCCGTCGCGGCATTGAAAGAACGTCGCCGGTCCGCCGAGATCGTAGGCCTGCCGCCGGGCGCTGACCTCCATGGTTCCCGCCACCATCTGGCCGAGCACGTAGTCGACCAAGCTCGCCATCGATGCCTGTTGCGAAACGTCGATGAACTGCCCGCGGCCGGAGCTCTCCCGCCAGTACACGGTTGCGGCAACAGCGAGCGCCGCGCTGAGGCCCGACTCGTAATCCGGAAGAAAGCGCCCTACGCCCGTAAGAGGCGGCTTCGCGGGATCCGCCTGACACGGGGTGTGATATCCCCAACTGCTGTGCAGGACATTCACACTGCGTGCGATCTGCAGGCCGGCCGGCGCCTCGTAGCCGAATGGCGTGATCGAGCAGACGATGAGCGCCGGATGCTGCGATGCGCAGGTTGCGGGATCAATGCCGATACGCTCGAGCCAACCCTTCGGATGATCGTCGATCACGACGTCGACGCTACCAATCAGGTCGCGCAAGGCCTTTAGTCCGTCGGGACTCGCCGTATCGAGCACCACGGATTGCTTGTTGGTGTTGAGGTATCCGAACAAGCCGCTACTTTCGCGGGGCTCACCACCCGTCGCAGCCGGTCCCATCGCTCGGGTCGGACTGCCGCTGCCGGGCGGTTCCACCTTGATGACCCGGGCTCCGAAATCCGCAAGCAATTTTCCGCAATACTCGGCCGCGACGCCGCTCGACAGCTCAAGGACTCGCAGATCGCTCAGTGCGGACACCGCCTCCTCCCCTCCTCGCCCCAGTCAATTGGGGACTATCGCCGATCGGACGAGAACTTGCATGGATATCTGCCGCGCCATGCACGTCACATTGCAAGCCCAGGCAAGACGGTTTCAGGTCTGGACTCGCCTGCGGACGAGAGTCATTCGAGGAGGCTCTCCCGGATTGCGCAGGAGACTTTTTCCGTGATTCCCAGAGCATCCTGTAGGTAGGCCGCAACCGTTCCGTGCTTTTCTTCGACCGCATCGAGCGCCGCGTGAAGATAGCTCGCGTCGGCTTTCAGAACGGCAGCCACGATTCCCGGAGCTTGGCTCATCAGTACGCTTCTGCGGGCTGTCGCCATGAAGATGCTCTCGAGATCGACCACCCGGTCTGTGAGCACATAATCCTCCACGACGGTCTCTCTCGGAACGCCCAGCGCGCTCAGGATAAGGGCGGCGGCCGTGCCGGCGCGATCTTTGCCGGCCGAGCAATTGAACACCAGCGGGACTTCCCCCGCGGCCAACCTGCTGAAAAGCTCCTGATGGGCGGGCGCCTGCTCAAACGGTAATCGTCGGTAGCCCTGAATCATTGCGGCGCGGGCCAGCTCAGGCGTGGGCACACCGGACGCCATCACCTGGCGCAGTTCACCAAAACTGTGGCGATGCTCATGCGCCCAGTATCGGATGTTCGCGACCTGGCACCACCGGTTCGGCTCGGCCTGACGTTCTTGTATGGTGCGCAGGTCGCATACGGTTTTGATCGACAACGTCGCCAGAGATTCGTAGTCGGCGGGAGTCAGTCCGGCCATGCTGCCGGACCGAAATAGCTTGCCCCATTTTACGCGGCGGCCATCACTCGTGAGATAACCGCCCAGATCGCGAAAATTGCGGCCGCCCTCCAGAGAGATGATGCGGCGCCCATCGATCGGCTGCCGGTCGCGTGTATCGGGGGCTGCCAAGTTTTATCTCGCTCTAGCCCCCAACCGCACGGGTAAGCTCTTCAAGCCACGAAGAATAACCATGGTGTCACTCAGGTCGAGCTGCTCCGGCGACACGGCAAGCTCGAGCGAGTCCACGTTGTTGGCGATTTCTCGGATCGCGCACTTCATCTCCTGGCGTGCCAGCATCGCGCCCAGGCAGTAGTGAATGCCGGTGCCAAAGGCGAGATGCTGTTGGAGAGCCGGTCGATCCATGTCGAATTTGTCCGGATCGGCAAAGCGTTGCGTATCGCGGTTTCCCGACGCCCAGCATAGAAGAACGAACGACCCCTTCGGAATCGTCTTGCCGCGCAACACGGTCGCGGTGGTTGTGATGCGGGGCAGCTGCGGGACCGGCGAGTAGAACCGTAAAGTCTCTTCGTTGAAGCGTCCGATCTCCTTGTCCTGCTCCTTGGATGTCCGCAATCGCGCCAGCAGATCCGGGCGCGTCGCGAGCGCATGCAGTCCAAAGGCGATGCCGTTGCGCGTCGTATCCACGCCTCCGGCGAGTGCGACCGTGGCAATGGCCATCAGCTCGCGCTCCGTGAGCTGTGGAGCGGCGGGGTCGTCGATTCGCGCATGCACGATCTGTGAGATGAGGTCGGGGCCTGGTTTCTTGCGCCGCTCCTCGATGGCCTGCCGGACGAAACGATGCAACTGCAGCACATCGCGTCCGCGTTGGTAAGCCACCTCCCGTGTTGCACCCGCGCCCACCTGCGCCACCATGGAGTCCGCACCGCGGCTGATCTCATCGACGTGATCCATCGGCAGCCCCAGGGCATCGCAGATGACCAGGATGGGTATCGGCATTGCATATTCCCTGACCAGGTCGGCCTCTGACCGGTCGAGAAGGCTGGCCGCCTTGTCGTGGCAGATTGCGGCTACTCGCGCTTCCATGGCAGCCACGATCGGTCCCGTAAACGCATGCGCGACCAGCTTGCGGCGGCGCGCGTGCAACTCGCCATCCACCTTAAAACTGTCCGAAGGATCGAGCACCATGAAACCCTCGCGTTTCATGTACTCGTCGACCTCGTCCTGGAACGGGGAACGAATTGCCTTGGACACGCGCATTTCGTCGGAATAAGCCTCGGTATTGCGAGCGACCGCCAAGATATCGTCGTGGCGGGTAACCAGCCAGGTTTGGATACCCTCGTCGAAGTGCACGGGATCCTCCGTGCGCAACCGCTCGTAGTAGGGATACGGGTTTTGCATGACCTGGGGATCACGGAAGGTGTAACTGCTCAGCGGCTGCATGTTCTTGACCATGGCTGAATACTACTCGCGATCGCCCGGCGTTGCTCTGCCCGCCGGTCTCGCATATCTCGCCCGCAATTGCGCGAATGCCGTTCCCGGACCTTGCGCGAGGCGCGCTTCGATCTGTGCGCAAAGCTCATCGGATGTCAGCGCCTCAGAATCCAACTCGAGGTCCACGCAGTCGTTCTGATAGGCGCGTTCGTAGTACCAGGGGGTCATTGCGGCCAGCATCTCTCCGAGCCGCTTGACACCATCGGGGCCGCCCACAGCTTCCACCATTGGCGGCGGCAGCTCGATTTTCCGCCCGGTGATACGCCGTTCGAGTACTTGCCGCGACGGTTTCAGATTGACGAACAGCACCGGCACGTCCGCCATGCGCCAGATGCAGTCCTGCAGAATCGGCGGATCGATAAACATCAAGTGATCGACCACCATGTTCTGTCCATTGCGGGCGGCGGCAGCGATCATTTCGTGCATCGCTTCGATCGCCTTCCAGCCGACGGGGCCCCAGCCCAAACCGTAATAACCTTCGTCCTTCTTCTCGCCGAATATCGTGTACTGGCTCGGAAAAAGCGTGCCGACCAGAAGATCCATCCCAAACATCAGGTAAGGCTCCTCGGCGCGCCGCGCAAACGTGCTGCAGGTAGTCGTCTTGCCCGCTCCGGACGATCCGGAAATCAAGACGATTTGACCGCTCATTACTGGCTCTCCCCTAAAGCCCGGCGTTGCCGCGTACCATTCGGCGGAACTGCTCCATCGGCTGAAACTCCTGAATATCGCCCCAACCCTTCAGGCCTCCGCCGAAATCCGCTTCGAGCAGTGACCAAACCACTTGGCAGCGGGGGAAGCCATTGAACATCAGATGGCTGCAAGTCTTCGCGGAAATATCGGCCCTGCGCCCAAGCCGGTCTTCGAGCGTGAGGCGGAAGCTGTGGGGAGTCAGCCTGCCCATTTCGGTTACGACGCGCTCGCCGCCGGCGAGCGTGGCTGTCTTGCCGTCGCGCGTGAGGAAGCCGCCGACCACGCGCTGGACGTCGCCTTCGCCCATGGTCTGCGCATGGAAGGCTGTGTCCTCGGAGGCGATTGCCCAGAAATAGCTGCCTCGCTTCACGCTATCGGTCTGCCGCCGGCCCCAGGAGGTATCGCGCAGCGCGAAGCTGTCGACATCAAAGATCTTGCCGTTGAGCTCGATCCGGCCCTGCGCCCGGCCGCGTTGCTCCAGATGCATGCGGTTCTCGGCCGACGCGCCGGTAGCCTCGATTTCCATGCCGAGGAAGTGATGCGGCTCGTCGATCGCCTTCCACAGAAGATCCAATTTGCAGCCGTTGGCATCATAGCGCAGCCGGTACTGCCTCAATGGCTCGACGATCTTGACGTCCAGCGAATTGGATGCGGTGAAGTTGAATTTCTCCGCGTTCGGCGGGATCGGCTGGAGGTGATGCCAGTCGAAGTAGAGGCAGTCCCAGGAATGGGCTCCCGAGCCGTCCCACAGGATCGGTCCGCCCATCATCAGCTTCATGTTGGGACGGAAGAAATAGTAGACCATGCCGTGAATTCCCTGCTCGGGAATCGAGAAGGAAAACCAGCAGCTTTCGTTCCAGTAGGGACTATCGTCGCGCTCGTCGCAAAATCGATCGACCCGCGTAGGTTCGCGCATAGGAATTCCTTGCTCTGGTGCATTCGACCATAAGGCACCGAGGCGCGCGCCGCAACCCGGCACCTCGGACCAGTTAAGCAACGTTGCGTTTACGGACAAGCGCAGGTTGCCGCTCGCATGGGCGACCGTTCGGCGGCATGCTAGCCGATCCGCCGCCACGCGACGTCGCGAGCCTCGCGGCGATCGACGAAGCCGGTAATTGCCCCTGTCGAGTCGCGCACGAATATGCGCCGGGTTCGCGGTTGGCCCGGCTCGAAGAATACGTCCTTGACCTCCGGCAGGAATGTCCGTTCGGGGTGTACTGGACGTTCCACCAGAAGTCGATCCTTGCTGCATTGGATCGACACGCTGATCTCAGGGGTCATCGAGTAGTGCCCGGAGTAGCCGCATAAGGTTTTCATGGGGAGAACGATCGGCGGAGGGTCTTTCAATACGGCTAGAACTTGCGAGCCGAGCAGTCGCCACCCGTCGGCGGTGTAATCGAGGTACTCCTCATCCTCGTGCGTCACCACCGCCACATCGTCGAGTTGCGAGACTTGAAAGTCGTCGATCTTCAGATGTCCGACCAAGCCGGGCCCCAACGGCTTGAGAGCCGCCAGAATCTCCGCCTTGTGCCGGATCACGTCATTTTCGTCGACCTGAATAACCGCCGGATCGAGTAGTCGGTCCCAGGTGGCGACATCTCCCGGCGCAATGGCATCGAGCAACGCTTGGGTCGCTGCGTGCGTGCAGGGTGGCTGAGGTCGATTCCGACGCGGACGTGCTTACCGGCGACGTATCCGCGAGGCAGGCGACGCTAGAAACGAACTGCCCGATGAGGCAGAAGCTCAGCACAATTGCGCTCGCTGCCGTGATTCGTAGACCGGCGATCGGCGTTAGGCGTAGCACACGTTCCCCCCACGTCTTCGGGTCTGCCTGCCGCCATTATCATCTCGCCCGCAAAAAATCGCGAGTTTAATGTGAGCGAAAGCTCAATTTAAAATCTCCTCGTATCAGCGAGAAGGAGATAAGTCGTGAACACCATTCAGTTGATCAGCGCATCGTTGATTTTGGCAGCCAGCGCCGCTGTAGCACAGAAGGTCCGATACTCAGCCACACTGGTGCAACCGCTCGCGAGCAGCAAGGAATTCGTTGCCGGAGATAATCTTTGGTATTGCTCGGGGTCTACCTGCACACTGGTCTCCGAGCCGCGGAACGCCAGTTCCACCGGTGCCTGCCATGGGCTTCAGCAAAAAGTGGGCGCCTTGAGCGCTTATGGCCTGCCGGACCGCCCATTCGATGCGGACAAGTTGGCCAAGTGCAACGGCGGAAGTTGAGCTCTCATCCGCTGCCGGTCATCGCCGGCACGGCGTGATTGCGCAGAGTCGCGAGATACTGCCCAACGAGTTGCGCTATCTCGTCGATCGCTTCCTTTCTGCTGAAGAACTCCGGCTTCTCATCGAGAAACCGGCTGATCATCGCCAGGGCGCATCGGTCGATAACATAGGATTTTCGGACGATGGTTACCCAGTCAACGCCGGTGAAGTGCTGTTGGAGTCCCATTTGGGTCGTGTGACTGATCAAATTGGTGAATGACAGCGGACGGGCCGCGCTGCGAAACTCTGGGATCTCGTAAATGAGGCGCAGCAGCACATAGTGATCTTTCTCGAAGATATCGAATAACCGCTCGACGTGCTTGCGAACCGACTCTTCTAAGGGCACCCCCAAGTTCTCCAAGACCATGCGCTTCATGGTCAAGGCTGCGCGTGCACAGGCGTTTTCGTACACGGCGAGCGCGATCGATTCAGAATTCTTGAAGTACTGATAGAGCGAGCCGATGCTGATGTTCGCCTTCTCGGCAATGCGATTGGTGGTCACATAGGCGTAGCCCTCTTGCTCGTACAGCGTTTTCGCGGTTGCGATAATCTTGTCGAACAACAGCCGCGACCGCTTCTGGCGCGGCATCCGCCGCGGCAGAAATTTATGCAAGGGATTGTCTGGATGCCGCATCGAGCGTCACGTGCCTATTAAATGTGAGCAGAAACTCACAATAGCGCCTGTCCGAGCGATTGGCAAAGCCACGAAATACTCGGCGCCGTTTACTGGGGCGCTGTGGGGACCATCGGCTCGCGAATCTTCCAGCCCCTGATCAAGAGCCAAAGCATGAAGAACAATTCCCCGAAGAACGTGACGAAGACGAATCCAAGGTGAACGTTTGGAAGGATATATGGGCCGAGGCTATCGATGACCCAGCCTAATCCATTGATCATGAGCAAAATGCCGAGGATCTTGGGGATGTAGCTGGAGCGGAAAATCAAATAGCCCAGCAAAACAAGATGAATTCCAAACAGCACCAGGCTGATCGACCAGCCCCATCGAAACGAGCCGAGCAGAAGCTTGACCTCGGCGTATAGCTGGCCGGCAACAAACAACGTCAGATAATCGGGCGCCGTCAGAAGATGCAAAACGCTCACGAGGTTCAGCGTTGCGCACAGCGCCATCGCTGCATACACAAGTTGGAACCACGCCATGAGCAAGGAGAGTGCCTTATTGACCGGCGCAAGTAAGGCATAGAGCGCCCAGGCGATCACCACATCACCGATGAAGCTGGTGAGGTAGCAGAGGATCGCGACCACGAAGAGTCCCGGGTGGTCGGTAATGTTTTGGACGGTTTGCTCGATGTGGCCGGTATTCACCAGCCTTGGGAGGATTGAATACTCGGCATAAGAGACCGGGTTGAGCAGATAGGCGAACCCGCGGTCAGTGCCGCTCCCCGCAATGTCAACCGGGTCATCATTTCTCCCGCGGCGTGCTCATGAGCTACGGTGCGTTACGTTTGCTTCACCTATCGAGCCGAAACTCGGGTTGCGGCGTTATGCCGCAGGGCAAGCCATTTCATTGGGAGAATTTTATGTCGAATGGGATTAAATTCCACGTCGTTGTCGGGGCGCTGGCGAGCATCGCGGCACTCGCGGGTTGCGTAGCCGCGCCGCCGCCCCCTCCACCGCCGCCGCCGCATGTGGTCGCAGGCCCTCAGCATCCCGCGTACCTGCACGCCCTGTCGGATCTACGAGCCGCGCGCTGGCTGATCGAGCACCGCCCCGGCGATTGGGTGCAGACGGCGGATGAGCAGGAATCGGTGCAGCAGATCGATGCGGCCATCGGCGAGATCAAGAGAGCGGCGTTCGATGACGGCAAGAATGCCAATGCACGGCCTCCGGTGGACGAGCATCCCGACAATCGCGGTCGCATCCGCCAGGCCTTGCAGTTTCTGAACAAGGCCCGCGCCGATATCGCGAGCGAGGAAGACAATGGATTCGCGAACGGCCTACGGGATCGCGCCATCGGACACATCGATGGGGCGATTCATGCCGCGCGACGCGTATTCAAGGATTAACGGTTCTGACTCTTTGAGCAGGGTACCGCGGCTCTCGACCGCGGTACCCTTCACGACTCGAGGCTGAAGTTCAAACGGCCGTGATCCACTCGCACCCTCAAGCCGCGATGCTTCGCGAGGTAGCGAAGTGCCACGGCGACCGCGGCGAAGCCCGATGCGGCGCCGGCCGCGAGCGCCCAGCGCGGACCCAACGTGTCGGCCACCCATCCGACGAGCGGCGCTCCGATGGGAGTCGTGCCGACCGCAATGGCGAGGAACAGGGCGATGACCCGCCCGCGCATGTTCGGGTCGGTCGATAGCTGCAAGCTGACGTTGCACGTGGTGGTGAATGTCTGCGCCGATAAGCCGATGATGATCAGCGCACAGCCGAAGAGTCCGTAATTCGGCATGACGGCCGCCAGGCAGAGGCCCGCTCCGAATAAGGCCGCTGCGGCGGTGATTACCAAGAGCCCGGGCCGTTCGCGGCGGGCGGACAAAAGCGCGCCCACCACCGAGCCGATCGCCAGCATCGATGATAGCAAGCCGAATTCGCTCGCCCCCGTGTGGAAAACGCCGACCGACATGGTCGAGATGAAGATAGGGAAGTTGATGCCGAATGTGCCGATCAAAAACAGCATCAGCAGGATCGCTTTGATGTCCGGCCGCCGCCAGACGTAGCGCCAGCCCTCGAGCAGCCCGCCGGCCCCATCGCGACTGGCGCGCGCCTGACGGTGCAGACGGTCGACGCGCAGGGCGAACAATGAACACAGCACGCCGACGAACGACAAGGCATTGATCAGGAACACCCAGCCGGTGCCCACGGCGGCAATCATGAAACCGGCGATCGCAGGACCGATCATGCGCGCAGCGTTGAACGAGGTCGAGTTCAGTCCCACCGCATTCGAAAGGTCCTCTTCTCCCACCAGCTCAGCGACGAACGATTGACGGGCCGTCGCGTCGAATGCGCTGACGCATCCGAGAAGAAACGCAAACACATACACGTGCCACAATCGGACGAGGCCCGAGAGCGTCAAGACGCACAGGCCCAGCGCCAAGAGTCCCATGGCGGCCTGAGTGAGAATCAGGAGCTTGCGGCGATCGAAGTAATCGGCCGCGAAACCCGAAAACGGCAACATGAGCGCAAGCGGCCCGAATTGCAGTGCCATGACGATGCCCAGCGCCGTGGCGTTCTTGTGCGTGAGCTCGGCGAGCACCAGCCAGTCCTGGGCCGTGCGCTGCATCCAGGTGCCCACGTTGGACACCAGGGCCCCCGCCGCCCACACGCGGTAGTTGTAACTGCGCAGCGAGCGAAAGGCGACCAAGACGCTACTCGAGCCGCTTCTTCAAAAGCTCGAGAATCTCGTGGGTCGTCGCGTTCTCGCCCAGACGCGGGAAGATGCGCGTTACGGAGTGATTGTGGGCATCGAGGCCTATGTCGGTCATCGCGTCCACCGCGAGCGCGACATGAAAGCCGAGCTCGTGCGCGTGCCGCGCGGTCGATTCGACCCCGATGCTGGTTGCCACACCTGCCAACACGACCTGAGTAACGCCGAGGCGCTTTAGATGCGCCTCGAGGTCAGTGTGGGTGAACGCTCCCCAAGTCCTCTTCGTGATGACGTGATCGTGCGGCTGACGGTCGAGCGCCGCCATGAACTCGAGCCAATCCGGCGTGCGCGGAGCGGCATTGCTCGGCTTCTGCGTGCGGCCTGGGGCGCCGCCGGTGGCGTTGACGAGCACGACCGGCAAATGGTGGCGCCTGAAAGCTGCGGCCAGCTCGCCGGCATGCCGCACCACGTCGTCAAGGGGGTGGACGGTGGGGTAGGAAGCGATGCCTCTTTGCAGATCGATGATCACGAGGGCGGTGTTGGCATCGAGCGGAGAGATCGGCATGGGAAATGTCCTTGGTGGGTGCCAGGTTCTGTCAGTCGACGATGCGCCGGAGCAGATCGACTGCCGCGGCAAGCTCCTGTTGCTCCGCCGAGGTGAGATGCGAGCGGATCGCCTGAGACAGCCAGTCTTCACGGGCGACCCGATTGGCCTTGATCAAGTCGCGTGCTGCATCCGTCAGCGAGAGCATGACCTGCCTGCCGTCGGCGGGATCGGCAGCTCCGTCGACCAGACCGGCCTCCTGCAGCGCCGCCACTGTGGCTCCCATCGACTGCGAGCGCACACCTTCAGCGCGCGCAAGCGCCGTGACGGTGGCGCTGCCCTCCCGGTCGAGCATACCGAGCACTGCGAGCTGCGAAAGCGACAGATCGCCCTTGCCGGATTGCGCGCGTAAGCGGCGCGTGAGCTGACCCAGAACGACCCGAAGCTCGTGAGCCACGACCGACGCGCGATCTGACGCCTTTCTCATTCCGCCAGCATACTAGATCCGAAGCCAAACTACAAAGGTAAGCTTCGTATCCAGGGTGTGACTCCCCGGGGTTTGCACCGCCCCTACGGACTCGTCACGGCCGGCATGGGGCGCCCCATCGGCGACTTTCGGGGCAGCAGCCATGCTCCGAGCGGTGCGAGGGTAACGAGGAAGGTCAAGTGGTACCAAACGGGAAAAACGCGCCACAAGCTGGCGTGTATCGGGATGAACGCGGCCAGCAAGACTATCCCGAGATCGGCTGTCGCTCATTGCTAACGTGCGATGACCGCGACATTCGACAGCAAATTTCCCCGAGCCTATATCGGATCGTGGAGTCACACCACGTCAGAAGCGAGTTTCAACTCGTAGGGGAGACGCTCATGCGATCATCGGCTCGATTTATTTCTCTGATCCAATGTGCCGTATTCGCCACATCTCAGTGCTGCGCGCTCGCGGGCGCAGCCCCGACCGACCCGGGCGTTCGCACCGCGCCGACGGACGGCGGGCCGCCCGTGCCGTTGCAAGGGCTCGGGCAAGATGAGCTCGGCTTTTTCGACGATGGAATGGCGCGATTCACGACCATCGAAGTGGTGAGCGGCGCGGATTCAACGCAAGGGAACGGACTCGGGCCGCGATTCAATTCGAACAGCTGCGTCTCGTGTCACGCCTACCCCTATGAGGGGGGCTCGAGTCCGGCGCAAAATCCCTTGATTGCGGTTGCAACTGCGGCCGGCGCATCGAACCAGATTCCCTGGTTCATCGCCGCGGCCGGCCCGATCCGGGAAGCGCGGTTTCAGCAATCAAACGGCGCACGCGACGGTGGCGTGCACAATCTGTTCGTGGTCAGCGGTCGCACGGATGCGGGCAGCTGCAACATTCAACAACCCAATTTCACGCCCGCGGGGAACCCCGTGAGCGGCTTTGTCGGGTCAAACCGCTAATCTCTATTCGGATCTCATCGTCCATCACATGGGAGAGGGCTTGGCCGACGGCATTACACAGGGCCAGGCGGGTCCCGATGAGTTTCGCACGGCGCCTCTTTGGGGCGCCGGCCAGCGGGTCTACTTCCTGCACGACGGGCGCACTGCCAATTTGCTCGCGGCCATCGAGGCTCACTTGAGTCCCGGAAGCGAGGCCAACACGGTCATTCAACAGTTCAATGCCTTGAGCTCAGAAGAGCAGCAGAATATTCTGAATTTCCTTCGCTCACTGTGAGCTGAGCGTCGGCTGTTTGCAGCGCAGCAATTCGGAGTGCCAGGCACACCCAGGAAGGGTTCGTAAGGGCTCCGAATCCCCTGTGATACATCCAGGTGAACTTGGGGAACACCAGGGAAACGTTCTCGGGAAAACAGAGCCCCGCATAGTTTATCGGCTTGCAGTGTACCCGGGTATCAATTGATGCCCGGTGTGTGGACGCCGGTGCGTGTCGCACCCGCCAATTGTGACGGGTTGGTTACCGGTGAGGTCAATGCGATGACGGAACCCAGCGACCGCGTGCCCATTGAGCCGCAAAGCATCGTGACCCCCCTGTCACGCGCGGCGACTTTGCTGGGTTAGTCGCAACTCCGCTTGCTACGCCTTCAGCTGGGTCGTCCTGATCGGCAGCTTCCGCACCCGCTGTCCGCTCGCCGCATAAATGGCGTTGCAGAGCGCCGGCAAAGCGGAGGGGTACGCGGGCTCACCGAGCCCGGTCGGCAGGTGGTCCGTTTTCAAAAAACGGATCTCCATCGGCGGGATCTTCTCGTTACGAAGCAACTCGTAATCATGGTAGTTACTCTGCACGACCCGGCCCTTCTCGAACGTGATCTCCTGTCCCAGCGCGGCGGAGATGCCGTCGAGAATGGATCCTTGCACCTGGTTCTCGGCATTCGTCGGATTGACGATCTGGCTGCCGACATCGACGGCGGCCCAAATGCCCTCGGGCATGACCGCGCCGTCACTGCCTACCCTCACCTGATGCACTTGGGCGACGTAGCCCAAATGGCTCCAGTAACAGGCAACGCCCATACCTGTACCCTTCGCCAGAGTGTGCCGGGATTTCCAATTCGACATCTCGCGCACGCGCTCGAGCACCTCGCTCATGCGAGCTGCCATGAAACCGGGAGCCAGATCATTGCCGTCCTTGCCCACGCCTTCGCCGGGCAGCGGACTCGCCAAGAGCTCGAGCTGAAATTCGATCGGATCGCGGCCCGCAGCGTGGGCAATTTCATCGATGAAGGATTGAAACACCCAAGCGTGAGCGTTATCCCCCGGCGCGCGCAGCGGTCCCACCGGAACATTGAATGCGATGCGTGAGGTTCTGAGTGCATAGTTCGGCACGAAGCCCGCCGGAAACGCGCCCGGCCCCGGCACCGCCAATCGAGCGAAGTGCTCGTTGCGAGCGAATCCGGCAAAGTGATTGCTCCACGCGACGAGCCGACCTGTGGCGCTCAAACCGGCGCACAGATTGTGGTAGCCGCCCGGCCGATAGAAGTCGTGCTGAATTTCGTCCTCGCGGGTCCATAGCACCTTAACCGGGGCACCGATCTGCTTCGAAATCACGGCCGCTTCGATCATGTAGTCGTTCGCGAGGCGGCGGCCGAAACCTCCGCCGCAACGAATCATATGAATGGTAACGAACTCGGGATCGACACCGAGCGCTTTCGCCACAGCCCTTCGGCCGGAGCCCGGATTCTGGGTGGGCGCCCAGATCTCGACTTTGCCGTCCTTGTAGGCGGCAACACAGTTTTGCGGCTCCATGGGCACGTGCGATATGAACGGATAGGAATAGGAGGCACGAATCACCTTCGCGGCACGCTTCAGCGCCTCATCCGGATCGCCGTCGATGCGCACCACATCCTGTGCGGGCTTGCGGAAGAGCAGGTCCGCCTGCGCATCGAATGCGGCCGTGGAGTCGCCGGCGTGGGGTCCCTCGTCCCACTCCACCCGAAGCGCACGGCGGGCCTTCTGCGCGCGCCACCAGGTATCGGCCACGATGGCGACGCCGCCGCGCAACCCGTCGTCGATACCCGGCCCGGGTTGGCCCGGCGCTGCCTCGAGCTGCCGCTGTGCCCCCGTGAGCACGAAGACATCGCTCACTCCGCGCATCGCCTTGATCTCATCCACATTGGCACTCTTCACCGCGGCGTCGAAGACGGGGCCCTTCTGGAAAACCGCGTAGCGCATTCCAGGAACTTTGACGTCGATTCCAAACTGTTGACGACCCACGACGATCCTTGCCTTGTCGGGATCGACAATCGAGTGGCCGATGATTCTGAACGTCGACGGGTCTTTCAACGTCACCGTCTCGAGAGCGGGGACCTCGAGTTTCGCGGCGTCCTCCGCCAGCTCGCCGTAAGTCAGCGACCGGCCGGTGGGCGCGTGACTCACGACGCCCTGCGCAGCCGAACACTCGGCAGGCGACACGCCCCACTTCGCGGCGGCAGCGCCGATCAGCATTTGTCGACCCGCAGCACCCGCCCTGCGTAGCGGCAACCAATTCGAGGGTGTGGAGTAACTGCCGCCGGAGGACTGACCTCCCAGCTTGCCCCCTTCATAATCTGCCATTTCGATGATGACGTCCTTCCAGGCGACGTCGAGCTCTTCCGCGAAGATCATCGGCAATGCCGTCTTCGTACCCTGGCCCATTTCCGGATTCGGCGCGATGATCGTGACCACCCCCGCCGGGCTGATGCGCGCGTACAGCGTGATCGCATACTCCGCATTACCGGCGCCGGCCGCGGTGCCGGTGCCGTCCGCCCACGCCCTGCTCCTGCCGAACGGTACGGTGGCCGCGAGCAGCAGGCCGCCGCCGACGGCACTGCCTGCCACCAAGAAACTACGCCGAGTGATGTTGGAGCGATTCACGAGACTGTCGGACGGATTCGTGGCCATTGCTGCCCCCTCAAGCCGAGTGCGACGCGCCGAGATGCTTGATGGCAGTGCGGATGCGCGCGTAACAACCGCAGCGGCACAGATTGCCCGACATGGCCGCGTCGATGTCGGCATCCGATGGTCGCGGCGTGTAGTTCAGCAATGCGGTGGCCGCCATGATTTGGCCCCCTTGACAGTATCCGCATTGCGGCACATCCAGCGACAGCCACTTTTCCTGAACCTTTCTGCCCATCTCGGTGGCGCCGATCGCCTCGATCGTCGTGATGCGAAGACTGCCGACCTGGTCCAAGGGCAGCATGCACGAGCGCACGGCGGCGCCGTTTGCGTGCACCGTACAGGCTCCGCACAGGCCCACCCCGCACCCGTACTTGGTACCGGTCATATCCAAAATGTCACGTAGTACCCACAGCAAAGGTGTGTCCGCCTCGGCGTCCACTACGTGCCGGTTTCCGTTGACTTGGATGGTGTAGCTCATTGTGTTCCCACGGTGAAGCGGTGATTTCCCTAGGCCATCCCTTGGATGGGCCGTCGGCGACCAAGTTCACTAAATACTGCAGTGCAGGCCCCCCGCATCGGCGTAAGATCCCGACTCGGCCCGGGGCAGCGACCACCAACCATGGAGGTGCACGCGATGGAACGAATTTTGTCGGCGCTCGCGCGTCTCAATGACCCTACCGCCATGAGCGAACTGCTCGCCCCGATGAGGGACAAGGCGGCACTGAAGCGGAAACTGCGCCCGGGGTTCTGCGGCCATAAGTACACCTACGATCTGAATACCCGCATCGCGCGTTACCTGCTGACGAACGGTGAGATCGTCGCCTGCTATAGCGTCACCGCAGTGTCGCTCGAGGAGGCCAAGACCATAGCGCTCGCGTGCGAGGACCTCGGCGAGTGGTCGATGAGGACGTTCCAGGCCGCCGTGGTACTCGCTCTCGGCGCGACGGGCCGTTCGGCGCACTAGCGAATAAACCGTTTTGCACTCACGGCGATGGCCGGGAGACCGTCGGGACCTGTGCTGTCCCGACGATTGTGCCGCCTCGACACTGAAATCGGTGAGTACATCGACGTCATGATCGCTGCTGATGGATGTCGTCTCGTCGAAGTCCGTGAAGGCCGTCGACGATGAACTCCGCCGCCCGCCCGAGCGTCATGCAATTCTTCACGGGCTTCACCGAGCACTGCGGAAACCGGCCAGCGTGCAGTTGAGAATGGCGCCCGACTTCTCGTTCATGAGATATGTGCAGCCGTAACCGCCGTTGAGATCGGGGTTGCCCTTCGAGTCGCAATACCACTCCTGGGAAAAGATCTTGTCGCCGGGGTTGGGCGTGAACGCCCCCCATAGCCGTTGCTGTCGGGATCGCCGCAGCAGTACTCCCTGCACGATCCATACGTGGCGATGGTCGGTGTCGTCCTCACATTTACACCGCCCTGGATGAGACCTGAGTCCGTGCCGAATCCACCGAGACCATTCCATATGGCGATCTCGGTGTTGGTCGTGTGGTCGCCGGAGGGCACGCCGCTCGGTACATTGAATACGGCCTCGGTCATCACGTAATCCGGTGATCCGGTCAATGCGGACCCGGCATCCGTGCAATCCATGGTCAGCTCCGTCACCGCCTGAGCCTGTGTCGGCCGTACGGCATGGAACCGCGCGTAGCCGTCATCATCGGTGAAAACCGGAACTCCAGTCGTGGGCTCCTCACCCGTGGGATAGAGGTTGCACTTCAATTCCGGAGCAGCCCGGACGGATGCGGGCTCGTAGCTCGACGCGGCGGGCGCTGCCGCGGTGGCCGCTGCCGCCCGCGCGGCAACCACGGCTTGCTGGGCGAAACCAAGCGCCACGAACAGCGCCGCGAACGCAAGCGCCGGTCGCGCGTGCTTCACTCGGCGCCGCGGAACAAATTGTTTGAGTAACATTCATTGGTAAATCCTCCGTGAAAGACTGATGGTTGGAACTTGAGATCTCTCCAACCATGCAATGCGTAAAACCCAACCATGGGAATGACACCGGTGATGGGATTTCGATGGACTCGCTGATCACAGCCGCGGCGCAAGCACTGGCGGCGGGCGATCCGCTCGGCGCATTGAAACGGGTTGCCCTGCGCGACGACGCGCCGGCGCTCGCGCTGCGCGGCGTCGCGATGGCCCAGCTCGGTGATCTCGCGCGAGCCAAAGCACTGCTGCGAAGTGCTGCACGCGCTTTCGGCTCGGGGGAGGCTGTGGCCCGAGCCCGATGCGTCGTCGCCGAAGCCGAAGTGGCGCTCGCGGCGCGCGACTTGCGCTGGGCCGCGAAGACGCTCGAGTCGGCGCGGGCGACCCTCGAAGCCCATGGCGATCGGGTCAACGCCGCGCATGCACGCTATCTCGAGATCCGGCGCCTCCTACTCATCGGCCGCCTCGACGAGGCCGAGCATAAGCTCACCGAACTCGACCCCGCGCCCCTCCCCGCCGCATCGAAGGCAGTCCACCACCTCATGCTCGCGGGGATCGCCGTGCGCCGCCTGCGCACGAGGGCGGCGCGCGCTGCGCTCGATCGGGCGGAGCAAGCAGCGCGAGAGGCACGGATCCCGGCACTTTCCGCGGAGGTTGAGAACGCCCGGCTGACCCTGGACGCGCCCGCTGCACGCTTGATAGCAGGGGGTAAAGAGCGGTTTCTTCTGCTCAGTGAAGTCGAGGCATTGCTGGCGTCGAAGGCCGTGGTGGTGGACGCATGCCGTCATGTCGTGCGTGACGAGCGCAAAGCGGTCGCGCTCGCCAGGCGCCCCGTGCTGTTCACGCTCGCGCGGGTGCTCGGCGAAGCGTGGCCGGGAGATGTCTCGCGGGACGCGCTGATCGCGCGCGCCTTCCGCATGAGGCACGCCGATGAATCCCATCGCGCGCGGTTGCGGGTCGAGATCGGTCGGCTACGCAGGACGCTTCGAGCGCTCGCCGATGTGCGTGCCACCCCGCGCGGATTTATCTTGGTGCCGCGCGGCCCGCGCGCGGTGGTCGTGCTCGCGCGGCCCGTCGAGGAGAAGCATGCGGCGGTGCTCGCCTTTCTTGCGGACGGTGAGTCGTGGTCGAGCTCGGCACTTGCCCTTGCGCTGGCGGCGAGCCAGCGCACCGTGCAAAGGGCTCTCGACTCGCTGGCCGCAGCAGGCAAGGTACACTCGCTCGGACGTGGACGATCGCGTCGTTGGATGACCCCGCCGCTGCCCGGATTCACGACGACCTTGTTACTCCCCGCCGCTCTGCCGCTTGAGTAAGCTAGGCCTATGAATCGTTCAAAAGCCGAAATCCTCCGTGAATATGGCCCCTTCCCAGGGGCCGACAAGGTGCACGGAGTGACCTATGACGGTCAGCACGTCTGGTTTGCGGCGGGTGACAAGCTGAATGCCTTCGATCCCGCGACTGGCCGGATGCAGCGCGCGATCGACGTCGCCGCGCACGCCGGAACCGCCTTCGATGGGCAGCATCTATTTCAGCTCGCAGAGGATCGCATCCAGAAGATCGATCCGCAGACCGGCCGGGTGATCGCCACCATCCCGGCGCCGGGCGGCGGGCGGGACTCGGGGCTCACTTGGGCCGAAGGATCGCTGTGGGTCGGGGAATATCGCGATCGTAAGATTCATCAGGTCGATCCCCAAACCGGAGCGATCCTTCGCACGATCGAATCGAACCGCTTCGTCACTGGGGTCACGTGGGTGGATGGCGAGCTCTGGCACGGCACCTGGCAAGGTGATGAGAGTGATTTGCGGCGCATCGATCCGCGAACGGGAGAGGTCCTCGAAAGTCTCGAGATGCCGCCCGGCATGGGCGTATCTGGGCTCGAGTCCGATGGCGCCGACCGGTTCTTCTGTGGAGGAGGAGAAAGCGGAAAAGTGCGGGCCGTCCGCCGGCCCAAGCGAGGCGGATCGACTTAGCCGTTGCGATCGCGTTGCCCGAGCTCCTCGACCAGCACCCGAATGTTCTCACGATAATCGACGGGCACGGCGACGAGATGCACGCCGCCTGCATCGAGGGCCGCGCGCAGCGTCGGGGCGAGCGCTTCGGCCGAGCCCACGTGATGGCCTTGCGCTCCGTAGGCGGCCGCGTAAGTCACGAAATCGGGATTGTTGAAGGTCATACCGTAGTCGGGGAATCGGTCGACGGCTTGCTTCCACCGAATCATGCCGTAGGCACCGTCGACGACGATAATTACGACTAGGCTCAATTTGAGCCGTACGGCGGTCTCGAGCTCCTGACTGTTCATCATGAACCCCCCGTCCCCGCACACCGCGAGCACGGGACGGTCCGGGTTGAGAAGCTTGGCCATGATGGCGGACGGAAGCCCCGCGCCCATGGTGGCAAGCGCATTGTCGAGCAGCAGGGTGTTCGCCACCCGGGTGCGGTAATTGCGCGCGAACCAGATCTTGTACATTCCGTTATCCAAGCAAACGATGCCCTCCTCCGGGACCACCGTGCGCACGTCATGCACCAGGCGTTGCGGGATGATGGGAAATTGGTTCGACTCGGACCGCTCGTTGATGTGCGCGAGAATCTTGGGACGCAACTGCTCGAACGTCGGGTCGACCGCGGTGTGTCCCTCGAGCTGATCTGCCAAGGCCACCACATTGGCGCCGATATCTCCGATCAGCTCGGCGTGCGGATAGAACACCTGCTCCACGTTGGCGGGCAAGAATCCGACGTGTACCAGCCGGCGAGCACCCCCGGGCCTATCCAGCCTCGGGCCATCCATCAAGAAGGGCGGCTTTTCGACGGTGTCGTGCCCAATGGCGATGATCAGATCGGCCTGATCGATGGCATCGTGCACGTAGTCGCGCTCGGTGAGCGCCGCAGTGCCCATATAGAGGTCGGAGCTCCCGGTCACCGCACCCTTGCCCATCTGCGTATTGAAGAATGGGATGCGCACCCGCCGCACGAAATCCGACAAGGGATCGACGAGGCGGGGCCGATTACCGGCCGCGCCGATCATGATGAGCGGCCTGCGAGCGCCGCGGATGAGACCGGCCACGCGCGCGACGGCGTGAGGCGAGGCGATCGGCCAGTCGATGGGATGTGGGGGCACGAGCCGCGCATCGGCTTCCTCGGCGGCAATGTCCTCGGGCAACTCGAGGTGCACGGGACCCGGGCGCTCTTCCATGGCGACGCGGAATGCGTCGCGCACCAGCGAAGGGATGGAGGCGGCCGCGACGATCTGTCGAGTCATCTTGGTGAGTGGCCGCATGGTGCCGACGATATCGACCATTTGAAAGCGGGCCTGCCGGGGATTCTTGATGGGCTTCTGACCGGTGAGCATCAGCATGGGCATGGCACCCAGAAGCGCATACGCGGCGCCGGTCGTGAGGTTGAGCGCGCCCGGCCCGAGGGTCGACAGACACACACCGGGACGGCCGGTGAGGCGACCGTGAGTTGCTGCCATGAAGGCGGCCGCCTGCTCGTGGCGGGTCACGATGAGCTCGATGCGGGACTTGCGCAGGGACTCGACGACGTCGAGGTTCTCCTCCCCGGGCACACCGAATATTCCCTCGACCCCCTCGTTCTCGAGCGCGGCCACGAGCAGGTCGGATCCCTTGCTCATCGCTCGGGTCTCGAATCCCGCGGGGGCACCGCCGTTGCCTCGTGCGCCATGGCCAGAGTGTACTCGCACGGCGCCCGAAGAGAATGCGGGCGCGCCGCTATGCCCCGCGCGGCGTTCCCGTTAGTCGCGACAGCCGCTAAATGCGCCGTCCACTGTGCATGATGAAAGATACCACTGCGCCAATGAGGAAAATGACGAACAGAATCTTCGCGATTCCGGCGGCGCCGGTGGCGATCCCGCCAAATCCGAACACAGCGGCGATCAAGGCGATGATCAGGAAGACGATGGCATAGTGCAACATGTTTTGATCTCCATCCCGATTGGAACTGGATGACGTTAAATGAAATAATCCGCCCCGCGGCTAGGAAGTTGTCGAGACGCCACAGCCGCGAACCGCACCGTCGTCCCCTTGCCCGCCTAAACACACTAACCCATCAAGCGCTTGCGCCCACCTACCCAACCCATCGTTCACATGTCAGCTGATGCTGACAGCGCCCTCGAGCGTGCTCCCCCGATCGCGGGCGCGCGTCCGCCGCGAGTCATGACGGCAGGCAAAGTACTCGTGCTCGGCGCCCTCGGCCTGTTGCTCTACGAAGCGCATGCGGCCTTCACCCCGATCGCCCTCGCATTGCTGTTTGCGCTCATCCTGTCGAGCCCCGTCGAGGCATTGCATCGCTGGCGGATCCCGCGCGGCGTGAGCGCCCTGCTGATCTTGGTCTTGAGCCTGGCATTGTTGGGGGGCGCCATCGACCTGGCCTGGAAACCCGCACAGCACTGGTTTGCCACCGCGCCCGACACCCTGCAAACTATCAAGCAACGCATCACGCCGATCGCCCGATTCATGCGACACGTCGATGAGTTGCGCGGCTCGGCCGATACCCTGGCGGGGGGGCGGCCCGCGGGGGGCGCTGCACGCACGGCTGTGGCGGTCGAGTCGCCCACTAGTGGCCAGCAGCTGCTGCTCGACGTGACGCGCAATGCGGTCGTGGGCTTGCTCACGTTCGCCATCGTGACCTTGTTCCTGCTCGCAGGCGGCCCGCCCATGCTTGCGCGCATGACGTCGGCCTTCGTCGATGAGCCGCACGCGGGACACGTGCTGGAGGTCATAGGCAAGGTGCGCGCCGAGGTCGGTCGGTTCTATCTCATCTCCACTGTGATCAACATCGGACTCGGCATCGCGACGGCAGCGGTGATGATGGCCTGGGGCATGCCGAACCCTTATCTCTGGGGAGTTCTCGCGGCGACGCTGAATTACTTCCCCTACGTGGGGCCCGGTAGCACCCTCGTGGTGATCACCATCGTCGCGATCGTATCGTTCACCGATCTCGGGCGCGTCGCGGGCATCGCCGGAAGCTTCGTCGCGCTCATCACGTTGGAAGGACAGATCGTGCAGCCGCTCCTGGTGGGTCGGCGCCTCGCGGTCAATCCTCTCGTCGTGTTTCTGTCCTTGTGGTTCGGCGGCCTCTTCTGGGGGATCGCCGGTATCGTCCTAGCGACTCCGACGCTCGTCGCGATCAAGGTCGTCGCTGCGAACTCGGCGCGCGGCGCGGCGCTGCTGGAATTCCTGGGCCCGAACAAGGAAGCGGGGGCGCGCGAGCAGAAGCTGCGTCAATTCGCGCGGCGCATCGGCGACTGAGGATGAAATGGCTCATTGCTCTGCTGGCGTGGCTCGCCGCCTCGGCGACCGCCCTGTGCGCGGACTCCTTACCCGCCCCTACCGCGGGAGCGCCGCCCGATCAGCTGCAAGAGCTCGTGGTGACGGGGGAGCGCACCGGTCCAGGTCTGTGGCATGTTCATAAAGGCGCCGCGCATGTCTGGATCCTGGGCAGCATATCGCCGCTGCCCAGAGGCATCACTTGGCGCTCCACTCAAGTGGAACGGCTCCTCGCCTCCACCAACGAGGTCCTGGTACCGAAGCCTCTCGAAATAGGCATCGTGCGAATCCTGTGGCTCTTGATCACCGAGCGCAGCGCGCTCATGGTCCGTGGCGGCAAGCGCCTCAAAGACGTGATGCCGCCCGAGTTGTATGCTCGGTTCGCCAAGGATCGGGCGCGGTTCACGAGCGATGCGCAGAAGTGGGAACGCTTTCGGCCCATCGTCGCCTCCGCCTTTCTGGAGCAGCAGGCGTTTCACAGCGTGGGTTTGTCGGCGCGCCTGGATCTCGGCGCTGCCATGCGCACGCTCGCGAAGAAAAAAGATGTCCGCGTGGAGGAAGTGAAAGTCGCGGGAGTGGGCGATCTGGTCGATGCCCTGAAGTCCATACCGACACCGACGGAGAACACCTGCGTCGACGCATCGCTCGTGACGGTCGAGAGCGGATTGCCGCAATTGATCGATCGAGCGCGGGCGTGGGCCACCGGAGACATCGAGAGCATTCAGAGCCACCCCGAACCCGCGCAAGTGGATGCCTGTCTGAAAGCACTCGACTCGGGCGCCGCTTCGGGCGACCTCCTTGCTCGCATACGCCGCACCTGGCTGCAGGCGCTGCTGAAAGCGCTGGAAAGCCCCGGCACGACGATTGCCGTGGTCAACATTGATTTGTTGCTCGAGAAAGGTGGCTTGCTCGACGAGCTCAGGCAACGGGGTTATGAGGTGGATCCGCCGGTCTCAACTCCTGGTCCTGCGCCGGCGGGCTGAGGCGGCAACCGGCGCGGTCGCAATGCACGGAGAGGAGCGTACCGCCATCCTTCACGCCCCCGAATTTCGGTACTATGCGCGCCCTGAGCCGAGCGGCGGAAAGATAGCGTTTGTACGATCCGATTTCACAGCGGGCGTGTACGTGACCGGCACAGTGGTCATTGCCGGTGGCGGGGCCATCGGCTCGGCCTGCGCTTATTTTCTGGCGTCTTGTCAGGATTTTTCCGGAGAGGTGCTGGTCATCGAGCCCGACCCGACGTATCGGGAAGCCGCCAGCACGCGTTCGGCGAGCTCCATACGCCAACAATTCTCGACGCCGCTCAACATCGAGATCTCGCGCTTCGGCCTGGAGTTCTTGCGCGAGGCGCCGCGGCGGCTCGCGGATGAGCAGCTCGACCTTGCTCTGGTCGAGTCGAGCTATCTCTATCTCGCCACTGCCCAGGGGCGCGAGACCCTCGAGCAACGGGCTGCGATTCAACGCACGCACGCAGTGGCGGTCCGGCTGCACGATCGCTCGGGGCTCGCCGCACGTTATCCCTGGCTGCACTCCGGCGACCTCGCGGCCGGCTGCGATACGCTGTGCGGCGAGGGATGGTTCGACGGCCACGCGCTGCTCACGGCACTGCGCCGCGCCGCTGAACGGCTCGGGGTGCACTACCTGCGCGATCGGGTGCTCGGCTTCGAACGCTCGGCCAGCGGGCGCATGGCGGCCGCCCTACTCGAGAAGGGCGGGCGCCTGGCCTGCGATTACGCCGTGAATGCGACCGGCACTCGCTCCCGAGCGCTCGCGGCCACATTGGGGATCGAGCTGCCGGTGTTCGCGCGCAAGCGCAACGTGTTCGTCTTTACCTGCCCGGTGTCCATACCGCACTGTCCCCTGGTCATCGACCCGTCCGGGCTGTGGTTTCGTCCCGAGGGTAATCGGTTTCTGTGCGGGCCGCCGGAGGATCCGGATCCCGACGTCTCGCCGCAAGATTTCGAGGTGGATCTTGCAGCCTTCGAGACGCGCGCCTGGCCGCTGCTCGCACACCGCGTGCCCGCCTTCGAGGCGGTCCGCATGACCTCGGCGTGGGCCGGACACTACGACTACAATACGTTCGATCAGAATGCCTTCATCGGTCCCGTGCCCGGCATCGCCAATTTGCTGCTTGCAAGCGGGTTCAGCGGTCACGGCATCCAGCAATCGCCCGCCGTCGGCCGGGGGCTCGCGGAACACATCTGTTATGGCGAATACCGCACCATCGATCTCTCGCCTCTCTCGTATGCACGCTATCTCGCGAGTGCGCCGTTGCGCGAGCTCAACATCATCTGACGGGACCATGGCGCCGTGATGCTGCAGCTCGACGCTCCGACACTCGCGGCGTGCCTCGATCGCGAGGCGCTGATCGATGCACTGGATGCGGCCTTTCGCGCACCCGTTACGGCACCCGGGCGCCAGCAGTACCCCATCGAGCCCGCGGCGGATGGCGTGCGCGGCGGCACGCTCCTCGTGATGCCGGCGTGGCGAGCCGGAGCGTCGCTCGGCATCAAGCTGGTCACCGTATATCCGGATAACGCGAAGAGGGGCTTGCCTACCGTCGCCGCTACGTATCTGTTACTCGATGCCTCTACGGGTGCACCTCGGGCGTTGCTCGACGGCGAGGAGCTCACCTTGCGGCGCACGGGCGCCGCATCGGCGCTGGCCTCGCGGTATCTATCCGCACCGGATGCTTCGCGCTTGACCATGGTCGGCACCGGTCAGCTGGCGCCGCATCTCATCGAGAGCCACGCCTGCGTGCGGCCCATTCGAGACGTGCGCATCTGGGGGCGGCGGGCGGAACGCGCAAACGCCGTGGCGGCATCGCTCAGCCGCCCCCAATTGCGGGTCGAGGCTGTCGAGGATCTCGAGGCCGCAGTTCGCTGGGCCGACATCGTGAGTTGCGCCACCCTTTCGCAACAGCCGCTGGTGCGCGGCGCGTGGCTGCGCGCGGGCCAGCACCTCGATCTGGTCGGTGCCTTCAACCCCCAGATGTGCGAGGCCGACGACGAGGCTCTCGCGCGAGCCGAGCTCTACGTGGACACTCGCGTTGGTGCGCTCGCCGAATCCGGCGAGATCATCGGCGCCATTCAACGTGGAGTCATCGATTCAAAGGCAGTGCGCGCGGAGCTGAGCGAGCTTGCGTCCGGGCGTTTCATGCGATCCCACTCCGCCGCGATCACTCTGTTCAAGAGCGTGGGAACGGCCCTCGAAGATCTCGCGGCCGCGGAGCTCGCCATCGCGCGCCGGGCGCCTACTTGAGGCCCGCCCCGCTGGTGAGATACACCGCGAACGCGGCGAGCCAGTGACCTCCCTCGTAATGCTCTCCCGTCACCGCCGGCAGCGCCCCGTCGCGGTGCAGCTGCGCGACGGCGCGTAGTACGGCCGCGCGGTGATCGCGCGCGGGCAAGCCGTCGGCAATGCCTTCGAGCATCCACGCTCGGCTCAGATTCAGTCCATCGGTGTGCGCAAGCTTCGGATCTGCCCGGTCGATGACGATGGCGGGCTCGAGCCACGGCTTGCCCAGCCGCGTGGGAATGCCCGGCAGAAAATCCCCGAGCCAGCGTGCGAACGCGTCGGGGCCGAGCACGCGACGCATGAAATCGGCCTCCGCCAGACAAGGCGAATAGAAGTCCTCGCCCGAGGGTTCGTAGCTCAATGGACAGTCGCGATCCGCGAGATAGAACCGGCGCGCGGCGTAGGTAAGCACGCTGCGCATCTGCGGATCGCGCGCGACCCCCGCCCAATCCCACACCAGACTGAATGCAGCCGCTGTCTGGTCGTGCTCGCCCACACGAATCGGGTAGCGGAGCTTGCCGGCCCAATTCTCGAGCCGCGTGGCAGCTTCGCGCTCGAGCGGTTTCATCACCTCCGACCATTGCGCAGCCTGGGGATCGTCCCAGGCGCGCAGCTCCGCGCAGAGCTCGAGAAGCCAGGCGAGTCCATAGGGCCGCTCGAAGGAAGCCCGATCCTCACGGCGCATATAAGCCAGCTCGCCCGCGATATTTTCCGCCGTCAGGCTTTGCGCGACGGCGGTGCGCGCCGCCCGCGCGAAGTCGGTCTCCGGGAAAAGCCGCGTGAGACGCACGAGCAGCCAATGCGCGTGCACGTCCGAGTGCCAGTCGTAGCACCCATAAAAGGCCGGGGTGAGTTCTCGCGGGGGTCGCACATCGGCATCGCTGATGAGCGTATGCAAGATGTGGTTCGGATATTCCTGGTGCAGGCACTTGAGCGCGAGAGCCGCGAAGCGGCCGGCCGCCGCCTCATCGAGGGCGGATGCCTGCGATCCGCGGGTCGAGCTCGCGACAATATCCGCCTCGGCTGTGAGGCTGCACAGGGAGAATAGAAGGACAACGCACGCGGTTCTCATAGTGGGATTATAGGCAGCGGCGCGCGCGCTTGACGGCGTCAATCTAGGAAAACGTGGCCGGAGCCGCTCCACTGCCGCCGAGGTGCCCCTCGGCAAAGCGCCGCGACAGCGCGGCGAGCAACGCCGAGCGCAACTTGTCGCGGTCCGGACCATCCTTGGCGACGAGGCGCAGCCCCAAGGTGACGGCATCGGCCTCGACCCTGATCAAATAGCACCCAATCACCGTGCGGGCATCGCGCTCCTCATTCGCAATGCGTGCACGGCGGTGCGCAGCAACCGCGACAGCACCAGCGCGACGATCACGAACAGCAGGAGATAGGCGAGCGCTCCGATCAGCGAGCCCGGGCTGACGAAGGATAAAAGGTCATGCTCGCCGACTTGGACTTCGTTCATGGCCGTCCTCAACCCGCCGCAAGTGCTCCGCTCACGGCGCGCGTCAATTTCTCGATAATCTCCTCCAGCTCGGCATCGCTCGCGTTGTAAGGCGGCGCGAGGATGATGGTGTCTCCCGTGACGCCATCGACGTTGCCGGAGCATGGATAACAGATGAGACCATCGGCGAACGCGCGCTGCCCGATGTCGAAGCTCAATCCGCGGTCGGCTGGAAAAGGCGCGCGCGTTTTCGGATCGCGTACGAGCTCGACGCCGATGAAAAACCCGCGGCCGCGGACATCGCCCACCTCCTCGAATCGGGCGAGCGAGCGTTGCAGGCTGTGCTGAAAAGATGCGCCCACGTCGTGCACGCGCTCGAGCAAGCGGTCGCGCTCGATGATCCGCTGCACGGCGAGCCCGGCCGCACAGGCCGCCGTATGGCCTGAGAAGGTGTGACCGGTCATGTACGCGCCATGCTCGCTCAAGATGGGATCCGCCACCTGGGGCGCCACCAGTGTCGCACCCAGTGGGATGTAACCGCCCGCGAGCCCCTTGGCGATGGTCATGATGTCGGGCTCGACGCCATCGTGCTCCAGCGCCCGCCAGGTGCCGCTGCGACCCGCGCCGCACATGACCTCGTCCGCGATGACGAGAACATCGTACTTACGGCACACTTGAGCCACGGCCGCGGCGTAGCCCGGCGGAGCGGGCACGACGCCGCCCGCGGCGCCCACGATGGGCTCGTAAATGAAGGCCGCCACCGTCTCCGGTCCGGCCTCGAGAATGGAGTGTTCAAGCTCCGCGGCCAGATGCGCGGCCAGCGCGCCCGGCTCGCAGTCGCGCGGCGGACGGTAGACGTTCGCCGCAGATACGAAAATTACATCGAGGAGACTGCCCTCGAATGCGCGCCGGCGGGCCGCGAATCCCGATACCGACAACGCCCCTAAGGTGTTGCCATGCCAAGATCGACGCCGCGCGATGAAGCGACGCTTCTTCATCAAGCCGCGCGCCGCGAAGTGCTGCAAGGCGACCTTGAGCGCCGACTCCACCGCTTCGGATCCGTCCGCGCTGTACAGCACATCCTTGAAGCAACCGCCCGAGAGACGCAGGATGGCCTCGCTCAGAGACTCGAGCGCGGAGCTCGTGAAGAGGTACCGGTAGGCGTAGGCGATCGAATCAAGCTGCGCGGAAATGGCCGCATTCACCTCCGGATGCGCATGCCCCAAGCAGAACACGGCAGGGCCACCGGAACCGTCCAGATACGCCTTCCCCGATTGGTCATAGAGGTAGGAACCCTTGCCATGAGAAATCCGCGGCAAATCGCTCAATCCGAACCCGCTTCCAGTCCCTCTCGCCATGATCTGAAGTCCCCTCGCTCACCATTCCTGGCGGCAGTTTACTGAATTTCGTGCCGCCGCACGGACGCACGGGTCAGAAAACGCCGACAGGCGAGGCTCCCCGAATGGGGGTACGGAATCTGTGATTGACGCAACCCTTGCCGCCGGGTGCTGACAGCGGCGGCGTGCGCCCGGCAGGTAACCTCGCTGCATGGAAACTACAACTGGCGTTGAGATAGAAAGCAGCGCTGCGCAGCCGAACGGCGAACATAGCGACGTGGTGCCTTCGCGCGAACCCGCCGCGGTGGTGAGCATGATCGCGGCCGCGGCGTTGTCGCTCCTCGGGATCGCAGGGGCCGCCGCGCCCGGCGACGCGTCGGTCGCTCCCGCGAGCGAGACACTACCGCCGCCCGAAGCCGTCACGCCTCCAAAGACTGCACGCTCGAAATCGGCGCGGCGCATTTCCCCGGAGGTCAAGCCGAATATCGATCGCTCGGGACGCAAGCGGTTCGGCAAGGCTTCGTTCTATGCGCGCATGTTCGCGGGGCGCAAGATGGCGGACGGTACGCCGATGCGGCCCACGGGCGATAACGCGGCGAGCCTCACTCTGCCGCTCGGCACGACCGCTCAGGTCACCAACCTCGAGACCGGCAAAACCGCCGTCGTCACCATCCGCGATCGGGGTCCGTATGTCGACGGCCGCATCGTCGATCTATCGCCCGCCACCGCCCATCGGATCGGACTCGACCGGCGCACGGGCGTGACGGAAGTCGAGGTCGCGCCGATTGTCGTTCCGCTTCCCGACGGCAAGCTCAAGCTGGGCGATGGCGCGCTCGAAGCCAACAACAACGTGACCGTAACGGCGAACGTACGCTGACCCGGACATGACCCCGAGCGGTTCCCAAGCCCCCCGCCGCGCTCCAGGTGCCCGACCGGCCAACTCGGAGTAGCATTGGGCTCCCAGCTGCGCGAGGGAAATGCTCATGGCAACCGATCAGTCCAAGTTCCGAGACGTCCAGGCGGCGGTAGCGGCTTCCCTGCATTTGCACTGGCGGGCGTTTCTCATCGAAGGCATCGTGCTGCTCGTTCTCGGTATCTTTGCCATTTTGATTCCCAACGTCGCAACGATCGCGGTGGAAGTATTCATCGGCTGGGTGCTGCTGCTCAGCGGTGTGGTGGGTTTCATCAGCACGTTTCGGATGCGCGGAGCTCCCGGTTTCGGTTGGTCTTTGCTTTCGGCGGTGATCGCCATCGCCGCCGGCGTCATCCTGCTCGTCTGGCCGCTGTCCGGCGCTCTGTCACTGACATTGATCCTGACCGCGTTCCTGACGATCGAAGGCATCGCCTCGTTCATGATGGCGTTGAGTCACCGGCACGGCTTCTCCGCACGATGGGCGCTCTTGCTCGTGAGCGGTGTCATCGATCTGATTCTGGCGGCGATGATTTTTCTGGGCCTCCCGGGCACCGCGGCCTGGGCCATCGGCCTCTTGGTCGGCATCAACATGGTGTTCGGCGGCTCGACTCTGATCTCGATGGCGCTGCAAGCGCGATCGCTTGCGCCGACTTCGGGCCCGCGTACCAGCTAGGGCCGCACCGCTCTGCGCAATAATCGGGCGATTGCACCGCATTCAGTGCTTGACGTACGTTGGGCGCGAGGCGCCATATACAGCTCAAGAGAAAACTGCTTCAGCAAGGCGCGCTATCCAAAGAGTGCCCTGGCCTGCGGTCGAGCGCGGGACTATCCGATACTCCCTGGCGTCGACTCGTCCAGGTTCCCCTTGCGTTCATCCCCGGGAACGGTAGCAATTTTTTTTCAGCCACCAAGTTGTCAAGAACGCTGGATGGTGCGCCATGGGCCGGTTGGGTGCCTCTGCCGTCCAGCGCCGTGATCAATCCTGCCGGCGAGCCCGGCAAGCCGGACAGCCTGACTACGGCGCTCCCGCCACCGCAGCTTCCGCGAGCAGCCAGTCTCGAAATTGCTGAACTTCGCGCCGCACCCGCTGCGGCCGCTCCGGTGCAACGACGAAGTAGGAGCTGTCGTCGGCAAAGTCGTGCTCGAGCGCGACGACGAGTCGACCCGTGGCGAGATAAGGCGTCAGGAACACCCTATGAGCGAGCGCGCAGCCTGCGCCGCTTGCCGCGAGCTCGAGCGCCGCAATCGTGGTGTCGACTGCGGGGCCGGGCCGCTCCTCCGCGTCGCCGAGCTGCAAGGCCTGCCGCACCTGCGAACTGTGGTTCTCATGTCCCATGATGCGGATTAGACGACGCAAGAGCCACGCCGACGCATTACCGCTCGATCGCGCTTGCTCGAGCATTCCGCCGTTGCACACGGCAACGATGCGCTGATTGAACAGGAGCTCGGCGCGATAGCCGAGCCACTGTCCCGCGCCATAGCGAATCTCGAGATCCGTGCTTTCCGCAGGCACCGGATGGTCCCAGATGACCGACGAAAGACGCACGTCGATCCCCGGAACGGCAACACTGAACGCCGGCAGCTTCGGTGCGAGCCAGAGCGAGGCAAGCGAGACCGGTGCGTGAATGCCAATCTCTCCGCGCTCGGATCCGCCGAACAGACCCACCGTCGAGTCGGCCAGCTGCTCGAAGGCCTTGCGCACCGGGGGCAGATAGGCGACCCCCATAGCCGTGAGCTTCACGCCGCGCGGCAATCGCTCGAACAGCGCGAAGCCCAGATGCGCCTCGAGCGCCCGGATCTGGTAGCTGATCGCCCCCGAGGTGAGGCGCAGCTCTTCGGCCGCGGCGCTGAAGCTCGAGGTCCGGGCGGCCGCCTCGAAGGCGCGCAGCCAGGTCAAGGTGGGCAAACCCACCAGGGGGCGGGGTTGGTTCACCGAAATGCCACCTTTCAAAAAAATATAGCCATTGAGGTCAAATTACTCGCTTGTGCGGCCGCGAGGGGCAATTTATTGTGGTCTTACCGCCGCGAAACGGGATTTTAATGAAAACACACGCACGCGTCGTCGTCATCGGCGGCGGGATGATGGGCGCAAGCCTGCTGTACCACCTTGCGCTCGAGGGCTGCAGCGACACGGTCTTGGTCGAGAAAAACGAGCTCACTTCGGGCTCGACCTGGCACGCCGCCGGTCAATGCCCAAGCATTACCGGCAGCTATAACCTCGCCAAGATTCACGCCTATAGCAACGAGCTCTACCCACGGCTCGAGGCGCTCACCGGCCAATACACCAGCTGGCACGGGAGCGGCGGCCTGCGCCTCGCCAACAACCCCGAGGAGCTCGCCTGGCTCAAGTACGTCCTCGGCTACTCGCGGAGCATCGGCTTTCGCATGGAGATCGTCGGCTTGGACGAGATCCGGCGCTTGAATCCGTTTCTCAACACGGAAGGCGTGCTCGCCGCCGCCTGGACTCAGGACGACGGTCACGGCGACCCGTCCGGGATCTGCAACGCCCTCGCCAAAGCCGCCCGCGATCTGGGTGCGAGCATCGTGCGGCACAACCGCGTGACCGACGTGCGCCGGCGCGCGAGCGGCGAATGGGAAGTGATTACCGAGCAGGGCCCGATCGTCGCGGAAATGGTGGTGAACGCGGCGGGCTGCTACGCGCGCGAGGTCGCGGCCATGGTGGGCGCGGATGCCCCCATCACCAACATGCAGCATCATTACGTGATCACGCACCCCATCCCGGCGTTCCAAGAGCGGCGCGAGGAGATCCCCGTGATCCGCGACTCCCGTACCTCGGGATACTTGCGGCAGGAGCAAAAATCGGGACTCATGGGAATTTACGAGAGCGCAGGGCTCACCGAGGCGTGGGCCCCGACGGGGCACCCGGAGTGGGAAGCCTCCAACGAGCTCTTCGCAGACGATTTGGATCGCATCGCGCCGTGGCTCGAGCGCGCCATCGAGCGCATGCCGATCTTCGGCGAGGTGGGCATTCGCCGCGTGATCAACGGCGCCATTCCTCACACCCCGGATGGCGCGCCGCTCCTCGGCCCCGCGGCCGGCCTCCAGAACTACTGGATGTGCTGCGGAAGCTCCTTCGGCATCGCTCAGGGTGGCGGCTGCGGCAAGTATCTCGCGCAGTGGATACTCCATGGCGATGCCGAGATTAACATGACGGAATTCGATCCGCGCCGCTACGGCAAGTTCGCGAACCGGGCCTACGTGCACGCCAAGTCCTTCCAGGATTACCGGCTCACGTTCACCACACGACTGCCCGGGGAGGAGGAGCCTGCGGGCCGCCCGAGCAAGACGAGCCCACTCTACGAGCGGCTGAAAGCAAAAGGTTGCGTGTACACCGAGACGTTCGGCTGGGAGCGCCCGAAGTGGTTCTCGCTCGACGGCCGCGCCGAGGAGACCGGCTATTCCCGCACCAACGTGTTCGAGGTGGTGCGCGATGAGGTGGCTGCCATGCATGAGCGCGTGGGCATCCTCGATCTCACCGGATTCGCCAAGTACGACATCAAGGGCGCCGATGCCGAGGCATTCTTGAATCGGGTATGTGCCAACCGCATCCCCAGAAGGAGCGGCGGCATCGCGCTCGTGCACCTGCTCTCACCGCAGGGGAGAATCCTCGGTGAGATGACGGTGACGCGCCTGGCCGATGACCGGTTCTATGCCTTGTCGGCCGCGGCCGCGGAACTGCGCGATCGGGATTGGCTCACCCAAAGCCTGCGGCCAGGCGAGCGCGTACAGCTCGACAACGTCACCGAGGATCGCGGCGTACTCGTGCTCTCGGGACCTAAGTCGCGCGAGCTGTTGCAGGGGCTCACGGACGCGCGGCTCGGCAACGAGGATTTCCCCTGGCTCACGGGGCGCGAGATCACGCTGCTGGGAAGCGAAGTGCGCGCCCTGCGGGTGAGCTACGTCGGCGAGCTCGGCTGGGAGCTGCATCCGCCCATCGGGGCGCTGTCCCAGCTCTACGAGGCCTTGTGGGAAGGCGGCCGAAAATTCGGCATCGCGAACTACGGTCTCTACGCAGTCAACAGCATGCGCATCGAGAAGGGCTACAAGGCGTGGTCGAGCGAGCTCACCAACGAGCTCAACCTGCTGGAGGCGGACATGGCACGCTTCTTTGCCGCCAACAAGGACGATTTCGTCGGCAAGGGGGCCACTCTGGCCGCGCCGCAACGACCTTTCAGGATCGTCTATGCGCAAGTCGATGCCGAGGACACCGATGTCCGCGGCGGCGAGCCAGTGCTCGCCGGCGATCGCTGCATCGGCGTGACGACCTCGGGTGCCTACGGCCATCGCGTGCGTAAGAGCCTCGCATTTGCCTGCGTACCCCCTGAGTTCGCCGCGCCCGGGGCCGTGTTCGACATCCTGCTGCAAGGGGAGTCGCGTCGCGCGCGGGTCCTCCCTGCCCCCGCCTTCGATCCCGACAACGCGCGCATGCGGGTTTGAGCCATGGCCGATCTTCCCAAGCACGCTCGGGTCGTGATCATTGGCGGCGGCGTCATCGGCTGCTCCATCGCCTATCATCTCTCCAAGCTCGGCTGGAGCGACGTCGTGCTGATCGAGCGCAAGCAGCTCACCAGCGGCACCACCTGGCATGCGGCCGGACTGGTCGGTCAGCTGCGCCAGAGCATGAACATGACCCGCCTCGCGCGCTACACGGCGGAGCTCTATCGCGGGCTCGAGGCCGAGACGGGCCAGGCGACGGGTTACCGCCAATGCGGATCCGTTTCTCTCGCGACCACGCCGGGGCGCATGGAGGAGCTCAAGCGCAACGCCTCCATGGCGAAAGTCTTCGGCTTGCCCGTCCACGTCGTCTCCCCCCGCGAGATTCACGAGCTGTATCCGCTAGCCAATCTCGACGATGTGATCGGCGGCATTCACATCCCGAGCGACGGCTATGCGAACGCCGTCGATATCACGCAGGCGCTCGCCAAGGGTGCGCGCTCACGGGGCGTGAAGATTTTTCAGGACTTGAAGGTAACTCGCATCCGTCACGACGGGCGGCGCATCACCGGAATCGACACCGAGCAAGGCGCGGTCGACGCGCAGTACATCGTGCTCTGCGCCGGCATGTGGACGCGCGATCTCGCGGCGAGCATCGGCGTCACGGTGCCGCTGCAGGCATGCGAGCATTACTACGTGCTCTTCAAGGACGTGCCCGGGCTCGATCCGCAGACGCCGGTGCTGCGCGACACCGATCATTGCAGCTACTTCAAGTACGATGCCGGCAGGCTCCTCGTCGGCGCCTTCGAGCCGAATGCGCGTCCCTGGGGCACGCGCGGCATTCCCGAGGATTTTTCGTTCGGCGAGATCGAGGGTGATTTCGCGCACTTCGAGCCCGTGCTCATGGATGCCATGCGGCGCGTGCCGGCGCTCGAAAGCGCAGGCATTCAGAAATTCTTCTGCGGCCCGGAGAGCTTC
The DNA here is from genome assembly GCA_049513515.1 of Steroidobacteraceae bacterium. GTDB lineage: Bacteria > Pseudomonadota > Gammaproteobacteria > Steroidobacterales > Steroidobacteraceae > Bog-1198. Next base: position 97,540 of record JBEKWA010000001.1, read on the forward strand.
ACGCCTGACGTGCGCTACCACTTGGGCGAATCCGCGGAGCGCGAGAACTGTTTTGTCGCCGCGGGCTTGAACTCCATCGGTCTGCAATCCGCAGGGGGCATCGGCAAAGTCGTCTCCGAATGGATCCGCGACGGGCGTCCGCCCATCGATCTGTGGGAAGTTGACGTGCGGCGCAATATGCCGTTTCAAAAGAACCGCAAGTACCTGCAGGCGCGTGTGCGCGAGAGCCTCGGACTTCTGTACGCAACTCACTGGCCGTTTCGGCAATACGAGACTGCGCGCGGTGTGCGCCGCTCCGCCGTGCACGAGCGCCTCGCGCAAGCGGGGGCCTGCTTCGGCGAGGCGTTCGGCTGGGAACGCGCGAACTGGTATGCGCCCGCGGGCGTCGTGCCGGCATACGAGTACAGTTATGGGCGGCAGAACTGGTTCTCGATATCCGCCCTCGAACACCGCGCCGTGCGCACCGCCGTGGGTCTTTTCGATCAATCCTCGTTCGCCAAGCTCCGCCTCGAGGGACCCGATGCCGCGCACGTGCTCAACCGCGTGTGCGCCAACGACATCGATGTCACCCCGGGCAAGATGGTGTACACGCAGTGGCTCAACGAGCGCGGCGGCATCGAGGCGGATCTCACGGTAACTCGCCTCTCGGAGTCCGAGTTCCTCATCGTCACGGGTGCGGAAACCGAAACCAAGGACTTCAACTGGCTGAAACGTCACATCGATTCAGGCAGGCATTGCGTCCTCACCAACGTGACCTCCGGCATGGGCGTGCTATCCGTGATGGGGCCGCTCGCCCGAGATCTCCTGCAGCCCCTTACGCCCGACGATCTGTCGGATGCGGCGTTTCCCTTCGCCTCCAGCAAGGAGATCGAGCTTGGCTACGCGCTGGTGCGCGCATCGCGCATCACCTACGTGGGTGAGCTCGGCTGGGAGCTGTATGTGCCCACCGAGTTCATGACGGGGGTCTACGATGAGATCGTCGCCGCCGGTGTGCAGCATGGACTCATGCACGCGGGCTACCACGCCCTCAACTCGCTGCGCATCGAAAAGGCGTACCGCCACTTCGGCCACGACATCACGGACGAGGACACGCCGTGGGAAGCGGGCCTCGGCTTCGCGGTGAAGCTCGACAAGCCGGGCGGATTCATCGGGCGCGAGGCGCTGCTGCGTCAGCGCGAGATCGGCATTGCGAAGCGGCTGGTGCAATTCCAGCTGCGCTCGCCCGAGCCCCTGCTCTACCACAACGAGCCTATTTGGCGCGGCGATACCATCGTCGGCTTCATCCGCTCCGGCATGTACGCACACACCCTCGGGGCCGCCGTCGGCCTCGGCTATGTGACGGATGTCGCCGGCGGCATCGACGCCGACGCCTACGAGATCGAGGTGGCGGGCGTGCGCCATGCCGCCCTCGCCTCGTTGCGCCCCCTCTACGACCCCAAGCAAGAGCGCATCCGCCGCTAGGCGGAGCGCTTTGCCCGGAGACCGCCATGCAGAATCAAGACAGAGCCGTTGCGCAATTGAGCCTGATCGCGGCGTTAGCCGCGAAACACCGGTCAGGCTACAGTCTGGATCAGCGCTTTTACTGCGACGGCGAGGTCTTCGAGGCGGACATGCGCCAGATCGTCACGCGCAAGTGGGTCGTGGCCGGACACGTCGATCGGGTGCGCCGCAAGGGCGATTACTTCCTGTTCAAGGTGGGCAAGGAATCAATCATCGTCGTGCGCAGCGACGAGCACACCATTAGCGCCTTCTACAACGTGTGCCGGCATCGTGGCTCCGTGATCTGCACCGAGCCCGAAGGGCACGTCGCGCGCCTGACCTGCCCCTATCACGCCTGGTCGTACGGTCTGGACGGCGCACTCATGCAAGCGCGGCTCATGCCCACCGATTTCTCCAGGGCGGAAAACGGGCTGCACCGCTGTCACGCGCGGGTGTTTCACGGCTTCATCTTCGTCAATCTGTCCGAAGAGGCGCCGGTCGATTTTGACGCCACGTTCGCCGATCTCGGACCGTACCTCGACTTTCACGGCTTCGCCGACGCGAAGATCGCTCACGCCGCGTCGTATCCGACCACCGCCAATTGGAAGCTCGTGGTGGAGAATTTCGTCGAGTGCTATCACTGTGTCCCGTCGCACCCGGAATTCTCCTCCATGCACCCGCCGCAGGCGCTCATCGCTTTCGGCGCGGGCCCGAGCTCGGGTCCTCCCGAAGCGGTGAACGCCTATTTGCCCGCCCTCAAGGCATGGGAGGCTCGCGCGGCCGCGCTCGGACGGCCCATCGGTACCGTCGACGATGGTCCTGCCTCCTCGCATCTGCGGCTCCTCTTACAGCGGACGATTCGCGAGGGATTCGAGAGCGAGACCGCGGACGGTACCCCGGCGGCGCAGCTCATGGGCAAGCGCACCCAGTTCGATCAAGGTCGGATGTACCTCTCGTTCAGCCCATTCACGCAGCTGGTGGCGACGAACGATTTCGCCGTTCTGTTTCAGTTCACGCCGCGTGACACCTCGAGCACCGACGTGGATCTATACTGGCTGGTCGACGGCAAGGCCGGGCAAGTCGATGTGCAGAAGATGATCTGGGGCTGGGATCGCACCACCCGTCAGGACAAGATCATCACCGAGAACAATCAGGCGGGCGTCGAATCGACGCGTTACCGGCCCGGGCGCTACTCCGAGCACGAGCGTCGCGTCATCACCTTCCAGCAATGGTATCTGGAGCAGTACGGGTACGCGGCGGTCTGAAGCGGCCGAGCAGCGGGCTCACGATGCGGTCATGCTCCGCTTCACAATGGCTTCGATCTGCGCTTCGCTCAACGCAGAAAGATCCATCACGTCGACTTTCTTGACTCGTCGCGCAACATCGGCGTGGTGCGACTTCAAATGGCTCAGCAGCACCTCCACTGCGCTGCTCTTCCCCACTCCGTGGCCAACGAGGACGATTTCCTGGGCAGGCGCGAGCGCCGCGGCGATCTCCTCGTAGAATGATGTTTCCTCCGGAACCCGCTCGCCTTCGTAATTTGCTTCTTTTCGATGAATCAGATGATGGTGAAAGTGATGAGGATCATACGGCTTGAGGGCGACATCCGGCTGCCCCCCGCCGAAAATGCGCGCCGAGTGATGATCGATGACGACGACGGTCCTGGGCTGTGCGTGTTCGGCGGCGAGAGGTTCCGCGCTCGCCGCCTTGAGAAATTTGCGCAGCCGCGAGACCTCGTCGATGCCAAAATCCTGCCCGTGCGGACGCTTGAACAGCTCCCGGTGTGCGCCGACGACGAACGCAAACTCCTCGCCGCCGTGCGCCTCCACACGACCCAAATGCTCGATGAGCTCCAGCGCGTCGTCCCAGCGCACACTGCGGGGCAATTTGCCCTGCAACAAATTTTGCCGAAGCACGTCGAGCTTATGATGGAGGTGTTCACTCATGGGACTAATTCCTTGATTTCACGGAGGCGGATCGCGCGAGGCGGGGAGATTATCATTAGATCCGCCGCGGAAGCGAGAAAGTCGGTCCGCAGAGCAGTTCGCTGCTGCTCGCGACGTCGGCCGGTTAAAGGGCCGGCGGATCGACGAAGCGATCCGCCGGCAAAACACGAAGCGCTGGGAGCGGGGGAGCTAGTTTCGCTTCGCGGCGGACCCTCCACGGTCCGTGAAAAATACTATTGCAGAACTAAGCGCGCCGGACTTGTACGCCTATGCTCCGATTGTCTCGAACGTCGATCGTGTCCTTCGAGTCTTCGCGAATCCCGACTGCGTCTGCAGCAGCGCTGCTCGGATGTAAATCAGGCGCATACGGGCCGCGCGCCAATAGCTCGCGCAGCACACTGTGAAGTCCGACCACCATCAAGAATCCGAGTCCAAAGAGGACCCCGACAACCCACAAGCCTTGCATAGTCGCCCTCCGAGACCGAGTTGGGTCTCGGCACAATCATCCTCGTAGGGCATCCCGGCGTCTTTCGTATGCTTGCTTTTTTTTGATCAAAACGATCGCGGCGACCTGCGGGCGCCTCGTTATGCCCGGGCTTATACCGGGGGCGCATCACCGACGGCGAGATGCGACGCGAAAGCTACTCCAACCGATTCGCCACGGCGCTCGACGGCGTGGATATCGACAATCCGGGCTCGGCGCTCGATCGAAGTGGGCACCCCAATCCCGTGCCGCGCGTCGTCGGCAAGATTTCGGCTATGCCGCCATCATTCATTCGAGACCCAGCGGATATTCGTTCCTGCCCGAGCTTCGAGATTGCTCCGTACTACGCAAGCTGGAAGGCAAAGCCATCATGTTGGGTGTGATTGCCTTGGAGTAGATCCGGCACAGGGAGGCGCCGGGGCGCCGTCAGCGGCAACCGCAGGGCGCTGCCTGAGGCATTGGAGTAGTATTGCTGCGGGATCCGCGTGACCAGGCTACCCCCGATTGTGTCCGATGATGACCCCAACCTGATTGGTGCGAGCGGCCTCAACGCCGGCGATTTCGTCGGCCCCTACGAGTTGGTTCGCCTCCTCGGCGCCGGCGGAATGGCTGAAGTGTGGCTGGCTCGCCGAGCGGACGGTGCGTTCAAGCGCGAGGTGGCGCTGAAGCTTCCGCTACTGACCCGCCAGCGTCAGGATCTCGAGCCGCGCTTCGTGCATGAGCGGGACATCCTCTCGAGCCTCGAGCACCCCAACATTGCACGCCTCTACGATGCGGGGGTGGACGCCGACGGCCTACCGTACCTGTCCATGGAGTACGTCAAGGGGCAGCCGTTGCTCGGGTGGTGCGATGCCAAAGGCCTGGGCATCGCGGATCGCCTGTCGTTGTTCCTGCAAGTCATCGACGCCGTGAAATACGCGCATGAGAAGCACGTCATCCACCGGGACCTCAAGCCTTCCAATATTTTCGTCACTGAATCGGGCCAGGTTCGACTGCTCGATTTCGGCGTTGCCAAGTTGCTGCAGGACGAAGGGGATCAAACGCAGATATCTCGCATCTATGGGCAGGCGCTCACGCCCGATTATGCGAGTCCGGAGCTGCTCAGCGGCGCGTCCGTCGACGTCCGCAGCGATCTATATTCGCTGGGGATGGTCTTATACGAACTGCTGACCGGCGCTCGACCCTATCGCCTGAGCCCGGAAGCCTCGCTTGCCGGGCTGAGGCATGCGGTCGCAACGACGGATGTGAAAAAGCCCAGCGCGCAGCTCGCCCCGAAGGCTAGCGCGGCGCGGGCCGCGACTTCTGATCAGCTCGCGCGCGAATTGCGGGGCGACCTGGACGCACTCGTGCTCAAGGCACTGGCCAAGGATCCGTCGGAGCGCTATGACAGTGCCGCGAGCCTGGCCGAGGACCTGCAACGCTACCTGCGCGGCCAGCCCGTCAAGGCGCGGCTGACGCCGTTTACTTATCGAGTCGGCAAGTTTCTGCGCCGAAACAGCGCAACGGCCTGGCTGATCCTCATGTCGACCGTCGCTGTCTGCGCGGCCGTGGCAGTGGACCGTCTGATACGCCCGCGCGGCTCGGATAACGTCGCCTCACCCGCCTCTTTCACGCCGCCGGCGCGTTCGGTCGCGGTGCTGCCGTTCGTCGACATGAGCGAGAAGAAAGATCAAGAATACCTGTCGGACGGGCTCGCCGAGGAGCTGCTCGACCTGCTCACCAAGACCCCGGGACTCTACGTCATCGCGCGAACCTCCTCATTTTCGTTCAAGGGCAAGTCCGTCGACATTCCCACGATCGCAAGGAAGCTGAACGTTGCGAACATCCTCGAGGGGAGCGTGCGCAAATCGGGCAATCGGCTGCGAATCACGACCCGTCTGATCCGTGCAACCAACGGCGAGGAGCTCTGGTACGAGACCTACGACCGTGAGCTCAAGGACGTGTTCGACATTCAGGACGAAATTGCGCAAGCAGTAGTGGCGCAACTGAAGCTCACCCTCGCGCCCGTGTCGCAGTATTCCGCGCGACGCACCTCGAACATCGAGGCATACAATCAGTACCTGATCGGCCAGCAATTCTTCAATCGCGGGAACCTCGACGGCTATCGGATCGCCATGGAGGCATACCGTCGGGCGATTGCGCTCGATCCTTACTATGTCGCGCCTTATGAAGGCCTCACGGCAGCGGAATTTTTTGTCGCGGATCAGACGGGGGATGGAGCCGGCTACGAGCGCGCCGAGGAGGCGGCGAACCGGGCGGTGCTACTCGGGCCCGAGGATGCCAGCAGCTACGCGGCGCGCGGCTTCATTCGCTACGCCATTCGCTGGGACTGGGCCGGCGCTCAGGCGGATTTCGAGAGGGCCATAGCACTCGATCCAGGCGATGCCCGGTTCGAGCAGCGGTACGGCGAGCTGCTGGCGACGCAAGGCCGGTTGCCCGAGGCGATTGCGGTGACCAGAAAGGCAATCGAGCTCGATCCGCTATCGCATAGCGCATGGCAGACACTTACGATTTTCCTCGTGTCCAGCCGAGATTTCAGCGCGGCCCACGATGCGAGTCATCGCGCACTCGAGCTCAGCCCGCAATCGGATTTCTCGCTGAACGACCTCGGCACGCTGCAGCTGCTCGAGGGGAACCCCAAGGATGCGCTCGCGACGTTTCGCAGGATAGACAATGAAGGTTTTCGCCTTTCGAGCGTCGCGATGGCCGAGCACACGCTCGGTCACGCGAAAGAGTCGCAGCAGGACCTCGAACAGCTGATCGCGCAACACGCCAAGGAAGCGGCATTCCAGATCGCGGAAATATATGCCTGGCGAGGAGAGCGGGATAAGTCGTTTGAGTGGCTCGAGCGAGCCTATCAGCAGCGCGACGGGGGCCTCTCCGACATCAAAACCGACCCGCCGTTAGCGGACCTGCGCGACGACCCCCGTTACAAGACGTTCCTGCACAAGATGAATCTGCCGGAGTGAGGCGGGCGGCGAGGCCGCCCTAATCCGCAATGACGCGGTGAACCTCGCCGATTTTCTTGCCGTCCTCGAAATAGCCGAGGCCATAGTCGCCCTTGATCGTCGTGCGCAGCGTGCGGCGCTCGTACTTGGCATCGCAGCCCTCGACCGCGTGCAGCATCCGCCAATTGTCCCAGATGACCATGTCGGTCGGCGTCCAGTCATGCCAGTAAGCGCTGGAACCGGCTGCCAAGCGGTTGACGGTGTGGCATACCTCATCGAAGAATGCGTCGCCTTCCGCAGTCTCGTAGTGTTCGATGCCGACACTCATCCACGGGCCGACGTGCAGTACTTTCTCGCCCGTGCGTCTGGTCCAAACCGCGGGGTGCATGGCACGCGGAAAAATGGCGACTTCCTTGAGCAGCTCCTTGGCCTGCGGCGCATCGCCGAGCGGCTTGAAGTTCACGCCAAAGCGCATTTTGGTGAGCCTGACGTCCAGCGTATAGATGATGTTCATTTTCTCGAGCTTCGCGCGCATCTCAGCAGGGAAGCGCTTATAGAGCTCGATGCCGTCGGCAAACCCGGTCCGCCCGCCCTCGGGCGCGTTGATCGGCGCGCGCAGCACGCCGGCGCGGTTCAGCTCGTTGTTGTAACAGTGGTCGAAGTGCCAGGGTGAGAAGCGCGCGAGTCGCCGGCCGCCAATTTCCACCAAGCCGCCGACATTGTTGGGGTCGTTGTTCGGCACATAGTGCATGTCGATCACGCCCTCGGCGAGATCCTCCGAAGCGGCATCGCGCGGCGTGGACTTGGTCGGATGATCCTTGAGCGGCCCAAAGACCTTGCTGAGCTCCACCTGCATCTTCGCGGTGGGCTCGACCCCCTTGAACACGATGAATCCACGGTCCTCGAACAGCGCGTTGAGCTCGCCGCGCACGTCGTTATCGGCCAGCGTCTCCCGGTTCACGCCTTCCACAATCGAGCCGAACGCAAGATCATCCCTCAGATTGCGGACCTTGATACCTGACATGTTGGTCTCCTGATCGTGCTTGTCGCTATGCCATAAACTACGACACTCGCGCCGCGCTGAGAAGCCGGGGGCGGCGTTTGAGGATAACCTACTGATTAATAAACGATTATATTATATGTCCAGCCCCAGGTTTTCGGCTGGCTTGCCCAATACCGTCCGCGCCGCCGGGTTGGGTCGTCGATGACGCTCGCTGTATTTGGAGTAGTCCTGTTCGCCGCTTTGCTGCATGCGAGCTGGAATGCCATCGTGAAAGGCGCCCGCGACAAGCTGCTCACCACCATACTGGTCACCACGTCGGCCGCCCTCTTGGCGGCCATATCCCTGCCGGCACTACCTGCGCCGAACGCCGCAAGCTGGCCTTTCATCGTCGCCTCTTCATTGTTTCAAGTCACTTATTTCGCGCTGCTCGCGCGCACTTATCACCTCGCAGACATGAGTCAGACCTATCCCGTGATGCGCGGCACGGCCCCGCTTTTGGTGGGCATCGTGAGCGTGCTTGCCTTGGGAGCGCACCTCAGCGTGACGATGTGGCTCGGCGTGGGGATGATTTGCTTGGGGATCCTCGGCATGGCCGCAGGGGATCGGCGAACCAATCGCAGGGGCATTTCGCTCGCCCTCCTCAATGCCGTGGTAATTGCCGGCTACACGATCATTGACGGTATCGGCGTGCGCCGCTCCGGCGCGCCGGCCGCCTATACGCTGTGGATCTTTCTCGTGAGCGGCATACCGCTCGCCGCCTGGGCGATACGTACACGGGGCAGAGCTGCCCTTTCGGAATACGCGCGCCGCAACTGGTATTTCGGGCTGATCGGCGGCGTGGGTACCGTCGCGTCTTACGGCTTGGCGCTCTGGGCGATGACGATTGCGCCCATCGCCGTGGTCGCTGCTTTGAGGGAGACCTCAATTCTGTTCGGCGCCGTCATCTCGGGCTTGTTGCTCAAGGAGCATATCGGCTTCGCACGATTCGCGGCCGCTTGTACGATTGCCATCGGAGCCGCCGTGCTGCGTCTCGCGTAGCGCCACGCTTGCGTCAGATGCTATAACCGAGAACGAATGGACACCGTGCGCGCGCGCCTCCTCGCACTCTTCCTGATCACGGGATCGATCGCCGCGTGCCAGCTGCAGCAGCAAGCGATTATTCAGCACGAGGACAATCTTTCGGCCGCGGGATTTGTGGTCCAGCTTGCCAACACGGCGGAACGGCAGGCCATGCTACATCGCCTACCGGCCAATCAGTTCGTGCGGCGCGAAAGTGGCGGCGTCACGCTCTACGTGTACGCCGATCCGACGGCTTGCAGCTGCTTATATGTCGGGAATCAGCAGGCCTTCGATCAGTATGTATCCAATCAGCAGCTCGATTTGTATGGCCAGGAGAAGATAACTGCCCAGTTGTACTATGACGCCGCCTGGAACTGGGATGCCTGGGGTCCGTGGGGCCCGCTAGGCCCCATTTATGGACCGCCGGGCTGGTAGAACGACCGCGCGGCCCATGGCTGGCTCGACGCCGTCAAACCAGCCACGTGACCACGCCGGTGCTCACGTCGTGCATCGCAGCTGCAATCGTGAGCTTACCGTCGTCCGCCAAGCTCGCGAGCACCTTGCTGCGGGAGATCAACTGCCCGGCGGCGTCGCGCGCGTTGCGCTCGCTGACCTTTTGTACGAACTTCTTGTCTTTTGAGCTCGCGGCACCGTCCGCTGCGGTCACCTCCTCCACCGCAGGACGAATGTTTTCGAGCGCCGCGGTCAAGTTCCCCAACTTCACGTGATCGATGGCGCCCTTGACCGCGCCGCAATCCGAGTGTCCCAGAACGACGATGAGCTTGGATCCCGCCACTTCGGTCGCGTATTCCAGGCTCCCGAGGATGTCGGTGTTGACGAAGTTGCCCGCAACGCGAACCGCAAAGATGTCACCGATGCGTTGGTCGAACACGAGCTCCGGCGACACCCGGCTGTCCATGCAACCCAGCACCGCGGCGAAGGGCGCCTGCCCCGCCGCCGTGAGCTTCACCTGTGTTTGAGGATTGCAATGAATCGGGTGACCGGCGACAAAGCGGGCATTACCTGCCTTCAATCGATCAAGCGCCTGCGCCGCCGTGGTCGCACTTTGCAGGGTCTTGGTGTAGACGGCACACAGCTCCTCCGCCCTGATAGCTGATGCGCCCGCGCCCAGCGCTCCGATTCCCATGAGAAAGGTCCGTCTCGTCGTCATCCTGTCCTCCTGGTGGCCTACGCTCCCACCGGTTCCACCTCGACCAGGCAATCATAGAAGAGGGGGGCGTTGCCCATGTCGGTCAGCGCATCGCCACGGGTGAGCTCATTCGCGTTCTTGCCGTCGCGGGTGAGCTTCTTCCACCAGACCGAAAGCGCCACCACCACCCCAGGCCGGGCTCGATCGCTCACGCGTGCGCGAAGCTCCAGAGATCCGCGGTCGTTGAACACGCGCACGTAGCCTCCGTCGATCACCGCGCGGCGCTCCGCGTCCTCGGGGTGAATATCAAGCCAGGGCTCCCCTTCCACCGCCCGCAGACTCGTCACGTTGACGAAGCTCGAATTCAAGAAATGCCGCGCAGGAGGCGAGATCATCGCGAGCGGAAAGCGCCGCGCGAGCTCGCTCCGCGTATCTTCGAGCGGCGCAATGTAATCGGGCAACGGATCGAGCCCGAGCGCGAACGCGGCCTCCGAATAGAACTCGACCTTGCCTGAGGGTGTGGGAAAGCCGCCGTTGGCGAAGCGTGCAACACCGGGCGGCCCACCGATGCGCTTCCATCCCGCCTCCCGCACCGCCGCGAAATCCCAGTCCGCCCCCATCGCGGACTGCGCGATCTCGTGATCCGACTCCTCGAAGCAGGGCTCCGTGAATCCCATGGCCCGGGCGAGCAGACGGAATATTTCGGTGTTGGGCTTCGCCTCGCCGAGCGCACGAATGGCCGGGTTGTTCGCGACCAGATAATAGTGGCCATACGGTCGCACGACGTCGAGGTGCTCGAGCTGCGTGGTCGCCGGCAGGACGATGTCCGCACAATCCGCCGTATCCGTCTGAAAATGCTCCAGCACCACGGTGAACAGATCCTCGCGCGCGAAGCCGGCCGCAACCCGCCTGGAATCCGGCACCACGGCCACGGGATTCGAGTTGTACACGATGAGCGCTCGAATCGGCTCACGCGTATCGGCAAGAGCATCGCCGATGCACGACATGTTGATGGTGCGCGGCTTGCGCGTGCCGAGTAAGTCTGGCCGCGACAGCGCCGCCTGGTCGATCGCGAAGCTGCCGCTCGTGGAGAGCAGCAGACCGCCCGCCGCATCGCGGAACGCACCCACGAGGGCAGGCAAGCAGGCAATGTTGCGCATGGCCATGCCGCCGCCGCGTACGCGCTGCAATCCGTAATTCGCGCGGATCAACGCGGGCCGGATGGCGTAGGCATGCGCGAGGGACTCGATCGTTGCGGCCGCGATGCCGCAAAGAGCGGCGACGCGCGCCGGATCATAGGCGCGCACCCGTTCGGCGAGCTCCTCGAAGCCGAGCGTGTGGCGCTCGATGTAATCGTGGTCGATGAGCCGGTCGCGGATGAGCACGTGCATGAGCCCGAGCGCGAGCGCACCGTCCGTCCCCGGCAGCAACGCGATGTGCTCATGACATTTCTCGGCCGTGAGCGAGCGATAAGGATCGATTGCGATGAGCCGCGCGCCGCGACGCTTCGCCTCTTGCGCGCGCGCCCAGAAGTGCACGCTGGAGGTGATCGCGTTACACCCCCAGAAAATGATGAGCTTCGCCTGCTCTGCAACCTCGACGTCTATGCCGATGCTCGGTCCCAAGGTGATCCGATGGCCCGCTGAGCCCGCGGCGGCGCAGATGGTACGGTCCAGAAGGCTCGCGCCCAGCCGATGGAAGAACCGCTGGGACATCGACTCGCCCTGCACGAGTCCCATGGTGCCGGCATAGCTATAGGGCAGGATCGCCTCAGGATTCTCGGCGGCGATGCTCCCGAGGCGCTCGGCGATGGTCGCGATCGCATCGTCCCAGGAAACTCGCTCGAAGCGCCCTGCACCTTTTTTCCCGACACGCCGCAAGGGATACAGCAGGCGCTCCGGGTGATAGGTTCTCTCGGTGTAGCGAGCTACCTTGGTGCAGAGCACACCCGCCGTCGGACCATGCTTCGCAGCGCCCGTGACCTTCAAGGCAACCCCGTCCTTCACGTGCACTTCGAGCGCGCAGGTATCGGGGCAATCGTGAGGGCACGCGCCCTTGACGATGTGCAGCCCGGCGCCGCCTTTCTGCGTCATGCCGGGAACCCTCCCGCAAGGATGCGTCCCATGAAAGCCTCGCATTGCGCCAGCTGCTCGAGCGCGACGAACTCGTTCGGCCGGTGTGCTTCCGCGATGTCCCCAGGCCCTAAGATCACCGTAGGCACGCCCATCTGCTTGAACAGGCCCGCCTCGGTGCCGTAAGAGACCTTGCCGGTCGAGTTGCGCCCGCTGAGTTTCATGGCCCACTGCACGATCGCATCGCTCTCGGCTGCCTCGAGGCCCACCGTCTGACTGGCCCATTCCAGGGCGATGCCCGCTTGCGGCTCGATGGCTCGCATCTCGCGGGCGAGCACGTCGGCCTGAGCGCGAATCTCCTCGTACAGGGCATCCGCGGATGCGTGCGGCAGGGTGCGCAGATCGAACTGAAACTCGCATTCCTTGGGCACGACGTTCGCGGCCATGCCGCCTCGGATGATACCCGTCGAGAGAGTCGTGTAGGGGACGGTGAAGCCGCAATCTCGCTGCTCGAACTGCGCGAGGCGATCCGCGATTTGGCGGATGTACACGATGAGGCGCGCGGCGTACTCGATCGCATTCACGCCGTGCGTCACGTAGCTCGAATGCGCCTCTCGGCCGCGCACCGCGCAGCGAAAGCGATTCATCCCCTTATGGGCGATGATGGGTTGCATCGACGTCGGCTCGCCGACCACGCAACCGGCCGGCTTGATGCCGTGCTCCTGAAGATCGCGAATGAGCCCGCGCACACCGATGCAGCCCACTTCCTCGTCATAGCTCAGCGCGTAGTGGATCGGGCGTTGGAGACGTCCGGCGTTCATGGCAGCGGCGAACTTCGGCGCCTGTGCAAGCGCCACGGCGATGAATCCCTTCATGTCCGCCGAGCCTCGGGCATAGAGCTTACCGTCGCGCTCGACCGCGCTGAACGGATCCGTGTCCCAGCTCTGCCCGTCGACGGGCACGACATCCGTGTGACCCGACAGGATGAGCCCGGACTCCCGCTCCTCGCCCAAAGTAGCGAACAGGTTGGCCTTCTTGCCGCCGGCGTCGTAGGTGAGCCGTGCCGTTGCGCCGAGACTGACGAGATGATCCCGCGCCCACTCGATCAATCCGAGATTGGAGTCGCGCGACACGGTCTGAAAGGCAATCAGGCGCTCGAGCAGGGCGCGAGCCGCGGCGCTGGGAACGGCAGAGTCGGCGGCAGCGTCCACGTCATTGCCTCGAAAATGAAAGAGCTTAGTTTAGCCCAAACCCTGGTTTATCGCAGAGCCCACCACGCCGGGCGATGCGCCCTGCCCGCTCAGACTCCCGCGACGACCCGAATATCGCGCACGGCACCGTCGCCGAGGGCCGCGAGGGCTCGTTGATAGGCCGGTCCGTTATACATCGCGGTCACCTGCTCGAGGGACTCGAACTCGATGATCACCGTACGCTCCAGCTGTCCGGCTTCATAGGCCTTCGCCGCGACGCCCCTCGCCAGGAAGCGGCCGCCGGCCGCCTCTATGGCGGGTCCCGCCAGCTTTGCATAGGCAGCGAGCTTCTCCGGGTCCTTCACCTGCCGATATACACTGATGAAATAAACTGTGGCCATGGACACTCCTGGGCGGCTCGCGGTTGCCCGTTGCACGTCAACCAATAGCAATTTGCCCGCGGTCATGCAAGCCGCAAGCTATGATTCAGAAGGCCGGCTCCAGAAGAGAAGTGGTGCATGCAAAAGAGCTTTGATTCCAATCGCTTCAGGCAGGCCCTTGGTGCCTTCACCACCGGAGTCACGATCGTGACCACCGTCGATGCCACCGGCAAACCTGTCGGGGTCACCGCGAATAGCTTCAATTCGGTGTCGCTGGCACCTCCCATGGTGCTTTGGAGCTTGGCGCGGACTTCCACCAACATCGGTGCGTTTCTCGCGGCGCGTCACTTTGCCGTGCATATTCTGGCGAGCGATCAGCAGGCGCTCGCCACGCGCTTCTCGCAAAAGGGAGCCGAACGATTCGCGGGACTTCGCGTGGGCAAAGGCATCGACGGCGTCGCATTGCTCGACGGTTGCGCCGCCCGTTTCGAGTGCAAGACTGCCTTTCAGTACGAGGGGGGCGATCATGTCATTTTCGTGGGCGAGGTTCTGAACTTCGAGCACTGCGAGCATGAGCCGCTCGTGTTCAAGCGCGGCCGCTTCGCTCTCGCCGTCGGCAAAACGCCACCTCCCTCCGGGGCCGCCGCTTCGCTGGCCGCTGCGGCGGATGGCGCATTCGGTGAGGACTTTCTCTTATATCTGCTCGGTCGCGCTTATCACCAGATCTACCATCGCATGAAGCCGGAAATCACGCGACGTACGCTCGGAGACGCGGAATACCTCGCGCTCACGCTGCTGGGAGTCCGGGACGGCCGCACCATCGACGAGCTCGACGCCCTCTTGGCCTATACCGGGACGCGCATCACTCATCGCGTTGCAGAACGGCTGACCGAGCTGGGGTACGTCGAGTGCGCAGAGGCTGATGCGCGTCGATTGTCTCTGACGGAGGCGGGTCGACGCGCGGTCGTTGAGCTGCTTGCCGTCGCGGAGGCCGCCAGTACCGACGCGGAACAGTCGTTGGATCCGAGCGAATCTCTGGTGTTGCGCCAGCTGCTTGCGAAAATTGTCGAGGCGAGCAACCCCGGAATCCCCCACCCTTGGCAGCCCTGAGCACGTCTGGCTCGAGCTTTCCCTCAGGGAAAGCGTCCATCCAGCTCAGGCATGAGCGGCTCTGCTCGTATCTCCCGGAATTGGCCCGAGCGCCGGATCGTCGTCCGTAAAATAAGCGTCGGCGATCGAGCGCGGGGCGCCAGGCTCGCCGATGAGTCGCGCGAACTTGTGCGCCTCGAACGTCGCCGCTCCCCACATCCGCGGGGCGAGCGCGTCCCCAATGGTGAAGAGCTGCGCTACGTGACCGTCCAAATCCTTCTCGAGGTCGTTCACGGGCACGCGGCCGGTCGTCAGCACCAACGCGTCGACGCCCGTGATCACCCGTACCTCCTCGGAGTGAACATCTTCAATGACCACCTCGTGATCGCGGATTTCCTTGATAAAGGACATTGTCGAAATCCTTCCGCCGAGCGCACGCAGGCGCCGCACCATCGGGAGCCCCTCCTGGGCCGCCATTACGCGCGAGGACAATGGCAAAAAGTTCGGCGTGAGAAACTCGACGTCAGCACCATTCCCGGCGAGCAGCTCGGCGATACCCATGCCGGTTTGCAGTCCCTCGTCATCGAGCACCAAGACCTTTCCCCGGGGAAGCTCGGATCGCGACAGGAGTTCTTCCGGACGGTAGACGAAGTCCCGGTCGTAGCCGGGTATGTCGAGCTCGCTGTGGAAACCGCGGCCGCTACGATGGTAGGCGGCGCCGGTCGCCACGATGACGGCGTCGGGCTTTTCCCGGAGGATCTCGGCAGCGGTTGCCCGCGTTCCAAGTCGCAGAACAACGCCGAGGCGGTTGAGCTCACGCTCCCACCAATCGATCGCCAGCTGATAAGCCCCCCGACCGGGCAATCCCGCCCACAGCGCAAAGGCGCCGCCCACTCGCGTGCGCGCCTCGATCAATGTAACCTCGTGGCCCCGCAGCGCGCTGGCACGCGCTGCCTCGAGCCCCCCGGGTCCGGCGCCTGCAATGATGACTTTCGATCTTCGCAGCGCCGGCGCGTGCGGTCCCCAGAGGCGCTCACGATAGCTCACGGGATTGATGGCACAACCGGCCGAAGCGTCGGCGATGCCCGCCATACACCAATTGCAGGCAATGCAGGTGCGGCTGTGCTCCTCTTTGCCCTCGAACGCGTTTCGCACGAGATCGGGTTCTGCAATGAGCCCGCGTGCCGCGCCGACCATGTCGCAAACGCCGGCGGCGATCATCGCTTCGGCATCGGCGATGGAGGTCATTCGTCCGAGGACACTCAGCACCGGGATCTTTCCCGCGGCGCCCCGCACGGCCTCTACGTAAGGGCGATAGAGGTGCGGTTCCATGAACACCGCGGGCATGCCGATGTAATACTGCTGCGGCTCGGTGGCGACGTCGAGATCGGCGTAGTCGATCAACCCCGCCTGCGATATCGACTGAAGGACTCGATAGGCTTCCTTCGAGTCATACCCGCCTGCAAGCAGCTCATCGCAATTGAAACGCATTCCCACGGCCATCCGGTCGCCGGCCGCTTCCCGGGCCAATTGCAGCGACTCGATAAGGAATCGCATCCGGTTTTCGAGCGTACCGCCGTATTCATCGGTGCGCCGGTTGAAATAGGGCGACAGGAAGTGCTCCGCCAGCGCCCCGTGCGCGCCGTGGATCATGACGCCGTCGAAGCCCGCCTCGCGCAGATGCTCGATCGATTGGCGCAATGCGCCGTGCATCATGCCGATCTCGCGCCGGGTGATCTCGCGGGTGACGAAGCCCTTTTCATGACTGCGGTACTGCACCGCTGAGGGGCCGAAGGCAGGAGCCGGTGGGCTCAAGGGCTGCCATTGCCCGGCGACTGCCCATTGGTAGTACGGTTCCGCGAAAATTCTCCCGCCGGCCTCGTGCACGGCGTCCGCCAGGGCGCGGAACGCACCGATGTTCTCCTTGGGATGCGGAGAAGGCTGGAAGATCCTGGCGCGGCCATGCAATGTCGCCGCCAGCGTGACCAGGCCGCAGCCGCCTTTGACGCGCGCCACGTAGTAATGGATGAAGTCGTCCGACGGCTTCGTGCCCACCGCCATCGGCACGGAATGCGGCGACATATAAAAGCGGTTCGCCAGCTCGATGGGACCGAGCTTGATGGGACTGAAGATGCGCGGGTATTTTGGATGCATCGTTTAGCCTCCACTCACGGGCATGCAGCGGCAACCCGCAACAGCATCTCCGCAACTGCTTGTGGTTCCGTGATCATGAGGTCATGACCCGTGTCGATCTCCCACACTCGATCCCCTTCCGAGGCCCGCCGTGCGGATTCCGGCGGCCGCACCTTGAACGACCATGAGGCGTTGATGTTGGTGAATGGGATGCGCCTCACCGCCGGCTCGTTCGCCAATCGCAAAGGCTGCTCGAAGCATTTCCAGGGGTGCGGCGTCAGCTTCGCCGACAACCAGGCAACATCTTCCGGACTTACCACCCCCATGATGTCCACGATCTCTCGACTCGGCCACAGCACGAGCTCGACACCATTGACCATACGGGATGACTTGCGCGCAAATTCCATCAGCCCCGGCGACTCGCTCGCGAGGGATTCTCCGTCGCGCGGATGAGAGGCATCGAGAAAAACAAGGTGGCCCACGCGCGACAGCGCGCGGTCCGCTGCGCCCGTGATCACCATGCCACCGTAACTGTGTCCGACGAGGATGGCATTCGTGAGATCCTCGAATTTAAGAACTCCGACCACATCGGCGATGTGCGTCTCCAAGTTGGTGCCGGGACTCACCAAATGCGATCGTTCGCCGAGGCCGGTCAGGGTCGGCGTGTACACCTCGTGCCCAACCGCTCGAAGCAGCGCGGCCACGCGCGACCAGCACCATCCGCCGTGGCCGCCGCCGTGTACCAGTACATAACTCGCCATGCTACGCGTCCCCGGCTAGCCGCCCGCGAGCGCCTTCAGCATGCGTTTCAACGCGAAGTGCCGATAGCTTTGCAGCGCAAGCGCCGCGATCTCGGGCCGATCACAATGCTTACTCACGTCTAGCGCGATCCAGCCGCGGTGGCCGATGTAGGGCGGAATGCTAAAGCGCGGATCGGCGGTCAAGAGCCCTTGCTGAGATGCGCCCACCCAAAAACATGCAGTCAGCGTCGTACCCTCGTAGCGGGCCATGACAAACGAGCGCGCTCCCACCTTCCACACCGGATGGCCGAACTGGCTGGCCTCGCTCGTTTCGGGCAGCTCGAGGCAGGCACCGCGCAGGACCGAGAGAACGGCTTGCCCCCGCCGCGACTGGAATGGATCGATGTCGTGCGGTGCCGGCATCTTTCGAGGCGCAGCAATCGATGGGACCGCGCCCACGCTCGCCTGCAAACGCCGTGGCGCCACCTGCAGATAGGCCTCGCGAACGAGCTCGGCCACGCGCTTCCAAGCAAGACCTCGATCGAGATGCACACCTAGCCAGCCGCGCACGCCGACGTAAGGAGGCACAAAGAAGTGTGCGGGAGAGGCATGCAGGTGGTGCTCCTGAGCCCCTCGAGGCGCAGGCAGCCAGAGTGCGATGCGCCCGTCGCCGTGATGATTTACCACGTAGGTTGCGAACGTCTTGCCGCAGATCCGAAAGTTGGGCGAGCCGTGCGACAGAAATTCCTCCGCCTCGGGAAGCCAGAGGCAGACGTCGCGAACGGCTTGATGGAGATCCTTCGCCAAGCGCTCATCATAAGCGACAATGACACGCTCGCACGCGCGAAACGCCGCCGCGGCGCTTACCGCGAGTCGATCGCCCCGCCCCGCTCAACTCAGGACTTGGCCGCCCACACTTTGCACCACCCTGCCGCCGGTACGGTGTGTCCGGCGAAAATGTTGCAGCCGCCGGCCGCCGCGCCAGCCTTGCCCGTAAACTGCGCGCACGTGCTGCACTTCTGACCTGCCTTGTAGGTCGGATTCGCGGCGGCGTCGACCTTGGCCGCGTCGGTCACGAAACTGAGCGCCTTCGCGGTCGGATCATTCGGATCCAGAGGCGTGGGCGTCTGGGCGCAGGCTACGTTGCCCAGGAGGCCGATGGCCGGGGCCAGCGCACCCGCAATCAGGCCGCTTTTGACCATCGCACGACGAGAGATTTTGTGTTGCATCGTTGTAATCCTATCCGGTGGAGACTCGAGCCGATTGCCGCTACCGCTTGATCGCGGGGGTGAAAGTCTAAAGGAAATCCATTGCGTGGGGAAACGGGGCCTTTTGCGCGGCTCAGCCCGCGGCGCGATCGTCGGCACGACCGGCGGCGGCCGGCGGGACACCGGCGGTGGCGGGCCGCTCGCCCTCTCGGGCCGCCGACTTCGCCTCAGCCTCCGGCATCGACAGCAACCGTGCGGTATTGACGAGCGCCATATGCGTCAGAGCCTGCGGAAAATTGCCGAGCATGCGCCGGCTGCGCGGATCGTACTCCTCGGCGAGCAAGCCGACATCGTTGCGCAGGGCGATCAACCGCTCGAAGAGCGCCTCGCCTTGCGCGCGCCGGTCCGTGAGTGCGTAGCAATCTGCGAGCCAGAACGAGCACGGCAAGAACGCGCCCTCGCCCGCCGGCAACGCATCGACGCCTGTCTCGGTGGAGTATCGCAGCACGAGCCCTTCGACAATCAGCTCGCGCTCGATCGCCGCAATGGTGCCCCGCACGCGCGCATCATCGGGCGGCAGGAAGCCCACTTGCGGCATCAACAGCAGGCTCGCATCGAGGTGCTGCGATTCGTAGGACTGCACGAAGGAGCCGCGTTTGGCGTCGAATCCCCTGGCACAGACCTCGGCGTGAATCGCATCGCGTGTGCGCTTCCATCGCTCGAGGGGCGCCTCGAGACCGTCGCGCTCGGCGTCTTTGATGACTCGATCGAAAGCCACCCAGGCCATGATCTTCGAGTGCGTGAAGTGTCGCTGCGGACCGCGAACCTCCCAGATGCCGTCGTCGGGAAGCTGCCAATGAGATTCGAGGAACTCGAGCAGCGCCACCTGCAGACCCCAGGCCGCAGGCTCGGGATCGAGCCCGGAGATGCGTGCCAGGTGCAAAGTGTCCATCACCTCGCCGTACACGTCGAGCTGGAACTGCTTGGAGGCCGCATTGCCCACGCGCACGGGGGCCGCGCCTTGATAGCCCGGCAGCCAGGAGATCTCGTATTCGTCGAGGCGTCGAACTCCCGTGACGCCGTACAGGATTTGCAGATCCACCGGTGATCCGGCCACAGCCCGCAGCAGCCATTCGCGCCACTGCGTGGCTTCGTCGATGTAACCCGCCAGCAGCAAGGCATTCAAGGCGAAGGTGGCATCGCGCAGCCAACAGAATCGATAGTCCCAGTTGCGCACACCGCCCGGTTGCTCGGGCAGCGAGGTCGTCGGGGACGCGATGATGCCGCCGCTCGGCCGGTACTGCAGCGCCTTGAGCGTGATCAACGACCGCTCGACGGGCTCGCGCCAGCGGTGGTGGAAGTTGCTGCGCCCCGACCACTTGTGCCAGACCTTGTCGGCTTCCTCGAGCTCATGGAAGGCATCGACGGGCGGCAACGTATCGACGTGCGAATATCGGTAGTTGAGCGAGAACCAATGACGTTCGCCGCCGCCGATGGTGAACTCGGCCACGGTCTTCATGTTCTTCCCTTCCACCGCGATCGAGCCGGTCAGCTCGAGCGTGTCGGGGCCTGCGGTCAAGAGGAGCACGTCCCCGCACCGACGCACCCACGGAGTGATCGAGCCGTAGTCGAATCGCACGATGAGCTCCAGGCTCATGGCGACCCGGCCGCTCAAGCCTTCGACGATTCGCACCACATCGAAACGAGTCCGTGAAGCCGGCATGAAGTCCGTGAGCCGCGCGCACCCCTCGGCGGTCTCGAACTCCGTTTCGAGAATCAGCGTGCCTTCTCGGTATTTTCGGCGCACGGCAGTGACCGTGCCGGTGGGGCCGATGCGCCAGCGTCCATGCTCCGGGCCGCCCAGCAACGCCGCGAAGCAAGCGCCTGAGTCGAAGCACGGAACGCAGAGCCAATCGATCGAGCCGTCCGATCCCACCAAGGCAGCCGTGTGGCAATCACCGATGAGCGCGTATTGCTCAATCGGCAGCGGCATTCAGCGCTCCCAACGGCGACACGTGCGAGCCGCGCGAATACGCGAACGCGCGGGTGAACTCGGCGCCCAGCAGGAAAATCTGCGCCGAGTAGTACACCCACATGAGCAGCACAACGAGCGAACCCGCGGCGCCGTATGCGCTGCTGAATGAGCTTCGCCCCAGATAGAATCCGATCAACGACTTGCCGACGGTGAACAGAAACGCCGTCACCGCCGCCCCTACCCACACGTCGCGCCAGGTGATTGTCTCGCGGGGGACGTATTTGTAGATCATCGCGAACAAGAGCACGGTCATTGCGAAACTCAGTATCACGTCCAGTATTGGCAAGGTGACCGCAAGTCCGGGCACGCGCGCCTGCATCCAGTCGGCGAAAGCCGCCAACACCGCGCTCGCGATGAGCGACACTAGCAACAAGAACCCGACCCCGAGAACCATGCCGAACGATAGCAGACGCCGCCGTACCATTGTCCACCAGCCGGAACCGGGCTTGCGGGCGGAGCTCCAGATCACATCGAGCGAGTGCTGCAGTTCTCCAAAGACACTGGTAGCGCCGATGACCAACGTCACCAGGCCGAAGACGGCCGCTAACCCTGTCTTGTTACTGTATTGCGCGCTGATGAGGACGCTGCGCAATGCATCAGCGCCTGCGTTACCGGTGAGGTCGCGCAACTGCGCGAGCAGCTCGGTCTCCGCGGTGTGAGGCCCGAAGAAATAACCCGCCAGCGACAGCGCAATGATGAAGATCGGCGCGACCGAGAACAGAGTGTAAAAAGCGAGGGCCGCGCCCATGCTGGAGGCGCTGTGATCCACCCACGCAGTCACGGCTTTGACGAAGATTCCCCCGCTGTCTCGGAGCTTCTCCCGCAACGGGACCTTACGGTCGCAGTTTTCTTCGGGTCCTTTCGATTGCCTCATTGGGGTTCGTGGGATCATCGGGGTCGTTCTGAAAGGCCCCTGGCTTCGACACCGTAGGCTTCTGGCTTTCCTCGACTGCTTTCTGTTCGTGCTTGTCCGGATGCTTGTCCGTGTGACTCGGTCCTCGCTCGCTCGGCGGCACGTTGGGGGTGCTCGTCATACAGTGCTGCTCCTTAAATCCTGACAGCCGGTACGCTACGGGCGCAAGCCGGGCACGCCCAGTCCCAAAAGGCAGCACGCCCGGTAGGTGCACGCTGACAATCGGGCAGACCCGACAATATTTTCCTATATTTCAATTATTTAAACGGTAATAGTCATCCAGAATCGATGCAGTGCCACGGCGCCGATGCGCGATGCGCACAAGCTTATGCCGTGCAGGCAGAGGACAACCGCCGGGTACCTCGCGATGATCGGCTGCTGCATGACATCAGAACCTCTTCTATACGTCTTGTGCGGCGGAGCGGTCGGGCTGCTCATCGGCCTGACCGGCGTCGGCGGGGGCTCCTTGATGACGCCGCTGCTGGTCCTCGGCTTCGGCCAGCCGCCCGCGGTCGCCGTGGGAACGGACCTCGTCTTTTCGGCCACGACGAAGCTCGCGGCGACCGCCGCGTCGGGTTTCAGTCGGCGGGTCGACTGGCGCATCGTCGGACGTCTTGCGCTCGGTAGCGTTCCCGCCTGCGCGGCGGTCGTGGGCTGGCTATGGATGACGCGGCGGACACCCGATGCGCTGGATGCCGTGGTGTCGCGATGCCTGGCGATTATTCTTGCCATCGCAGCTCTCGCACTGCTGCTGCAACCCTGGCTGCGCCGTATCGGACTATCGATCACCGCAGCGTGGTTCGACCGGACGCAACGTCACAAGTTGATGTTCACCGCGATTGCCGGCGCGCTCCTCGGCGCGGGTGTGGGATTGACTTCCGTCGGTGCGGGCGCACTCGGCATCGTCGCGTTGCTGGCGCTTTATCCCTTGCGCCTTCCCCCAGAGCGACTGGTGGCAACCGACATCGCTCATGCGCTACCGATGACCGCCATCGCAGCGGCGGGGCATGCCCTGCTGGGACACACCGACCTGCGCGTGCTCGCGTGCCTCCTCGTCGGCTCGATCCCGGGTATATTGCTCGCGTCGCGGCTGACCATCCGCCTGCCCGTCGCGTTCACGCGCACGCTGATCGCCCTCATGCTTGCGGTGGTTAGCGAGCGCTTACTGTTTGCGGTCTAAGCGGGGCCGCGCAGGCCGGGCCACGTAGGCTGGCCTGCGCCGGGACACGCCGTGTCAGCCCTCGTGCAAGCCGCACTCGCGCTTCAGGCCGAAGAAGCGCAGATCTTCGACGCGGTCCACCTCGGCCAGCGAGCGCGTCGTGTGCCAATCGCCGATGGAGGGATAGCCCTTCTCCCACAGCGGGTGGTAGGGAAGCCGATGCTCTTCCAGGTAGCGGCCCACGTCGCGGTCGGTCCAATCGAATAGCGGATGCACTTTGAAGCGCCCACGCTTGCGCTCGATCGGCGCGATGTGGGCCCGCGTCGCGGCCTGGTCCCGCCGCAAGCCCGCGAACCAGGTCTCTGCGCCGAGGACGCTCATGGCGCTCTCCAGAGGCTCCCGCTTGTTCAAACGATTGTATTTCTCGATCCCGGTCAAACCTTGATCCCAAAGCTTGCCGAAGCGCGATTCCTGCCACGCCGGCGAGGCGTCGGAACGAAATACCTTCAAGTTGAGATTTAGCCGGCCCGTGAGCTCATCGATGAATTGATAGGTCTCCGGGAACAGATAGCCGGTATCAATCAATATCACCGGTATTTTGGGAATCACCGTGTTCGTCAAATGCAGCATGACCGCGGCTTGCGCACCGAAGCTCGAGGTGAGCACGTGCTCGGCAGGCAACAGCTCCGCGGCCTGCTCGATGCGCCTCTGCGCCGACAGTGAGACAAAGCCGCGATTGATGTCGGCAAGTGCGTGCTCATCGCCGTCAGCCCGGAGCCAGCGCAAGAGAGTTGCTTTTAGTCCCATCTTCATGATCCCATGATAGCCCGCACGCGACGCGACGCCAGTTCACATCTGTTATGGCCTCATAACCAGACGTTGTAAGCGGGTCCCGGGGATTGCGTTGCGACATGGGTTCAGGCGAGCGCGTCCGCCGCGGGCCGGCGCGCATACACGCCGAAGGCCAAAATGCCCGCATAGCACACCGCCGGAGCGAGGAGCGCGAATTGCAGTCCGCGCCAGTCCGCGAGATGTCCCGCGATGAACGGCACGATTGCGCCGCCCACGATGGCCATGCTGAGCAGGCCCGAGCCCTGCTTCGCGCGCGGCCCCAACCCCTCGCTCGCCAGCGAGAAAATGGTGGGGAACATGATGGAATTGAACAGCCCCACGGCGAGAAGTGACCACGCGGCGACCGGCCCGCTCGAGTGCGCCGAGGTGAACAAAAGCACGAGCACCGCTGCCGCGTTGCAGGCGAGCACCTTGCCCGGAGACACCAGACGTAACAGATATGCACCGATGAAGCGACCCACCATGGCGCCGCCCCAATAGAAAGGGACGTGCTCGCCGGCATCGACGGCGCTCAAGTCCAGGACACTCTGTTGTTCGAGATAGAAGACGATCAGCGAGCCGATAGCCACCTCGGCCCCTACATACAGAAAGATACAAAGCACACCGAACGCGAAGCGCGGCCGGCGCAGCAAGGCCCCCAGATGGCCGAGCGCCGAGTGGTCCTCGTCCGGAATCTCCTCGAGCCGCCGGCGGCGCGTCCAAACGACGACCGCCACCACCAGAATCGCGGCCGCGAGTCCGAGGTATACCCGCACGAGAAGGTGGCTTTCTTGAATCCTGAAAGCCGCCCGGGCGGCCTCGGGCAGCTGCGCGGGGTCGACCTTCGAGATCGATCCCAGAATGAGCGCCGATCCCACATAGGGAAAAATTGTCGTCCCCAGTGAGTTGAACGCCTGCGCGAATGTGAGCCGGCTGTGCGCGGTCGCGGGCGGCCCGAGCAGCGAGATGAGCGGGTTCGCGACCACTTGAATGATCGTGATGCCCGCGGCGAGAACGAACAGCGCGGCGAGAAACGCCGCGAAGATGCCAGCCGCCGACGCGGGCACGAACAAGAGGCAACCGGCGGCCATGAGCAAAAGACCGATCACCGCCCCCCGCATGTAGCCCACGCGTCTCACCAGCACCGCCGCGGGGACGGAGAACAGAAAATACGCCGCGAAGAACGCCGACTGCACCAGCATGACTTCACCGTTGGTGAGCGTGAACAACCCCTTGAGCTTGGGGATGACCACATCGTTCAAGCTGGTGATGCCGCCGAAGATGAAGAACAGAGCGAACACGAATAACCGCAGATCCGGAGCATCGACATAGGCGGCGCGGCTCGAGGGTCGTTGCGGTTCGCCCCCCGCGGTGGAGGCCGCCAGAAGGCCGGGTGAGACGTTCATGACGGCGCATCATGCCATGCGAGGGGCGCGGCGCGGGGCGCCCCCTCTTCGCTTTTTGGCGACCATAGCGCAAAATCCTGTGTACTTCGCCCTCGCCGGGGTGAGCGGAGACAGAAAAATGTTCCAATTGACCGTGAATGGGGAACGGCATTCCGTCGACGCGCCTGCCGACATGCCGTTGCTATGGGTGCTGCGGGACATCGTCGGACTCATGGGAACCAAATTCGGCTGCGGCATCGCTCAGTGCGGGGCGTGCACCGTACAGTTGGCGGGCGAGCCCGTGCGTTCTTGCGTGCTGCCCGTGGGCAACGTCGGTGACAGACCCATCCTTACCATCGAGGGTATCGGCAGCACACCCGCCGGCAAGGCCATTCAGCAAGCGTGGCTCGACGTGGACGTCGTCCAGTGCGGTTACTGCCAATCGGGGCAGATCATGTCGGCGTCCGCTCTGCTCACACGCACGCCGAATCCCACTGACCAGGACATCGATGCCGCGATGTCCGGCAACATCTGCCGTTGCGGGACCTACGTGCGCATCCGTGCGGCCATCAAGCAAGCCGCAAGCGGCAAGCCCCAGGGCCCCCAGACGATCGGCGTGGGTTCCCCGTGAGCGGCGGCGCGGTCGATCTCGGGCGACGCAAGGCCCTGCAGCTGAGCGGATTCTCGCTCGCCTTCGTTTGGCTCGGGGCCGGCAAAGCTCAGGCCTTCATGAGCGCGCGGCCGCAGCCCGGCGATCGCGCGATGGCGATCGCCGACGGCCATCCCGTGTTCGCCCCGAATGCCTTCATCCGGATCGACGCCGAAGGACCGGTACGCCTGGTGATGCCTCAAGTCGAAATGGGCCAGGGTATTTATACCGGCGCGTGTGCGTTGTTGGCCGAAGAGCTCGACATCGGCATGGATCAGATAAAGATCGAGCATGCGCCACCGAGCGACGAGCTTTACGGCGTCCCGGCGCTCGGCGGACAGGCCACAGGTGGCTCGACCAGTATCCGCACCCAGTGGGGCGTCCTGCGCGAAGCGGCCGCGATCGCACGCACCATGCTCATCACTGCCGCCGCGAACCGCTGGCACGTCGATCCCGCCGACTGCGCGGTGCAGCGCGGCGTGGTATTGCATGACAAGTCGGGACGGAAACTCCCCTACGGCGCGCTCGCGACGGCGGCGGCCGCACTGCCGCTTCCGGCCAAGGTGACGCTCAAGGATCCCGCGGCTTTCAGCCTGATCGGCAAGCCGCTGCGGCGCATCGATTCGGCGGACAAGGTCATTGGCGCCACGCAATTCGGCATCGATGCCCGGGTGCCGGGTATGAAGATCGCGACCGTGCGAGGCTGCCCCACTCGCGGCGGCAGGTTGAAGTCCGTGCAAGACGAGCGCGCACACCGGGTGCCTGGTTTCGTCCAGGTGCTCAAACTCGACGACGCGGTCGCCGTCGTCGGAGAGCATTTCTGGGCAGCGAAGCAAGGTCTCGATGCGCTCGACATCGAGTGGGAGCCGGGCGTGAACGCCCACCTCACGACCGCAGATCTCATGGACGGCCTGGCACAAGCCTCGCGCAGCGCCCCCACCGTTCTCGGGCGCAAGCAAGGCGAGAAGCCGGCGACGGGACGCACGATCGAGGCTTTGTATCAGCTGCCGCTGCTCGCGCACGCACCCATGGAGCCGCTCAATACGACCGTGCACGTGACCGGCGATAAGTGCGAAATCTGGGTGGGCACGCAGGTCCCGCCGCGCTGTGTTGCCGCCGCCGTCAAGGTCACCGGCCTCCCCGAAAGCAAGATCGTGGTCAACAATCATTACATCGGCGGCGGTTTCGGCCGGCGTCTGGAGGCCGACTCGGTCGAGCAAGCGGTAGCGTTCGCCAAGCAGGTGAGCTATCCGCTCAAGGTCATCTGGACGCGCGAGCAAGACATTCGGCACGACATCCCGCGCCCGATGTACTACGACCGCATCTCGGCGGTGCTCGGCTCCGACGGACGACCCGTGTGGTACGAGGATCACATCACCGGCGCGAGCGTGCTCGCCCGCTGGGCGCCCCCGGCCATGGGCAAGGACGGCATGGATGACGATCTCATCGAATGCGCGGCCGAGACGCCTTACGACATCGCGAACCTGCACGTCGATTGGGCGCGACACGACATGCCGCCGGGCCTCAATATCGGATGGTGGCGCGGCGTCGGGGCTACACACAATCTGTTCGTGATCGAAAGCTTCATGGACGAGCTCGCGCACGCCGCCGGCAAGGATCCGGTCGAGTATCGGCGCGCCCTACTCGGCAGCAACCCGCGCTCGCTGGCGATTCTCGATCTGGCCGCCCGCAAAATCGGCTGGGGCTCGGGCTCTCTGCCGGCGCGCGTCGGGCGCGGCGTTGCGCTCGGATCGCCCTTCGGCAGCCGTATCTGCGTGATCGTGGAAGCGCAGGTCAGCCCCCAGGGCGAGGTGCGGTTACGCCGCGTGGTCGCCGCGCTCGATTGCGGTATCGCGGTCAATCCGAGCTCGGTCGAAGCGCAAATTCAAGGCGGTGTGATATTCGGTCTGAGCGCCGCCCTCTACAGCGGCATCACGCTCAAGAACGGCGCCATCGAGCAAAGCAACTTTCACGACTACCGCATTTTGCGCATCAATGAGGCACCGCTCGTCGAGGTGTATCGCATCGAGAATAACGAGACGCCCGGCGGACTCGGTGAGGTCGGCACCGCCATCGCGGCACCGGCCCTGGCCAATGCCATTTTCGCGGTGACCGGTGTGCGTCTGCGCGAATTGCCCATCAATCCCAAACTCCTGGTCCAAGATGCCGGGGCGCTCAAATCGGTCGTCGCCGAGCGGCGCACTCTCGGCACGGAAGAGAGACTCGCATGAAACGATTGCTCATCGTCATCGTCGTACTCGTCATCCTTGGAGCCGCCGCGCTCGCTCTCCTGAGCCGCACCGACCGCGCCGCGGGTACGGCGCCCGCCATCGCCGGCGCGCCGCCGAGCGCCACGACGGTGGCGCGCGGCGAATACCTGACCAAGGCGGCCGATTGCGTCGCCTGTCATACGGTGGGGGAAACGGGCACACCGTTCGCCGGCGGCGTCGCTTTCAAACTTCCCATCGGCACCATCTATTCGACCAACATCACCGCCGATCCCACCTACGGCATCGGCGCGTACTCCGACGACGAATTCGTGCGGGCGGTGCGCGAGGGCGTGCGCCGGGACGGGCAGCATCTCTACCCGGCCTTCCCGTACACCTCGTATACGCAACTGAGCCGCGACGATGTGCTCGCGATCAAGGCCTATCTGTGGACACTGCCACCGGCCGCGCAGCCCAATCACGCGAACGAGCTCGGATTTCCATTCAATCAGCGCTGGGCCATGACGTTTTGGAATGCCGCTTTCTTCAAGAGCAGCCGCTTTGCCGCGGATCCTGCGAAGTCCACGCAATGGAACAGCGGCGCCTATCTCGCGACCGCTCTCGGACACTGCGGCGAGTGCCACACACCGCGCAATTCGGGCTTCGGGCTCGAGCACGGCCGCGAGCTCTCGGGCGAAGAGCTGCAGGGCTGGCGCGCTTACAACATCACTTCCGACCCGCGACATGGAATCGGCGCTTGGTCGGACGAAGAAATTCTCGCCTATCTCGCATCGGGTCGCGCACCCTCACATGCCTCGGCCGGCGGCCCGATGCTCGAGGCCGTGTCGCACAGTCTGCAATTCTTGAATCCCACCGATGCGGCCGCTCTGGTTGCGTATCTACGGACCATCCCGGCTCATGAGGGCAAGCACCCCATCACCGTCGATGCGCAGCCGCCCGCGGTCGCCGCATCGACTGCGACGCTGCCCGCCCCGGAAGAGCTGCGCAGCGAGTCTCAAGGGCTCGCCCTCTTCGAGGGCGCGTGCGCGGGGTGCCACCAGTGGAACGGTCCGGGACGCGAGACGCCCTACGCTTCGCTTCAAGGGACGCGTACCGTGAATGATCCGAGCGCCGAGAACGCAACCGAAGTGATCCTCGAAGGCGCGAAAATGCGCGTCGGCGACAGCGACGTGTTCATGCCCGCATTCGCCGATGCCTATTCGAATACCGAAGTGGCGGCCCTCGCCAACTATGTCGTGGCGCATTTCGGTGGCAAGCATGGCAGCGTGACGCCCGAGGACGTCGCCGCGCGTCGTAGATATTGACGCGATGACCAGCCGCGCCGAAGCATTCGAACAATGGATTCGCACCTCGTTCGTCGAGATGAACACCGAGCTCGAAGAGCTCTATTTCGCGCAGTCCGATCGCGCCGCCGTCGTCGGACGTGGCGATCCGATCAAGACAGCGCTGCGCGATGAAGGCCGGGTCTACGTTGCACAGCTGCTCGCCGAGGGCAACACCGGCGACGGCTTCGACAGCGCGTTCGGCGTGCTCGGGAGCGTCGGCATGTACCTCGCTGCGCTGCGACGCCACGAGCTCACGAATCCGATGCGCGAGGAGCGCTCGCCCTTCGTCGAGGCGTCCTCGCTCGCGCTGCACCTCGGTGCCTCGCTCGGCATGGCGCCGCGGTTCTCCACGGCGCATCTATCGACTCACAATCAAGCGCGCGCGGGTATCCGCAAGAGCTTCACCTCGCTTCCGGACGAGTTCCTGTTCATCGACGAGAACACGCGCGGCATCCTTTGCCTGCAGCGCGCCGCCGACGCGCTCAGCCGGATCGTTCAGCTGGGAGTCTCGAGCCCGGTGGCCGACGTCTTGTTCGAGGAGGCCAAGGCGGCGCTGCGCGAGGTCATCCGCTTCAACGAACGGCTGATGCGCGAGCTCGACGTCGAGCGGTTCTTCTACTGCGTGCGGCCATACTACAAGCCTTACCGCGTGGGCCGACAGGAATACCGGGGCGCAAACGCGGGTGATTTCTCCGGGATCAACGAGATCGACCTGCTCCTTGGGCTGTGTCGTGCGAACGACCCCTACTACGCGCAGCTCCTGGTCGACAAGATGCTCTTCATGATCCCAGCCGACCAGCAGCGTCTGCGCGAGTGCATGACACGCACCAGCCTACTCGATGAGTTGCTCGCACTCGCGAGCGAGTACGCCGGGTCCGGCTGGTTTCAACAGAATGGCGGCGCATACCTCGAGGTATGCGCCCTGTTCGGTCGCTACGCCGCTCAGCATCACGACGGGCTGGTGCGGCGCTTCATCGCCGCCCCGGCCTCCGCGCTGGACGATGCGGGCTTGCAGGGCATCACCGCGAGCGGCCCTCCGCTGCCTGTGCTGCTGCGCTCGCTCGAGGTACTGCGCGACTTACGCCTCGCCGCACCGCGGCCGGACATCGCCAGCCGCCACGAGGATTTGCGTCGACTGCGCGACGTGGTGCGTCACCCGCAAACGGCGTGCACCCGCTCCTAGCGAGGCCCCAGCAT
Organism: Steroidobacteraceae bacterium; assembly: GCA_049513515.1. Taxonomy (GTDB): domain Bacteria; phylum Pseudomonadota; class Gammaproteobacteria; order Steroidobacterales; family Steroidobacteraceae; genus Bog-1198. The sequence continues at coordinate 128,143 of JBEKWA010000001.1, forward strand.
TTGCCGGATCCGCTCGGCCGCGGCGGAGAGCTCGTAAGGCTTCGAAAGGACGGCGCGCATCGTGCCCAGCGTGATGCGCCCAAGCTCGCCACGATTCCCCGACGTCAGCAGCATAGGAACCTGCGGGTGATTACTCTCGAGCCAGCCGGCGAGCGCATGGCCGCTCATCACATCGGTCAAGTTGATGTCCGAAAAAACGAGGTCGACTTGGGTGCCGCTCGACAACACGGCGATCGCGCCTCCTTCGCGCTTGCCGCTTCGATCACGCGATAACCCGTATCTCGCAAGTACTCGGCCGGGGGCCAACGCAGCAACAGCTCGTCCTCTACCAGAAGGACAGTGGCGCGACGCTCATCGGTGTCTTGCCTCGCCGAGACAGGGCCCATCCCAGTTCTCCTCGAGTTCTTTTTGCAGCGCGCCGCCGTTCCAGCAATATCTTTATGCGGGCTTCCACATCCTTCGGATCGCAGGGCTTCTTCATGGGTCCGTCCTCGCAAAGCTCGTGGGATTGCTGAACACTGCCGGCGATTCCGGAGGTCAAAATAACATCCACTTCGTGGCGTGTCTGTCGGATACGGTGGGCGAGCTCGAAACCGTTCTCGTCGCCCGGCAGGCTCACTTCGACCAGCAGCACGTCGACCGCGTGACCACCATCGAGCACGGCCCATACCTCGGACGATCCCACGGCCTGGTGCGTGTTTCCGAGGGGACGGCGGGCGGCATCGCGCTACAGGTCGGGGGCCTTGCTGTCCTTTGAGCGAGCCCCGGACGAGGCTCCCGCAGCCTGCACGAGCTGGGCGGCTTGGCGCGCGCCCTCGAGGCCCAATGCCGGGCTGAACGCGGTCACGGTGAAACGAGTCACGAGCCGATCCGAGGGCAGCGCGCCGCCGTTCGGCGTGAAATGATCGGCGGTCACCGTCGCATCGCCGCAGCGCTCCACTTGTGATTGCAGCTCCTGCGGCGTCCTGCGCAGCGCGAGATTCTCGCGCTGCGCGTTCGCGACGCTCAAGCCCCCGAGCCCGCCGAACGTGCCGCGTCGCCCGCACGCGTCGCCGACCTGCACGCTGCCGTCGCTTTGCAAGCGCCATGTGACCGACTCCGGCAGTGCGCCGACGCCGGCATAGCCGCCGTATTTCTTGACGAGACCTTCATCCAATGCGGTCTCGTGAATCGCATCTTGGCGCGAGAATCCCTGTGTGTGGATGATGGCCATCACGCGTTCCGCGCCGGGCACGGGCGTGAACATGACTTCGAAGGACTCGCCGTCGCTCTCGAGGTCCTCTCCGGGCGTGCCGGCAGCCGAAGGCGTCCAGGCCGCGATGACATTCACGAATCGTCCGTTCGGAATCGACTGGCTGGTGCCGTTGCTGCCGAGGAAACTGAGCGTTTCGGTCCACTCCTTGTAGTAGCGCAAGCTTTTCGATTTGAGCACGGTGCGCACTGCATCCGGCGACATCCCGAGCTTCACCCCGGCCACATCGATCCGATCGGCCGCCATGCGCACCGGCGGCGCGGGCGCGGGAGTCACGGCAACACGGGCGGGAGCCTCTGCAGCCGCGCCGGCAGAGGCCGTTGCGGCGGCAGATCCCGGCGTGATGGGCGGGGGTGATGCCGCGGGAGCGGCGGGCGGCGCGACATGCGCCAGCGCGGGTCCGGTGAGCACATAACCCGCCGACACGAGAAAGCCTTTCTCCTCGGCCCTGGCGCACGTGTACATGGAGACCGTGTCGATCTTGATGCCGGTCATTCCATCGGGCCGCGGCACGGGATTACCCAACACGCCGTTCGGCTCGCGGCGGCCGTTTTTCGGGTTCACGAGACAGTAGTACCGCCGCACATTGGGCGGCTCGCCCAGGTCGAAATGTCCGCGCACCACCTCTTGCTCGCTCTCTCGCAGGTTCTGCTTGATGGAGGAGAACACCCCATCCTGAGGCATGGAGTGCCACTCGCTCGAAGTGTCCGCGGCAGAGGCAGGCGGCGGACTCGCCGGTGGATAGTCGAGCGCGGCGAGCGCGGCGCCGCTTGCGAACATCCACAGGGCCCCACCGATCGCAGAGACTCTCGAAGCATTGCTCCGTACACGGTTCGTCAAGCGTCCCCCTTAAGCTCCGGACATTTTGCTCTTGTCGCGAGGATTCTAGTCGCTGCTCCGCGATTGCGCACTAACCAGGCGCCGCTGATAGATGCAAAGATTGGCGTAAGCCGCTGCCAGCAGCGGCGTCGACAGCGATGCGCCGCGAGCGCGAGCGAGCAGGTCACCCACGATCTGATCGGCCTCGATGGGTCGCTGCGCCGACAAGTCGCGGTACATGGAGGAAGTGAGAGACGATCCCTTCGCCGCCGCGAGCATTGCGCGGGCCTGCGCCAGAAACGCCGGGTCGAGACGCATGCCGACGGCGTCGATGACCGATGCCACTTCCTCGAAGAAGCGCATCAGGAACTCCGCGCCGCCGGGCGAGGCTTCGATCTCGCCGAGGTTGCCGCGCATGAGACAGGTCACACCACCGAGCGTTGCAAGCAGCGCCCACTTCTCCCACATCTCGAGTGCAATGCGGGCCGACAAGCGCGCCTCGAAGCTCGCGCCGCGCATGAACTCATCGACAGCCATGATTCGCGAAGAGCGGCTGCCGTCCATCTCGCCATAAGCGATATCTTGAAAGGGCGCCAGCTGGACGATGCACCCCTCCTCGTCGAGCGTCGCGGCCACCTTGGCGGCGCAGCCGCCGACCGCATTGCGGCCGAACCGCGCGGCGAGCCGATCCATGTGGCTCATCCCGTTGAGCACCGGCAAGACGATCGTTCCCTCGCCCACGGCCGGGGCAAAATCCTCGAGCGCCGCCTCGAGCGCAAAGGATTTCACGGTGAGCAGCACCGCTTCGTACTTCCCGTCGATCTCGCCTGCCGTCAGGAGCTGCGGCTGCACCACGGCATCGCCGAACGGGCTTTTCAGACGCAGGCCGTGCGCGCGTAGCCGTGCGGCACGCTCCGGTCGCACCAGGAAGGTGACGTCGCGCCCGGCCTGCACGAGCCGCGTACCGAAGAATCCGCCGGTCGACCCGGCGCCCACGACGAGCATCCGCATGGACGCATCGTAGCACCCAGCGGTGCGCGACCACCCCGATGCCGAGTGGGTCTAAGCAGATTCGGATTGCGTAGTTCTCCAGCCTCCGGCATGGGCATATGCTTGGGGAGCGCCGAGGACGGCGGCATCGAGGCACAAGCGATGAAAGGACTGACGCCGCGGATCTACCGCGAGTACTGCTGGTTCGCGCTGTTGCTGCTGCTCGTGGCGATCGGCTTGGTCTCTCGCCCGCCGCTCGCCGACATGCGCACGCGCGCCGTTTCCTCCTCCGCGCCCGCGGCCGGTTCGCCTCCATAATGGCACCCCCTGCTCGAGTGGCCTGGATCGCGGGCGTCGGCGCATCCGCCGGCCTGGGCGCAGCCCTTGCGCGGCGTTTCGCCGCGGGTGGACTGCTGGTCGCGGTGACCGGTCGACATGCCGAGCGCGTGCAGGCGCTTGCCGCCGACATCGTCGCTGCCGGCGGGCAGGCGCATGCGCTGCCGGGGGATGTCAGCTCGGAACGCGACAGCGAGCGCCTGTCGCAGGCGCTCGAATCGCTCGGCGCCCTTGAAAGCGCCGCGTTCAACGCGGGAAACGCCGTGCGCGGAACGCCGCTCGAGCTCACGCCCGCCGAGTTCGAGTCGACTTGGCGGGGGAGCACCTACGCGGGATTTCTGTTCGCGCGCACCGCTCTCCCCCGCTTGCTGGCGGCGGGCGGAGGATCGCTGCTGTTTACCGGCGCGACCGCCTCAGTCCGCGGCCGCGGTCCATTCGTGGCATTTGCGGCCGCCAAGGCGGGCTTGCGCTCAGTCGCGCAAAGTCTGGCCCGAGAGTACGGTCCCCACGGCGTGCACGTGGCACACGTCATCATCGACGGCGGCATCGACGGCGAGCAATTGCGGCGCAACGCCCCGGATCTCGTCGCGGACGGAGCGGCCGACCGACTGCTGCGCCCCGATGACATTGCCGAGACCTACTGGCAACTGCATCGACAGCATCGCAGTGCTTGGACGCACGAGCTCGATCTTCGCCCTTACCGTGAGCCCTTCTGAACGATGGCCTCTAGGGCAGGTCTTGCACGGCGGCGAAGGTGCCCGGCTTTCCGGCGACTTGCAGCAAGACACCCGGGTTGTTGCTGTAAATCCCGTTCAGCAGCGGGTGCGAAACGCCGACCGGCACGACGATATCGAGCAAGCCATCGCCGTTCACGTCCGCGATCGCAACTTGCGTCGCGTTCTCAGTCGCGTAGCTCGCCGCGGCGAGAAATGTGCCCGGCGCGGACGCATTCTGCAGCAGCACATCGACCTCCGCCGATCCGCCGACGATGATGTCGGGGTGACCATCGCCGTTCACGTCCGCCACCACGATCGATTGCGGAATGCTGTCGCTCGAGAGCGCATAGCTTACCGGCGCGAGGAAGGTGCCCGGGGCGCTCTTGTCCTGCAGCAGGATGTTGACGGTGGGCGGACTGCCGACCGGACCCGGATCGGTAATCACCAGATCATTGAGGCCGTCCCCATTGACGTCGGCAATGGCGATTAAGTTGGCTCCCGTGATACCCGGATTCACGCTTTGCGTGAACACGGCGACGGGCGCCGCATAGGTGACGCTGCCGGCGGCACCTGTGTGCAGCAGCACTTTCACGCCCACCGAGTCGGTAAGCGCTACATCGGGAATACCGTCGTTGTTCAAGTCGCCAACGGCGACCCAGTTCGCGCCCCCCGAGTACAGGGTCACCGGACTTGCAAATGTGCCCGGCGCGGTCTGGATGAAAAGCGAGACATTGAAATCGGCGGACACAAGATCCTGCAGCCCGTCCTTGTTCATGTCGCCGATCGCAACTTGCGAGGCCCCGGGCGAGGACAGGATCACCGGCGCGCCGAAGGTGCCGGGCGCCTGCGCACTGTTGTAGAACACGGTGAGCGTGCCGTCATCGTAGCTCGCCGAGACGACATCGAGCGCGCCGGTACCCGTGAGATCGGCGCTCGCGAGATAGAGCGGATCGTCGCCGTCGGGGGTCAGCACGGGAGCACCGAATGTCCCCGCACCGGTCGACGGATAGATTTTCAAGTTGCCGGGATTGTCCTCAGGATAGTAGTAAACCGTGCTGGTGGCGATCACCGAGGTGTGGCCATTCTGCGTGAAATTCCCGGCGACGAGACCGTATGAGGCCTCGCTCGGTGGCGAGACGGTGCAGTTCCCGCAAAAATTACCGTCGTCGCAGCTCGCGAGCAGCGGTACGGTCAATAGCAGCGCACACCCGTGCACGAGCGACCGCGAGAAAGAGCGACCCCGCCCCTGTTCGGCAAATTCTCTGGTCGACATACATCCTCCCTAGTTCGAGCTCGTTGCAGCTACTAACGGCTGCCCGCGGCGACGGTTGACGATGCATTCGCCGAGGATCCTTGGAGCGCCTCTATCGACCGTCTCAACACATTATTTATCATAATCTTACGAACTTTATCTAGATATTCCCGCGATCCGCTCAGGCAATTCGAGCGACCGCCGGAGCGAGCGCCTGCGGAGCACGGGTGCGCCGCCCCCCGCCGGCTCGCAGCCAGGCGATGAGCGCGCGGCCGCCGATGAGCTCGATGCGGGTGTTGCGGACAAAGTCGCGTGCCTCGGGCGTGAACTCTCCCGCGGTCAGCACGTACCCGCCCTGCGCCCCGACCCCCTCGAGCGCGGCTTGCAATTCACGAACCGCCAGCACCCCGACCTCATGCTTGCGCCAATGCTTGCATTGAACGAGGAAGCGCTCGCCCGTCTTGACGAGCGCGAGATCCGCTGCACCGTCGCCGGCATGGCTCCCGAATCCCGTCACTTGATATCCCCGCCGCCGAAATGTATCGCCAATGAGTCTTTCGAAGTCGCGCCAGGACAGCGCGGCGAGCGCGATCGGGCTGAAGCGCGCCTTGGCAACGGCGGGGTGGGAATGCATGCGGCGCAGATTGAATGAGCGTGCGATGAAAAACGATGACCGCGGTCACAGCCGCGCGAACGAACGAGTCACGCGCGCTTAGGCACCATCGGCAAGATCACGTGCGAGGCGCGACGCCTGTCGAGAAGAGCGTATCGCGCGCGACGTTGCGCGTGAGACCGCTGCCCTCCGCAGCGCCGGTGTTGGGGTTCACATCGGAGTGCGGAGAATTGCTGGACGACACGCGTTTCACTTAATGCGGCCATGCGAACCCGCTCCAAAATAATTCACACCACGTCCCTCCCCTGGCCGCGAGCGTCGTACAATGCGCCATGATCGAGGACACCGATCTCTTGCCGTGGATTCTGGGCGGAACGCTGGCGCTGGCGGCGGCTACCGCGACCGCCGTCGGCTCGTCGGATTCAACCAGTCCTCCAAGCGCACCTGCAGTCGCGACTGCGAGCACCGCGCAGGTGGCACCGACTGCGACGCCCGCTGCGCATCCTGCCGCGCAATCCGACCTCTCGCCCGTCGTCGTTTCGCCGACCGCGCGGCCGCAGCTGCCGCCCGGACAGGTGTGGGAATGCGACGTCGACGGCCGGCGGGTCTTTTCCGATACACAGTGCGGCGCTCATGCCACGGTGCGCCAGCTCGCCGAAGTCAACGTGATCGATTCGAGCGCAGCGTCTGCGCATGTCGCGCCGCGGCCCTACGGCCCCGGCCCCGGCTATTATCCGCAGCCCAGCCCCGGCTACGATCGAGGGCCCGGGCCCGCGAGCGACACGCCGCCCGATGACTCGAGCGCCGATTACCCGATCTACACCGGCGCACCCGTAGTCGTCGTGCACGACCGCTGGCAGCGCGATCACTTGCCTCATCGCGCCAACCATCCGCAGCCGCGAGCCGCGCGGCCGTAACGCCGCGGCCACGGGCGCAGGCCTGTCAATTCCAGTCGTTCGGCCGGCTTGACGAGTTGTTCGAGAGCAGGCTGCTGAGCAACCCTCCGACGATGGCGCCGCCGACCTGGAGTGCGAGTTGCGCACCGGGTTGCAAAGGCCCCGCATCCGCGCCGAACACTTCTTCCTGCGCGATTCGCGACACGACCCAGTCGAATTTTCCACTCGTCACGGCCGCCTTGCAGTAGCGACACTCGCCGATCTGCGTGAGCTCGATCGGCGCACCGCAATTGGGGCAAGTGTTCTCGAGCGTCCCCGGCTTCTGGCTCGTGGCGACGCCCACCGAGCGCTGGAAGGTCCAGTCCTCCGCGAAGGGACGCACCATCCGGTCGCCGAAAACGATGCGGTTATCCTTGTCGATCTCGAAGTCTGCGGCCGAGGCCGAGATCCGCACGGTGATGTCGTCGAACACGCGGCCGTGCACGATGAGGATGGGATCGATGTGTTGCACCGAGATTTGCTCCATCACGTTGCGGCGGCCCTCCAGAGCCAAGGTCTCGAGCTGCGCCCGCCAAGTGAAATACGCGCCGGGGCTCAAGAACGCGCGCCCCGCATCGAGATTCTGCTTGCACCAGGCATCCTGCAGGGCGAGGAAGGCGGTCCTGACGCGCACCCGAAAGGCGTCCGGCGAGAAGCCGGGATCGGCGGCTTTGAGTGCGGCGATGCCCTGCCCGATGCTCGGCGCGGCCACCGCCAAGGACGAGTCGTTCGGATAGCCGATGAAGGGCGCTTGCTCGACACCCGCGACGATCCAATCGACCGTGCCGTTGGTGACGCTCGCTCGGCAGTGCAAACAGGTGCCGTCGAGATTGAGGCGGAGCTCTGCGCCGCACGCCGGGCAGCGCGCGGCGGTCACGCCGCCATTGGTCGGCGTTGTGGCACGCGCCATGCGCATGAACGTCCAGCGCTCGCCGTGGCAGTGATCGGCTTGATCGTCGGCCACGACGCGATTGGCATCGTCCAAGACCTTCGCTCGATATACCAGATCGAAGTGAACCTGCAGCCGTTGCCCCGCTTCGTTGCACTCTGCATTCTGTACGTGGACGGCGCGCACATTCAGGCTCTCCAGCAACGCGTGTCGATGCTGTGCGGTGGATGCGGCGATGCTGCGGGCGACTTGCTCGAAGACCGCATCGCTCAAGAAGGGGCGCACCGCCGCCGCATCATTTTGCTGAATGCCGCGCTTGACCAGGAAGAACGTCATCTCCGCGCGCTGCAGGAACACTTCGAGCTCGAAGCCCGGGTCCTGCGCGCGGATCCGATCGACGACGGGCCGCAGCGTCGTCGCGAACGCTGCGGCGGGCAGCGACCGCGACACCATGCCGCCCGTCGACGCGCCCATTGCGGCGCTCTGACCGAGCGTCGCACCTAGCACGCTCATCACGGCGGCTTGCGCTGTGGGCGCCGGACCCGCAGGCGCAGCCGGGCCGCCGCGCTGCGAGCGCCGATAGTAGAGATAGATCACCAGCACGATGATCAGCACGGCGATAAAGCCGCCGCCGCCACCCGAGCCGCCACCGTAGAACGAGTGTCCCCCGCTCGAAAAACCGCCGCTATGGCCGCCGCCGCTATGGCCGCCGCCGCCGGCCCGCGCCAGCGCATCCCCCGCACCGCTCAGCGCGCCGATCAGGATCGCGCCGGCACGCGCAGCGCGGATCATGCCGAGAGCGCGCTTCCGCAGTTGGCGCAGAACTTCGCGCCCGGCGAGGCCGCCGATCTGCATTGCATGCAATGCAGAACCTTGGGAGCGGTGATCGCGGTACCGCAGCTCGAGCAGAACTTTGCGCCGGGCGGGTTCGTCGCGTGGCAATTCGAGCAGACGAGGATCCCCGCCCCTGCCGGCCCCGCACCGCCCGCGGGCAGTGTCGGCACGGCAGTTCCGCCGCCGTAGCCGGCGGCCGGTCCCGCCGGAGCCGCGCCGATGCCCGCGACCAGACCGCCGAGTCCCAGTCCGACACCAAGAACGGCGGGGCCGCCGTTGCCGGCGCCGCTCGCCGCGCCCTCGCCGATGCCCTTCAAGGCGGCTCCCACGCCGTATTCGCGAAAGCCTCCGGCGAGGCGCGTGTAGGCGCTGTCCTTGCGCAACCCTTTGAGCGTTTGCTCATCGTCGGGCGTCAGACTGATGGTGACGTTGCCCAAGCGGGTGATTTTCACACCATAGGGCTGAAGCGCCGCCTGCACATCGGCGAGCAGTGCCGATTCGATCTCGGTCGTGCGCCCGGCGATGCCAAGCACCGGCCATTTCTCGGCAGTCAGCTTGCGCACGACGCCCGTGCGCAACGCCTTCATGATCTGCTCACGAGACCAGTCGGTGACGAGATCGTTGGAGGCCTGCCGCGTGCCGATCAGCGTCAGAATCAAGGTCGCCGGATCGTTGACCTTGAGCGCGTACTCTCCGAAGACGCGCAGCCCCACGGCAAGCCCGGTCTCCGGATCCTCGATGTTGTCGATGGGACCGCCGAAAGGCAGGCTCACGAACTCGCGGGAGCTCACGAAGTAAAGCTCCGCGCGATACATATTGTCGCCACTCGCCCAATCCACGATGTCCCCAAGGAATGGGATCAACGCGCCGTCGAGCGTCGAGCGCCCCTGGGGCAGTACGCCCACCACGTTGCCTTCCTTGATGAAGAGCGCCGTCTCGTCGGGCTCGACCGTGACTTGCGTGAACTTTCTTATCGTGAGGTCCGGCCACTTGTACAGGATAGCGCCCTTCGCCTCGTCCGGACGCGCGATGAACTGCCTGTTGAGATCGTTTCCTTTGCCGAATAGGCTCACGCTGCACCTCATCCCGTGTGTTTGGCACGGGAAATATATGCCGAAATGGGCGGCGAACGCCATGAATCGGCGCAACCTCGAGCAATCGTGGTAAAACACCCCGCTCACCGAGCTTCACAAGGTCACTATGCACCACTCCCAATCATCCACGCGCGCGCGCTGGACTCGTCACGCGATGCTCGCCGGTCTCGCCGCCGCTTCCTTCGTTTGGGCGGCGAGCGATCCGCCCGGGTCTGCCGCAAAAACCGGCGCCACGCCGGTCCCCGCCGGCGCGCCCGCCGCAGCGGATCAACACCCCGCTCCCGAGATTGCGCCTCAATATGCGGAGCTCGCCCGCAAGCTCGCAAAGACGTTGCCGGAGTACACCATCGAGCACATCTCCCCGAGCGGCGTGGACGGCATTCTGGAAGTGCTCATGGAAGGCAACCGCATCGTCTATACCGATGCGTCGGGCAAACATCTCTTCAATGGACATCTGTTCGATGTCGACGCCCACGAGGATCTCACCGAGCGGCGGCTCGAGGCGCTCACACGCATCGACGTCAAACAATTGCCTCTCGCCGACGCTTTCGATGTCGTGCATGGCGACGGCAAGCGCCAGCTCTATCTCTTCGAGGACCCGGACTGTCCGTACTGCAAGAAATTCGAGGAACAGCTGCCGAAGATCAACGACGTGACGCTGCACATTTTCCTATACCCGCTCACGAGCATTCACCCGCATGCTTATGAGCATGCGCAGAGCGTTTGGTGCTCGAAGGACCGGCAAAAGACCTGGGCGGACAAAATGCTGAAGGGCATCGACCCCCCCGTGGCGAAGTGTGTAAATCCCATCGACCGCAATCTCGCGCTCGGTGAGAAACTGCACGTCGACGGGACACCCACGATCGTGTTCGCCGACGGCCGCGTGCGCGCCGGAACGATGTCGGCCGAGGACCTCGAGCACTTGCTCGGCGGCGGCTGAAGTGCAGCTACCGGAACGCAGGCGCTAGCGCGGCTCCCCGGCCCACGCGCGATGCACGCGTGGGCCGGGGAGAGAATTTCCGAGACTACTTGGAGACCGTATACGAGTACGGTACGCGTACCAGCTCGTCTCCGGTACCCATGTTGGGGTTGAACGTGTCGACGTACAGGTAGCCGCTGACCGTACTGCCAACTTGCGCCGCACTCGGTGTCAACGTCACCGTAATGGTCCCGCTCTCACCGGGAGCCAGTATCAAGGGGTTGTAGGTATTGGTGCCCAGTGTGAGATCGGCCCACACATCGCCGCTGCTGCCCGACATGGATGCATCGAACGGCTCCATCAGCGCGAACGCCGCGGTGGAAACCGGCGTGGTCGGCGCCCCGGCAGGTCCATACGGGCCGATCAACGAGGGCACGGTGAACCAGACGCCCCACGGTACTTCGGGCTCCGTCAACGTGGCCAGCACTGCATCCGGCGCCAGCTGCGCGGCAAAAATGTCCGGATTGCCGGTGAACCCGACATTGGTCCCGACATCGTTGTAGGCATCCATTTCGATGGGCGCCGTCGCCAGTGCGAAGAATTGGATGGTGCCCACCTCGGTGGGCAGGATGAACTCTCCGCACTGATTCGGCAGCGTGTTGGTACCGCTGCACGCATACCCCGGCAGCTCGACGAGGGCGGGTGTGCGCAAGCGAGAGTCAACGAAGTATGCCGAGGACACCGTGCCCTCGTTCGTGACCTTGACCTCGACCGTGACCGGCTTGCCGCTGGCAGAGATGAGCGTCTCCGCATTGTTCGGCAAATCGCTCACGCTGACACCGCCCGTCTGACTGAACGACACGCGGCCGGTGAACGGCAAGGACGTCTCGTTGCCCGACGCCGTGTAGTTCGTCACCAGCGTGAATCTCCATCGGCCCGGTTGCGGCAAGTAGTGACTCAGCGTCATCCCATACTGTTGATTGCCGGCCACATCGGCGTTCGGTTGCACGCTCATCTGCATGCCGTTGGGATCGACCAGCAGACCTTCGAGCAGATAGCCGTCGGCGGCGGTCGCCAGAGTGAGGCTCATGCTGCGCTTGCCCGCAGGCACGTCAAACTCGTAGGTCTGGTAAGGACCGACACCTGCGCGCCCGTTCCCGCCCGTGAGCGTGCCGGTGAACGAGCCGCCGGTGGGCCCGATCGGGACCAGCGTCCGCAGGCTGACCGGAATCTCGGGCGGCACGAAGCCGCTCGTCGCGCCCCCGAAGCGAATGGCTGCCGCGACATCGCCCGACTGCGAGGGCATCTCATAATCGATCGTGAAAGAGGCCGATTCACCCGGCGATAGTTCCAGTGCCGAGGGATGCACACTGCCGATCCGGGCGTAGTCTTCCGCGGCCCAAGTGAATTGCACGGGGCCCGAATAAGAAGCCGCCACGCCGGCGGGACGAGTGAAGAAGACGGCAGTCCACGTGCCGCCCGCCGGCTTCACCACATCGACGTGAGCATAGCCTTGACCGAATCCTTGCGGGACCGAATAGACCGCTTGACGCCCCGACGGATCGATGAGCGACAGATAGACCACCAGGGAGGCCGTGGGTGTCTCCTGCCAGGCAATCGATGCATCGAGATGCGCCGCGCCGGTCGGAACTCTGAAGGTTCGCGTGACATACGAACGCGGCGAGCCCGTGACGTTGGGGAACGTCGGGTCGGTGCTCGGGTCGAGGTTGACGCTGGTCGTCGCTCCCGCGATCGGCGGCCCGAGAATCTCGAGCGCCGGTGTGAGGTGCTGCTTGGACGCACTCGTGTTGGTGAGGGTCACCGCCAGTCGCTGGGACGTATTCGGCTCGGCGATGGCAATGGCGCTGGTCGGGCTCAGCAGCAAGCCCCCGGCTTGCGACTTCGGTGCGCCGTTCGCATCCTGGATCGACAGCGCAAGGTTCACCGCCGCCAAGGCGTCGATGAGTCCCGCGCCTTGCTCGAATGCCGGCGCGGAAATGTCGTTCGCGGTGCTCATGATGATCTGCTTGACCAAGGCCGGAGTCGGATTCTTGCCGTGGTGGGTGCTGCGATAGGCTTGGATGATCAGGGCGGCCTCGCCGGCCGTCAGTGGCGCGGACTCACTGGTACCGCCCTGTTGCTGGATGGGGGTGGGACCGCCGTTGTAGTTGGAGCAGTCGTTATACAGCGCTTCGTCGGTGGAGCACGCGGCCCAGCCGAGGTCGCCGGGCGCGACGACGTCGACCGTGCGCGCCGTGCTCTGCGCAAAGCCGCCCGAGCTGAAGGGTGAAATGTTATTGCTGATCCAGCCGGGCACCTTCACGAGCGCCTGCGCGCCATAGGTCGTCTGCACGTACGAGCGGTACTGGGTGGTGGCACCCGCCGCGATGACCTCCAGCGAGGTTGCCGGCGAGCCGAGGGTTCCCGAAGTTCCCCCATCACCGCTACTGACGGTCACCGTCACGCCCGCGGCCACGGCGGCGGCGTCGGCCAAGGAAATCGGATCGTTGATATTGTCCGGATAGGGGTTGCCGCCGAAGGACTCGTTGAGCACGTCGACCTTGTCGTGCACCACGGCCCACTCGATGGCCTGTACGAAGTACGACGTCGTCGTAAATCCCGCGAAGGAGAATACCTTGAGACCGACGAGCGAGGCGCCGGGAGCCATGCCGCGGATCTGGATCTTGCACGGCGAAGGCAGCGGGTGCGCGGCCGCGACGTACTGGCTGATGTCGTACGTGAGGAGTTTGCCGTGCGGCATGTCTTGCGCGGCGATCGAGCTTGCATCCAGATAGGCCTCACCACCGTCGGTGGGAGTGCCGGCCGGGTCGCCTGAAAAGTCCTCATAATCGATGAACACCGGCGAGCCGTCGGGGCGGATGAAACTCGGGTTGTGAATATTCACGCCGTCGGCGATCCAGGCGACCTTGACACCCTTACCGGTGACTTTCTCGCCGTTGCCGTCGACCACTTCCTGCGCTTGAGGGAGCGAGGTATCGAGGTACGCGGTATGGGTGAGCTGCAGAGCCTCCGGCTCCAGGGTGTTGCAAAGCCCATCGTCGGTCGTCGTGCTCGACGCAGCGACGCGACCGCTGCCGGTGGTGTCTCTTCGCAGCCGCGGCGCCCGGATCATTGCATCGGGAACCACAGCCTGCACATCGGGATGGCTCGCAAGCGCCGTCGCTTCGCCGGCCGTCACCTGGGTCGCAAACGCATTGATGGTGCTGAACGAGTGCACGCTGTGCGGCCCGGATCGCTGCAACAAACTGAGCACGTCTGCTTGCGCGGTAGAAATGGCCGCCGCACGCGGCATCGTCGATTCACGCGACGGCGGCACGCTCGGCAACTGATCCTTGAGGATCACGATCACCGGAAGCTGCGAGGCCTTGGAGAGCTGTGCGGGCGTGAGTGAGCCCGACAGCGCGCTGCTTGTCGCGACAAGAACAGCGCAAGAAGACACAAGCTTCAATAAGGTTGAGCCCTTCATGAGAATCCCCTCGAGTCCGTTTTATGGTTGGATCACTGGCCTTCGGCTGCACTCCGTGTGTTCTGGGGCGACGAGCGGATTGAGGCCGCGCGCACTCGCGGCGGCACCCAATCAGCGGTTGCATTATGTCAAGCGTCCCTGTCTCGATGAGCGATGATCATATCCCCGATCGACTTTTGCTGGAAAGCCGTGAGTACCCCGCGATCGCGAAAGGGTTTACCGGCTTTCTTCGACGCGCCGACCATTGAGCGGTTGCAGCGGCCGTGCGTCGTCGGGATACGTGCAAGGCGATGCGGTCTGCGTACCGCGCATTTGCCGACTCTGCGCCGGCGCGGACACGGACGCTTCGTTCTACGGCGAACCCTGGGCGCGCAGCAAGTAGCGTCCCTGCGTGAGCACGAAGCGCTTGAACGCGGCGGCGGTGGGCGACAGACGCTTCTTCGCGAGGTGCGCGACATGCCACTGTCGGATCACGGGCGTTCCGCTGACATCGAGAACCGCCAGCCGTCCCGTTTGTAGCTCCAGATCGAGCGTGTGCCTCGAGATGAAGCTCACCCCCATCCCGGCCATGACCGCTTGCTTGATGGTCTCATTGCTCGCCATCTCCATGGCCACTCGAAAGGTCAAGCGTCGCTCCTCGAAGAACTGCTGCATGGCGAGGCGTGTGCCGGATCCCGGCTCGCGCACGATGAAGGTCTCGCGGGCCACCCGATCGATGGGCACACGGCGTACGCCCGCAAGGGGATGGTCGGGAGAGGCGATGATCACGTGCGGATTCGGCGCGAACGGCTCGGCGACCGTGTCGAGCGTCTGGGGCGAGCGGCCCATGATGGCTAGATCCACTTCGTTGGCGACCAACTGCTCGATGACCGAGTCGCGATTATTCACCGCAAGGCGGATATCGAGCTGCGGAAAGTCCTTGCCGAAGCGCGCGAGCAACCGCGGCACGAAGTACTTCGCGGTGCTCACCACCGCGAGATTGATGCGTCCGCGCTTCAGTCCCTTCAGCCCGTCGAGTGCCTCCTCGGCATCCTTGAGCGAGCGCAGGATCTCGCGTACCCGTGCGAGCAGCTCCTGCCCCGCTTCGGTAACGTGCAGCTTCTTGCCGATACGCTCGAACAACGGCAGGCCCGCGTTGCTCTCGAGCTCCTTGATGTGCATCGATACGCCCGGCTGCGTGAGATGCAAAAGCTGCGCCGCCTTGGAGAACGAGCGGTTGCTCGCCGCGGCTTCGAACACCTTCAGTTGCCGTAGAGACACGCGTTGTATGGACATGCATCCCCCATCCGCATCAGCGAAAGCTTATCGAGTACCGAACCAATATTGATTATCACTGATGGATCGCCAGGACTACAGTCCCTCGAGACCCGGGCGTAGATGCCCGTTCCCAGGAGCCAACATGGCCGAGCAGCGCGAGCGATATCAGGCAGGCGTCATGCCCTACGCCCAGATGGGGTATTGGGATCCGGACTACGAACCCCTGGACACAGACGTCATCGCGCTTTTCAGGATCACGCCGCAGACCGGCGTCGACCCCGTGGAGGCGGCCGCTGCGGTTGCGGGAGAATCATCGACGGCGACCTGGACGGTCGTCTGGACCGATCGGCTGACTGCCTGCGATCGCTATCGTGCCAAAGCCTATCGCGTGGAGCCAGTGCCCGGCGCTCCGGATCAATACTTTAGCTATATCGCATACAGCATTGATTTATTTGAAGAAGGGTCGATTGCTAACTTGACGGCATCGATCATCGGTAACGTCTTCGGCTTCAAGCCTTTGAAGGCGCTGCGTCTCGAGGACATGCGCATTCCGGTGGCATACCTCAAGACTTTTCAGGGGCCGCCCACCGGTATCGTCGTGGAACGCGAACGCCTGGACAAATTCGGCCGCCCGCTTCTCGGCGCTACCACCAAGCCCAAGCTCGGACTGTCCGGCAAGAACTACGGCCGCGTGGTGTACGAAGCCTTGAAGGGCGGCCTCGATTTCGTCAAGGACGACGAGAACATCAACTCGCAGCCCTTCATGCACTGGCGCGACCGTTTTCTCTACTGCATGGAAGCGGTCAACAAAGCAGCTGCGGCGACCGGCGAGGTGAAAGGCCACTACCTCAATGTCACTGCGGCCACCATGGAGGACATGTACGAACGCGCGGATTTTGCCAAAAAATTAGGCTCCTGCATCGTGATGATCGACCTGGTGATCGGCTACACGGCGATTCAATCCATGGCGAAATGGGCGCGCCGCAACGACATGATCCTGCATTTGCATCGCGCGGGTCATGGCACCTACACGCGCCAGAAGAATCACGGTGTGTCCTTTCGAGTCATCGCAAAATGGATGCGCATGGCCGGTGTCGATCACATCCATGCCGGCACCGTCGTCGGCAAGCTCGAAGGCGATCCCAACGTTATCAAAGGGATATATTCCAATTGCAGAGATAGCATCACCCATAAAAATCTCCAGCACGGCGTTTTTTTTGACCAGGACTGGGCGGGATTGCGCAAGGTCATGCCGGTCGCCTCGGGCGGCATTCACGCCGGGCAAATGCATCAACTCATCAGCTATCTCGGCGAGGATGTCGTCCTGCAATTCGGCGGCGGCACCATTGGTCACCCGCAGGGTATCCAGGCGGGAGCAACCGCGAACCGGGTGGCGCTCGAGGCCATGATCAAGGCCCGTAACGAAGGGCGCGACATCTGGAACGAGGGGCCTGAGATTCTCGCCGCCGCCGCTCGCTGGTGCACACCACTGCGTGCCGCGCTCGACACCTGGAAGGACGTGACTTTCAATTACCAATCGACGGATACCGCGGACTTCGTGCCGACGGCGACCGTCGCCTGAGGAGGGATCATGCGCATCACCCAGGGCACCTTCTCCTTTCTCCCCGATCTTACCGATGACGAGATCCGCGCTCAGATCGATTACGCGATCGAGCAAGGCTGGGCCATCGGCGTCGAATACACCGACGATCCGCACCCGCGGAATTGCTATTGGGAAATGTGGGGAAACCCGCTATTCGACCTGCGTGACGCCGCGCGCGCGCTGCGCGAAGTGCTCGCCTGCCGCGATGAGCACCGCTCCTGCTACGTGCGCGTGAACGCATTCGACTCGACGCGCGGCTTCGAGACGACGCGCCTGTCCTTCATCGTGGGAAGACCCCCCGACGAGCCCGGCTTTCTGCTCAAGCGTCACGAGATGGAAGGCAGGCACATTCAATACACCCTCGAGAGCTACGCTGCGCAGTCTCCCGCGGGGCGCCGCTACGAGTAGGAGCTCAAGTGAACCAGGCGAGCGGGAGCGCGATGCAGGCCGCCGGGCTCGAGGGTGTGTCCGAGCGCATCGACCTGCGCGCGCTACTCGCGAGCTCGCACGTGAACGAAGTGCTGGATGAGCTCGACCGCGAGCTGATCGGACTCAAACCCTTGAAGGCACGCGTGCGCGACATCGCCTCGCTCCTCCTCATCGGGCGGGCGCGGGCCCAGCTCGGTCTCGTCACCGGATCGCCTTCCCTGCACATGTCCTTTACAGGCAATCCGGGAACGGGCAAAACCACGGTCGCGCTGCGCATGGCGCAGATCCTGCACCGCCTCGGCTACGTGCGCAAAGGCCACGTGACGGCGGTTACGCGGGACGATCTGGTGGGTCAATACATCGGCCATACGGCCCCGAAAACCAAGGAAGTGCTGAAAAAAGCCATGGGCGGCGTGCTGTTCATCGACGAGGCGTACTACCTTTATCGCCCCGAGAACGAGCGCGACTATGGACAGGAGGCCGTCGAAATCCTGCTGCAGGTCATGGAGAACCAGCGCGAGGATCTGGTCGTGATCCTCGCCGGCTACCGCGAGCGCATGCAGGTCTTTTTTCGCTCGAATCCGGGACTCTCCTCGCGTATCGCCCATCATCTGGATTTTCCCGACTATGGCGCGGAGGAACTCGAGGCGATCGCGCAACGCATGCTCGACTCCATGCAATACCGGCTGAGCGCGGGCGGGCTCCAAGCCCTGCGCGATTACATCCCGCTGCGCATGCGGCAGCCGCACTTCGCCAATGCGCGCTCGATCCGCAATGCCCTCGACCGCGCCCGGCTGCGGCAGGCGAACCGTCTATTCGCGAGGGCCGACGTCGAGCTCACGCGCGAGGAGCTCATGACCATCGAGGGCGAGGACCTGCGCGCGAGCCGGGTGTTCTCTTGAGGATCAAGGCCCTCATCTTCGATGTCGACGGCACGCTCGCGGATACTGAGGAAACGCATCGCGAGTCCTTCAATCACGCCTTCGAGGAGCACCGCCTCGACTGGCACTGGAGCCGCGGAGACTACGCGCGCTGGCTCAACGTCGCCGGAGGTAAGGAGCGTCTGGCGGCATTCATCGATACGCTGTCGCTTGCCCCGCCTGGGCGCCAGGCTCTCAAAGCGCTCGTCCCCGCCATTCACCGCACCAAGTGCGAACACTACTCGCAGCTCGTGCGGATGGGTCGAGTGCCGCTGCGCGCGGGGATCAAGCGCTTACTCAAGGACGCCGCCGGCGCCGGGGTGACGCTGGCGATCGCCTCCACCACCACGCGAGACAACATCGACGCGCTGCTCGGCGCGCATTTCGGCGACCGCGGGGATGCATGCTTTCGCGTGATCGGCGCGGGCGATGCTGTCGCGCACAAGAAGCCCGCGCCGGACATCTACCGTCTGGTGCTGCGTGAGCTGGGCGAATCGGCAGCCGACTGCGTCGCAGTCGAGGACTCTAGCCAGGGCCTTGCCGCCGCGAAACGCGCGGGCCTGTTCACCGTGATCACGCCAAGCGATTGGACGCTAGGAGAGGATTTTTCCGAGGCGGATCTGTTGCTGAGCTCCTGGGAATCGTGCGCCCGTCCGTTCCTGGAGCTCGAGTATGCCTTCACGACCAAAAGGGGCTGTCGCCCCTCATACGCTGCAGGGAGGGGACAATGAGTACACGAGAGAAAAAAACCATCACGGAATTCATGATCGAGGAGCAACGGCGCTTCCCCGAGGCCACTGGCGACTTCACCGCGGTGCTCAATCACGTGCGTCTCGCCTGTAAGCGCATCAGCTTCATCGTCGGCCGGGGCGCGCTCGGCGCCGAACAAGGCTGCGCCGATGCGATCAACGTCCAGGGCGAGAGACAGATGAAGCTCGACGTCATCGCCAACGATATCTTTCTGCGCACCAGCGAATATGGGGGACATCTGGCGGGTATGGTGTCCGAGGAGCTCGAGGGACCCTATGCGATTCCGGCGGAGTATCCGCTCGGGAAGTATTTGCTCGTTTTCGACCCCCTCGACGGCTCGAGCAACCTCGACGTGAACGCCCCGGTCGGCAGTATCTTCTCGGTGCTCGAGGCGCCGCGCAAACGCGAGCCGGCAAATACTACGGACTTCCTGCAGCCCGGATCCCGCCAGCTGTGCGCAGGCTACGCCATCTACGGCGCGACGACCATGCTGGTACTCACCCTGGGGCGCGGCGTGCACGGATTCACACTGGACCGCGGGTTCGGGGAATTCGTCCTCACGCATCCCAACATGACCATCGCCACGGACACGAGCGAGTTCGCCATCAACGCCTCGAATGAGCGTTTCTGGGAACCGCCCGTGAAGCGCTACGTGGTCGAGTGTCTGCAGGGCCATTCGGGCGTGCGCGGCAAGGACTTCAACATGCGCTGGATCGCCTCGCTGGTCGCGGAGGTGCATCGGATCTTGATCCGCGGCGGCCTCTTCATGTATCCGCGCGATACCAAGATCCCCGAAAAGCCCGGTCGATTGCGCCTGCTGTATGAGGCCAATCCCATGGCCATGCTGGTCGAGCAAGCGGGCGGCAGCGCCTCCTGGGGCCGCGGCCGGGTCCTCGACTTGGTGCCCCGTGAGCTGCACCAACGCGTCCCGCTCATCCTGGGGTGCCGCTCGGAGGTCGAGCGGATCGAGCGCTATCATCTGGAGCACGACCAGGGGCTGGACCGCATCTACAGCTCCCCGCTATTCAAGGAGCGCTCACTCTTCATCCAGAGCGAATGGAACTAGGGGACCGATCATGTCAGCCAAGCATCCCATCATCGCCGTCACCGGCTCCTCCGGCGCCGGCACGACATCGGTGACGCGCACGTTCAATTGGATCTTTCGCCGCGAGCGCATCAAGGCCGTGCTGGTCGAGGGCGATTCGTTTCACCGCTTCGACCGCCTGCAGATGAAGGAGAAGATGGCCGAAGCAGCCGTGCGCGGCGATCAGCACTTCAGTCACTTCGGGCCCGCCAACAACTTGTTCGAGGAGCTCGAGACCCTGTTTCGCGGCTACGGCGAAGCCGGACACGGCAAGGTTCGTCGCTATCTGCATAACGAGAAGGAAGCGGCGCCGTACGGCCAGGAACCGGGCACCTTCACACCCTGGGAGGAAATCTCCGAGGGCACCGACCTGTTGTTCTACGAAGGGCTGCACGGCGCCGTGGTCACCCCCGAGGTAAACGTCGCCCAGCATGCCGATCTCATCATCGGCGTGGTACCCATCATCAACCTCGAATGGATCCAGAAGCTGCACCGTGACCGTGAGACGCGCGGGTACTCGACCGAGGCGGTGGTGGACACGGTCCTGCGCCGCATGCCCGATTACGTGAACTACATTTGCCCGCAATTCTCGCAAACCCACATCAACTTTCAGCGCGTGCCCACCGTGGATACCTCTAATCCCTTCACTGCACGGTACATCCCGACCGCGGACGAGAGCTTCGTAGTGATCCGCTTCAAGAACCCCAAGGGGATCGATTTCCAGTATCTTCTGTCCATGATTCACGACTCCTTCATGTCGCGGCCGAACATCATCGTGTGCCCTGGCGGGAAGATGGAGCTCGCGATGCAGCTCATCCTGACGCCCATGATCTTGAAGCTCATGGATGTGCGCCGCCGCGCCCTGGGGCTGCAGCCCGCGCGCGTGCCGATCGGAACCACCTAGGCATCGCGACGATCCATTAGAATCGTTGCGTAACCATGCGCAACCCCACCCTTTCTGCAACCGCGGCGCTCGGCGCGTCCCAGAACCGGCTGCGCGGCATCATGTCCATGATCGCCGCGGTGTTCGTCTTTGCCATCATGGACTCGTTGCTCAAGCGCTTGTCCTCCCATTACGGCCCGATGCAGGTTGCCTGCCTTCGCTGCTTCTCCTCACTCGCCCTCCTCACGTGCACGATCGCGTTCCAGAGGGCCTGGCCGCAGCTGCGCGGCGGTCAGCCGCTCCTGCACTTGCTGCGAGGCGCACTCGGCGTCGGCATGCTCGGCTGCTTCGTGTTCGCCGTGCATCGGCTCACCATGGCGCAGACCTACTCGCTGTTCATGATCGCCCCTCTCCTCATGACCGCCCTGTCGGTGCCGATGCATGGCGAGGTCGTGACCCCGCGGCGCTGGTGCGTCATCGCGGCAGGCATGGGCGGCGTGCTCATCATTCTGCACCCCTGGAGCAAGGGCTTCGTGTCGTTCACCGCCGCGGCCGCCGCGGCGGCCGCAACGGTGTGCTACTCGCTCTCGGCGTTGACGGTGCGATCCCTCGGTCGCCGCAATTCCAACATCGGCACCATCTTCTGGAACTTCACGCTCGTGGGATTGGCATCGGGGGCCCTCGCTGCTTTCGATTGGCGTCCCGTGCCCCCGTCCGAGTGGCCTTGGCTCGCGGGCGTCGGCGTCGCAGGCGCTCTCGGTCAGTACTGGATCACCGATGCGTTCCGGCGCGCGCCGCCCTCGGTCGTAGGTCCGTTCGAGTACACATCGCTCTTGTGGGCTTTCGCCATCGACTGGATTTTCTGGTCGGCGTCGCCGTCCATGAGCTTGATTGCCGGAGCGGCCGTCGTGGTGGCGAGCGGCACTTACGTCATCTGGGACGAGCGGCGCTCGGCGGACCTCGCCCTCATCGCGGCGAGCCCACCCCCCTGAACGCGCGGCTGCTGACCGGGCGGCTCGGAGTCACCCCGTCTGCTGTCTTTGGGAGAGAGTGCGAGAGCGGCAATCGCCGGACTCCACCTTGAAATCGACCCGTTGCCAACCGGTGAGAGGAACGGTGCTGAAACCTACCTCGCTTCGAAAGTGATAGGTGGAAAGACTCAACAGGCTGGACGCGTCGGAGAAGCTCGCGAGCACCACATAGTCGAAGCGCGTGGGACAGGGACGCGATCCGCCAAGCTCGACCGTCGCGAGCGTCGTCCCGGGGGTCCCGCCGGCCTGCCAATCCAATGCGAAAGCCGGCGGGAGGCCCAGGAAACACATCATCAAGGCAGTGGCGGGACGCCTGCGAATTCCCTGCCTCATGCGACCCCCTATAAGCCAGATCTGTCGCGCAGCTAAATCCGTCCTGCCACCACGAGCACCAAGAGGATGATGACCACCAAGCCGAGTCCACCCGAGGGGTAGTAACCCCAGCCGGTGCTGTACGGCCATGAGGGCAATGCGCCGATGAGCAGAAGCACCAAGACGATTAGTAGGATCGTACTTATTGACATCTGTTATCTCCCAAACGTGTTGATTCCGATCGAGCGTTCGACGCGAAAGATGAGGCAGGTCGAACCGGCATCAAGACTATTACCGTAGCGCCACGGCGACAGCCGGGCGGTTGCGATAATCGGTGTAGGGAGCCTCCTACCCGAGCGGCTCGGCCGCGGGGCGACGCCGTGACCAGTACCAGTAGAACGGCAGGCCGATGATGAGTGTTGCCATCCCCAGCAGTGCTTGGCGCGGTGTGGCGACGAAGGTGTTGACGAGCAGCCCAAGGGTTACGAGCAAGAACACGATGGGGATGTACGGATAGCCGGGCACACGGTACGCGCGCGGCGCGTCGCGCAGCGTGCGCCGGAACACGAAAAGAGCGCCGGCCACCAGACCGTAGAACAGCCAGGAGGCGAATATCACCGAGTCCGTGAGCGTGTCGTACGTGCCCGAGATCGCGAGCAAACTGGCCCAGGCTCCTTGCGCGAGGAGCGCGCGCACCGGCACGTTCGAACGGGCCGACAATCGCGCCAGGCCTCCAAAGAACAGGCCCTCACGCGCCATGGCGAACGGAATGCGCGAGTTCGACAAAACGCTCGAATGGAGCGATCCGAACGAGGAGACCACCATGGCGATGGCGGTGAAAGCGACCGCCGTCGGTCCCAGGAAGCGCTTGCAAACCTCCGTGGCCACCGAGGAGATTTGCGGGACACTCGCAATTTGCAGCGGAGTCAGCACGTAGTAGTAGGCCGCATTCACGAGCAGGTACAGAACCGCAACCACCAGCGTCCCGCCGATGAAGGCTCGCGGCAGATTGCGTTGCGGATCGCGAATCTCCCCGGCGAGCGGCGCAACGTTGTTCCATCCGTCGTACGCCCACAGGGCGCCGAGCATCGCGGCGCCGAAACCCGCGAGACCGCCGCGCGCGCTCGCAGCCACCCCCTCGCAGGTGCCGCCGAATCCCGACTCGCTGAAATGACTGAAGGCACCGGGCGCGAGCAAGAAAGCGCCGACACCCACGGCGAGCACCAGCAGGAGCTTCGCGACGGTGACGATGAGCGCGGTCCGCCCGCCGATCGACACGCTCGCGCAATTGATGAGAGTGACGACCCAGATCGTCGCGACGGCGACGAGCGTCGTGCCGGCCAGGGGCGCGTGCAGGCCGAGGATGTGCAGGTCGATGTGCCAGCGCTCGAGCACGCCACCGAGCGCGACGTTCATGAAAATCGCGAGCCCCACGGCGAGCGCGGCCTGCGATCCGGTTCGAAAAACGGCAAACGCCATCCATCCGAACAGATAGCCGACGATGCGGCCATAGGCGCGGCGCAGGTAAACGTAGTCGCCCCCCGCCTCCGGCATGAGAGCCGCGACCTCCGAATAGCAGAACGTGCCGGCGAGCGAGAGAAGCCCCGCGGCGATCCACACCAGCATCACGACCTTGGCACTGCCGACGTTGCAGGTCATGACGCGCGTCTTCAAGAAGACCCCGGCGCCGATCATGTTCGAGACGTTGACGGAAATCGCCGCCCACATCCCAACGCCTCGAATCAGCTGAGGAGCCGCCGCTGCCGAGCTTTGTTGAGCCATCCCGGTGTAGTATCCGGCAAATGACGCCCGACTACATGCGAATTTTGCCCTGGGTGTTTGCGCTCCTCATCCCGCTCGCCCTGTACCGGCGATTCCGGCGAACCTTCGGGCGCCAACTGCTGCGGCCCAAGCGAATGATCGTGCGGATCGCGATCTTTTTGCTCCTTGCCGTCCTGCTCACACGGCCGTCGCGCGACTTCGCTCTCGCGGAAATCGGCGGACTACTCATCGGTGCCGCACTCGCACTTTGGGGGTCGAGCCGCACGCGCTTTGCAACCGAGGGCGGGCAACGGTACTACGTCCCGCACACCCAGACGGGCATTGCGGTCTCGTTACTGTTCGTCGCCCGATTGATCTATCGATTGGCGCAGATGAGCAGCGCGCCGGCCGCGGCGGTCGGCGCGGGCGGAACCGAACCCGCGGCGGGGCCGCAGGCAGCGATGCAGAGCCCGCTGACGGCGGGAATCTTCTTCGTGTTGATCGGTTATTACGTGTGCTACTACAGCTGGGTGCTGTGGAAATCGCGGCACATCACGGTGGCGGACCTGGAAATCTCGCCGGCTATTGCGAACTCAGCGCGTGACGGACAAAACCCCGAGAACCAGCAAACTGGCACCCACGAGCAGCACGTTATGGCCCCAACGGGCGATCAGACTGAGCATTGATTTTCTCCTACTCCATGTACCCCCATCGCACCGTGCGACGGGGTCCTTTACATGGGGCCGCAAGTTAACATTTCTAGTATTTTGGAAGATTGCGCCAGGTCGCATAATCGCGGGAAAAAGCCCGGAAATTCGGCTTTCGGGCGCCTGGAGACTGCCCGGCGGAGAGCCGCCGCCCAGGGCACAGCGGGGGCCGTCACTGCCCCGTTTTGATGCGCGTCCAGACGCGCGTGCGCGCCCGTTCGTAGTCCGGATGGAGCTCGATCGGCAAGTACAAGCGCGCGCGCAAGGCCGCCGG
Organism: Steroidobacteraceae bacterium; assembly: GCA_049513515.1. GTDB lineage: Bacteria > Pseudomonadota > Gammaproteobacteria > Steroidobacterales > Steroidobacteraceae > Bog-1198. Next base: position 153,290 of record JBEKWA010000001.1, read on the forward strand.
CGGGTAAACCGACGGATCGTTCAGGATCGACTTGTCGACGTAGGGACTCGCCGCGACATTGTCGTTGCCGTAGTGGATGTCGTTGGTGATCTCGGCGATGACCCTCGGGTCCAAGATGAAATTGAGAAACCTGTGGGCCGCGTCGGGATGCGGCGCCGAGGCGGGTATGAGCAATGCATTGAAGGTGATGTTCGATCCTTCCTTGGGTAGGGTAAAGGCGAGATGCACGCCTGTGCCGTCCTCTCTGGCTCGCGCCTGGGCCACGTAGTAATCGCTCGACCACGCAATCGAGAGACACACATCCTTCGCGGCAAGCTGATGCCAGTAGTCGTTCGAATCGAACGTGCGAATATAGGGCCGCACCGCCATCACCACGCGCTCGGCCGCGCTCAAGTCCTCCAGATTTTGCGAGTTCGGATCGCGATGCAGATAGGCAAGGGCCAGCTGGATGACGTCCGGGGGCGAGTCGAGAAACGTCACGCCGCAATCGGCAAACTTGGCGATGACCGCAGGATCGAACAGCATGGCGAGGCTGTCGGTCGGCGCATTGGGCAGGCGTTTCTTGATCTCATCGACGTTGTAAACGAAACCGTTCATCGCGTGCAGGTAAGGTACGGCGTAGCGATTACCGGGGTCGACCTGTGCCTGGATCGCGAGCACCTGCGGATCGATGTTGGCGAGGTTCGGCAGCTTGCTCTTGTCCAGGGGCAGATAAGCGCCGGCGCGAATTTGCCGGCCGTAAAAAGCGGTGGTGGTACTGACGATGTCGAAGCCGGAATGCCCGGCCATGAGGACCGCCTCCAGCGTCTCGTTGGAGTCGTAGGTCTGATAGACGACCTTGATGTGCGTCTCCCGCTCGAACTCGGCGATGGTGCGATAGCCGATGTAATCGGCCCAGTTGTAGATGTTGAGGACCTGCTCCTGCGAGGCGGGCGCTTGTGGGACAGAACGGCCGCACGCGCACGCGAGCAGCGCCACGGCTATCGCGCAGAGCAGCTTAGGCACGCGCCATTTCTAGGCCGACCCACTCGTGAAACTGTCGAACGACGTACTCCTCCGGCATCACCACGCCGCGCACGTGATCGCGCGCGCGCAATCCGCGCTGGTTGAGCTCGCAAACCTCGGCATCCTCGGTCATCACCTGATTGGTGAAATCAACCACCTTACTCATGTCGAATGCGGGATCGGTCAATGTCTCGCGGGGAAACAGGTACTCGACGCGCAGCTCGCAGCGCTCCGGTCCCAAGGGCAGCAAGCGCACCACGCGCACGTAGTCGACGTGGCCGACGATGAACATCGAAGGCAGCCCGGTGAGGTACACGTGACCGATTTTGCGATCCTCCTCCGTCAGTCCGGGAAATTGCGCGCCCGCGGCTTGGCCGTCCGTCGACCAGCTCGCCGCTCCCGCGCGCAGTCCGCCCTTGTACTTGGGATCGAGGTCCGCCGCATGCCGGCTCCAATCCGGATCGTCACGCTCCTCGAGGAGCCCGCGCCCGTAGATCGGTACGAGGCTCGAGAGCTTCGGGTGCACGCCCGGGCAGTGCAGACACTCGTTGTAATTCTCCCAGAAAATCTTCCAGTTGCTCTCGATGGTCTTCGAGAGCACGTGGCCGATTACGAGATCGCCCAATGGCCACGCATCCAATCGATTCAGAGGCAAATCGAATTGCCGCTCGAGCGGCGGCGGATTGCGCGCCAGGCACACGAACACAAAGCCGCGCCACTCGAGCACCCGCACACCGTAAAGCGGATAGTCGGCGAGATCGAAGCCCTCGGGAAGGGCTTTGGAAGACGTGCGCAAGAGGTCGCCTTTGAGGCTGAAAACCCAGGCGTGATAGGGACAGACGATGGAACCCGTGCGTAGCAATCCCGCGCCCTCGCGACATAGCTCCGCGCCGCGGTGACGGCAGGTATTGTGAAAGGCCTGCAATTGGCCCGCATCGTCCCGCACCAGCAGAAATTTCTGATCACCGATCTGGAAAGTGCGGTAGGCGCGCTTCTCCGCGATCTCGCTCGAGCGACCGACGTAGATCCAATTGCGGTACCAGATGCGCTGCAGCTCCCGCTCGTAGCGCAGCGGATCGAAATAGGCCTCGGCCGGTAGACCTTCGGTAAGCTCGGTGAGGCCGGTGTATCCCGGCGTGGAAGTTCCAATGCTAGACATCTATCTTCTCCCGGCGGGATGCCGCCCGGCTGCATTATACGCGCGCGACTACGCCTGCATCGACGATGCCGGTGGGAAGTGAGACCGGCAATGGCCTCCGGCGTGCTCACTCATTGGAAACCGCCAAGTGCAGATTGGGCGCGGCCGCGCCTGCGGAATTGCCGAAGCGCTCGATGAGCCACGACCGGAACAGCGCGATGGCCGTATCACCCAGCCCCTCAGGATGAGTGACCAGGTAATAGCCGAAGCCGTCGTCAAGAACGTTGTCGAACGGCCGGATCAGCCGCCCCGACTGGATATAGTCGCCGAACAAGTAGTTGTCGATGAGCGCGATGCCCTCGCCGCTCAGCGCATACTGTACGGCGAGCAGCGCCGTGTCGAATACCAGGCCGCGCTCGACGTTCAAGGCGTTGAGGGCCGCCTGCCGCACGAATTGCGTCCACAGATAATGCCGGGGCAGGTCGGAGAGGCGAACGTGAATCAATTCGTTCGATTCAATGAACTCCGCCAGGCTCTTCCCCTTGTCCCGCTCGGCGACCGTGGGATGACAGAGCAGGCTCTGGCGCACCGGCCACAACAGATCGCGCACGAGGTCCGTCACCATGGGCTTCGAGTACACCACCGCTACATCGACCTCGTTGAGCGGCGGACCGACGCCATGCGGACTCACCAAATCGATTTCCACGTCCGGAGCCGCGTGACGAAAGTCCCGCAGGATGGGCACGGCAAGATGCGCGGCGAACGTGGGCGGCATCTGCACGCGCAGAGTCCGCATCGGGCTGACGCCCTCGTTGCGGATATCATCGAGGGCGTACTCCAAGCGGTCGAAGGACTTCATCACCGCCGTGAGCAGGTGCTGTCCGGCCTTGGTGAGCACGAGCGCGTGCGGGCGGCGCTCGAAGAGCTGCACGCCGATCAGCTTCTCGAGCGCTATCACGTGCCGCGATAGCGCGCTCTGCGAAATGAGCAAGGCGTTCGCTGCCGCCGTGAAGCTCAGATGCTGCGCAACACCCTCGAACGCGCGCAGTGCGTTCAGCGGCAACCAGCGGCGATCCATCGAAGTTCTGCCCATACCCCTACAGCCTCAGGGCGACCACGCTTTGGTATAGCCGATCGCGCGCTTCTGATCCTCGATGATGGTGCGCGAGGCGAGCCACAGATGATAGGCGGCCCAGAATCCGCTGGGAGCCAAAATCAGGAGTGCGGCCCGCAAGGACGCGGCATCGACGCCGCCCGGTCCCGCGAACCAGTCGCTGAGCGCCCCCACCATTTGCGGCGCAACCACGATATTCAGGATGTTGGCCACCAGCAACGAGATGGCAATGAACATGTTACGCATGTGGCACGGCGACAAATTGTTCAAGAGTCCGAAGCAAGGCCCGATGTAGAAATAGATCGCGGGAATGAAGATCCAGAACATGAGCCTGCAGACAACGAGCGAATGCGTCCAGTAGGCGATGATCGAGGGAATGGTGGCGAAGGCGATGCCGCCGGCGAGCAGCCAGACGACGCGCCGCGGATCGGCCATACGGGGACGCGACAGGATCCAGGCGGTGCCGATGGTCGCGAGCGATCCGCCGATGAGATGAATGTTGCCTGTGACCGCGCCAGCCTGCCCCACGTCGAGATCGTAGGCGCGCTGCAGAAACGTGGGTGTCCACCAGATGAGCCCCCAGCCCCAGAGCGCGCACAGGCCGCCCCCCACCACCACATGGAAGGCCGCCTTTTGCTTCCACAGAAACCTGAGTGACTGCCGCAGCGAGGGCCGCAGGTCATCGAGCACGCCGTCGAGACGCCCGCGAACCGGCTCGCGCACCGTCAGGTAGACGAGGATTCCCATGACGAGACCCGGCACACCGAGGGCGATGAACGCGGCGCGCCAGTTGTATAGATGCGCGACTTTGCCGGCGAAATCCGCACCGAGGAAGGCGCCGATCGGCGCGCCCAGGGCGAGCACCGTCATTGCCATCGGTCGCCGGTCAGCCGGGAAATAATCCGAGACGATGGCTGTCGAGGGCGGCGTGCCTCCGGCTTCACCCACGCCGACGCCGACGCGCCCGAGCAGAAACTCGAGGTAGTTGCGCGAGCGTCCGCACAGGATCGTGAACGCCGACCACACGATGAGCGACACCGCAAGAATGTTGCGCCGATTCATTCGGTCAGCGCACCAGGAAATCGGAATGCCGAACGCCACGTAGAACAGTGCGAGAGGCGTGCCGGTGAGGAAGGCCACTCCCCTGTCGTTCAGGTGCAGCTCCAATCGGATCGGCTCGAGCACCGTCGACACGACATAACGATCGGCGATGTTGATGGCATAGATGAGACAGGTGAGGATCAGCACGTACCAGCGCAGGATCGACGGCGGTGAGCGCGCTTGCGTAAGGTCGATGGTGGTGCTGCTCAAACCCGGACACCCCGTACGTGTAATCTTTCGCACCATACATGGTTCGACTGCGATATGCGACGGCGGCTTCCCCCGCTGCACGCGCCCGCTGCACGCGCCTAAAAATGACATGGGGGGATCGCGAAATTGCATAACGCGTAGCGGCGAGAGGATTAAGCTGCCCGTAGTGGAGACTTTCGACTACGTCATCGTGGGTGCGGGCACCGCGGGATGCGTGCTCGCTGATCGGTTGTCCGCCGACGGCCGCAATCGCGTCGTGATACTCGAGGCCGGCGGCTCCGACGCGCGGTTCTGGATCAAGGCGCCGATCGGCTACGGCATCACGTTTGCCGATGCGCATGTGAACTGGAGATTCCAGGCGCGCAGCAGTCCCGGACTCGACGGACGCGGCATGTACTGGCCACGCGGCCGGGTCGTCGGCGGGTCGAGCTCCATCAACGCCATGGTGTACTGCCGCGGCATGCCGGCCGATTTCGACGACTGGCGCGATCTCGGCAATTCCGGCTGGGGTTGGGATGCGGTGCGCCCGTACTTCGAGCGATCCGAGCGCCGCGTCGCTTCCGACGGCCGGGCGCTCACGGGCGGTCCGCTCGATGTCAAGGACGTGACTCCGTACCTGCATTCGATGCGAAAGGAATGGCTCGAGGCCGCGGCCGAGCTCAAGCTGCCCGTGACCGATGACTTCAACGGCCCGCGGCCCGAGGGATTCGGCTGCTACCAGGTCTCCATCCGCAACGGGCGTCGGTGGTCGGCCGCGGATGCGTTCCTGCGTCCCGCTTTGAAGCGCGCCAATGTGAAGCTCGAGACCGGCGCCTGGGCGAGCAAGCTGCGTTGCGAGGGCCGGCGCGCGATCGGCGTCGAATTCTTCCGTAACAACGAGCGCTGCTTCGCGCGCGCGGAGCGCGAGGTTATCGTTTGCGCGGGCACGGTGAGCTCGCCGCAGTTGCTGCAGTTATCCGGGATCGGCCCGGGTGAGGTGCTTCGCGAGCACGGCATCGAGACGGTGCTCGACAATCCCGCGGTCGGCGGGAATCTGCAGGATCATCTGGCGGTCGTCTATTCATTCAAGGCCTCGCGCCCTACGCTCAACGACCAATTGCATTCGCGCTTCGGCCGCATGAGGGCCGGCATTCGCTACCTGTTGACCCGCGGCGGTCCGGTGAGCCTCAGCGTCAATCACTTCGGCGGATTCGTGCGCGCCGACCCGCAAGCCTCGCGGCCCGATGTGCAGCTGTATTTCAACCCGGTCACCTATCAGGCGGGGGACGCAACGCGCGCGCGCATCCAGGTGGATGCATTCTCCGGTTTCTATCTATGCTTCCAGCCGACTCGCCCGACCAGCACCGGCCGCATCGATCTCGCGAGCGGCGACTTCCGCACGCCGCCGGCAATCGCTCCCGATTACCTCTCCACCGACAAGGACGTAGCCGACGTCGTACACGGCGGACGATTGATGCAAGCCATCGCCCGCACGCGCGCCATCCAGAGCCTCATACGCGAGCCGCTCGCGCCCGATCTGTTGCGCATGAGCAATGCCGATCTCATCGCCGACTTTCGCGCGCGCGCCGCTACGGTCTATCACCCGGTCGGCACTTGCCGGATGGGCCCGAGCCCGCAGGGCTTCGTGGTCGATCCCTCCTTGCGCGTGCATGGGATGGAGCGCTTGCGCATCGTCGATGCCTCGGTCTTTCCAACAGTCACTTCAGCCAACACCAACGCACCCACGCTTATGGTCGCTCAGAAGGCGGCCGATCTCATCGCGGCAAGATGACGCCAGCATACAGCGCACTGCCATCGGCAAACATCGAGAAATGCGGGTCGTGGGAGGCACGCAAGACTACGCGTGTCGCTATCCCTCGCCGGCCTGAAGGCCAGCGTTTCTCGCGGAGAAATTTAGGATGAAACTCGACAACGTGAAGGTATTCGTGGTCGGCAACCCTCCGCCGGGCTACGGCGGTCGCTATTTCGTCTTCCTCAAGCTCAGGACGGCGTGCGGCATCGAGGGTGTGGGCGAGGTCTACGCCGCGACCTTCGGTCCGAAAATCATTGCCTCCATGATCGAGGACCTGTTCGCACGCCACTTTCTGGGACGCGATCCGTTTCATATCGAAGCCATGTGGCGCGAGTGTCATGGAACGGGCTTCACCCTGCGGCCGGATCTATCGCTCATGAGCGTGGTGAGCGGATTGGAAATGGCCTGCTGGGACATCATCGGCAAGGCGGTCGATCAGCCGGTCTATCAGCTGCTCGGGGGCCGGGTGCACGAGCGCTTGCGTACCTATACTTACCTCTATCCGGCAGCCGCAGAGGGCGAGGACTTCTATCACGACGCCGAGCGATCGGCCTCGCGCGCTGCGGAGTACTTGAAGCAAGGATTCACGGCCGTCAAGTTCGATCCCACCGGCGGCTACTCCGCGTATGACCCACGGCAACCGACGCAGGAGCAGATCGAGCGAACGGTGCGTCTCGTGCGGCTGGTCCGCGAGGCCGTCGGCGTGGGAGCGGATCTCTTGGTGGGAACGCACGGGCAATTCACGACCTCGGGCGCCATCCGGCTGGCGAAGCATCTCGAGCCCTACGACCCGTTGTGGTTCGAAGAGCCGGTGCCGCCCGAGATGCCGGAGCAAATGGCAATCGTCGCGCGCGCAACCACGATTCCGATTGCGACCGGCGAACGGCTCACCACCAAGTACGAGTTCGCACGCGTGCTCGCCGCAAGCGCCGCCAACATCCTGCAGATGAATCTCGGGCGCGTCGGCGGGCTGCTCGAGGCGAAGAAGGTCGCGGCGCTCGCCGAGGTGCATTACGCCCAGATCGCGCCACACCTGTATTGCGGTCCGGTGGTCGGAGCCGCCAACATTCAGATCGCGACGTGCTCACCTAACTTCTTGATCCTGGAAAGCATCCAGCAGTGGGGCGGCTTCCACGCGAAAATCCTGAAGACGCCGATCCGCTGGGAATCGGGCTTCGTCATTCCCCCGACCACGCCCGGCCTCGGCGTCGAGCTCGACGAGGCCGTCGCCCTGAGCCATCCATATTCGGGCGAGCGGCTACACCTCGAAATGGCGAATCGACCGCTCGGTTGAGCCGTTGTAAGGAGAGTCATGCGCTACGGCATCGTCGGATTGGGGCATCTGGGGCGGCACCTGGCCGCTAACCTCGCGCGCGGGGGCTTCGAGCTCGGCGTGTTCGATCTCGATCGCTCGACGGCGCAAACGCCGCTCGAGGCCGGCGCCACCTGGGTACCCTCCCTCGCCGAGCTTGCTCGAGCGAGCGATGCCCTCATCACCTGTTTACCCACGCCCGCTGCGACCACAGCAGTCCTCGATGAGGCGCTGCCGCTCATGAGTGCGGGTAGTGCCTGGATCGAGATGAGCACCAACGACTTCGCGGAGATCGAGAGCCTCGCGAGCCGTGCTGCGGCCCTTGGTATCGGCACCCTCGCCTGTCCGGTAACCGGCGGTGTGCATCGGGCCGAAGCAGGCGATATCACGGTACTTGTGGGCGGACCGCAACAGCTATTCGACACTCACGCCGCAGCGCTCCGTGCAATGGGGGGAGAGGTCATTCATCTTGGGGGTATCGAGCAGGCTGCGGTCACGAAAGTGGTCACCAACATGCTTGCGTTCATCCACCTCATCGCCGCCGGCGAGGCGCTCATGCTCTGTGCCAAGGGCGGTGTGGACCTGCGCGCGGCATTCGCGGCCATCGCCGCGAGCTCGGGCAACAGCTTCGTGCATGAGACCGAGAGCCAGGTCATCCTGAACGGCAGCTATGACATTGGTTTTACGATGGATCTTGCCTGCAAGGACGCGGGTTTCGCGCTCGAGTTCGGCCGCCGTTTCGGCGTGCCGCTGCGACTCGCGGCGGTGATGGAGCAAACGTTCATCGAGGGCCGTGCGCGCTATGGCGGAGCCGCCTGGTCCTCCATGGTCGTGAAGCTCCTCGAGGACGCCGTCGATACGCCGTTGCGCGCACCCGGCTTTCCCGCCCGTCTCGGTCCCGAGCATTCCTGAGCTAGCCCTCAAGGCGCATCGAATTTTCGCATAGCCGAATCGAAATTCGGCATGATGGCCTGCGTAGGCGCTACCAGGGGCGCCCGCGGTTTGTCTTTTAAGCCACATCGGCAGCGGGGGCGGTAAAAATTTCACAAAACGCGCGGCGCCGTGCATAGTGATCCGCCATGACCGCTGAGTCACGACAAATCGAGGCTACCGCGGCGGCGGGCGCCGCACGGCCTCGGGGTCGCGCGCTTCCCACCGAGAAGGTGCAACCGTTCACGACCCCCTCGCGGGTCGAAGCGGAGGTTCTGCGCCTGCGGACTCTCATGGAGACAGGTGAGTTCGCCGCTGCCTTGACGGATGCCGAAACGCTGCTGAGAGAAGTCCCGGAGAACCGCGATGTCTGGTACATCGTTGCCGTCAGCCAGCGATATCTCAAGCGCATTCCCGACGCCCTCGCCTCACTCGCTCGGCTCGAGCAATTGCATCCGAGCTACAGCCGGTTGTTCCAGGAGCGTGGCCATTGCTTTGTCGCGCTCAAGGAGGCCGAACCCGCCATCGAGGCGTTCCTCAAGGCGGTCAATATCAACCCGGCGCTCCCGGCGAGCTGGAACGCCCTGAAGGTCCTGTTCAACATGACCGGGCGTCCTGCCGATGCCGACCTCGCGGCCCAGCACGTCGCCAAGCTCGCAAGCCTACCGACGGAAGTGACGACCGCCACGAGCCTTTTCTCGGACGGCGACATTGTCCCCGCCGAGCAACTCATCCGCGGGTTCCTGCTGAGGCACGGCAACCACGTCGAGGGGATGCGCTTGCTGGCAAGGATCGGCATGAAGCTCGAGGTGTATGACGATGCGGAATTGCTACTCGAGCAGGCGTTGCTGCTCGAGCCCGATTACCACGCCATGCGCTACGACTATGTGCTCACCCTCCTCGCGCGGCACAAGCAGCCGCAGGCGCTCGAGCAGATCGAGCGGTTGCTCGCGATCGAGCCGCACAATCGCGCCTATAGAATCACGCACGCGACCGCGTGCGTCGGAGTGGGCAAGCACGCGCAGGCGATCGAGCTGTATCGGCAGATCCTGGCCGAAACACCGCGAACGGCCGACGTCCATCTTTCCATCGCTCACGCCCTGAAAACGCTCGGCAGGCAGCCGGAGGCGGTCGCCTCGTATCGGACCGCTTTCGAGCTTCGGCCGAGCTTCGGCGATGCGTACTGGAGCCTCGCGAATCTCAAGACTTATCGATTCTCCGAAGAGGACATCGCGCAAATGCGCGAGCAAGAGCGCGCTGACATCGGCGTCGAGGACCGCTACCACTTGTGCTTCGCCCTCGGCAAAGCCCTGGAGGACCGCGGCGACTATGCGCAGTCGTTCGGCTACTACCAACGCGGCAACGCCCTGAAAAAGCGCGACCTGCGCTTCAAAATCGAGCCGATCGAGAGAAATGCCGCGTTTCAGGCGGCCGTTTGCACGCGCGAGTTCTTTGAGGCGCGGCGCGGCTATGGTTGCGATTCGCGCGACCCGATTTTCATCGTGGGACTGCCGCGCGCCGGGTCGACCCTGTTGGAACAGATTCTCGCCTCTCACTCACAAGTCGAGGGCACGACGGAGCTGCCGAACATCCTGCGCTTCGTGACCGACATGCAAGGACGTGACCCGGATGCCCGCGAGCCGCGCTACCCCAAGATCCTCGAGCGCCTGGCTGCGGAAGATTTCAAAAGGCTCGGCGAGAAGTATATCGCCGATACACGCGTCTATCGCTCCGGCAAGCCGCGATTCGTCGACAAGATGCCTAACAATTTCAGGCACATCAGTCTCATTCACCTGGTTCTTCCGAATGCCAGGATCATCGACGCGCGGCGCGAGCCGATGGCGTGCTGCTTCAGCAATTTCAAGCAACTGTTCGCATCCGGGCAGGAGTTCACGTACGACATCGAGGATATCGCGCGCTACTATCGCAGCTATGTGCAGCTCATGCGCCATTGGGACGAGGCCTTGCCCGGCAAGGTTTTGCGCATTCAGCACGAGAGCGTGGTGGAAGATCTGGAAGGCAACGTGCGACGCATTCTCGACTTTTGCGGCCTGCCCTTCGAGCCGGCTTGCCTCGAGTTTCACAAGACCGAGCGCAGCGTACGCACCGCGAGCTCGGAGCAGGTGCGCCGTCCCATATTCAACGAAGGAATCGGTCAGTGGCGGAACTTCGAGCCATGGCTGGGCTCGTTGCGGGCGGCGCTCGGCGATGCGCTCTCCGGCACCGAGCGGCGTGAGGAGGCATCAGTCATGTAATGCTTGATGTCTCGGGATTGAGAAACGACAGAAGATAACGACGAGGGGATGAATCATGAATTCCAACACTAAGCTGTGTTACGCCATTGCGGCCATTTTGAGCGGCTCCTCTGCGGGCATCGCCTACGCGGATCCGGCGCCCGACACCGGCGGCACCACCGAGGCGGCGGCAACGGACTCGCTCGCCGAGATCACGGTCACCGCACAGCGCCGCACCGAGAATATCCAGGACGTACCGATCTCGATTCAAGCGTTGACCGGGCAAACGCTGCAGCAGCTCAACATCCAAACCTTCGACGACTACGTCAAGTACTTGCCGAACGTCACCTCGGCAAGTAACGGCCCCGGCCAGAACGAGGTTTTCATGCGCGGCCTGAGCGCCGGCTCGCAGGCCAGCCAGGGCAGCGGCTCGACCGGCTTGTGGCCGAACGTTGCGATTTACCTGGATAACCAATCCGCGCAGCTCCCGAATCGCAACCTCGACATCTACGCCGCCGATCTCAACCGCATCGAGGTGCTGGAAGGTCCGCAGGGCACGCTGTTCGGTGCGGGCGCCGAGGCCGGCGTCATCCGCTACATCACCAACGAGCCCAAGCTCGACGTCACCGAAGGCAACGTCACAGCGGGCTACGGCGTGACTGCGCATGGCGATCCGAACAGCAATGTGACCGCGGTATTGAACGTCCCCGTGATCGAGGGCATCTTTGCCCTGCGCGGCGTCATCTACGACGACCATCGCGGCGGCTACATCGACAATGTGCCGGCGACATTCACCCGCAAGGACACCGACCTCGGGATTGCAGAGGAAGGCTACGGCGGTTACCCGACCGGTTGCGTCGGGGGCGGCACGCCGGCTTGCCAGGTGCCCCCGGGCAGCCCTGTGCTCCACAACGGCAGTCTCGTCGGGAACAACATCAACCCCACGGATTACCAGGGAACGCGCGTCGAGGCACTGTTCAAGATCAACGACGACTGGAACGTGCTGCTCTCGCAGTCCTACCAGAACCTCAACACCCAGGGCGTGTTTTACCAGCAGCCCAATGCCTCGGACGGCTCTGCGCTGCAGCCGCTCGAAGTCACCCTGTTCAATCCTGCCTATGACAAGGACAGGTTCGAGAGCACGGCCTGGACTGTGAATGGCAAGATCTGGGATATCAAGGCGGTCTATACCGGCGGCTACCTGGACCGTCACGTCGAGCAGCAAGGCGACTACACGAACTACGCCCGCGGCTTTTATGCCGATTACTATCAGTGCCATGGCCCGTCACCCGGCATCGCTTCCGCGTGCTACTCGCCGAGTGCTACCTGGCACTCGACCGAGCAGAACGAGCACGCGCAGCACGAGTTGCGCTTCAGCACGCCGGACGAATGGCGCGCACGCGCAATCGTCGGCGCCTTCTACGAGAACAACAAGCTCTACGATCAAACCGCCTGGAATTACAAGTCCCTGCCGCCGTGTACCTCCAACACCGGGGCGGGCAATACCAACTGTTTGTCGAACGTCGGCACGTTCCCGGGCACTTACGTCCAGAACCCCGGCGTGCAGGGCGACAACACCTCGTTTTATCAGGACCAGTATCGCCAGACCAAACAGACGGCGTTCTTTGCGTCCGGCGACTTCGACATCATTCCCAAGGTGCTCACGCTCACGCTCGGTACGCGCCATTTCCTGTTCCAGAATGACATGCAGGGAAGCGTGCTCTCGAGCTTCGGCTGCTTGCAGGCGGGCGTGCCGCCGGGCGGCTGCCACAATCCGCTCTATAGCTACAACCTCAATGCCGATAATCTGCGCGACACCGAATCGGGCTTCAAGAGCCGCGGCAACCTCACCTGGCACATCACGCCGGACGTGATGGTGTATTACACGTACTCGCAGGGCTTTCGCCCGGGCGGCTTCAACCAGAACGGCGGTGCGCAACATGCTTACGGGACAGATGGGAACCCGCAGTACGCGATTCCCACCGCCTATTCATCCGACAAGCTGACCAACAACGAGATCGGCTGGAAGTCGGAGTTCTTCGACCATCGCCTGCAGTTCAACGGTGCGGTTTATCGTGAGAACTGGGACAACGTCCAGATCGAGTTCTTCAATCCCGGCGTAGTCGGCAACCTTTTCTATGATACCAACGGTCAGAACTTTCGCATCAAGGGTATCGAGACTTCGTTGGTGGGACGGGTCACGAGCGGGCTGACGCTGCAATACGCGGCATCCTGGAACCAAAGTGTGCAGACGAATTCACCCCAGTTGGTCAACAATATTGCGGGGAGCGCGAACTACGGCAAGCCGATCACGACAGTCTGCGGCGGCTCGTTCTACACGGGCACCTGCGTTCCGGTCACGAACCCGTTCGGACCGACCGGCGCGCCGAGCGCCGATGCGCCGCCGATTCAGATGAGCGCGCGCGGCCGCTATGAGTGGACCATCGCCGAGTACACCCCGTTCGTGCAGGTCGGGTTCACCCACACCGGCCACGCGTTCACGCAGGCAGGATCGAACCCCACGATTTTGCCCGGCGGTGCGATCAATACGTCTCGCGGGCGGTTCGAGATACCCGCCTACTCGACGGTCAACGCCTCAATCGGTGTCGCGAAGGATAATTGGTGGGTGAACGTCTTCGGCGAGAACCTCGCCAATTCGAACGCGAGCACCTTCATCAGCACCGATCAGTTCATCGTCGAACAGACGCCGCTGCGACCGCGAGTACTTGGAGGCTCGTTCGGCTACAAATTTTAATTAAAGGGACGACGCTTAGCTAAAGGGAGAGGCCGGGGATTACCGCTCGATCGTTACCGATCGAGCGGTAACGCGTGGAACTTGAACTCTCAGGCCCTCTTAATCAGTCGGGTGATCCCGACCAGAATCACCGCGCCAATGAACGCGACGATGATGGAGCCGACCATGCCGCCTCCCGGCCAAATTCCGAGCTGCCCAAACAGCCAGCCACCGAAAAGTCCTCCCAAGATGCCGAGAACGATGTCCAGCACGACGCCGTAGCCACCCCCCCTCATCACCTTCCCGGCTCCCCAGCCGGCAATCAAACCGACGATGATCCACGCAAGAATGTTCATGCTGATCTCCTTGTTGTTTTAATCATTCCAAAAACGAGTTTCTCGCATCAGCCGCCGTGCACCCCATAAGCGCCCGCATACGGACTATAGCCGGTCATGCGCACGATGGCGGACATCAAGACGCTCAGCACCACGCCCAGGAGAATGACGCAAACCACGACGGCTGCGGTATATCCCGGCACCTTCTCTTTGGGGCTCTGCATCAGCACGGGCAAGCCGAGATACAACAGGTAGACGCCGTAGAGACTGGCGATGAGCCGCAGGAACGGTCCGAACACAGGCAATAGAACCAGCACTGCGCCCAGAGCGGCGGGCGTGAAGGCGTAGGCGGCCGTCTTCAGAGCCTGTCGCTGATTGCGTTGGCCAGCAAAGCTCGGCGCGAGACCGTCGATGATCAGACCGAAGAGGTATATCCCGAGCAAGGCAAAACCGAAGCTCGCGAGCGCGTACGCGAGCCCGGTGAGCACCGGCATGTGCCAGTAGCCGATCCCGATCAGCGACATGCGGATGAAGGACATGACGGTCGAGAATGCCGCCAGCGGCATCACGTATCCCGTGTAGAGCTGCGTTATGCCGGTGGTCTCGGCCTGGATGATCGGCCACTCGGTGTTGGGCGTCATGAGGATGTTCTTGGCGCGCTCTATGAGTTTGGCTTGGGTCGAGGTGGACTCTCCGCGGGCCGCCGCGGCGGTGCCCGATGCGCTCCCGGACCCGATGGGGCCCCGAGCGGGCGGGCGCATCAAGGTCGCGTCGGGTTGGCTGTTCGGATTCAATGCCTGACCGCAGAAACCGCAAAACCGTGAGCCGTCCACCACCGGCTGATTGCACTTGGGACATTGCATGCGCGTATTCCTTCTAGTTGTATCGATCCCTCAGCGGGAAAGGATTTCGCTCCCGGGTCGTATGGTACGCCGAATGCCGGGTGGGAATGTAATGGCCGGCGGGGGGGTGCCCGGGGACCGCGCGAGAGTCGCTATCGAGCAGCCTGCTCCAGCCGGTCCTCGAGCTCCGTGCAATACCAGTCCACGAACTGGATGACGCCGCCCTCATGCACAGGGGAGTAAGGGGCGGGATCGTAGGCCGGTGAGCTCACGCCGATCTGATTTTCCTGGCACACGCGCCGGTCCGCCTCGTTGGTGGCGAGCCAGACTTCCGTCATACGCTTGAGGTCGTAGTCGACGCCTTCGACGGCATCCTTGTGGACCAGCCACTTCGTGGTGAGCAACGTCTCGTTGGGACTCACGGGCAAGAGCCGAAACGAGATCGCATGATCGGCGAGCACGTGATTCCAGATGCTCGGATAGTGAAACAGGAGGAGCGTCCCCAGATCCGGCTCGGCGATGCTGTCGATGAGGGGCCGGCGCACCGCTGCCTTGCCGTCCATGGTGAAGCTGACGGCGCCCTCGACCAGGGGCATCCGCGACGTGCGGTACTGACCGTTCTCCGACAGATAGAATCGGCTCGGCAATCCCAGAGATTCCCAGTGCGACCACTTGTTGGTGATGATCGGATTGCTCTCGGCGCCCGCAACGCCGGTGACGGTCGGGGTTTCCGGAAAGGTGCGAATCAGCTCCGGATGGTTGGCGGAGCAGTGATAGCACTCGCGGTTGTTCTCCCAGACGAGCTTCCAGTTGGCCCGCTCGACGATGGTAGTCTCGAATGCGACCTTGCTCCGCAGCAGGTTGTGGGGCAGAAAGTATGGCTCGATGTGGCGACGGATCGGCTCGAAGTCCGGCGCGACCTTGGCAAGGCACACCCAGATGTAGCCGCCGACGCTCGCACAATGCACGACATGCAGACCGTATTGTGAGCGGTCGAACCCGGGGCCCATGTCGCGCGCCGCGAACAAGCGTCCGTCAAGATGATAAGTCCATTGATGATACGGACACACGAGGCGCGTCACCGAGCCGCGCTCCGCGGAGCAGATTCGCGAGCCGCGATGCCGGCACGCGTTGTGGAAGGCATGCAGCTCGCCGTTGCGGTCGCGGACCACCACGACAGGGTACTCGCCGATCTGAACGGTCAAGTAATCGCCGGGATTCGGCACTTCACAATCATGACCGACGAACAGCCAATCCCGATACCAGATCATCTCGAGATCGACCCGGTACTCCTCCTCTCCACAATAGAACTCGCGCTCGAGGGCAGTCTCGTGCTTGCGTCGCCGTAATCGATCGAGCATGACCTCGCGCGCGCTCATGATGTCGCATGGCCCCGTTCCGAACATGAGAGCCTCAGTCTAGCAGCATGACCACCCACGGCAGCATGGCTGCGCGCGACGTGTTCCACCGCGGAAACGACGACGCATCGGAGGCGCAATCGACCCTGCGCGGACCCGGCGCGATCTGGGTAATATCGACCCATGAAGTGCGCGCCACGCAGCAAGATGCTCTACCGGCTGATAGCGGGCTTCGCATGCGCGACGCTCTTTGCCCCCTGCGCCGGAGTCGCCGCGCCGACCCCCGTGAAACGCATCGGCGGGATGACGCTCGAGCACTGCGCCGAGCGACCTGCCTACTGCGGCCGCATCGACCGGCCGCTTGATCCGAGCGGCGCAATCGGCGGCCGCATCTCGGTCTACTTCGAGTTCTATCCGCACACTGCCGTCGGTCCCTCCGCCGGGACTCTCGTGGCCACGGAAGGAGGCCCCGGTTATCCGGCGACCGAGTCGCGCGAGGACTACCTTGCTCTGTTCCGGCCGCTGCGTGCGACGCGCGATGTCGTGCTGATGGACAACCGTGGCACGGGGAAATCGGGCGCGATCGATTGCCCTGCGCTCCAGACCGCGGAGCAGTGGACAGTGGAGCTGGTCGGTGCCTGCGGCGCCTCGCTCGGCGAGCGCGCGGCGCTCTACAGCACTGCCTATGCCGTCGACGATCTGGCCGCCATCATCGAAGCGCTCGAGGTGGGCCCCATCGATCTCTACGGGGATTCCTACGGCACCTATTTCGAGCAGGTGTTCGCCCTGCGCCATCCGCGCGCGCTGCGCAGTGTGGTCCTCGACGGCGCCTATCCCCTGAACGCTCCCGACTATCCCTGGTACCCCACCTACGCGCCCGCGATGCGCGCCAAGTTCGATCTCGCGTGTCAGCGCTCGGCGTCCTGCGCGCGATTGCCCGGCAGCTCGCTCGACCATGTCCTGCCCACGCTCGAAGAGCTGCGCCGCGCGCCCTTCGCCGCGCATGCCTTCGACGCAGACGGCCGCGAGCGCTCCTTTCAGGCCGATGCATCACGGCTCGCCATCGTCATGTTCGGCAGTGCCCCGGCCCTGGCGACCGTCAAGGAGGTCGACGCCGCAGCACGCGCATTCCAAGCAGGCGATCGGGCGCCGCTCCTGCGGCTCATCGCCGAAACTTTGAGCGGCGTCGATTCCCGGGATCCCTCCGCCGATCCGACCAAATGGAGCGCGGGGCTTGCTGCCGCGGTGATGTGTCAGGATCCGCCGCAGATCTTCGACATGCGCTTGGCCCCGGCCGAGCGCGCCGCCGCCCGCGACCGCGTGCTCGCCGAGCGGCGGCGTTCCTTCACCGACACCTACGCCCCATTCACCATCGACGAGTATCGAGGCATGCCCCTCGACTACAGCTTTCTCGATCAATGCCTCGATTGGCCGGTCGCCCCCGCCGGCCACCCGGCCTCGCAGGTAGTGGCGGCGGATGACACGTATCCCGACGTACCGGTGCTGGTGGTATCGGGTGAGCTCGACAACATGACCACGATTGCCGACGGCACGGCCGTGGCACGCGCGTTTCCACGGGGCCGCCAGGTAATCATCGCCAACGGTTTCCACGTCAACGCCCTACCGCGGGCGCGCAGCCCCTGCGGCGCGGAACTCGTGCGGCGTTTCGTCGAGACGCTCGAGGTTGGGGATACGCGCTGCGCGGCCGCGGCGCCACCGGTTCGCCTGCTCGCCCGCTTCGCGCGACACGCCGCGGAGCTCGAGCCGGCTGAAGGTCTCGCCTCGAACCAGGCATCCGACCTGCAGCTGCGATTCTTGAGCGCCGCCGTGCTCACCGCGGGCGATATCGTCACGCGACTGCAAATGAACTCGAGCGGACACGGCGTGGGCCTTCGCGGCGGCCGATTCACCGTCAGCGAGCGCCGAGGCACACAGCTGGTGCGGCTGGATGCCGTGCGCTGGACCGAGGATCTCGCCGTATCGGGGACACTCGAGAAAACGCCGGGAGACGGAGGCCAGGTGCGAGCGCATCTGCGGCTCTCCGGCACCGCCCCTCTCTCCGGTGCCGGCCGGCTCGACGGTACGGTGGAGGTCGTCTGGGGCGATGCAGCGCCCGAGGCCCTTGCGGACATTCGCGGCACGCTCGGCGGTGCGCGCGTGATCGCGCGCATGCCGGCGCCGTGAGCCCTAGACGCCCGAAGCAGCCGCCGGCCTGGCGCCCGAGAGCGCGGCCGTGCTTTCCTCGCCAAGCTCGCGGCTCTCGCCGATCTTGCGCTCCGCGCTGGGCGGATATCCGTATTGGTTGCGATAGCACTTGGAGAAGTGCGGCGGGGACTGAAATCCACATGCCGCAGTGATGTCCATGATGGGCATCGCGGTTTGCAGCAAGAGCTCGCGAGCGCGGCGCAGACGCATCTCGAGATAGTACCGCTTCGGCACGCAGTTGAGGTCGCGCTTGAACAGCCTCTCGATCTGCCGCCGCGACAGACCCGTGGTGCGCGCGATCTTTTCGAGTGAGAGCGGCTTCTCGATGTTCTCCTCCATGAGCTGCGCCACGCGAATGAGTCCGCGGTGCGAGACACCCACCCGGGCGCGCAGCGGAATGTACTGCCGGTCCTTGTCCTTGCGCACACGATCGACGATGAACTGCTCCGAGACACGCTGCGAGACCCGCGAGCCGAGCTTCGCCTCGATGAGATTCAACATCAAATCGAGCGGCGCCGTCCCGCCCGAGCATGTGAAGCGGTTACGGTCGATGGTGAACAGCTGGTCGCTGATGAGCACACGCGGAAATTCCTCGCGCAGCGCCGAGATATTCTCCCAGTGAATGGTCGCGCGATAGTTGTCGAGAAGCCCCGCGCGCGCGAGTGCGTAGCCGCCGGTGCATAGCGCACCGAGGGCGATACGTCGGTCCGCCAAGCGGCGCAGAGCCACGAGTAGCGCGGGCGACACCGCCTCGCGAATGTTGATGCCGCCGCATACGAACAGGATGTCGAGCGGCTCGAGCTTATCGAGCGTCGCGGTGGGCGAGAGCTTGAGGCCTGAGCTCGACTCGCTCGGCGCACCGTCGAGGCTGATGACCGACCAATCGTAGACATCCTTGCCGACCAGACGATTCGCCATGCGCAAGGGCTCGATGGCATTGGCGACGGCGATCAGGGAATAGTTGGCGAGCGTCAGAAACGCGTATTTGCATTTGCGTAAAGCCGCCGGCGATTCCACGGAATTCCCCCTTCCGGGATCCAGCGCCCGGACGCTCCATATTATGCACCGACGCGGCTGAAGTGCCTATTTCCGACATATCCTGTCGTTTTTCGGACAGCCATGGCCGTGCAAGGGTGTATTGGCGATCGAGGCGGGCATTGGGACAGCCGGGCAGCGCCAGAAGATGGGGGTGGCGCATTTGCACAAGTGATTGTCGCTATTAGCGTCTTGTTTGGCTCGCCGCTCGTTACACTGCGGTGCGCATTCAATCGGGGACCTGCAAGATGAAAACTCATGCCCGCGTCGTGGTGATCGGTGGCGGCGTGGTCGGCGTCAGCACGCTCTATCATCTGGCTCACAAGGGCTGGTCGGACGTCGTGCTTCTCGAGCGCTCCGAGCTTACCGCGGGCTCTACCTGGCACGCGGCGGGGCTCCTACCGCTCTTCAACATGAGCTACACGGTCGGGCAGCTCCACAAATACTCGGTGGACCTGTACAAGCGTTTGCCCGCGGAGACGGGACAGGACGTGAGCTTTCACGTGACCGGAAATCTGCGCCTCGCCACGTGCCGTGAGCGCATGGACGAGTATCAGAAGTATTGCGGGACGGCGAACACGATCGGCGTACCGTTTCAGATCATCACGCCGCAAGAGGTCAAGAAGCTATGGCCGCTGGCCGAGCTCGGTAACGGCGCTGATACGCCGAACATCATCGGCGCGCTCTACCATCCCGACGACGGCCACATCGCGCCCGCGGATCTCACCATGGCGCTGCGCAAGGGTGCCCGTGCACTCGGCGCGGAGATCCACGAGCAGACCGAGGTCACCGGCGTCAAACGCACCGCTACGGGCGAGTGGCAGCTCACCACGAACAAGGGCGAGATCACCGCCGAGCACGTGGTGTGCGCCACGGGAAACTACGCCCGGCAGATAGGACGCCTGTTCGGCTTGAACGTGCCCTCGATTCCCGTGGAGCATCAATACATCGTTTACGACGAGGCTGCCGAGCTCAAGGCGTATCGCCGCGGCGGCGGGCGCGAGCTTGCGGTGCTGCGCGAGTCCGATCAGTCGTATTACCTGCGCGAGGAGCGCATGGGCTGGATCTTGGGGCCGTACGAGGCCGGAGCGCCGGCACGCTTCGCCGACGGCGTGCCCGACTGGTTCGGCAAGAGCCTGTTCGAGGGCGACCTCGAGCGCCTCTTGCCGCACGTCGAAGCGGCGCAGCGCCGCGTGCCCTCGCTCGCCGCCTGCGGCATCAAGGACATCGTCAACGGTCCCATCCCCTACTCGCCCGACGGCAGTCCGCTCATCGGCCCGGCATGGGGCGTGCGCAACGTATGGCTCAACGAGGGGCACAGCTTCGGCATCACAGCGGCGGGCGGCTCCGGTTGGCAGCTCGCGGAGTGGATCGTCGAGGGCGAGCCGGGCATCGACATGATGGCGGTCGATCCGCGCCGCTACGGTCCCTACACGAGCAAGCGCTATGTGGTTCAGAAGAACGAGGAGACCTACCGCAACGTCTTCGTCATCCACTTCCCCGACGAGGAGCGCGCCGATGCGCGGCCGGCGAAGACGAGCCCGGTCTACGACAAGCTCAAGCGCATGGGCGCGGTGTTCGGCCAGCGCTACGGCTGGGAGCGCGCCAACTGGTTCGCGCCGCCCGGCGTCGAGGCGAAGGACAAGTGGAGTTTCCGCCGCTCGAACTATTTCGAGCACGTCGGCCGCGAGGTCCTGAATCTGCGCCAGCACGTGGGCGTCATCGATCTCACGCCCTTCACCAAACACGAGGTCAGCGGCCCCGGCGCGGAAGCCTGGCTCGACGGGCTGGTCGCCAACAAGGTACCCACCAAGATCGGCCGCATGGCGCTCTCACATGCGCTCACGCGCCGCGGCGGCATCCGCTCGGAATTCACCATCACCAAGATCGCCGATGAGCATTTCTACGTGGTGAGCGCAGGCGCTGCGGAGCGCTACGACAGCGATTATTTGCAAGGGATGCTGCCCCCCAACGGGGTGACCCTGCGCAATATCACGGCAAGCCGCGGCTGCTTCGTCGTGGCGGGACCCCGCTCACGCGACGTGCTCGCGAAGCTCGTCGATGCACCGCTCGACAATACGGCATTTCCCTGGCTCACCGGCCAGGTGGCCGAGGTCGGGCTCGCGACCGATGTTTATCTCCTGCGCGTCAATTTCGTGGGCGCGCTCGGCTGGGAGCTGCACTTTCCCATCGAGTACGCGCACCACTTGTTCGATGCCATCTTCGAGGCGGGGGCCGAGCACCGGATCGCGATGGCGGGCATGCGCGCGATGGAGTCGTTGCGTCTGGAAAAATCGTATCGCATGTGGGGCAGCGACTTGACCCCCGATTACACCCCCTACGAGGCGGGGCTCGATCGCTTCGTGCGCCTCAACAAGGGGGCCTTCATCGGCAAGGAAGCGCTCGAGCGCCAGCTCGCGCAGGGCGTACCCAACCGCTTCATCACGTTCGAGGTGCACGGCGTCACCGATGCGGATCCGCTCGGCAACGAGCCCCTGTTCGATCGTGGCGGCCGCCTGGTCGGACGCGCGACGGCGGGCTATTACGGGCACGCGCTGCGCAAGAGTTTGGGATTGGGATACGTCAATCCCGAGTTCGCGACCGTCGGCAGCGAGCTCTCAATCGAGATCCTGGGAGAGCGCAAGCCGGCCACGGTGCTCATCGATTCTCCCTACGACCCGGAGAACAAGGAACTGCGAGCCTGATCACGCCATGAGCAGGCAAAGGTTCTCGGCCCTCGCCCTCCTCCGCCGCGGCCTCTCGGGGCATCGCGGCTGGCTGCCCCAGTGGCGCAAGGCCGCGCCACAGCCGGCCTATGACGCGGTCATCGTCGGCGGCGGCGGCCACGGCCTCGGGGCCGCTTATTACCTGGCCAAGGAGCACAGGCTCGGCCGCATCGCCGTGCTCGAGAAAGGCTGGATCGGCGGCGGCAATACCGGCCGCAACACGACCATCATCCGCTCCAATTATCTGTTTGCCGAAAGCGCGGCGCTCTACGATCACGCGGTCAAGATGTGGGAGGACCTCTCGCAGGTCCTCAACTACAACGTCATGTTCTCGCCGCGCGGCGTGCTAATGCTTGCCCATACGGTGCACGACGTTCAGCAATCGAAGCGCCACATTCACGCCAATCGCTGCAACGGCGTCGACAACGAATGGCTCGAGCCGGAGCAGGCCAAGGAGTTCTGCCCGCCGCTGAACATCTCGGACAATATCCGCTACCCGGTGCTCGGCGCCGCGTTGCAGCGGCGCGGCGGCACGGCGCGGCATGACGCGGTGGCCTGGGGATACGCGCGCGCCGCCGACGCGCTCGGCGTCGACATCATCGAGAACTGTGAAGTGACGGGCATGCGCAAGGACGCGAGCGGCGCGATCGAGGCGCTGGAAACGACCCGCGGTCTCATCCACACGCGCAAGGTCGGTGTGTCGGCCGCCGGCTCGACCAGCGTCGTCATGCGCCTCGCGGGCGTGCGCTTGCCGCTCGAGAGCTATCCGCTGCAAGCGCTCGTCTCCGAACCGGTGAAACCGATCTTTCCATGTGTCGTGATGTCGAACACCATCCACGCGTACATCAGCCAGTCCGACAAGGGCGAACTGGTGATCGGCGCGGGCACCGATGCGTACACGTCCTATACGCAGCGCGGAGCGCTGCACATCAATACCCACACGCTCGACGCCATCTGCGAGCTATTTCCCCAGTTCCGCCGCCTGCGCATGCTGCGCAACTGGGGCGGCATCGTCGACGTGACCCCGGACCGCTCGCCCATCATCGCCAAGACGCCCGTCCCGGGCCTCTACGTCAATTGCGGCTGGGGCACGGGCGGCTTCAAGGCGACGCCGGGCTCGGCACATCTCTTCGCCTGGACGATCGCGCGCGACGAGCCTCATCGAACCAATGCGCCGTTCACCATCGAGCGCTTCCGCGATGGTTACCTGATCGACGAGGCCGCGGCAGCGGCCGTGGCGCACTAGCCATCGGCTGGCCCCATGCTGCTCATCGCCTGTCCTTACTGTGGAGAACGCCCCGAGATCGAGTTCGCGTACGGCGGCCAGGCGCATATTGCGCGCCCCGCACGCCCCGCCGAGCTCAATGACGCGGCGTGGAGCGAGTTCTTGTACATGCGCGACAACATCAAGGGCGTGCACGCGGAGCGCTGGCGGCACGCGCGCGGCTGCGGGCGCTTTTTCAATGCGTTGCGCGACACCACCAGCGACCGGATCCTCGCGACCTATGAGACCGGCAAGCCGCGGCCTCCCCTCGGCCAGCCGCAGGAAAGCGCCTCGTGAGCCTGCGCACCGCGGCGCACGGGCGCATCGACCGCAGCCGGCCGCTGCGATTCACGTTCGACGGCCGCGCCTACGTAGGCTTCGGCGGCGACACGCTCGCCTCGGCATTGCTCGCGAACGGCGTGCACCTGGTGGCGCGCTCATTCAAATATCACCGCCCGCGCGGGATTCTCGCTGCAGGCTCCGAGGAGCCGAACGCCCTGGTAACGGTGGTGCGGGACGATGCGCGCCGTACGCCGAATCTGCGCGCCACGCAGGTCGAGCTCTATGACGGCCTCGTCGCTCACAGTCAGAACCGCTGGCCGAGCCTCACCACCGACGTCGGGCGCGTGAACGATTGGCTGTCGCGGTTCTTTCCCGCCGGCTTCTACTACAAGACATTCATGTGGCCACGCAAGGCGTGGAAGGCTCTGTACGAGCCTGTCATCCGGCGGGCTGCCGGACTCGGCGTCGCACCCACGCGCGCGGATCCCGATCGCTATGCGCAGCGTTACGCGCATTGCGACGTGCTGGTGGTGGGCGCCGGACCCGCGGGCCTCGCGGCAGCGCTCGCCGCCGCCCGCACGGGCATGCGCGTCATACTGTGTGACGAATCCGTCGAGCTCGGCGGCAGCCTCCTCGGCGATGTCGCCGCACGCATCGACGGCATGACCGGCGCCGAATGGGCAGAGCGCTCGATCGCCGTGCTGCGCGACTGCCCCCGGGTGACCCTGCTTGCACGCACCACCGCCTTCGGCTACTTCCCTCACAATCTCATCGGCCTGAGCGAACGTATCACCGACCATCTCGCCGCGCCCCCCGCACATCTGCCGCGCGAGCGGCTCTGGCAAGTGCGCGCACGGCGCGTGGTGCTCGCGACCGGCGCCATCGAGCGGCCGCTGGTATTTCCGGGCAACGATCGTCCCGGCATCTTGCTCGCGGGCGCTGCCCAAACCTATCTCAATCGCTACGCCACCCGGGTGGGTCAGCGTGTGGTGATCGTGACCGCGGACGACGCCGCCTATCAAACGGCCCTCGACCTGCATGCCGCCGGTACCGTCGTCGCTGCCATCGCCGATCTGCGCGCCAATCCCGCGGGCGAGTTGCCGCAGGCAGCGCGCGGCGCGGGGCTCCTGGTATTGCCGGGATCGACCGTGCTCAGTACCGAAGGGGGCCTGCGGGTGAGCGCCGTGTCGGTGGGCATCGCGAGCGGTGCCGAGGCCGCTCGACGATTCGACTGCGATACCCTGTTGATGTCGGGCGGCTTCACCCCGAGCGTGCACTTGTTCTCGCAGTCGCGCGGCAAGCTCGCCTGGAGCGAGACCCTCAAGGCCTTCGTGCCCGGCGAGTCGGCCGAGCACGAACGTTCCGCGGGCGCCTGCCGCGGCATCACGGACCTGCGCGAAGTCCTGGAGGACGGCGCGAGCGCGGGCGCGGCGGCCGCATCCGCCTCGAGCGGCGCCGCGGAGCTGCCCGCTCTTCGCTTCACGGTCGAGGCCGCGCGCCGTGAGACGGGCGCTCATCTCGGCGCGTTGCCTCCCGGCACGGTACCGTCCAGCCTGAAATCGTTCGTCGATTGGCAACACGATGTGACCATGCGGGACGTGCAGCTCGCGGCTCGCGAAGGCTTTCAATCGATCGAGCACGTCAAGCGCTATACCACCACCGGAATGGCGACCGATCAGGGCAAGACCTCGAACATGAATGCGCTCGCGATCGTCGCCGAGGACCTCTCGAGCCCGATTCCACGCGTGGGACTCACGACCTTTCGCGCCCCGTACACACCGACGACGTTCGGGGCCTTCGCCGGCATTTCACGCGGCGACCTGTTCGATCCGAGGCGCACCACGCCGACCCACGCTTGGGCACAGGCGCAAGGCGCGGTGTTCGAGAACGTCGCACTATGGAAGCGCGCGCGCTATTTCCCGCGCGCCGGCGAGGACATGCATGCCGCGGTTGCGCGCGAATGCCTCGCGGTGCGCAATGCCTGCGGCATTTTCGACGCTTCGACCCTCGGCAAGATCGAAGTGGTGGGCGCGGATGCCGCCGAATTCATGAATCGGCTCTACGTGAACAGCTGGTCGGGACTCGCGCAGGGCCGCGCACGCTACGGCATTCTATGCCGCGACGACGGCTTTATTTACGACGACGGTGTAGTGGCTCGCCTCGCGGCGGATCGGTTCCACGTCACCACCACGACGGGCGGCGCGCCACGGGTGCTCGCGCTCATGGAGGACTACCGGCAGACCGAATGGCCGGATCTCAAGGTTTGGCTTACCTCCACCACCGAACAGTGGGCCGTGATCGCAGTCCAGGGACCGAACGCGCGGCGCGTGCTCGAGCCGCTCGTCTCTGAAGTCGACCTGAGCGCCGCCGCGCTGCCCCACATGGGCATTGCGCGCGGCAAGATCGCCGGAGTGCCGATGCTCTTGTTTCGCGTGAGCTTCACGGGCGAGCTCGGGTTCGAGATCAACGTGCCGGCCGACTTTGGCGCGGCCGTGTGGGAGCGCGTGCACGAGGCCGGACAGGCGCACGGCATGGTTCCCTACGGGACCGAGACCATGCACGTGCTGCGCGCAGAGAAGGGCTACATCATCGTGGGTCAGGACACCGACGGCACCGTCACGCCCGACGATGCCGGCTTGAGCTGGGCGATCGGCAAGAACAAGCCGGATTTCGTGGGCAAGCGCTCGCTCGAGCGTCCCGCCATGAAGGCCGCCGATCGCAAGCAGCTCGTGGGCTTGCGATCGCGCAGCGGAGAGCTGCTCGAGGAAGGCGCGCAAGTCGCTGCCGAAGCGTATCAGAAGCCGCCCATGGCGCTGCTCGGCCACGTGACGTCGGCTTATTCGAGCAGTGTGCTCAACACGCCGATCGCGCTCGCACTCGTCGCCGGAGGCCGCGCCCGGCTGGGTCAGACTTTGCACGTGCCCATGGCCGGTCGAGACATCGCGGTCGAAGTCACATC
Source organism: Steroidobacteraceae bacterium (assembly GCA_049513515.1). Taxonomy (GTDB): domain Bacteria; phylum Pseudomonadota; class Gammaproteobacteria; order Steroidobacterales; family Steroidobacteraceae; genus Bog-1198. The sequence continues at coordinate 179,866 of JBEKWA010000001.1, forward strand.
GCCTATTTTCTATGACCCGAAGGGAGAGAGGCTGAATGGCTGATGCTGCCCTGCGCCGGACCCCGCAAGTGAGCGCGGGCAATTGGCTAAAGACGCAGCCGCCCGCGGCACGCTGGGTGCTGCACGGCAATGCACAGGCGCGGGCATTGGCCGCGCCTGTCTGGGGCGTCGGCTTCTCCGCTACGGCGTGCCGAGCCCTGCGCACGGCAGATCGCGCGACGCTCTGGCTGGGTCCCGATGAATACCTGTTGCTCGATCTGGCGCAGGCCGAGAGCGCGCTTGCGGCGGCCGCCTCGATCGAAAATGCGTTGCGCGATACGCCACATGCGCTCGTCGACGTGAGCCATCGGCAATTCGCGCTCGAAGTGAGCGGGCCGCACGCCGAGGTCATTCTGCGAGGCGCATGCCCGCTCGATTTACACATAAGCCAATTTCCAGTCGGCATGTGCACGCGCACGGTGCTGGCAAAGGCCGACGTGACCCTGTGGCGCACCGGCGCCGACACCTTTCACATGGAGGTATGGCGATCGTTCGCGGGCTATGTGGGCGGACTGATCACCGAGATCGCGCGAGAGTTCTATCCCGGGGTCTGATGGCGCGGGTACTCGATTTGCCGGGCTCGAGACTCTAAGCTGCGCAGAACATGTTGAGCAAAGAGGAATCCCAGGCGCGTTTGCACGCGGCTTGTACCGAGGCGCTGACGATGCTGCGCCTCGGGCGAGCCGCCACGGCCGAGCGGCAGCTGCGCGCCATTCAGGCGGCCGCGCCCGGTGATGTAAGAAGCCTGCGACTGCTCGGCGTCGCATTGCTCCACCAAGACAAGATCTCCGCGGCCGTCCAGACCCTCGAGCGAGTCATGCTCGCGGAACCCGGGTTCGCCGATGCGCGCGTCGATCTTGCGCGGGCTTATCGTTGCGCCGCCCAGCCCGCGCGCGCGCGCGCGGAGGTGCGGCGCGTGCTCGAGGCCGACCCGCACCATCACCGCGCGTGGCTTGCATACGGCGATGTGCTCGTCGAGTCCGAACAATACCGAGATGCGCTCGTGGCCTTCGAGCGCGCTCGACTGACCGACCCGCAGCGGACGCGGATTGAGGCGGCGACAGCGACACTCGTGGCGGATGAGCGCCGCGAACCCGAGGAGCTGTTCCGCGAAATCCTCAAAGAGGAGCCGGATCACGTGGCAGCGCTTTGTGGACTTGCAGCGCTCGCCCTGAGTGCCGATCGTCCAACCGAAGCCGAGCGACTGCTGCGCCACGCCCTGCGGCAGTCCGCCTACATCCCGTTGGCCTATCGCGGGCTGGGGCCCGCGCTGGTGCGGCTCGGGCGCCTCAAGGAGGCGGAGGCGGCCGTGCGATATCTCGAGAAGATCGAGCCTGACAGCCCGCAAACTTGGGTCGCGATCGCCTCCGTCGCCACACGAATGCTGCGGCAGGAGGAAGCGCTCGACGCCTACGAGCGCGCGGCGCTTCTCAAGCCGGATGAGGCGGGACTGCGCATCTCCGCCGGGCATTTGCAGAAGACCCTCGGCCGGCGCCGCGAGAGCGAGGCGTCGTACAAGGCGGCGCTCGAGATCGAGCCCGGCCGAGCGGAAGCGTGGTGGAGCCTCGCCGACCTCAAGAACTATGTCTTCAGCGACGCGGAAATCGCCGCGATGCAACGGCTGCTGTCGAGCGACAAGCAGCAACGCTCCAATGAGGCGCGGCTGCAGTTTGCGCTCGGTAAGGCGCTGGAGCAGCGCGAGGCGTACGGACAGGCCTTCGCGCACTACGCCGCGGGGAATGCCCTGCGCCGTCTGGACGAGCCGTTCGACATCGAGGGGTTCGAGCGCCGCTGTGCGCGCATACGAACATTTTTCGACGCCGACTTCTTTACAGCGCACCGCGGCAGCGGTGACGCGAGTCCCGCACCGATCTTCATCGTCGGCTTGCCTCGCTCCGGATCGACGCTGCTCGAGCAGATCCTCGCCAGCCACTCGCAGGTGGAAGGCACGATGGAGCTGCCGAACATCCCAAGCATGGTGGCACAGTTCGACGACCTATCGGCCGGCCGGGACGGCTACCCCGAGACGGTGGGCCGGGCATCCCGAGCGCAGCTCGCCGCGCTCGGTCGCCGCTACCTCGAGGAGACGGCGCCGCTGCGTTCGGGACGCGCGCACTTCACCGACAAGCTGCCCAATAACTTTAGCCACATTGGCCTGATACACGCCATTCTTCCACACGCCACCGTCATCGACGCGCGCCGGCACCCGATGGATGCGTGCTTCAGCACGTTCAAGCAGAATTTTGCCGAAGGACAGACCTTCAGCTACGACCTGACAGACCTCGGCCGTTATTACCGCTGCTATCTGTCCCTCATGGACCACTGGGACGCGGTGTTGCCCGGCAGCGTGTTGCGAGTCCAATACGAGGAACTGGTCCGCGCGCCGGAGACGCACATTCGCCGCCTCGTGGCGCACTGCGGCCTCACTTTCGAGCCCGCGTGCCTAAATTTTCACGCGACGCGCCGCGCGGTGCGCACCGCGAGCGCCGAGCAGGTTCGCCAGCCGCTGTACAGCTCGGGGGTCGGCTACTGGCGCCATTTCGAGCGCGAGCTCGAGCCTCTGCGTCGCGCGCTCGGTGAGAGCCTGGCACGTTTCGAGGAGCCGCCAGCGCAGGCGCTGCTGAACGGCCGTTGACTAACGGCGGTCACGGCACGATCATCAGTGAACGTCGATCGCACTCGAATGCGAATTCGAGCTAATAAGTAATGCCAATTGAGAGGGACGGTACATGAGGGCGAAGCCACAAATACGGGCGACGAGGGTGACTGGGCCCACGGTGGGGGGGGCACGCCTCCGGCTTGCCGTTGCCGCGGCGTTGGCCGGCGCTGCACTCCCCCACGCGCCGCCGAGCTTCGCCCAGGCGGCACCTCTGGCGGAGACCACGTCAGGCGGCCTTGCGGAGATCGTCGTCACGGCGCGCAAAGTGGCGGAGAACCTACAAGAAGTACCCATCAGCATCGACGTCTTCACCGAAAAGGACATGAAAAACCTCGGCATCGAGAGCATGGACGACTACCTGCAGAAGACGCCGTCCATCTCCTACATCAGCACGGGACCCGGGACGCAGCTCTTCGTCATGCGCGGAGTGTCCGACGGCAGCAATCCCAATTACGCCAACACCGCCTCGACGGGCTTCTTCGTCGATGACCTGTCAATGAACGACAGCGGCGCGCAGCCGGACCTACATCTCTATGACATCGAGCGTATCGAGGTGCTGAATGGACCTCAAGGCACGACCTATGGCGCGGGCGCCATGTCCGGGGCGATTCGCTACATCACCAACAAGCCGGACGCGCACGCGTTCAGCGCAGGAGTCGACACCGACATCGGCCATATCCAGTCAGCCAGCACCAATCAGTCCTACGAGGGCTTCGTCAACCTCCCGCTGATCGACGGCAGTCTCGGCTTCAGGGCATCGGCCTTCAGCGTCTCTAACGGCGGCTTCGTCAACAACCAGCTGACGACACGCACTTGGGTGAATGGTGCCGTCTCGAACAATGCCCCGTGGGCAGGACACGATTACAACCATGAGAACGTCAAGGGCGGCCGGCTGGCGCTCAAGGCGATGTTCAACGAGGGCTGGAGCGCGCTGTTCACCTACGGCTTCCAAAAGCAGCATACCAACGGTGCGTGGGACGAGGATCCGACGCTCCCGAAGCTCACCGTGGAGCGCTTCGGTCCGGAGCAGAACCTGTTCGAGACTAACATGGCTGATCTGCACATCGAGGGGGATGTCGGGATCGGCGACTTGGTGTTCGCCAGCGCCTTCTGGAACCAGGAACGGCGGCAATGGAACGAATACTCCCAGTACGAGCAGAATTACAACGCCGGCGCCGGGACCCCGACCGGCTACCCCGGCACCCAGGAAGGCTTTACCTGCCTCAACGACCCCTATTACGGAGGTGGTGCCTTCACGGGCTGTAACCCGGCGACCCAATTCTACTCTTATAAGATCAATCCCAAGCGATGGTCGAACGAGCTGCGGCTCTCATCCAAGCCGGGCGGACGTTTTCACTGGCTCGTGGGCGGATACTGGCAAGTGACCAACGATCACAACTACGGCGAGAACTACTACATGCCGGGGTTGCAATACAAGGGTGCAGCGTTTCAGTACGAGCTCAATTCCTACCAGCTTACTCAACCGACGCTGCCCCCGGGTGTCTGGTATGCATACGTCGAATCGAGTCACGATCTCCAGACGAGCGAGTTCGCCAACATCAATTTCGATGTGACCGACAAGCTGAACGTGGAAGCGGGCGCCGTCTACTTCCACTCCTTTTCGAATTACAACACGCCCTTGTTGAGCTTCGCCTTCTCGCCCAATATCCCGAGCGACTATGACCAGACCTCGCACAAGGTGGATGGCAAGGCCGGCGCAAACTACAAGATCACCGATCACGTCCTGGTGTACGCCGATTGGGCGCAAGGCTTCCGGCCAGGCGGCAGCAATTCGGGATTACCTTCCGATTGCTACGCCGGTGGCGTCACCCAGACCTACACTCCGGACACGCTCAATAACTACGAACTCGGCTGGAAGACCACCAGCCTGGGCGGCCGGCTGCTGTGGAACGGCGCGCTCTATTACATGGACTGGAAGGACCTGCAGGCGCTCATCTACGACGCCGCGGTCTGTCCCTCCTCCAGCTACAATATCAACGTCGGCGACGCGCGCATCTACGGAATGGAATCGAACGTCGACTACAAGGTCGACGAGCACTTGGCGCTCCAGGCATCCGTCGACTATACCGACGCCCGGGTGACTTCCGCGGCCACTGCGGCTTACGACACTTACGTCAATGAACGGCTGCCGTTTTCGCCCTATTTCAGCTGGAGCTGGAACGCGCGCTATCAGAGGCACGTGAGCGACGCCCTGCAGGGCTATCTGCAGTTCGACATGGCCGACAAGGGCGACATGTACAATGGTCTCAATCCGGACGACAAGAACACCGGACTGCCGCGCATCCTGCAGCCCTCCTACATCATCATGAACCTGCGCATGGGGGTCAATCCCGGCGGCAGTGAGGCATGGTCTGCCGAGTTCTACGTCGCCAATCTCGCGAACAAGAACGCGATCATCTACAGCAACACCGGCAACTTCGACCTGCGGCTCACCGTCAACGAGCCGCGCGTCTTCGGCGTGAGATTGTCCTATCGGTGGGGTAAGCCCGCGGCGTCCAATACCGACTGAATGATCTCGGCAATGCGCGCGCAAGCCTGCGCTGCGCCTCAGTTCATCTTCATGGCCGGCATGCTCGAGCCGTCCATGTTGTCGTGACCCGCATCGTCGTCCGAGGTGGACCAGATCATCTTCGGATCCTGCTCGTACGGATACACATGCACCATCCAGCCGAAGATGTGCGGATAGAAGGTGCCCCCCGCCGCATCGCAGGCCTCCTTCGTATCGATCGATCCGAGGAGCCCATATTTGGCGTTCGGGCCGAAGTACTCGGCCTTGTGGCCGACCGGCGCCCTGCAGAAGTTAACGTGCTGATGCCAGCGCGCGATGCTCAGGGGAATGCGCCCATCGATCTCCTCTAGCGGCGCGTCGACCCGGTCGGTGTACATCACGCCCAGCAGTTCATAACCGCCGTCCGCCGTCTTCTTGTAGAGGAGCGAGGTGGGCTTCGAGGGATCGAACTGCGACCGAGCGGCCAGCGCATTCATCGTCTTGGTGAAATGGTACTGCGGCTGCGGAACGTTCGGCAGAAAGATCTCGAAACCGTCCGCGATCGCCTTGCGATAGTCCTGATACGGCGCCATGGCTGCCTTGGCCGCGGCCACGATGGCATCCGCTTTGGCTTGATCGCCGGGCGCCGTCGGCCGGAGCTCGGTCATATGCATATGCCCCGACATGCCCGACATGTCCGACGTCGGTGCGCTTGCGCCGGTTGTGGCGGAAGCAGAGGCATCGCCGGCCAACGCGACGAGCGCGCCTTCGGAGTTGCAGACGAGCGCTGCCCAAAGGGCGCGCACCAAGATCTGACGGCACGGCATGTGGCACCTCGAGCGGACGGTCGACGTCACGGGAACCGCACAGCCGCGATCCTTATGAATTCGACGAACCGAGGTTATCATGGGGGCCGCGGGATCGGCCAACGGCGCCGGCAGCCGATGTCGATTGCATGACCTCCGTCAAGTCAGGGAAATTGTGTCAACTCATCGCTGGATCCGCTCCGAATGGTTTCTGGCCGTGAGTATCCTCACGAGTCTTGCGTTTCTGCTGCTCGGCGATCGGCTGGCAGCGGAGTCGGGGGACGTCGCCGTGCAGGCCGCGGTCTTCATCTGGCTGTTCGTAACGATCCTATGGTCCGCCATGGCCGTCGTGCGCCACGCGGAGCATCTCGCGGAGCGCCTGGGCGAGCCCCTCGGCACGCTCATCCTCACTCTGGCCGTCACGGCCATCGAGGCGGCGAGTATCTCGGCCGTCATGCTCCACTCGCCCGATGAGCCCACCGTGATGCGCGATACGATATTCGCCGTCATCATGATCATCCTCAACGGCATGGTCGGAACCTCGCTCCTGGTTGGCGCTTGGCGGCACCGCGAGCAGTCGTACAATCTGCAGGGCGCGAACATCTATCTCGGTGTGATCGTACCGCTCGCGGTCATGAGCCTCATCATGCCGAACTACACGCAGACTACTCCCGGCCCGACGCTGTCCTTTTATCAGCGGGAGTTTCTGGCCGTGATGTGCGTCGGGTTGTACGCCGCGTTTCTCGCCGTACAGACCGGGCGGCATCGGGGCTATTTTGCGCTCGAGGCCGGAGATGAGGGCCACAGGCACGAGCTCGCCGGCGGCGCTTCGGCGCCCGGCGCTTCGACGTGGCACCACGCAATCCTCTTGCTCGCGTACATGATTCCCGTCGTGTATCTGGCGGAGCAATTCGGTGAACCCATCGACCATATGATCGGGCGTCTGCGCGCCCCGGCTGCCCTGGGCGGCGTCATCATCGCGGCGCTGGTTGCGACGCCCGAGGGGCTCGGCGCGGTGCGCTCGGCGCTTGCGAACCACCTGCAACGCTCCGTCAACATCTGCCTGGGGTCGCTGCTCGCCACCATCGGCCTCACCATTCCGCTCATGATCGTCGTCGCCCATCTGATGGGTGCCACGATTTATCTGGGCCTGCAGGGCACGAGCTTCGTGATGCTGCTCTTGACGCTGGCGGTCAGCGTCTTGACCTTCGGAAGCGGACGCACGAACGTGCTCCAAGGCGCGGTGCACCTACTCTTGTTCATCGCCTACATACTGTTGATCTTCCAGGGTTGAGGGGCATTTCCGTTCGGGGCTACCCGCAAAGAGTGTGATTGACACATCAGAATGGAAAGCCCTAATGCGGGTTATGTGAACTTCGCTGCGGCCGCATTGCACCGTGGGATATGTTGCGCCCGTATGCTGATCGATCGAGGAAATGGCCCCAAGGATTCGGCCGGCAAGCAGACCAAATCCGCCCAGCAGCCACGCAACCGCTGGCATGCGGTCGTCATCGTACCCGGCGCGGGTCATTGCAAGGCCGCGGAATCGGCCAAAGGGCGACGCTTCCTCTCGGCCGAAGCGCCTCTCCTGCCGCTGCGGGAATGCGATGCCGCGGCTTGCACCTGCAAGTATCGTCATCACGAGGACCGCCGCGGGGCTTCGCGCCGCTCGGAAGAGGCCAGAGGGCGCCAGCGCGCAGGGACTGATCGGCGCAGCAATCGCGGCCGCCGCGAAACCGACTGAGCCTTCCCGAGTCTCTCAGGCGAGCTTGCGAATCTCCCCCAGCAAGTCGTCGACGTCGGCGTCCGAGGTCGTGTAAGAGGTGACGAGCCGGACGGCCGCACCCTCGGCCACTTCGATGAGGGGCCAGCGATAGAAATGAAAATCCGCCTTCTCCAGCCGCTCGATCAGCTTCTCCGGCAACGCCGCGAACACCTCGTTCGCCTCGACGTTCTGTAGCAGCGGTGCGAACGGCAGCTCGGAGAGTCCCCGAGCAAGCCGGGTGGCCATCGCGTTTGCTTGCGCCGCGTTCCGCAGCCACAGGCCGTCCTCGAGATAGGCGAGCAACTGGCAGCTCAGATAGCGCAGCTTCGACCACAGATGGCCCGCTCGTTTGCGCCGCCGCTCGAACCCCTCGGCGAGCGCGCGATTGAAAAAGACCACGGCCTCGGCGCACAGTGCGCCGTTCTTCGAGGCGCCGAGCGAGAGAACATCGATGCCGCGTTTCCAGGTCGCCTCCGCCGGCGTGCAGCCGAGACGCACCAGCGCGTTCGCGAATCGCGCGCCGTCCATGTGCACGTTGAGTCCGTGCAGCTTCCCGGCCGTCGTGAGCGCCGACAGTTCCTCGAGACCGTACACCGTGCCGAGTTCCGTCGCCTGTGTGACGCTTACCGCGGAGGGGCGCACGTGATGCACGCCCATCTCCTCGGCGAATGCGACGGCGGCGCTGAGCGCCTGCGGTCCGATCTTCCCGGTGGCCGACGGCAGCCCCAGAAGCTTCGCCCCGCCCGTGTAGAATTCCGGCGCGCCGCACTCATCCGTCACGATGTGCGCGCCGGCATGGCAATAGATGCCGCCGAAGGGCGGCGCGATCTGCGACAAGGCCAAGGCGTTGGCCGCCGTACCGGTAGCGACGGGGTAGATCAAGACATCCGTCTCGAACAGCTTCGCCGCCACGCCAGTCAAGCGCTCGGTGAACGGATCGGCGCCGTAGGAGGCCGCAGGGCCGGCATTGGCCGCTTGAATCGCCGACAGGATGGGCGCGCACACCGGGGAGACGTTGTCGCTGCCGAAATTGCGGGTCAATGCACCTGCCATCGCTCCTACCTCACTGCGCGCAACACCCGCAGCTTGCTGTCGAAGTCTTCCTTGTTCAAGTAAGCCCCGCACAACCTCCGATAGCCCTGATAGGCGCGCCGCCCATGCAACAGGCGCCAGTTATCGAACAGCAGCGCGGTACCCGGCGAAAGTCGCATCGTGATTTCGTTCGCCGGATCGTTGATCATGCGGTTAAATATCTTCAACGCTCGATAGAACTCACCCATACGCCCATTCGGCAAATTGAAGGGCGCCCGGTCGTAATTATTGTAGGCGATCTGGAGCGTCTCCCCATGGGCATCGAGCCCGATGATGGGGTGCTCTGCCCGCAAATGCACGCCGTCGCCGAGGTACTGCGCGGGCACTCTCACGCTCGAAAGCACCTCGAAGGCGTCAGGATCGCTCCGGCGGATGTCCTCGGCGACCTTGAAGCCGTCGACCAGGGTGCTATCTCCACCCGTTCCTTCGAATTGCAGGCAGTGAAACATTTGCAGGCCGGGCGAATCGATGCTGTACGTTCCATCCGTGTGCGGACCGATGGCTTGCGAGGTATATGCGGTGTCCTTGAAAGCGAGATTCGCTGTGAAATCCCACATTCCGCCGAAGATCGTCTCGCGCACATATCCGACACGCGTGGCCAGCTCGCGGGTCGCTTCGACACTGATGGGCACGCTCGTCGCCAACGCAAAGCCGTATTCCTCCACTTTCGTGAGCCATTTCAGCAGCGCGCGGTCCCCCGACATGATCTCTTCGTGACTCATGGAGGGAAGGCCGCCTGCGAGCGACTCGCGATCCCACAGGCGTCGCCGCGGTACCTGCGATCGGCCCTGAGCGACGCTCCAGAGAAATTCCGAGGGCCATACGCTCGTGGTGCCGTCATGTTTCCAGACGATGCGCAGAATCCCGCCCCGCGGGTCCACGTCGATCCGCTGCGGCACGATATCCGGCGGGATGGCGAAGGTATCGACCTGGCGCTGCAAGGTGTCCGGATGCAGGCTCTCGTGCGCGTGACAATGATCGCGCAGCCAGAAGGCTGAAAACCGGGCGGCCCGCGCCTGTCCGACCCAGGATACCTCGACTTCTCCCCCGACCATCCGGGCACCCGCCAGGCGGGCCGCTCCCGACACCTCGGCTCGAGCGCAATCTTCGATCACGTCTTTCTCCTCGTTGCTGCGCCGGGCGGCGCTCCGTCGCCCGTGTGCGGCGATTACTTGTTGAACGAGTGTATAATAAGGATCTGTCCCGGTCAATCCACGGCGCGGTGCTCCCGCGGCATCCGGGTTAATATCGTTCCAAGGTTTAAAACCGCGCAGTGAGCGCCGTGCTCACCGCATGCGGGTGCGATGCACCCGGCCGCGCGCCGCCCCGCTCAGCGCTGCGAGCTTTGCCAGTTGGCGGATCGATAGAACGGCGCATCGTCCGCGGGCAGCATTCCCCGGCCCAGAATGTGATCGGCCGCTTTCTCGGCGAGCATGATCGTAGGCGCATTCAAATTGCCGGTCGTGACCGAGGGCATGATGGACGAGTCGACGACCCGCAATCCCTCGAGTCCGCGGACGCGGGCCTGCGGATCGACGACTGCTTTCGGGTCGTCGGGGGCGCCCATCTTGCAGGAGCATGAGGGGTGATACGCGCTCTCCGCCTTCGCGCGGACGAAGGCGTCGATCTGCTCATCTGTCTGAACGTCGGCTCCGGGTTGGAGCTCGCGTCCGCGGTAGCGATCGAATGCCGGCTGCGCGAATATTTCCCGCGTGAGGCGAACGCAAGCGCGCATCTCGGTCCAGTCATCCGGCTCGCTCAGGTAGTTGAATAGGATCTTCGGCTTGTCGAAGGGATCCGGCGACGCGAGCCGCACCCATCCGCGGCTCTTTGAGCGCATGGGACCGACATGCGCCTGAAAGCCGTGCTCCTGCGCGAGCGTCGAGCCGTCGTAGGCGACGGCCATCGGCAGAAAATGGTACTGGATATCGGGATACTCGATCCCGGGGCGGCTGCGTATGAATCCGCAGCTCTCGAAGTGATTGGTGGCGCCCAAGCCGTCCTTGCGCAGGATCCAGCGCGCGCCGATGAGCGCGCGGCTCCACGGATTGATCGACGAGTACAGAGTGATCGGCTGCGTGCAGGCGACTTGAAAGTAAAACTCCAGGTGGTCCTGAAGATTCTCGCCGACCGCCGGCAGATCGTGGATGACTTCGATGCCGAGCGATTGCAATTCCGGGCCCGGCCCGACGCCGGAGAGTTTGAGCAGCTGCGGCGAGTTGATGGGGCCCGCCGACAGGATGAGCTCCTTGTCGACTTGAACGCGACGAGTCTCGCCTCCGTGCACATAGGCGAGTCCTCGGGCACGGCGCCCCTCGAAGAGCACGCGAGTGGCGAGCGCGTGAGTGATGACCGTCAAATTCGAGCGGCCCAGCGCGGGGCGCAAGTACGCTCGAGCGGCGCTGCAGCGCCTGCCCTCGCCCACCGTCATGTCCATGCGGCCGAACCCCTCCTGCTGAAAGCCATTGACGTCCTCGCTGCGCGGATAGCCCGCTTGCCCGCCTGCGGCGAGCCACGCCGCGTGCAATGGATTGCTCATCGACCCGTAGCTCGTCATGAGCTTGCCGGAGTCGCCGCGGTACCGGTCCCCGCCCTCCTGGCGGCGCTCCGCGCGCTTGAAATAAGGCAGCACGTCGCGGTACGCCCAACCGCGGGCCCCTTCCGAGGCCCACCGTTCGAAATCCTGCGGATTGCCGCGGATATAGACAAGACCGTTGATTGAAGACGAGCCTCCCAGTACCTTGCCGCGCGGGGTATGCATGCGCCGGCCGTCGAGATGCGGCTCGGGCTCGGTGTGATAGAACCAGTTGTACTTGGGCATGTTCATCGGAATGGATAGTGCCGAGGGCATCTGAATGTAAATCGAGCCGTCCCCGCCGCCGTATTCGAGCAAAAGTACGCGGTCCCTCCCATCCGCGCTCAGCCGATCCGCCAGCACGCAGCCCGCCGAACCCGCTCCGACGATGACGTAATCGAAATGTGGCTCCGTCAATCTAGACTCCGATCGTCCGCCCGCGCTGCCCGCCGGCTCCCGACGACTAATAGGGTGCGTCCACATCCCCGAGGGCGACGTAGACGCTCTTCAGCTGGGTGTAATGCTCGATCGCGGCGCGACCGTTCTCGCGGCCGAGGCCCGACATCTTGACGCCGCCGAAAGGCAGCTCGATTGGCGTGATGTTGTAGTGATTGATCCAGCAGGTACCGGCCTCGAGCCGGGCGATCACGCGGTGGGCGCGCGTCAGATCGTTGGTGAAGACGCCCGCCGACAGGCCGAACTCCGTGGCATTTGCGCGCTCGATGACCTCCTCCTCGTCGTCGAAGGTGAGCAGCGACATGACCGGCCCGAAGATTTCCTCGCGCACGATGGACATGTCGTCGCGGCACTCGTCGAATACCGTCGGCGCGACGAAAAATCCCTTTGCGAGAGCCCCTTCCGTCACTCGCTCACCGCCGATGACCAGCCGCGCGCCCTCCGCGTGCCCGCGCCCGATGTAGCCGAGCACCTTCTGCATGTGCTGCTCGGACACCAGGGGGCCGATGTTCGTCTGCGGATCCATGGGATCGCCGATGCGCATCACGCTCACCCGTTTCAGCAGGCGCTCGAGGAATGCCTCTTTAATGGAGGCGTGCACGAACACGCGCGTGGCGTTCGAGCAGACCTGACCCGAAGAGTAGAAGTTGCCGAGTAGCGCGCCCGCGACGGCATTGTCCAGCTTGGCATCCTCGAACACGATCAGCGGCGACTTTCCGCCGAGCTCGAGCGTGACGCTTTTCAACGTCGATGCCGCATCGCTCATGACGGCCTTGCCCGTGCCCACTTCGCCGGTGAGCGAGACCTTGCGGATATCCGGGTGACGGGTGAGCAATCGCCCCGTGTCGGCGAACCCCTGCACGACCTGGAACACGCCCGCCGGCACCCCGGCTTCGAGCAATATCTGCTCGAGTTTCACGGCACTGAACGGCGTGATCTCGGCGGGCTTGAAAATCATGGCGTTGCCGCACGCGAGTGCGGGGGCCGCCTTCCAGCAGGCGATCTGCAGCGGATAGTTCCAAGCGCCGATGCCGGCGACCACCCCGAGGGGCTCGCGCCGAGTATAGCCGAACGCTTGGCCGCCCAGATCGATGTGCTCGCCGCTCAAGGATTGCGCGAGGCCCGCGAAATATTCGAAGCAATCCGCCCCGGAAACGACGTCGACGACCAGCGTCTCCTGAATCGGCTTGCCGGTGTCGCGCGTCTCGAGCTCGGCGAGCTCCCGGTTGCGCGATCGCAGGATCTGCGCGGCTTGCCGCAAGACCCGGGCGCGCTCCGCACCGGTCATCGCGGCCCAGCGAGCCTGACCGCGCTGGGCGGCGCGCACGGCCGCGTCGACCTCCGCCATGCCGGCGACGCTCACGTAGCCGAGCACGGTGCCGTTGGCGGGATTGATGGATGCGAAGCGCTGCGGCCCCGCCACGCTCGCGGCGGCTCCCCGCCCATGCGGCGCATCGCCGTCCTCCGTGGGCGAAGGCCGCCCCGTGCTCAGACGTCGGTCGACGAATTCCGTGAGCAGCGCGCGCGCGCTGGCGCTGTCCGCCTCGCGCCAGCCGGAAAGCGCGGCCCGCAGCCACACGCCGTCGATCATCGCGGCAATCATGGCCGCAAGACTCTGAGCCTCCTGCGCAGGAACCAGCTTCTTGAGAGAGCTCTTGAGGTTGGTGAGCGTGCGTCGCTGGTACACCGACTGCACCCGCCGCAAGCTCGGCACTTGCAGCACTTGGCCCCAAAACGCGAGCCAGGCGGTGCCGGTGCGCCGGTCGAATTCCTCCGGCGCGAGATTGGCATCGATGATGGCTTGGATACGCGCGCGCGGGGTCGCGATGTTGCGCAAGCGCGCCCGTACCTGATCGCCGACCCGCCGCGCAAGCGACCGGAACGCGGCATCCAGCAAGCCGTCCTTGTCGCCGAAGTAGTGGGCCACCAACCCGGGCGAAACGCCGGCCCGGCCGGCAATACGCGCCAGCGTCGTGCCCACATAGCCGACTTCGGCTAGGCTATCGATCGTGACTTCGATGAACTGGGATCGCCGCGACTCCTCGGGGGGCTCACCCGCCAGATCCATCGAGCTCGTTGATTGGTCGTTCAATTGAATTGTCCTTGCGGCTCTCCGAGCGTGGGAATGGACGCGCGGAGGAGCGACCGCTTAAGATGCCGACACGATAATTGTGGTTTTATATCAATATTTTAGGGATGTAAGGTGAGCGCTGATCACAGCCCGTTGAACAGTCATTCAAAGCCACCTCGCGCGAAACCATCATGCCGCCCGCCGCCCGGCCGGGTCAAGCCTCCGCAGGGGCTCACCCTGAACCTCGCCCTCCGCCTCGCGCTGGTACTGGCGTTCGTAGTATCCGGAACCGTCGGGGGCGCCCTAGCCGGTGGCGCCACCGCCCGCGCCGCGGCCTCTCTCGGCGCCGAACCGGCGAGTTGCCGCACGGTGCGCTTCTCCGATGTCGGCTGGACGGACGTCACCTCGACCACCGCGCTCACTGCGCAACTTCTGCGCGACATCGGCTATACGCCGAGTGTCACGGTTCTGTCGGTACCCGTCACGTTCGCATCGCTCAAGAACAAGGACATCGATGTGTTCCTTGGCAACTGGATGCCGGCCGAGGCCGCCGATCGCGCACCGTACGACGCCGACGGCTCGATCACGATCGTCGGGCCGAATCTCTTCGGCGCGAAATACACCCTCGCGGTGCCCGCCTACTTCTATGCGCAAGGACTGAAAGACTTCAGCGATATCCACCGCTTTGCCGACCAGCTCAAGTCTTCGATCTACGGTATCGAGCCCGGCAACGACGGCAACCGGCTGGTGCTCAAGATGCTGAAGGACAACCAGTACGGTCTGGGCGACTTCAAGCTGATCGAATCGAGCGAGCAGGGCATGCTGGCGCAGGTCGAGCGCGCCTACCGCAACAAGGAGCCGATCGTGTTCCTCGCGTGGGAGCCGCATCCCATGAACATGCGCTTCGACATCAAGTACCTGAGCGGCGGCGACGCCGTGTTCGGCGCGAACTTCGGCGGGGCGACGGTTTACACCGTGACGCGCAAGGGCTACGCCGGCGAGTGCCCGAACGTCGGCCGCCTGCTCGACAATCTCAAGTTCACGCTGCGCGGCGAGAGCGAAATGATGGCGGCGATTCTCGACCGGCACGAGCAGCCGGCCATCGCTGCGGACGCCTGGTTGAAGGCGCACTCCGATGTCGCCAAGACGTGGCTCGAGGGCGTGCGCACGTTCGATGGACGGCGCGCTTATGACGCCCTCGCGCAAGGCTCTCAGCAGCATGTGGGCCGCTTCGAGGACTGGGTGGTAAGCCACAAGATTCCCGTGGGCGACGCCATGACGGTCGCGATCGACTGGATCAAGACCCATGGGACGCTGCTGTTCGACGGCATCTCGATCGTCATCCGCGGCACCGTCGACGGCGTGACGGCGCTGCTCCGTGCCGTGCCCTCGCCGCTATTGATCGTGCTCGTGGGCGTGCTGGCCTGGGTTTTGCGCCGCTCGTGGTCCCTGACGGTGTTCGTGCTGCTGGCGCTCTTGTTCATCCTGAATCAGGGGTACTGGGATGCGACGCTCGAGACGCTCTCCCTGGTCGTGGTCGCGACGCTCGCCTCCGCGCTTCTCGGCGTGCCCCTTGGGATCGCCTCCGCTCATCGTCCGCGACTCTACGCGGCGCTCCGTCCCGTGCTCGATCTGATGCAAACCCTGCCGACGTTCGTGTACCTCATCCCCACCTTGGTGCTGTTCGGCCTGGGTGTGGTCCCCGGCCTCATCTCCACCGTGATTTTCGCCTTGCCCGCGCCGATCCGTCTCACGCATCTCGGGATCTCCTCGGTTCCCAAGCCCCTCATCGAGGCCGGTGAGGCCTTTGGGGCGACGCCAATGCAGCTTCTTTGGAAGGTCGAGCTGCCGAGCGCGGCCGGTACCATCATTGCCGGCATCACCCAATGCATCATGCTCAGCCTCTCCATGGTGGTAATCGCGGCGCTCGTGGGCGCCGGCGGCCTCGGCGTGCCGGTGGTGCGCGCGCTCAACTCCGTGCAAGTGGGCATGGGCTTCGAGGCGGGCTTTACCATCGTGCTGCTCGCCATCATCTTGGATCGCATCAGCCGCCCGAAAGAGCATCAGGAACCGCGATGACCGCAGCCGTCGAATTTCAGCAAGTCGATATCCTGTTTGCGCGGCAGCCGGGCCGGGCCGGACGCAATGCGATGCGCGACGCCCTCGCGGCGCTCGACGGAGGTGCCTCGCGCGCCGAAATTCAGAGCCGCTTCGGCGTGGTGGTGGGCGTCGCCGGTGCGAGCTTGAGCGTCGCCCGCGGCGAGATCTCCGTACTCATGGGACTGTCCGGGTCGGGCAAATCCACCCTGCTACGGGCCGCGAACGGCCTGAATCGCGTGACCCGTGGCCACGTGCGCATTCGCAGCGGCGAATCCCACGTGGACGTCGCTACCTGCGATACCGCACAGCTGCGGCGCGTGCGACGTGAGCGCGTGGCCATGGTGTTCCAGCAGTTCGGGCTCCTGCCGTGGCGCACGGTCCGCGACAACGTGGGCCTGGGGCTCGAGCTGCGCGGCGAGCCCCAGGCGACCCGCAAGAGCATCGTCGCTGAGAAGCTCGAGCTCGTCGGGCTCTCGCAATGGGCCGATCGCAGATTGAGCGAGCTCTCCGGCGGAATGCAGCAGCGTGTCGGCCTGGCACGGGCATTCGCCACCGATGCCGACATATTGTTGATGGACGAGCCCTTCTCCGCACTCGATCCGCTCATTCGCGGCAAGCTCCAGGGGGAGCTCCTCGCGCTGCAAGAGCGGGTCAAGAAGACCATCGTGTTCGTGAGCCACGACCTCGACGAGGCCTTGCGGCTGGGTGATCGGATCTCGATCCTGCAGAACGGCCGCATCATCCAGACCGGCACGGCCGAAGACATCGTGCTCGCCCCGGCGGACGACTATGTCGCCGAGTTCGTGCGCCACATGAACCCTCTCGACGTGCTCACGGGCGCCATGATCATGTGCGAGTGCTCGCGTCTGCCCGCCGAGGGCGGAGCGCTCTGGCTCGACGCAGGGCGTCGTTACCGGCTATCCGTGGGAAGCGGCGGAGAGGCGCTCGCGCTGCATGTCGACGGGATCGAGCAGGCATTGCGTCATGTGCGCGAGGAAAACGCGCTCGCGGCGGTCGAGCCCGGGCTCGCAGTCGTCCCCGCGTCCTTCTCCCTGCAATCGATCATCCGCTTGCGGCAAGCCACCGGACATCCCGTGCTGCTCGCCGAGGACGGCAAGATCGTCGGGGTGTGCAACGAGGCCGAAATCATCAGCGCGCTCGCGCGCAGCCGTCACTAGAGACCTGGGCGGCGGCCCCTAGTTGCCGTGACCCGTTTTAAATATTATCATCGAGATAATATAAACAGCCGAACGTCCCCCTAGGCACCGTCACGAGGCAACACGCCATGGCCATGAATCACGACGTCATCATCTCCTGCGCCGTCACCGGCGACGACACCAAGGTCACGAAAAGCCCGTATTGCGCGATCACGCCCGAGCAGATCGCCGCGACGGCCATCGAGGCGGCCCAGGCGGGCGCGGCCATCGTTCACATCCACGTGCGCAACCCCGAGACGGGCGTCTTCAGCATGGAGACCAAGTATTACCGCGAGGTAGTCAAGCGTATCCGCGAAAGCAACGTCGATGTGATCGTGAATCTCACCTGCGGCATGGGGGGCTATATCGTCATCGGCGAGCACGGGTTGAAGGACACGCCGGCGCCGGGCAGCGATTTCGTGACCCAGGAAGACCGCATGCGGCACATCATCGATCTGTGCAACGAGGGCAAGTACCGTCCGGACATCGCGACCCTCGATTGCGGGAGCCTGAACTTCGGCGACGCCAACCGCGCATACATCTCGACCCCGAATTATCTGCGCCAGGGGGCCGCCATCGCCCGCGATCTGAAGGTCAAGCCGGAGCTCGAGGTGTTCGACACCGGCAACCTCTGGTTCGTCAAACAGATGGTCAAGGAGGGGCTGCTCGATGCTCCGCCACTCATCCAGCTCTGCATGGGCATTCCGTACGGCGTGCCGGCCGACGTCGGCCATCTCATCGCGATGGTCAACGAGCTTCCCGAGAACTGCAACTGGGGAAGCTTCGCCATCAGCCGCATGCAAATGCCCTGGGTCGCGCAGTCGATCCTGCTGGGCGGCAACGTGCGGGTGGGCCTGGAGGACAATCTCTACTTGAGCAAGGGCGTGTACGCGAGCAATGCGCAGCTCGTGCAGAAGGCGCGCACCATCATCGAGGCCATGGGCGCACGGATTCTCACCCCGGCGCAGGCCCGCGAGCGCCTGAAACTGCACTGAGGGGCGCGTGACCGAGCTGCCCGCTTACATTGCGAAGATCGAGCCCGGCTGGATCGATTACAACGGTCATTTGCGCGATGCCTACTACTGCGTGGTCATGAGCTACGCGGTCGACGACATGATGGACCATCTGGGGCTCGATGCGGCTTATCGTGCGAGGACGCACTGCACGCTCTACACCGTCGAGCTGCACATGCATTACTTTCACGAGATCAAGAGCTCCGACGAGCTCGCGGTCTCGACCTCGATCCTCGACTCGGACCGCAAGCGTATTCACGCCGGGTGCGATTTCCTCTGCCCCCGAATCCAGGGCCCGGCTGCGACGGCCGAGCTCATGCTGCTGCACGTGCAGCAGGGCGAGAAGCCGAGCGTCGCCTCCTTCCCCCCGGATATCGAGCGACGGCTCGAGAGCCTCCGGCTCTCACCGGAGGCTGCCGCCAAACGGGGCGTCGGCTCGCGCAAGATCGAGCTCAGGCGCCGCTAGGCCCCATGCCCTCTTCCGACATCCGACGTTTGATCACGCCGCGTAGCATCGCGCTCATCGGCGCGAGCGCGTGGACCGACGCTGTCGCGGCCGGCAATGTCACCATCGGCTATCGCGGCACGGTGTGGCGTGTGCATCCCACGCGCGCATCGACGCGCGAAACTCCGTTCTATCGCTCCATCGCAGAGCTCCCCGGCGTACCCGACGCGGCCTTCATCGCCGTGCCGAATCATGAGGCGCCGGCCGTGGCGGGGGCGCTCGCCGCGCGCGGTGCCGGCGGATTCGTCTGTTTCAGCTCGGGGTTCGGTGAGCTCGGCACCGAGACCGGGCGCAAGCTCGATGGCGAGCTGCGCGAGCAAGCCGGCGACCTGCCCTTCTTCGGCCCGAACTGCTATGGATTCGTAAATTTCTTCGATCGCGCGGCAATGCTGCCGGACCAGATCGTGGGCGAGCCGCTCGAGCGCGGCGTCGCCTTGATCTGCCAGAGCGGCACCATCTCGCTCAGCTTGAGCTTCAACGATCGCTCGGTGCCCATCGGTTACCTGTTCTCGGTGGGTAATCAGAGCCGGCTCGCAGTCGAGGACTTGATCGAGGTCCTCTGCGAGGATCCGCGCGTGACCGCGTTCGGCCTGTATCTCGAAGGCGTCAAGAATGCCGAGCGGTTCGCCGCGGCGGCCGACAAGGCGCGACGAGCCGGCAAGCCCATCGCCGTGATCAAGACCGGCCGCACCGCTGCCGCGGCGCGCACGGCGCACAGCCACACCGGCGCTCTCGCCGGAGCCGACAGCGTGTTCGACGCATTCTGCCGGCAAGCCGGGCTCGCCCGATGCGACACGCTCGGTGGTCTGTGCGAGACGCTCAAGCTGTTTCACGCGGGCGGCGCTCTCGGCGGACGCAAGGTGCTGATCATGGGCGCCTCGGGCGGTGACATGGCCATGACGGCGGACGTCGCACGCACGGTAGATCTCGATTTCGCGCCCATTCCGGACAGCCAGGCAGCCACCCTGCAAAATCTGCTCACGGAGCGAGTGACCATCGCGAACCCCTTGGATATTCACACCTACCTGTGGTTCGACCCGCCGGCTCTCGAGCGGGTGTTCGGCACCGCGATGCGCTCGGGCTACGATGCGGTCGGCTTCATGTTGGACTTTCCCCCGGAAGGCAAGGCCGATACCTCTTCGTTCGACGCCGCCATCGATGCCTACATTCGCGCATCGCGCGGCGCGCCGTCTCGCGTCGCTCTCATCTCATCGCTGCCCGAGGCGCTGAGTGCGCGCGTGCGCAAACACTGTCTGGAGGGTGGAATCGTTCCATTGCAAGGGCAGCGCGAGGCGCTCGAGGCGCTGGCGGCGGCGGCAGCGGTCGGCATCGCCTGGCGCTCGGGGCCCGGGGTGGAGCTGCGGCTCCCACCGCGACCGGGCGCGAGTGCGCCTCTTGAGGTCTATAGCCTCGACGAGGCCGAGGGCAAGGCCGCCCTCTCACATCACGGCGTCGCCACTCCCCGCAGTCGGGTCGTGCCGGCGGCGCAGGCTCCCGGCTGCGCCGAGTCGCTGGGTTTTCCGGTAGTCATCAAGGCCGTCGGCGCGCATCTCGAGCACAAGACCGAGGTGGGCGGTGTCGCGCTCAATATCCGTTCCGCCCTGCAAGCCGGCGAGGCCGTGCAACGCTTGAGTACGCTGTCCGACACACTGCTCGTCGAGGAGATGATCGGTGATGGCGTCGCGGAAGTGCTCGTCGGCTTGATCCGCGATCCGCAGTTCGGGCAAGCGCTGGTAATCGGGGCGGGCGGCGTGCTCACCGAGTTGCTCACTGACAGCGTGACGCTCCTGCCGCCGTTCACACCCGCCGCCGTCCGCTGCGCACTGCGTGCCTTGAGGATCGGGAAGCTGCTCGACGGTTTTCGCGGCAAGCCGCGCGGCGACGTCGATGCGCTCGTCGAGGTCGTACTCGGCATCACCCGCTACGCGGCCGCAAACGTGTCGACACTGCAGGAAATCGACGTGAATCCCGTGATTGTACGGCCTGCAGGGCTGGGCGCGGTGGCCGTGGATGTGCTGATTCGTCTCACGCAATCTTAATGCCAAAAGAGGACCGCCATGTCAGATGGAGTCAAGACCGTCACCGACGGCAGCATTCTCGAGGTCACGATCGACCGCCCCAAGGCCAACGCCATCGACCTGGCGACCAGCCGCCGCTTGAACGAGGTGTTCATCAAATTCCGTGACGACAAGGCCCTGCGGATCGCCATCATCACCGGCGCGGGCGAGAAGTTTTTCTCCCCCGGCTGGGATCTGAAGGCCGCCGCGGGCGGCGAGAAATCCGACGAGGACTGGGGCGCGAGCGGCTTCGGCGGACTCAACTATCCCCGCAACCTCAATAAACCCATCATCGCCGCGGTGAACGGCATTGCATGCGGGGGAGGATTCGAGGTCGTTCTGGGCACCGACATCATCGTCATGGAAGAGCACGCAAAGTTCGCGCTGCCCGAGATTAATGTGGGCGTACTGGCGGACGCCGGCACCATCAAGCTGCGCCGGCGCATTCCCTATCACGTGGCGGTGGAGTTTCTCCTGACAGGGCGCTGGATGGACGCCGCGGAGGCGAAGCACTGGGGACTCGCCAACCACGTGGTCCCTAAGGGTCAGAGTCTCGCCAAGGCGCGTGAGATCGCCCATCAGCTGGCCGAAGGACCACCGCTGCTCTTTCCCGCGATCAAGCAGCTGCTGCGCCACACCGAGATGGTCCCGGAGCACGAGGCCTTCGAGCTGCACGATTCGCTGGACATCGTGCAGCAGGTCATTCGCTCGGAGGATCTCAAGGAGGGCACTCGAGCCTTCACGGAAAAGCGCAAGCCGCGTTGGACCGGCCGCTAGACGGAGCGATCGAAATAGTTTTATGTCAATTTTTCAAAGCGCACTAGCCACGCGACACAATTGCGTCCATTCTTACATCGATGGACGTTTTGCTAGTTGAAGATAATTCCGAGGTAAGCCTGATAACCGTCGAATATCTAACGGAATTGGGCCATTCTACGGTCGCAGTTCCCGCCGCCGAGTCTGCACTTGAGCGGCTCGCCGAGCGCAGCTTCGATGCCGTGCTGACGGATGTGAGCCTGCCGGGCATGTCGGGCATCGATCTCGCGAAGCAACTCTCCCAGCAGTACCCCAAGCTGCCGGTGGTGATCGCCTCGGGCTATGGCGCTCCCAAGCTAGAATTCGGTTTGGGCGAGCACCGAGGAAACGTTTTCTTCCTTCCCAAGCCCTACGACCTGCCGACGCTCGAGAAAACTCTCAGCGATGCGGCTGCCGTCGCGGACGGCTAGCGGAACTTCCGCGCGCGACTGCTTAGATTAGGCGGAGCGCCCCCAGGTCCTCGCTCTTCCTCGCCATCGCACTCGGGCAGTGCGGACAGCAACGCGGCGCCGCGCTCAAGGTCTCGCTCAAGAGGTCGGTGAGCGCATGCGCGTCATCCTGAAACTCGTCCACATACGGTTTGTGTTGGCGAACGAGCTCCACGGCCAGCGCGAAGGCGCAGGAGGGGTCGACGTCATCATCGTAGAAAATCTCGTTGTGCACGGGGCAGGTCTGCAGAACGTGCGTTTGTAGGGCGATCTCAAAAGCAATGGCTTGTTTGTGTTCCATGGTGTCGTGCTCTTAATACGGCCTCCTAGTGACGATTCGCGCTCTTGATGGTTGCGCGGCCCCGCTTGTGCGTTCTCCAGGGACGCACCTTGTGCACCTCGCCCGCATGCTGCGTCGTGCTTTCCATGAAAATCACTCGCAGCGCGCGCTCCCAGGCGGCAGCCTGCGGCGCCGGGTCGGGGGGGTCGTGTGGCGCGAGCGGTGGGCGCTCCGGACTCGGGGGCGGGGGCACGCCCTCCTCGCTCCGTGGAAAGTGAATACTGGACATGGCAGCCTCCTTTGCGATGATGCACTGCAATTTTGCAGCGACATTATCGGTGCGGGCGACGGCCGTGTGGATCGGTACACGGCCAGGGCCGCTGTAGGAAAAGTCAGACGACTAGGAACTCGATCCGCGGGCAATCCGATCGATCTCCGCGCGGCGTTCTCGGACAACAGAAAAAATGTGGCGCTCGATGAACTCGTGCAGTGTTGTGGTCGCATCGCTCTGCAGGGCGGCGAGGATCTCCTCGTGGTCCGTGATCCACGCGGCCAACTCATCCGAGGTCTCGGCTTGCAGCCTCATCAGGAACACCATCACGCCGCGGGAGAGGAGTTGCCAGGTCGGCACGAGCACGGGACTCGCCGCGAGATCGATGATGCAGTCGTGAAACCAGAGGTCTGCTTGGCACAGCGCGAGCGGATCGCGCAGCTCAGCAGCGCGCCGAATGGCCTCGATCGCGACGGACAGCCGGCTCGTGATGAGCGCCTTCGGCGTCTTTTGCTCAATGATCCGGCGCAATGCAATGCGTTCGACGGTCAGGCGTAACTCGAGCATCTCGAGCATCTCGTCGGAGGTAAACTCGGTCACGTAGGTGCCGCGATTCGGCTCCGTGCGCACGACGCCTTGCGCCTGCAGCAGACGCAGCGCCTCGCGCACCGGGATTCGGCTGATCCCCTTCAGCTCGCAGATCCTCTTCTCAAAGACGCGTTGCCCGGGCTTGAGTTCGCCCGTGGCGATCATGATGACCAGCTCATTCGCCAGCTGATCCGGTAAATTCCGCGCCTCCAAGCCCGGTTGTCCGTCCACGCGCTTCCCGCTCCCTCGGTTTGCATTCGCTGCTATGCGACATGATACGCCATTCAGCAGCCGCGTCGATGTCACGACCGCCGATGCGGCTCGGTCGATACCCGCCTAAAAGGCGAGGTAAGGCCAATCTCCCTCGAGCCTTTGAGCGAGCCCTCCAACCAGGCTGTCCGTGCGGGGCGCGGCCTCGGTGAGCGGCAGGCCCTCGGTTTCGACCGCGAGTTCTTGAAGCAGACTCTTGATCTCGCTTTGCGAGCGCCCCAGGGTGTCGCTGAAGTCGGTCGACCAGGTCAAGGCGCGCGCATCATTGAGTTGCCGCGACAGCGATTGCAGCTCGACGGCCAACGCCTGAAGTGCGCGCGATCGATCTTTCCGCGTGAGCACGATCCATTCTGCAGCCAGACGATGGCTGAGCAGGGACCCGAGGCCCGCACCCTGCTGATAGCGCAGATATGGATGTTCGATGAGCTTACCGGCTGCCACTCGTACGATGCGCCAGCTGGCGCAGGCACCGCGTGTCAAAAGCGGCTCGTTGATACCCCATCGAGCGGCGCCGAGACGACGAGCGATCTGACGCACTCGCAGTGCCTCCTCACGTAGACGTCGCAAGCGCGCAACTTCCGCATCAATCATGGTCTGCCCCTTTGTGTTTATAGGCAATGCCGATATCGGTACTGCGTCACTATTCTCAAGGATTTGCAGGCAAATTGCTGTAGGAGGAACGCCGATCTGCGTGCAAGCGGCGGACTGCGGGTTTATGTTGCATAATTGTCACGTAAGGCCATTTCAGGCGCTCGTTCACGCACTTAGCGGTCGCGTGATGGCCAAAGGCCGCAGGCGGTTTTACATAGACCCGCGCCGACTGCCACTAGCGCACGGAGGTGCGCCGCTTATCCGCCCAGCGGTCGCAGAAGAGCGCGCGAAATGATGTGCCGCTGCACCTCGCTGGTGCCTTCCCAAATGCGCTCGATGCGCGCATCGCGCCAGATGCGCTCGAGCGGTAGGTCGGACATGACGCCGAGACCTCCATGTATTTGCAAGGCCTCATCCGCCACCATGGCGAGCATCTCGGTGGCCTTGAGCTTGGCCATCGCCATATCCATGTCGGTGGCCGTTTTTTGATCGTGCTTCCAGGCACCCTCCAATACCAGAAGCTCGGCGGCGCGTAGCTCCATTGCCATGTCCGCGAGCTTGAAGCTCACGCCCTGAAACTTCCCGATCTGCTGACCGAACTGCACGCGATCCACGGCCCATTGCTTGGCGAGCTCGAGCGCCCGCTCCGCCCGGCCGAGGCAAGTCGCGGCGACCTGCAGGCGGGTGGCGCCCAGCCAGTCATTGGCCACCTCGAATCCCCGGTGCACCTCGCCCAGGACGGCGCCCTTGGGTACCCGGCAATTGTTGAACTCGAGAATGCTGTTCGTGTAGCCCCGGTGCGATACGTTCTTGTAGCCCGGACGGACCTCGAATCCGGGATGTCCCATGTCGATCAGGAACGCCGTGATCTTCTTGCGCGAGCCGCGGGCGGTCGTCTCTTCGCCGGAGGCGGCGAAGAGGATCACGAAATCCGAATGGTCAGCGTGGCTGATGAAGTGCTTGGTGCCGTTGATCACGAAGTCGCCGCCCGATTCGACGGCCGAGGTCTTCATGCCGCGCACGTCGGATCCCGCGCCGGGTTCCGTCATCGCCAGGCACTCCGCCCGATCGCCCCGTACGGCGGGCAGGAGATAGCGTTCGCGCTGCTCGTCGCGGCACGCGAGTAGGATGTTCGAGGGCCTGCCCACGCAAGACCAGTGCAGCGCATAGTTGGCGCGCCCCAGCTCCTTTTCGTACAGGATCCAGGTCAGCGTATCCAGTCCCGCACCGCCGACCTCCGTGGGCATGTTGGCGGCATAAAGACCTGCCTCGATCGCTTTCGCCTTGAGCTCGCGCCGCAGATCGTCGCGCAGCACTCCGGTCTCCTCGACTTCCTTTTCGTGCGGGTAGAGCTCGTTGGCGACGAAATCGCGCGTCGTCTTCACGATCATCTGCTGCTCATCGGTCAAGGCGAAGTCCATGCAGTTTCTCCTTGGTCTAGGCGCGCGCCCTGCGGGTAGCCGATGCGTCATCGCGGTCGGGCCCCGCCCAGCGCCGCAGGAGATTCAGCTGCAGATCCAGGTGCTCGATCTGCAGCTGGGCGGGCCAGTCGCGCGGACTGGTCACCGCGCTCGCCGTGATGCCGTTCATGCAGATCACCACCGAGCGCAACACCTGATCGCGCACCTCGGGTGTCCGGGTATGCCACTGCGGCCAATATTCGGCGAAGCACCGGGCGAACAGCCGCATGTACTCGCGATGCACCCAGGCGTTCAGCCGCTTGAGCTTCGGATCCGCGGAAACCTGTCCCCAAAACGCCATCCAGAAGGCGCACTCCGTGACGCGCGTAGCATCGATCGGCATGGCCTCGGACAGCACGCTCAGCAAGTTCGCCTCACCGGCATCGCGCTCGCGAGTCAGGCGCTCCTCGATGCGTTTCAGGATCAGCCGCAGGGCGGCGAGAATGATGTCCTGTTTGGATTTGTAATAATGAGCGACCATGCCCGTCGTGTAGCCTGCCGCCGTGGCGATCCGAGCCACGGTCGTGCGCTCGAACCCATGGTCGGCGACCACCTGACAAGCGACGAGCGCGATCTCGTCGCGGCGCTTCGCGTGATCGACGATCTTCGGCATGCTAGCCCTTGGTCCGGCTGCCCACGGGCTTGCCCGCCTCGGTCGGGACGGGAAGCTTGGCGTGTGCCTGATATAGGGTCTCGAGCCTGGCGCGCAGCGCCGCGTCCATCGGCACGACCTTGGGCTGGGTGGTATCCACATGCAGGTGCATTTGCTCGCCGCTCGCGATCAGAGCGTCGTCCCGGCGGCGGTAGAGGCGATGAAAAACGCGCAGGGTCTTGGCGTCGATGCCGAGGATTTGCGTCGTCGCATACAAGTCTTCGCCGGCCTTCGCCTCCCCGAGATGTCTCACGTGACTCTCGGCGGTGTAGAACATTGTTCCGTTGCGGCGCGCCGCGTCGTCAATGCCGACGCTCCGGTACAACGCATCCATAGCCTCGCCGAACACATAGCCATAGAGGAAGTCGGACATGTGGCCGTTGTAATCCACCCACTCCGCGCGCACCGTAGTGTCGAAGCGCGGCAGAGCCTCGCCCGCTTTTGCGCCGGCGGCGCCTTTCGCGCACGCGCCGTCCTTCGCACGCGCATCCACGTAGAGCCGCTCCTCGAGCTTGCGCAACGTCGAGCCGGCTCCGATGTCGAACTGGCGCAGCACCTGCTGTATGGCGACCAGATAGTTGTCGCGCAAGCGCTCGAGCTCGCGGATCGATCGGCCCGCCGCCTGCTGCTGAGTGCCCTCCACCATGCGATCGATCAGGGTCTCGGTCAGTTCCGGCGCCTCGAGCTTGGTCCACGGCCATTTCAGAGCGGGTCCGAACTGCGCGAGCATGTGCCGCATACCGGTCTCGCCGCCGGCGAGGTGGTAAATGAGATTCATGCCCATCGCAGCCCAGCGCAGCCCCGGGCCGTAGATGATCGATTCGTCGAGCTCGCCGGTGGTCGCGACTCCCTCATTCACCATGTGCAGGATCTCGCGCCACATCGCCTCCTGCAGCCGGTCCGTCAAATGTCCCGGGACCTCGTGGCGCACGCGCAAGGCGTGCATGCCGATGTACGTGAAGAAGGTCGCGGCATCCTCGATGGTCTGGGGGGCGGTCTTCGCTCCGGGCACGAGCTCGACCAGGGGCAAGAGATAGACCGGGTTGAAGGGATGCGCGACACAGAAGCGCTCCGGCGCGACCATGTCGCGCTGCAGGTCGGTGGGCGTCAATCCCGAGGTGCTCGAGGCGATGATGACGTCCGCGCCGGCGTGTCGGCTGATGTCGGCCAGCATGCGCTGCTTGAGCGCGAGCTGCTCGGGGATGTTCTCCTGAATGAAGTCAGCCGCCTGCGCCATCTCGCGCGCGTCGGTTGTGAACGACAGTTTTCCCTTCGGGGGAAGCGGCGCGAACGTGAGCTTCGCGAGCGCGGGCTCCGCGTTTGCCACGGCGCCGCGGATCCAGTCCTCCATTTCCGGCTTGACGTCGGCCGCGATCACGTCGATGCCGAAATGCAGCGCGCGCGCCGCCCACCCGCCACCGATCACGCCCGTCCCCAAAAGACCGAGAGTCTTGACCTTCCGCATGGAGTAGCCCTTTAGCACACAGCCGTCTTTATAATATCCTCACTATAATATAAAAACCAGCGACGCGCGATGTGCGCCGGCGCGAGGCGTGAGTCCGACGGGTCTAGTGCAGAACGTCGGCGATGGGCACGGCGGCTTTCGGCACCGCCGCGTGATAGTCCTTGCCCAAGAGTGCCGCGACGGTCGCGGCGATCTGAGCCTGCGTGACGACAGGGCTGTGCGTGCGCTCACCCAGCGGCGGTGTATCGGGACCCATCACGGCGATCCAGACGTTCTCCGAGCCCTTCTCCTCCACCCCATGCTCCTTCCACTCCGTGAGCCCGCTGCCGCGGCCGTGATCGCAGGTGATGATGAAGGTCGTGCTGCCGCGGTATTCGGGCATGGCCTGCATGGTCTCCCAAAGCTCTTTGACGAACCCGTCGACCCGATGAGCGCTGTCGAGCACCAGATCGTAGCGTCCCTGATGCGCCCAGTTGTCCGTCTCGCCGTAGCCGACGAACAGCACCCGCGGCTTTGCAGCCTTCACGTAGTCGAGGAGCGGCACCTGCAGCAGCGAATCCTCGACGTCTTCCTCGTCGAAGCGCGTGGTCGTCGCGTAGAGGCGCGTGAGGAGCGCCGCGCGCGGCGTGTCTTGCGCCTCGACCGGCGGCGTCCATCCCGTCTGCATCACGAGGTGACTGCGCGCCTTGTTGAAAATGTCGTCGAACACCTTCCAGGTGCCGTACACGGCCACACGGCCGTGGAATTCTTCGAAATGATCCAGCCATTCAAATACGGTCGGGGTCGGATTCGGACCGAACTCGTTGCGGTCGATGGCATCGTTCGGAAAGCCCGTCGTCATCTCGTTGTAGCCGGGATAGGAGAACGCCTTGCCGTTGGTGACGTGCGCATCGCTGCCGGCGGTGCGATTGCCGAAGATTTGACCTTGCTTGGCCACCGTGCCCCACAGGAAGGGAAACAACAGCGCGCGACGCGCGGCGGGCGTTTCGCGCCAATAGCGCTTACGCAGGTCCTCCTTGGACATCCAGCTACCGCCGGCCTTGTCGTTGAGCAGATCCGCCTCGGCGCCCGTGAAAATCTCCTGCCAGCGCAGACCGTCGCTGACGATGAGCACGACATTCTGCGTCTTGCCCGCAAGCGCGGCCGCGCTCCAGAGCAGCGTCAGCACCATCGCTGCGGTGGCCGCGAAACGCCTCACTGGTGCAGCACGACGGCGCAATCGGCCGTCCAGCTCAAATACACCTCGTCGCTCCAATCGATCGACCACTCCGAGGTCCGCCGGTCGTTCTGTGCAAATACGGTCACCATCTTGCCGGTCTCCGTCTTGATGCGATAAGTCGAGCGGTTACCGAGGTAGCCGAGCTCCCACACCATGCCTTTGATCTGGTTGGTCGCCTCGCGCGAGGCGGGTTGCTTGCTCAGGCGAATTTTCTCGGGGCGCAGGGAAACCCAGACGCGTTGGCCGTGGTTGAAGCGTCCGGGATCGTCGACGATCAGATCACATCCCGCCTCCGCGCTGCGCACCACCACGTTCCCCGGCACGCCGCCGCCGTCGACCGTGCCCTCGAACATGTTCGTCGTGCCGATGAAGTCGGCCACGAAGCGCGTTTGCGGGAACTCGTAGATCTCCGAGGGCGTACCCACCTGCACCACCTGGCCGCGATTCATGACGGCGATACGGGTGGAGAGGGCCATGGCCTCGTCCTGATCGTGAGTAACGAACACGAACGTGATGCCCACCTGGTACTGGATGTTCATCAGCTCGAACTGCGTCTGCTCGCGCAGCTTCTTGTCGAGCGCGCTCAAGGGCTCGTCGAGCAACAGGACTTTCGGGCGGCGGATGAGCGCGCGCGCGAGCGCCACCCGCTGCCGCTGCCCTCCGGAGAGCTGGTGGGGCTTGCGCTTGGCGAGCGGCGCGAGTTGCACCATGTCGAGCGCATCCTCGATGCGTTTCGAGCGCACGCGCTCCTCGAGTTTCAACCGCCGCAGGCCATAGCCGACGTTCTGCGCCACGGTCATGTGCGGAAACAGCGCATAAGATTGAAACATCATGTTGACGGGCCGTTCGTACGGCGGGACGCGGCTCATGTCCGCATCCTCGATCACGATGCGTCCGGCGCTCGGATCCGTGAACCCGGCCAGCATGCGCAAGAGCGTGGTCTTGCCGCATCCCGAGCCGCCCACCAGCGCGAACATTTCGCCCTTGTAAATACGCAGGTTGATGTCCTCGACGGCGGTGAAGGCGCCGAAGCTCTTGCTCACCCCCTCGATGAGGATTTGCGGCTTGGCTTGGCTGTCCAGCCAGGGCCGGTCGACGATGGATTTCTGCTGCTGCGAGACCACGGGGCTAGAAATCGCCCGGCGGTGTGGCGCGGCGGCGCTCCGGCGCGAAGAACGGTCGTTCCACGATCCGCGCGCGGCACATACGCCGTTCCCACACGAGCTCTCGATTCAAGTAGATATCAGCCCAGACGGTGGCGCCCATCGAGAAATACGGTGCATCGACCATAGCAAGCGCGATGTTACGCTTGCAAGTCGGCGACCAGGTCGCGGAGGTGACGCTGCCGACCTCCCGCTTGCCCGCCTTCTCGGCGTAGAGCAGCGCATTGTTGGCGGGCTTGTTGCCCTCGATGTCGAGCCCCACCAGTCGCCGGCACGGCCCCTTCGCCCGCTCGGCGAGCAAGGCGCGGCGGCCGTTGAAGTGACCTTTCTCGAAGTCGACGATCCACTCGAGGCCGAGATCGAGCGGCGAGCGGTCGCGTCCGGCACGGATGGTCTGCTCGGCCGACAGGAAATCCACCTTCGGCATCACGAAGCCCGCCTCGATGCGCGCGACGTTGAGCGCCTGCGATCCGATCGCCCGAATGCCGCGCGAGCGGCCGGCCTCCATGAGCGCATCCCAGACGCTCACGGCATCCTCAGGCGGCATCCACACCTCGTATCCGAGGTCACCCGTGAATCCCGTGCGCGACAGCATGAGCGGGATCTGGCCGAGGGCGAAGTATCCGATCTCGAACGGCTTGAGGCGCTCGATGCCGGCGAGTCCCACGTTCTTGAGCACTGCGCAGGAGGTCGGGCCTTGCACCGCCAGCGCCGCCACTTCCTCGGTCGTCTCGCGGATCTCGACGTCGAAACCCACCCCTGAGTCGAGCAGCCAGTCGAGCTGGCGCTCCGCCGTGCACAGCCGGTATTCGCTCTCGCCCATGCGAAACACCGTGCCGTCGTCGAGCACGTGCCCCGCATCGTTGCACCACACGCAGTAGGCGACGCGGTCGGGCTTGAGCTTGGCGATATCGCGGGTGACCAGGCGGTTGAGATAACGGACCGCGTCCGGGCCGGCGATGCGATACTTCACCATGGGAGTCAGATCGTAAAGCGTCGTGGCATTACGGATCGCGAAGTACTCCTGCTCGACCGTCGTGAACACATCGACCGTCGTGTATCCCGACCACGGGATGAAGCTGTCGACCTGGCTCAGCGCCCGCGCGCGCTCGTGAAAGGGAGTCTTAAGCAGCGGTTGGATGAAATGGGGAGCGGTGTCGCGCATTTTCACGCCGCCTCGAGGACTTGCCGCGCGGCATTCAAGCCCGCCGTGCCGATGACGCCGCCGCCCGGATGGCAACCCGCCCCGCATAGATAGAGGCCGGGGACGGGCGTCGCGTGCTGCGCCGCGCCCGGGACCGGCCGGACCATGAAAAACTGGTCGAACGCCAGATCCCCGTGATGCCAATGACCGCCGCTGATACGAAACTCCTGCTCGATGTCCACCGGCGTGAGGAGCTCGACGCCGACGATGCTGCTCGAGAGACCCGGCGCGTAGCGCTCCAGCAAGGACAAGCACAGCCCCGTGAAGCGATCGCGCTCGTCGAGCCAGCCGTCCTTGAGCGCATAGGGAACATACTGCACGAGCGCCGACAGCACGTGCTTGCCGGCAGGCGCGAGCGATGGATCGTTGCGCGTCGGCACCGTGATCTCCAGGGCAGGCGCGCTGGAGTACTCGCCGTACTTGCTATGATTGAAGGCCCGCTCCAGATATTCGAGCGAGGGAGAGACGAGCAAGCGGCCGCTGAGATCGGACTCCGATACGCCCGCGAACTGGGGCAGACGGTCGAGCGCGAGATGCAGCTTCGCCGCCAAGCCGCGCGAGCGCAGATGCTTGATGCGACGTACGAACCCGGTATCCAGCTGCGCCGTGCCGAGCAGCTGCAGGAAGGTAGTCTTGGGATCGGCGCTCGAGATCACCGCAGCCGCAGCGATCCGCTCGCCCGACTCGAGCTCGACGCCCGCTGCACGATCCGCTTCGACCAGGATACGCTTGACGACCGCGTGGGCTCGAATCTGCGCGCCGCGCGCGGTCGCGGACCGCGACAGCGCATCGCACAGCGCGCCAACGCCGCCGACCGGCTGCGAGAGCCCGCCTCCGGCCGCCGCTTGCGCCGCGAGCCGATAGAGCAGCGTCAGCACGGTGCCGGGCGAGCGCGGACCGAAATTCGTACCGAGCACGGCATCGAACCCGAGCGCCCCCTTGAGCAACGGCTCCTCGAAATGCTCCTGCAGCAAGTCGTACACATTCATGCCGCCGATGCGCAGGAGCTCGCGCATGTCATCGCGCCCGAGCCTGCGGATTTGCCACCCGAGCCTCGCCAGGGCGGCATAGTCCCGCCAGTCGGAGGTGCCGAGCCGCGGCGGCACACGCGACAGCACCGGTACCAGGGCCGCGGCGAAGCGCTGCATTTGCTCGGCGTAGGCTGCAAACTCCGCTGCCTCCGGTCCACCGGACTCCCCGCCCACCCGCAGGCACGATCCGTCGGCTCCCAACGCCGTGGTAGGCATGGCGCGCGCGGCCCATTTGAGCCCATGCGCCTCGAGCTCGAGATCGCGCAGGACGTCGGCACGCAGCTGATGCACGATGTGCGCGCAGGCGGAGACTTTAAAGCCGGGCGCGAACTCGCGCGTGAGCGCGGCACCCCCGACCTGCGACTGCGCCTCGAGGACGAGCACGGAGCGGCCGCTGCGCGCGAGCGTCGCGGCACACACCAGACCGTTATGGCCGGCGCCGATCACGATGCAATCATAGCGCTCGCTCAATGCAGTCTCCCAAGATCCTTGAGTACCGCGCGCGCGGCATTCGCACCCGGCGCGCCCATGACACCCCCGCCCGGATGAGTGCTCGAGCCGCACATATACAGCCCGCGCACCGGCGCGCGATATTGCGCGAAGCCGGGTACCGGCCGGTTGAAGAGCAGCTGATCCATGGTGAGCTCGCCCTGGAAGATGTTGCCCTCGGTCAGGCCGACCTCGTTCTCGATGTCCCAGGGCGTACGGATCTCCGCGTGCAGGATCAGATCCTTGAAATTGGGGCTGTGCCGCGCGATGGTCTCGATGACCGTGTTGCCGAATCCCCGGCGCTTGTCCGCGTCCCAGGCGCCGTCCGCAAGCTCATACGGGCAATACTGCACGAACACCGACATGTAGTGCTTGCCGTCGGGCGTCATGCTCGGATCGATTTGCGAAGGAATGAGCATGTCGATGTACGGAGCGCGTGACCAGCGCCCTTCCTTCCAATCGTCGTAGGCGCGCTCCATCATCTCGAGCGTGTCGGTGACATGCATGTCGCCGCGCGTGCAGGGCGCGCCTGCGGGAATTGCGGGCCACTGCGGCAAGCCGTCGAGAGCGATGTTGAGCTTGCCCGAGGAACCGCGGATCTTGAAGTTGCGCACGCGCTGCACGAAGTCCTGCGGCAGGTCCTTCTCATCCACCAGCTTGAGGAACGTGCGGCGCACGTCCAGGTTGGAAACCACCAGGGACGCGTGGATCTCCTCGCCGTCCTCGAGCACGACCCCCGTAGCCCGGCCACCCTTCACGAGAAGCCGGCTTACCGGCGCCGCTGCGCGTATCTTCCCGCCGCTCGCCTCGAACGACTTGCCGAGCGCGTTGCTGATCGCTCCCATACCCCCGCGGGCAAATCCCCACGCCCCGACCGTGTCGTCGATATCGCCCATGTAGTGATGCAGCAGCACGTACGCCGTGCCCGGCGAGCGCGGGCCTAAGGCCGTGCCGATGATGGAGCTGCCGGCGAAGTGCGCCTTGACGATCTCGCTCTCGAAGTACTCGTCGAGAAAATCCGCGGCGCTCATGCTCCAGAAGCGCAGCGTGTCGTACATGCGCTGCTCCCCCAGGTTGTGAAACCGCTGGCCGAGATACAAGAGCTCCTTGATGTCGCGCGGCTTGAAGGAGGTCGGATCGGGAGGCTCGCGCATGAGCAGAGGCTTGATGAACTTGCACTGACGCATCACATCGCGCGAATAGCGATCGTATGCCTCCGCATCGCGCTTCGAATGCCGCGAGATCTCGCGGCGCAACGCATCGTGGTTGTCGTACAGCGCAAGATGCCCCCCACCCTGCATGAACGTACAGCCGCCCTCGTAGGGAATCACCTGCAGGCCGTACTTCGGGAGCTCGAGCGTGCGTATGATCTCCGGGCGCAGGAGACTGCATACGTACGAGCAGTTCGAGTACGTGAAGTCCTTGTAAAGTCGCCTGCTCACCGCCGCGCCGCCGATGAACGGCTGGCGCTCGAGCACCTGCACCTTGAGGCCGGCGCGCGCCAGGTAGCACGCCGCCACCAGCCCGTTGTGACCCGCCCCGACGATCAATGCATCGAGGGGCTCGCGCGTCCGGACTACGGCGTTCAAGCGGTGACTTTGTGCGTCGCGCCGCCCGCGCGCAGCGTCGCGTCCACGGCGATCTCGAAACCCTTCAGGGTATCGCTCAGGCACTGTGCGTCGTGCGCAGCGGACACGAACCACGGCTCGCGCGAGTCGGGCTCGCACAGCACGCCCTCGTCGTGCAGGACCTGCGCCATCGCGTCGTAGAAGGAATAATCGCTGCTTTTCCAGGCGCGGTAGTTGCGCGGCGGGTTTTGCGCGAAGTACAGCCCGCTCATGGACGGATGACCGACGAAACTGTGCGCGATGCCGCGCGCCTGCAGGATCGCGCGCATGCCGGCACGCAGCTTCGTGCCGTAGTCGGCGACGCGCTCCAGCGCATCGGTCTCATCGAGAATCTCCAGCGTCTTTTCGGCCGCGGCGAGCGACACCGAATGTGCCGTGTAGGTCCCGCCGTGCGCAACGCCGCGTCCGATCTTGCGCATGATGTG
Source organism: Steroidobacteraceae bacterium (assembly GCA_049513515.1). GTDB lineage: Bacteria > Pseudomonadota > Gammaproteobacteria > Steroidobacterales > Steroidobacteraceae > Bog-1198. The sequence continues at coordinate 214,689 of JBEKWA010000001.1, forward strand.
CTCGCGACCTGCGAGCACCGAGATGGGATAGCCGTTGCCGAGCGCCTTGGCGAAGGTGCACAGATCCGCGTGTACGCCATACAGCTCCTGAACCCCGCCGCGCGCGACGCGAAAGCCCGTCTTGACCTCGTCGATGAGCAGCACCACGCCATGCTTGTTGCACAGCTCACGCGCCGCGCGCAAGTATTCCGGCTCCGCCGCGATGCCGAGACAGTTGCCCATGATGGGCTCGATCAGCAGGCAGGCGATCTTGTCGCCGTGACGCTTGAATACGTCCTCGAGCTGGTTGGCGTCGTTCGCCTGCACGAAGTGCGCGAAGCTCTTCGTGCTCACCGGCACACCCTCGCTATAGGGCTTGATCTCGGGATCACCGACCTGCGTCCATTTGTCCATCGGCGTGAACCACATGGCGGCATCGAACAGCCCGTGATAGCTTCCCTCGAGAATCACGTAATCGTCCTTCCCGGTGAAGGCGCGAGCGAGCCGCAATCCTGCCATGACCGCCTCGGTTCCCGAGTTCGAGAAGCGCACGAGCTCCGCGGCCGGCACCATCTTGGCGATGCGCTCGGCGACCTTGAGCTCGCGCTCGGTGGCGAGCGCGAACACGCCCCCGACGCTCATCCCCTCCCGCGCGGCGGCATCAACCCGATCATCCGCGTAGCCTAAAATGGCCGGGCCGTAGCCCATGCGGTAATCCACGTACACGTTATCGTCGAGATCGACGATGCGCGCGCCCTTCCCATGCTTCACGTAGATGGTGCGATCCTCGCCCCAATAGCGGAAATTGGAGGCCACGCCCAATGGCAGCCGTTTCACCGCGCGTTGGAATTGGGCATTGTTATTGGTCAGTTTTCTGGCCATGGCGCTCTCCTCGTTTTTTGCTCGTGCCGGCGCGTTGCGCAGCCGACTTTGGACGGCGAGTTTATATGACTATATAAGCCATTGCACGTGTCTTATGCGGGCTCTCGGGCGGCAGGTGAGCCGCTGTTTAACAGGACTTTTTAAGGGCTCCTTCTGTTGCACCGCCACTTGCCAAGCGATTCACCCGCGGTTAAATTGCACAGCCATATAAGCGTGTCGGAGAATAACCATGACCCCTCTGTCCGCCGCGAAGCAGAAGACCGACACCCCTGCCGCCGAAGTCCCCAACTCGGGTCACCGGGCGCTGCCCGCGTGGGTGTACGGTCACCCCGCGCTCACCGCGCTCGAAATCGAGCGTGTACTCATGCCGAGCTGGCAGATCGTCTGTCATGTGAACTCCATTCCCCGGCCTGGTGATTACGAGACGTTCGACTTGGGCCCCGAGAGCGTTTTTGTTCTGCGCGACAAGGATGGGTCCATCAAGGCATTCCACAACGTGTGCCGCCACCGCGGGGCGCGCCTGCTCGACGGCTCCGGTACCTGCCCGGCGACCATTACTTGCCCCTATCACGGCTGGAGCTATCGCCACGACGGCGGGCTGGTGGGCATGCCCCTGCGCGACACCTTCCCGGGGCTCGATCGCGCGGAGCATGGCCTCAGACCCGTGCGCGTCGACACGGCACTCGGGTTCGTTTTCGTGTGCCTCGCGGGCGACCCGCCCCCGGTCGCCAAGACCTGGGGGAAGCTCGCCGAAGAACTCGCGCCTTATCGGCTCGAGGAGATGGTGCCCCTCGCACCCATTTCCACCGACATCTGGAACGTCGATTGGAAAATTGCGATGGACAATTACCTCGAGTCCTATCACGTGCCCATCGGCCATCCCGGGCTGTATCGCATGTTCACGCCCGACTACGAGGATCAGGCGCAGGTCCCGGGGGTCGCACGCGGCCTGAGCTGGATGCGGGAGCAGCTCTCCTCGCGCTGGTCGGAGCGGCTCTATCAAACCATCATTCGAGACGCGGCCAGCCACTTGCCGGAGCCGCTGCGGCGCTGCTGGCGCTTCTACAGCGCGCTGCCGAATCTCGGGATCGACGTGTTCCCCGACCAGATGGACTTCTTCCAGCTGCTGCCCGCTGCTCCCGGCAAGTGCATCGTGCGCGGCACGACGTTCGGCCTTGCGGATGCGAGCCCGGCGCTGCGCGCTGCGCGGTTTCTGTCGAACCGCATCAACACCCAGGTGAACAACGAGGACAAATGGCTGTGCGCGCGCGTGCAGCGAGGCCTCGCCTCGAGCAGCTATCGGCCCGGCCCGCTATCGACGCTCGAGGGCTACATGCATGAGTTCCACGACCTGCTGCGCGAGCGTATCCCGGAATTCCGGTTGGCGAATCCGCCGGAGCGGTTCGCCTAACGGGGTCGCTCGTTATCCACCAGGCGACGCGCCGCCGCTACGCCCCTAGCCCAAATTGATCCATGCGGACTTGGTCTGCGTATAGGAAATCAGGCTCTCCACGCACTTGTCGCGCCCCTGTCCGGATTGCTTGTAGCCGCCGAACGGTTGCGTCATGTCGCCGTGATCGAAGCAATTCACCCAGATGACGCCGGCCTCGAGATCACGCACCGTCTTGTGTGCGACCGTCAAATCACGCGTCCAGACGGAGGCAGCGAGGCCGTAGATCGAGTCGTTCGCGACCTTGAGCCCTTCCGCGACACCGTCGATCTCGATGGCCGCCGCCACCGGGCCGAAGATTTCCTCCTGCGCGATGGTCATGCTGTTGTCGACGCCCGTGAAGAGCGTCGGATTGACATAGGCTCCCGGCAGGTCGGGCGAGCTGCCGCCGAACTCGAGGCGTGCGCCCTCGCGCTTGCCCTTGTCGATGTAGCTCAGCACGCGCGAGCGGTGCGACGCCGTGACCAGGGGTCCGAGATTGGTGGCCGGATTCAGGGGATCGCCCGCGCGGTACGCATCTTTGCCCTTCTCGATGAAGCGCTCGATGAACTGCTTGGCGATCGGCTTGTCGATCAGCAGCCGCGAGCCCGCGTTGCACACCTCGCCCATGTTGCCGTAAATGCCGTTGATCGCATAAGTGACCGCCGCCTCCATGTCGGGCAGATCGCGCAGGAAGATCTGCGGCGTCTTGCCGCCGCACTCGAGCGCGACGCGCTTCATGTTCGACTGCCCTGCGTACACGAGCATCTGCTTGCCGATCTCCGTCGAGCCCGTGAAGGCGATCTTGGCCACATCCATGTGCAGCGCGAGCGCCGCACCGGCAGCCTCGCCGAGGCCGTTCACGACGTTGAACACCCCGGGCGGGCCGCCCGCCTGCACGAACAGCTCCGCCATCAGCAGCGCCGAGAGGGGCGATTGCTCGGCGGGTTTCAGCACTACGGAGTTTCCGGCCGCCAAGGCCGGCGCAACTTTCCACGCCGCCATGAGCAGGGGATAGTTCCACGGCACGATGCAACCCACCACGCCGAGCGGCTCGCGCAGAATATAGTGGAAGGCATCCTGCGCGGTGGCCGTCACCTGTCCGTCGATCTTGTCGATGAGCTCGGAGAAGTAGGCGAAATTGCGCGCCGCCGCCGGCACGTCGATGGTGACCATGTCGGTGATGGGCTTGCCCATGCACAAGGTGTCGAGCAGCGAGAATCGCTCGGCGTTTTCCTCGATCAAGCGACTGAAGGCCGCGAGCACCGCCATGCGATCGCGCGGCGCCATGCGGCTCCACACTCGCGAATAGAACGACTTGCGGGCCGATGCCACGGCCAGATCGATGTCCTCCTTGGTACCCGCGCTGACCTCGCATAGCACCGCGCCGGTCGCGGGATTGACCACGCTGAAACGGCCCTTCTTGACCGAGTCGACGAAATTTCCGTCGATGAAGTGACGCGTCTCGTAACGCACGCGCGCCGCGCGCCCCTGCCAATCGTTGGTGCTCAAGGAAGCCAAATTCATGTGCAATCTCCCGAAAGGCCGCAACCGGTTTGCGGACGGGTGAATTATAGTGAATTCCGTTAAGGAGAGTTCGGCGGTCGCTCGAGCGCGAGCGCCGGTACGCGGGCCGAGAGATAATGGCGAAACCAGACCAGCGCGGGCGCGAGATACGGACCGACCCGGTATCCGAAATCCGTCACCCCGCGCTGTGCGGACTCCGCGACCCTGCGCGTTTCACGCCGCGTCCAGCGGCTGAGCCTCGCGGCCAAATAATGTCCCGCGCGCGCCTCGGGTCCCTCCGGCATGCGCGCGACGCTGATGAGCCGCAAGCGACAGGACGCAGGCGATGCGGGGATTGCCTGCATGACCGTGAGTCCGTCGGGACGCCACTGCAACAATTGGTTCGGCACGACGAAGCGCTGCAGCCATGGATCGTCCGCCGAATCCTTGACGAGCGACCGATAGCATCGGGCGCTAAAGCTCGTGCCCTCCTCGAGGGGGTCCGAGGTCCAGACAATCGAGTCAGCCGAGGTCGCCGGTAGCTCGTCCGCCGGCGCGGCCTCGAGCCACTGTTCCACCAGCAGTTTCCAGTTCGCCGCGACCTCGATTTCCCGCTCCGTGATGGCCGCGGCCATGGCGTCGCGCCCGCTCGGCAGGCGGCGGTCCTGCCAGCGCGGCGGATGAACTGCTCCGGGGGGGCCTACCCACACCAGACTATCGGCGGTGTGCAGCGCGAGTCTCGTCAGATTGCCCCGCCCGCCGCCGACACGGCGTCCCTCGAAATCGAACTCGACGCCGTGCACGCGGCAGCGCAGCGTGCCCGCCGAGTGTCCTCGGCTTTCCGCCACCAGAGCGTGCGGCACATCCGGACAGCAGTTGCGCAGCGCGTGCAGGGCACCGTAAGCATCCCGCACCACCACGATGCGCTCCGCGCCCAGATCGGCCGCCACGAAATCTCCCGCCCGGGGGATTTGTGCCACATGCGCGGCTATCTGCCATGCCCGTCGAAACAGGCCGTCGCGCTCGAGCAAGGCGGCGCGCGGATCTCCATACACCCACCCCGCGAACCCGCCGGCGGCTGCCGCGCCCGGCGGGGTCTCGCGCGCGCCGGGCAGTAGCGCAAACCGGCCGGGAAACACCGAGCGCAGATACGCCATGCAGCGCCGCTTGGCCGCCGCCCGATCGATGTCTTCCTCGTTACGGAAGGCGAAATCCTGCCAGAGCATCTCGAGCACCCCGATGAGGCCCAGCGCGACCCCGTCGGGATCGAGCTGCAGCTGCGAGGTCTCCTCGATCAAGCGGCCGATGAGCTCGCGCACCAGCGCGGCGAAGCTCTCGTCCTTCTGTCCGCAAATGTCGTAGTATTCCTGCCGCGAGCTCGCCTCACCCCAGAAGGCGTACCAGACGGAGACCTTGCGCGGGCTGGCAATTTCGGGATCAAGATACAGATCGACCAGAAGCTCGAGCGCCGGCACGGGGGTGGCCTTGAGCCGGACGACGGGCTGCAGCACCCTTTCCTCGAATTCCGCGGCGAGGAACTGCAAAGAGGCGACGAGCATCGCGGCTTTGGAATCGAAGTAGAAACGAACGATGCCGGGAGACATTTTCGCGATCGCGACCACCTTTTCCACCGTGGTGTTCGACGGACCGTAGATGTGCAGCGCCGATATGCAGGCGTCGATCAGGCGTTGCCGTTGCAGCCCGCGCGCGGCGCGTGCACGCGGCGCGCTGCCGGCACCGGGCTTCTTTTTTCGCGCGCTCACGCGGGGGGATGACGGGGAATGAGGGACGGGATCGATACGGACGAGGAGCTGACCGCGAGACCGCGGGGCAGACCGCGCGGTGAGTGGCTGATGCGGCATGGCAAGTGGCTCATCATCTTGCCTCCGATGCTGTACCTCTTGGTATTTTTTCTCATTCCGTTCGCGTTCGCACTGAAGATCAGCTTCGCCGACACTGCGCTGCGCGTGCCCCCCTTCACCGACATTCTATCGATCAGTCCCGATTGGCACATCCACTTGACGCTGAGCCTCGGTAATTTCCAGTACCTGTTCACCGACGAAGTTTACGGCCTGTCCTATATCTATTCGATCAGGACTGCGTTCTTCTCCACGCTCATCTGCCTCGCCGTGGGCTATCCGATGGCCTACGCGATCGCCCGCACCTCCAAGAGCACACAGAGCGTGCTCCTGCTCGTCATCATCTTACCGTTTTGGACCTCGTTCCTGCTGCGGGTCTACGCGCTCGAGGGCATCATCCGCGAGACCGGCCTCCTCAACTCGGCCCTGCTGTGGCTGGGGATCATCCATCATCCGCTCAAGATCATGCACACCACGCTCGCGGTTTATCTGGGCATCATCTACTCGTACCTGCCCTTCATGGTACTGCCGCTGTTCGCAACCCTGGAGAAGCTCGAGTACCCGCTGCTCGAAGCCGCAGCGGATCTGGGCAGCCCACCCTGGCGCACTTTCCTCGATGTCACGCTCCCTTTGTCCATGCCCGGAATCATCGCCGGCTCGATGCTGGTCTTCATTCCCGCGGTCGGCGAGTTCGTCATCCCGACCCTTCTCGGCGGCCCCGATAATCTCATGATCGGCCGCGTGCTCTGGGACGAGTTCTTCGGCAATCGCGACTGGCCGGTCGCCTCTGCGGTCGCGGTTGCATTCCTCGTGCTCCTGGTCGGCCCCATCGCCCTGTATCAGCACTACAACACCAAGCAGCTCGAGGCCTGACGTGCGGGACCGCCCATCGCCACTGCTCATTTCCATCCTCTGCATCGGCATCGCCATCCTCTATCTGCCGATCCTCGTGCTCATCGGCTACTCGTTCAACGCCTCCGCGCTCGTGAGCATCTGGGGCGGATTCTCGACGAGCTGGTACCGTCAGCTCCTGCACAACGATCAGATCCTCGATGCCGCCTGGTTGTCGCTCGAGATCGGCGTGGTCGTATCGACCGGAGCGGTGATTCTGGGCACGCTCGCCGCCATCGCGCTGGTACGCTTCAGTCGGTTCCGCGGACGGCTGCTGCTCACCGGCATGGTGAACGCGCCGCTGGTCATGCCCGAGATCATCACGGGTATCACACAGCTCTTGCTGTTCATTTCCATGCTCCACGTGCTCGGCTGGCCGCATCGGGGCTTCACCACCATCGCCATCGCGCACGTCGCGTTCTGCACGGCGTACGTCACGATCACGGTGCAATCGCGCCTGGCGAGCGCCGACCGCTCGCTCGAGGAAGCCGCGATGGATTTAGGCGCGGGCCCCGTGCGCGCCTTCGTCGATACGACCCTTCCCATCATCATGCCGGCGCTCGCGTCGAGTTGGCTGCTGAGCTTCACCCTGTCGTTGGACGACCTGGTGATCTCGAGCTTCGTGTCGGGGCCCGGCGCGAGCACCCTGCCGATGGTGATTTTCTCCAAGGTGAAACTCGGTGTGAGTCCGGATATCAATGCCCTCGCCAGTCTCATCATCTGCCTGGTGGGCGTTTGCGTGCTGCTAGCCGGCTACCTCATGCGGCGCACGGAAAGGCAACGGCTGCTGGACGCGCAAATGGCCGAGCGCTGAGCGAGCGGCCGCGCCTGGCGCTGAGCGGTCGCGCGCTGCGACGCGACGGCGTCGCAGCTCAGCCGAGTCCGGCTCCGACGACGCTCGGATCGTAAGCCTTGCGCGTGAAAATCTCGCGCACCAGCGGCTCGAAGGACTCGAGCGGCTCCGAGTGGTAACCGGGATCGAACGAGCTTTGATCCCAGTTGGCGCAAAAATCCTTGCACGCCTGGTACCAGCGGTGCTCTCGGTGCTTCTCCCGGCCGAGGCGGTCGCCGCCGAAGTGATGGATGTAATAGTAGCTTTGGAACAGGCCGTGCTGCTCGACGATCCAGGTCACCTCGGGCCGCACGTAAGGACGCAGGACCGCGGCCGCGATCCCCGCGTGGTTGAAGGGCGCCACGTCGTCGCCCATATCGTGAATGAGTGCCGCCACGATCATTTCCGTGTCCGCCCCGTCGCGCTTGGCACGCGTCGCCGCCTGCAGGGAATGCTCCAGGCGCGAGACCGGATAACCGCCGAGCCCGGTCTCGAGACTCTTCAAAGCACGCATGATGCGGTCGGGCAGCGTGCGTAAGTAGTCCCGCTCGTGGAGCTCAAGCAACTCGTAGTCCTCGCGGGTCCCGTCCTGCATCTGCGTGAATCGGACTATGCGGTTTACATGCGATGTGTCGCTTGCCACGTCAACCTCACTTCGCGGTCTTGATCCGCGTCCAGGTGCGGGTTCGAAGGCGCTCGGTTGCCGCATTCACTTCCGCAGATTTATAGAGCCTCGCCTCGATCTCGGGCGTGGGATAGAGCGTCGCGTCGCCGAGGATGAGCGGGTCGACCAGCGGCCGGGAAGCAAGGTTGTCGTTGCCGTAAAAGATGGCGTTGCTAATCGCTGCGATGACGTCGGGCCGCAGGATGAAATTGATGAATGCGTAGGCGGCCTCGGGGTGAGGTGCCCCCGCGGGAATGAGCAACGAAGAGAAGGTCTCGTTCGCGCCTTCCTTGGGCACCGTGAATGCAAGATTCACGTTGACGCCCGCCGCGCGCGCGCGTGCATGCGACAGGGCATAGTCGGGCGACCACGACATGGCGACGCATATCTCCTTGTTCGCGAGCCCGTTGAGATACTCGGAGGAGTCGAAGGAACGGACGTACGGTCGCACTTTGAGGAGCAGCTCTTCCGCGGCCTTGAAATCCTCGCGCCGGGTGCTGTTCGGATCGAGACCCAAGTACTTGAGCGCGAGCTGAATGACGTCCTCGGGGGAATCCAGGAACGTCACGCCGCAATCGGCAAATTTCGAGACGACCTCCGGCTTGAATAACATGTCGAGGCTGTCGACCGGTGCGTTCGGCATGCGCTCCTTGACCATGTCGACGTTGTAGGCGAAGCCGTTGATGGAATGCAGGTACGGCACGGCGTGAGCATTGTCCGGATCGTAAGCCGCCTGGGTCGCTAGAATGCGAGGGTCGAGATTCTTCAAGTTAGGAAGCTTCGATTTGTCGAGCGTTTCGTAGACGCCGGCCTTGATCTCGCGGCTGAAGTAGTCGCTCGAGGCGCTCACCAGGTCATATCCCGAGCCGCCCGCGAGCAACCGCGCCTCCATGGTCTCCTCGGCATCGTAGACGTCATAGGTGACCTTGATCCCGGTGAGCTTCTCGAACTGGGCAATGGTGTCCGGGCCGATGAAATCGGTCCAATTGTAGATGAAGAGCCGCTTCTCCTCGGCGGCTGAGCTCAGCGCGGGAAGGGCCGAGAGAAGACAGAGTACGGCGACGAGGAGCAAACGGCTGCGCGACATCGGTTCAAGTGTACCATCGCTACCGGCCACCGCTGTCTTGGAGAACCCGCATGACTCGCTTGCCTTGCGCCCTGCTATGCGCTCTGATCGCCACCCTGCCCGCCACCGCCGGCGCCGCCGCCGCAACCCCCGCCGGGGGCGCGCCGCCGCAACCGCGTGCGCGCGATCTCGGCATTCCCTTCGACGGCACCCCGGGGCCGCTCAACGCCATCACCGATGTGGCAGGCGTGCTGGTCGGCCACACCACGCTCGTGTCCGGCTCGGGCAAGCTGAAAGTCGGCCAGGGACCGGTGCGCACCGGCGTAACGGCCATTCTGCCCCGGGGTCCCGGCTCGATCCTGGATCCGGTGTTCGCCGCCTGGTTCGCGCAGAACGGCAACGGCGAGATGACCGGCACCACCTGGATGGAGGAGTCGGGCTTTCTCGACGGGCCCGTGATGATCACCAATACGCACAGCGTCGGCGTCGTGCGCGACGCAGTCATTCAATGGCGGGTTGCGCACGGTAAGCCGGGGCCGGACGACGACTGGTGGTCGCTGCCGGTGGTCGCTGAAACCTGGGACGGATGGCTGAACGACATCAACGGCTTTCACGTCAAGCCCGAGCATGTCTTTCACGCGCTCGACGGCGCGCACGGCGGCGCGGTCGAGGAAGGCAGCGTCGGCGGGGGCACCGGAATGATCTGCAACGGGTACAAGGGCGGCATCGGGACCTCCTCGCGACGGCTGGATGCGAAGAACGGGAGCTACACGATCGGCGTCCTCGTTCAGTGCAACTACGGCACGCGCGACAACCTACGCATCGCGGGCATCAACGTGGGACGCGAGATTCCGGCGCCCGAGCCTTATGTGTTCATCCCCTCGGATAAACAGGAGCTCGGCTCCATCATCGTCGTGGTCGCGACCGATGCGCCGCTCCTCGCACATCAGCTGAAACGACTCGCCCACCGGGTCACGCTCGGGCTGGGACGCAACGGCAGCATTTCGGGCAACGGCTCCGGCGATATTTTCATCGCATTCTCGACGGCAAACCCCGGCGCGGCGGCCGCGGACCACGTGGTCGACTTGAAGATGCTGCCGAACGATGTGCTGGACCCGGTGTTTCGGGCCACCGTAGAAGCGACCGAAGAGGCCATCGTCAACGCCATGATCGCCGCGCACGACATGGTGGGCGTGGACGACCACAAGGTCATCGCACTTCCGCACGATCAGCTGCGCGCCGTGCTGAAGCGGTACGGGCGATTGACCGGCTAACTCAGATCGTGGCGACGCCTCGATCGACCGCCGGTCGCTCATCCGCTAGCACCTCATCGAGCGACTGATTCAGCAACGCGATCGCCTCGTCGACGTCCGCCTCGCCGATCGTGAGCGGCGGCATGAATCGCACCGTGCTCTGGCCGCAGGCCAGCAAGATCAACCCGTTGTGAAATGCGCGCGTGATCAGGGCGTCGCAGAGCTTCTTCGCCGGCGCCTTGCTCGCGGGATCGAGAATCAACTCCATGCCGACCATCAATCCTTTGCCGCGAACCTCGCCGATCACGGCATACTTGTGTGCGAGCGCGTGGAGGCGCTTCATGAAGTAGCTGCCGACTTTGGCGGCGTTCGCACAGTATTCCCGCTCGACCAGATCGAGGGTCGCCAGGGCAGCCGCGCAGCACACGGGGTTGCCGCCGAAGGTGTTGCCATGCGCCCCGCGTGTCCACCTCTGCATGATGCTGCGCTTCGCCACCACCATACCGATGGGCAGCCCCGATCCGAGTCCCTTGGCGAGCGTCATGATGTCCGGCTCGACGCCCCAATGCTCCGCCGCGAACATCTTGCCGGTGCGGCCGATGCCCGATTGCACCTCATCGAAGATCAATAAAATACCGTGTCGATCGCAGAGCTGCCGCAGGGCCGCCAGAAAACCATCGGGCGGCACGAGATAACCGCCCTCACCCTGAATCGGCTCGATCAGCACCGCGGCCACTTCACCCGCCGGAACATTGTGGACGAACAAGTCCTCCTCAATGTAGCGCAGCACCGCTTGGCCCTGGTCGGCACCGGCGAACAGCGGCCGATAATTGTTCGGATACGGTACATGGGTGACTCCCGGCATCGTCGGGAAGAAGCCCTTTTGCTGCGTGTACTTGCTCGAAGTGAAGGACAGCGAGCCCATGGTGCGGCCGTGAAATCCGCCGAGAAATCCAAGAAAGCGCCCGCGTCCGCTGACGTAGCGGGCGAGCTTGAGCGCCGCCTCCACGCTCTCCGTCCCGGACTGCGCGAAGAAGCTCATCACGGGCCCCTCGATGGGCGCGAGCTCGTTCATGCGCTCTGCGAGGCGCACTTGACCCTCGTGCCAATAGTCCGAGGAGATGTGCAGAAAGCGCTCCGCCGCATCCTTGATGGCCTGGACCACTGCGGGATGGCTGTGCCCGGTACTGCATACCGCGATGCCGGCGGCGAAGTCCAGGAAGCGGTTGCCGTCGACGTCCCACACTTGCGCGCCCTTGCCATGAGACATGACGAATGGATAGTCGCGCGGGTAGGACGGCGAGACCACCAGGGCGTCGCGCGCCAGGAGTTCACGCGCTTTGGGTCCGGGCAAATCGGTCTTGATGTGACGTTGTTTCATCGCGAATCTCCCCTCGCCCGACGATGTATGCGTGACCTGCGCGGATTATATCGCGGACCGCGCGCCGCGCTTGCAATTGGACGATTGAAGCGTCACCCTCAGAGTCAGTAAATTCCAGGGAAATATAGAAAATGGCTACGGCAGGACATGCGCGCGCCCGCTTCTTGGCACCCATGCATCGGGCGCCCGCGGCGCTCACTCTCGCGACCTTGGTGGCGCTCCTCGCTGGCGCAGGTTTGCCGCGAGGGGCATCCGCCGCCTCGTACCAGATCGTGGTGTCCAACGAGCGCTCGAACGATATCACCGTGATCAGCGGCGCCGATTACTCCGTGGTCGCCACCATTCCGGTCGGCAAGCGGCCGAGAGGCATTCACCCGAGTCCCGACGGCAAGCTCGTGTACGTTGCGCTCAGCGGGACGCCCATCGCCGTGCCGCCGCAGCTCGACGCCCACGGCAATCCGATTTTCAAGCGCGGCAGCGATGCTGACGACAGCGACAACGAATCGGACAAGACCGCCGACGGTATCGGCATCATCGATCTCGCCGCCCGCAAGCTCAAGGGCAAGATTTTCGCCGGCTCCGATCCGGAGGAGTTTGCGCTGAGCAAGGACGGAACTCAGATCTACGTGTCGAACGAGGACACTAAATCGGCGAGCGTGGTCGATATTGCCAAGGCCAAGGTGGAGCACATCATTCCGGTCGGTCAGGAGCCCGAGGGGGTGGCCGTGCGCCCGGACGGCAAGCAATTCTACGTGACGTGCGAGAGCGGCGGGGACGTGTACGCCATCGAAACCGCGACGTACACGGTGGTCGGTCATTTCAAGGTCGAGCCGCGGCCGCGCTCGGTCGCGTTCCTGCCGAGCGCCGGCATCGCGTTCGTGCCTTCGGAAAACGCGGGACTGATCAATGTGATCGACTCCAACAAGTTCACTCCCATCAAAGTCATCACCCTGCCGAGCGGTGCGCGCCCCATGAGCCTCAAGCTCGGCAACGACGACCGCTATCTCTACGTGAGCAATGGGCGCGCGGGTACGGTGTCCGTAATCGACGCTCACACCGATGAGATCGTGACGAACATCAACGTGGGCACGCGGCCTTGGGGCATCGCGCTTTCGCCGGACGGCAAGTATCTATTCACCGCGAACGGCCCGTCGGACGACATCTCCGTGGTCGATCTCAAGAGCAACCAGGAAATCAAGCGGGTCAAGGCGGGGAAAAGCCCCTGGTCGCTCGCCGTGGTGGCGACCGATTAGTGCACCACGAACACGTCCTGTGAGCTGATGCTGCGGGTGAATCCGTCCTTGTACGCGCGCGCTCGCAACACTGCGGGAGCCGAGAGCACGAACGGCTTGTCGTAGCGCAGGTCCGAGGGGCCCGGCGCGCTGCCGTCCAACGTGTAGCGGATGTCCGCATCCGGTTGCTCATCGCTCAGCCGGATCTCAATGGGCTTGTCGAACGTGCCGCCCGCCGGCTCGATCGCGGGCGGAGGCAGCGCGGGTCGCCCGGGCATGCTGTCGATCCACGCCCGCATCAGGGCGACGCCACTCGCATCGATGGTCTCGCGGTCGAGCGGCGGCATGCGAATGTCGCCCACCGTGCTGATCCGCATGTAGGCGATCGATCGCCAGATGTCGTGCGGCGAGATGATGCGTGGATGATCGATGCCCTGATCGAGCAGCACCGCTCCGTTCACCAGTCCTTGCCGCTCGAGCGGCGTATCGTAGCGTGCGTCGAATCCCGCCACCGTGCCGCCCGGTCGATGGCATCCGGAGCAATTCGCGTCGAGGTAGGATCGCGCGCGGTCGGTCAAGCTGCGCGTCTCATCGTCCTTCGCCGCGAGCCGCACCCCGTCCTGAATGTCGGCCTCACGCAGGGGGCTCGCGAACAGCCCCAAGTGGTTCCACTCACGCAGCTCGTTGTCCGACACGCCCGTCGGGTATGCGAAGTCGCGATTCAGTTGACGCGCCTTGGGGCCGAGCACGCCGCCCGAGAGCTTGGTGTGGCAAGTCATGCAATCCTTGCGACTCGGGTAATACCAGGTCTGCGAGTGGGTCTCGCCCGCCGCGTCCGCGATCGATACCTTTTCCGTCAAGCTATCGGACAGCAAGTCCGCATCGCTGAGATCCGCCCTCCATTTATAGACCACGCCGTATACCAAGCCGCCGCCCTGGACCATCAATAGACGGGTCTCCAGCCGGCGCTTTTGCGTCGGATCGCGCGCATCGAGCGGCAGCTCGAAAGTCTTCACGAACACCGTGCCGGCGGGAAAGATCCACTCGCCGCTCGGCGAAGTTTCGATCTTCCCTTTCGGCACGGCGATCCACCGCAGCTTCTGTGCGCCGTCGGACCAGAAGGGAACGATCAGATCGTAGGGTATGAGCTCATCGATCGGCACCAGATGCGGGGTATCCTTGAATGCGCCGGTCTGCGACAAAAGCTTCGGAATATCGCCGTCGGGTCTCGCCGGCATGCGCAGATACGGATGTGCCTCGATCCGGGAAGCGAGGGCATAGGGCTGCCCGTCGGAGTCCGAACGAGACGCGAGCGGAGACACGGCGGATAGGCTGGCAAGCAGCAGCGATGCGTATCCCCATCCTCCCCTCATCCTCGACCTCGACTGCATGCGTAAGTAGACCGAATCATCCCATCATAGTGCCGTAGCATGCGGCCCGCAGTGCTTTGCGTCCGCGGTGTAAACCGATTACGATCGCGCCGATGCGATTTTCCTCATGAGCCCCGCCGCGCGCCCACCGCTTCTCGGGTTCTGGATGTGCGTCGCGTTGGTGGTCGGCAACTCCATCGGCTCCGGCGTCTTCTTGCTGCCCGCCTCCCTGGCTCCTTACGGCCTCAATAGCGTCGTGGCGTGGGGCTTCACATCCGCAGGCGCACTGCTGCTCGCCGTCGTGTTCGCAAGCTTGAGTCGATCCTTTCCACACGCAGGCGGGCCGTACGGTTACGTCAAGAATGCCTTCGGTCCGATGACCGCATTTCTCGTGGTGTGGGGCTATTGGATATCCATCTGGGTAGGCAACGTCGCGATTGCGACCGGAGCCGTCAGCTACCTCACGCCGCTGATGCCGTGGATTGCAGAAGTGCCGGGCGCTTCGGTCGGGGTGACGCTCTTGGCGCTGTGGCTGTTGACCTGGGTCAATTGCTACGGCATCAAGGAATCCGGACGGTTGCAAAGTGCCACGACGGTGCTGAAGCTCATGCCCCTGATCGCGATATCGGCGCTCGGATTGTTCGCGGTGCGCGCCACCACGGTGAAGGCGGCGGCAGGCATCCCTCTGTCGGCCGGATTGACCACCGCCGCGGCGACCCAGACACTCTGGGCGCTGCTCGGCCTCGAGTCAGCCACCATCCCCGCGAGCAAGGTGCATGATCCGGGCCGCACCATTGCGCGAGCCACCCTGGTCGGCACGGCGGTGACTGCGCTGATCTGCATCGTCGCATGCACGACCGTGCTCCTGCTCGTGCCGCCGGCGCAGCTTGCCGCCTCGAACGCGCCCTTCGTCGATGTGGCCACGCGCTTCTGGGGTGCGGGCGCGGGCAAGGTGATCGCCGTGTTTGCTGCGATCAGCGGCCTGGGCTGCCTCAACGGCTGGATTCTCCTGCAGGGCGAGCTGCCCAACGTGCTCGCGAAGAACGGCGTGTTTCCGCGCATTTTTGCCCGTGATTCGAGCCGCCTCACACCCACCTTCTCGCTCGTGTTCACCAGCGGCCTGGTGACGATATTGATCCTGATGAACTATCAGAAATCGATGGTGAAGGTGTTTACGTTCATGACTCTGTTATCGACCACGGCATGCCTGGTGCTCTACGCACTCTGCTCGCTCGCGCTCTTGAGACTGCACATCGATGCCGGCCGCGCAATACGCCGGCACCGGACCGTGGCGATCGCCATCGTCGCCGTGCTGGCGACGATCTATTCGGTCTGGGCAATCGTCGGTGCGGGTCTTGAGACAGCGGTGTGGGGCGCGACCCTGCTGCTCCTCGGTGCGCCGGTATACCTGCTCAGCCGCAAGGGGGCCGCGGCATGATCTGGTGGAGATCGCTCGTCGCCGTGGCCGTCGGCGGGATGCTCGGATGCCTGCTGCGGTGGGTGCTCGCGATATTCCTCAACAAGTTGTTTCCGTCGATTCCGCCGGGCACGCTCGCCGCGAATCTGATCGGCTGCTACATCATCGGCATCGCGATCGCCTTCTTCATTCAGTACCCGGCGTTTGCGCCGGAATGGCGACTGTTCGTGACCACGGGCTTTTGCGGCGGGCTCACCACATTTTCCACCTTCTCGGCGGAAGTGATCATGCTCATGCAATCAGGACGCAGGAGCGTCGCGCTAATGGCGATCGGTGCGCACCTGATCGGCTCGTTGCTGATGACCTTCGCGGGCGTCGGCACGGTGGCCTGGTTCCAGAGGAGCTGACCCGGCGCCCGCGAGCTGACGCAGCAGGCGCGCGCGGGATGCGAGGGCGCGCACCACGGAGTGCGAGGTCTTGCGGTCGACCTCGACCACGAGCAGATGCGTGAGATTCGTTTGCTGAAACACCGCCAGGAGCTCACCCGCTCGGGCGGATTCGATGCTTTCCCAGTCGAGGGCGAGAAGCTCGTCCCAGGGGGTCATGACGTGCATGACACGTACGTCTTGGTGACGGCTGTAGTTCGAGGACTGCAGGAACTGAATGGGGCGCTCACCCTGGATATCGTACGAGGTCACGAGCCCCACCAAGCGCTGCTCCTTGGCGACCAGCAGCGCACGCACGCCCAGGTGAATCATGTCGGTGAGCGCATCATCGATCTGCCGCTCCGCCTCGACGGTCATCGGGTAGTCGCGCTTGAAATCGGTGATGGCGTAAATCGCGGGGTCGGCGGGCCCGAGCTGCTGACCGTCGAGAATCGAGCGACGAGGCAATACTGGATCCCCGAAGCGCCTCATCGGGAGTAACGACAACAAGCCCAAGGGTATACCCCTCATAAACGGTAAGAGCACGGCCGGGCCGCGAAGGTTCCCCAACGGCCTCGCCGGTGTGTCCGCAGCTTAAACGGGCGCCTTTTTTGGTGCACCGCGTCTTGCCGTGCGCCGTTCAGCCGACCGTGCCTGCGCCGGGGGCGCGGGCCGCCGGGGTGCCCGAGGGGGCGGCGGAACTACCCTCGCCGGCCACGCTGCCGGGCGGGGGCGCCAGGAGCTTGCTCGCGCGCGGCGCCAGCCAGCGCTCGAAATCATCGAGAATGGTGAACACCGCGGGCACGACGACCAGCGTCAGCACGGTCGAGGTGAGCAGTCCGCCGATCACGGCAATCGCCATCGGTGCCCGAAACTCGCTGTCCCCGCCCCAGCCGATTGCCACCGGCAGCATGCCGGCGACCATGGCGACGGAGGTCATCACAATCGGCCTGGCACGCTTGTGGCCCGCTTGCAGCAATGCCTCCATGCGTGACTTGCCCGCCCGCATTTCCTCGATCGCGAAATCCACCAGCAGGATGGAGTTCTTGGCGACGATGCCCATGAGCATCAGGAAGCCGATGACCACGGCCAGTGAGAACGGCTGCCCCGTGATGACCAGCGCAAGCGCGGCACCGCCCAGGGACAAAGGCAGCGCGGACAGGATGGTCAAGGGCTGGAAGACGCGCACGAACAAGAGCACGAGCACGGCCAGCACCATCAAGATGCCCGCACCGATTGCGAGCGCGAAACTCTGGATCATCTCGCCGAAATATTCGCTGTCACCTTTCGGGACGAGGTGCACTCCCTGCGGCAGGTGCGTGAGAGTCGGGAGGGCGAAGACTTTCTTATTCGCGGTGCCGAACTGCACCCCCGGACTCAAATCCGCCTCGATGAACACACGGCGCGTCTGGTTGTAGCGGCGCACCGCCGAGGGGCCCTGCCCGAAGCTCAGATCCGCGACGGTCTTGAGGGGCACCGCGCCCCCGGAAGAGGTCGGAACGGGCAGGTTCTCGAGGGTGGTGAGATCGCGGCGCGCGCTCTCGAGCAAGCTCACACGGATTGGAATCTGCCGATCGCTCAAGGAGAACTTGGCGCCGTTCTGAGGGAGATCGCCCAGGGTCGCGATGCGGATGGTCTGACTGATGGCCTGCACGCTGACGCCGAGCTGCGCCGCGACCGCAAAGCGCGGATGCACGATGATCTCGGGACGCGGCAGGTCGCCGCGAATGCGCGGCCCGCGGATCTCCTTCACATCCTGCATCTCGGCAATCACGCGGTGTGCGGTCTCCTCCACGAGCGGCGGGTCGTCACCGGTGAGATAGAACTGCAAGTCGCGCCCGCCGCCGTTGTCGGAAAAATACAGTTGCCCGTCGGGTACCTGGTTGAGCAGCGGCATCATGCGCTGCTCCCACTGCTTCTGGCTCATCGAGCGCTGGTTGCGCGGCACGAGACTCACGTAAATCGCGGCATTCTGGATGAGGCCATCGCTCGAGCCGATGAACTCGACGATATTGGTCACTTCGGGAGACTTCCGCAGGATGGCGCTCGCGGCGGCAGAGACCTGCGCGGTGTCCTCGAGGGTGCCTCCCGGCGGCAGCTCGATCGAGAGCTGCGCATTCGCAAAATCCTCGGGCGGCATGAACGTGGACGGCACGAGGAACGCGACGGCGACGGAGCCGGCCATCCAAACGATAGCGAGGGCCATGGTCTTCCAGCGGTTCAGGGCGCACCAGCGCAGCGCCGACAGATACGCCGTCATGATGGGTCCGTCCGCCTCTTCGTGCGGCATCGAGTCGCCGCTCAACGAATAAGCCGCCAGCACCGGCGTGATCAGCCGCGCGACGAGTAGCGAGATGAACACCGCCACCGCGACCGTGAGTCCGAACTGCTTGAAGAATTGACCGACGATGCCGCCCATGAAGCTCACCGGCAGAAACACCGCGATGATGCTAAAGGACGTCGCCACCACCGCCAGACCGATCTCATCTGCCGCATCGAGCGCCGCCTGGAAGCCGCTCTTACCCATGCGCATGTGGCGCACGATGTTCTCGATCTCGACGATGGCATCGTCCACCAGCACGCCCGCCACCAGCGACAGGGCGAGCAAGGTGATCTGGTTGAGGGTGAAGTCCATCCACTGCATGAAGGCGAACGTCGGGATCGCCGACAGCGGAATGGCGAGTGCCGCGATGATGGTCGCCCGGCCGCTGCGCAGGAACAGCCACACGACGCCCACGGCGAGGATGGAGCCCTCGATGAACGCGCTCAGCGAGGAGTGATAGGTACGCAGCGTGTGGTCGACGGTGGTCGAGATGAGCGTGATCTGCAGAAACGGATTCTCGGCGTGAATCTTGTCGAGCTCCGTCTGTACGGCCTTCGCCACGGCCACGTCGGAGGCGCCCTTGGCCTTGAAGACGCCGAAGGCGGTGGCGGGCCGGCCGTTCAGACGTGCGATGGAACGCACCTCCTCGATCCCGTCGCGCACCTCGGCAACGTCACGCAAGCGATAGAAGCGGCCACCCCGTGCGATGATCTGCGTGTCGCCGAGATCTTCCGCCGATTTGGCGCCGCCGAGCACCCGGATCGACTGCTCCCCGCCCCCGACCTCGGCGCGGCCACCCGCGGCATCCAGGTTCAGCGCGCGCAATTGCTCGTTCACCTCGACCGCGGTGAGGCCGAGAGCCTGCAAGCGCCCCGGATCGAGCTCGACGCGGATCTCGCGGCTCACCCCGCCGCTGCGCGACACTTGCGCGACCCCGGCAACCGCCAGCAAGCGCTTGGTGACCGTGTTGTCGATGAACCAGCTGAGCTCCTCCGGGGTGCGCGAGGTGGTGGTGACCGCGTAATAGGCAATCGCGTCCCCGTCGACGTTCACCCGCTCGATGAGCGGCTCCATGATCCCTTGCGGCAGATCGTTGCGTACCTTCGTCACGGCATCGCGTACGTCCGTGACCGCCCGATCGATGGGCGTCCCGATCTGAAATTCGATGTTGATGAAGACCTGACCTTCGATGATCCAGGTGGTCATGTTGCGCACGTTGCCGATGCTCGCGATCGAGCCTTCGACCTTCTGCGCGATCTGCGTCTCCATCTCGGTCGGCGCGGCGCCGGGCTGCGTGACGGTGACGCTCACCATGGGATAGGAAATATCGGGATTCAGATTCACGGGCAGCCGGATGAACGCCACCACGCCCATGAAGGTGAGCACCGCGAACAGCACCAGCGGCGTCACGGGATGTCGAATGGCCCATGCGGAAATGTTCTTCACGAGCGGCCGCCGTTCATGCGATGCGTCCTCAGGAGGCGCTCGCCGGCGCGGAGACCGCGGCGCTCGGCACCGGCTTCACGCTCTCGCCGACTTGCAGGAATGCACCGGCCGTGGCCACGATCCGGTCCGTGGGATTCACACCGTCGGCGATGGTGACGCCGTTCTCCACCATTCCCGACACGTGCACCGGCCGGCGCTCGATCTTGTCGTCCGAGTTCACGACCAGGACATAGCTGCCCCTTTCATCGGTCAGCACCGCCGTCTGCGGCAGTACGATGCGCTCCGCGTTACTCACAACGACTTCCGCGCGAGCAAAAGCACCGGGACGCAGGTTCGGATCGGGTGCGAGCGAGACACGGATCATGCCCAATCGGGTCTGCGGATCGATAACCGCGCCGAGCAGGCGCACCCGTCCCGGATACACCTTGGCATTGCCCGTCAGCCGCACGTTCACGGTCTGGCCCACTTTCAAGAGCGGCAAGTCCGTCTCGGCGACATCGCCGCGCAGCTCCACCTCCTCGCCCTCGGCCATGCGGAACAGCGGGCCGCCGCCGGCGCTCACCGTCTGACCCACCTCCACCGTGCGCGTGAGAATGACGCCGTCGGCGGGCGCGCGCACCTCGGCGCGTGCCAGACGCGCCTGAGCCTCCGCGAGCTGGGCCGCCGCCACCTTGACCTTGGCTTCCCCGGTTACGGAGCTCGAGCGGCGACGCTCGGTCTCCTCGGCCGACAGTGCGCCCGACTTGCCGACGGCTACGGCGCGGCGGTATTCCGCGGCGGCGAGATCGGCCTCGGCACGCGCGAGGTCGTACGCCGCTTGCAAATTGGCAACTTGCGGGACCAGCACGGCAGTATCGATGCGCGCGAGAACCTGTCCGCGCTTCACGTGATCGCCCGCCTCGACGTATACCGCGGCCACGCGGCCCGTGTCGCCCTCCGTGCCGATCGGCGTGTCGTAGCGCGCGCCGATCGTCCCGGTGATGCTGACCGTCGTCGGCGCGGCGCTCTGGCCCGCCTCCGTGACGGTCACCGCCGGCGTGACCCGGTTGGTGACGGTTTTCTTCACCGCAAGCGTCTGGGTCAGCCGGACCGCGAGGGCGACGGCAATGAGGGCCACCGCTGCCGCGAAAATCAGTATGACTCGGCGAGGTGTCAGCCAGGAGGCGCCTGCGGCAGGCGCCGGGGCGCTCACGGGCGTCTCACCGCGCTCGTCCCAGCGTATGCTCACTTGACGATGTCCCACGGATAACGTCCTTTGTCCACGATGAAGCCCGCCAAGAGGTCCATCTCCTCGTCTTCGTTTCGCTCGATCCGCCGCACGTTCTGAGCCAACCGGCGCCTTGCCTGCCGCGCGAATGCGTGGGCGATGACCATGGCTTGCGCGCCCTCCTCGCCCGGCTCGACGGAAAGGGCTGTCGCCCGCGACAGTACGCAAAGGCCGACGAACAAATCAATGGTCATATCCGCCACCCGCTTCAAGGCATGCTGGCGGCCGGCAATGCTCTTGCCGTACTTGCGTAATAGATAGTCGGAAGCCTTGGCAAGTTCCACGGTGTATTTCTCGTAAGTCGTGGTGGCCTCGCGCAACTGCGGCGGAATCTTGCCCAGGATCTTGTCGCGCCCGACCCCCGTGGCGCGGGTCAGGCGCTTCTCGGCGTAGTCCGCCAGCACGCCGAAACCCTTGATCGGACTGTTGAATATGTCATCGACCGCCGCCCTGAGCTCGCCGTAGGACTTGCCGATCTCCTTCAGACCCGAAAGGGCGATATACAGCCGCAGCACCTCGTTGGTGCCCTCGAAAATGGACAGAATGCGCGCATCGCGCGTCGCCTGCTCGTACGGGAACTCGCGCATGAAGCCATTCCCGGCCGCGATCTGCAACGCCTCGTAAGCCGCCCGCTGGATGGCCTCGCTCGCGTACACCTTGCTGATTGCGGCTTCCACCGAGTAATCCTCGAGCCCCGAATCGATGTAGTTCGCGACCATCCAGACCACGCTTTCGGCGGCGAAGCACTCGACCGTCATCTGTGCGAGTTTCTCGCGAATCAGTCCGAAATTGGCGATGGGCTCGCCGAACTGCTTGCGGGCGAGGGCTTGCTGGGTGGCGAGCGCGATGAGCGCCTTCATGCCGCCCACCGCGCCGCCGCCGAGCCCGGTGCGGCCGTTGTTCAGGATAGCCATCGCGACCTTGAAGCCCTTGCCTTCGGCGTCGAGCACGTTATCGGCCGGCACCTTGACGTCGGCGAAGCTCACGGTCGTGGTCGAGGAGGCGCGGATACCCATCTTGTCCTCGTGATGACCGTGGCTCACTCCGAGCCAGCCCGCTTCCACGATGAACGCCGTGATCTTGCCGGCGTCGGAAGTGGTGCGCGCGAACACCGTGTAGAGATCGGCGATGCCTCCGTTGGTGATCCAGATCTTTTCGCCGTTGAGCGTCCAGGTTCCGTCGGCGCACCTCGTAGCCCGCGTGCGAATCGAGGCCGCGTCCGATCCGGCTCCCGACTCGGTGAGGCAGAAGGCCGCGATCATCTCGCCGGTCGCAAGTTTCGGCAGATAGCGCGCGCGCTGCTCGGGCGTCCCGAACAGCAAGATGCCCTTCATGCCGATGGAGCTGTGTGCACCGATGGTGAGCGAGACGGAGCTGTCGTGGGTGCTGGTCTGGCTCAGCACACGCGCATAGCCGGCATTCGACAGCCCGAGACCCCCGTGCTCCTCGGGAATGATGAGCCCGAACAGACCGAGATCGCGCAGACCCTGGATGAAGTCGACGGGCTGTGCCGCTTCCCGGTCCCAGCGCTTGAAGTCCTCGCGTCGCGGGGCGAGGAACCCATCGATCGCCTCGATCATCATGCCGAGCACTTCCCGATCCTTCTCGCGCATGCGCGGATAAGGAAAAAGATTGTCCTCGACGATGCGCCCCGCCAGCAGATTCTTCGCAACACTCATGGTGCCAACCTATTGTGAGATTCGATCGATAATGAGCTCGCGCACGCCGTCGCGGCCGACATCATAGGTAAGTTCGCCGTATAAATCGCCGGCAGCGGGCAGCGGCTGACCGCTGAAGGAGATTCGTGCGGTGATGGAGACCTTCTGTCCCGCGACGAGCGAGCGGCCGGGAATCAAGGAGTCCGCCGAGGAGAGCCGCACCTCGGAACCGAGCGCGGCGCTGGTCAAGCGCTTCGCCGCCAGCGGCGGCCCCTGTCCGCCCTGTTCCCGGGCGAACACGAACAGGGGAACGTCGCCCGTGAGGTGCGACTTGAGCGCCGGGGCGATCTGGATGTGTACGGTCGCAAGGGCAACCGCAGCGCCCGCGGGTCCCGCGCCGGGCGCTGCCGCCGTCGCGGCGGAGCCTGGGGCGCCGGCGATCACAGCCGGCCCCGCTCCCTGCTCCAAATCGGCCGTACCCAGCTCCGCGATGCGCTCATTCAGCATGGCATCGATTTCCGGCGGTGGATGCATGCCCTTCAGCTTGATCCACCGCTGGCGCGCCGCGGCGCGGTCGCCGCGCGTCGCGGCGCCGAAACCCGAGTACAGGAGTGCCTTGGGGTTGTCGGGCGCGAGCGTGAGCGCGTGCTCGAATAGCTCGCCGGCGGCCGGGGTGACGTTGCCGCCGGCGCGCACGCTCATAGCCTCGCCGAGACCCAGCAGCACCTCGACATTGTTGGGATCGAGCCGATGCGCGTGACCGTAGGCCTCGATGGCATCGTCGGCACGCTCGAGCGCGAGATAGGAGCGGCCGAGCAGGATCCAGCCCGTGAGATCGTCGGGCGCCTCCTTCATGTGTCGCTCGAGCTTCGCGACCATCTCCAGCACCTGCGTGCTCACGGCAGGCTTCGTGGCGATAGCCGCGTGCCAGTTCCAGTTGGACCAGAGCGGATAAAGGCCCCCCGCCGCCGCCATCACGAGGACCCCGGCGAGCGCGCCGGCGAGGCGGCTGCGACGCTTGCGCAGCAGCGGAAAGGCCACGGCCGTGGCGGCGATCGCGGCCATCGCCGCCGCGATGAAGATGAATGTGGTCATGGATTACATCGGTCCGGGGGCGGGCTCATCGTCCAGCGGCAGGCGCGAGCGCTGCCTCACGATTCGGTAAACGATGAGCACGCCGAGGAGCAGCATGACGAACGGTGCGCCCCAGATGAACAGCGTCTTCGCCTCGAGCGGCGGCTTGAATCGCACGAATTCACCGTAGCGATCGGTCATGAACTTGAAAATCGCATCGTCGCTCTCACCGGCAAGGAGCATTTCGCGAACCTGGCGACGCAGGTCGGAGGCGAGCTCGACATTGGAATCCGCGATGGACTCGTTCTGACAGACGAGGCAGCGCAACTGGGCTGTGATGCGCTCGAAGCGCGCTTGCAACGTCGGATCCTCGAGCTGCCCATAGGCATCGAGCGCGCGCGCGGACTGTGCAGGCGCGCTCGATGCGGCGAAAGCCGCGCCGAGCAGCACCGCCAGGCCGAGTGCCGCGAGCGCTGCGGTGCGCTTCATGCCCCGCTCCGTCGCGCCGCCTGGATGCGCGGCAGGAAGTCGTGCTGCCAGACCTCCGCGGTCATGGGAGAAATGAACTTGTAGATCACCCGCCCCTGCCCGTCGACCAGGAAGGTCTCGGGCGCGCCGTACACACCCCAATCGATGGCCGTGCGCCCGTCCGTGTCGAAGGCGACCGCGCTGTACGGGTTGCCGAGCTGCGTCAGCCACTGCTGCGCCTTGTCGCGCTGATCCATGTAGTCGAGGCCGACGATGGGCAGCACGTTCTGGCGCGCAATGTCGAGCAGCGCCTCATGCTCCTGTCGGCAGGCGACGCACCAGGTGCCCCAGACGTTGAGCACGTACACCTGTCCTTTAAGCGCTGCGTTACTCACCGTGCGCGAGGGATCCATGACGTCCGTCAGATTGAACAGCGGCGCGGGCTTTCCGATGAGTGGCGAGGGAAGCGCGTGTATGTCGCGGTTCGGGTTCAGGCCGAATGCGAACAGCACGGCGAGCGCCACGAAGGCCCCCATCGGCAACAGAAACTTCCACATCAGACGGACCCGAGGCTCGGCTCCGGGGCGCCGCGTACCGGATCAGTCGAGGTGGCTTTCACTCGCGAGCGATAACGCCGATCGGTCGCCGCCACGATGCCGCCCACCGCCATGATGATCGCGCCCAGCCAGATGTAGCGCACCAGCGGCTTGTACTGGATGCGCATGCTCCAGGCGCCCTCTCCCAAGGGGTTACCCATGGCGACGAACAAGTCGCGTGCCCAGTTCACTGAGATCGCCGCCTGGCTGTTGTCGGTCTGCTGCACCCAGAAATGACGCTTCTGCGGCTCGAGCGTCGTGATGAGCTTGCCGCCGTGCCTCACCTCGACCGTGGCCTGCACCGCATCGTAGTTCGGTCCCCGCACATCGACTGCCTTGACGAAGCGAAAATCGTATCCCGCGATGGCGAATGTCATGCCGGGCTTGAGCGCCACATCCTTTTCGATCTTGTAGCTCTCGACGCCGCTCGCGCCGATGGCGAAGATTCCGACGCCGGCATGCGCGATCACCATTCCCATCAGGCCGGCCGTGATGGCCTGTCCCTGGCGCAGGCGCCGCACAGGCTCGAGCAGCGCGGAAAAAATGATCCAGATGCCGAACGCCATCCCCACGAGACCCACCGGGTGCACTTTGCCGTAACCGAGCTGCAGGACGAGGGCGAGCAGCACGGCCGCCGCGAGCATCCACCAGATCGGGCGCGCGGTAAGCGTGAGCTTGCCGCGGCGCCACACCGAGTGCATGCCGATCGCCAGGAAGATCATGAGCGGCAGCATGGGCACGAGGAACATCACCGCGAACACCGGCGGACCCACGGAGATCTTGCCGATGTTGAGGAGCTCATACACGAGGGGCGAGAGTGTTCCCCACAGGACCAGGCCCGCAACGCTCACGAGGATGACGTTGTTCACCAGCAAGAAGAACTCGCGCGAGAACGGCTCGAAGCCGCCCGGCACATAGAGCTTCGGTGCCCGCCACGCATAGAGCGTGAGCGAGCCTCCGATGGTGATCACGAGGAAGGCGAGGATGTACAAGCCGCGCGTCGGGTCAGTGGCAAAGGAGTGCACGGAGACGAGCACGCCCGAGCGAACCAGGAACGTGCCCACCAGGCTCAGCGAGAACGCGAAGATCGCGAGCAGCAACGTCCAGCTCTTGAAGATTCCCCGCTTCTCCGTGACGCTGAGCGAGTGAATCAGCGCCGTGCCGACGAGCCACGGCATGAACGAGGCATTCTCGACCGGATCCCAGAACCACCAGCCGCCCCAGCCCAGCTCGTAGTACGCCCACCAGCTGCCGAGCGCGATCCCGATGGTCTGAAACACCCAGGCAAAAATGGTCCATGGGCGGGTCCACTTGGCCCAGGTCTGATCGAGCTTCCCTTCGAGCATGGCTGCACAGGCGAAAGCGAACGCCACGGAGAATCCGACGTAACCCGTGTAGAGCATCGGCGGATGTATCGCGAGCGCGAAATCCTGCAGCACCGGATTCAGGTCCGCGCCGTCCTGCGCAGCGGGCATGAGCCGCTCGAAGGGATTGGAGGTCCACAACGTGAACAGCATGAAGCCGCCGCTGATGAGGCCCATCACGCCGAGGACGCGACTCGAGAAGCTGGCCGGAAGCTGCCGGCTGAGTGCCGCAACCGCCAGGCTCCAGATCGAGAGAATCGCTATCCACAAGAGGAGCGATCCTTCGTGCGCGCCCCACAGAGCAGCAACTTTGTAGAACAGCGGCAGGTGCGAGTTCGAATTGCGTGCGACGTAGAGCACCGAGAAGTCGTTGTTCACGAACGAGTACACGAGACAGCCGAACGCCATGGCGACGAACACGAACTGCCCCGCTACCGCCGGCCGCGCGACGCTCATCCACTCGGGCCTGCCGCGCCAGGCGCCGACAAGCCCGAAGAACGCCTGTGAGACGCTCAGCACGAAGGCGAGAATGAGAGCGAATACGCCGAGCTCAGGGGCCATGAGAACTCCTCTAACCCGCCGGTTTCGGGCCGGTCGCGCTGGCTTGAGCCGCCTTCTGCTTGAGCGAGGCGGCTACTTCGGGCGGCATGTACTTCTCGTCGTGCTTGGCGAGCACCTCGTCCGCGACGAAGGCCCCGTCCGGACCGATCGTGCCGTGCGCGATGATGCCCTGACCTTCGCGGAACAGGTCGGGCAGTACGCCGGTGTACTCGACCGGGATCTGGTGCGCGAAGTCCGTGAGCACGAAGCGCACCTGAAGATCGCCGGGCTTGCGCGTGACGCTGCCCTTCACCACCATGCCGCCGACGCGAAAACGCTTCTGCAGCGGCGCCTGACCCGCCGCGATCTGGCTCGGGTCGTAATAGAACATGATGTTCTCGCGGGAGGCCACCACCGCGAGCGACACGGACGCCGCGACTCCAGCCAAGATTGCGAGCACTACGAACAGGCGTTTTCGGCGCGGAGTCATCTATTCATCCATCATGAGAAGAGCGCGCGCCACGCGCAGGCGGGCCGCTGCGTGATAGCGGCGCGCCGACCACACATTCCAAGCGAGCACCACACCCGCCAAACCGAAGCATGGCCAGACGAACCGTGCGTAGCCTCCCATGGCCCAAAAGTTCACGACTTGATTGCCTCCCGCACCCACGCCGATTGGCGCTCCCGATTGAGCACCTCACCGCGCAGCCGCATGCACACCACCGCTCCGTAGAAGCACATGAACCCGAGCAGCATCATCAGCAGCGGCCACAACATGCTTGCGGGCATGGACGGTTTGCCGATTTTAGCAATCGTGGCGCCTTGATGCAGTGAGTTCCACCACAACACCGAATAATGGATGATCGGTACATTCACGACGCCCACGATCGCCAAAAGCGCTGCGGCGCGGTCGCCGCGGGCCGGATCCTCGAAAGCGGGCCGTAAAGACATCACACCCGCATAGAGAAAAAGCAAAATCAGCTCCGAGGTGAGCCGTGGATCCCACGCCCAATAGGTGCCCCACATGGGCTTTCCCCAGAGCGATCCGGTGATCAGGGCGAGCACGGTGAACGATGCCCCGACAGGCGCCGTCGCAGCGGCGAGTGCATAAGCCATTTTGATGCGCCAGATGAGACCGATCGCCCCGGCCACGGCCATGGTCGTATAGCAGAACAAGGACATGTAGGCGCTTGGGACATGTACGTAGATGATGCGAAACGCGTCCCCCTGCTGATAGTCGGGCGGAGCCCACCCCAAGCCGCCGACCAACCCGCACACGATCGCGATCGCCGCCACCGTCATGAACCAGGGCGTGAGCGCCGCGGCACTTCGATATACGTAAGGCGGAGAGGCGAGCCTATAAAACCAAGTCCACATAGCTTCCGTTCGACTATTCCAAAGTGATGCGCAGGGCCGCGGCGGTCGCGAACGGCGCCAGAGTACAGGTAAAGACACATAGCGAGCCCAGTAAATACAATGCTCCCGCCGAACTGATCCCCGAAGCGGCGCGGTCCGTGGCGCCCGCCCCGAATATGAGGAGAGGCATGGCGAGCGGCAGCACGATCAGCGAGACGAGCACGTTGCCGCGCTTCACTCCCACCGTGAGGCCCGCCCCGATGGCGCCGAGCCAGCTCAAGCTGAGCGTGCCGAGCGCCAGGCTCCCGAGCATCGTCGGGAAAATCGCCACCGGGATCCCGAGCGCGATCCCCACCAGCGGCGATACCAGCACCAGCGCCGCGCCGCTCACCAGCCAATGCGCGGCCGTCTTGGCTATGACAATCGCCGTCAGGCTCTGCCCGGACAGCGCCAGCTGATCCAAAGTTCCATCATCTGCGTCGCTCTTGAACAAGGAGTCCAGCGACAGGAGCGACGATAGCAGCGCAGCCACCCAAAGGACACCGGGCGCCATGTCTCGCAGGAGCGACAGCTGCAGGCTCAAACCGAGCGGAAAAAGCGTGGTCACGATCAGAAAGAACACCAGGGGCTGCAGCACCTGCTCGGGCCGGCGGAAACTGAGACGCAGCTCACGCCGCACCACGAGTGCCATCGCGCGCATCGCGGAGACTTCCGGTCCTCCGGCGAGCTCGGCCGCGCTCATTGCAACTCCAGACGTCGCAGGCGCCCGGAGAGCGCGATGTCGTGGTGCGCGACCACGAGCGCCATGCCCGTGGCACTCACGTGCTCGCGGAGCAAATCGGTCACGAGCGCGGAGCCGGACGCATCGAGATTCGTGAAGGGCTCATCGAGCATCCACAAGCCGCTGCGCATCGCGAGCACCCGCGCGAGCGCCACGCGCCTGCGCTGGCCGGCGGATAGCACCCGCACGGGCAATTGCGCGCACGCCGCGACGCCCGTGCGTTCGAGCGCCGCCTCGAGCTCGGCGGTCGTCACCGAGCGCTTCAGACCCACCAGATAGCGCAGGTTCTCGAGCGGTGTCAGATCGCCTTTGAGCGCGGGCTCATGCGCGGCATAGACGAGGGCGCTTTGATATTGCGGACGGATCCCCGAGATGGGTCGGCCGCACCAGGTCACCCGCCCCTGCTCCGGCCGCAAGAGACCGCATGCCACACGCAGGAGCGTCGTCTTGCCCGTGCCGTTGGGACCCGCAACCTGCAAGAGCTCGCCCGGGCAGAGCGCGAGACTCACGCCTTTGAGCACATGACGATCCCCGCGCCAAACGTGGATTTTCTCGACCGTGAGTCCTTGGGGCGCGCTGTCCATGAGGTCGCGATGGTAACTAAATCAATGAGTTGTGGCTACCAATTCATGCGTGACGCATGTCCCGCCTTCGCGGCCCGGCCTGGGCGCCCCCGTTAGAGCACAAGCATTGCGCTGAGACCGGGCAAGGGACGGCGGGTCGACAGCTCCCAGAGCCGCACGTGCAACCGCTCGCCTCGAATCTCGATCTCGCCCGCCGCGATGGGCAAACGAAAGCGGCGTGGGCCCGCACTGCCCGGATTCACGAGCAGCACGCCGTTGCGTGCCTCGATGAGCGGCTTGTGCGAATGGCCAAAAATAATCAAGCGCGAGCCTGCGGGTGCCGGTCGCTCGGCGAGCTCGGATTGGTCGTGCACGACGTGGATGGGTAGACCACCTAGTCGCAGCGCACGTCGCTCGGGGATACGCGCGGCCCAGGCCTCGGTGTCGTTGTTGCCGCGGACCGCATAGAGCGGAGCGAGCGTGCGCAGCTCTCGTAAGATGATCGACGCGCCGATGTCTCCCGCATGCACGATACAGTCCGAGCGCGCGAGGAACGCCCTCGCCTCGGGTCTCAACAGGCCATGCGTATCGGAGATGAGGCCGATCCGAAACGAGGATGCGCGGGGCGGCCGCGATAGGCCGCGCCCGCGCGACGTTGGGATCTCAGCGCTCCCAGTGACCGCGCCAGTAGTGCCAGTGATCGCCGCGCTGCTCCCAGCGATCAGGAACCCAGTGCCAGCCCTGGCGCTCGGCAATCCAATGACCGCCGATCCACACGTGGGCCCCATGACGCCAGCCCCAGTATCCCGGAGCCCAAACGTAACCCGCCCTGGGCCCCGGCACGACCTCCACCCGCGGCTCCGGGGGCGCCACGGTGATATCGATCTGCGCCGAGGCAATGACGGGCGCAAGTAGTGCGCCACTCGCAATGCTCAGACCCAGGATAAGCGCCTTTCCACCTTTCTTCATTTTTCAGCTCCTGCAATGGTGACAAGTCAATGATGATTCGACCCTTGAAACATCAA
The DNA here is from genome assembly GCA_049513515.1 of Steroidobacteraceae bacterium. Classification (GTDB taxonomy): domain Bacteria; phylum Pseudomonadota; class Gammaproteobacteria; order Steroidobacterales; family Steroidobacteraceae; genus Bog-1198. The sequence continues at coordinate 245,336 of JBEKWA010000001.1, forward strand.
CGCTCGCCGGTGATCGTCGGTTGACACTCGCTCTCCGTCTGTAGGACGGCTCCGCAAATGCGCACACGTTGCTGAAATTTAAGACTATGCCGCCTCGCCGTCTGCCCCCGACTCGCTTTCCGCCGAGTAAGGGGTTATGGCCTCCGCCTTGAGCGTGGGGAGCGTCTTCACGCTGCGTATGACATGCAGTCGGATGGCAACGGCGGCGAGCCCGAGAGCCGTCGTCCCGGCAAAGGCCAGCGCCACGCGCAGCCCGAAGTGCTGTCCCAGCCAGCCCCCGAGCAGCGCGCCCGGTCCGGCGGGCAGCAAGATGAGCCAGCGCATGGTGCTCGTCATGCGCCCGAGCAGCGGGCCCGGCGTCACCGACTGGCGGAGCGATAGGAAGTTCACGAAGATGAATACCGCCCCCACGCCGTACGACATCAGCATGAATGCGTAGGCCGCGATGCCCAGGCGGTTGAGAGGTGCCGCTGCCAGCACGAGCCAGCCGGTCGCGGAGATCGCGAAGCCGAGCACCAGCGTGGGACCCGGTCCCAGCCGGCGGACCACTCGGTAGCCGAAGGTGCTGGCGGCCACCGTGCCGGCGCCCAACCCGAGATAGCTCAACCCGACGCCGCGCTCGGACAGGCCCAGGTCTCTCGTCGCGAACAGGATTTGCACGACCATCGCGGCCTGATTGCACATCTGCCATACGCCCACGCAGGTCGCCATGGTCACGAGCAGCCTGTGGCCGCGCACGAACGCGAGGCCCGCCCGCATCGCCGGCCAGAACGGCGCGTTACGCGCGCTCGGGGTCTCCTTCACCGCGACGCCGCGCAGGATGGTCGAGGAGACGAGCAACAGGACGGCATCAGCGAGCAGCGCGAGCGGCGCTCCCGTCATCTTGATGAGAGCACCGGCAGTCGCCGGTCCAGTGACTTCCGCGGTCGAAGTGGCGAGCGCGTTCTTGGCGTGAGCCTCGACCAGCCGTTCGCGCGGCACGATCTGGGTGAGAACGATCTGCGCGGCACTGCCGGCGGTGGTGTTCACGGCCCCGATGGCGAACCCGACGAGATACAGCCAGTTCATCGAGAGCCATCCCATCCACCAAGCGAAGGGCACGGACGCGACGGTGACCGAGATCGAAATCTCGCCGACGATGTATACCGGCAACTTCCGCACCCGGTCGAGCCACACACCCGTGGGCAGGGAGAATAAGGCGAAGGGTACGATCTCGGCGGCGGTGAGCTGGCCCATCTGCGTCGATGAGGCGTGCAAGAGTACGGCAGCCGACAGCGGCAAGGCGAGCAGCGTGACCTGGCCGCCGAAGGAAGAGATGAGAATGGAGGACCACAGGCGCCGATACGTCCGATCGCGCAGCAGATCCGTGGGCCCCAGCTTGAAGCGCGGGAGCCAGCGAAGTGGCGGGAAGATGCGCAATGTCGAGACTCTCACGCCTCGGGCGAAGGCGGCCGGATGCTAAGTAGCACCCGCGCCGCTGTCAAACTTGGAGCGCGCTCTTCGCCAGACTGATGGCGTGCTCCTCCGCGATGCTGCCGGCGAACGGCAGCGGCCCGCAGTGGTTGGATTCGTCGTAAATCCAGCGATCGGCGGGCGGCAGAGGCTGATCGTTCAAGAAGGCAACCAACGCCTCGTTGGTCGCGCGCACGGAATCGAAGGGCGTGCCGTGCCTCGATCCTCGAACCCACATGAAATCCGCGCCGAGCCGCGCCGCAAGCGCGCGCTTCTCCTCGAGAGGCGTGAAGTCGTTCTCTGCGGCAATCACCAGCGCCTTCGCTTTGAGACGCTCGAGGCGCTCGATCGCCGACCAGCGTAGCAGCGCCCGTCCGGTGCCGAGATAACGGGCCGCGGGCACGGCGCTCACGGCGGCGGCCGCGCGATCGCGCAGCGACTCCTGCCAGGGCATGGGGAACAATCGGCGCGCCGCGAGTCGCGAGGCATAGCGCATGCCGATGAGCGGAATCAGTATCAACGTGAGCGCCGCCTCGAGCCACTTGCTCCAGTGATCGAGACGATACGTAGCCAAGCTGTTGATGAGACCGAGCTTGCTCACTCGCTCGGGGCGCTGCAGGGCCATTTCCAGACCCACCGCTCCGCCCAGTGAAAAACCGACGACGTGCACCCGGTCGATGCCCAAATGGTCGCACAGCGCCCATAGGGCCGATGCCATGCCCTCCACGCTGTAACCCTCGCGAAGCGGCTCGCTATGCCCGCTGCCCGGCAGGTCCGGCACGATCAACCGGCATCGTGTTTCGAGGCAAGGAGCTTGCAGGGCCCAATCGGCGCCGCTCGAGCCAAGACCATGTATCAGGATCAGAGGCTCGCCGCGGCCACGCTCTAGATAATGAATTGCCCGTTCGTTATGTTCAAAAAACGCCATGTCGCCCGACCTATCGCCCTGTGCTGCAGTTTTTGTTCGCTGACACGTCTTTGTAACGTGTCAGCGGGCGAAGGGTTGATCGGGCGCGGCCTAATTGGCGCTGTCGGACTGCTCCGATTCAAATGTAGGCGGGTGCGCGCCCCGCGTTGCGCGCACCCCACGTTACTCGAGCCGCGGTTACGCGAACACGCCGTACTCGACTTGCAGAATCTCGCCGGTGTTCGTGTCGATGAGCAGTGCGTCGTTACCGTCGCGCACCCACTCATAGTTGACCGGTGGAACCTCGAGGCCGAACAGCCAGTAGTCGGCGATCAAATACTGAGGCGCCCAGTAAGCGCGCGGCAAAATCTCGCCATAACCCCAGCGGTGTGCGCTCCAGCCCGCGGGGCGCCGATACGGTCCGATGTGATAGCTGCGCGCCGCCTGATAATTATGTTGGTACGCGCCGCGATCCGCCTGCTGGGGTCGCGCATCCCAGCCATGAGGTGCCGCGGGGCGCTGATAGCCGCGCGGCCCCTCGTGCGGCTCGCCGCGCGGCGCGGCGGCGTGCGCGGGTGCCGCACGAGGTGCGCCCTCCCGGCCGTGCTCCTGTGCAAGCGCCGAAGTGCCCGCACCGCTCGCCAGCACGACACACAGCATCCATGATCCACGCGAGGTGAGAAGCTTTTGCATCGCTGCGCTCCGGTGAAGTAATCAAGTGGTTCATGATGCTACACCGCCGTCGCTCCAAAAAGTATCGGCAGCCACCGACGCGTATCCGGGCACTCCGCCGATGGTCGGTGAGCGCAAAGCTCACGTCGCAGCGCAACTGTGCTATATGTAGCGCCGCCGCGGAGCGGCGGCAATTTCTTAACTGGACGGGAGAGGGGATGGCAGAGGGAGCGATCGGCGGAGCGGTGACGCGCCGTCAGCTGCTCGCCATGATCGGGACGTGTGCGGGCAGCGCGGCCATGTATCAGGCGATGTCGAGTCTCGGGTTCGCGGCGCAGTCGAGCTTCAAGGGCCCGACGCAGCTGAGCCCGGCGCCCCCGGGGGCCTCGGTCATCATCCTGGGAGCCGGTATCGCGGGCATGGTCGCGGCCTATGAGCTGCGCAAAGCGGGCTATCGAGTGCAAGTACTCGAGTACAACGCCCGTGCCGGCGGCCGCAACTGGACCCTGCGCGGCGGCGATCGCTACGTCGAGCTGGGCGGAGTTGCGCAGGAGTGCCGCTTCGATCCGGGTCTCTATATCAACCCCGGACCGTGGCGCCTGTCGCACCATCACCGCGGTATGCTCCACTACTGCAAGCTTCTGGGCGTTGCCCTCGAGCCCTTCATCCAGACCAACTACCAGGCCTACGTTCACAACAGTAAGGCCTTCGGCGGCGTGCCGCAGCGCTATCGCACCGTCAAGGCCGACTATCAAGGCCACGTCGCCGAGCTGCTTGCCAAGGCGACGCGCGCCAAGGCGCTCGATGACGCGGTGAGCGTCGAGGACCAGGAGAGACTTCTCGAGTCTCTTCAAGCATGGGGTGCTCTCGACCGCGGCTACCGCTACGTGAAGGGCCTGACCTCGAGCGAGGTGCGCGGCTACGACGTCAGCCCGGGCGGGGGCTTAAGTGCGCGGCCGGTTTATTCGGACCCCGTACAGCTGCCCGAGGTGCTCGGCTCCGGCCTGTGGGAAGGCATGCTGCTTGCCGAGAATTACGACATGCAGACGACCATGTTCCAGCCGGTCGGCGGCATGGGCATGGTCGGTCAAGCTTTCGCGCGCGAGCTCGGGCCCTTGATCCGCTACAACGCCAAGGTCATCGACATCGCGCAGGACGAGCACGGCGTGACCGTCAGCTTCGAGGACACCTCGCAAGCCATGACCCGCCAGACGGCGCACGCCGACTGGTGCGTGTGCACGATTCCGCTGTCGATCCTCGGTCAGATTCCCATGAAAGTCGGCGCGCCCCTGGCGGATGCGATAGCCGCCGTGCCCTACGCCGCCTCGGTGAAAGTCGGGTTGCAGTTCAAGCGGCGCTTCTGGGAAGAGGATGAGCAGATCTACGGCGGCATCACGTATACCGACCTTCCCATCACCAACATCTCCTATCCGAATTACGGCTTTTTCTCGAAAGGAAAGGGCGTGCTTCTGGGCGGGTATCTGTTCGGGCTGGATGCAGCCGAGTTCACGGCCATGTCGCCGCAGGAACGAGTCGCCAAAGCAGTGGAGTACGGCAGCCGCATCCATCCACAGTACCCGGAGGAGTTCGAGAACGGAATTTCGGTTGCCTGGCACCGCTCCCCTTTCACGCTCGGTTGTTTCGGCATGTGGACCGAGGAGGCACGCGCCAAGCACTACGACAATCTGTGCGCGATCGACGGGCGCATCGTGCTCGCGGGCGAGCACGCCTCGTACATGCCCGCGTGGCAGGAGGGCGCGCTCACGTCTTCGATCGACGCCATCGGTCGCTTGCATCGACGCGCCTTGGCGCAGGGAGCGTCGTCGTGACCACGGTCTCACGCGTGCGTAATTGGGCGGCTTGCGCCGCGACGGCTGCGGTCCTCGCCCTGGCGGCCGGCGGGGCTCGACCGGACACCACCACGACCGCCGGTATGTTCGGCGCAGGTCATCTCGAGAGCACCTCGGGAGAGGTGATCTACCAGCAGATCTGCCAGGGATGCCACATGTCCGACGCGCGCGGCGCGAGCGGTGCGGGCCACTATCCCGCTCTGGCCGGAGATCGGGCATTGATGTCCGCCCAATTCATGGCGCTCACCCTGATCGAGGGACGTCGCAACATGCCGGCCTTCGGCGGCAAGAGCCAGGAAGGATTTTCCTACATCGTGCCGACGCTCGACGATGAGCAGATCGCGGCAGTCACCAACTACGTGCGCGCGCATTTCGGCAATCACTTCAGGGGAACGATCAGCGCGGCGGAGGTCAAGGCACTGCGCCGGCCGCACTGATGCCGCACGAACGACAACGAGGAGATCTCATGCGAAAGCCCATCCGATTCATCTGTCCGCTCCTGCTACTGTCCTCGATCGCGACCGCGCAGGACGTCGTGCGTCATAAGCTGCCGAACGGCAGTCCCTTCCCGATCTCGGCCGCGGTGGAAGTGCCGCCGGGCAAAACCCTCGTCTTCTTGAGCGGCATGGTGCCCCCGGTGTCGGATCCCAAGGCCCCGAAAGACAGCATCGCCGCGTACGGCGACACGAAAACGCAGACCATCGGCGCGCTCAACACCATCAAGAGCGAACTGGAAAGCCTGCACCTGACGCTCGGTGACGTGATCAAGATGCAGGTATTCCTCGCAGGCGATCCGGCCAACGGTGGCAAGATGGACTTCGCGGGATTCATGCAGGGCTATACCCAGTTCTTCGGCACACCGGCACAGCCGAACTTGCCCGTGCGCTCGGCGATGCAAGTCGCGGCGCTCGCGAACCCGGGATTTCTGGTCGAGATCGAAGTGACGGCCGTGAGGCCCTAGCCGCCCTGCTTTGGCGCCGGTTTCTTCGGCTCGGCCGCGTCGGGCCCGAGCAGGTACGCATCCAGCACTTTGCGAGCGATCGGCGCCGCCGCGGTGGCGCCGAATCCGCCGTTCTCCACGAGCACGGAGATCGCGATCTTCGGATCGTCGGCGGGCGCGTACGCGATGAACCAGGCGTGATCGCGCAAGCGTTCCTCGACTTCGCTCGCCTTGTACTTTTGATTCTCCTTGAGCGTGAACACCTGCGCCGTGCCGGTCTTGCCTGCGAACTTGTACTGCGCGCCGGCGCCCGCGAGGTAGGCCGTGCCTCCGGGGGACACGGCGCCCTGCATGCCGTCGTGGACGACCTGCCATTGATCGTCGGTGGCGAGGTCGACCGGCTTCATCATCTGAGGCGCCTTACGCGAGATCTGCGTCGAGCCGGCGGGACGCACGCCCGCTACGAGGCGCGGTACGGCGATGATCTTGCCCTCCTCCGCGATCTCGGCGGCGAAGTGTGCCTGCTGCAGCGGCGTCACCGTGATCGGCCCTTGCCCGATACCCATGCTGATGGTCTCTCCGGGAAACCACACCTGGTCCGCCTTGCGCTTGAAGGCGCGTTTCTTCCACTCCGGTGAGGCCATCAGGCCGGCCTTCTCGCCGGGAATGTCGATACCCGTAAGCGCGCCGTAGCCGAACGCGGTCATGAAGGAGGACATCTTCTCGATCCCGAGCTTCTCGGCGACCTTGAAGAAGTACACGTCGCAGGACGCAGCGATGGCCTGGCGCATGTTGAGATTGCCGTGCCCCCCCTTCTTGTCGTCGTGATACGGACGCGGATTGCCGGGGAGAATGAATATGCCGCTGCAGTACTGAGTTTGCTCCGGCGTGAGGATGCCGTAGTGCTGCGCCGCAAGCGCATAGAGGGGCTTCACCGTCGAGCCCGGCGGATAGGCGCCGCGCAGTGCGCGGTTCAAGAGCGGCACGTCGATATCGTTCGAGAGCGCGCTGTACTGCGCGACCGTGAGTCCCTTGACGAAGTCGTTCGGGTCGAACCCCGGCGTGCTCGCGAGCGCAATGATGTCGCCCGTCTTCGGATCGAGCGCCACCACCGAGCCGCGCTTGCCGGCCAAGGCCTCCTCGGCAACCTTCTGTACGCGCAGATCCATGCCGAGCACCAGATCGTCGCCGGCGATGGGCGCGCGCGACTTCAGCTCCGGCGCATATTCGCCGACGCGGTCGACGGGTCGTCCGGCCGCATTCACGAGAATCTCTCGAAATCCCGGTTTGCCGTGCAGCTGCGCCTCGTAGGCTCGCTCCACCCCCAGCTTGCCGATGAGGCTCGTGCCTGCGTACTCGGCGCTGTCGATGCTCTTCAAGTCCTCGTCGTTGATGGCGCTCACGTAGCCGATGGCATGAACACCGATCTCCTTCAAAGGATAATGACGGGCGAGACGCGGATGGATGTCGACGCCGGAAAACTGGAAGCGGTGCACGGCGAAGCGCGCCATCTCCTCCTCATCCATCTGCAGCTTGATCGGCACGCTCTCGTACACTTTGTGCGACTGGATGGTGCGGTGAATGGCATTCACCTCCTCCGATCGCAGCACTCCGATGCTGACGAGCTGCGCGAGCGTCGCATCGACCGCTTTCATGTTGCCGACCTGCTCGCGCACCAGCTCGAGATTGAACGCCGGCGCATTGTCCGCAAGCACCCGCCCGTTGCGATCGAGAATGAGGCCGCGGCTCGGCGGAATCGGCTCGGTGCGGATCCGGTTGCCCTGCGACAGCTCGGAGTAGTACTGATACTTCAAGACTTGCAGGTAAAAGAGCCGTCCGGCGACGGTGAGGAGCAGCACCGAAGCGAGGACCCCGGCGACGATGCTGCGAACGGTGAAGAGTCGATTCTCGGCGTAGGAGTTCTTGATCTGTGCCCGGCGGCGCTTCACCATCTGTGTCGCTCTACCCTCGAGAATTCAATGTGGGGATTGTAGGGACTCGAGCGGTGGCGGGCGTTGCACCTGTCCACAGGTCGAGCTTGGGCTCGCGGGCGGACGATAACAGAAGGCGTCGGAGATTTATAGCGTAAATCCCTGTATTCCCACGCTTAAGGTCTGCAATCGGCGCTCGATCGCAAGCGCGACGCCCATGCCGCCGCCATCACCAAGGGATCCGTTGAATTTGCCGACCACGCTGCGCAGCGCGACCGTAATTACCACATCGTCCGTATACGCTCCCGATCTAGCCCGAATTCGATCAGCCGTTGGCTATTCGCCGTAGTACCTGATCGGCACCTTGGATTTTTCCGCCTCCTCGTAAACTAATTCCTTGCTGCCCGCTGGGTAACCGTTCTGCTGCAGGATGAAAGCCATGATCTCGACGTCCTGCTCGTGTGTGAGGCTACCCGGCGTGGCCGCAGGCATCAGCTTGGCGACGAAATTGAAGATATCGCTGAGGTGAAAATCGTAGCTCGGATCGGCGAATTCAGGCCCTTTCAACGCCGGTCCGGAATAGCCGGCGGATTGCCCATCGAGCAGTGGCGCATGACACATCGCGCAGTTCTGGTAGTACGCGAGGGCACCCTTCTTGGCTTGCTCCTGGGTATATAGCGCGGGGGCTTTGCCGTGCTTGCTTTTGGTTTTCGCCCCGGAGTCGGCCACTTTGATCAGCCGCATGTCGTTCATATTCCACGCGACGGCATCCTGAAGGTGAGCGGCAGATCGACTCGCCGAGTTCCGCTCTGCACCGGTAGCAGCGGCTTGGCTGTATGGCTCGATAAGCCGCTGCAATTGCCCCTTGCTCTGCAGCTCATACAGACCCCTATCGAACACATTCGCCGCTTCCTGAGATTGTTGCCCAAAGAGCGCCACCAGATTCCAGAGCATGTGCTCGCCCGGCATGATGGCAACGCGAAGCGGAGCGCGATGGCCTGGCCGGTTCTCATAGATTGCGATGGACGGCTGCCAAGCCACCGCCGCCGCGATGCGCTTCGCTTCCAAGTCTGCCAGCATCAGCGAATCCTTCGGGTAGACATGCATCACGATATTAGGGTGGGTGCTGAAAAGCAGTCCGGCATAGGTATCCAGCTGGGCGATGCCCACTTCGCTGCCCCTCGCCAGCTCGCCAAGCGACATCTTCGCGGAGTTGCCCCGGCGCACCAGCACGAAGCCGGTGCTGGCGTATGCCGATGTCGCGGCAACGTCAGGGGGCAGATTCGGGTGGCTGACATCGACCGGGAAGCCCACGATCAGCTGACACGCCGACTGCGCCATCTTGGCGAAGCGGCCTGGTGGCAAGCCGTCACCGCCCTTGCCGAAGCCCACGAAGGGAACAATTCTTACGGAGTACCCTTGCGTCTTGGCAGCGGCCTGCGTGACACGCAGGTCCATTGTGGAGGTCGGATTGGCGTGATCTACGCAGACGCTTAGCGCGGCTGCGACCCCGACGCGGTGCGCGAGCACCGCGCTTAGAATCAATGCTGCGTTAAGGACACCGTATGCACCCTTATTGAAGGGCGAATACATAGAGGTGTCCACCTTTCGGTATCGACTTGACCGCCGGATCGTTGGCCATTTGGCCGCCCCAGATCGGGCCGGCGCCGCCCCAGCCAGCCCACACGGCAACAAATTGTTTGCCGCCCACTGTGTACGTGGTGGGCACACCGATGATGCCGGAGCTGAGCTGCTCGCTGCTCCACAGCACTTTGCCGGTTTTTGCATCAAAAGCCATGAAGTGCCCGTCCGTGCTGCCGCTGAACATCAGGCTACCGGCCGTGGTGAGCGTAGCGCCGGACCAGGGCATATGAGTTTCGTACTGCCAGCGCTGTTTGCCGGTATTCAGATCCACCGCCTGCACCGAGCCCCAGTTCTGGGTGGTCGGATCATGCTTGACCTCGAAAGTCTCATCGAGAAACGCGAGTCCCGCCTTGTAAGCGACCGGCTGCGCACCCTTGATGTCCATGCAGGCATGCTGCGTCGGGATGTATGCCATCTGGGTTTGTGGATCGACGGAGATCGGCCACCAGTTCTTGCCGCCGAGGAAGCTCGGACAGGCGAACACCTGCTTGTCTATTGTCGGCCGCATGGCGGGGTCGGATTGCGGAACGCCATCTTGCATCCCGATGATCGAGGTCGTGTGGACGAACGGCTCGGCATAGATGAGCTTGCCATTGGTGCGATCGAGCGCATAGAACCAACCGTTGCGATCGGCGTGCACCAGCGCCTTGTAAGCCGTGCCGCCATAGGTGAGATCGGTCATGACCGTCTCGTTGGCACCGTCGTAATCCCACGTGTCATTCGGCGTCCACTGATAGTGCCACTTGATCTTGCCGGTATCAGGATTCAGCGCCAGCACTGAGTCGGTATACAAGTTATCGCCCGGACGCAGCGTCGCGAGCCACGGACCGGGGTTGCCCACGCCCCAAAACAAGGTATTGGTCGCGTGATCGTAAGTGCCGGTGATCCACGGGTTGCCGCCACCGGTCTTGTAGGCACCCTTCGGCCAAGTGTCGCCACCGGGTGTGCCAGGTGCGGCGGTTGTGTAAGTCTTCCACTCGACCTTGCCGGTCTCGGCATTCATGCCGACGATGAAGCCGCGCGAACCGTACTCACCGCCGCCGTCGCCAATGATGACCTTGCCGTTGACCACCAGCGGTGCGCCCGAGATGAAATAGCCGACCCCAGGGGGGGCAAGCGCCGTGTCCCACTTCACCGTGCCGCTCTTGGCGTCGAGCGCGACGATGTGATTACCCAGCGTTCCCATGTAAACGAGATCCCCATAAAGCGCGACGCCGCGGTTGACGACGTCGCAGCAGACGGTTTTCAATGCCTTCGGATCGATTGGATAGTCGTACTTCCACACCACTTTACCGGTGGTTGCATCCATGGCGATCAGATGGTCCATCGGCGTGGTGACGAACATGTAGCTACCGTTGACCAGCGGTGCTGCCTCGTGCCCCTGCGAGAGACCGCTTTGGTAGTCGAACACGACCTTGAGCTTGCCCACGTTGGCGCCGTTGATTTGATCGAATGGCGCGTATCCTGTGCTCTCATAATTACGCCGATACATGAGCCAGCCGCTATCCTGCTGAGCGTTGATAAGCCGCTCACTGGTGACCGCCGAGTATGCCGGCATGTCCGCGGAGGCCAGCAGCGGCGTCAGCATGGCTGCGGCGAACACCCCTCCTCCGACGGCAGCGAATAAGACCTTTATCTCAGTGCTCATGCGCGACTCCTTCGCAATTTGTTAGAAAAAACCCAGCGCCTTGGTGCCGTAACTGACTAGCACATTCTTCGTTTGCTGATAGTGGTCGAGCATCATCTTGTGGGTTTCTCGCCCGATGCCCGATTTCTTGTAGCCGCCGAATGCCGCATGAGCGGGATAGGCATGGTAGCAATTGGTCCACACGCGCCCGGCTTTTATGCCTCGTCCGAACCGATAGGCAAGATTGAGATCGCGGGTCCAGACGCCCGCACCCAATCCGTAAAGCGTGTCATTGGCAATTTCCAGCGCCTGCTCCGGGGTGTCGAAAACGGTCGCAGACACCACGGGGCCGAAGATCTCCTCCTGGAAAATCCGCATCTTGTTGTGCCCCTCGAACACCGTCGGTTTGATGTAATAGCCGCCCGCCAAATCGCCAGTCAGCTTGTTCGCAACGCCCCCGGTCAGCACCTTTGCGCCTTCCTTCTTGCCGATGTCGAAATAAGAAAGGATCTTTTCATATTGATCATTCGAGGCTTGCGCGCCGATCTGGGTGCTCATGTCGTACGGATCGCCTTGGCGAATCTTCTCGACCCGCTTCACCGCCCGCTCCATGAAGCGCTCGTAGATGGACCTCTGCACCAGGGCGCGCGACGGGCAAGTGCACACTTCACCCTGATTGAGCGCGAACATCGTAAAACCCTCGAGCGCCTTGTCTACAAAATCATCCTCCTCGCGCATCACATCCGCGAAGAATATGTTCGGCGACTTGCCGCCGAGCTCCAGGGTGACCGGAATGATGTTTTCCGATGCGTATTGCATGATCAAGCGGCCGGTGGTCGTCTCGCCGGTGAAGGCGATTTTCGCGATGCGCGGGCTGGAGGCCAAAGGCTTGCCCGCCTCGAGTCCAAACCCATTCACGACGTTCACAACCCCGGGCGGCAAAATGTCTTGCACCAGCTCGGCCAATACCAAGAGCGACATGGGTGTCTGCTCGGCGGGCTTGATCACCACGGTATTGCCTGCCGCCAATGCGGGCGCCAATTTCCATACCGCCATCAGGATCGGAAAATTCCACGGAATGATCTGTCCAACGACTCCCAGCGGTTCGTGGTAGTGGTACGCCACCGTGTCATCGTCGAGCTCCCCGAGTGAGCCCTCCTGCGCACGTATGCAGCCGGCAAAATAGCGAAAATGATCCACTGCGAGCGGCAGGTCCGCCAGATTGGTCTCGCGAATCGGCTTGCCGTTGTCGTACGTCTCGACCGCCGCGAGGAACGGCAGATATTCTTCCATTCGATCCGCGACGCGATTCAAAATGCGCGCCCGTTCCGCGACCGCGGTCCGACCCCACCGGTCGGCGGCCGCATGCGCCGCATCGAGGGCGAGTTCCACATCTTCGGCCTGCGAGCGTGCGATCTGGCAGATGACTTGTCCCGTGGTCGGCGAGATATTGTCGAAATAGCCGCCCTTTACGGGCGCGACCCATTTGCCGCCGATAAAATTCTCGTAGCGGGCGCGCAGCGGGATTTTACGCTCGAGCGTTTTCATGTGCGCCGCAAAAGAAGCACTTTCATGAATGGCACCGGACAGCGGTGCCACGCTCGCCGGCCGAACTTGGGCGGAACTCACAGTCTTTATCCTTCAGTTGAGTTGTTTGATGAGGCTATCCGATCGATCGTTCACCGACGCCAGCGCCAGCAACGCCCTTCAATGGCGATAGGATCGTGGCATGAACGACTGTTTAGTGCCGTACGGGGAACATCTTATGAGGCGTCGGTAACCACGCGAACTCAAGGGGCGTTCACAGGTTCACTCGAGAGTCCGAGTGCATCCCAATAATCGCAGTAGGCTGGTGCCCGAGGCCGGAGTCGAACCGGCACAACCGTGAGGCTGAGGGATTTTCTTGCCACTTCGGCTTTCGCCGCCAGCTCATTGCTGTTCGTGGTCTGGAGCACGCCTTCACCGTAGCTTGCGGCCGTAGGTGCCCGCCGTCTGCTCTCTACACCTTCCCATGGTCCTATGATCAGGGGCTTGGCTCGGCGTTGGCTCGGATGCTCGTTATCCAGGGCGTTCGCCGAATTTGACGGGCTGCACCTTCGGGGTTTCCTCCGAAGGGCTCAAATTTTCTTCAAGTCCCTTGTGTCTACCAATTCCACCACTCGGGCGTGAGATCATCGTCTTTAATTGTCGCGCAGCCGCCGCCAACTTGCATACCTGCTCCCCTTGTCCTGACTCTCAGTTCACACGTAGAGCCACGACGAGACATTGGCCGACCCTCCGGAAGTCAAATGTATTCAGGGCCTTACGCAGCATAACGCCCCTGGGCGCCCTAAAACGTTACGCGCTCGGGCGCGGGGACACACCAGATATCGAGAGGAGCCGTGCGGCCACGCAGCTCGAACTGCGGCAGCTGGAGAAACGCGACGGGCATGGGAACGTGGCCGTTCGCCGCGCGCACCGCGTCGAGCGCCGTCGCCACGGAACACGACAGCAACAGCTCGCCGGCCCGGGCGCGTCCGCAAAGCCTCGCTGCCACGTTCACCGTGTCGCCCACCAGAGTGGTGCGCTTGTGGCCCGGGGGGCCGAGAGTGCCGAGCGCCACCTCTCCCAGATGCAGCCCGATTCCAACGCCGGTTTCGATGGAGAGCTCCCGGCGCCATCGCGCCGCAACCCCCGCGAAATTCTGCAGGATGAGGTGCCCCGCGTGAAGGGCCTGCTGGGCGCCGTCCTGCTCATGGCCCACGCCGAAACCGGCCATCATGCCGTCGCCCGCCATGTGGAAGACCTGGCCGCCATGCAGCGTGGTCGCAGCCGCCAGCACCCCGAAAAATTCATCCAGAAGCGGCACGATGCGCGCCGGCGGCAGCCGCTCGGCAAGGGCCGTATAGCCCCGCAGATCCGCGAACAGGACAGTGGCGCGAGTGGTTTTCGCGGCCCGCGAGCGTGCGATGCGGGTCACCGTCATCGATGAAGTCGCTCGAACTTTGGGAGAAACCCGCAACCCTCAGCCCTCAAACATCCCGCCCAAAGTCCCCATGAATCTCACGCTCTCCCGCGCGACGCCGCAGCCGCGACTATGTACACACAAGTATGCACTAATGTGACGCATGGGTGTCGCCCACTTCAGACACGTTGGGGGATATTCAGCCCCCGAACCACGGCCGGGCGCGCCAGGAAGATTTCGAGGGAGCGTGCCACGTGCGTGAACTCGCTGAAGCCCACGAGCTCCCCCGCGCCGTAAAACCCGATCAAGTTGTTGACCCATGGGAACGTCGCGATGTCGGCGATGGTGTAGTCCTCCCCCGTCAGCCAGGAACGATCCGCGAGACGCCGATCGAGCACGGCGAGAATCCTCCTCGACTCGGCGACATAACGGTCGCGGGGGCGCTTGTCCTCATAATCCTTTCCCGCAAACTTGTGAAAGAAGCCGACCTGCCCGAACATCGGACCCACCGCGCTCATCTGAAACATGAGCCACTGCAGCGTCTCATAACGTCCCGCGGCGGCGTTCGTCATGAATGCGCCGGCCTTGTCCGCGAGGTAAACGAGAATGGCGCCCGACTCGAACAAGGGCAACGGCGTACCTCCGGGGCCGTTCGGGTCGATGATGGCCGGGATCTTGTTGTTGGGATTGAGCGAAACGAATTCCGGCGACGTCTGATCGTTCGTCTCGAAGCGCACGAGATGCGGCTCGTACGGAAGCCCGGTCTCCTCGAGCATGATGGAAACCTTCACGCCGTTCGGCGTCGGCAGCGAATAGAGCTGGATGCGATCGGGATGGCGCGCGGGCCATTTGGTCGTGATGGGAAAATTATCGAGTGCGCCCATGAGCTCTCCTGGGTGTCGAGTGTTGATGCCGTTGCAGCGCAACGCAAGGTGCGAGGATTTGCCGCCCCCGAAGAATTGGACTTATTATGGCACCGATCGGGTGGTCCTTGAGCTCAAGGAAAACAACATGGAAGCCCACCACCGCTGGAAATTCGGGGCGCACATGTCGGCCGGCGGCGCATACATGCGCGGCGCCCGGCTCATCACGTCCGCCGCCGCCGTGCTCGGCGCCACCGCCTTGCTCCCGGGTTGCGTCCGCGAAGGCGTGCTGGATCCGCACGGGCCGATTTCCGGCGCCGAGCGGCTGATCCTGTTGAACGCGACCGGCATCATGCTGGTGGTGGTCGTGCCCGTGATTCTCATGACGCTGGCCTTCGCCTGGTGGTACCGCGCCTCGAACTCGCGCGCCGCGTACGACCCCGACTGGGACTATTCGGGGCATATCGAGCTGGTGACTTGGTCCATCCCGGCCATGGTGGTCATCCTGCTCGCCGGCGTCGGCTGGACCGGATCGCACGACCTCGATCCCGCACAAAAGCTGCAATCCTCGACAAAGCCCATTCGCATCCAGGGCGTCTCGCTCGATTGGAAATGGCTATTCATCTATCCCGATCAGGGCGTGGCCACGGTCAATCAGCTGGTGGTTCCGGCCGGCGCGCCCATCGAGTTCAGCTTGAGCTCGGCGACAGTCATGAACTCGTTCTTCATCCCCCAGCTCGGCAGCATGATCTACACCATGCCCGGCATGACGACGCAGCTCAATCTGCTCGCCGAGAGCGCCGGCGAGTATCGCGGATTTTCCGCGCAATTCAGCGGCGACGGCTTCTCGGATATGCGCTTCCCGGTAAACGCCGTGAGCTCCGCGGAATTCCCCGCGTGGGTCGAGCGTGCGCGCACCAGCAGCGAGACGCTTGACGCCGCTACCTATGGTCGGCTCGCTGCGCCGGGGACCGTCGCGGCACAAACCTATGGCGGCGTGACGCCTCATTTCTACGAGTGGATCGTGGCGCGCACTGTCGGCGCGCCCATCCGGGAGCCTTGAGCATGTTCGGTAAGCTCACCTGGGATGCCATCCCCTTCGATCAGCCGATTCCGATGGCGGCTTCGCTCTTCATTACGCTGCTCATTTTCGGCATTTTGGGGCTGGTGAGCTGGAAGGGCTGGTGGCCGTATCTCTGGCGCGAATGGTTGACCAGCGTCGATCACAAGCGCATCGGCGTCATGTACGTGGTGCTCGCGCTCGTGCTCCTGCTGCGCGGCTTCATCGATGCCATCATGATGCGCTCGCAGCAGGCCATTGCCGCGGGCGGCGCGCAAGGCTACCTGCCGCCCGAGCACTATGATCAGATCTTCTCGGCTCACGGCACCATCATGATCTTCTTCATGGCCATGCCGTTCGTCATCGGGCTCATGAATTTCGTCGTGCCGCTGCAGATCGGCGCGCGCGACGTGGCGTTTCCCGTGCTGAACGCAATCAGCCTGTGGCTCACGGCGACGGGGGCGCTCCTCGTGAACGTGTCGCTGGTCGTGGGCAATTTCGCGCGCACCGGCTGGCTCGGCTTTCCGCCGCTCTCGGAGCTACAGTTCTCTCCGGACGTGGGCGTCGACTATTACCTCTGGGCGCTGCAAATCTCCGGCATCGGCACGCTTCTCGCCGGCATCAACTTCGTCACGACGATTCTGAAGCTGCGGGCGCCAGGCATGTCGTACATGCGCATGCCGGTATTTTGCTGGACCGCGTTGTGCTCCAACATGCTGATCGTGGCGGCCTTTCCAGTCCTCACCGCGACCTTCGGCATGCTGCTGCTCGACCGCTATGCCGGCATGCATTTCTTCACGAACACGGGCGGCGGCAACGCCATGCTGTACTTCAATCTCATCTGGGTGTGGGGCCACCCGGAGGTGTACATCCTCATCCTGCCCGCATTCGGCGTCTTTTCCGAGGTCATCGCCACCTTCTCCGGCAAGTCGCTCTTCGGCTACCGCTCCATGGTGGGCGCGACGCTCGCGATCTGTGTCCTATCCTTCACCGTGTGGCTGCACCATTTCTTCACCATGGGCGCAGGCGCGGACGTGAATGCGTTCTTCGGCATCATGTCGATGATCATCGCCGTGCCGACCGGTGTGAAGATCTTCAACTGGCTCTTCACCCTGTATCGCGGCCGCATCCGTTACGAGCCCCCGGTGCTGTGGGCAATCGGGTTCATGATCACCTTCGTGATCGGCGGCCTCACGGGTGTCCTGCTCGCGGTTCCCCCGGCCGATTTCGTGCTCCACAACAGCGTGTTCCTGGTTGCACATTTCCACAACGTCATCATTGGTGGGGTGGTCTTCGGAGCCATGGCCGGGTTCACTTATTGGTTTCCGAAGGCGTTCGGTTTCACTCTCGACCGGCGGCTCGGTGTGGTGAGCTTCTGGTGCTGGCTCGTGGGATTTTACGTCGCCTTCATGCCGCTCTATGTGCTGGGCCTCATGGGCATGACCCGGCGCATGCAGCATTATGCGGACCGCGCTTGGCAACCCTATCTCATCGTCGCCGAGATCGGCGCTCTGATCATTCTCTGCGGCATCCTCGCCACGATCGCGCAGCTCGTGGTCAGCATCCGCACGCGCCAAAGCCGCATGGACCGGACCGGGGACCCCTGGAACGGGCGCACGCTCGAGTGGTCCACCTCCTCGCCGCCGCCGGTATACAACTTCGCGGTGTTGCCGCGCGTCCATTCGCTGGATGCCTTCTGGGCTATGAAGCAGGCCGGCAAACGCGCGCCGGCCGGGCACTACGAAGCGATTGAAATGCCGGGCAACAGCGCGAACGGATTCGTCACGGCTTTCTTCGCCGTCATCACCGGGTTTGCCATGATCTGGCACATCTGGTGGCTGGCGATCTTGGGTCTCGTGTGCGCGGCGCTCACCTTGCTTGCGTTCGGCTGGATCGAGCGCAAGGAAATCGAGATCTCCCCCGAGCGGCTCGCCGCCGATGAGCGCTCCCATCTCGCTGCGGGGAGCGCCACGTGAGCGCGCACGCGGCCACGCTCGAGCGCGAGGAGGACGAAGTGCCGGTGAGCGCGCTCGGACCCGCGCCCGTTCGCATCGTCGTGGGGTACGGGTTTTGGATATTCCTCCTGTCCGACATCATCATGTTCTCCGCCCTGTTCGCCACCTATGCGGTGCTCCACGAACAGACGGCGGGCGGGCCCTCCGGGCGCGAGCTCTTCGAGCTGCGCCACGTCGGGATAGAAACCTTGAGCCTCTTGTTCTCGAGCTACACCTGCGGTCTCGCTCTGCTCGCGGTGGAGCGTCGTCAGATGCGCGCGTTCTACATCTGCGCGGGACTCACCTTCGTGCTCGGGGCCACGTTTCTCGGGCTCGAGCTATCTGAGTTCGCGGGCCTGATCGCGCGCGGCGCCGGTCCCAGCCGCAGCGCATTCCTGTCGGCATTCTTCTCTCTCGTGGGTCTGCACGGCGCGCATGTCACGGCGGGTCTGATATGGCTCACCTTCATGGTCGCGCAGACGGCCTACCGCGGCCCACGCGATTTCGTGCGGCGGCGCCTGCTGTGCTTCAGCCTGTTCTGGCACGCCCTGGACATTATTTGGGTGGCGCTGCTCACCTTGGTGTATCTCATGGGGGCGCGATGAGCGAACATGCAAAACGAGCAGCGGGTGCCGGGGACAGCGTGCCCGGCGATGCGGAGGGCGATCGCGCGGGCAGCATCGCGCTCTACACCACGGGCCTCGTGTTCGCGCTGCTGCTGACCGCTGCCTCCTTCGTGGTCTCGCAGACCCACTTGCTGTGGAGTCCGGGAGTGCCTGCCGGGCTCGCCGTGCTCGCGATCGCGCAGATGGGCGTGCACCTCGTGTTTTTCCTGCACATGAGCACAGGCGCCGACAATACCAACAACGTGGTCGCCCTCGCCTTCGGCGTTCTGATCGTGACGCTCATCGTATCGGGGACGTTCTGGATCATGGCGCACCTCAACGGCAACATGATCCCCGCTACGGCGATCATGGAAATGTCGCACTAGTCGGGGCCCGCGACCGGGGCGAGCTCGCAGCCGATCAGAAGGGATAATTGATGCCGGTGAAGACGGCCGCGCCTTCATTACCGTAGCCGATGTCCACGAAGCCGACGACGTAGGGCCGAGCCAAGCCCCGAAATCCTACGCCGTACACCTTGTGCAACTGCGTGAAAGGCAGCGTACTCGTGCGGTTGAAGACGCGTCCGACGTCCACGAACGGCGTGAGCTCGATCTCGACCTGCGTCGCCACGGCGTGAAACGTCGCAACATTGCGCCGAAACTCGACCGACGAGGAGAACGAGTCGCGGTCATAGAAGCGTCCGTCCCCGTAGCCGCGCAGCGGCTGCGCACCGCCGACCACGGTATCCGCGCCGCCGATGCTGCTCAACGCCCAGAAGGGCACGTCATGGGCCGTCAACAAGTAGCGCAGGGCCATGTGCGTGGCGATGACGGTCTTGTCCAGCACGGGAAAGAACGCACGCCCATCGAATCCCGTCTCCGAATACAGCGAGGCGTTCAGAATGCCCTCGTTGCTCGCCATGCCGCCGTAGGCGATCAGCTCGGCGCCTTTGGACGGGATGATGATGTCGTCACGTGTGTCGTATACGAGGGATACTCGATTGAGCACTTGCTTGTTGGTGTGCTCGCCCAGCACCGTCGGGAAGCGGGTCTCGATCGATGCGACGTGAGAAAGCGTTCCCGGCAACACGTCCACGTCCTCGAAACGGGCCGTGTATTGCAGCTGCAATGCATGAGTGAAGTTGTAGCCGGGCTGCGCCTGCAGCAGGTACGACTGCGCCGTATAATTCGTCTCATTGCTCGCGGGCGATTCGTTGCCGATGCCGTAAAAGCGCGGCGTTCCGTCGACACCGTAAATGGCGCTGCCGTTGAATGACCAGCGCGTTTCCCGCAAGCGCCCGATCTGGTATTCGCCGTCGAATTCGCGCTGCACCCGTTCGAAGATGCCGCTCACGATCGACCACTGCGCGTCCTGCGAAGTGTAGTTGTAGATGCGGCCGTGCACGCCCCAGCCGAAATACGGGTTGTGAACGATGTCGGGGGCGATGATCTTG
The DNA here is from genome assembly GCA_049513515.1 of Steroidobacteraceae bacterium. Lineage (GTDB taxonomy): Bacteria > Pseudomonadota > Gammaproteobacteria > Steroidobacterales > Steroidobacteraceae > Bog-1198. The sequence continues at coordinate 265,278 of JBEKWA010000001.1, forward strand.
CGGATATCGTCGTTCTCGTCCGTGACCAAGATCGTCGGTATGACGCCGAGCGTCGTGCCGGAGTTTGGATCGGTTCCGATGTACGGCACGGGGATGAAGGGCGCCGTGTGCGGATCGACCCAGCGGGTGATCGGGTCGTACCATTTCTTGGGCGTGTCCGGCGGCTTTTTCTTGGGCTGGGTGGGGCCGGCTGCCTCCTTCTCGGTCGGCACCCCCGGGGGCGCAACGGGACCGGGCTGACCCGGTGCAGGCGGCGGCGCGGGCGACGCGCTGGGCACGGCCTGCGCGAGCAGCAGGGGTGCGTTAGCGACCGGTGCCCCCCAGGCCCACGTCGAGGCCAGCGCCGCGGAAAACGCCAAGGCGCCCGCACGTCCCCCGGCGACGGCGATGCGTTTCGTCGCCTTCACGCGAGCAACCGCCCGAAACATCGAAGCAGCCGATCGATATCCCCCGCAGACAGATTGCCCACGGTGGAAATGCGAAGCAGAGTCGACGATAGGCCGCATTGGCCGGCGTAAATCACAAATTCTTCGGCCTTCAACGCATCGTGCAGCATCTGATAGGTCATAACCCGCGGCAACCGGTAAGCGCGCAGGACCACGGACAACTCGCCCACCGGAATCGCCGGTTCGACGCCGTGCTTGGCCAGGCCTGCCCGAACCTGCTCGGCTAGCGTCTCATAGCGGCGATGGCGGGCTGATCTACCGCCTTCATCGGCGAATTCTCGCAAGGCTTCGACCAGCCCATAGCACGCATGGACGGCAGGCGTGAACGGCGTTCCGCGCTCGTCTTGCGAGCGCGCAAGCCGGCCGAGGTCAAGATAATACGTGCGCTGGGCGGCACGCGCCAGCGCTGCACGACTCACACAATCGGACAAGAGCCCGATGGTGTGGTTCCCGTCGCCTCGAGTTCGGGCAAAATCTCGCGTTCCGCGCGTGCCACATCGTTCGGAAAGTCGATCTCGATCCAGGGCAGCCCCGTCACGTCCGCCACGTCAAAGGTTCGACCGCGCTCGCGGATCAGGTCCCGGACCGCCTCCTCGTGCGGCATGTCGGTCGCACCCCGCGCCACATAGCCGGCCACGAGCTCCACGAGACGCCGCGCACCTGTCTCGTCGAAACGGAAAAAACCGACGGACTCGCCGATGCTGTCGTACTCGAGGTCCGTCGGGACCCGCTTGCGCAGCTCCACGGGCGCACCGCCGCGCAAACAGAGCTTGACGGGCTCATCACCCGGCTCGAACTCGCGGTCCATGAGCACACGATTCATGGCCCGTTCGCCCGACACCAGCGCCTGCAAGATCCGTGTGTGATACAGCACGTCGGCGTCCATGAGCAGCACGTCGCCGCCGCGCCCGAGGGGCTCGGCCGCGGTGTGCACGGTGAGCACGCTGCCGAGCTCGAATGCGGGGTTGATCACGATTTCGGTGCGCGGCACAACCTTCATTCGCTCGAGCTCCGCCTCGATGAGCTCGCGCTTGAAGCCGAGCGCCAGCACCACCTCTGCTACGCCGCAATCGCGCAACGCCAGCAAATGCCGCTCGAGCAGGCTCTTTCCTCCGAAACGCAGCAGGCACTTCGGCACTTGCTGATCTTCCGGCTGCTGAAGACGCTGACCCCGGCCGGCTGCGAGAATGATGGCGCGCATTCGATCCTTCATCTTGTAGAAATTATCACGATAAGATACGACGGCTCAGGGCGGTGATGCGCGCGAACTCGCCACCGCTCGTGAAGACGAACTCATCCGGCTCTGAGATAGTCGATGTAGGACCACCGCCTCGCGAACTCACCGGCGCTGGTAGATAATTTTGTCATCAAAATGACCCCGACAAAACCCCCGATCTGCCACAAATGCCTGAAAAGGCGTTAACATTGCGTTTGCAGCCACTCCTACAGGCGATGCGTTGAACTTCGGATTTCTCAGGCTTGGACAATGGGTGGCCACACATCCGCGCACGATCCTCTTTGCCTGGGTCGTAGCGATTGCGCTCGGTGCCTGGGGCGAGCACCTTCTGCCGGACGCAACCGTGGGCGGCGCGGCGGGCGTCCCCGGAAGCCCCTCGGACCTCGCTAACGCAGCGCTGCGCACGGAGTTCAGCAACCCTTTCATCGATCCCTTGATCGTCGCCGTATCGGCTCCGGGACTCGACGTCGCCAAGGACCCTTACCTCGGCTGGGTGAAGCAGGCCTCGCTAGCGCTCTCGAAGGTGCCGGGCGTTGCGCAAGTCGAGGATTATGCGGCCACGCAGAATCCGGATATGCGCTCGGCCGACGGGCACATCACGCTGCTGATCGTGGGTATGAAGGGCGTCAAGGAATCCGAGCAACAGCGCGAAGTTGCCGTCGTGCGGAATGCAGTCGCGCCGTGGCGCACCGCGCTCCTGCAGCTCGATCCCAGCGCGCAGCTCGCGGTCACGGGCGGTCCCGCCGCGGATTTCGACGTGAATGCCTTGAGCGCCTCGGGCGGCGATCACGCCGAGAAAAGCGCGTTGCCCTTGACTCTCATCATTTTGCTGGTGGCGTTCGGCACCTTGATCGCGGCGAGCTTGCCGTTCCTCATGGGACTTTGCACGACGACCCTGGCGCTCGGCGCGGCGTTCGTGCTCGCAAAGTTCATTCCGGTCTCGAACTTGCTGAGCAATGTCGTCACCATGGTCGGCCTCGCCATCGGCATCGATTATTCGCTGCTCATGGTGACGCGCTACCGCGAGAACCAGCCGAATGAAAGCATCGCGGAGCGTGTGGCAGACACGGTCGCGCGCGCCGGCCAGACCATTACCTGGTCCGGTGTTACCGTGATGATCGGCTTTCTCGGGCTCTTGTTCAGTCCGATCCTGGAAACGCGCTGTGCCGGCATCGGCGGCGCGCTGGTGGTATGCGTGTCGGTGATGGCGGCTTTGACGCTGCTGCCGGCGGCGCTGGTTCTGGTGGGCCCCTACCTCGAGCGCTGGTCGGTGATTCCGAGCCGGTTGCGCCTCGGCAACACCACCACGCTGTGGCTTCATCTAGGTCGCTGGATCGTCAAGCACCCCATTAAGACGCTCGTCATCTCGGGCGCATGCGTGATCCTCCTCGGGCTGCCGCTGACCAAAGCGACCACGGGTGTGAGTAACGAGCGCTGGTTCCTGCCCCCGGCCGCGGAGGCACGCCTGGGCGCCGACATTCTCGCGAAAATTCACGATGACAATTCGTCCCTGACCACCTACGCCATCGTGCGTGCGACGGATGGTCGGCCGGTGCTCGACGCCACGCACATCAAGCCCCTGGTCGAGTATGCCGAGCGGTTGAGCCGTGACCCGCACATTGCCGCCATTGCCTCGCCCTTCACCCTACAGCGCGGCCTCGGCGCGGACGAATACGCCGCCTTCTATCAAAACCCCGCGGAGACGCTGCGTGCGCATCCCGAAATCGCGGAGCTCTACTTGAGCAAGGATCGCGATTCGGTGTTGTTCCAGATCACGCCCGTGAGCACCCTCCGCGTGAAGCAGATCGAGCACCTCGCCCGCGATCTCAAATCCGTATCGCCCGCAGGTCCGTTCAAGGTCGAGATCGGGGGCGATCCGGCGGAGCACAATGACTTCGATCAGTCCATGTACAAGAGCCTGCCGAAGATCTTCAGCTTCGTGGTGGGCGCCACGCTCATCATGCTGTTCTTCGCGTTCCGCTCGTACTTGCTGCCCGTGGAAGCCGTGCTCATGAACCTGCTCGCCGTGACGGCGGGGATCGGCGCGGTGGTGGCCGTCTTTCAGCTCGGCTGGTTCAACGGGCTGATAGGCCTCGAGCGCCCTTTTTCGGCGATCCCGCTCGAGGTGCCGATGATGGTGTTCTGCTTGAGCTTCGGCCTGTCGATGGACTACGAGCTGTTCCTGTTGTTTCGCATCAAGCGCGAATACGCCATCGATCAAAACAACAACCGCGCCACCGTCGCCGGCCTCGTCGCCGTGGCACCCGTCATCACCGGCGCCGGCCTCATCATGGCCGCGGTATTCGGCGCGTTCGTCGGCGCGCAGCTGCCGGTGCTGAAGATGATGGGAGTGGGTTTATGCGCGGCGGTGCTGGTCGATGCGACCGTGATCCGCACGTTCGTCGTCCCCGCGGCGATGACGCTCGGCGGCCGATTCAACTGGTACCCGGGACACCCGGCGCGGCGACAGCCGCCGCTCGGAGCGGTGCCGGCCGTGCAACCGGTGCGCAAGTAAGGCTTGTCGCCTGCGGCCGGCGCCCGCGGCTGGCCGCCCGCCTCTCAGTCCATCGCTTTGCCGCAGCGTGCGAGCACGCCGCGCAAGTCGCGAATCGCGGGAAACACTTCGTTGTTCCAGTCCGCGCCCTGTGAATCGTAGGCACGCTGCTCGTATTCCACGATTTCCTTGTCCTCACGGAAGATGTTCTCCGTGAACCACACCACGAAGGGCCACACGGCGTGGATGACGATCGGCACTTTGGGCTTCTTCACCGACAGATAGCCATAAGTGCGATTGGTCCGTTGCTCGGCGTCGAGCGGCGTGTACCCGAGCCACACCTCGAGCACAGGATCATCGGTCTCCTGAATGTTGCGTCCCACCCAGACCTTGAGGCTCTGGGTCGGGTAGTCGGTCCGGATACGCATGTGATCGGAGAAATCCTTCTTCGCCTCGGTGCGCTTGCGCATGAGATCGATGATCACTTGCTCGCCCATCGATTGCTTGCCGCCCGTGCGGCTGAAGCTGTACTCGACCTGCGCCCAATCCTCGCCGTGCTTGCGTCCGAGGCAGTTGGCCCGGATGGAGCCCATCTGCTTGCGATGCATGAACTGATGATTCATGTCGAAGAGGTTTTCGTGCATGAACGTGTAGTGGCAGGCCACCTCTCGGTTCAGTCGCCGCGTCTTGTAATCCTTGCGTTGCGACGCACCGAGCCGCTGCGGAAGCCGGCTCTCCGCCAGCGCCGGGTCGCCGGGAAAGACGAAGATCAATCCGTCCACCTCACGCGCCGGATAGCTCTTCACGCCGTTCGGCAGCCGCTCCTTGCCCAGGTAAGGAATGCTCGTGCATTTGCCGCTGCTGCAGTAAGTCCAGCCGTGATAGTGGCACTTGATTTCATCCCCGCTCACGACGCCGAGGTGCAGCGGTACCTGCCGGTGTGCGCAGCGGTCCTCCAGGGCAAACACCTGCCCGCTCGACCCTCGATAAATGGCGATGGGCTCGCCCGCGAAACGCCGCCCCAAGACCTTGCCGGGTTTCAGCTCGTAGGACCAAGCCACGGGATACCAGTAATCCGGGTGCGCACCGATCCGCCGCAGGTCCTGGCCATTGGGGCTATTGGCCAGCCGCAGGCTGGTCAGACTTGAACTGTCTTCCGACGTCGACATCGCGAACTCCCGTTACACCCCCAAACAGATACTTTAGCGCTTCAGCGCTCGGGGCACCTAGGAGTCTTGAGGCAAAGGCCGAGCCGGCCCCGGCACAGTACGGGTACCACTGCGGAGCGAGGCTCGTCACGCCCGAATTGATCGCGGATCCATAGGCGGACGGCGCCCGGCCTTGCAGTGCCCCCAAGCACGTATTGGCACCGATCGTCGGGTCGGTGATCGAGAAAGAGCTCTGGTAATTCACAGAGATCGTGCTGGTCAAAGGTCCCAGCTCCCAGGTAAGTGATGCCACGGTCCGCTGGCGCGGATTGCCGGTGTCGCCCGAAATCGTCGACGGTCCATGAGTACGCTACTCTGCGCCCGCGTCGCCTGCTTTCTTCAACCCCTCGAGGAACGCACGGATCTTGTGCCAGGTCTCGCCGGCGACCAGCAGCTCACAGTCCTCCGCCTCCGCCGCCGTGAGATCGAGGTGCGCCGGGCTCTCATCCACCGTGACGATGAGTCGCACGATACCCGGGGGAATGTGCAGGGACCCCGACTTGCAATGAATGGATTTAAACGGAATCCGGGCGAGCTCGAGCTCCTCGCGAACGTGCGCCGCGATCTTGAGCTTGCCCTTTTCGAATGACGTCAGTGGCACTTCGCTGCTGCAGCCTGCGTGAATTCAGAACGTTGCTTCGAGGCGAGAGACAGAGGCAGTATGTTGTTGCCTATCGTATCGTGGAATCGACGCCCCCTCCCGGACCAGACCCAACTATGCCATTTCACAATGCCCGCCGACACCATGGACCGGCGTGGTCAGTCGTCTTATTGCCCCTGCTGGCAACCAGCGTCGTGCCGGCCGCCGTGGGCGCGACGCAATCAATTCCGCGGACCTGCGACGAGATGAGCTTCAAGGTCATTGCTCAAATGATGGATGCGGCAGGCAACTTTCAAACGCGCCTGGTGCTGCTGGGGAAATCCTTGGTCCAAGAGAGAAGCGTGAAACGCTTGGCCGACAATGAAAGCGCAGCGACGGCGAGTGATATGGAAGAAGTCAACGTCGCGACGCTCCGCAACGCGCTCGGAGAAGTGTGGGGGTATCTCTTGGCGTCGGAGAATCTGGTCGCCGTCAGGGACCTCTCGGTCGACGAGCGCGACCGCCTCACCTTGGACCGGCAGTTGAAGCTCGTTTCCCAGCAGATCCTGGAACCCCTATCGTTCGGGCTCGAATCCGCGGAGAACGTCTCCGCCATGACCAAGCACCCCGAAATCGCCGCAGAGGTTTCCAAGATTCACGATTTCATGGACGCAACGCGCAGCCAATTTGCGGCTTGCGCTGGACGGGCCAGCCATTAGCGACCGGTGCCGGCCGTGGCTTTTGAATGATCGGGGATTATTGGGCGCCGCGGGGGGTGTCCCACACGGCATGGAGGCTAAGGTCGGAATCGAACCGGCGTACACGGCTTTGCAGGCCGCTGCATGACCACTCTGCCACTTAGCCCGGGGTCTGAAATCCCGAACCGACGAACGCGCCGGATTTTAGCTTACTGGAGCGGGAAACGAGGCTCGAACTCGCGACCTCAACCTTGGCAAGATTGGGGTGCAGATCGCCTAACCTATTGGATTCCCACCAGATTTTCAATTATAACAGGTCGCTCGACAGTGTACAAAGCGCGCCACTAGCGCCGAACGGAGCATTCCGGCTCACGCCCACGGGTTGATCACAGGCACACCGGTGGCTTCAAAATCCGCGGCGTTGCGCGTCACGATCGTCATCCCATGCACAAGAGCCGTGGCCGCGATAATCGCGTCACGCTCGGCACGCGGGTCCGGTACATGCAGGCGCGCGCATCGCAATGCAACTGCCTCATCCAGCGGAAGGATCCGGCCCGCAAACTGCGGGAAAACTTTCCCATCCAGCCAGGCGCGCAAGACTGCACCTTGTGCGGCGTCTTTGCGCTCTTTCTGTAATACGCCCAATTCCAATTCCAATATCGTAATTGCCGAAACAAACTGTGCGGCAACCGGCTGCGACGAGGCCCACGCCAGAACCCTTACATCGGATCTCTTCGGCTGGCGCAACTCGGACAGGACATTGGTATCGAGGACGAACATCAGGATAAATCGGCGGCGCGGTGGAGATGGTCCACGCGAGGCGCTTCAAACTCCACATCAGTCGAAGCCTCTTGCGCCAGCGCCTCCGCAAGCGTAGTCACCCCTCCGGTCAGCTTGCGATATTCCTCGATGCTCAACAAAACATGGGATGGTTTGCCCCGGTCGGTGATAAACACCGGCCCGTTCTGCGATGCCTTCTTGGCTTCGCTCGCTGACTGATTAAATTCGCGACTGGTCATGGTTACGATGGTCATAGCACGCTCCATGGTAATTGTAGTTACGTTACTACAATTCCCGAGACGAGGCAAGAATTCTGGCGGATTGAGCCCTGGCGGCTTTGATACGCGAGTCTCCAAGCCGGGTTCTCGCCGTCGAGGCCGCAAGCATGCGATCCCCGGCGACTCAGGCATCCGAATGATTTAGCTATGAAAATCGTGGAGCGGGAAACGAGGCTCGAACTCGCGACCTCAACCTTGGCAAGGTTGCGCTCTACCAACTGAGCTATTCCCGCCCTTAAGCAGACGCGCAATTGTAGAGACGTACCGCCGGGAGTCAAGCCGCGCCGCCCGAAAAGCGCGGCTAAATGCTTGAGCAGGGACACAAATCTCGGCAGCGGGACGGCCGCACCCCGGCCTTCGCCACGGCTGCCCTCCTCAAAGCGCTGCGCTGCCGCGCAGTTCCGGCCACGCGAGCCGTAGGTACAAAAACATGGACCAGAGCGTGAGCACGACGGCGATGCCCGTGAGCACCAGACCCATCTTGTAGATGGGCAGATCGAACAGGTTCTGCCTGAACAGCAGAAACGAAAGGCCGACGATCTGCATGATGGTCTTGTATTTGCCCCACACCGACACTTTGATGCGGCCACGGGCCCCGATCTCCGCCATCCACTCGCGCAGTGCCGACACCGCGATTTCTCGACCGATGATCACCACGGCCACGATGACCATGAACCAGCGCGGGTCCCGGCTCACGATCAGCACCAGGGCCGCCGTCACGATCAGCTTGTCGGCGACGGGATCGAGGAACGCACCGAGCCGCGAGGTCTGTCCCCAGCGCCGCGCGAGATAGCCGTCCAGGCTGTCGGTGATCCCGGCCAGGGCGAAGGCGCCGCACGTCGCCGGATCCTTCCATCCGTACGGCAGATAGAACATCACGATCACCGCCGGGATCATCAAGATCCGCAGCCACGTGAGAGCGTTCGGCAAGCTGAGATACCAGGGATTTTTATTTTCCGGGGTGGAGATGCTCATAGATCGCTTCGGCAAGTTCCCGCCCCAGGCCGCGGATTTGAACGAAATCGTCGACGCCCGCACGCAGGACCCCCTGCATGCCGCCGAACTGCTTCAACAGCTCGCGCCGCTTGACCGGGCCCAGGCCCGGAATCGTTTCGAGTATAGACTGGCTGTGGCGCTTGGCGCGTCTGCGGCGGTGGCCGGTGATCGCGAACCGATGGGCCTCGTCGCGCACCCGCTGGATGAGGTGCAGGGCGCTCGAATCCGGCGGCAGTATCGTGGGCGTGAGTCGATCGAGCGTGAACAGCTGCTCCTGCCCGGGGCGCCGGTCGGCGCCCTTCGCCACGCCGATCAACCGGATACCGGCGACGCCGAGCTCATCGAGCGCCTTCGCTGCCTCGGAAAGCTGGCCCTTTCCCCCGTCGATCAGTAGCACGTCGGGAGCGGTGACTTCGCCGTCGCGCACGCGCTTGTAGCGTCGGGTGAGCGCCTGGTTCATCGCGGCGTAGTCGTCGCCCCCCTGGATGCCGGCGATATTGAATCGCCGGTACTCGCTCTTCATCGGCCCCTCGGGACCGAACACCACGCACGATGCCACCGTCTCGGTGCCGCCCGTATGGCTGATGTCGAAGCATTCGAGCCGCTGCGGAACCTCGTCGAGATCGAAGGCATCGCGCAACTCCTCGAGGCTCGACACGATGCTCGAGCGCGCGAGGGCGCGCATTTTGAGCGCCTGGTCGGCATTGTTATGCATCATCTCGAGCCAACGGGCGCGAATGCCCCGCACCTGCGAGGCGATGCGCACCTTGTGCCCTACCCGCTCGCCGAGCGTCGTCTCGAGCACCCGCATGCCGTCGAATTCCCGCTCGACGATGATCTCCGGCGGCGACTCGCGCTCGAGGTAGTACTGGGTCACGAAGGCCTCGAGCACCTCGGGCAACTCTGCGAGCGGCGCCTTGGGGAAAAAGTTCGTGCTGCCGAGGCTGCGGCCGCCGCGCACGAACATGAGAGCAATGGCGTATTCGCCGTGGGAGGAGGCGATGGCGATGACGTCCGCATCGTGGTCGATATCGGCGTTGACTATCTGCTGCGCCTGGATCACCTTGAGGTGCTTCAGCTGGTCGCGTACCCGCGCCGCTTCCTCGAAGTTCAACTGCTCGGCCGCCGCCTCCATGCGTCGCGCGAGCTCGAGCTGAGCCTCATCGTTGCGTCCCTCGAGCACTTTGATCGCCGACTCCACGTCGCGTGCATAGTCCTCCCTCGAAATGAGCCCCACGCAGGGGCCCGTGCAGCGCTCTATCTGGAATTGCAAGCAAGGACGCGAGCGGTTGGAGAAGTACAGATCGTCGCAGTTGCGCAATCGAAAGAGCTTCTGCAACTGGCCGAGGGTCTCGCGCACCGCACCGGCGGACGGGTAAGGGCCGAAGAAACGGCCGACTTCCTTGCGCGAGCCTCGATAGAAGGTCAGGCGGGGATAGTCGTGATGTGTCTCCAGATGCAGGTAGGGAAAGCTCTTGTCGTCGCGCAGCACCACGTTGAAACGCGGGCGATGCTTCTTGATCAGATTGAATTCGAGCAGCAGCGCCTCGGTATCCGAATTGGCGATGGTGACTTCCATGTTCGCGGTCTTCGCCACCAGCGCCTGGACCTTCGGCTGAACGTTACTCGGCTGAAAGTACGAGCCCACGCGGCTCCTCAGATTGCGCGCCTTGCCGACGTAGAGAATCGTTCCCTGCGCATCGAGCATGCGATAGACGCCGGGCCGTGCGGGCAAGGAATCGACGAAGGCCTTCGCATCGAACGGCGCAGGGGTGTCGACAGAGTGCTGTCGGGACGACTCGGCGCTCATCATCGATTATTCGCGGCCTGCGGCGGCGCATCCAGAAGCGCGACGGCGCGCTCGATGACCGCTTCGAACATGGGGGTCGTGAGCCTGCGGGTCTGGGTGTTGTAGCGGCTGCAATGATACGAATCGAGCAATACGCGTCCTCCGCTCAAGACATGCTCGGCACCGTGCCCGAACCGGTATTCGCCGCCACGAAAGCCGTGAGCGCGCAGCACCGCGTTGTGCGCAATCGCACCGAGCGCAAGGATAACGCGCGCCTCCGGGCATTGCGCCAGTTCCGCCTGCAGGTACCGATTGCACTCCTTGACCTCCAAGGGCAGCGGTTTGTTCTGCGGCGGCAGACACTTGACGGAGTTCGTGATGCGTGCCCGAACGAGCTTCAGATCGTCGTCGGCGCTCACCGAGACCGGGGAGCTCGACAGACCGAATTTGTAGAGCGTTTGGTAGAGCAAGATCCCGGCGAAGTCACCGGTGAATGGACGCCCCGTGCGATTCGCGCCGTGCATCCCCGGCGCGAGACCGACGATCAGGAGCGCGGCCTTCGCATCACCGAACGGCGGCACGGGCTTGCAAAAATAGCCGGGCTCCTCGTGGCGCACCGAATCGAGAAACGCCGCCAATCGCGCGCAGCGCCGGCAGCCGGGATCGTAAATGCTGTTCATGTCGGAAGAGTTGGGAATGAAGGTAGCGTTGCTACCCTACCAGTCGACGAGCCGATTCGCAGGCCAAGAAAAAACGGGCTACGCGGTGCTTCCGCGTAGCCCGCCGTGATCGCGCCTCGAATTTGGACTAACCCGAGCGCAACCCAACCTGTGCCGCCGCAGGCGCCGATACGCCCCGGCCCGTGGCGTCGCCGACGCTTTCTTGGACCGCGAAGGCCACAAAAATTCCGCGTCGGCTCAAATTTTTTGCGTGCGGTCCGTGCAGTAAACAGACCCTCTTACGAGCGGGTCTCGGAAGACGAAGACTCGCCACGCGCTCGCATTTGCAGGGCGGGACAGGTTTGCGCGGCAGAATAGCACCTGCATCGCGCAGGGCAATGAGGTTTTTCGAAAATCGCTGGCGGTCGCTCAGCAGTGAATTCGAGATTTATTCTGTAAGTTATTTATTTATAACAATATACCTTTACAATAAATTCCAGATCGAGCCTCGATTAGGGGTTTCCCCGACCCGGCTTAACAAATGCACGGCGGGCTCCGGCGCGGCGCGCGATGAGCATCGCGAGCTCGAGCGCCTGCTCGGCGTTCAGGCGCGGATCGACCTGCGATTTGTAGGCGCGCGCGAGATCCGCCTCCTTCAAGTCGCGGGCGCCGCCGATGCATTCGGTGACGTCCTCGCCGGTGAGCTCGATGTGCACGCCGCCGAGCCGCGATCCGAGCTCCTCATGAATGCGGAATGCCGCCTCGACCTCGCCCAGGATATTGTCGAAGCGCCGCGTCTTGATCCCGCCCGCCGTGGTCTCGGTGTTGCCGTGCATGGGATCGCACACCCAGAGCACGGGGGAACCGGTCGCGCGTACGGCCTCGATCACCGCCGGTAAGCGCGCGGCGATGTCCTTCACGCCGAAGCGGTGAATGAAGGTGAGGCGGCCAGGCTCATTTTGCGGGTTCAGGACCGAGACCAGCTCCTGCAACCATTCGGCACTCATCGAGGCACCCACCTTCACGCCGATCGGATTGGAGATGCCGCGAAAGTACTCGATGTGCGCGCCCTCGATTTGGGCGGTCCGCATGCCGATCCAGGGCATGTGAGTGGACAGGTTGTACCACTTTCTTTGCCGCTCGATGTAGCGCGTCTGCGCCTGCTCGGACAACAGGTGCAGACCCTCGTGACTCGTATAGAACTCCACGCGCGTCGCCGCGTGCACCGAAAGCCCGCTCATCGACTCGAAGAATTCGAGCGATTCCGCAATCGAATCGACGATCTTCTGATAGGCATCGCGCAGAGCCGCGTGATGCAGGAATCCGAGGTCCCAGTATTCCGGGTGATGCAAGTCGGCAAACCCGCCGTCGATGAGCGCGCGCACGAAATTGAGGGTGAGCGAGGCACGCTCGTAGCCGCGCAGCAAGAGCTCCGGATCGGGCTCGCGCTCTTCGGACGTGAAGCCCGGCCGGTTGACGTTGTCGCCCCGGTACGAGGGCAGCGTCACGCCGGAACGCGTTTCGGTGTCCGCAGAGCGGGGCTTGGCATACTGCCCGGCGAATCGCCCCACGCGAGTGATCGGCTTCTTCAAGCCCTGCAGCAGCACCAGGCTCATCTGCAACAAGATCTTCAGGCGCTTCGCAATGTTGTCGGACTCGCAGTCCGCGAAACTCTCCGCGCAATCACCGCCCTGAAGCAGGAATTCCTCGCCGCGTTGCGCACGCGCCAGCCGGGCTCGCAAGGCCTCGATCTCCCAGGAGACGACGAGCGGCGGCAGGCGGCTCAACGAAGCGACCGCCCGCTCGAGTGCGGCCGGATCGGCGTACTTCGGCTGCTGGGTCGCCGGACGCCCCTGCCAGCTCGCCGGGTGCCAGGTCGTCAATTGAGGGGATTTGGACATGGGCCGATGCTACACAGCGCGCACGCAGCGCGCAAAAATCGCACCGCCGCCGCTCCTGTGGCGCTTCGGGCGCCGGCACGGCAGAATGCCGGCCCCCAAGCAGGAAAGCCCTCGATGTCCAAAGCTCACCAGACTCTCGCGGCCCTCGGGCTCGATGAAATGAATGCCGGCAGCTGGTCGGGCAGCCATGGCTGGAGCTCGCTCGAAGTGGGCGCGCTAATCGAGACACTCAATCCGACCACCGGCCAAGTGCTCGCGCGGGTGCGCGGGGCGACCCCCGATGACTACGAGCGTGTGCTCGACGCGGCGGTCGAAGCGGCAAAGCAATGGCGGCTGGTGCCGGCCCCGCAACGCGGGGAAGCAATTCGCGCGCTGGCGGAGGAGCTGCGCGCGCACAAGGATGCGCTCGGCAGCTTGGTCTCGCTCGAGAACGGCAAGATCAAGGCCGAGGGCGACGGCGAGGTGCAAGAGATGATCGACATCGCGGATTTCGCGGTCGGTCAGTCGCGCATGCTCTATGGCTACACGATGCATTCCGAGCGTCCCCAGCACCGCATGTACGAGCAATGGCATCCGCTCGGTGTCGTGGGCGTGATCTCCGCCTTCAATTTTCCGGTCGCGGTCTGGTCGTGGAACGCGTTTCTCGCCTGCATCTGCGGCAACGCGACCGTATGGAAGCCCTCGCCGAAGACCGCGCTGTGCGCGCTCGCGGTGCAGGGGCTTTGCAATAAAGTGCTCGAGCGGCAGCGTTTGCCCGCCATCTTTCAGGTATTCATCGACGGCGGCACAGAGCTCGCGGAACGCTTCGTCGACGATCGGCGCGTCGCGCTCGTGTCGTTCACGGGCTCGACGGACGTGGGACGCCGGGTGGGTGTACGGGTGGCGGAGCGGCTCGGCAAGTGCTTGCTCGAGCTCGGAGGCAACAACGCGATCATCGTGGATGAATCCGCCAACTTGAATCTCGCGGTTCCCTCCATCGTGTTCGGCGCCGTCGGCACGGCCGGGCAGCGCTGCACCAGCACGCGGCGCGTGATCGTCCACCGCTCGCGTGCCAAGGAGCTCGAAGAGCGCCTCGTCGCCGCCTACAAACAGGTGCGCATCGGCGATCCGCTCGAGACCTCGACGCTCATGGGACCGCTCATTGACGCGGGCGCCGTCGCGCGCTACCGCACCGCACTCGACGCGGCGCAAGCGCAGGGTGGAACGTTGCTCTGCGGCGGTCGAGCGCTCGATCGGCCCGGTTACTTCGTCGAGCCGGCGATCGTACGCGCCACTGCGGCCATGCCGATCGTGCGCAGCGAAACGTTTGCGCCGATTCTGTACGTGCTCGGCTACGAGGGCCTCGATGAGGCCATCGAGCTGCAGAACAATGTCGCTTACGGGCTGTCCTCCGCCGTGTTCACCGATCGGCTGCAGACAGCCGAGCGATTCCTGTCCGCGGGCGGCAGCGACTGCGGCATTGCCAACGTCAATCTGGGTACGTCGGGAGCGGAAATCGGCGGCGCGTTCGGCGGCGAGAAAGATACGGGCGGTGGGCGCGAGGCGGGATCGGATTCGTGGAAAGCCTACATGCGGCGTCAGACCACCACCATCAATTGGAGCGCACAGCTGCCGCTGGCGCAAGGCATCCGCTTCGACTTGTGAGCGCGCTCAGCTCGCGATCCAGACCTCGAGGGTTGCGGCGCGCTCTGCCAGCCGGGTCGCCGACACGGGACCGACGGTCTTGAGGTCCTGCGCGTAGAGCGACACGCGATACTCCTCGATCCACAGTCGCAGCTCGTCGAGCTCGGGCGGATGGCGCAGCTCCGCACCGGTTTCCGCAACGAGTGCGGCGTAGCGCCTCGTCCACTCGTTGAGCTCCGCGAGCACCTGCACAGGCTCCGAGCCGCGGGCCAGTGCGCGCTGCCAGCGCCGCTCCTCGCCCCGCAGCCAGCGCGGGACCTGCCGCAGCCAATCGGGCGAAAGAGATTTGAGGAATGCCGCGTCGAGTACGCGTGCGAGATGCGCCCGGGTTTCCTGCGCCATTTCAGCAAGCGACGCCCTGGCACGGGGGTCGTCCAGCAAGCGGCGCACGCCTCGCGCCTGAGCGAACCAGCCCGCCGCCGCTGCGGCGATCTCCTCGAGCCTCGAGTGAAGCTCGGCGCGCCCCGCCTCGAGCGCTGCCTCGAACGCCACCCGGTTCCTCGGGGGATCGCCCTCGGCGAAACAGGCGCGCCGGAACACCAGATCGAGAAGCGTATCGATCAAGGCGTCGCGCGTGAAATACGGTACTGCGCTCAGCAGAAGCTGCGCATCGCCGCCGATACGCTTCTCGAGGTCGCGCGACTGCCGATCGAGCATGAGGCGTGCGAGTGCGACGGCGCCGTCGCGGAAGCCGCGCGCGGCCTCTGCCGCCGACCATTCGAAGCGCACCTCGAGAGCGCCGCCCGCCCGCGCGCAGGCGGGATGCACGACCAACGGCCCTTCCTCGAGCTCGAGCGCCCGCGTCTCGGGCAACTCGTCTGCCTCGAAGCGCCGCCACACACCGGGATATGCCTCGCGGGCGTGCTCGTCGAGCGCGCGCCGGGCATCCAGCGCGAACCGCCGGCGCAGCTCCTCGAGGTCGGTGCCGGCGCCGAGCTCGCGCCCGTGCGACACCACGAGAACCCGCAGTTCGAGATGACGCGGCACTTGTGTCGGATCGAACTGCGCGAGGCTCTCCGGTACGCCGCGAACTTGCGTGATCCAGGACCGCAGCGCCTGCGCATCGGCCCGCGGCGATCCTTGGGCAAGATACTCCTGGGCGGCGACGCCGATGGGAATGAGATTGCGTCGTGCCTCCTTGGGCAAGGAGCGCAGCAACGCGCTCACGCGCGGCTCGATGAGGCCCGGGATTGCCGTCTCCACGGCGGCCCGCGTGAGGGTGGGTAGCGCGAGCAGCGGAACCCGCAGGGTGGCACCGTCATCCGCCTCGCCGGGCGCGAAGCGATAGTCCACGGGTATGGACAAGGCGCCGATCGCGGCGGTTTGCGGAAACTGGGCGAGCAGCTCGTCCTGCGGCGCGCGTGCGAAGATTTGCTCGGGCTTGAGCGTCAAGGCCTGCCGCTGCGAGTCGCTCAAGTGCCGGGTGAGGTGCTCGAGCGCGGCGCCGCTCGACACCTGCCGCGGCAGCGCGCCCGCATAGAACTCGACGAAGTGCTCCGCGGGCTGAACGAGGTCGCGCACGCGCAGCCGTTCCTCCAAAAGCTCTGCATGCCGAATCGCCGCATCGTTGATCTCGAGCCAAGGGGGACGCCGAACCAGGCGGCGATAGACCAGCGCCTCGCGCGCGAAGATGAGCCGCGACTCCTCGGGCGAGATGGGCCCGTAGTTCACGATGCGGTTCGCACTCAGGGTGAGTCCGAGGAAGGTGATGCGTTCGCGGGCGATGACCTGTTCGCGGGCCTCATCCCAGTCGGGCTCGAGATACTCGCGCTTCAACAGGTGCCGCGCGGTCGCCTCGATCCAGGAGGGCTCGACCTCGGCAACGCGCCGCGCATAGACGCGGCTCGTCTCGACGATGTAGGCGGCCATCACCCATCTGGGCTTGCGCCGCCGCAAGGGCGAACCTGGAAAGATGTGAAAGCGCACACCGCGCGTGCCGAGGTACTCGCCCTCCTCCCCTCGTACGCCGACGTTGGTACAGAAGCCCGCGAGGAGCGATCGATGCACCGCCGCGTAACTCGCCGCCCGCGCCTGCGGCACGATACGCAGCTCCGCGGCCCGATCGGCGACCTGCGCATAGACATCATCCCACTCCGAGAGACGCAATAAAGAGAGTCGCCGCTCCTTGCACCAGCGCCTGAGCTCGCGCCTCGGTCCCTGCCGCGCCTTGCGGTAGCTGCGCCAGAGCCGCACCAGCCCGGAGAACTCCGAGCGCGGATCGTCGAATGCAGCGGCCGGATCATCCTCGCCGGACTCGTCCTTGGTGGTCGAGATGCGCACATCGGGCACGCTCAATCCCGCGACGAGCGCGAGCAGCTCGCTTTCGGCTCGATACTGCCTGCTCTCCAGCAGGGCGCGGGCGAGCCGTGGATCGAGCGGCAGGCGCGCCATGGCCCGTCCCCGGCTGGTGATGCGGCGCTCGCCATCGAGCGCCTCGAGCTCTTGCAGCAATCGATAGCCGTCGGCGAGAGCACGCGATTCGGGCGGGTCGATGAACGGGAAGGTCTCCGCCTCGCCCAGGCCGTCCGCCGCCAGGCGCAGCAGCAGTGCCGCGAGATTCGTACGCAGCACTTCGGGCTCGGTGAACTCGGGACGCGCCTCGAATTCCTCGCGCGAATACAAGCGCACGCAGAGCCCCGCTGCGATCCGCCCGCACCGGCCCTTGCGCTGCTCGGCACTCGCGCGCGATACGGGCTCGATGGGCAAGCGCTGCAGGCGATTGCGCGGACTGTAGCGGCTGATGCGCGCGAGGCCGGAGTCGATTACCGCACGGATGCCCGGCACGGTGATCGATGTCTCCGCCACGTTGGTCGCGAGCACGATTCTCTGGCGCGGCCCGCGCTTGAAAATCTTGCTCTGCTGCTCCCACGACAAACGCGAGAACAACGGCAGTACCTCGACCCCCTCGAGCTCGCGCTCGAGCAGATCCGCGACGTCGCGAATCTCGCGCTCCCCCGGCAAGAACACGAGCACATCACCGGCGCCGATGGGCCCCGGAGTGGTCGCGATATCCAGATACGCGCCGAGCACCGCGGCCGGCAAGTCGGGATCGTCCGCATCCTCGGGCGCAGCGGCATAGCGCACCTCGATCGGATGACTGCGGCCGCTCACGGTGAGAATGGGAGCGTCGTCGAAGAACCGGGAGACGCGCTCCACCGCGAGCGTGGCCGAGGTGACGATGACCTTGAGATCGGGCCGGCGGGGCAAAATGCCCTTGATCACCCCGAGGAGCAGATCGACGTTGAGCGAGCGCTCGTGCGCCTCGTCCACGATCACCGTGTCGTAGCGGCGCAAGTCCGGATCCGAGTTGAGCTCGGCGAGCAACAGGCCGTCGGTCATCAGCACCAGCCGCGTCGCCTCCGACACCTGATCGGCGAACCGCACGCGAAACCCCACGGTGCGGCCCACAGGCTCCGCGAGCTCCTCGGCAATACGCGCCGCGAGCGAGCGCGCCGCCAATCGGCGCGGCTGAGTGTGCGCGATGATCCCGCCGCGCCCTCTCCCGAGACCGCGCCCGAGCTCCAGGCAATACTTGGGCAGTTGCGTACTCTTGCCCGAGCCCGTGTCGCCCGCGACGACCAGAACCTGGTGGCGCGCGAGGGCCTCGAGGATATCCTGGCGGCAGCCAAAGATCGGCAGGTCGGGATCATGCCTGAATACCAACGGCACTGAGTTTGCCTCGGCCGCCTCATTCGGCACGTTTCACGTCCAGCCACAGGGCCTCCTGGGCTGCCAGGCTCAAGCTCGAGAAGATTTCGCCGCGCGCCTGGGCGAGCTCTTCCATGGCGCGAAAGCGCCTCTCGAATTTTGCGTTCGCCGCGCGCAGCGCCGCCTCTGCGTCGACGTTGAGTTTGCGCGCCAGATTGGCGGCGGCGAACAATAGATCACCGATCTCCTCGACGATCTCCCGCGAGGGATCGGCAGCGGGCGGATCGCAGGCGGCGGCGGCTTCGCGCACCTCGGCGAGCTCCTCGGCCACCTTGTCGGCGGTCTGACTCGCGTGCTCGAAATCGAATCCGACCCGCGCGGCACGCTTGCTGAGCTTGTGGGCGCGCATGAGCGCGGGCAGCGCGCGCGGCACGCCGTCGAGCGCGCTGCGCGCATCGGCGGCGCCGCGTTCCTCGGCCTTGATGTTCTCCCAGAGGACACTCTGCTCGGCGGCGCTCGGCCGGCCCTGGCCGGCAAACACGTGCGGATGGCGCCTCTTGAGCTTGTCGCAAATCGCCCCCGCCGCCGCCTCGAAATCGAAGGCGCCGCGCTCACGCGCGATCTGCGCGTGAAACACCACTTGAAACAACAGGTCCCCGAGCTCGTCCTTGAGATGCGCGAGATCCTCGCGCTCGATGGCGTCGGCGACCTCGTAGGCTTCCTCGATGGTATAGGGGGCGATGCTCGCGAATGTCTGCTCGCGGTCCCACGGGCAGCCGTCGGGCGCGCGCAACCGCTCCATGATCGCGAGCAGCTCCTCGATGCGCGAGCTCACGGCGCGGCGGGCATCGGCCCCGCCATCAGCATGCGGCGGAACGTGTGCAGCATCCCGGCGGTTGCGCCCCAGACGACGCGATCGCCGTACGGGATGTCCCAGACCTCGATCGTCATATCTTCGAGCTGCATCATGCGCGACTTGTGATTGGCACTGTCCAAGATGACCTGCAACGGCACCTCGAACACGTCGTGAACCTCTTCGGTGGCAATGCGTAGCTCGAATAGCGGATTGACGAAGGCAACCGCGGGCGTCACCCGAAACCCCGTCCCGACCCAGTGATCGGGCAGGAAACCGGCGAATTCGACGAAGCTCTCGGACAGGCCGATCTCCTCGTGCGCCTCGCGCAGCGCCGCGCGCCACGGACTCTCGTCCTGCGGCTCGATGCGCCCGCCGGGAAAGCTGACCTGCCCGGCGTGATCCTTGAGCGTCGCGGCGCGCTGCGTGAGCAGCACCGTCCACCCCGCCTCGCGCTCGACCAGCGGCACGAGCACGGCTGCCGGTGTGCGCCGGACCGTCGAGGCGAAAGCGCGCACGCGCGCGACCAGGTCCGGCTGACCCGCCGCCAGCCACAGCATGTCATCGTCGGGCGCGGATGGCTGCGGGTTGAGAGATTCGCGGATGTGCGCCTTGCTGTAGAGCGGATCCATCTTCAACCGGAGGACCCGGAACCCTTGATTCCGCCCGTGGTGAGCGTCAGCGGATCGAGCAGCGGGCGCAGCTTGCTCTCCGGCATGCGCGTCACCTCCGCCGCGACTTCGAGAATCGGCCGGCCCTCGGCGTAGGCCTTTTTGGCGATCGCCGCGCCCTTCTCGTAGCCGATGATCGGATTCAAGGCGGTCACGAGAATGGGGTTGCGATCGAGCGCCTCGCGCAGCCGTTCGCCGTTCACGACGAAGCCGGCGAGCGCGTGATCGGCGAGATTGCGACTCGCAATGCTCAGCAGGTCGACGCTTTGCAGCAGGTTGTAGGCGATCACGGGCAGCATCACGTTCAGCTGGAAATTGCCCGATTGGCCGCCGATGGTGACGGTTGCGTCGTTGCCGATGACCTGGGCGGCTATCATGGTGACCGCTTCGGGCACGACGGGATTGACCTTGCCGGGCATGATGCTCGAGCCTGGTTGCAACGCAGGCAACGCAATCTCACCGAGGCCTGCCAGCGGGCCGCTGTTCATCCATCTCAGGTCGTTCGAGATCTTCATCAAGCTCACGGCCACCACCTTGAGCTGGCCGGAAAGTTCCACCGCCGTGTCCTGGCTCGACAGTGCCTCGAAGTAGTTGTGGCTGGGCACGAATTCGAGCTGCGTCTCGGCGGCGAGGTAACGGGCGAACACCGCGCCGAAATTCTCGCGCGCGTTGATGCCGGTGCCCACGGCGGTGCCGCCCTGCGCGAGCGCGAGCAGCCGCGGCATGACGGCCACCAGCCGCGCGCAGCCCTTGTCGATCTGCGCCCGCCAGCCGCCGAGCTCCTGCGCGAGTGTAATGGGCATCGCGTCCATCAAATGCGTGCGGCCGGTCTTGACCGTCTCCTCGAACTCGCGGGCACGCAACTCGAGCACCGTCGATAGGTGCCGCATGGCCGGCAGCAAGCGCTCGTTGAGCAGCAGAGCGGCGGACACGTGGATCGCCGTCGGCACGACGTCGTTGCTGCTCTGGCCCATGTTCACTTGATCGTTCGGATGGACCTTCTTGCCGAGCCGCCGCGTTGCGAGCGTGGCGATCACCTCGTTCGCGTTCATGTTGCTGCTCGTGCCGGAGCCGGTCTGAAATACGTCCACCGGAAACTGATCGTCGTGCAGACCGGCCGCGACCTCGAGTGCCGCCACTTGAATCGCCGCGGCGATCGGCTCGGGCAGGTCGCCGAGCTCCGTATTCGCACTCGCCGCCGCGTGCTTGATTAGTCCGAGCGCACGGATGAAGGCACGCGGCATGCGCAGCCCGCTCGGCGGGAAGTTCTGGATTGCGCGTTGCGTCTGGGCACCCCACAGCGCCTGCGCCGGTACATCGAGCGCGCCCATGCTGTCGTGCTCGACGCGGTAGTCGGATGTGGTCATCGCGTCTTCCTACTAGGGCCAGTCAAGTTTTCCTGTAAGATTCAAGATTCTATCACCTAGCGACGGCATCCGAGATGTCCATGCCCGCCACGGATCACGCCACCGATGCGCTCTCGCCGCTCGATGGACGCTATGCGGCGAAACTCAAAGCGGTGCGAGAGATATTTTGCGAGGCCGGGCTCGTGCGCGAGCGCGTGCGCGTCGAGTGCGCGTGGCTGCTCGCCCTCGCCGACGGCCCGGCGGCGGGCGTACTCGCCTCGCTCCCCGCGAGCGCGCGCGACTGGGCACGCCGCTTCGCCGCGGACCCGAGCGCGACCGACGTGCTCGCCATCAAACGCATCGAGTCGCGCACCAAGCATGACGTGAAGGCGGTCGAATACTGGATCCGCGCCGAGCTCGAGGCGCGCGGCGCGACCGCCGCTCAGCTCGAGTGGATACATTTCGCGGCAACCTCCGAGGACATCAACAACCTCGCCTATGCCCTCATGCTGAGGCGTGCGCGCGGCAGCGTGCTCGTGCCCATGCTCACGGCGCTCGGCGAGGTGATCGACTCGCTCGCGCTGCGCCACGCCGATGCCGGCATGCTCGCGCGCACGCACGGACAAGCGGCGACGCCCACCACCGTCGGCAAGGAGCTCGCCAATGTCGCCGCACGCCTCGAGCGGCAGCGCAAGGGCCTCGCTCACGTGGAATTGCTCGGCAAGATGAACGGCGCGGTAGGCAACTTCAACGCGCACGTCGCCGCCCTGCCGCATGTCGATTGGCAGGAATTCAGCGCGCACTTCATCGTCTCGCTCGGCCTTCAGCCGAACGCCTATACGACGCAGATCGAGCCGCATGATTGGATCGCCGAGTATTGCCACGCGTTATCGCGCGCCAATACCGTGCTCATCGATTTCACGCGCGACATGTGGACCTACATCTCGCTCGGCTACTTTCGTCAGAAAGCCGTTGCCGGCGAGGTCGGCTCGTCCACCATGCCGCACAAGGTCAATCCGATCGACTTCGAGAACTCCGAAGGCAACCTCGGACTCTCGAACGCGCTGCTCACGCATTTCGCCGAGAAGCTGCCGGTGTCGCGGCTGCAGCGTGATCTCAGCGACTCGACGGTGATGCGCAATCTCGGTGTCGCCTTTGGCCATGCCGTGCTCGCCTATCAATCGCTCGATGCGGGACTCTCCAAAGTGGAGCTCGACGAGGCGCGGCTCGAGGAGGATCTGCGCGATGCGTGGGAGGTGCTGGCGGAGGCCATACAGACCGTAATGCGGGTTCATGGAATCCCCGATGCCTACGATCGGCTGAAAGCGTTCACGCGCGGTCGCCCGGTGGACGAGCGTGCCGTGCGCGAATTCATCGCCTCGCTCGACCTGCCGCCCGGGGAAAAGGACCGCCTTCTCGCCCTCGAGCCCGACAGGTACCTGGGTATTGCACCAGTTTTAGCGAAGCGAGCGCGGTAAACGGCCGTTGAGGGCCCCTTTCGGCGTCCGAAACGTGACACAGTTGGCACGAGCCCCCGGGGGCAACCGGTAGTATCGAAACTCGAAGTACGAGGCCCGTATACACGGGTCCTCTTACCTCCAATTGAGGCAGGGATCTTATGGCGGGTAATTCGGACGACCGGACGCAGCTAGCACCCGAGAAGGTGACTGTTCAAGGCAACGTTTCGAGCACTCGCACCATTCTCACCACCATGCCCGAGGTGCGCGAAGCGAGCCTCAAGGTGGCCAAATCGGCCACGCGGCTGCTGTCGATTTTCACCCAGGACCTCGAGCCGCTGATTTACGGCGAGGAACCCTTTCTCGAGGCCATCAAGCGGCTGGTGCTTGCCCGCTCCTACGCCAAAGTTCGGGTGCTGCTCGCCGATCCGTCACGCGCCATGGTGGACAACAACCGCTTTCTCGCCCTCGCACGCCGTCTCACCAGCTGCATCGACCTGCGCGCGATGAGTCCGGAGTATCCCGCGAGCGCGGGCGCCTTCATCATCGCCGACGACAAGGCGCTCGTGTACCGGCTGCAGGCGGACCGTTGGGACGGAATCTCCGACATGAACGACCCGGCCGTCGTGCGTCGTTACCTGAATTTCTTCGACGAGGTCTGGCAGACGAGCATGCAAGAGTCGCAGATGCGACAAATGCTGATGTAACGCGCGCCTGCGCTTCGTTCCCCGCGCGCCGGTATAATCCCGCGCATGCCTCCCTCCTTGCTCCCCAGCGCCGCCCGCTCGGCCGACCCGAACGGCCTCCGAGCCGAGTCCGGTCTCGTCATCGTCGGCATGTCGGGCGGCGTCGATTCCGCGGTCGCGGCGTTGCTCCTGAAAGAGGCGGGGTATGCGGTTCAGGGCCTCTTCATGGCCAACTGGGAGGACGACGACGACGCTTACTGCACCACGGCGAGCGATTGGCAAGACGCCCGCCGGGTCTGCGACACGCTGAACGTGCCGCTGCACCGGGCGTGCTTTGCCGGCGAGTACCGGGAGCGCGTGTTTGCCCATTTTCTGCGCGAATACGCCGCCGGCCGCACCCCCAATCCGGACGTGCTCTGCAACCGGGAGATCAAGTTCGGGGTGTGCCTCGACTACATGCAGCGTCTCGGCGCAGCGAAGATCGCGACCGGCCATTACGCGCGGGTCAGCTCGAGCAGCGGCGCCGTGCGTCTCCTCAAGGCGGCCGACCGCTCGAAGGATCAGAGCTATTTCCTGCACGGCGTCGCGCCGGCGGCGCTCGCGAACACCCTCTTTCCCTTGGGTGAGCTCAACAAGCGCGAGGTGCGGGCGCGGGCGCACGCGGCCGGCCTCTGCGTGAGCGACAAGCCGGACAGCACGGGGATCTGCTTCATCGGCGAGAGACCTTTTCAGGAGTTCCTGAGCCGCTACCTCGAAACGAGCCCCGGCCCGATCGAGGATGCGGAGGGAAGAATTCTCGGCGAGCATCGCGGCCTCGCGCTCTACACGCTCGGCCAGCGCTCCGGACTCGGACTCGGGGGCCGCGTCGGCGCCGCCGAGGCCCCGTGGTACGTCGCGGCGAAAGACACGCATCGAAACGCGCTCGTCGTCGTGCAGGATCACGAGCATCCGCTGCTCATGTCCGACTCCTTCGTCGTCGAGCAGATGCACTGGCTGGTCGCGCCCGAGGGCGCGGTGCTCGAGTGCGCGGTGAAGACGCGCTATCGGCAAAACGATCTACCTTGCCGAGTGCGTCCCGATCGCGCGGGTCGCTGGCACGTGACGCTCTCACAGCCGGCACGGGCCGTCACGCCGGGGCAGTATGCGGTATTTTATGCGGGCGAGGTGTGTCTCGGCGGCGGCGTGATCGCGGAGCGGCACCATCTCGCCGCATCCGAGCCGCGCGCCGCGCGCAACGTCTCTTATAATTCTCTTTTTTCGCTGGAGGGATCATGACGGACAGCTTCAAGGCAAAGACGACGCTCGACGTGGGCAAGCAGAAATACGAGATCCTGAGCCTTGCTGCCTTGAAATCCCACGGCGTCGATCGACTGCCTTTCTCCCTGAAGATCCTGCTCGAGAATCTGTTGCGCTTCGAGGACGGGGTGAACGTGAAGAAGAGCGACATCGAGGCCCTCCTCGCCTGGGATCCGAAAGCGGCTCCGCATCATGAGATCGCCTTCACGCCGGCACGCGTGATCATGCAGGACTTCACCGGGGTACCTTGCATCGTCGATCTTGCGGCGATGCGCGAGGCCATCGTCAAGCTGGGCGGCGATGCGCAGCGAGTAAATCCGCTCGCGCCCGCCGAGCTCGTGATCGATCATTCGGTGCAGGTCGACGAATACGGCGCCGCAGACTCCCTCGAGCACAACAACCAGATCGAGTTCAATCGCAACGGCGAGCGCTACATGTTCCTGCGCTGGGGCCAGACGGCCTTCAGCAACTTCAAGGTCGTGCCGCCCAATACCGGAATCGTGCATCAAGTCAACCTCGAGCGCCTCGCGCGGGTGGTGTTCTCGGAAAGCTCAGGTGCAACGCCGCGGGCTTTCCCGGATACGCTCGTCGGGACCGATTCGCACACCACCATGATCAACGGGCTCGGTGTGCTCGGCTGGGGTGTCGGCGGCATCGAGGCCGAAGCTGCGATGCTCGGGCAGCCGGTCACCATGCTCATTCCCCAGGTCATCGGCTTCAAGCTCACCGGCAGCCTTCCAGCCGGGACGACAGCGACCGATCTCGTGCTCACCGTCACCGAGATGCTGCGCAAGAAAGGCGTGGTCGACAAATTCGTCGAATTCTTCGGTGACGGCCTCAAGGCATTGCCGCTCGCCGATCGCGCCACCATCGCCAACATGTCACCCGAGTTCGGCTCGACCTGCGCCATCTTCCCGATCGACGCGGAGACGCTGCGCTATCTAGAGCTCACGGGCCGCCCCAAGGAGCAGATCGCGCTCGTCGAGGCTTATGCGAAGGCGCAGGGGATGTGGCGCGTCGACGGCGCGAAGGCCGCCGATTACACCGACGTGGTCGAGCTCGACCTGGCCCGGGTGGAGCCCGCGCTCGCGGGCCCCAAGCGCCCGCAGGATCGGGTGCCGCTGCGCTCTGCACAAAGCGTTTACCGCAGCAGCATGAAAAAGATGGCCGAGGAGCGCGCTCAGAAGAATCCCGCCGCGACCGGCAAGGCGACCGCGGCTCTCGCAGGACGCAACACCGAGATCAAGGACGGCGCCGTGCTCATCGCCGCGATCACGAGCTGCACCAACACTTCGAATCCGGCCGTGCTCGTCGCCGCGGGTCTGCTCGCCCGCAATGCGCGCGCTCGCGGCCTCGAATCGAAGCCCTGGGTGAAGACCTCGCTCGCGCCGGGCTCGCGAGTGGTCACCGATTATCTCAAGAAGGCCGGACTGCTCGCGGATCTCGAAGCGCTCGGCTTTTATACCGTCGGCTACGGCTGTACTACATGTATCGGTAACTCCGGGCCGCTGAAGCCCGAAATCTCCGAAGCCGTCAAAGCCGGCGATGTCGTCGCCTGCTCCGTCCTCTCCGGCAACCGCAATTTCGAGGGCCGCGTTCATCCCGAGATCAAGATGAACTTCCTCGCCTCCCCGCCGCTGGTCGTGGCTTACGCGCTCGCGGGAAGCCTCGACGTCGATATCACCACCGAGCCCTTAGGCACCGGCAAGGACGGCAAGCCCGTCTACTTGAAGGACCTCTGGCCGAGCGCGGCCGAGGTGGCGAAAACGGTCGGCGCCTCGGTGGACTCGGCCATGTTCACCAAGGGCTACGCAGATGTATTCCGCGGCGATGAGCGCTGGCGCGGCATCAAGACCCCGGCAGGCAAGATCTACGCCTGGGACGCCAAGTCCACGTACGTCAAGAATCCGCCCTACTTCGAGGGCATGACCATGACGCCCGCCGCGGTCGGCGACATCAAGGGGGCGCGAGCCCTGGCCGTGCTCGGTGATTCGGTCACCACAGACCACATCTCGCCCGCCGGCAATATTTCGAAGTCGAGCCCCGCCGCCAAATATTTGATGGCGCAGGGCGTGGCCGCCGCCGATTTCAACTCCTACGGGGCGCGGCGCGGCAACCACGAGGTGATGATGCGCGGCACGTTCGCGAACATCCGGCTGCGCAATCTCCTGGTGCCTGGTACCGAGGGCGGCGTGACGGTGCACATCCCGAGCGGCGAGCAGATGGCGATTTTCGATGCCGCCATGAAATACAAGGCGTCATCCACGCCCCTCGTGATCCTCGCCGGCAAGGAATACGGCACGGGCAGCTCGCGCGACTGGGCGGCCAAGGGCACCATGCTGCTCGGCGTGCGAGCGGTCATCGCCGAGAGCTTCGAGCGCATCCACCGCTCGAACCTGATCGGCATGGGCGTGCTGCCGCTGCAGTTCAAGGAAGGCGAGAACGCGGAGACTCTCGAGCTCACCGGCAAGGAGACGTTCGACATCGTCGGGCTCGATCGCGGCGCCGCCAAGACGGTCACCGTCGTCGCACACGGCGAAGGCGGCAACACCCGCGAGTTCCAGGCACGGCTGCGCATCGACACGCCGAAAGAGCTCGAGTACTACCGCCACGGCGGCATTCTGCATTACGTGCTGCGGCAGCTCGCCGCGAGCCGCAATGCCGCGTAGCCGAGTTTGCCCGACCCGCCGGCGGGATCCACAGGTGGAAAAAAAATTGCTACCGTTGGGGGCGTGAACGCAGGAAAACCGGGACGACTCGAGACCTGGGAGTATCGGATGCCCCCGCGCTCGACCGCAGGTCAGGGCGCTCTTTGAATGGCGCGCTCTGCTGAAGCAGTTCTTCCTTCAGCTGTATATGGCGCCTCGTCCCCGGCGTGCGTCAAGCACTGAATCCGACGCAATCGCCGTGTTACTGCGCAGAGCGGGCCCGCGCAGTACGCCACGCCGCGGCGAGCCGCACCCCGCGCCGCTAGGTCCCCGGCGGCGGCGCTGCCGGCGCGCCGCCGCTGCCCGCCTCGACCAGCACCATGGTCGAGGGATCGAGGTGCGCGCGGATCGCCTGGTCGACTTGCTCGCGCGATACGGCACGCACTGCCTCGGGATAGCCATCGAGCCAGCTCAAGTCGTAGCCCCGCTGAATGGACGTCAGGATGGTGCTCGCGAGGCCCCCGGTGGTCGAGAGACCGACGAAATATCCGCCGACGAGCCCCTGCTTGCGTGCCGCGAGCTCGTCGTCCGTGATGCCATCCTTCCACCACTGCTCGAGTACCCGGCGGGTGGAGGCGACGCCGTGCTCGAGGAGCGTCGGTGCAAAGCTGGCCGAGATGCTCCATGCACCGTCCGCGACGCTGTCCGCCGTCACGGCCGCGCCGATGCCGTAGGTGAGGCCTTCGCGGTCGCGAACCGTTCCCATCAGACGCCCGGTGAAGCCTTGGCCGAGAATCGCTGTGCCGACACGCAGCGGCAAGGCATCCGGATCACGATAGCGCAAACCCGTCGCCTGCCCGAGCAGGACCGTCGTGCTCGGCTTGTCCTTGAGCGGCACCTCGATATCGCGCGACGGTGCAGCCGTCGCCGCGCCGGGCGGCCCGGAACGCAGATAATCCGCCCCGCCCGCCCAGCCGCTGAAATTCTTCGCCACCAGCAGACGCATCGCCTTGTCGTTCACATCACCCGCGAGGATCAGGGTGAGGTGCTTGGGGCCTATGTATTTCGCGTGAAACGCCTTGATCTCCTCGAGCGTGGCCGACTCCGCCGCGCTCAGCATCTCCTCGACCGAATGCGGCCGGTTCGGATGCCCGGGCGGGAAGATCGCGCGTGCAAACGCCTCCTGGGCGCGCGCGCCCGTGTTCTGTGAGGATTCGCGCAGCGAGCCGATGAGCTGTTGCTTCGCCTTCGCGAGCTCGGCGGCGGGAAACGCCGGGGCCTTGAGCTCGGCGGCGAGGATCGAGAGCACCATCGGCAAATCCTTGCGCAAGCACTTCGCGCGAATCTCCAGGCTCTGCGTTGCCACCGAGAAGGAGATGCTGGCACCCACCTCCTCGAGCCGCTCGGCAATAGCGAACTTGTCGAGCGTCGACGTGCCGCGATCGAGCATCATGCCCGTGAGCGTCGGCACCGCGGCGTTGCCGCTGCCGGCCATCGCATCGCCCGCGGGTAACGCGCCGAGCACGACTACCACGTCGCGCACGTGCGTGGGATAGGTGATCAGATCGATGCCCGCGGTCTCGGCGCGGTGTCCCTGGGCGGCCATGCCGGCGTGCGCGGCGGCCGGGAGCGCGGCCGCGACCAGCGCGCCCGCGGTGAGCAGGCAAAGCAACGAGGCTGTTCGCGGTGTCATGGCTTTTTCTCCTGGGCTTTGCCCGGAATCGCGGGGACGAACCATCCCGTCGTGCTCTGACGCTCGTCCAAGTACTCGCGCGCGACGCGCTGCACGTCGGCCGCGGTGACCTGCTCGACCTTCTGCGGGAAAGTGACGTACAAGGTCCAATCGCCGACTGCAATCCATTCGTTCAGCTCGCTCGCGACCCCGGCAGTGCCGTCGCGCTTGTAAGCCTCGCCGGCGAGCACCTGCTGCTTGACGCGGGCGATCTCCTGCGCGGTCACGCCGTCGGTCTTTATTTTCTCGACTTGTCCGAGCAGCACTTGCTCGACCTTCTCGTGCGAGGCGCCCGGCGCGAGCGTCGCATAGAGCGTATGCAGGGAGAGGTCTCGGCGCAAATCCGTCCCGGACTCCGCGCCGAGCGCGAGGCCCTCGTCGACGAGGGCGTGATAAAGGCGCGAGCTCTTGCCCGAGCTCAAGATGCCGTCGAGCATCTCGAGCGCCGGCTGATCCGCGTCGCGGCCATTCGGCACCTTGTGCGCGATCACCACGGTGCCGAGTTCGCCCGGCCGCCTGACCACGACGCGTCGCGGTCCGTCCTGCGCCGGCTCCTCGGTATAGATGAGCGGGATCGGTTGCGGCGAATGCGAGTAGCCGCCGTAGTACTTCTGCACGAGCGCGAGCGCCGCGGCCGGCTCCACGTCCCCCACTACGCTGACGGTGGCGTTGTTCGGCCAGTAGAACGTGTCGTAAAACTCGCGCAGCTTCTCGATCGACACGTGCTCGATGTCGCTCTTGTAGCCGATCGTCGGGTGATGATAGGGAAGCGCGACATAGGCGGCCGCTGAGACCTCTTCCATCAGGACATTATTCGGGTCGTTCTTGCCGCGCTCGTACTCGTTGCGCACCACGGTCATCTCCGCCTGCCGGTCGGACTCGTGCAGCCAGAGGCCGCGCATCCGATCGGCCTCGATCGCGACATACCCATCCAGATCGTCCCGGCCGAGAGTTGCGAAGTAATTGGTGCGATCGAACGAGGTGGTGGCGTTGAATTGACCGCCGACGTGCTCGAGGTATTGCTTGATGCTGTTGCCCTTCGCGTCGTTGAACCGCTCGCTTCCCTTGAACATCAGGTGCTCGAGAAGGTGCGTCGAGCCCGTGGTGCCGGTCACCTCGTTACGCGACCCGACGCGATAGGTGACCTGAAATGTGACCACCGGCGCCGAGTGGTCCGGCATGATGAGGACGGTGAGGCCGTTGGACTCGAGGCGGTACTCGTCGATGCCGCCGAGCGATTTGATGTGCGTGTAGCCGGGAACCGCCGGCGTCGCAGCGGGCGCCGAGGGCGCACCGGCGGCGGCCCGGCCGTCGCTCGCACCCACCACGACCGCGATCAGTGCCGCGCGCACCCAGATGTCCCGCTTTCGCCTCGCCATGCTGATCGCCATCGAATCTCCTCGTGTATCAGGCCCGCAACCACCGCCGAGCCGCTCGCGCGCGGGCGCGATATTCTATGCGTTCGTGTAACATAAGAAACTGTAATTATTGGTAATTATCTGAACGCACCCGTCCCAAGCGCCCGCTCGCTCGATACTTCCCGTCCCGTGGCACTCTTCGACCTCGACGGCACGCTCACGCATCACGACACATGCCTCCCGTTCCTCGCGGGCTATCTCGTGCGCCATCCGGTGCGGCTTCTGCGGCTGTGGCGTCTCGTGCCGGCGGTCCTGCGCTATGCGCTCGCCGGGCGCGACCGGGGGCAACTGAAGTCTCGCGCGATCCGCGCCGTGATGGGGGGCGCCGCGCGGCCGGTCGTCGAGGCGTGGGCCGAGCAGTTCGTGGCGGACCTGCGTTCCAAGGGCGCTTTTCGGACGGCAGGACTCGCGGTGCTCGACGCCCATCGCAGCGCCGGCGATCGTCTTGTGCTCCTCTCCGCGAGCCCCGATCTGTACGTAACCCTGATCGGGCGCGTGCTGCGCTTCGAGCGCACCGTCTGCACCGAGATCCGCTGGGACGGCGAGCGCCTCGACGGCGCCTTGCGCACCGCGAACCGGCGAGGCGAGGAGAAGGTGCGCTGTCTCGAGCAGCTGCGCGAGGAGTATGCACGGGCCCCGGTGACGGCCTACGGCAACAGCCTCTCGGATATTCCCCATCTCGAGCGCGCCGACCGCGCGCTGCTCGTCAACGGCAACAGAGCTGCCCGCCGGGGCGCGGCGCGGGTCGGCATACCCACGGCCGATTGGCCTTGAGCAGCCGGATGTGCGAGGCGCCGGACTGGCTCTAACGCGGGCGGTTCTTGAGCGAGGTGTGCAGCTTCATGAGCAGCGCCTCGGTGCTCTGCCAATCCATGCACGGATCGGTGATCGACACGCCGTATTCCAGCGTGCTCAAGTCCTTCGGGATGGGCTGATTACCCCCCTTCAAGTGACTCTCCAGCATGAGACCGACGATCGAGCGATTGCCGTCGAGGATCTGCATCACACAGTTTTCCGCAACCAGCGGCTGCACACCCGGGTCTTTGTTGGAATTGCCGTGACTGCAGTCGACCACGATGTTGGTCGGCAGATTCGCTTGCGCGAGCTGGCGCTCCGCGAGCGCGATGCTCACCGCGTCGTAGTTGACGCGTCCGCCGCCGCCGCGCAGCACGAGATGGGCGTGCGGGTTGCCGCGCGTGCGGAACACGGCGGACTGGCCTTGTTGCGTGATACCTAGAAAATGATGCGGATGGCGCACCGATTCGAGCGCGTTGATCGAGGTGGCGAGCGCTCCGTCCGTGCCGTTCTTGAAGCCGACGGGTGTGGACAAGCCGCTCGCCATTTCGCGATGGGTTTGCGATTCGGTGGTACGCGCCCCGATTGCCGTCCAGGTGATGAGCTCGGACAGATACTGCGGCATGATGGGATCGAGCGCCTCGGTGCCCGCGGGCAGACCGAGCTCCGCGACGTACAAGAGCAGCTCGCGCGCGAGCATTATGCCTTTCTCGATGTGAAACGAGTCGTCGAGATCCGGGTCGTTGATGAGGCCCTTCCAGCCCACGGTCGTGCGCGGCTTCTCGAAATACACGCGCATGATCAAGAGCAGCGTCGACGCAACGCGGTCGGAGAGCGCCTTCAGCCGCTCCGCATACTCGCGTGCCGCGGCGACATCGTGAATCGAGCATGGGCCGACCACCACGAAGAGGCGCGGATCGCGCCGCTCGAGAATCGCCCGCACCGCCTCGCGGCCGCGCAGTACCGTTTCGGCGGCACGCGCGCTGAGCGGCAAGCGCCTTTTCACTTCCTCGGGGGTCGCCAATAAGTCACTCGAGGCGACATTGACGTTCTGCAGTCGGTCTTGGAACTCGGCCATGTTGGGCTACATCGACGTGCGGATGGTCCAAAGCTCGGGAAAGAACTTCAGATCGAGCGCCTTGGTGAGATAGGCCACTCCGCTCGTTCCGCCGGTGCCGCGCTTGTAGCCGATGATGCGCTCGACGGTCTTCACGTGCGTGAAGCGCCACAGCTGAAACTTGTAGTCGAGATCGACGAGTCGCTCGGCGAGCTCGTAGAGATCCCAGTCCTTGACGGAGTTGTGGTACACGCTGAGCCAGGCCGCGGCGACTTGCTTGTTCGCCTGATAGGGCTGCGAGAAGTCGCGGTCGAGCGCCTGCGGCGGCACATCGAGGCCACGGCGGCTCAGGAGGCGCAGCACCTCGTCGTACAAGCTCGGCGCGCGCAGCGCACGCTCGAGCGTCTCGTAGGTCGGCAGGTCCGCGCGGAACACCTCGATGAGGTCCGCATTCTTGTTGCCGATCAGGAACTCGAGCAGCCGATATTGAGCCGATTGAAATCCGGACGACCGCCCGAGCGTGTTGCGGAATGCCGAATAATCGTAAGGCGTGATCGTCGCGAGCACGTCCCAGGCCTGCAGCAGCTGTTGCTGGATGGTCGACACCCGCGACAGCATCTTGAACGTCGGACCGAGATCGTCGCGGCGCACGCAGTCGATGACCGTATTGAGCTCGTGCAGACAGAGCTTCATCCACAGCTCCGAGACCTGGTGGATCACGATGAACAACATCTCGTCGTGCTCGTACGACAGGGGACGCTGTGCATCGAGCAGCTTGTCCAAGCCCAGGTACTGGGAGTAGCTCAGCGAGTTCGTGAGGTCCCAATAAATGTCCTCGCCGCTCACGTCGACTTTGGCTGCCGGCTTAATCTCGCTCATGGGCTAGTTTCCGAACACCCAGAGCGGTACCGTGCGCCAGCCCGCGAGGAGCTCGCGATCGAGGCGCCGGTAGTCGGGCTCGAGCGTCTGCACCAGGCGCCAGAAGGCGGGCGAGTGATTCATGTGCCTCAAGTGCGCAAGTTCGTGGACGAACAGATATTTCACCACCTCAGGTCGCAAGAACACCAGCGAGCAATTCAGACTCACCGTGCCGCGCGTCGAGCAGCTCCCCCAGCGGGTGCGCTGGCAGCGAATGGCCACGCGCTCGATGGAATAATTCAAATCGCGCGCGAGCCTCAAGAGCGGCGGCGTGAGCCGCTCCTGAGCAGCCTGTTTCAGCCAATCCTTGAGCTTCTGACGCGCCTGATCCGTATCGGGTGCGCGCACCGACAACCTGCCCGCCTCGAGCGAAAGCTCGCGCCGCGGGGCTTGCTGCCAGTGGACGTCGAAATGCTCCTGGGTATAGGCGAATTCGATGCGCGTGGGCACGCTGGCCGCCGGCTCCGTGAAGCACTGCATGGCGGCGACCTTGCGATCGATCCAGGGCGTGAAGCGCTGTACGAAATCACGCACCGCTCGCGCCTTGACGCCGACCGGCACGACGATTTCCACGCGGCCGCCGACGTGCACGCGTGCCGTGAGGCGGCGCGCGCGAGCGCTCACCCGAACCGCAAACGCCTCGCCGGTGCTGCGCGCCTGGAACAGCGACAGTTGCGTTCCCTCTGCCTTCATCGCCCACGATGATACCAGGTTCGACGCGAGCAGCGGTCGTGCCGGTTAGCGCTTGACCAGCGCCGCCAGTTGCCTTTGCGCCGCCTTATAGTCCGGTGCCACGATCAGGGACTTCTCGATCCAGTTGCGCGCGCCGAGCAGGTCGCCGCGCGCCGCGAGCTGCATGCCGAGCGCAAGATACGCCTCGGCATGCCCCCACCCCGGCACGTCCGTGCGCGTCGCGGACGATTGCTCGAACAGCTGGGCGGCCTGCTGCAGGGTCGCGAACGCCCGCTGATTCTCGGGCGAGTTGGGCTTGGACCGCGCGAACTCGTCCATGGCCACGAGATAGAGTACCCGCGGGTTGCGGGGCGCGAGCTCGAAGGCGGACTTGAGCCTCTCCTGCGCGTGGGACCGCAGCAGCACGGCCTCCAGATGCCTTTCCTTGGCGAACTCGCCATAGCAGGCCGACTGCAGCGCGAGCGCCTCCGCCGACTTGGCGTCTTGGTCGATGACCGGCTTCAGTTGATCGATGCAGTCGGAGAATGCGGGCGCAGCGGCCTTGCGCCGCTTTAGCTCCGCGAGCAAGCCGAAGCGATAGTCCGCGTGCGCCAGGTGATAGTGAAGCGCCGCATCCGCGCCTCCCGCCTTGACCTGATTGCCGAGTCTCTGCACCAAATTGCCGAGCTCGCCCAAATCCTCGCTCTGATAGGCGTAGAGGATCTGCGCCTGCAAGTCGCCGCCCTCCTGTGCGACCGCGGCCGACGACAGCGACAACAACAGCACCGCTCCCACACCTCTCACTGACCGCATGCGCGCTCCCTCTCCCTCTAGCCGCGTGTACGATACGCGCCGAAGATAGCACAACGAGGTGGCGGTTCTTGACGCACGAGTTGATCGACATCGGGGCCAACCTGACTCATTCGAGTTTCGCTGCGGACCTCGACCAGGTAATCCGTGCCGCCGTCGCGGCCGGAGTCACGGGTCTGGTGGTGACCGGAACGGATCTTGCGAGCTCGCTCGCGGCCGCCGATCTTGCCGCTCGTCATGCGCGCATGCTCTGGAGCACTGCCGGCGTGCACCCGCATCACGCGGCCGCGTTCGAGCCGGCGGTTCGTGCCCACCTCGAGGAGGTCCTGGCGCGGCCCGGAGTGGTGGCGGTGGGCGAGTGCGGGCTCGATTATTTTCGCGATTTCTCGCCGCGCCCCGCGCAGCGAGCCGCCTTCATCGCGCAGCTCGAGATGGCCGCCCGCACGGGCAAACCGGTGTTTCTGCATCAGCGCGACGCGCACGAGGACTTCACGGCCATACTCACCGAGCATCGGGCAGCGCTGCGCGGCGGCGTGGCCCATTGCTTCACCGGCGGCCCGCAGCAGCTCGAAGCGTATCTCGCTCTCGATCTGTCGATCGGCATCACGGGCTGGGTCTGCGACGAGCGCCGCGGTGGTGCCTTGCGCACGGCCGTGCCGCTCATACCTCGGCAGAAGCTGGTGCTCGAGACGGACGCGCCCTACCTTTTGCCGCGTGATCTCAAGCCGCCACCGAAGTCGCGCCGTAACGAGCCTGCCAATCTACCGCACATCGCGGCCATGGTAGCAACGCTGCGCGGTGAGTCCCTCGCGGCCATAGCCGCTGCGTCGACGCAAAATGCCGTGCGGCTCTTCGGGCTCGACCGGCTAGAGGTTGGTGAATAAATGCGGGCTTGGTTTGAGCTGGGTTACCACCCGGCTCCAAGCCTCCGCGAAGGGCTCGAGCGCCGCGGAGCCTTTGAGGCTACGGTCGACTTGCGGAAACTCGACCTCGATGCCGTCGAGCATCATCACGTACTTGGGCATGCCCTTGGTGAACTTGCCGATGTTCGAGAACAGCAACCGGCCCTCGACCGGAAAGTCGCCCGCCAGCGCCTTCACTGCGGCGATACGATCGTAGAGCGCGGGCTGCGGATTGTCGAAGGTGAAGCGACGGCGCCCGATGACGGTCCAATCGCTCATCTGGTCGCCGCCGAAGATGAGACCCGGAACGCGACGCGTGTCGAGGACCAGGAGCCCGCGCGGCGTGAGCAGCAAATGATCGATGTGGATGTAGCCGCCCATCCCGTCGGGCACCAGCACCTGATGCGCGGACTCATAGGCGATTCGATCCAGTCGTGCGAGCAGCTGCTTGCGCCGCGCGCGGCGCTGATACGCGCCGACCGCAACGTAGCCGCCGGCCCCGACCAGCGCGATCGCGACGCCCGCCGCGAGCCACTCCGGATCGATGTGCAGATCGCTCATCCGAGTGCCGCGGCCAGCGCCTCGAGCGAAGGCGATAGATCGGTGAAGTGCCGCGGCAACGTGAGCAGCCGCGCGAGCGCGGGCGGGACATCGACGGGCCTGCCGATGATCGGCTCGACGATGTCGTTGAACTTGGCCGGGTGCGCGGTCGCGACCAAGATCCACGGATTGTCCCGCCGCTCATCCGCGCTCAAGCGCTGATAGACCTCCGCAGCGGTTGCCGTGTGCGGACACCATTCGCGTCCAAATCGCATGAAGTCCTCTCCGATTCTGCGCCGAATTGTAACGTCATCGACACTTTCCGCGCTCAAGTGTTCGCTCACCGAGGCGAAGGTCGGATAGAGCGCGCGCACCCGTTCCATGTTGCTGGGATTGCCCACGTCCATCGCCGAGGCGAGCGTCTGAATGCTCGGACGCGGCCGCCACTCGCCGTCGCGCAGAAAATCGGGAACCGTACGATTGGCGTTGTGCGCGAGGATGATGCGTCCGATGGGAAACCCCATGGCGCGCGCCCACATGGCGGCGATGGCGTTGCCGAGATTGCCGGCCGGAATGATGTATGAGGCCCTCTTGCCCGTACGCCGCTCGACATCGAGACTCGAGGCCACGTAATAGACCATTTGCGGCAGCAGGCGGCCGATGTTGATGCTGTTCGCCGAGCTAAAATGATGGCGCGCGCGAAGGCGCGCATCGACGAAGGCCTCCTTCACGAGGCGCTGGCAATCGTCGAAGGTGCCGCCGATGCGCAAGGCGCGCACGTTTTCTCCCCAGCAGGTGAGCTGTTGCTCCTGCCGGTCGCTCACCATCCCCCTGGGGTAGAGAATCACGATCCGTACCCAGGGACGCCCGAGAAAGGCCGCCGCAACGGCGCCGCCGGTGTCGCCCGACGTGGCCACCAGAATGGTCATAGGCGGCTCGGACGGCGATTGCGCGCGCTCGAGTGTCTCGGCGAGGAAGCGCGCGCCGAAATCCTTGAAGGCCGCGGTCGGGCCGTGAAAGAGCTCGAGTACGAACAAGGGGTCCGGACATTTCTCGACCGCCGTCGTCGGCGCGGGGAAATCGAAGGCCGCTCGCGCGATGTCACCGAGCCTGGGCTCCAGCCGATCGCCCTGAAAGAATCCGCCGAGCGCACTTTGCGCGATGTCGGGCAGCCGCGTCGAGCGGGCGGCCGCGCCGACATCGACCTCGGGCAGCCGCGTCGGCACGTACAGCCCGCCGTCGGGTGCGAGGCCCTGGCGGATCGCCTCGCTCAACGTGACCGCGGGCGCGGCGCCGCGCGAGCTCGAGTAGCGAAGCTCGGCCATCAGGCGCTCACCACGCGCGCGCCCGGGTTGTCGATCGTGGAGATCCAAGAGTCGGACTTGAGGGCGTGATTCAAGAAGGCCGATATCATGGCGGCGCGCACCGCCTCGGTATGCTGCACCTCGGCCCATGCGAATATGGTCGGACCCGCTCCGGAGATCGAGCATCCCAGCGCGCCTGCCGCCATGGCGCCGCGCTGCACATCCTTGAATCCCGGGATCAAAGTCTGGCGCTGCGGCTCGATGATGACGTCGTTGAAGGAATCGCGGATCATGTCGAGGTCGTTCGAGTAGCAGCCGCTGATGAAGCCTGCGAGATTCGCGCTCTGCCAGACGAAATCGGAGCGCGTCACGTCGCTTTTGAGCACCGCCCGCGCCTCGCGCGTGCCGAGGTGCATGTGGGGGTGCACGAGCACGCAGCGCAGCGAGCGCGGCACGGGAATCTGCTTCACCCGCGGATGATCGATCCCAACCGTGAGCACGAGACCTCCGTACAGGCACGGCGCGATGTTGTCCACGTGGGCGGAGCCGCTTGCGACGATCTCCCCTTCCATCGCGAACTTGAGAAGCCGCAGCGACGGCGCGGGGCGCTCGATGAGCGCGTTGGCCGCGACGACCGCGGCGACGGCCGATGCGGCCGAGCCGCCCATGCCGGAAGCGAGCGGGATGCCCTTGTCGATTTCAATCTCGAATCCGTGCTCGAGCTTGAGCGCGGCCTGCATCGCCTGCAGCGCGCGGCCTGCGGTATTGCTCTTCGGATCCACCGGCAATTCCCCGGCCACTCCCTTGACCGCACGGATGCGCACCACGGGCTCATCGATCCGCTTGACCCAAACCCGATCGCCGACGCTCTCGACCGTGTGCCCGAGGATGTCGAAGCCAATGCCCACGTTGGCGACGGTGGCGGGAGCGAAGGCAGTGACCTCGTTCTGCATTGGTTCGCGGGCGCTACAAATGTGCGCCAAGATACGCCGACAGGCGCAACAGGTCGGAAAAGACGCCCCCGGCCGTCACCTCGGGACCGGCACCGGGGCCCTGCACGATGAGCGGATTGTCGCAGTAGCGGCGCGTCGCGAAGCGCACCACGTTGTCGGTGAGCGCGATGTTCGCAAAGGCATGCCTCGCGTCGAGACGTGTCAACCCGACGGTCGCCTTGCCGTCTGCATCCACCCGGCCGACGTAGCGCAGCACCTGTCCTTGGGCCTTCGCCTCGGCGAGCGTCTTGGCCATGGCCGCGTCGAACTCCGGCAGGCGGCGCATGAATTCCTCCACACTGCAGCCGTCGAGCGCCGCGGGCACGAGGCCGGCCACCTCGACGTCGCTCATCTCGAGCGTCAACCCCATCTCGCGCCCGAGAATGATGAGCTTGCGTGCCACATCCATGCCCGACAGATCGTCGCGCGGATCGGGCTCGGTGTATCCCTTCTGCTTGGCGGCGAGCACGATCGAGGAGAACGACTCGGTGCCGTCGAACACGTTGAAGAGATAGGCGAGCGTGCCGGAGAAAATCCCCTCGATGCGGATGACCTCATCGCCCGTCTCGCGCAGGTCCCGCAGCGTGTGGATGATCGGCAGGCCGGCGCCCACTGTCGCCTCGTAGAGATAATGAGTGCCGGCGGCGCGTGCCGCCTCCTTGAGTGCGCGGTAGGCCGGCAGCGCGCCGCTGTTCGCCTTCTTGTTCGGCGTCACGACGTGGATGCCGCGGGCGAGCCAATCCCGATAACGGCTCGCAACCTCCGCGCTCGCCGTGCAATCGATGAGGGCGGAGTGCGGAATGTAATCCGCTTGAACATGCGCCGCGAACTTCTCCAAATCGACCGGGGTGCCTTTCTCCGCGAGAAGCGCGGGCCAGTGCGCAAGATCGATGGCGCCTTCCGCGAGCAGCATGCGCGTGGAGCTTGCGATACCGCGCACGCGCAGATCCAGCTTCAACGCCCGCAGACGCTCGAGTTGACTCGCGATCTGCTCGAGCAGTACTCGTCCGACGGTGCCCGGACCGATCAGTCCGATCGAGATCGTGCTCGGCGACAGATAGAAGGCCGCGTGCACCGCACGCAGCGCCTTGGCGGCGAACTTGCCGTCCACCACCAGCGAGATGTTGCGCTCGGAGGCGCCCTGAGCGATCGCTCGCACGCTGATCGCGGCATCGCCCAGCGAATTGAAGACCTTGGCCGCTACGCCATGCGCACCCGCCATTCCGTCGCCCACGACGGCGAGAATCGCCAGATCGCGCGCCACATCGACGTGCTGGATCTGCCCGTCGCGCAACTCCGAATCGAATGCGCGGCGCACCGCATCGTCGGCGCGCTGCGCCTGCGCTGCGGGAATCGCGAAGCAGATCGAATGCTCGGAGCTACCTTGGGAGATCAAAATGACGGAAATACCGGCATCGCGCAAGGCGCCGAACAGCCGATGAGCGGTACCCGGAACGCCGATCATTCCCGCGCCCTCGAGGTTGACCAGCGCCACCGGGTCGATGGTGGTGATGCCTTTCACTTGGAGCGCCGACACCGGCCTCGCGCAGATGAGCGTGCCCACCTTCTGCGGCGCAAACGTGTTGCGGATCCAGATCGGAATGTCTCGCGCCACCGCCGGCTCCATCGTCTGCGGATGGATGACCTTGGCGCCGAAGTAGGCGAGCTCCATGGCCTCGTTGTAGGAGAGCTGGTCGATCGTCTGGGCGTTCGGCACGAGGCGCGGGTCGGCCGATAGCACACCGTCGACGTCGGTCCAGATGATGATTTCGGGGGCCTTTAGCAGCGCCCCGAAGATGGATCCGGAGAAATCGCTGCCGTTGCGCCCGAGCGTGGTCTGGATGCCGCTCGTGGTGGTCGCGATGAAGCCCGTGACGATGAGCCGCCCGCGAAATCCTGCGGGAATGAGCTTCTCGAGATTGCGCTCGCTTTGCGCCCATTGCACGATCGGGCCGAGCGGACCCCAGTCGACGATGATGACGGCGCGGGCATCGACCCAGAGCACCTCGCCCGGTATGCGGCCGCGCTCCCGCAGGAACGGCGCGAACAGGCGGGTCGACCAGATTTCCCCGTATCCCGCGATCACATCGCGCATCGAGTAGGTGGCCGCACGGATGAGCCGCACCGTCTGAAGCACGCCCGCGATGTCCTTACAATCGCGCGCGAGCTGCATGCAATAGGCCTCGCAGGCGGACGGCGACAACAGCTCCGTCGCGAGCTTTTCGTGCCGCTTCCACAGCTGCTCGATCGCCCCCGCCATGTCCCCGTCGGGCTGCTCGGCGAGCGTGACCGCATTCAAGAGCGCGTCGGTGACCCCCCGGCAGGCCGACAGAACCACTGCCTCGCGCGCATTGGGAGAGGCCTCGATGATGTCGGCGACGCGGCGGAAGCAGTCCGCGTCCGCGACGCTCGAGCCGCCGAATTTGTGCACGATCCACTTGTCCATACTTCACACGCGCTCAAAACCGCTTGAGCGTTGATACCTAAGGGGTGTCCTTAATTGATGATTCGCGGGCGGCAACCGCTAGACAGCCCGGAACTTTAATCGCAGGGCGGCCGGGGTAGCAAGCACAAAAGCCCGAGAATGCGGCGCAAGGCCTAGGATTGCCCCGCACGGCCCGCGCGCGAGCGCTTGGCGCGGTTCTTCAGGCGGGGGCTGCCGGTGCCGGACTTCGGCAAGCCGGTGTGCTGAGTGCGGAATGAGCGTCCCGGGATGCGAGACCCCACGGGCTGGTAGGCGGGAATCAAGTGGTGCTGGCCGTTGCCGATGAGATCCGCGCGCCCCATACGCCGCAACGCCTCGCGCAGCAGCGGCCAGTTCTCCGAATCGTGGTAACGCAGGAACGCCTTGTGCAAACGCCGCACGCGCGTGCCCTTCGGAATGACGACCGCCTCGCTTGCCCGTGTGATGCGTCTCAAGGGATTCTTGCCCGAGTGATACATCGCGGTCGCCGTCGCCATCGGCGAGGGCAGAAACGCCTGCACCTGATCGGCTCGAAACCCGTTCTTCTTCAGCCACAGCGCGAGCTCGAGCATGTCGCTGTCGCGCGTGCCCGGATGTGCGGCGATGAAATAGGGGATGAGGTATTGCTCCTTGCCCGCCGCCTTCGAGTACTTCTCGAACTGTTCCTTGAACTTGTAGTAGGCGCCCACCCCCGGCTTCATCATCTTGGACAGCGGCCCTTCGGCGAGCGCCTCAGGCGCGATCTTCAGATAGCCGCCCGTGTGATGCGTCGCGAGCTCCTTCACGTACTCCGGCGACTCGACCGCGAGGTCGTAGCGCACGCCCGAGGCGATGAGCACTTTCTTGATGCCCTTGAGCGCACGGGCACGGCGGTACAAGTTGATGAGTGGTGCGTGGTCGGTGTTCAAGTTCGGGCAAATGCCGGGATACACGCACGAGGGGCGGCGGCAAGCGGACTCCACCGCCGCACTCTTACAGTGCAGACGGTACATGTTGGCGGTCGGGCCGCCGAGGTCCGACACGACGCCCGTGAACCCGGGCACGTGATCGCGAATGGTCTCGATCTCGCGGATCACCGAGTCCTCGGAGCGGCTCTGGATGATGCGGCCCTCGTGCTCGGTGATCGAGCAAAAGGTGCAGCCGCCGAAACACCCACGCTGGATCGCCACCGAGAAGCGGATCATGTGGTACGCGGGAATGCGCGCATCGCCGTAGGACGGGTGCGGCCGGCGCGCGTACGGCAGCTCATAGATCGCGTCCATGTCGGCCGTGCTCAATGGAATGGGCGGCGGATTGATCCAGACCTCGGCATTGCCGTGCCGCTGCACGAGCGCGCGCGCATTGCCGGGATTGGACTCCAGATGCAGGATGCGTGAGGCGTGGGCGTAGAGCACCGCATCCTCGCTCACCCGCTCGAAGGAGGGCATGCGAATCACGCTGCGCTCGCGAGCGGCGTTCGGCACCTTGCGGAAAAATCTCACGACTTGATGGGGAGCGGGCGCCTGCGCTGCGAGCCTCGCAGCCTCGTCGGCATAGGGATCCACGGGCGGTGCTAGGGGCCCGGGCGTGTCGAGCTCGCTCGAATCGATCTCGATCCAGTCGTCGGGGACGGCTCCCCGCAGGAAGGAGGTGCCGCGCAAATCGGTGATGCTCGACAGTGGCTCGCCCGCATCGAGGCGCTCGGCGAGCGCGACGATCTGCCTCTCGGCATTGCCGTACACCAAAAGGTCCGCCTGCGCATCGACCAGCACGGACCTGCGCACCTGATCGGACCAGTAATCGAAGTGCGCGATGCGGCGTAGGCTCGCCTCGATCCCGCCGACGACGATGGGCACGGTCTTGAATGCCTCGCGCAGGCGCTGCGAATACACGATGACGCACCGATCCGGCCGCTTGCCGGCGACGCCGCCCGGGGTGTAGGCGTCATCGCTGCGCACGCGCCGATCCGCCGTGTAGCGATTCACCATCGAATCCATGTTGCCGCCGGTCACTCCGAAGAAGAGCCGCGGCGCTCCGAGCCTCGAAAAATCCTCGGTGCTGCGCCAGTCGGGCTGCGCAATGATGCCTACCTTGAAGCCGTGCGACTCGAGCACGCGCCCGATGATGGCCATGCCGAAACTCGGATGATCGACGTAGGCATCTCCGGTCACGATGATGATGTCGCACTGAGACCAGCCGCGTGCGCGCATCTCCGCAACGGTCGTCGGCAGGAACGGAGCAGCCGCACGAGGCCGCGGCGCGGCCTCGCTCGAGAACAGGGGAGCCGGGGCGGGCACGCCGATCCGATCTAGCCCAGATCGATCGGGACGTAGATCTGAGCATCCTCGCGCTGGATCAGAAGCGCGACGCTCCGACCTGCGCGGGCGACTTCGCGCTTCAAATCCGCAACCGTCGAGACACCGGCGCCGTTCACGCCCAGCACCACATCGCCCGCCTGCAGCCCGGCCGCGAGCGCCGGCCCCGAGACATCCTCGACCACGAGGCGTCCGCGGGTGTGAAGCTCCTTCTGCTCGCTCGGATCGAGAGGTCGAACGGCGAGCCCTAGAGCACCACCGCCGTCCTGGGCACCGTTGTGCGCCGTCTGAGGCGGCGTATCCTCGAGCAGCACGGTCTTGACCGTCGCCTCGGTGGCCTTGCGATCGTGCCACACGCCGAGGTGCGCATCGCTCCCCGGCGGCAGCTGCGAGATCACGCTCGGCAAATCATAGGAGTGCTCGATGTTCTTGCCGTTCACGCTGGTGATGACATCGCCCGGCTTCAAGCCCGCACGTTCGCCCGGACCCAGCGGCTCGACCGAGCTGATCAACGCGCCGTGCGGCGTGGTCAAGCCGAAGGTGAGCGCGAGCTGCTGGTC
The DNA here is from genome assembly GCA_049513515.1 of Steroidobacteraceae bacterium. Taxonomy (GTDB): domain Bacteria; phylum Pseudomonadota; class Gammaproteobacteria; order Steroidobacterales; family Steroidobacteraceae; genus Bog-1198. The sequence continues at coordinate 309,090 of JBEKWA010000001.1, forward strand.
GATGTCCTGCACGGACACGCCGATGCGGCTGCGATTCACCTTGCCGTTCTTCATCAGCTGATCCTTCACGTTCAGGGCGATGTCGATCGGAATTGCGAACGACATACCCATATAGCCGCCGGTGCGGCTGTAAATCTGCGCGTTGATGCCGATTACCTGACCGTCGAGATTGAACAGCGGACCGCCGGAGTTGCCCGGATTCACCGCCGCGTCGGTCTGTATGAAGGTCACGAACGAGCTGCCGCTGTCGTCCGGCAGCGGCCGGCCGACGGCGCTGATGACTCCCGCGGTGACGCTGTTATCGAAACCGAAGGGCGAGCCGATGGCGATCGCCCACTGGCCCGGCCGCAGCTTCGCCGGATCCCCGAAGCGCACCACCGGTAAGTTGCTCGCCGTGATCTTGATGAGCGCGACGTCGCTGCGCTTGTCGACGCCGACGACTTTGGCCCGAAACTCGCGCCGGTCGGTCAGCTTCACCGTCACTTCGGAGGCGTCGGCCACGACATGGGCGTTGGTGAGCACATAGCCGTCGGGACTCACGATGAATCCGGAGCCGATGCCGTGAGCCGGCGGCATGTGCTCGGGGCTCGGCATTTGGAAACGATGAAAGAACTGCGAAAGCGGGTCGTCGTCGTTGCTCTCGTCGCCGCCGGAGGAGGCGCCCACGTGCTGCTGCGGCTTCTCCACGACGCTGATATTGACCACGGCGGCGCCGTTATCGGCCACCAGGCCCGAGAAGTCCGGCAAACCGGTGACCCGGGAGGCCGGGGCTGCAGAAACGACCTGGGGGGCCGCGGCCGCCGGAACGGGCGCCGCACCCTCGCCCGCGTCGGCATTCGAGCGCTGGTGAGCCACGACCACCACGAAAATGCCGGCGACCACCGCGAGCGACCAGGTTCTCACGCTTCCCATTGCAATATGTCCTCTCAAAGGTGTCCTCGGGCTGTCGCTAATTGACCCCGACTTGAGGCCGTCGTTTCAATTTTCCAGGTTTTTGGGCTTCCATTCCCGGGTATTTCCACAATGGCCCCGAAAAAATGTGACTTCTCGACGGGTCCCGCCCCCGCGCCGCAGCTAGGCTGAGGCTCTTTGAACGCACACATTCGCCGCGTATGCCCGATGCAACCGGTCCCGTGCTGTTGGTGGTGGGCGGCGACGCCAAACGCCTGCAGTGGCTGAACCATCATGTGACGAGCCATTGGCCGAGCGCCCAGGTCACGACCGCGCCCGGCACGGACGCGGCTTCCCTGGCGCGCTTCGTCCAGGAACGGGCGCCCGACGCGGTGATCATGCAGATCGATTTCAGCAACGAAGCGCTGGCTAGCATGGGCTTGAGTCACCTGACGCAGATGCTGCGGGCGCAGCCGAGCGTACACTGCATCATACTCGCCGAGCACGGCAGCGAGCTGTCGGCGGTAAGAGCGCTCAAATGTGGTGCAAAGGACTACCTGCCGCTCGCCCGAGTCACGCGCGACTTGCTCCTCAAAGCGGTCACCGAAGCTTGCGCCAAGCAAGGCGCCGCCGCGCTCGCCTCCGGTGCCATGCTCAACCCGACCGAGGATGCACCGTCCATCAAGGTACCCGGGTACACCATCGTCAAGGAAATCGCCACCAGCAACTTCTCCTCGGTTTTTCTGGCGCGCAGCGAGCGCCTGCGGCGCAACGTCGTGCTCAAGGTAATGAGCCGCGGCACCACGCAGCGCGAGATCGACGACGGCGAGCGATTCCAGCGCGAGTACGAGATCATCTCGAGCATACAGCATCGCGCCATCGCGGAGATCTACGACTTCGGCGCGCTGCCGAGTCATCAGTACCTCGCCATGGAGTACATCCCCTGCGGCGACCTGCGCGATCGGCTGCGTAACCCCATGAGCATCGACGACAGCCTGTACTACCTGCGCAGCATCGCCGAGGCACTGCGGGTCATCCACGTGTTCGGCATCCTGCATCGCGATCTCAAGCCCGCGAACGTCATGCTGCGCGAGGACAACTCGCCCGTGCTCATCGACTTTGGCCTGGCGCGCCGCTCGGTAGAGGCCGGCACTACGAGTGTGGGACAGGTGCTCGGGTCTCCCTACTACATCAGCCCCGAGCAATCGCAGGGGCTCAAAGTCGATGCGCGCACCGATCTCTATAGCCTCGGCGTGATGTTCTTCGAGATGCTCACCGGTCACCGGCCTTACATCGGTAAGAGCGCCATGGAAATCATGGAGCAGCACGCCACCGCCCCTGTCCCGCGGCTGCCCCCACATGTGGCGTTGCAGCAGGCGCTGGTCGACCGGTTGATGTCAAAGGAACTGGAGCACCGCTATGCCTCCGCCGACGAGCTGCTCGCCGATCTAGGGCCGGTCGTAGCCGCCGTCGCCTGATTGCCGCATGTGACGCACGTCACATCGGTTCCAGCCGCTCTGCGGCATATGTAAAAATTACGCTCAAGCTGTGACACCGCTCCCGTCGGTCCGGCGAGCCCTTTGGCACGCTGGAGTCGATATGTTCATGACCCGCACCCGCCACGAGCGCGAGAAGCAGGAGCTCCTCAGCGCCAGCAATCGCATCACCGACGCCGTCTTGCGAAATACCGACCAGGGACTGTTCTTCCTCGACGCGCGCAATCGGGTCCTACCCCACGTTTCGCAATCGCTTGCACGGCTGTTTCGTCGCGAGGACTTCACCAACCTGACCTTCGAGAAACTGCTCGCGCCGGTGGTCACTGCAAAGACGCTGAGCACGGTAAGAAACCATATCGCCCAGCTCCTCGGCACCGCGCCGCCGCGCGAGGACGGGGGCGGCACCGCGAGCGCCGAGTCGGCGCAAGCCAATCCCTTGAGCAACGTCGAGGTGCGCCTGCCCAACACGGACGGCACCTACGATTCCGCGCAATATTCATTCGAGTTCAGCGCCGTCGAGCTCGCGAAAGAGCAGCGCGCCTGGCTCGTGCGCGTCACCGACATCACCCAAGAGGGGCACATGGTGCGCGAGCTCGAGGATTTGCGCATTCACGTGCAGACGCAGGGAGAAATCCTGCGCAGCGTCCTGCAAGTGGGCGGAGCGCGCTTTGCCGCCTTGTTGCATCGAGCCGACGCCTCGATGAAGACCATCAACGCCGTGCTGAAGAAGCCGGCCCGCGAGCAGGAAGCATTTCGCCACAAGCTCGAGGAGACGCTCGAGGAAGTCGACCGGGTGCGGCGCGATGCCGCCGCGTTTCAGCTCTCGGCGCTGGAAGCCTCGGCGCGGCAGTTCGAGGACGCGCTGCACGAGCTGCGCAGCCGTCCCGCGTTGAGCGGCAGCGACTTCCTCCCGCTCGCGGTGAAGCTCGACGAGCTCTACGGGCAGTTCGCGCTGCTCAAGACGCTGAGCGCAGGGGCCGGAGGGCCGCGTCCGGGCGAGGCCACCCCGGCCGGTCAGAGCGTGACGGCGAACGGCACGCAGGTCATCGAGTCACCGAAATTCATGGCCGATGCGGCGCGGCACGCGCCCGTGCCGGGTGCGCAGCTCTCCGCGCCCGCAGGGAGTCTCGAGAACACATTGCGAGCGCTCACGGATCACGTGGCGCAGGAGCACAACAAGACTGTCACGCTGCAAGCGACCGGGCTCGCCCGGGTGCCTTCGGCCTATCAATCCGCCGTCAAGAACATCGCCATTCAGCTGATCCGCAATGCCGTGATGCACGGCATCGAGCCGGCGGAGGAGCGGATCGCCGCCGGCAAGGCACCCAACGGCACCATGCGGCTCGAGTTCAAAGACACTGTGGACGGCAACTTCGAGCTTCTCTTCGAGGACGACGGCTGCGGGCTCAATCCCGAGCAGGTGCGCTCCACCGCCATTGCGCGCGGCATCCTGACCGGGGAGAACGCCGCGCGCCTGCGCGATCGCGAAGCGATCAAGCTCATCTTCAAGTCCGGTTATTCCACGCTCCCCAATACCCCAGGGGAGGCCGCGCATGGAACGGGGCTCGCCCTGGTGCGCCGCTATGTACATGAAGCCGGCGGTAAGGTGGCGCTCGCGAGCTTGCTCGGCCACGAGACCCGTTTCAAAGTCACTCTGCCGCCGCTCGCCGCGGCCCCGGCCCTCGAGCTTGTCGGCTAAAGCCCGGACGAGCAGACGCAGGTCATGAAACGTCGGGCTTGAGCTCCGCGAGCACCGATCCCGCCGCCACCCGATCCCCCAGGCCGAACGGCAGCCGCTCCACCGTGCCCGCGTACGGGGCGGCCACGGTGTGCTCCATCTTCATCGCCTCGATGGTGATGAGCGGCGCGCCGCGCGCAACGCTTTGCCCCGACTTCGCGTGCACCGCGACCACGGTGCCGGGGAGCGGGGTCACCAGCGATCCCGCGTCCGCCTCATCGGTGGGCTCGAGCGCATCCTCAGTGCTGCTCGCCGTCAGGGTCGTGTGCCGGCCGGTACGGAATAGCTCGAGGGCGGCCCCCGCCTCGAGGATTCGGGCAAGCTCGCGGCTGCCGCCGATCTCGGCCTCGAGCGCGCCCTCCCCGCGGCCGATCACGCGCACCTCGTAGTCCTCGTCCCCGAGGCGGGCGCGATAATGCTGCGCGTCCAGCCGCTCGAGAACTACCACGCGCTCGCCGAAGCGCCGGCGCGTGAGGGCGGGCGCCGACAATCGCCATCCCGACGTATCCGCCCAGAGCACGCCGGGGTCCGCGTTCGCCGAGGCATACCACAGCGCGGCGAGGATGTAGTCGACGGCTGCAGGGCTCGGCTCGCCGAAGGACAAGTGATCCCGGCGCGTCTCGAGAAAGCTCGTGGTGACACCGCCCGCTCGAAACTGCGCATCGGCGAGCACGCTCTGCAGCAGCGCGCGGTTGGTCGTCACGCCGGCGATTTCGAGTGAGGCCAGTGCGCGATGCAGCGTGTCGATCGCCTGCGCGCGCGATTCGCCCCCCGCAACGAGCTTGCCGAGCATGGGATCGTAGAACGGCGACACTTCATCGCCCGCATCGACACCCACATCGAGGCGCAGCTTGCCGACGGTCGAGTCCGGCCAGCGCAGGTGCGCGATGCGCCCGACGCTCGGCAGATACTCGTGCGCGGGATCCTCGGCGTACAGCCGCGCCTCGATGGCGGTCCCGTGCGACACGATCGCCGCCGCGCCGCTCGGCAGGTGCCCGCCGCAGGCGACCTCGAGCTGCCACTCCACCAGATCGACGCCCGTGATGAGCTCGGTGACCGGATGCTCCACCTGAAGCCGCGTATTCATTTCCATGAAATAGAACTGCTGCGCGGGATCCACCAGGAACTCGACGGTGCCCGCGCCGACGTAGCCAACGGCGCGCGCCGCGGTGATGGCGGCCAGTGACATCGCCGCGCGCACCTCCGGGCGCAGTCCGGGCGCAGGGGCTTCCTCGATGATCTTCTGATGTCGCCGCTGCACTGAGCAGTCGCGATCGAACAGCGCGACGGTCTCGCCGTGCGAATCGGCAAAGACTTGCACCTCGACATGCCGGGCCGCCGGGAAGTAGCGCTCGAACAAGAGCCGGTCGTCGCCGAATGCGGTGCGCGCGAGGCGCTGGGCTGATTCGACCGCGGCGGCGACCTCGGCGGCGGAATGGACCACCTGCATACCCTTGCCGCCGCCGCCCGCGCTCGCCTTGATGATGAGAGGGAAGCCGATGCGCTGCGCCTCGGCCAGGAGGTGCGCGGGCGACTGATCACTCCCGTGATAGCCCGGCGCCACCGGCACGCCCGCAGCGGCCATCGAGGCCTTGGAGGCGCTCTTCGAGCCCATCGCCCGGATGGCTTGCGGCGGCGGTCCCACGAAGATTAAGCCCGCGTCGATGCAACCCTGAGCGAAGTCGGCGTTCTCCGACAAAAAGCCGTACCCCGGATGCACGGCGTGCGCGCGCACGCGACGCGCGAGCTCGATGATGCGCTTGCGGTCGAGGTAGCTCTGCGCGGCCGGCGATGGGCCTAGGTAGTAGGCCTCGTCCGCTTCGCGCACGTGCTTGGCGCCGCGGTCGGCGTCGGAATAAACGGCGATCACCGTCCAGCCCAGGCGCCGCGCCGTACGTGCGATGCGGCAGACGATTTCGCCGCGGTTGGCGATCAGAAGACGCTTCGAGCTGTTTGCCGTCATGGATGCCGCGCGCGCTACATTCGGAAAATGCCAAAGCGCGTCGCCGCGCTTTCGCTGTTCAGTGCGAGCGCGAGCCCGAGCGCGCGGCGAGTGTCCAGCGGATCGATCACGCCGTCGTCCCAGAGCCGCGCGGACGCATAGTAGGGATGGCCTTGCCGCTCGAACTGCTCGCGGATTGGCGCCTTGATCTGCTCCTCCTCGGCCTCGCTCAAGTCGCCGCCCGTGCGCTTGAGCGCATCGCGTTTGATGGTGGCGAGCACGCTCGCCGCCTGCTCGCCGCCCATCACCGACGTGCGGGCATTGGGCCACTGAAACAGCAGGCGGGGCCCGTAGGCGCGCCCGCACATGGCGTAATTTCCTGCGCCGAAGCTGCCCCCGATGGTGACCGTATACTTGGGCACCGCCGCACAGGCGACAGCCGTCACGAGCTTGGCGCCGTCCTTCGCGATCCCGCCCGCTTCCGCGGCCTGTCCCACCATGAAACCCGAGATGTTCTGCAAGAACAACAGGGGAATGCCCTCGCGACAGCAGAGCTCAATAAAGTGCGTGCCCTTGAGCGCGCTCTCCGAGAATAAGATCCCGTTGTTGCCGAGGATGCCGACAGGCATGCCATGGATGTCGGCGAAGCCGCAGACCAAGGTCGTGCCGTAGAGCGCCTTGAACTCGTCGAACCAGGAGCGATCGACGAGGCGCGCGATGATCTCGCGCACATCGTAGGGCTTGCGCGAGCTCGGCGGAATGATGCCGTAGATCTCCGCAGGGTCGTAGTCGGGCTCCTTCGAGGCCGTAAGTGGCAGTGCGAGCGCGGGGGGCCGCAGCCGCGCCACCGCGCGCCGCGCAAGGCTGAGCGCATGAGTATCGTTCTGTGCGTAGTAGTCGGTGACGCCGGAGCGGCGGCAATGCACGTCGGCCCCGCCGAGCGACTCGGCGTCGATCTCCTCGCCCGTCGCGGCGCGCACCAGCGGCGGCCCGCCGAGAAATATCCGGCCCTGGTTCTTCACGATCACGGCGTGATCGGACATTGCCGGCACGTACGCGCCGCCCGCCGTGCAGGATCCGTGCACCACGGCGATCTGCGCAATGCCTTGCGCCGACAATCGCGCCTGGTTGAAGAAAATGCGCCCGAAATGGTCGCGGTCGGGAAACACCTCGTCCTGCTTCGGCAGGAACGCGCCGCCGCTCTCCACGAGGTAGACGCAAGGCAGTGCATTCTCGCCCGCGATTTCCTGGGCGCGCAGATGCTTCTTGACGGTCAGCGGATAGTACGTGCCGCCCTTCACGGTCGGATCGTTGGCGACCACCATGCAAGGACGCCCGGAGATCCTGCCGATGCCCGTGACCAGACCGGCACCCGGCAAATCGTCGTCGTACACCTGGTGCGCCGCGAGCGCCGAGAGCTCGAGGAACGGCGAGCCGGGGTCGAGCAGCGCGTCCACCCGCTCGCGCACCAGCAGCTTGCCCGCTTCCCGGTGCTTGTTGCGAGCCGCTCCGCTGCCGCCCAGCGCGTTGCGCGCGAGTAGCGCGCGCAAATCCTCGACGAGCGCCGCCATGGCGGCCCGATTGGCCGCGAACTCGGGCGCGCGCGCATCGATGCTCGAAGCGATCTTAGCCATGGTCGTTCCCTTGAGCGCCCCGGCGGGTTGCCATTGTCATTCCAGGGCGCGAGGCGCAAAATTGTCGGACAATCGGATTATCCAACGATTTTGGGTCGGATGACAACGGGGTAGAGCCATGCCGGGTGCCGCTTACCGCGAGTTCAATTTCGGTCTCGGAGAGGAGATCGACGCCGTGCGCGACCAGGTGCGCCGTTTCGCCGACGAGCGCATCGCGCCGCGTGCCGCGCAGATCGATCGCAGCAACGAGTTCCCACGCGATCTGTGGCCCGCCATGGGCGAGCTCGGACTGCTCGGGATGACGGTACCGGAGGCGCACGGCGGTGCAGGCCTCGGCTATGTCGCACATACCGTCGCGATGGAGGAGATCTCGCGTGCCTCGGCCGCGGTCGGGCTGAGCTACGGCGCGCACTCCAATCTCTGCGTGAACCAGATCGCGCTGAATGCCAACGAGGAACAGAAGCGCCGCTATTTGCCGAAGCTTCTGAGCGGCGAGCACGTGGGATCGCTCGCCATGTCGGAGCCGGGTGCGGGCTCGGATGTCGTGTCGATGCAGTTGCGCGCGCGCAAGCACGGCGACCGCTACGTGCTCGACGGGCGCAAGATGTGGATCACCAACGGCCCCGACGCGGATGTGCTGGTGGTGTACGCGAAGACCGATCCGGACGCCGGGTCCCGCGGCATCAGTGCCTTTCTCATCGAGCGCGGATTTGCCGGGTTCGCTCCCGCGCAAAAGCTCGACAAGCTCGGCATGCGCGGCTCGAGCACGTGCGAGCTCGTGTTCGAGGAGTGCGAGGTGCCGGCCGAGAACCTCCTCGGCCCCGAAAACCAAGGCGTGCGAGTACTCATGCGCGGGCTCGATTACGAGCGCGTGGTGCTCTCGGGCGGACCCTTGGGCATCATGGCTGCGGCCCTCGACGTCGCGGTGCCCTACGTGCGCGAGCGCAAGCAATTCGGCCAGCCGATCGGCACCTTCGAGCTCGTGCAGGGAAAGCTCGCCGACATGTACGCCTCCTTCAACGCCTGTCGCAGTTACGCCTACACGGTCGCCGGCGCCTGCAATCGCGGCGATGCCACGCGCAAGGACGCCGCGGCCTGTATCTTGTTCTGCGCCGAAGCCGCCACGCGCGCCGGCCTCGATGCCATTCAATTGCTCGGCGGCAACGGCTACATCAACGACTATCCGACCGGCCGGCTGCTGCGCGACGCGAAGCTCTACGAGATCGGCGCGGGCACCTCCGAGATCCGGCGCATGCTGATCGGCCGCGAGTTGTTCGGGGAATCTGCGTGAGCGCGGCGCGGCCGAGCCTGCGCGTGGACGGCGACATCTTCGAGCCGCTCGACGATCATCCCGCTTACCGCCAGATCGCCAAGCTCATCGAGCAGCGCATCGTGGGGCGCGTGCTGCGCGCGGGCGATGCGCTGCCCTCCGAGAGCGATCTCGCCCGGCAGTTCGGCGTCAACCGCTCGACGGTTCGCGAGGCCATCCGCGAGCTCGAAACGCAGGGCCTTATCGGCCGCGGCCGGGGCGAAAAGCGGCTGCGCGTGACGCGGCCACAGGCCAAGCACGTGAGCAAAGGCGTGAGCCGGGCGCTCGCGTTGAACGATGTCACCTACCTCGAGCTATGGGAAGCGATGATGGCGATCGAGCCCGCCGCGGCGCAATACGCCGCAACACGGCGCACCGCGGCGCAACTGCAAGCCATCGTGCGTGCAAGCGCGCACTTCAGGCGCGACGCCGCCGACACCGCAGCCGCGGTGGCCTCCGTACTCGATTTTTTCAACGCCGTGGCGAGCGCGAGCGGCAACCAGGTCCTGGCCTTGGCCCAGGCACCCCTCAACGGCCTCCTCGCCCCCACCCTCACGGAAATCATCGAGCGCGTGCCGCAGGCGCGAGCACGCATCGGCGAGGCCCAGACCCGCATCGTCAACTCGGTGAAGCGCGAGCAAAGCGAGCTCGCGCGTACCTGGATGGAAAAGCATATCCGCGATTTCAAACGCGGCTACGAGCTCGCGTTCCCCGTTTCGCAACCGTAGAGGCTCCCCATGAAAACGCCGCTGGATGATGCTGCGCTCGATACGCTGTTCCGTAACGCTCGCTCCTATAACCGCTGGACCCAGGACCCCGTACCGGAGTCCAAGCTCCGCGCGCTCTACGACTTGCTCAAGATGGGTCCGACCTCGGCCAACTGTTGCCCGGCGCGGTTCGTGTTCGTCGCCAGCCACGCGGGCAAGGAGAAGCTCATGAAGTGCGTCTCCGAAGGCAACGCGGTCAAGGTGCGGCAAGCGCCGGTGACCGCCATCATCGCCATGGACGAGAAGTTCTACGAGAAAGTGCCGCAACTCTTTCCGCACAAACCCGAGATCGCCGAGATGTTCAAAGACCCGAAGACGGGCAAAGCGCACATGATGCGCAATGCGACGCTGCAAGGCGGGTACTTCATCCTGGCCGCGCGCTCGCTCGGGCTCGACACGGGCCCCATGTCGGGTTTCAACAATGAGCAAGTCGATGAGGTGTTTTTGGGGGGCACCTCGTACAAGTCGAACTTCCTGTGCGCGCTCGGCGTCGGCACGACTGAGATGCTCTTTCCGCGCAACCCGCGGCTGTCGTTCGAAGAAGCGTGCCGGATGGCCTAGCCGGCCGCGCCTGGCCGGCCGCGCCTAAAGGATCTGCTCGCGGATGGTATCGCTCGCGTTGGGGTCATGCACCTCGGTGCTGAACGAGATCAGCACCATGGGCTCGCTTCCGGTATTGCGATAGGCGTGCGCAACACCCGGCGGAATGGTGAAACGCCAGGTCTCCCCGGCCGGCACCTCGACGTCGCGAATCACGCCGGCTTCCTTGAGCCTGACCAGGCAGGGGCCGACCAGGGTCGTCATTTCCACCGCGCGTGCATGCCGGTGATTGCCGCGCACCTCGTTCGGGGCGGTGAGCACGACATGGACGTTCTTCTGTGACTTGAGCTCAACGTCGTTCAGCGGCTCGAACAGGCTGCCGCGAGCGTCCCGGTGGGTCTTCACCGACTCGATGTGTACACCGCCCGGCCTGGCATCAGAGCGGGTCTGAGAAGAGTTCGCTTGGGTCTGGGGCATGCGCCTCATTCTACAGGCGAGGACGTCCGCTGCGCGCCCCTCGGGTGGCCGGCCGCCGTACCGCAAGGAGCACGCCGACGACGAATAAGATGTCGAGCCAGTCCACCGCCCCCCCGCCGCCCCCGCTGGCGGGCGGTGAGGTCACGGTGAGGGTTGCCGAGGAGGCAGCGCTGTTGCCTGCCGCCGGAGCGGTCATGAGCGCCTGCGCCGCCACCGAAACGGTGTAGCTCCCTGTCGTCTCGGTCTCGACGGGGACGGTGATCGTGCAATTGCCGTCGGCGGGAATGTTCGCCCCGGCAAGCGTCACCGACGTCGACGTGAAGGTGAGTGAGGCATCGGCGCCCGCGCACGTGGTCGTCGGAGAGTTGGATGGGGGAACGGTGAGATTCGCCGGCAACGTCATGCCGAAGCTCGATTGCGTGAGCGCGAAGCCGTTGGTATTCGACAGGGTGAGGGTGAGCGTCGATGGCGAGCTCGTCGCCGTCTTTGCCGGGAAGAACGATTCGCTCACCGTGGGCGGTACGGGATGCACGGTGATGGCCGCCGGACAGGCCGTGGCGCTGGTGCCCGCGGTGGCGGGCGCGGTGCTCGTGGCGCTGGTCGCCGTGAGCGTGACGGTTTCGGTGTCGAGGTTTCCGGCCGAGTCGGTCAGGGTCAAGGTCAAGGTGCCGGGGGCGGGATCGACGGTCACCCGCGCGCTGTTTGCGCCGCTCACGATGAGGCTCGATGGAGACGCCGTCCAGGCGTAGGAAGCGATGCTCAGCGGCGCGGGTGCCGTCGAGCTGCCGTTGCATGCGGCGACGCTCGCGCTCGCATCGAACATGACGCCAGGCGTAATGTTTTTCGGGATCACGATGACGCCGATCGGCCGCTGCGCCGCCTTCACGGCGCTCAAAGCGTTGACCATGCCGGTGCCGCATTGGCTGCCATCGTTGGGACAGGCGCATTCGCCGCTGGTGGGATCGGTGGTCGGGCAGGTCGGAACCCCGGCGGCGCCGGCCGGAAACGCGCTGGCACTTCCCTCGAGTCGCGCGGCCAGCTGAGCGGGAGTGAGATTGTAATTCACCGAACGCATGAGCGCGGCGACGCCCGATACGATGGGCGCGGAGAAGCTGGTGCCGAGATTCACGCTCACTTCGTTGGTGTAGCCGTTAGCGCCCGGGGTGGTGGTTCCCGAGTTGGTCGTCGTGTCGATGGAGCGCAGGCAATCGCCCGCGGTCTGCACGCAATTGCCGGCCGGTGCCGCGATGCTCGCGCCCGAGCCGAAACTCGAATAGCCGACTTTGGTGCCGACATTTCGCAATCCCACGACGCCAACGACGCCCGGCACCAGCAAGCTGCAGTTCGCGGGCGCATCGACGGGCGCGGCAGCACCGGGGGCTCCGCCGTTGCCCGCGGAGACGATGACCAGCACGCCCATCGCCGTCACCTGCTCGAGTGCATCCTGGTAGTCGCCCGGGCAGGAGCCGCTACCGCCCAAGCTCAGGTTCACGATGTCCGCGGGGTAGGGATTATTCGGCACGGGCGGACCGTCGGGATTCGTGACCGGGAGCCCTGCTGCCCACTCGATGCCGGCGATGATGTCCGAGTCATAGCCGCCGCCCTTGCCGAGCGCCCGCACCGGCAGCACCCAAGGGCCCCAGGTCATACCCGCAACGCCGATATCGTTGTTGGTGATCGCCCCGTAAACACCCACGACGCGCGTGCCGTGCCACGAGCTGCTTTCGACCGTAGCGTTGGCGAACAGGGCATTCGAGGTGTCGCTGGAGCTTATCCAATCGCCCGGGTCGGATGGATCGGGATCCCAGCCATCGCCGTCGTTGGCGATCAGAAACGTGCCCTCGGGCGTCCCGTTGCCCGGGTTGAGGTCTTCACCCACGAAATCGTATCCCGGCAGTAACCGACCGCCGAGGCCCGCGCGCAGGAGGTCGGGGTGGTCGAATCTCACCCCGGTATCGACATCGGCAATCACGATGCCGGGGCTGCCCGTGGTGATGCCCCAGGCGCTGACCGCGTCAGTGGCCGACAGATCCTCGGTTGTGTTGCCCTCGAGCACGACGGGCGTCGAGCTCGGCGTGTTCATGTACCACTGGCCGCTCGCCGCAGGGCTCGCTTGCACGCTCGGCAAGAACAAGGGGTCATTCGGCGTAACGGCCTCGATGTGCCGAATCTCATCCACTTCCGCGAATTTCACCGCCGGGTCGGTACGGAGCTTCGCGAGCGCGGCGTCGACGTCCGCGCCGTAGAGGGTTTTCGGAAGAAACAGCACGTGCATGCTCGGCGTGAATTGACGCGACTTCGCGACGGGCACGCCCACGCGCGCCAACAGTGCGTCGACATCGGCGGAGCTCGTCTGCGCCTGCACCACCGCGTGTCCCCGGCGCCGGACCATGACCGTTCGCTCCATGTCCGGCGCGGCGCGAAACCCCACGATCAGACGATGCGCTCGCGGACCGATACTCACGGGCGGGCGGCGCACGGGGTTGTACTCGGCGAGCGCAGACGATGCCGCGGGTGCAAATGACGCCTCGGCTGCGGATGCTGTCGAGAAAGCTGCGGTGAGGGCGCCCGCCAGGGCGGCCGCCGAACCCAGCTTCGCGAGGCGATTCATGCTTATGCGCTCCCAGGGGCGCGCTGCGCGCCCAGACCGTCCGTAAGGCTAATCCGATATCAAAATCGAGGGGTTCTCGACTTACGAAATTGCGAACTGCGACCTCAAACTATGACGGTCGGGCGAGCCGCAGCCTCGGTCGTTGTCGGCGGATGGCGACAATCTGGGGTCTCAGCAGGGCGCCCAGCGGGTAGAATGTGGGCGCAATCAGCGGCAACTCGAGGGGCATTCGATGACGTACGACAACCGGCAGTTTTACATCGACGGCGCCTGGGTCGATCCGGCGGAGCCGGCGGAATTTACGGTCATCAATCCCGCCACGGAGAGCCCGGCCGGGGTCATTTCCATGGGCAGCGCGAAGGACGTGCAGCGGGCGGTCAGCGCGGCGCGCCGCGCGTTCGACGGCTACTCGCGCACAACGCCGGCCGAGCGCCTCGCCCTCCTCGAGCGCGTCCTCGCAGCCTATAACGCCCATTACGATGAGATCGCGCACGCCATCTCGACCGAAATGGGAGCACCGATCTCGCTCGCCAAGGGCTCGCAGACGCGCATCGGCGTGGGCCACATCAGCGCCATGATCGAGGTCCTGAAGAATTTCCAGTTCGAGGAGATGCGCGGCACGACGCGCCTCGTGCAAGAGCCGGTCGGAGTGTGTGCGCTCATCACACCCTGGAACTGGCCGATGAACCAGGTGGCGGCAAAGGTCGTGCCGGCGCTGGCCGCGGGCTGCACCATGGTCCTGAAGCCCTCCGAATATGCGCCCTTCAGCGCCGTTCTTTGGGCGAAGGTCATGCACGAGGCCGGCGTTCCGCGGGGAGTGTTCAATCTCGTGAACGGCGATGGGCCGAACGTCGGTGCGCCGCTCTCCTCGCACCCCGAGGTCGACATGGTGTCGTTCACCGGCTCGACGCGTGCGGGCACGGAGGTCGCGCGCAACGCCGCGGCCTCGGTCAAGCGCGTGCACCAGGAGCTCGGTGGCAAGTCGCCGAACGTGCTGCTCGAGGACGCCGATTTCGAGCGCGCGATAAAGCGCAGCGTGTTGCACGTGTTCCAAAACTCGGGCCAGTCCTGCAATGCGCCGACGCGCATGCTGGTACCCGCGGCCAGGCTCGCGGAGGTCGAGGCCATCGCGCTGCGCGTCACCGCGGGCGTCGTGGTCGGCGATCCGGCCTCCGAGAAGACCACCGTCGGGCCGCTGGTATCCAAGGTGCAGTTCGACCGCGTCGAGCGCTACATCGAGAAGGGCGTTGCGGAGGGCGCGAAGCTCATCACCGGCGGCGCCGGCCGACCGGAGGGATTGTCGAAGGGCTACTATGTCAAGCCGACCATCTTTTCGAACGTACGCAACGACATGACCATCGCGCGCGAAGAAATCTTCGGACCCGTACTCTGCATTCTGCCCTACGAGAGCGAGGAGCAGGCGATCGAGATCGCGAACGACACGCCGTACGGCCTCGCCGCATACGTCTGGTCGCAGGACAACGCCCACGCGCGGCGCGTCGGCGCCCGCATCCGCGCCGGGCAGGTCGCACTCAACGGCGCGTCGGGCGATATGCAAACCCCGTTCGGCGGCTTCAAGATGTCCGGGAACGGCCGCGAATACGGCGAGTTCGGCTTGCGCGATTTCCTGGAGGTCAAGGCCGTCATCGGCGTCGATGCCGCCTGAGGAGACGGCGCTCGAGCACGCCATTCTCAGGCTCGAGAATCTGGGTAAGCGCTACCCCGCGCGCGCGCCGCTGTTCGAGGGCTTGCAGCTCACGCTTCTACCCGGCGAGTACCTCGCCGTCATGGGCGAATCCGGCGTGGGCAAGTCCACCCTCCTCAACGTCCTCGCCGGTCTCGAAGCCCCGAGCTCGGGGCGCATCTGGCTCGACGGCGAGGAGCTCGGCCCGTTGAGCGACGATGCGCGCACGCTCAAGCGCCGGCACAGCGTCGGGTTCGTGTTTCAGGCCTTTCACGTGCTGCCCTATCTCAGCGTCGCGCAAAACGTCGCTTTGCCTCTCGAGCTTCTCGCGGTCGCTGCGCACGAACGCACCCGGCGCACGGCCGAAATGTTGTGTGCCGTCGGGCTCGAGGCCGCTGCGAACCGCTATCCGCGCGAGCTCTCCGGTGGAGAAATGCAGCGCGTGGCGATCGCGCGGGCCCTCGTGCATCGGCCGCGCCTGGTGTTGGCCGATGAGCCCACGGGGAACCTCGACCCGCGCACGGCCGGCCACATTCTCGCCTTGCTGCGAGACCAGATAAAAGCGAGCGCGGGGGCGGGGCTTCTCATCACGCACTCGAGGGCCGCCGCAGAGACCGCCGACCGGATCCTCGTCCTCGATGCCGCGGGCCTTTCGCCCTGGGCACGCACCCCGTGAGTCGAGCGCCCGCGCTCAGCCTCTGCCGCATGCTGCTGCTCTCGCAATTGCGCGAGCAACCCGGTCGTCTCGCGGTCACCGTGCTGTCGATCGCCCTCGGCGTAGCCCTCGGGGCCGTGGTGTATCTCGTGAACGCGGCGGCACTCAACGAGTTCGGCCTGGCGACCCAGCGCCTGGTGGGCGATGCAGACGTCGTGATCCGCGGACCGCGCGACGGATTTGCCGAGAGCCTGTATGGCGAGCTCGCGCAAAATCCCGCCGTGCGCGCGGCCAGCCCCGTGCTCGAGCTGGAAGTGGCGCTGCCCGCGAACGGCGACACGCTCAAGGTCCTGGGTCTCGATCCCTTCGTCGCCGCGACGCTGCAGCCCGTCCTCATCGGTGATGTCGAGCGTCGCGCTCTGGATCTGTTCGCGCCGGACGCGATCGTATTGAGCAATCAAGCTGCTGCGCAGCTCGGCGTGCACCCCGGCGATCGGCTGCGAGTAGTCGTGGGCGATGGGACGAGAGATCTGCGCGTCATCGACGTGCTGCCCGAGGGAACCTACACCCAGACGCTTGGCATCATGGACATTGCGTCGGCCCAATGGCTGTTTCGCAAAGTCGGACGCCTGAATCGCATCGACCTCTCGCTCAAGCCGGGCGTCGACGCGGCCTCGTTTCGCGCCACGCTCAATCGGCATCTGCCGGTGGGAACGCTCGCCATCGCGCCGCAGGCCGAGCGCGACCGCGCGGCGACGGTAACCCGCGCGTATCGAGTGAATCTGAACATGCTGGCGCTGGTCGCGCTCTGGACGGGAGCGTTCCTGGTGTTCTCGACCCAGTCGCTGTCGGCTCTGCGGCGACGCCGATCCTTCGGCCTGTTGCGCGCGCTCGGCGTCACCCGGGGCGAGCTCGAGCTCGCCCTCCTCGGCGAAGGCGCCCTGCTCGGGCTCGCCGGCTCGGTGACGGGTGCCGTGCTCGCGCTCGCCTGCGCCGCGGGCCTGTTGCGTTTGCTGAACGGCGATCTCGGCAATTCGCAGCTGCACGTCGCGGGCGCGGCGCTCAAGGCCGCTCCCGCGAGTCTTCTCGCCTTCACCGTGATCGGCACGGCCATCGCCGCCGCCGGCGCGTGGTCTCCGGCGCGCGCCGCGGCCCGGCAAGCCCCTGCCCGCGCGCTCAAGGGCGGCGACGAGGGACCGACTTTCATAGCCGGCAGGAGCTGGATCGCAGGGCTCGGCCTGCTCGCGGCCGGGGCGATCCTCGCGCGGCTGCCCCCCATCCGCGGGTTGCCGTTCTTCGGCTATGCCGCCGTTGGCGCCCTTCTGCTCGGCGCCGTGCTGCTCGTGCCGCGACTCACGGTGTCGATCTTGCGCATGGCACCGCGAACCGACCGTGTGGTGCCCGACACCGCGCTCGCGCAGCTGCGTGACAATATCCCGCTCTCCACGCTGAGCCTCGCTTCGGTCATCGTCAGCTTCAGCCTGATGGTGGCCATGGCCATCATGGTTTACTCGTTCCGGGTGTCGTTCGAGGACTGGCTGGGGAAATTGCTGCCCGCCGACCTGCAGTTGCGCGAGGCGCTCGGCAACGACACGGCGTACTGGAGCCCGCAGGATCAGCAAGCTGCGGCGGCGATGCCGGGCGTCGCCCGCGTCGAGTTCCGCCGCACTCGACCGTTGCTGCTCGATCCGGCGCGCCCGCCCGTCACGCTCATTGCACGCGGCTCGAGCGCTCGACAGGTGAGCGATGAGCTGCCGCTGCTGCAAAGCTTCGGCGGCCCGCTGCCGAACGATGCACCCCCGGTGTGGATCTCCGAGTCCGTGCACGATCTCTACGGCTACGAGGCCGGCGCGCAAATCAATCTGCCTCTCGGCGGACAGATGCGGCGTTTCACTGTCGCAGGCATCTGGCGCGACTATGCGCGCGTGTTCGGCGCCGTGGTGATCACTCGACCGGCATACATCGCAGCCACCCACGATGCGGATGCCAACGAGGGCTCGGTGTGGCTCAAGCCGGGAAGCGATGCCGCTCACGTCGAGTCGGAGCTCCGCGTGGCGCTCGCGCGCGGCGCGCCGGCCTCCGCCAGCGCGAGCTCTTTCGAGGTCCTGACGAGCACGGCGCTGCGCGAGCGGTCCTTGCGCATCTTCGATCGCGCGTTTGCGATCACGTATGGGATCGAGGCGGTCGCGGTGATCATCGGACTCATGGGCGTGAGCTTTGCGGCGAGCTCGACGGCGCTCGCGCGGCGCGCCGAGTTCGGCATGCTGCGCCACATCGGCATGCTCCGCCGGCAGGTGATCGCCATGCTCGCAAGCGAGGGCGTGCTCATGAGCTCGTTCGGTGTTATCTACGGCCTGATCCTGGGTGGCGCCTTGAGTCTCGTTCTCGTGTACGTCGTCAACCGCCAGTCGTTCAACTGGAGCATCGACTTCGCCGTCCCGCTCTGGCAGCTCGGCGTGCTCTCGGTCACGCTGATCGCGGCGGCCGCGATAACGGCCGTGTGGAGCGGGCGCAGCGCCATGAGTCATGAGGCGGTGCGCGCCGTGCGGGAAGACTGGTGAAAACGCGAGAGACTCGAGCAAGGGGCGGCAAACTCGCCCTGCGGCTCGCCGCCATATGCATCGCGGCCGCCAGCGCGAGCGCAACCGCCCGTGCCGAGGGCGCCCCGCCAGAGCCGCCTTATGCGACCGTCACGAAAGGTCATCCCATCGAGTTTCCACGCGACTTCGGCAGCCATCCGAGCTTTCGCACCGAGTGGTGGTACGCGACCGGCTGGCTCACGTTGCCTGGAAGCGCAAACGCCGGCGAATCGCTCGGGTTTCAAGTCACATTCTTTCGCACACGCCCCGCGATCGATGCGGCGAATCCGAGTGCGTTCGCGCCGCATCAGCTGCTGATCGCGCATTGCGCACTCAGTGACCCGCAGCGCGGGAGGCTGTGGCAGGACCAGAAAATCAGGCGGGCTGGAATGGGCTTGGCTCGAGCAGCCGAGGGTGACACCGACATCCAGATCGAGTCATGGAGCTTACGGCGCGCCGACGCGGTGTATGCGGTGGACGTCGCGGCGGAGGATTTCACGCTGCGTCTCGAGCTCGCGCCCACTCAGGCACCGCTCCTCAACGGCGAGGACGGTGTGAGCCGCAAAGGCGCCGCCGCGCAAGCCGCCAGCTATTACTACAGCCTGCCGCATCTCGCAGTGCGAGGCACCATCATACGTAACGGCCGGCGCGACGCCGTGCGTGGCGAGGCGTGGCTCGATCACGAATGGTCGAGTGAGTATCTCGAGAGCGGCGCCGTCGGGTGGGACTGGATCGGCATCAACTTCGCCGACGGCGCGGCGCTCATGGCGTTTGAAATTCGCGGCGCACACCATGAGGCGCGCTGGTCCGGCGGCACGCTCAGGGCCGCCGATGGCGCGGTCCAGATCCTTGCACCCGGGCAGGTGAGCTTTTTGCCGCGGCGCACCTGGCGATCGCCGCGCACCGGGACCACTTACCCGGTCGAATGGCACGTACGTGCAGGAACGCGCGAGCTCGACCTCAAACCCTTGATGGACGATCAAGAAAACGACACACGCCTGTCCACGGGCGCCGTGTACTGGGAAGGCGCGGTGCAGGCCTACGAGCCGGGACATGCCGCCGGCCGCGGTTACCTCGAGCTCACGGGATACCAAACCCCCCTGAGCCTCCGATAAGCTCCAGGGACGGCGGCACGGAACGCGCTTCGCCCCGCACGGTCCATTGGAGCAGCACCTCAAAAGGAGGCTCATCATGAAAATTGGGTTTTTGGGACTCGGACAAATGGGCGCCGGGATGGCGGCCAATCTCCTGCGCGCGGGTCATGAGCTCACGGTGTGGAATCGTTCACCAGACAAAGCCCAGGCGCTCGTGGCGCAGGGTGCGGTGCTCGCCCGCACGCCGCGGCAGGCCGCCTCGGGCCGCGAGCTCATCGTGAGCATGCTCGCCGACGATGCGGCGCTCGAGGCGGTGCTCCAGGGCAATGACGGCGTCTTCGAGGGGCTTCCGCGCGGCGCCCTGCACGTCTCCTCGAGCACGATCGGAGTCGCCACCACAGACAGCGTGGCGAAGCTGCATCAGGATCGTGGATTGCGCTATCTGAGCGCGCCCGTGTTTGGGCGTCCGGAAGCCGCAGCCGCGGCAAAGCTTTTCATCGTGGCCGGCGGCGCAAAGTCCGACTACACCGCCGCGAGCGCCCTGTTCCCGGCCATCAGTCAGAAGGCGTTCTATATCGGCGATAAGCCCTCCTCCGCCAATCTCGTCAAGCTCTGCGGCAACTTCGCGATCCTCGCGGCGATCGAGACTCTCGCGGAGGCGATGACGCTGGCCCGGAAAGGCGGCGTGCCCAAGAAACTTTTCCTCGAAGTCATGACGGGCACCGTTTTCGATGCGCCCCTCTATCGCAATTACGGTGCCGCGCTGGTCGAGGAACGCTTCAAGCCCGCGGGATTTGCAGCGCCTCTCGGACTGAAGGATATGCGCCTAGTCGGTGAGTCCGCCGAGACCTTACGCGTGCCCATGCCCGTGCTCAACGTACTGCGGGACCACCTGCTGCAGACCATTGACGCCCACGGCGAGGAAATCGATTGGTCGGGCATCGGCCGCACCATCGCAGAGAACGGCGGGCTCTCAACGGAGTGACTCGAGCATGGGTAGCGAGCGCGCCTTCCACTCTTCGAGCACAACAGGCCCGCGACCTTCAAGCATCCCTGGTTGAGTCTGATGGGCGACTGGCGTCTGTGGTGGGACATCATCACGCGCAAGATGCCGCTCTAGCGCACGCGACAAGGCTCTTCAATCCCCCCAAGCCCCCCAGGAGTACGCCACCGACAGCACGAACACGTGCTGAGTCCTGCGTTGCGTGATCGGGCTATCGACCGCGTATCCGAGAAGGCGGTTAATGGCCGTATCGAAATTGAGGAGCACGCGTGACGTAATGAATAAAGTGGAGCTGAATCCAAATCCCGCCGCATTCGATCCCGAGTGCGCATCGTACACAGGATAGCCCGAGGCGATCGACTGGCTGGGCGTCACCCCGAATTCCTTCTGCATGTAGCGATGATCGGCGTAGGTATAGGAAGGACCGGCGAACATGATGAAGCGCTTCGAGCTCCCCGGCAGCGGCAGATACGCGCTGATGTCGGCGACCATGCCGTCGGCGCCCCCGATGATCTGCCGCACGTCCGCGCGCACCACCAGCGGAAAGGACTTGGAAATCACGCACGAGACGAATGCTTTGGGGGCCGGCGCTATTTTGATATCGCCGAGGCCGGTCAGATGAGTCACATCGTCGTGTACGTAGCGCCCGAGATCGTAAGTCAGGGCCAATCCCGCGCGGTAATGATCTCCACTCCACAGATTGACGCCGATACCCTCGCCGATCGAGGCGAACCAACGATCCTTGTAGCGAACGTTGATTACAGGGCCTCCGAGCGT
Organism: Steroidobacteraceae bacterium; assembly: GCA_049513515.1. Classification (GTDB taxonomy): domain Bacteria; phylum Pseudomonadota; class Gammaproteobacteria; order Steroidobacterales; family Steroidobacteraceae; genus Bog-1198. The sequence goes on from JBEKWA010000001.1 coordinate 330,287, forward strand.
CCGCGTGAGCGAGGCACCATCGTAGAGCGGCTTGTGCTCGACTGCCGCACCCAGCATTACGGTCCAATCGGGCACGTTGGGCTCGAACAGCCTCTGCAGGGCGATTCCGCTCGAGTATTGCCACTCCTGCAGCGGCGAAGGAGTCTGCGCCCGGACCGCGGGAGCACCGGCTAAAATTGCTGCGAAGACTGCAATCCCATAAGCGGCAATCGTTTTGAAAATTTTACCAAAAATCACTCAGTCTCCAGTAACTCGCAGCATCATCTTCAAAGGACCATATCACACTGTGTTGGTTCGCGACTTGATTGAGTGAATCGCAAATTGTGGAATATGGATGGGGCGAGCTCATGGCACCGGCGAGAGGGCCTGAAGCGCGCGTGAAGACGTCGTCGGCCGACTCGCAGAGGTTAGGCGGGCTTTCGCCCGCCTAACCTGCTCCTGCTAGCGCTTACCCAGGCGTCCCCACCTGCTCGCCCCGAACGAACGAGAGAAGATCTCGATTGATCGTATCGGCGTGCGTCGTGCACATGCCGTGCGGATAGCCCTTGTAGGTTTTCAAGGTCGCGCCCTTCACCAGCTTGGCGGTGAGCGGCCCTGAATCCGCATAGGGGACGATCTGGTCGTCATCGCCGTGCATGACCAGCATCGGGACGGAGATCTTCTTGAGATCGGGGGTGAAGTCGGTCTGCGAAAAAGCCACGACGCCGTCGTAGTGCGCCTTGATCCCGCCCATCATGCCTTGTCGCCACCAGTTCTGGATAACCCCTTCGTCGACCTTGGCGCCCGGGCGATTGAAGCCATAAAACGGCCCGGCCGCCAGGTCACGGTAGAACTGCGCGCGGTTGGCGGCGACGCTCGCCTGAAAATCGTCGAAGAACTGTTTGGGCAGACCGCCCGGATTGGTGTCGGATTTGACCATGACGGGCGGCACGGAGCTGATCAGCACCGCCTTCGCGACGCGGCTCTCGCCGTGGCGCGCGAGGTAGCGCGCAACCTCGCCGCCCCCGGTCGAGTGGCCGATGTGCACAGCGCCTTTGAGATCGAGATGCGCCGTAACCGCCGCCAGGTCGTCCGCGTAATGATCCATGTCATGCCCGTCCGCGGTCTGCGAGGAGCGTCCGTGGCCCCGCCGATCGTGAGCGATCACGCGATATCCCTGCTTCAGAAAGAACATCAACTGAGCATCCCAGTCGTCGGCCGATAGCGGCCAGCCGTGGGAAAACACGAGGGGTGGGCCGCTGCCCCAGTCCTTGTAAAAGATTTCGACGCCGTCTTTCGTTTTGATCGTGCTCATGATCTCGCCCTCTCGACGTGCGGGAGGCGAGCGTATCACGGCCGCGGGTCGTCACGGTAGCCGTTCCCGACGAGAGGGAGTCGGCTCAGTTGAGGGAATTCTTGTAGATCTTCCCGTCCTTCATGATCATCACGAAGGTTTTGTTTGAATCCTCGATCAACCGTATGTTCGCGATCGGGTTGCAGTCCATTTCCAACAGATCGGTAGGAGATCCTTCCCGGACAACGCCGACGGCCGATCGCCTGCCGCACTGCGCGCGCCGTAACATAGTTCCCCAGTTCTCTGCGGCTTCGACGGCCGCGCACAATTCCGGAAAGAGAAATAGCCCGGCGGTGCGCGCAGCTCATTGGGCAAGCGGAACTCACCGAGGCTCGCCGCTCTGCGAGCTACGATCATTCCGCTGGCGTTGTCACCGGCCGTGCCTGACTGTGGATCTTCCACTTCCCTTGGACCTCGCACACCGGGAATGTGGCCCGATTGTGCAATCCCTCCGCGCTATTTTCGACGCGCAGGGATTTGCACGGAAAGTTCTCCGTGCTCTGGAAAACCTTGACGACCGTGAGCGTGCCGCTGGCTGTCGTGTTCGGATTGGCCCAGTGCTGACTTTGACCAACCACTCCGTCGTTAAGGAGGGCCAACGCCGTCGCTTTTAGAATCCGCACGTCCTCATCGTTGAATTTACCTTCCGCGGACTTCGATAGGAAATCAAGGCCTGCGGCGAGGAGGCCGCTAGGTGCGAACATCACCGCCGTGACCATGGCGCACACGACCAGCGCGTGCGTTCGAACTGCGAAGCGAGAGGTGGTCATTCGATACCTACCTTTGGTTGAGGCCGCCACCTGTTCGAAATATGACATGTGCTGCGATATTCGCTCTTGCATCGAGCGCCGCGTTCGCAGTACCACACGATGTCGATCCGGAAACATTGCCGGCAGTGAAATGTTCCGATCTCGTCTACAGTCAGGCATTCCTAGCCAAATATCCGAAAGCTCCTGCGGCATGTCTCGACGCCCGCATCTACAAGGGGCATCGGTTCATGAAGGTGAAGGGCAAGGTTTATATTGCCGATAAGAATTCCATGACCGTCAATTTTCAGAATGTCGCCGGTGATCCCCTCGATACCGGCGCGCGCCTTCGCCCTTCTTGAACAACGTGCGCAGCCGCCGAATGACCTCGCCTGCGCGTTTGTCGTCTTCCGCGATGTCACTAAGGATGTTGCGAACTTCGTCAATGTTGGTAGGGTCCAGCGCTAGGAAGCGCAATCCCGCCTGGGCGTTACTGAGGATGGCGGTGAGGGGCTGGTTGAGCTCGTGGGCCAGCGAGCCGGACAGCTCCCCGAGTAGGGCGACACGCGTCAGATGGGTCAAATCGTTGCGCTGCTGCGCCATTTCCGCTTCTGCGTTCCGCCGCGCGGTGATATCGACGATTGCAGCCAATACCGTGCGGCCCTGCGGGGTGTCGATCGGCGTCAGTCCGATCTCCAAAGGAACCTCGCTGCCATCTTTGCGCCGACCACGTAAATCGCGCCCCGCCCCCATTGCTCGCACCGAAGGCGCCAGCGCGTAATTGTGCCGATGCCGCGGATGCGCAGAGTGGCAGCGCTCCGGAAGCAACGAGTCGATCGGCAGACCCAGCAGTTCATCGCGGGAATAACCAAACACCGCTGTAGCCTTTTCGTTTACTAGGGTGATAAGGCCGGTTGTATCGGTCATGATCATCGCGCTTGGCGACGCCTCCACGACGAGGCGAAAGCGCGTTTCCGCCTGTTTCTGGGCGGTGATGTCCATGGCAGAACCAATGAAGCCGAGAAAAGTGCCGTCGCCCGCTAGTCGCGAGGTACCGGAATCGATGATCCAGGCATATTCACCGTCGTGCCTACGCAGCCGGTACTCCATGGTGAAGGGCTGCCTTGCATCGAACGCGGTCGTGTAGATTCTGAGACATCGCGCCGCGTCGTCCGGATGAATGCCTTGCGTCCATCCGTCGCCCATCTCCTGCTCCAGCGTTCGGCCCGTGAAATTGAGCCAGCCACTGTTGAAGAAGATGCAGAGTTTGTCTGTGCCCGACATCCAGATCATCACGGGCGCGGCATTCGCAAGCGTACGAAACCGCGCCTCGCTCTCGAGGAGCGACTCCTCGATCTGCTTGCGTTCGGTGATCTCCGTCGAGATGCTTCCCACCGCGTTGATCTCGCCCTGCGCATCGCGCAGGGGAAACTTTACAGAGACAAACGTTCGTACACGGTTATCCTGCCGGACAGCTTGCTCCACCTGCGTCACTTCGCCTGATGCACCGATTTTTTCGTCAATCCCATGCCATTCATGCGCTTGCGCTCGCGTGAACAGCTCGTAATCGGTCCTGCCAATGACTGATGTACGTTGGAGATTAAATAGTTCTTCAAATTGACGGTTGACGAGCAGGTAGCGACCGGCACGGTCTTTAACGTGTATGGTGGTCGTCGAATTCTCGATTATGGAGCTCGCCAATTGGTGAATTCTCCACGCTGCGCTTTCCGCCTCATTGCGCTGCCCGGCCTCGGTTTGAAGCAACTTGGCAATGAACCAGATGAGAGCGCCAAATACCAGGATCGTGGTCACTGCGGAGAGTGCGGTTCCAAACGCGCTACTGAACCAACCCGCCCGCTGCCCGGCGAGTTGCAGCCAGCCAATCAGCATTGGGACAACCAGCACGGGGGGGAGCAGGCGCCGTGCAATTTTCCCTCCAACGCCGTCGCTCAGCAGCAACGAGACGAATCCGAAGTCGGCGCGCGCACACAGAAGGCCGGCGCTCAGAATGAGAAATCCCAGCGCAGTGTAAATCGACATGTCTGCAAACGCTGCGATTGGGTAACCGCCGAAAACATAGCGGCATAGACCCAGCCAACCGAATAATCCCGCCAGCATGGTGAGCAGCTGCGGCGCGCCCCGTGAGTCGGGCCGTGCCGCCAGATACAACGCACACCCCACGAGGAAGAAAGCACAAGCCGTAGCCGGAGCCATCTGCGACGCGGACCAGGAGTCGGCCGACGCGGGCACTGCGCGAATTCCAAGACGATCGATGCCGAGATTCCAGCCCAGTAAGTGGTCACCGAGTCTCAGCAGCGCAATGGACGCCACCACAAAAGCCAAGGTCACCAATATTGGATGCCAAGCCGGCTTGGAACTCCTCCCCGTGTCTCTCGGGACTAAACCTACGACTAAGAGGAGTGCCGTCCCGCAAAAAACAAATGTCAGCGCAGTCAACGGCGCCATTTTCGTCCATCCGAGGTTGATGCCCCCGAAGGCGTCGCGGTTCAAAGCCCAAGCACTACGGCCCCGAGAGCGACAATCAGACCACCTGCCGTCGTAGCAAGCCTCCGTGGCTTCGAGAGTCCTTCGGTCATCATGTTGAACGCACTAATTCTATCAACGTGGTGCCGTGATGCTTGATGCGTGTCCCGCCTGATCCACGAAACTGCGGTTCGATTGCGCTCATTACCCTCATCCATGAGGCGGACACAAAAGAAAGAAAACCATCGTCACGTAGAAATTGGTCGGGGCGAGAAGATTCGAACTTCCGACCCCTTGCACCCCATGCCGAAATACGGCCGAGAGGTTCTGTTGCGACGCCGCCCCAGGGGCGCAGGGGCGCTCCGGCCTGGCCCCCTCAGCGGCGCAGGATCTTGATGAGTTCCTCGAGCTCGAGACGCATTTGATGAATGAGTTGCTGGCTCTGATTGAGGTCCACTTGCGCATCGTCGCCCGTGAGGCGATTGCGCGCTCCACCGATGGTGAAGCCCTGCTCGTAGAGGAGACTGCGAATCTGGCGAATGACGAGCACGTCCTGACGCTGGTAGTAGCGACGATTGCCGCGGCGCTTGACCGGCTTGAGTTGCGGAAACTCCTGCTCCCAGTAACGCAGCACGTGCGGCTTCACCCCGCACAGATCGCTCACTTCGCCGATGGTGAAGTAGCGTTTCCCGGGTATCGGGGGTAGCTCGCTGTTATTGCTTGGTTCCAGCATACGCCTCGACGCGCGCCTTCAGTTTCTGGCCAGGCCGGAAGGTAACGACGCGACGCGCGCTGATGGGGATCTCTTCGCCGGTTTTTGGATTTCTGCCGGGCCGCCGATTCTTGTCGCGGAGATCGAAATTGCCGAAACCGGACAATTTCACTTGCTCCCCGGACGAGAGGGCCGCGCGGATTTCCTCGAAGAACAGATCGACCAATTCACGCGCTTCGCGCTTGTTGAGACCCAATTGATCGAACAGGGCCTCAGCCATCTCTGCCTTCGTCAGGGCTGCCATGCTTATTGATCTCTTATCGTGGCGCTCAAAACATCCCGTAACCGGGCGACTACTGCGGTCACCACGGCGTCTGCGTCGACGTCAGTAAGAGTGCGGGAGGAGTCCTGTAAAATCAAGCCTAAAGCGATACTTTTTCGTCCAAAATCTATTCCAGGTCCTCGATATACATCGAACACCCTCAGATCGCTCAAGAGACCGGATGCGCTAACAGTAACATTTTCCCGCAAAACTGCGAGAGGGACGTTTTCATCGATCACCACCGCCAGATCACGCCGCACACTTGGAAACTTAGAAATCCCCTTGAATTGCGGTGGCTTAGACGAAAAAGATGATTCTAACTCTAACTCAAATAAAAATATTGTATTGTTGAGGCCGAGCGCCTTCATCAAGCGCGGATGCAACTCGCCGAGCCATCCGATGGCGACATCGTTGCGCCAGATGCGCGCGGCGCGGCCCGGTCGCAGGCAGCCCAAGGCATCGGCCTCGAAACGCAACGCCTCTACATTCCCCGCAAGCGCAAGGACGCTCTCGACATCGCCTTTCACGTCGTAGAAATCGAGCGCCTCGCGCGGACTTGCCCATTGCTCCGGAAAGCGCGCGCCGGTGGCGACGCCCGCGAGCGTCTCGATCTCGCGAAGCGCGCCCCGCGATACGTCGAACTTATTGCCGATCTCGAACAGCCGCACACGGCTTTGCTGACGGCGCATGTTGTCGCGACAAGCCGGGACGAGGCTGCTCCAGAGCGAGACCCGCATCTCGCTGAGCTCCGCCGAGATGGGATTCGATAGCGCAAGACCCGGCGTGTCCGGGAACAGCAGGCCCTGAATCGCGGGATCGACGAAGGTGTAGGTGATCGCCTCGCGGTATCCGCGGTCGGCCATCGCCGTAAGCACCCGGTCGTTGGACAGTCGCGTCTCGGTGGCGTATCCGGCGACCTGCGGGGCGATGGCGTGCGCCTCGGCGATGCTGTCGAAGCCCCGCAAACGCGCGACTTCCTCGACCAGATCCTCTTCGATGCGCACATCGAAGCGATGTGAGGGACGCAGCACGCGCCAGCCATCCCCGCTGGGCTCGACGCGCTCACTGATCGCCCCCAGGACCTGACCCACCTCCGCATCGGGAACGCTCGCTCCGAGGAGTCGTGCGAGGCGGCTGCGCCGCAACCGCACCCATTCCTCGGCCGGGGACTCCGGCTCGGCCCGCGTCACCTGCACGGGCCCAGCCTCGCCGCCCGCAATCTCCATGAGCAGCGCCGTCGCGCGCTCGAGTGCGATCGGCGGAAGAGCTGGATCCACACCTCGCTCGAAGCGCTGGCCGGCATCGGTCAAAAGACCCAGGCGGCGCGCTCGGCCGGCCACCACCGCGGGCGTGAAGTGTGCTGCTTCGAGCAGCACATCGGTCGTGCCCTCGCCGATCGCCGTGCCCTTCCCGCCCATGATGCCGGCGAGGCCGATGGGGCCGCTCGCATCCGCGATGACCAGAAACTCGGGGTCGAGCGGATACTCTGCGTCGTTGAGCAGTGTTATGTGTTCCCTCGGCCGCGCCTTGCGCACCACAATGCCCTGGGATAGCCGCGAGAGATCGTAGGCATGCAGCGGTTGCCCAAGGTCCATCATCACGTAGTTCGTCACATCGACGATGGGCGAGATGCTGGCGAGTCCCACGCGGCGCAGCCGCTCGCGCAGCCACGCCGGAGACGTCGCGTCGGGGCGCACGCCGCGAATCACGCGTGAACAGAAAATCGGACAACCGCTAGCAGATTCGATGCGCACGGGAAAGAGCGCATCGTGCGCGGCCGCCACGGGCTTCACCGGCGCCTTGAGGAAGCGATGCTCCTGGGCGGCGGCGTAGTCGCGTGCAATCCCGAATACGCTCATGCAATCGCCGCGGTTCGGCGTGGCATTCACTTCGAGCACGGTATCGTCGAGATCGAGCGCCTTGCGCACGTCGACGCTGAGCGGGAGCGAGGCGGCCAGCTCCATGATCCCGTCATGCTCCTCGCCCAGGCCGAGCTCGCGCGCCGAGCAGAGCATGCCCGTCGATTCCACGCCGCGGATTTTCGCGGTCTTGATGGTGAGGCCGCCGGGAAGCTTGGCGCCGACGCGGGCGACGGCGACTTTCAACCCCGCGCGCACGTTCGCCGCGCCGCAGACTACGCCCACGCGATCGGTGCCGTCCGTCGTCACCTGGCACAAGGACAGCTTGTCCGCGTCCGGATGGCGGCGGCACTCGAGGACCTCGCCCACGACGACCCCGGTGAAGGGCGGCGCTACCGGTGTGAGCGACTCGACCTCGAGACCGGCGAGGGTGAGCCGTTGCGCAAGCTCCGCAGGCGCCACGGTGAGCCGCGTGAACTCGTTCAGCCAGGAGTAAGTGATCTTCACGGAAATTGCTTCAAGAATTGGACATCGTTTTCGAAGAACAGGCGCAGATCGTCCACGCCATAGCGCAGCATGGCGACCCGCTCGATGCCCATGCCGAAGGCATATCCCTGCCATGCTTCGCTGTCGATGCCGGCCGCCGCGAGCACGTTCGGGTGGATCATTCCGCAGCCAAGAATCTCGAGCCAGCCGGTCTGCTTGCACACGCGGCAACCCGCGCCATGGCAGAACACGCACTCGATATCCACCTCCGCCGAGGGCTCGGTGAACGGGAAATACGACGGGCGCAGCCGCATGCCGAGCGGCTGCTCGAAGAAACGCTCGACGAAGGTGTGCAGCATCGCCTTCAGGTTGGCGAAGCTCACATGTTCGCCGACCACGATGCCCTCGACCTGGTGGAACATCGGCGTGTGCGTCATGTCGGAGTCGTTCCGGTACACCCGACCCGGCGCGATCAGCGCCATCGGCGGTTTGCGCGCACGCATGGCGCGGATCTGCACCGGCGAGGTGTGAGTGCGCAAAAGTCCCCCATCGGGAAAATAGAACGTGTCGTGCATCGCCCGCGCCGGATGATTGGCGGGAATGTTGAGCGCCTCGAAGTTGTGGAAGTCGTCCTCGACCTCGGGGCCGGTCGCGATCTCGAATCCCGCCTGCATGAAGATGCGCTCGATGCGTAGCCGCGCACGCGTCACCGGATGCACACTGCCCGTTTCCTGGCCGCGCCCCGGCAGGGTCACATCGATGGTGCCGCGCGCGAGCTCGGCATCGAGCGCTTCCCGATCGAGACGCTCGCGGCGTGCCTCTATGGCCGCCTGAATGGCGGTCTTGGCTTCGTTGATCCTTTGGCCGGCAGCGGGCCGCTCTTCCGCGGGCAACTTGCCGAGGCTCTTGAGCTGCTCGGTCAGCAAGCCTTTCTTGCCGAGCAGGCGCACGCGTACCTCGTCCAGATCGGAAAGAGTGCGCGATGCGTCTACATCGGCCAGCGCCTGCTCGAGCAGACCGCCGAGATCTTCAGCCATGGATCACCCTCCAAAGCTCGAGATCGGCTGCAAGCAGCCGATCTCGACCCCTCGGTTCTTCAGGCCGTCAGGCTAGCCTTGGCTTTTTCTGCGATGGCGGTAAAGGCCGGCATATCGTGCACCGCGAGATCCGCAAGGATCTTGCGGTCGATGGCCAACCCGGCCTTGTTCAGACCGTCGATGAGCGTGCTGTAGCTCATGCCGCACAGGCGCGCGGCGGCGTTGATGCGGGTGATCCACAATCCTCTGAACTCGCGCTTCTTCTCGCGACGCCCGCGATAGGCGTACTGGCCCGCCTTGATGACCGCTTGCTTCGCCGCACGGAACACCTTACGCCGCGCGTTGTAGTAGCCCTTCGCCTTCTTGAGAATCTTCTTGTGCCGGCGTCCAGCAATGACGCCTCGTTTGACTCGTGCCATGGTATGTCCCCTCGATCAGGCGTACGGAAGCAGCTGCTTGATCCGATTCACATCGGTCTCATCTACGTGCATCTCGCGACGTAGCTGACGCTTACGCTTGCTCGGTTTCTTCGTCAGGATATGACGACGGTGGGACTGACCGCGTTTGAAGCCGTTCGCTGTCTTGCGAAAACGCTTCGCCGCAGCCCGTTTAGTTTTCAACTTGGGCATCTCGACTCCTAATTGTAGCCTGGGCTCACAAGCACCCGGGCGCCCCTCTGCAGGCACCGCGAGCGCCGCTCACCGGCGGATGTGGCAAGCTGTTAAGGCTTGCCGCTCACTTCTTTTTGGGCCCGAACACCATGACCATCTGCTTGCCCTCCATGAGCGGGTTCTGCTCGACCACCGAGTAGGGGGCGAGATCCTCAGAAATCCGCGTCAACAAGCGCCGGCCGATGTCTTGATGCACGAGCTCACGGCCGCGGTAACGCAACGTCACCTTGGCCTTATCACCCTCGGTCAGGAAGCGGACGATACTACGCAGCTTGACCTGGTAGTCCGCCTCTTCCGTCCCGGGACGAAACTTCACTTCCTTGACCTGAATCTGCTTCTGCTTTCGCTTCGCCGCGTGCGCCTTCTTGTTCTGCTCGAACAAGAATTTGCCGAAATCCATGACTCTAACAACAGGGGGCTCCGCCATCGGCGAGACCTCGACGAGGTCCAGTGCTTGCGAGCTTGCCATCTGTAGCGCTTCCGCGCGCGTCATGACTCCTGCCTGGCTTCCATCCGCTGCGATCACACGCACCGAGGGTGCGGCGATCTCCTCATTGCGCCTTACGCGCTTCGACGTTGCGATAAACGATCCTCCAAAACAAGACGGCCGCGGCTCGCGACTTCGTCGCAAAGCAAGGCGGCCAGCTCATCGAGCGAGAGACTGCCTAGATCTTTGCCACTACGCGTGCGTACGGCCAGGGTATGCCCCTCTACTTCTCGGTCACCAGCGACCAGGAGGTAGGGGACACGCTTAAGTGTATGCTCGCGGATTTTAAAGCCTACCTTCTCCGACCTCAAGTCGGTCTCTACCCGAAGCCCATGATTTTTAAGCTTTTCCGTGACTTGGGCACAGTATTTGTCTTGGCGGTCCGTAATTCCCATCACCACGGCCTGCACCGGAGCGAGCCAAGTGGGCAGTTTTCCCGCGTGATGCTCGAGCAAAATGCCGATAAATCGCTCCAGTGAGCCGAACATGGCTCGGTGCAGCATGACCGGCGTATGCCGCTGGCTGTCCTCGCCGATGTAGCTCGCGCCGAGCCGCTCGGGCAGATTCGGGTCCACTTGGAGCGTCCCGCACTGCCATTCACGGCCGATCGCATCGCGCAGCACGAACTCGAGCTTCGGGCCATAAAACGCGCCCTCCCCCGGATTGAGGGTCGTCTCGATGCCGGCCGCCGCCGCCGCCTGTTTCAGGGCACTCTCGTAGATGTCCCACACCGCGTCTGATCCGACGCGCTTTGCGGGCCGATCGGAGAACTTGATGCGCACGTCGTTGAAGCCGAAATCGCGATAGATGCTGAGGATGAGCTCGGTCACCTTGACCGCCTCGGAGGTGATCTGCTCGTTGGTGCAGAAGATGTGCGCATCGTCCTGCGTGAAGGCGCGCACGCGCATCAGCCCGTGCAGAGCGCCCGAGGGCTCGTAGCGGTGCACCTTGCCGAACTCGGCGAGACGCAGCGGCAGCTCGCGGTAGCTGCGCAGGCCGTGCTTGAACACCTGGATGTGGCCCGGGCAGTTCATGGGCTTGATCGCGAAGATGCGCTCATCCGGCGTCTCGGTCATGAACATGTTCTCGCCGAAATTCGCGATGTGACCCGACTTCACCCACAGCTCGCGATCCATGATCTCCGGCGTGTTCACCTCGACATACCCGGCCTCGTTCTGGCGCTGGCGCATGTAGCCGATGAGCTGCTGAAACAGTGCCCAACCCTTCGGATGCCAGAACACCGCCCCCGGCGCCTCCTCCTGCAGGTGAAAGAGATCGAGCTCCTTGCCGATGCGGCGGTGATCGCGCTTCTCGGCCTCTTCGAGGCGGGTCAAGTATTCCTTGAGCTGCGCGGTCGTGGCCCACGCGGTCCCATAAATCCGCTGCAGCATCTCGTTACGCGAATCGCCACGCCAGTAGGCGCCGGCCACCTTCATGAGCTTGAACGCCTTGAGCTTGCCGGTGCTCGGCACATGCGGCCCGCGGCACAGATCCTCCCAATCGCCCTGGCCGTAGAGACTGATCTGCTCGCCCGCCGGGATCGCCGCGATGATCTCGGCCTTGTAGTGCTCGCCGATGCGCTTGAAGTGCTCGATGGCGGCATCGCGCGGCAGTACCCGCCGGTGCACCTTCAGATCGCGCCCCACAATTTCGGCCATGCGCTTCTCGATGGCGGCGAGATCATCGCTCGAGAACGGCGTCTTGTAGGCGAAATCGTAATAAAAGCCGTCCTCGATCACGGGCCCGATGGTCACTTGGGCGCCCGGGAAGAGCTCCTGCACCGCGTTCGCGAGCAAATGGGCCGTCGAGTGACGGATGATCTCGAGGCCCTCGGGATCCTTGTCCGTGACGATGCTCACCGCGGCGTCATGATCGATGGTCGCCGAGGTGTCGACCAGGCGGCCGTTCACCTTGCCCGCGAGCGCCGCCTTGGCGAGGCCTGCGCCGATGCCGGCCGCAAGCTCGGCCACCGTGATGGGGTGGTCGAACGACTTCTGGCTGCCGTCGGGAAGTGTAATTACGGGCATAGAACCCTGGTTTCCGCCGTTTAAGTGGTGCGCGCTAGTGGGATCGAACCACTGACCCCCACCATGTCAAGGTGATGCTCTACCGCTGAGCTAAGCGCGCTCGAAGGGCGCGAAAGATACCGGATTCCAGGGCTTCTATAAAGGGCGGATGCAATCTCAGGGGGTTGACTCGCCCTTCCCGCCATCGGCGGGGCGCAGCTCCGGGCGCTTCGTGACCGCCGCCGGCGCATTCGAGCCGGTCGCTGCATGCGAGCCCGTCGCCGCATGCGAGCCCGTCGAGGCGAGGTCCGCCGGGGCCTCAGCGGGCTTTGGCTTGAGCACGCAGCGGAACCGTATCTCGCCCACGGTGAGCACGTCACCGTCGTTGAGCAGGTGCCGGTTGACCTTGCGACCGTTCACCAGCACCCCATTGGTGCTGTTCAAGTCTTCCACGATGAGCTCGCGGGCTCCCTTGAGGATCATGGCGTGGTTGCGACTGACCGACTGCGAATCGATCTGCAGCTCGCAGCCCGGCGCCCGGCCGATGCGAGTACGGCGCGCCAGCGGAAAGATGATCGGTTGTTCGCAATCGATGCGCACGAGCTCCGCCTGGTAGTCCGGCACGCCCGCCGGACCCGCCGGGGGCGTGCCACTGAGGCGCTCGATGCTCGTCTGGAGCCGCCCGAGCACGTTGGCGTTATTGCTCGCGCTGCGCTCGAGCCGGCGGATCAACAGGTCGCGCTCCTCGAGGTGGCCGCGCGTGCGCTCGAGGTTGGTGCGCAACGCGCGGTTCTCCTCGGTCAACTGCTCCAGGCTCACGATTTTCTGCGCGAGCTCATCGCTCAGGCGCTTGACGTCCGCTTGTACGGCCTGCACCGGCCGCCGCGCCTCGTTGAGGTGCGCCATGAGCACCGTCATCTCCTCCTCGTGGGTCTTGGCTTCAGTTTCGAGAATCGCGATGCGTGCCGCGAGCTCGGCACGTGCCGCCTCCGTGGCGGCGACCGACTCCTCGGCGCGCTTCGTCTGCGCGGCGACTTGCGAGCGCAGCTCCGACACGTCCCGTGCGCGCACCGCAATCTCGCTTTCGAGCCGCGCGCGCTCTGTATTCAGCTCTCCGATCTGGGCGAGAAGCTCGCCGCGCCCTCGCTCGATCTCCTGCGCCTCCTGCGCCTTCTTCGCGAAGGCCGCGGCTTCACTCATCTTCGATGCGTTCAGCTTCTCGATCGCCTCGTTTTGCTCGGCCACCTTGGCGGTCATGGCAGCGACCGTGAGCTTCAGCTGATCGCATTCCGCCTGCAGCGCCCCGCGGCCGCTCTGCGCCGCGTTGATCTTTTCGTCCCATTCGCGAAACAAGTTCTGGTTGAAGCCGCCGCGCCACTCTCGCGTGCGCAGAATCTCCAGATAGGATTCCGCCTGAGCCGCGGCGGCGGCCAAGTCGCGTCGATTGGCTTTGAGCTCGGATTCCCCGCGCGAGACCCGCTCAATCAGCTCGGCGACTGACTGGCGACTCGCTTTCAACTCCAGGGCAATCGCCTCCGCTTTGTCCCTCGCCTCTTTGAGCTGTCGGTCGAGCAGTATGGTCGCCTGCGAGCGGGCTTCGAGATCGGGAACCACTTTCGCGTGCTCGCGCTGCAGGGCGGAGAGCTGGGTATCGCGCTCGCCCAGCGAATGCAGGACCTGCGCAATGGTGGCGTCGCGGGAGAGCAGCGCTTCGCGCAGCGTGCGCGCCTCGCCCTGCGCGCGTTCCGACTCGCGCAAGGTCTCCTCCGCCTTGGCGCGTGTCTGCTCCGAGGCGGCATTTCTCTCGGCGAGCGCCGCCTGCAACTCGCGCGCGCGATGCTGCTCGACCGCAAGCGCAGAACGCGCCGCACCGAGCTCGGAGGCGAGCTCGTCGGCGCGTGTGCCCGCGGCGAGCTGCGCATCCCGCGCCCTCTCGTACAAACGGCTGAGTGCCTCGTAATCGGCATTCTGCCGCGCGATGCGCTCCTCCACGGAGCGCACGCTTTCCGCAAGCGAGGGCAAATCCAGCGCGCCCGCGCGATAGTCTGCGGGCAGCGGGGTCGTGACTATCGAGGTGCCGGGCATGGTCGCGGCATAATCGAGGCGCACCGAGTCGTCCTCGACGTCCTCATCGATCGAGATGCCCTGTAGGATCGGCAGCTTGTCTGTCCGATCGAGCTCGCTCTCTTTGGATTGACTGATGTCGAATGCCATATCGCCCCCTAGCCGGCCAGTGTCTTCGGTGCGCCGAACGCGGATCTGCGCAACCGCTGAATCTCGTCGCGCAGCCGCGCCGCCTGCTCGAACTCGAGATTTCGCGCGAGCTTCATCATGTCCGCCTCCAACTTCTTGATGCGTTTCACCGCCTGCTCCGGTGCCAGCGCGTAGTCCGCATCGGACTCGCGCACAAGACCCTCCGGCACGGCGCGCGCCCCTTCCATGACGTCCCCCACCGCCTTGACGATGGTGCGTGGCGTGATGCCGTGCTCGGCATTGAATTCGATCTGCTTGTTGCGTCGACGATCCGTCTCGGCGATGGCGCGCTGGATGGAGCCCGTCTCACGATCGGCATACAGAATGGCCTTGCCGCGCACGTTGCGCGCCGCCCGACCGATGGTCTGGATGAGCGAGCCCTCGGATCTCAAGAACCCTTCTTTGTCGGCATCGAGGATGGCGACGAGCGACACCTCGGGCATGTCCAGCCCCTCACGCAGCAGGTTGATGCCGACGATCACGTCGAACTTGCCGAGGCGCAGATCGCGGATGATTTCCGAGCGCTCCACCGTTTCGATATCCGAGTGCAAGTAGCGCACCTTGACGCCGTGCTCGTTCAGATAATCGGTCAGATCCTCCGCCATGCGCTTGGTGAGGGTGGTCACGAGCACGCGCTCGTTTTGCTGCGTACGCAGCCGGATCTCGGACAGTAGATCGTCCACCTGGGCGCGCACCGGCCGCACCTCCACCACCGGGTCGATCAAGCCGGTCGGACGTACGACCTGCTCGATGATCTGGCCGGAAATCTGCTTCTCGTAGGGGCCGGGGGTCGCCGAGATGTAGATGGTCTGCGGCGCGAGACGCTCGAACTCCTCGAAGCGCAGCGGCCGGTTATCGAGCGCCGAGGGCAGACGAAACCCGTATTCGACCAGCGTCTCTTTACGGGATCGATCACCGCGGTACATCGCGCCGAGTTGCGGGATGGTCTGGTGGCTCTCGTCGATCACCAGCAACGCGTTCTTCGGCAGATAATCGAACAAACACGGCGGCGGCTCGCCCGCCTGCCGTCCCGAGAGAAAACGCGAGTAGTTCTCGATGCCGGCGCAGTAGCCGACCTCATGCATCATTTCCAGATCGAAGAGCGTCCGTTGCTGCAACCGCTGCGCCTCGAGCAGCTTGCCCGCGGCGTGAAGTTCCGCGAGACGGGTGCGCAACTCCTCCCGGATCTCATCTACCGCCGAGTGGATGCGTTCCCGCGGCGTGACGTAGTGCGTGGAGGGGTAGACGGTGAGCCGCGGCACCTTGCGCAACGCCTCGCCCGTCAGCGGATCGAACAGACTCAAGCTGTCGATCCGATCGTCGAACAGCTCCACGCGCACCGCCTCTCTCTCCGACTCCGCCGGAAAGATGTCGATGACATCGCCGCGCACCCGGTAGGTACCCTGCCGCAGGTCGATCTCGTTGCGCGTGTACTGCATGTCGGCGAGCCGCCGCAGAAGCTTGCGCTGATCGAGGATGTCGCCGCGCGACATGTGCAGCACCATGCTCAAGTAGGCCTGCGGATCGCCCAGGCCGTAGATCGCCGAAACGGTGGCGACAATGATCGAGTCGGGGCGCTCGAGAAGCGCCTTGGTCGCCGACAGGCGCATCTGCTCGATGTGCTCGTTGATCGAGGCGTCCTTCTCGATGAAGGTATCGGATGCCGGGACGTAAGCCTCCGGCTGATAGTAGTCGTAGTAGGAAACGAAATACTCGACCGAGTTCTTCGGAAAGAACACCTTGAACTCGCCGTAGAGCTGCGCGGCGAGCGTCTTGTTGTGGGCGAGCACGAGTGTCGGGCGCTGCAGCTGCTGGATGACGTTCGCGACCGTGAACGTCTTGCCCGAGCCGGTGACGCCGAGGAGGGTCTGATGAGCGAGACCGCTGCCCAAGCCCTCGATCAGCTTCTCGATCGCCTCAGGCTGATCGCCCGCGGGGAGATAGTCGGAAAACAATTCAAAACGCATCGGCCTATTCTCTCATGTTACGAGGGGTAGCGACCACGCGTGCCCTGGCGCCGCTGCGTTGTTTTTCGTACACTCCAGGCCCCCTTTTTGACATAGCAGGAACCACTCCGTTGACCGTGTCACTTTCCAAGCGCGTTCAGAAGGTTAAGCCCTCCCCCACCCTCGCGATGTCGGCCCGCGCCGCCAAGCTCAAGGCCGAAGGCAAGGACATCATCGCCCTGTCGGCGGGTGAGCCCGACTTCGACACGCCCAAGCACATTGCGGAAGCCGGCATCGAGGCGATCCGCAAGGGCCTCACGCGCTACACCGCGGTCGACGGCACTGCGGAGCTCAAGGACGCGATCATCGGCAAATTCAAGCGCGACAACGGCCTGACTTACGAGCGCAACCAGATCCTCGTTTCGTCAGGCGCGAAACAGACTTGCTTCAATCTCTGCGCCGCACTATTGGATCCGGGTGATGAGTGCCTCATCCCGGCCCCCTACTGGGTGTCCTACCCCGACATGGCGCTGCTCGCGGACGCGACCCCCGTCATCGTTCATGGGGGCGCGGACCAGGGCTACAAGATTACCCCGGCACAGCTGCAAGCGGCCATCACGCCCCGCACCAAGCTGTTCATTCTGAACAGCCCGAGCAACCCCACGGGCGCTGCCTACACGGGTGCCGAATTGAAGGCGCTCGGTGCCGTGCTCGACAAGCACCCGCACGTCGTGATCGCCACGGATGAGATGTACGAGCACATCTTCTGGGCGCCCGAGCCGTTCGTGAGCTTCGCGCAGGCGAACCCGCAGCTCTATGGACGCACGGTGACCATCAACGGTGTCTCGAAGGCGTACGCGATGACAGGCTGGCGCATCGGTTATTGCGGTGGCCCGAAGGACATCGTGAACGCGATGAGCACGGTGCAGGGTCAATCCACCTCGAACGCCTCGAGCATCTCGCAGCGTGCCGCCACCGTCGCCCTCAACGGGGACCAAGCGTGCGTCGCGGAAATGAACAAGGCGTTCAAGGAGCGTCATGACTTCGTGGTGGCGGCCCTGAACGCCATACCCGGAATCAAATGTCCGCATGCCGCCGGTACCTTTTATGCGTTCGCGGATGTCTCGGGTGCCATGCGCACACTCGGCATCAAGGACGACAACGCCTTCGCCGAGTACTTGCTCGTCGAGGCCGGCGTCGCCGTGGTGCCCGGATCGGGCTTCGGAGCCCCGGCCCACATGCGCCTCTCGTTCGCCTGCAGTATGAAGACTCTCGAGGATGCGGTCGGACGCATCGAGCGTGCGGTGACCGCGCCGGCGAGACGCGTCGGCTGAGCGAGACGCTGCGCTGAAGCGGCGCCTTGTTCTAGAGGCCGCCGAGCGCGGGACAATTTTCGAGCAGCTCGCCGGGCGCCATGTCGGCTTCATGTGCGTAAATTTACATGAAGTTATCTTCGTAACATTTTGAATTAAGAACATATTATGCACTACCGTGACCTTGGGCACACCGGGCTCGAGATTTCATCTCTGTGCCTGGGCTGCATGACCTTCGGCGTGCCCGAGCGTGGCGATCATCCCTGGACGCTGCCCGAGCAGCAGAGCCGTCCGCTGATCCGCAAAGCCATCGAGATGGGCATCAATTTCTTCGACACCGCCAACACCTACTCGGATGGCACTTCCGAAGAGATCGTCGGCCAGGCGCTCAAGGACTACACGCGCCGCGACGAAGTCGTGATTGCGACGAAGGTCTTCTTCCCCATGAGCAAGGGGCCCAACGGCGGCGGCCTCTCGCGCAAGTCGATCTTCACCGCGATCGATGCGAGCCTGCGGCGGCTCGGCACGGACTACGTCGACCTCTATCAGATTCATCGCTGGGACCCGACGACGCCGATCGAAGAGACGCTCGAGGCGCTTCACGACGTCGTCAAGGCGGGCAAGGCGCGCTATCTCGGCGCCTCTTCCATGTATGCGTGGCAATTCGCCAAAGCGCTGCACCTCGCGCGCGAGAACGGCTGGACTCGGTTCGTCAGCATGCAGAATTTCTACAACCTTCTCTATCGCGAGGAGGAGCGCGAAATGCTGCCGCTGTGCGCCGATGAGCGCATCGCTGTTCTCCCGTGGAGCCCGCTCGCGCGCGGCCGCCTTGCGCGTCCCTGGGACGCCGAAACCCCTCGCATCCAGACCGATACCTACGGCAACAAGCTGTTTGCGAGATCGACGGAATCGGATCGCAAGGTCGTAGAGCAAGTCGGCGCCATCGCCACCGCCCGCGGCGTACCCCGCGCGCAAGTAGCGCTCGCCTGGGTCCTACAGAAATCCGTGGTCACGGCCCCGATCGTGGGCGCTTCCAAGCCCCAGCATCTCGACGATGCCCTCGCCGCCCTCACCCTGGATCTCACGCCAGCGGAGATCGCGCAGCTCGAGGCACCCTATGCCCCGCACGCTGTCGCCGGCCATCAGTAGCTTCAGTAGCTAAAGGGCTTTTAGATCCTTGACTTGCGCGGCGGCCTTCTCGACAATCCGCGCCTCCTCCGAATTCCCCGGTAGCTCAGTGGTAGAGCGACGGACTGTTAATCCGTTGGTCGGCGGTTCGAATCCGTCCCGGGGAGCCATTAGATATCAATAAGTTACGACTCTTTCCTCCTGTTTTAACGCACTATTCCCGCGTAGGTAACTGACCCCTCTTTTGCCATTTCGATTCCCAACGGCGGGCCGCGGTTCGATTTAGCTCTGTGGCACCGAAGAGTCGCGACCGCAGGTGCTTGATTCTGCTGAACCGTGTTTTCCCAGCGAAGGAGCGAAGGAGTGTTGGGGGTATTTTTGGGGGTATCGCCCCGTCGCGAAGAGCGATACCCCCAGGCTCGGACAAGATCGGTGACATTTATGTTTGCGCAGTAAGTACTGCGTTCACCAATGCACCATCACGCACGTGGGTTGGAGCAGCTCATCTGGCAAGCCCAAGGAATACCGTGAGCACACGATTCAATCGCAGCGTATCCTCATCGTTGAGTTTTCCGATGCGGTTGCCCAGCCGCGCTTTCGGCGCGGTGGTGATTTTATCGATCATGAGTCGGGAGGCACTCTTTAGACCGTTGCGATCGGTGGGTTCGATGAGCATACGCAGTAGCGGCGTGTCCGTCGGATCGGTCGTGAATGCGCACAGGGTGATCGTTGAAATCGCACCCCCTCTCCAGACTCACACCCCATTGGAAAAGGCTTCCTCTTGACACAGCGAGCGCCGAGAGGAGTCTACGCGGCCCCTCTTGCCGCTGCGTGCGGCGAGCCGCACAACGGAGAAGGCCATGACCCGCGGGTCACTGCATATAGAGTGTAGTTATAGATTGAATTGACAGCTTCGGGTCGAAGGCTCGAAGCCGATGCTTCGAGCCGGGTAGGCGCGTCCACGACGGAGCCTCTGGCGAGTTTTTCACCAGGGGCTTTTTGTTGCCGGTAGTGCCGACATGAAAGGACTGAAATTCGACCTTGAGACGATCTCGGATGCGCGTGGCGCCTTGCCGATGCACTTGGCTGTGCGTGGCGATCTCGCCGACCCGGCCGACACGCTGCTGAAGCTGCGCACATTGCTGTCCTTCGACCGAAGCGCCGCGCGCTATGCCGTCCAGCGTACCGTGCGCTGCGCCGTTCGCCGCCCGTTAGAGGAGCTATTCGACGATCTCGCATTGAACAGGGGTCTCGCCGCTCAGCGTCTGGATGGCACGTCGCTACTGCTTGACGGTCCGGGCGTATTCGTCAGTGCCCGCGGCCGGCGCAAGATCGACTATGGTTCATGCACCTTCGAAATCTGGGCGGAAAGTCTCGCCTGTCTGAACGCCGGCCGCGCGACCCTGCTGGGTATTGTCGGCGAACAACTGGTGCGCCGAGAGATGTTTACCATCGATTGGCATTTCTGCAGCGGTCAGATGGGTCTCTCAAGCGCGTCGTTCGACGAAATAGCCGATCCCGCACCGTACGATGAAGCCTACCCGACTCTGTTGGAACCGGTGCCGGTCTTCATGGCACGCTACCTCGCCTCACGGGAAACCGTGCTCATTCTTCAGGGGCCGCCCGGGACCGGCAAAACCCGTCTGGTGCGCGCGATTCTGGCAGCGATGTCGGCGCGCAAGGCGGACAGCGCCAAGGTGCTCTATACGGCCGACAAGCGCGCGCTCGAGAGCGATGAGATCTTCGTCGAATTCATCACCGGCAGTCACGACGCGTTCGTGATCGAAGACGCGGATCACCTGCTCATGGCTCGCGCCAACGGCAACGTGGATCTGCACCGCTTCTTGGCCGTTGCAGACGGAGTGGTACGTGCGCAGGGCCGCAAGATCATCTTCACGAACCAATCTGCCCAACATTGGGGACATCGACGAGGCGCTGGTGCGTCCAGGCCGCTGCTTCGCCACCGTGCGCACTCGTGCCCTGGAGCGCGGCGAGGCTGAATTGCTGCTCTCCCGAATCAGCGGCGAGGGCCTCGCTGAGGATCAAAAAAGCACCTCATACGCCCTACCCCCGAGCGTTCGCTCCATAACTCTCGCCGCGTTGTACCGCATGGTCAATGCAGAGGGCTAAGACGGAATGTGCGCCTTTGGAATTGTCACTGAGCCGTCGCCGACTGGCGACAGCGCAGGCGCCGCTCGTTACAATCCTTTCGCATGCGGATCCTTGAATACTCCGGTCTCGACACGTCACGGGTGGAGACAGCCTATCGGCGCACCATTGCGGCGCTCGAACGAGATGATTTCCGGGCGGCGGACGTCAAGAAGCTCATCAGTCTGCAGCACGGAAAATTCTATCGGGCCAGACTGGATCACAGCAACAGGCTGCTCTTTGCGCTGGTCCGTCATGGCGGCGAAGTCTGTGCAATCATGCTCGAGGTCATCGAGCAGCACGCTTACGATCGCTCCCGATTCTTGCGCGGCGCAGCCATTGACGATGACAAAATTCCCGTTATCGCAACCCCGCCTGCCGTCGAGGAGGCAGAGCCGGTTCGCTATTTACATGCTAAGCGGCGTGAGATTCTCTATCTCGACAAACCCTTGTCTCTCGACGATGCGCAGCAGGCGATTTACGAGTCAACTCCCCCGCTCGTCGTGATCGGCGGGGCCGGCAGCGGCAAGACGGCTCTGACTCTTGAGAAAATGAAACACGCCGACGGCGATGTTCTGTATGTCACGCACTCGGGATACCTCGCTCAGAATGCGCGTGACCTCTACTACGCTAGTGGATTCGAGCGAGACGGTCAGGATGCGATGTTCCTCTCCTACCGAGAGTTCCTCGAATCTCTGCGCGTACCAGTGGGACGCGAGGCCTCGTGGCGCGACTATGCCGCCTGGTTCGCCCGCGTGCGCCAGTCATTCCGCGATATCGATGCGCATCAGGCCTTCGAAGAGATCCGCGGGGTCATCGCGGCGGAGGCCGCTGGCTGCTTAACGCGCGAGGCTTATTGCGCCCTCGGGGTGCGTCAGTCAATATTTCCAGCGAGCGAACGCGACCGCGTATACGATCTGTTCGAGCGCTATCGCACGTGGCTGTCCGAGAGTCGCTTATTTGACTCGAATCTCGTGGCTCAAGACTGGCTGTCTCTCGCCGCTCCGCGATACGACTTCATCGTGATTGATGAGGTTCAGGATCTGACGCCGGCGCAGCTACTGCTCGTGCTGCGCACCCTCAAGGTTCCGACGGGGTTTCTGCTGTGCGGCGATTCGAATCAGATCGTCCATCCGAATTTCTTCGCCTGGAGCCGCGTGAAGACACTGTTCTGGCGCGATGAACAACTCGCCGCACGCCAGCAACTCAGGGTGTTGCGCGCCAACTTCCGAAACGGCGAGCGAGTTACGCGGGTTGCCAACACGTTGCTCAAAATCAAGCATCGCCGTTTCGGCTCGGTGGATCGCGAGACGAATTTTCTCGTCGAGGCCGTGGGTGGCGAGGCCGGCTCCGTCTCGTTGCTCGCGGATAAGGACAACGTCAAACGCGCCCTGGACGACCAGACACGTCAGTCGACAAGCGTCGCGGTGCTGGTGCTGCGCGAAGAGGACAAGGGCGAGGCCCGTCGCTACTTCCGCACTCCGCTGGTTTTCGCCATTCACGAGGCGAAAGGACTGGAGTACGAGAACATCGTGCTGTTCCGATTCATTTCAGATCAGCGCGCGGCATTCGCGCAGTTGGCCGCCGGTGTCGGCGCGGAGGACCTGACCGGCGATGATCTCGACTATCGTCGTACGCGTGACAAGACCGATAAGTCGCTCGAGGTGTACAAGTTTTACGTGAATGCGCTGTACGTCGCGCTCACGCGAGCGATACGAAATGTGTATTTGATAGAGTCCGACACCGGACACGAGTTGCTTCGCCTGCTCGGCCTCGCGGCCGCCGGAGACGACGTGCGGGTGAATGCGCGCGCATCGTCCCGGGAAGAGTGGCAAAAGGAGGCCCACCGTCTCGAGTTGCAGGGCAAGCAAGAGCAGGCAGAGGCCGTGCGCGCAACCATCCTCAAAGAGGCTCCCGTGCCTTGGCCGGTTTTCGATGAGTCGCGTCTCCGAGAGTTGATCGCCAAGGTGTTCGGAGATCTTGCTCCCGGCGGCAAGCCGCGCCAGCAACTGTTCGAGTATGCAACGGCGTACGATGAACCGGTGCTCGCGGCATGGCTGCTCGAGGAGGCCGGATTCGAGCAGGCGCGCGGGTTCGGATCGCAGCGCGGCACCTTGGGCCGGCGCCATCTCAACGATTTTGCCGGGCGGCACTTCAAGGGCATCTTGCAGAACTGCGACCGCCACGGAGTCGATCACCGCACTTCGATGAACTACACGCCTCTGATGGCGGCCGCCGCAAGCGGCAATCTGCCGCTCGTGGACGCATTGCTCGATCGCGGCGCCGACACCGATGCGCACGACCATCTTGGACGCAATGCGCTGCACGTTGCCATGCGCGAGGCGTTTCGCGACCGAGATTTCGCGCGCGGACCGTTCGCCGCGCTGTACGAGCGCGTCGCTCCCGCATTCATCGACCTGCAGGTCGAAGAGCGGCTGGTCCGTCTCGACCGACACTTGAGCGAATATTGGGTCTTTCAGACTCTTTGGGTGCTGTTCAAACAGACCTTCAGCGCCTCGCGACTCGATCAACCTGCCGGCATCAACACCGAGGCCGTACTCAACGCTTGGGCGTCGCTGCCGACGAGCGTCCTAAAGCCTCAGCGCAACAAGCGCAGTCACCTGTCGAATGTGTTTTCCCGCAACGAAGTCGAACGTGACTATGCTTACAATCGCAAACTGTTCAAGCGCATCGCCCACGGTTGGTATCAGATCAACCCCCAGCTCTCGATCCGCCGCCGTCATGGGCAACGCGAATCATGGCAGCCGGTACTCGAAGCTCTTAATCTGCCGCTGGTGCACGAGCTTTCCCACCCGGATCAGTGGGGCATCAGCCGAGGACTCTGGCGGTCAGCGGGGGGTACCGACTTGCCGATACCGGTGGCTGGCGCGGCCTGGGATGCGCGCGAGCGGGCGGCGCTCGCGGCCGAGGTGGCGGCCATCGAAGCCGCCGCGGCACGGCGTCGCGCCGCCGAAGAAGAGCGGCAGCGTTTCGAGAAAGAGCATTGGAAAGCTCCGCCGCAACCGCCTCGTTGGGGAACTCCAGAGGCGAAGCGTTTTGCGCGTGAAGAGCTGCAGCGCCGAATAGCCGCGCAGCGCAGGGGCGGCAAAACGGACGAGCCGTGAGTGTAGATCTACTAGCGTCGCGTCGGCCGGGGAGGTGCGGTTCGTCTTCCATAGGCTGTTGGGCGCCGCAGCCAGCCAAATCGCACATCCCCGAAGTGCTATCAGTTCGTCGCGAGGAACTGGTAAAAAAGGCTGCAAAATGAGGTGAACCTCTATGTGCACGACCTCATGAACCCACCTCCAAAAGGAGAGCCGTCCAAAATAATTTAAGGAGCCCGGTGAGGGGGAGGTTCGGCGGAGTAGGTGTGTTTGGTCGGCTGTTCAGACCTTAAGGCCGCCGATCACCACGGCAGCAAATCGAGACCCGGGACGTCTCGAAAATCGCCGGCATTAAGGGTGACGAGCGTCGCGCGATGCACCAGCGCCTGAGCAGCGATCATGCGGTCCAGCAGCTTTCGGCGCGAATACCCGACCGCTTCGACGATCTGCCGATACGCATCGGCGGCAGTTTCATTGAATGCGAGCACCGGTAGAGTCACCAGCATCGCATCCAGGCGCGGTCGGCGAATACCGGCTTGAGCGGGGTCTCGATACACACCCCCTTCGAGTTCGACTCGAGTAATGACCGACAGCAAGATCGCTCCTTCCAAAGCTGCGACTTGTGCGGTGACCGCTTCGTCGCCGTCGCGCAGATGGATTGCGACGTTGGTGTCCAGTAGAAACGCCAAGTGTCAAAGCCCCGATCGTTCCGGTAACACCTCGTCGTCGCGCACCTCGATCTCGGAGGGGCGCGGAAGCTCTGTAAGCTGTTTCACCAGTTCGCCGATGGGCCTGCGCGCTGGATAGATGGTGAGGACATCACCAGACCGGACGATGGTCACTTCGACCTCGCGCCCGAACGCTACATTGCGCGGCAAGCGCACGGCTTCGCTATTCCCGCTGCGAAAAGTTCGACTGTCGGCCACCGCCATAGCAACCTCCTTCGTCATCTCGTCATCACACGTATATACGAGATGTTTTTCGAAATTGCAAGGCTCTCCGTTCCAGATAGGATTCACGCCGGCAGCGGTCGAACCGTCGCGCGGAGCTGGTACTTTTGTCGTGTTTCTAAGGCCATCACGCCGGCGTTCAGTGCAGGGATATTAGTCGGCGGTCATGGCCGTCACAGCTGCTAATTAAACCTCTCAGCGCTCTATACATGTTCGATGTCCAAAAACAGCTGGGAATATCCAGAAACAGCCGGTCATTGGCGGGGGCATTTGTGGGGGTATCTGCATACGTCGCAGCCACGAAACAGCTGAAATTCCCGGCCTTTTCCCTATGATTGCGGTTCCGTCCCGGGGAGTCAGCAAAATCTGGCACTTACATCACTTTTATAATAATTTAGTGCGTCTCCATCGCGCATGCAACTGAGCCCTGGTTTGCCGTTTCCATTCCGAACCCTGGGCCGCGGTTCGATTGTTCGATTCAGCGCTTCGGCGCCGATTGGCGGCCGATGCAGGTGTTTGATTCTTTGGTTCCGCTGCACCCCGCTTTTCCAGCGACGGAGCGCTGGGGGTATTTTCGGGGGTATCGACCTGTTGCGAGGAGCGATACCCCCAGCGTCGATCTACTTTGCCACACTCCGGTTATTCTAAAGCGGTGGCCGAAGGGATCGTCGAGGAGTTTCATGATCATTATCACGCGGATATCTCGAAGTTGTTTGACCACGATAGCCTCGCCATCATGGATTTCGAGGAGTCGCTCAACTATGACATCAGGTTGCTTCGCGAGAGCCCGGCTGTTCCGAAGCACATCAAGCTCTATGGCTTTTTCTACGAGATCAGTTCCGGCAAGTTGACCGAGGTGGTGCGGGACATTCCCGCTCAGCTCGCGGCGTAGCCGAGTGAATGCAGCCGGGCGACGGTAGTTGGTGCGCCGACCTATAGGGATCACCTAACCTATGTGGCCGGTAGGACAAATCACTTAGACATCCGCCTATACTGTCACGTGCTCATCGGCTGTCCACGCACGAGCGGTTCGGGCCCCAGCCCGTCATCTGCATGTGGGTCGATCATGAAGCGACGCAACACTCTGTGGAAGTTGCTGATCGCCCGCTCCTGGATGGGGCTTGGCCGGGCACCCGCGAAGCCTCGAGAGCGCATTCCCCTTTGGATCTTGGGGATGTTCTGCAAGTCCTGTTTATAGATGAGGGGCCAGTCCACGGCCCGCCAGTCCGGATAGAATTCCCGCTGAACTTTAGGCTCGGTTCCGGGCGCAAATCTTTCGAGTGACCAGATATCGAAGATGCTGCTTTCAGGATCGGGCCCGTTAGGACGCATCCTGTACCAAAGCACTGATTCCGGCGTGTGCAGAAAAACTGTATTAGGAAACACATGCCAGTCGAATCCGGAGGCTACGATGTACTCCGGCGTCAGATCCTCAGGCCAGCCGGACCCGGTTTCCTCGGCAGCCTCCCTGACGAACTGTCCCCAGCGCGTCAGCACTTCCGTCGGGCTTGCGTCGGGCGCGACTTCCGTTCTCAGACGTTGCGCGGCCCGGTAGGCGCGCTCCGGCTGGAGCGCCTTGAGATTGTCTTTGAACTGTTCCACGCACTCCAAGACGAGATTGCGGAAGTCAGGCTCCTCTCGGACGGGGAGTCGTGGCGAGCGGCCTAGTGGGAGCCCCGAGCCGGCGCTGTAGGAAATCCAGCCGTGCCGCCCCATCCCCCGGCTCGTGGAATAATCGTCGGTGTAGGGGAGCATTTGCGCATGTGTAGTCTGCACATGATAAAACTCAGTAAATGCCTCGATCACGGTCTTCCAATTCGCCTCCACAAGAGTGCTCTTGTACCAAGCAAGGCGCAATTTCTCGAATTCGAACTTGCGGCAATACGATGCCATCGGTTCAAGAAACTGATTGAGAGGCTGACAATCGGGATCCATATTGATCCACACCCACCCACCCCAAATCCCAGTGCTGACAGGCGCAAGCTGCGTGTCATGATCCGTAAGGCACGCACCCCAGTCATGTCGATCGATGACTTTCAGGCACCGCCCGTCCAAATGAAAACGCCAACCATGGAATGAACAGACAAACTGTCTGGCGTTGCCGGATCCCTGGGTCAGTAGGGTTCCGCGATGGGGACAGCTATTATGGAACGCGCTCACCTTCTCCGCAGCGCTCCGCACGACGATGATGGAATCCTTGAGAATGTCGTACGTGACGTAGTCGCCCACATTCCGGATTTCTTCCAGACGGCAGGCAATCTGCCACACGCGCGGCCACAAGTTCTCGGCTTCATGGCGCGCGAACTCCATATCGAAATAGTCCTCGCGTGGCACGAAATCATCGCGCACTGCATCGGCCGAAAATTCAATTTTTTCCATGACTTCTCCCCTCCCGCCCATCTAGTAGTCAGTTACGTCGTGGCTTCCTTGGCCGTGCGCAGTTCCAGTCCAGTCTTCGTGCCCTTAGTGCGAGATTCTTCGAGCATCTTGAGATATTCGATCGCCCCGCCACCGTAAGGCTCATTCAGCTCGAGATTCGCATCACGTCGGCCTTCGCAATTGTAGTAACCGGGCGTGCATGCCTCGAGGAATGCGCGGCGCGGGCCGCACATCGCGACGATTTTGGCGACCCAGGCGTTCTCGGCCTGCTCCGACGGCTCAACCGTCGCGAAATTATTCTTTAGGCAGTACGAGATGAGGTCCGCGATGTACAAAGTCTGTTCGTCCGCGATATGCGTGTAATTAATGCCTACGCCCGCCTGAACGAGGCTCATCAGAAAGAAGTTCGGAAACCCGCGCGTTTGAATGCCGTATAGAGTGCGTGCGCCGCGTGACCAGTGCTCGCTCAATGATTTGCCGGCCTTCCCGATGATATCGAGGCCGGATTCCCGGGCAAATCCGGTCATGAAGTCGAAACCGGTCGCATAGACTATGCAGTCGAGTTCGTACTCCCTGCCGGCGACGACGACTCCCTTCGGTGTAATCCGTTCGACGCCTTTGCCGTTGGTGTCCACGAGCGTGACATTTTCACGATTGAACGTCTGAAGGTAATCGTCACTGAAGCCAGGGCGCTTGCAGAAATAGTTGTAATAGGGTTTCAGCGCCTCTGCGGTGGCCTTGTCTTTGACGATGGCGTCGATCCGTTGACGGACCGTTTCCATTTTGGCAAATTCTGCGCGCCGCATCTCCGCAGGGTCGACGGCGACCTCCGCGCCGCCGGTGACCGCGCTCGGCTCGCCCAGAAGGTTCGTCCAGCTGTCCGCGACCAGGTCTGTTCCCTGCCTGACACCGGAAGTCCAGTAAGTGAAATTCCAGATGCGTTCGTGCTGCCATCCCGGCTTAAGCGAGGCAGTCCATTTCATATCGGTTGGCCTATTGCCCCTCACATCGATCGAGCAAGGCGTGCGTTGGAAGACATAAAGATGTTGCGCCCATTCAGCGAGGGGCGGAATGCATTGGATCCCCGTCGAACCGGTGCCGATAACGCCCACCCTCTTGCCCACGAGGCCGGTCAAATTCCCGTCGGCGTTGCCTCCGGTATAGGAAAAATCCCACCGGCTGGTGTGGAAGCTGTGGCCTTGAAAGGTTTCAATGCCGGGTATCCCAGGGAGTTTTGGATTGCTGAGCAG
This sequence comes from Steroidobacteraceae bacterium, assembly GCA_049513515.1. Taxonomy (GTDB): domain Bacteria; phylum Pseudomonadota; class Gammaproteobacteria; order Steroidobacterales; family Steroidobacteraceae; genus Bog-1198. The sequence goes on from JBEKWA010000001.1 coordinate 358,901, forward strand.
CCCCGTGCACGCAATGACGAAGCGCGCGCCGATCTCGTCGCCCCGATCGGTGCGGACCATCCAGCGCAGCCGCTGTTCGTCCCAACGTACCATCGTGACTGTGGTCTGGAACAGCGCGTCGCGATATAGCTCAAACAGCTTGGCGACCCGCTTACACTGATCGAAAATCTCGGCACCCTTCGCATATTTTTCGCTGGGTATGAAGCCGGTTTCCTCCAGCATCGGGAGATAAACTTGCGCGTCGATATCGCAACGTACGCCCGGGTAGCGATTCCAATACCAAGTGCCGCCGAAGTCGGCTGCCTTGTCGGCGATCACGATGTCTTCCATTCCCGCTCGGCGCAGATGGACGCCTGCGAGCAGTCCGCCAATTCCCCCACCGATGATGAGGACATCGGCGTCCCGTGCCACTGCGGGTCGGGCAAAACCTGGATCGGCAAAGGGGTCTCGGTCGAACCGGCTGAACCTTCCGGTCAGGGAACGATATTGGCCGAGCGCATCGGAGCGCAGACGCTTTTCCCGCTCTCTTGCGTACTTCTGGCCAAGTTCTTCAAAGTCGATTTCGAACTTCTCGTTCCGCGTGGAAGCCATTCTCCATCCCCTCTAGACCTAGGGCGGCAGTTTCGCCCCTCGGATGGCTGTATGGTTTGTAACGTCCCATTACATTCTGGCCTTGGAAAACGCATGCGATAACTAGGGGAGCTACGGAATTGACATCCTGTTAACGATGTGACTCGAGATGCACAGAAAAGAAGAATGAACGGGTTCCCTAGGCGTCCTCCCTGGCGGTGTCCCGCATTGCACGCCCCTATCGGGATACGCGGATCTCGCCCGTCACGCGGGGGTAATACGACGACGCGACGGCCGAAGCGATAGGCGTCGATCGAATAGGCGCCGGGACCGAGCAGGGCCAGGGCATTTAGAGTGCCCCTACTGAAGCTCAAACCACGCCCAAAGACATCCGTGAGCGACGTCCGGCAACCATCGCCAGCGGAACAACGATGACGAAGTACGCCATCATCGCCGCGATCCCGGCGGCGTAGTTGCCCCGCGTCTGGAAGATCAGGCCAAAGCCGAATACCGACGCGATCATCAACGGCAGCGTGGCGGTCGAGGCGAGACCGAAGGCGCGGCTGAAGCTCGCTTCGCCGAAAGCCGAGGCCATTGCCTTGCTGATCGCCGGGATCGCCCCCGAGCCATGCATTCCGATGATCCCGACGACGGCTGCCCGTGCGGTATACGGAAGATCCATCAGGAGCAGCGACCAGAGAATGATGTTATCGAAGGCGATCAGCGCGAGGGCACGTGCGCCGCCGATCTTGTCAGAAATGAAACCGAATATTATCGAACCGGCCATACCCGCCAGCGACATGACTGAGGCGAGCGCCGCAGCGGATGTCGGAGCGTAGCCCCAGGCTACACCCATCGCCGGAAGGTGCGCGGCTAGCGTGACCGAACTCGTGTTAACCGCCCCCACAGCCAACGCCAGAAACCAGAATCGCGAACTCTGCAGGAGCCGGGGCACTGTAAAAGTCCGCTCCGCGGCGCGTGCGCCACGCGCGCTGCGCTCTGCCGCGGTCTCATTGGCGATCTGGCGAGGATCGTGGCCCGCTGGGTATTCGATCAGCGCCAGAGAGCCGGGTATCAGCGTCACCGCAGCGAACACGGCGAGCGCGAGGAACAGTGCGGTAACCCCAAATCGGCCGATCATCAGGCTCGCCGCAAGCGGCATGATCGTGATTACGATGGGCAAGTGGACGATTCCGATTGCAAGACCCCGATGGCGTTGGAACCAGCGGGTCACGAGCGTTGGCGGCAGGACCGAGCCGCCGACCGCCATCGCGGGGCCGAGGAGCAGGCCATAGGAAAGCAGGAATAGCCAGTACGAATGGGCGAAAGCGAGGATCAGCCAGGCGAGCAACATCAAAACGCCCGAGACCGCCATCAGTCGGCGCAGCGTATAGCGCGCAGCCAGTACTCCGGCAACCGAGGCGAGTACCGCCGAACCCACTATCACCATCGGAACACCGATCGCGGCAAGTCCGCGCGAAACGTGGAGGCGGCCCTCCAGCGGGATCAGCAATACCCCTGCGGTACCGAAGATGCTGCCGATGATGACGTTGTGCGACAGCCACGCGATGACGCCCATACGCACCGCGCGCCGATCGTTGGGCGGCGCGGACTCACTACCATTGCCCTGGCTGAACTCTTTTCGCGTCATTTGAGTGGTATGTCGAAGCGGTCGCAGTAGTCGCGGAAGTGCCGGCGAACGCCGGTCGCAGTGAGGCCGAACTCCTCCAACGAATATCGATGCAAGCCATGTTTGCCTTGCGGGTTGTTGGCGAGCCGCTTGACCATCGCAGCTTCCGTTTCGGGTGTGAACGGCTCACCAAAGTGGGCGTACACTCTGCGCATCTCACCGATGGGATCCTGCAGCTGGTCCGTGTATCGGATGTCGAGGATGGAAGTCTCGCCATGCTTGTCACGAAAAGCATTTTGACGAGCGATCATGAGATCGAACGTGCTTATCATTTGGCGTGCAATATCGCGTAGATCGACCACGTCGCTGAACATCGGCCGCACCAGCCGGATCAGGCTACAGGCGGATCCGACCACTTCGGCTGGATCGCGATGAGTCATCACGAATTGCGCATCCGGATAGACCGTGAGCAGGTCATTCAAGAATAGCGGATGCCAGGGATTCTTCAGCGTCCAGCGGCCGCAGTTCTCTAGTTGAAGCAATTGCAGTAACTGCTTGTGGAATCTGAACGCCGGCAAATAGCTGGCTTTGTGCAGGAACCAGTCCCCGTAGCTGGGAATGTGGACGCTGGAATCAAAAATCTGCGCACAGAACGACAGCGCCATCGCGAACTGACATTCGGTCGGGCCATCCGCGTCCTCGTAGTGAGCCGCCGCGATCTGCGGTGCGTATTTGATCGACATTGCCAGTCTCTGCTGCTCGGCATGGCAACGCGGGTCACCGTGTAAAGCGCCGGCGGCGGCCGGCGGCACGGGATTGAGCGCTTCCCAGCGCAACAAACAGCGGCGTGCCGGATCCGCATTCAACAGATTGATCGTCAGGGTCGTTCCCGTGCGTGGCAGTCCAAACACGAACAAGGGCCGCTCGATCGGGCGCTCGAGCAGTTCGGTGTGCTGTTCCAGGTAGTCAACAACACGCAGCCGATTCGACAGGATGTTGACGATATTGGCTTCCCATCGCTGGGCACCGAGTTCGGAAAGATTGGCTTCTACGTTGGACGCACGTACCAGCAATTCGAGGCCTTCCATCACGGCTGAGTCACCGAGGTTAGACAAGCCGGTGGCCTGCTGCGCCTTGGCGATGATGTCTTTGACTTGCACGAGTTGGACTGGCCCGGATTGAACAATCAGTCCGCAGCAGAGCGCGCTGCGGCGTATTGCTTGGACATGGCAATGATGTCGCCCGAAGTCACCGGCCGCTGATCCTCAGTGGGACGGATGCCGCCTGAGGACTTCGGCGTGGTGTCCACTCCCTTGGCTTTGGCCCTGGCACGCAGCGCGCCGACGGTGAGATCTTCACGCCTGTGATGTCGGAAGAACTCCTCGAAGCGGAAAAAGCGGACCACGTTGAGATGCGTGATCTTATCGATCTGAGCATTCGTCAGATGTTGCACGTTCGGCCAAAGATGCTCGGGCGCATCGGGCCAGACGGCATCCGAATGCGGGTAGTCCACTTCGTAAGCCACCATATCCTCGCCGACGTGCTGCAGGTTTTGTAGCCCGTAGGGGTCGTGGATGAAGCAGTGCATGAAATGCCGCCTCATGACGGCGCTCGGCTTGATGTCGCGCAGGCGCGAATGGGTCCAGGCCTTGTGCCGCCAGTTGGAGAAGTCGGCCCGCTCCATCAGGTAGGGCACCCAGCCAATACTGCCCTCGGAAATGACGATGCGCAGGTCGGGATAGTCGAGCAGCGCCTTCAGCTGCGACCAGTCTGCCAGCCCCTGGGCGACCGATAACGGCATGGTCGTAATCCAGGCCTCGATGGGCGACTCCATCGAGGCGTGCGGCGCGGGATTGCCGCTACCGATGTGCAGTGCGGTCACCAGGCCGGTGTCGTTCAGGGCCTTGAAGAACGGCGCCCAATAATCGTTGTGGATGCTCGGCAGGCCTTGCGCGGTCGGATTCTCATTCATCGAGATGGCGCGGAAGCCTTTCTTTGCCAAGCGGTGAATCTCCGACACCGTGGCATTTATATCCCAGGTCGGCAAGATGCCCATCGGGATGAAGCGCCCCGGATAGGCCATACACCACTCCTCGTAGTGCCAATCGTTCCAAGCCTGAAGATGTCGAAGCGCGAGCTTCTTGTCGGGTGCCTTGTGGAAGGTCTGGCCGTCAAAGCCGATGGAGTTGCCGAAACACAGGGAGGCGGCGATGCCGTTGACGTCCATGTCGTCGATGCGGGCGTGAACGTCGTAGCAGCCCTTGCGCAGCTGCCCGAAGGCGCTCGGCTCCATGCCGTATTCCTCGAACGGGCGGCCCACTACGGCGTTCAAGCCCGTCAGGGGGCGGATATGACCCTGATATTCCCAGTAGTTGTTGCCGTTGCGATCGGTCTTGTTCTTGGGCGCGCTGGCGAGCAGCGCTCCCGAGAGCTGGTTGTCGAACATCTCCGGCGGTTCACAGATGTGGTCATCGGCGCTGATGAGCACCATATCGTTCATTTGCATCGTCAACTCCTCTCTCAAATGCGTGGAAGTCTTTCCGACTCTGCGGCGGCGCGGGCAAATTCAAGATCCGCTTTTCGCATTCGCCCGAGCATTCTGCGTCGCTGTCTCAGCTTCCGCCGCCGCCCGCTTGATGCGGGCAAGCATCGCCTCACAGGAGGTCAACAGGGCCTGCATCGCCACCGGGTCAGATGGCGGCAGCTCGCGGCAATGATCCACATCCTTCTTGAGCAGGTCGTGCAGTCCCATGAACGAGCTGGTCGAGCCTGTACCGCTGCGCTTGCGGACGAAATTGGGAGCCACTTTGAGGGCAAAGCTCTGCGCCGAGCCGGACATCAGCACCTCGATGAATGTGTCGCGCTCGAAACCCAACGCCGTAGCAACATCGACGATCGCCGCAGACATACCATAGTTGGCGATGGAGATCAGGTTATTGAGCAGCTTCGCTTCCTGGCCTCTGCCGACCGGACCCAGGTGGGCCATCGATTTGCCGATGGCTTCGAGCCAGGGCTTTGCCCGCGCCACATCGGCATCTTCACCACCGATGAACAGCGTGAGCTGCCCCTCGATCGCAGCCGGCGAACCGCCGGAGACACCGACGTCGACGAAGCCGACTTCATATTTCTTCGCCAGCGCGGCCAACTCGCGCGCGAGGTTCGGAGACACGGTGGAATGGAGGATGACGAGCGCACCTTCGCCGAGGGCTTCGAAAAGCCTGCCGCCGTCGACCAGACTCACGAGTTGCTCATCGGTGCGAACGCAGATGCCGAGCAGGTCCGCCAATCGCGCCGTCTCGTTGGGATCGGAGCTCCGCGTCGTCCCGGGCTCATCGAACGCCTGCAGCATTTCCGGTGCGATATCGCAGCCGATAACGTCGAAACCGCAGCGGGCCAGCCGACGGGCGATCGGTGCGCCCATGCTGCCGAGACCAACAAAGCCAATCTTCATCTGAAACTCCCTCCACTTCCATCATCCTCCCCGGCTCGATCGGTTGTCCAGGTAGAGAATTTGGACTCCTTATACCGACCAAGGGCCGTCGACAAAGGGCCATAATCAATCGAGAGGGCCATTTTCCATGGAATCCGAGGCGTTTCACTCCCTGCACCCGCAAAATGGTGGACGTTGAACCTGGAGAATCAAAATGGATCCGGTTGACGTCACCGAGCGGTATTTCGCCAGTATCCGAGCACGCGACCTGAACGGCCTGGTTGCGTTATATGCGGAAGATGCTTGCTTCACTCTACCCAACGGCCGTGAGTTCAACGGCATCGAAGCGATTCGAGAAATGCATCGGAGCGTTTTTGCGGCGAGCGCTCCAAGCCCCACCCCGCTCGCGAGCATCGCCGGCGCCAGCTCAATTGCGGTGGAAATCGAGGCCAGGCTGCCTGACGGCACGGTGCGACGCACCGCCAATTTCTATTATTTAAACGCGTCGGCACGCATTCAGAGGCTCAATGTTTATATGCGGGGCGGCTAGAGGGTTATTGAACCGGGGGCCAAGCAATTACCCCCGAACTAAGAGACCGCGCGCGAAGAGTCGATGCGACAGCGCTGCGTAACTCCGATCCCCGGCTGCATCGAGAACCGTACCGGCCGACACCGATGCCGGACGTCGGCTGTTATAGTCATAAGTCACTACACGCTTCGCGAAGAGCCAACGGCCACCCTCTCTCCGGTAGCGATCGATGTAGCGAGCACAGAGCAGATCCTCGACCCATCCGCCCTTGCCGTCGGAAAAAATGTGATAGCAGACGGCGTAGTCCTCGCCCTCGCCCTCGCCCTCGTCTCCGATCACCGATATCAAATGGTTGCAGATGTGGTGGCCGCTGTAGAGGAGGTGCGGCAACGAGCGCTCGATGAACGCGCAATAGCCGTCCGCAGACCCATCATAAGTATCGCCGTGCGTATCGGTCGCGTCCTTGGTATAGAGTGTAGAGTGTACGCAGCAGGGCTACATCCTTGCGGTCGATGCTGCGGCTGTAAAGCAACACCAGTTCGCGAATCGCCTCCTTGGCAATCAATACATCCAGTGCTTTGTCCTCGGTCTCCATGTCTTCTCCTAATTCCCTAGACGATGGTATGGCTAGCGGAGCGCGCGGTGAGTGTAGTGCCTAAGCTCAATCGCTACATCAGAACCGAAGCGACCCGCTCTGCAACCTCCATAATCTCGTCGGCGGTCGTCGAGCGGCCGAGACTGAAGCGCACGGCGCCTACTCCGACCTCCTCGGAGATCCCCATGGCTCGAAGTACGCGGGAAAGCTCGACGCGGCCCGAGTGACAGGCGGAGCCCGTAGAAGCCGCAATACCTTCAAGAGCAGCCAAAACCTCCGCGCCCACGCGCCCTATGAACGATACATTGAGTGTGTTTGGCAGCCTCTCCACGGGGTGACCGTTCAGAGCTACGCGCTCGCCAAGGCGGGCGCGCAGCCGCGACCAGAGATCGTCGCGCAGTTCGCGTATTCGTTCCATCGCGGAGAGGTCGCTCGCGATCTCGCAGGCAACTCCAAGAGCTGTTGCCAGTAGGGCGCTTTCAGTGCCTGCCCGGCGGCCGCGCTCGTGGCCGGCGCCGTGAATCAGGGGCTCCACGCGCGTCCCGGCTCGAATGTACAGGGCACCAACTCCCTTGGGCGCATAGAGCTTGTGACCGGCGATCGAGAGGAGATCCACGCCGAGCGCATCGACGCGAGACGGGATTTTTCCGACCGACTGGGCTGCGTCCGTGTGAATTGAGATGCCGTGCTCACGTGCGATCTGCACGCACGCTGCGATCGGTTGGACTGTGCCCACCTCGTTATTGGCGTGCATGATGCTGATGAGCCTCGTTGCCGGTGTGATTGCCCTTCGCAGATCCTCCGGGTCTATACGGCCAGTGCGATCCACTGGCAGATACGTGACTTTCGCACCCTGGCGCTCGAGGAACGCACACGGCGAGAGAATCGAGGGGTGCTCGACTTGCGTCGTGATGATATGAACCGCTCGCGACTGATTCGCGAAGAACACTCCCTTCAGCGCCAGATTATTCGCCTCGCTGCCACCGCTTGTAAGCACGACTTCCTCCGCCGAACACCCGAGAGTCGAAGCGACTTGTTGACGCCCCCTCTCGAGCAACTCCTTGGATGGCGCCCCCGCCCAATGCGCGCTCGAGGGATTGCCATAGGCATCCTCGCCGGCGGCGCACATGGCCCGCCATACTTGCGGGTCGAGGGGCGTGCTCGCGTTGTAGTCGAGGTAGATGCGGCGCATGGGTTCCGGGCCGGTGATCCGATCACTGGGCGACGCGCCCTTCATAGAGCGAGCGCCTCGCGAATTCTGACGAATTTACAGTAAGGATGCTGCGGCGGCGAGCCCGGCCTACGATCGATCGCTAACGCTGCGTTCCTATAAATAACTCCGCGTGGGCAGCTGACCCGTCGTTCGCCATTGGCAGACGCCCGGCGTCAGGGGCGTACAGGTTTGCCTCGACTAGAATGGCACCGCAGCGGTCTCGGTGTGACACAGGGATTTACAAAACACCTGTTGTTTCGATAAAACCTCGAAGGGAGCCTTACTAGGTCGCAGTCCATGGCCCACGAGTATTTCGAATCCGCCCCGCATTTCCGTCCGTATCGATGGGCGGCGCCGGCGTTTCAGATTGGCTTGCAGCCGATCAAGCCTTGTCACTGGTTGCTCGTTGACCACGACTATGAGAATTTCATGTGCGCCAAAAGGTCGCGTCTGTTGCTCTCCCCTGCCCGCCTCTACAAGACGTTGCCGGCATCCCTGGCGGCGCAGCGCGAACTGCGCCGCGCGGTGGTGACCCACCTGATCGAGGACCATGCAGCGCTGTTCTCACAATCCGACGCGATCCTGACATGCACCGCGAGCACCCGCTCCTGGGACTTGAACGACGAATCGATGGAGCCCTTATGGCAGCTCAGTGATTTCGTGCAGGAAGACTTGATGCTGCTCGAGGAGATCGATGGGCGGCAAACGATCACCGCAGCTTCCAATGCCTACTCGAGTTCGGGTCGCTTGGTGGCTTCGGTAGGCCAGGATGTGCGCTGGGCGCATCAACCCGTCCCGAATTTGACGATGCTCCATGGGCCCCGAATCGATCGCGTTCTTGCCTCAGTTCACCAGGACGTGCTTTGCGCCCGTTTTAACTGGCAGCTAACACCTATTGGGTCGATATTCTTCCCCCCCGACCCCCACGCCGCCAACCATGCGGCATTGAAATCCGTGAGCGCTCGACTGGCGAAAGATCCCTCGTTGGCGCCATCGCTGCTACATGTGCGCGTAGAACGTCAGACCTTGCGCCGCCTGCCCGAGACACGCGCCGTCGCGTTCAGCATCCATACCTACAGTGACCCGCTTTACTCCCTCGGCACCGATCTCGCCGCGTGCGACGCGTTGCGCACACTGCTGAGAAGCTATCCCGCCGAGCGCCTGCAGTACAGCGAGATGGACACCGTGCACGTCGCCGTCATCGCATGGCTCGAAACGCTCTTGACCTCGAGCCGGTGAAGTACCTGCGAAGGATTCGCATGTGGTGTATCGCTAATCGGCTATGGTGCGAGCAAGAACAGCATACCCATGCTAACCGGGGAGGGAGCACTGATCTTCGTGGTAGCTGTCAGGGTCGCGACTCCATCGGCTCCCAGGCTGTAGAAGTTGATGTTGCCCCCGGTGCTCGCGGTATTGGCACTGGCGCCCGAATTGGTCGTCAAAACATAAAGCAAGTCGACTTGTACAACTTGCGCGAGGGCTACCGGCCCGATATTGAGCATCGGCGGATTCGCGGCCGCGAGCTCACCGCTACTCTCCACTCCGTATTGCCATAGCGCGCCGGTGTTGGTGTCTACCCCCACAGCGTTGCTCAGCACATAGGCATAGACCTTCGCGCCGCTTTGATTTAGCACGATATTGACAGCGTCATAATGACTTCCAGTAGTGGCGATCGCGCCCGTGTCGGTCAATGCTCCGCCGGCGCCTATGGAAAACTGCATGATTGAACCATTGCACTGTGCCCCATTACAGTTACACGCTACATAGACGATGGAGAAGGCACTGGTAATATCCAGACGGACTGTCAGCCACCGGCGCGACGACAATTGATACCGGCTCGACTCCAGTAGCCACGGTTGAGGGCGTCAGCGGTGACAATTGGCCATCGCTAGCGATGCTGAACCGCGATAGCGTGTTGTCCGCCGCATTGGTGACGTATAAGAAGCTGCCGGTCGGATCGACTGTTGCCGTGCTGCGCGCGACGCCAAAAGTATGCATCCCCGCGTTTGTCACGGTAGCCGGATTCATCGGCATCAGAGTCTCATCGGACGCAATGTTGTATTGAGAAATCGTGCCGTCCCCGACATTGACGACGTACACATGGCCTTGGGATACCACGACCGCCGCAGGGTCGATCCCGGCGCCGATCGCTGCCTGCACCAATGGCGACACGGAATAGTCGCTCATGATCGCGTACTCGTAGATCGCGCGGCACTGCTCGGGCTGGGTCCCGCAGAAGCTACGTAAGCGTAGCCGAGCGTCGTAGGCTGCGGATTCGTATTTGAACTGCCTAGTTCCGACCCGCAGCCGCTCAGCGCTAGGGCGGCCAAAAGTGATACGCGGCATTGCCGCAAACCAATCATTGAGGGCCCACCATGTTCACTCCCGGTACGAGCCAGATGCCGATTAAAGGCAATGGTGCATGATGCGAGGCGCGAAACCTATGGGAACTATCGCCCGGCGCCGCCGCGTAGGTAGTTCCCCTAGGTGTCAGAACCCACGGCACGACTAAGCTAACCCCATGCGAAACCCCTACCGACAATCGCGGGCTCGGTTAGTCCCGGCGGCATTGGCCTTGGCAATCTGCGGCGTTGCGCAGGCCGCGCCTTCCGCTTCGAGCGGAGCTCGTCTGTATGCACCTTGCGTCGTGTGCCATCAACCGAATGCCTGGGGGTCGCCGGATGGCACCATCCCGAGCCTCGCGGGACAGCAACAGCGTTATCTGGAAAAGCAGTTGCTCTTGTTCCAATCGGGAGCGCGCGTAGACACCGCCATGCAAGTGGTGACCGCACATAAGACGTTCGCAAATCACGACGACGTCGTCACCGTCGCACGCTATCTTTCGGGGCTTGAGGCGAACCCCCGTCCGGTTCAGGGATCGGGCACGCATCTGCGCGTGGGGCAGGAGCTGTACGCACACATCTGTGCCGCCTGTCACGGCGTCGACGGTGCGGGTGAAGCGGGCAATCGAGTGCCGCGCATCGCCGGTCAACATTATCCCTACCTCAGACGGCAGGTCGACGCTGTGTCCACTTCCCACAAGGAACTCGCACCACCCGAGATGCTCAGTGCACTGCGCAGCATGCGCCCTCAAGAAATGGATGCGCTGGCGGACTACATCTCGCGGCTCGGCAACTCGGAAGCGCTATTGGATTTGAACAGTCCCGATGGAGCCGGTAAATATCCGCCGACTTACTAGCCGTAACGCGGCGCTTGGCTGCGGAACCGCTGCAGGCATCGGCCGCGCACTGATCCGTCTATTGCGGCTGTGATCGACCGCGGCGCACCTTCGCATGCGCCCCGCGGCAGCGCCGCGGCGTTGACCATCGCCGCGGCAGGAATCGTTTACGGCGACATCGGCACTTCGCCGCTCTACGCTCTCGACCAGATCTTCCTGGGCCACGGTGGTGTCCCGCTGAGTCACGAGAACGGGGCGTGCATCAGATCGCGCACCACCCACAAATCTTGCAGGCATTCAATCCCGTCCATGGTCTGCTGTTTCTCCGCCGCGTCGGAATCTACGAGGCGCTCCTGGTTCTCGGCGCCCTGATGCTCGTCGTGTCCGGCGGCGAAGCAATGTATGCCGACTTGGGACACTTTGGGGTGCTTCCGATCCGGATGAGCTGGTTCGGTCTGGTGTATCCGGCGCTCCTGCTCAATTATCTGGGCCAAGGCGCGTTCCTCCTGAGCGGCGCGCCGATCGTCGGTGGCAAGATCTTCTACAGCCTGGTCCCGCCGGAGTTGCTTTACCCGATGACTTTGCTGGCGACGGCCGCGACGATCATTGCCTCTCAAGCGCTCATCTCGGCCGCCTTCTCGCTCGCCGCACAAGCAACCGCCCTCGGGCTGTTCCCCCGGTTGAACGTGCTTCACACTCATCACGCGCACGCCGGCCAGATCTACATTCCGTGCATCAACTGGCCCCTCTATGCCGGCTGCATCATTCTGGTCATAGCCTTTGGATCGAGCGCCTCGCTCGGAGCCGCCTACGGACTCGCGGTTTCCGGTGTGATGGTGATTACGTCAGCGGCGATGTTTCCAGTCTCGAGGCTGTGTTGGGGCTGGCGCACGATTCCGACCGGACTTCTCTGGGGGACTCTGACGGCGATCAGTGGATCTTTTTTCTTGGCAAGCTCACTCAAGTTCCTGCAAGGAGGATTTGTTCCCCTTTCGATCGGCGCGGCGGTATTCCTAGTGATGGCGACCTGGCGCTGGGGCCGTAAAGCGACATTCGCCGCGTACTCGAAAAAGAGGACCATGACTGTCGCAGAGCTGGTCCAGCTCCATCGAAGCAGCCGGTTTTTCATGGAGCGCACGGCAGTGCTAATGGCTCCTACGGTGCTGCGCCATGAGTCGGACCACACTCCGGCGCTGCTGCAGTTATTGTGGGACCGATACGGGGTGCTGCCCCGGAACCTGATCTTCGTCGAAATCGCACACCGTAAGGTGCCGTACATTCACGACGGTCGGTACGTGGTCACGGTGTTCGACAAGGGCCGCAACGGTGGCAGCATCATCAGCGTCGAGTTGAGCTTCGGCTTCATGGAGGAACCCAACGTGGAGCGCGCGCTCGACGGCATGGCTCGCCTCAAGGAAATCGAGCTGCCGACGGACGCGCGCCAATGGATCGTGCACGTGTCGCACGAGAATCTGTTGCCGGCGCGGTCGATGGGGGCGGTGCAGCGACTTCGCTTCCGTCTGTTCATGCTATTGCGGCTCCTCTCGCGACCCGCCTACTACTATTATGGGTTGGGTGATGAAGTGCAGCTGTCAGCCGAGACGCTGCCCGTCCGAGTCCGCTGACGGGATTAGGAGCCGCGCAAAGCGCCGGACCGACTTTTGGTCGGGGGATCGGAATCCACGAGCTGGAGCATGGATCCGGTCGTTTGCGGATAGAGCGCCGCGTTGGTCACGAACAGCGTCGCCCCCGGCGTGAGGACTTCATTGATCTTGGCTACGAAGTCGGCGGGGATCTGGAGTCGGGCAACCGCCGTTGGATCGACCCGGGTGCCTTGCTCTCCCATGTGTCCGGCCACACCGATTCTCAACCAGCTGAATCTCGTCGGATCGGGAACGTAGGGATCGGGCACGCCGCTCGGGATTTCCGTAAGTACCAGCGCATGATCGATGAGCGGGGCGTTGCCGGCGACGCTCAATCGCGCTCGGCCGATCTCTATACCGTTGCGATAGACGACAACGCGTTGGCTACCTTGACTGAGGACGATGCTGACTGGCCCGCTCGGAGAAAACTCAGGCTGCCAGTCCTCTTCGGTCGGCTCCAATGGCACACGCTCGATCGGCTGTCCGCCGACGAACTTCACGGGAGCGAGATAGCCCGGATGCGCCACCCGCTCGGGCTCGGTCGCCTCGGTGCCGATTACCACAGTCATGCCGCTGGGTGAGATCTCGAAGAGCCGTCGCGCAAACTCGCTCGGCAAGTGAATGCAGCCGTGCGAATCGCTCGCCCCATGACCGACACGTGAACTTCCTCGGATAATGCAGGTCTATGGTAGACTAATCGGGCGGGGGCTCAACGTCTTGGAATATTCGCGCCGCTTTTGTATCCAACTTGCGCTTGCCGGCTTGGCTGCTGTGTCCGCGGGCACCAGGCTTGCTCTCGGACGCACCGAAGGTATCCACGGCCAGATCGCGCCGAGCTTGCTTCGGCGTGCGCTCGATTCACTGGAGCGACACCGCGACAGCATCACGTACCGGGACTTCATCGGCGTCGCCGATTTCTCCCTCCCCTCCCGTGCGCCGAGATTTCACTTGGTGAGCCTCTCTGACGGCAGCGTGCGGTCGCATTTGGTCGCTCACGGCAGGGGTTCCGACCCCTCTCATACCGGATGGCTCGAGCGCTTCTCCAACGAGCCCCGCTCCAACGCAACTTCCGCGGGGGCCTATAGAACAGGTTCTCTTTATATCGGTGCCCATGGTCACTCGATGCGGCTCGAGGGGCTCGACCCGACCAATAGCAACGCGCTTCCTCGGGCGATCGTCGTGCACGGTGCCTGGTACGTGAGTAAGGCAATGATCGGCTACTCCGGCATGCTCGGTCGTAGCGAGGGCTGCTTCGCCGTCGCGGATTCCAGCCTGCCCGCAATCATGACGGGGCTTGGGCCCGGCCGCCTGATCTACGCGGACAAAGCGTAACAGTATTCCTGCTGCCGGGGCTCGGTGGCGTACTGCGCCTCACCGTTGGACAGGCGGCTATTGAGCTCTAATCGCGTCGCGTGATCGTGTCGACCTTCACATTCACGATGTCGACGGTGTGCGCGCCCTCGGCGGTATCGAGGTACTGGCGGTCCACGGCGACAGTGCGCGCGACGTCGGGCGAGACGGTGTAATTCACCTCTTTCCGTTCCGAGCGAGCCGTGCCATCCGACGCTTTCCAATTCACCCGATAGCGCACCGAGCCATTGCATCCCTGCGGCATGCAGCTCCTGCCTTCGATGCCGAATACGATGCGAAACTCATCCTTGCTGATGCGCATCACGACCGGGTCTCCGGTGAGGAGCACGGCACTTGCAGGCGTCGCGGCAAATGTCAAAGGGGCGGCACTTGCGACCACGGCTATCATGAGGAACATGGATCTTAACTTCATCGCGAAAACTCCTTTTGCGGGTACTCGCCTGGTTGTGCAGCATCGTAGCGGCGCATCAGGTCGATATGCCCTCCGTGTACAGTAGAGACCGCATCGCATGGCGGCAAGTGAGTATTTCTAGCGAATTCGTGAGATCCGCTCACGTAGGAGCATCAAGTCATGTCCTATAGTTCATAGGACACGCGGCTTATCGGCAGCGGCGCTCAGTCAGTACACCACTTCGACCTGCGCGCTGAACACGTAGCCCACTCCACGTTCTGTGACGATGTAGCGCGGGTGCGCAGGATCCTCTTCGATCTTGCGTCGCAGCCGAAGCACCTGGATGTCGATGGCACGGTCGTAGACTTCGTTGTCATAGACCCGGCTCGCCTCGAGCAGCTGATCTCGGGTGAGTATCCGCTCGGGCGCCGCGAGCAAGGCCGCGAGTAAGTTGAGCTCCCCATTCGTCAGGTTGATGGGTCGACCGTCCTGACGCTTCAATCGGCGGGTGCGCAGATTGAGCTCGAAGCCCCCGAATCGATACGCCCGGATCTCCCGGCGCGGAGCGGCGTCGGTGGTTGCGGTCTTCGCGCGCCGAAGCACGGTCCGGATGCGCGCCAGCAATTCCCGCGGGCTGAACGGCTTCGTCACATAATCATCGGCGCCGAGCTCGAGTCCCATCACCCGGTCGGCTTCGTCTCTGACCCCCGTGAGCATGATCACCGAGACGGCGAGTCGCTCACGCAGCGATCGCGCGAGCGACATCCCGTCCTCATCGTTGAGCCGCAGATCGAGAACCACCAGATCGATTGTCTCGTCGTCCAAGATTCGCATCATTTCACGTCCGCTCGACGCCGTGCTGACGCGCATCCCGTTTTCGGTCAGGTACTCGTCCAGCAGGCTGCGGATCTGCGGGTCGTCGTCTACGACCAGGATGTGTGCGTGCGTGACCTCCGACATGCGCTACCTCCTGAACTTCAGTGATTCGGGCCGAGAACGCGGGCGAGCGACTCCGCAATCTCTCGCCTGAGCAGCGGCTTGCGCAGCACCTCGTTGACGCCGACCTCCGTTGCGCGATCGACCACGGCGGCAACGGCGCGCCCGCTCATCAAGAGAATCGGAATCGCGGGTCGGAGCTCCCGGATTTGCCGCGCGAGCTCCGTCCCCGCAAGATCAGGCATCATCTCGTCCGTAATGACCGCATCGAAGCGTTGCGGGTCGGCGAGAAAGGCTTGCAGCGCGGCCGCGCTCGACACGAATCCTACCGGTTCGTAGCCGATTCGAGCCACCACTTCCTCCGCAAGCTCCACGAGCTGTGGCTCATCGTCCACGATCATCACGGTTTCTCCGTTTCCACGGGGCAGCGCGCCCGCGGCCTCGCTGCTCGCGGCAACCGTTTCCCCAGCCGCGGGCAGCCAGATTTCGAAGCGAGTGCCCGCGCCTGCCTTCGAGCTCACTTCGATCGCACCCCCGAGATCGGCGACGATCCCGTGCACCAGCGAGAGCCCGAGCCCCGTGCCCTCGCCGACGTTCTTGGTGGTAAAAAAGGGATCGAAGATTCGCTCCATCGCCTCCCGAGGTATTCCCGTACCGGTGTCGGTGACCGTGAGCCGCACGTATTCGCCCGGTACGAGCGAGCCGCGTGCCAGGGTTCGGGCTTGCGCGGATTGCACGCGTTCTACCGTGACGCCCAGCACCCCGCCTCGCTCCATGGCCTGCACGGCGTTGGTACACAGATTCATCGTGACCTGATGTAAATACGTTGGGTCGCCGATCACCGCGGCATCTCCCGCTTCGAGCCGCGTCTCGAGCCGTATCCCCGTCGGGAGCGAGCCGGCGAGCAACTCGAGGGTCTCGCTGACCACCGATTGCACGTTGACCAGCACCTGGTCCCCCAAGCCGCTGCGGCTGAAGCCCAGAATGCGCTCGACCAGGAGCTTGGCGCGTTCCGCCGCATGCATGACGTTGTCGAGATAGCGGCGCAGAGCGCTGTTGCCGGCCGAGTGTTGCACGGCGAGCTCCCCGTAGCCGAGGATGGCTCCAAGGACGTTGTTGAAGTCATGGGCGATGCCGCCCGCCAACGTGCCGACCGCCTCCATTTTCTGTGACTGTCGGAGCTGCGCTTCCAAGCGTTCCTTTTCGAGCTGTGCCTGCTTCTGGTCGGTGATATCGATGGCTGAGCCCACGAACCTCGACGGCTTGCCGGCTACATCGAACGAGCATCTGCCGCGCGCCAGCAGCCAATGCCACTCGCCGTTAGGGTGATGCACCCGATACTCGCACTCGAACCGCGGCGCGCGACCGGCAAGGTGCTCCTGCATCGCGGCCTCGACCCGGGGCCTGTCCTCCTCATGCATCGCCATGCGGCTCATCCACTCGCTTCCCGATGCCACGGGACTTTCGGCGCTCTGGCCGCCCAGCACCTTCATTCTAGGCGACAAGAACAGCCGGTCGGCAGGCACGTCCCAGTCCCAATGGCCCTCGTTCGCGCCCTCCATCGCGAGTGCGTAGCGCTCCTCGCTTTCGCGCAATGCCCGTTGGCTGCTAGCCACCCGCTTGATCTGGCGCAATAGGAGCGCCAGCAGCAATGCACCGAGCAGCACGACGATGAGTGTTCGCAGCGCAACGCGGATGGTCTCGTCCCGCCAGGGCCGCAGAGCGACCTCCGCATCGCGCGTGACGGCGAGTCGCAGAGGCGCATTTCTCACGGGGGCGACCGCAATGA
Organism: Steroidobacteraceae bacterium; assembly: GCA_049513515.1. Lineage (GTDB taxonomy): Bacteria > Pseudomonadota > Gammaproteobacteria > Steroidobacterales > Steroidobacteraceae > Bog-1198. The sequence continues at coordinate 376,176 of JBEKWA010000001.1, forward strand.
AGTCCTCACGACCGTCGATCGGATTCACCACCCGCCCATCGGCGTCGGCCGGATCGGCGGTGAGCACGGGGAACTTGCGGCCGACGACGCTCGGCACACCTGGAGTACGAACGAGTAGCGTGCCATCGTCGCGCAACAGCGCGATATGACTCTCGGGTCCAACCTTCGCGGCTCTATAGAACTCATTCAGGTCCTCCAGGTCCATGTTGGCCGCCACGATGCCGGCAAAATGCCCCGCGGCGTCGTCGATGCGGCGCGAAAGTATCACCGCGCTGCGTCCCTCCGAGCGCGTGATCAGCGGCTCGCTCATGAACATTCCCCGGTTGGGGTCGTCTCGCTGGGCGATGAAATACGAGCGGTCGGCGGCGTTGTGGTTCGGCGTGGAGACCCCGCGCGAACGATAGAGCTGATTCCCCTCGGCATCCATGATCGTGACCTCGCGCACCGGCTGCACGCCTTTGGCACGCGCCGCGAGCGCGGCGTTGCGTGCATCCGGTGGAATCCCCTGCCCCTCGGTTCGATACCAGCGAGCGGTATCGAGCAGCAACAGATCGACGGCCTCCAGGCTCCATGCCGTCTGCTCGGCGAGGGCATTCGCCAAATTCCCAAGCTCGCGCTCGGTGGCCGCGATCGAGTAGCGATACGAGCGCCACGCATCGTAAGTGGAAGAGCCCGCGAATGCGCAAATGAGCAGCACGCCGACCACGACCACGCCGATTTGTAGCCGATTGAAGCGGATCGCACCGCTCGCGGGCGACACGGGGACGTTTGCTGAGGACATGCGAGGGTGACGGGTCGTTAGCGACTAGCCTCCGATTATACCGCGCACGGATTCCAGAAGTTCGTGGCGCGTCAAGGGCTTGGCGACGACCTGACGGACATTGAGCTTTTGGGCGGTTGCGCCGTCCGCAGCCAGCCCCGGGCGGAACTGACCCGATATGGCGATGACGGGCGTTCCCGGGTGAGATCCCTGAATACCGCGCAGGCACTCAGCGCCGCCGTGCTTCGGCATGTAGACGCTCACGATCACGAGATCGCAAGGTCCATCGGACCCCGGGTTGCAACGATTGCCGACCCGCACACGATAGCCCGCCTCGCCCAGCCATTCCTCGAGCAAGGTACGGGTCAGGAAGTCTTCTTCATAGACGACGATGTTCAGGGCGTCCCCCATGCATGGATGATCGGCGTTCCCCGTCGCGCGCCGATGTCAAGCTCGCCGCCGCACGTTTCAACTGAAACGAGGCCGAAATGGTCCCGATTGCCGGCTCCCTTAGGCTGCTTCGCATGCTTGCCATAGTCAGGATTGCGCTCAGTCGGCCCTACACGTTCGTGGTCGCCGCCCTGCTGATCTTCATCCTCGGCACACTCGCGGCGCTGCGCATGCCGGTCGATATCTTCCCGAGCATCAACATTCCCATCATCGGCGTCGCGTTTCAATACCAGGGATTGCCGCCCGATCAGATGGCGGGGCGCGTCATTACTCCATTCGAGCGGGCGCTCACGACCACGGTAAACGATATCGAGCACATCGAGGCGAATTCGTACACGACCTTCGGCATCGTCAAGATCTACTTTCATCCGACCGCCAACATCGCGACCGCGAATGCACAGGTCACGGCGATCGCGCAGACCCTGCTCAAACAGCTTCCGCCGGGCGAGACGCCTCCGCTCATTTTGAACTACAGCGCCTCCACGGTGCCCATCATCCAGCTGGCACTCTCGGGCAAGGGACTCACCGAACAGAGTCTCGCGGATCTGGGTCTCAATTTCGTGCGTACGCGTCTCGTCACGGTGCAGGGCGCCGGGATTCCATTCCCCTTCGGCGGCAAGTCCCCGCAGGTCATGTACGATCTCGATACCGGCGCCATGCAGTCGCTCGGCTTGACCGGACAGGACGTCGCGAGCGCGCTCGCCGCTCAGAACCTTCTGACCCCCGCAGGCACCGAGAAGATCGGCGATTACGAGTACACCATCAATCTCAACAACGCCCCTTCCAAGATCTCCGAGCTCGCCGACTTACCCATCAAGAACGTGCGTGGGACCATGGTGTACATGCACGATGTGGCGCACGTGCACAACGGCAGCGCGGTGCAGACGAACATCGTTCACGTCGATGGCAGCCGCTCGGTCATGTTGAGCGTATTCAAGAACGGCTCGACGTCCACGCTCGACATCGTCAGCGGCATCGAGAAGATGCTGGGTGTCATCAAGCCCTCGCTCCCGGATGAGCTCGAGATCAAGCCCATCGGGGATCAGTCCCTTTTCGTGCGCGCCTCGATCCAGGGCGTGGTCCGCGAGGGTGTGATTGCCGCGGCGCTCACGAGCCTCATGATCCTGTTGTTCCTCGGCAGCTGGCGCTCGACCCTGATCGTGACCACGTCGATTCCGCTGTCGGTCCTCGGCGCCATCGGCACGCTCTGGGCGCTCGGCGAGACACTCAACATCATGACCCTGGGCGGTCTCGCGCTCGCGGTCGGCATCCTCGTCGACGAGGCCACCGTGACGATCGAGAGCATCAACTATCACCTCGAGCAGGGGAAAGGCGTAGAGCAGGCGATCCTCGACGGTGCATCCCAGATCGTCGTGCCCGCGTTCGTCTCCCTGCTGTGCATTTGCATCGTGTTCGTCCCGATGTTCTTCTTGAGCGGCGTGGCGCGGTTCCTGTTCGTGCCCATGGCCGAGAGCGTCATGTTCGCGATGGTCTTCTCCTTCCTTCTTTCGCGGACGCTCGTGCCGACGATGGCCAAGTATCTCTTGCGGGCACACATGGGACATGTCGAGGACCATACCCGCGAGCCGCCGTCCAAGAACCCGCTCGTGCGCTTGCAACGCGGCTTCGAGGCAGGCTTCTTCCGGCTGCGTGCCGGTTATCACGGTCTGCTCGACCTGGCGATCCGGCATCGTGGCTTGTTCGTTCCCGGCTTCCTCGGATTCGTGATGCTCTCGTTCCTGCTAGCACCCTTCTTGGGGCGCAACTTCTTTCCGCAGGTGGACGGCGGACAGATCCTGATGCACGTGCGCGCACCGGTGGGCATGCGCATCGAGGAGACCGCCGCGCGCTTCGGCGATGTGGAGAAGGCGATCCGCAGCATCATTCCGCCCAGGGAGACCGGCGCCATCGTCGATAACATCGGCACCTACCTGTCGTCGATCAATACGATCTACAACAATACGGGCACCATCGGCGAGTCCGACGGCGACATCCAGATCTCGCTGAATGAGGGGCACGCGCCGACTCCCCAGTACATCAGTCGCTTGCGCAGCGAACTGCCCCGGCGCTTTCCGGGCCTCACCTTCTCCTTCCTGCCGGCCGACATCGTGAGCCAGATCCTGAATTTCGGCGCACCGGCACCGATCGATCTACAGGTCCGCGGCAACGATCTCAACGCAGACTTTGCCTACGCCAACAAGCTTTTGGCCCAGATCCGTCACGTGACCGGCGTGGCCGATGCGCGTATTCAGCAATCGGCGCGGCTGCCCACTCTCGACGTCAACATCGACCGCACGCGCGCGCAGTACACCGGCGTGACTGCGGCCGACGTGACCAACAGCCTGGTCGTCAACCTCGCGAGCTCCAGCCAGGTGGCGCCGACCTACTGGCTGAATGAGAAGAACGGGGTCACGTATCCGATCGCGCTGCAGACTCCGCAGTACCAGCTCGACAGCCTCCCTGCTCTGCAGAATCTACCCATCAACGCAACGGGCGCGCCGACTACCGTGCTCGGGGGCATCGCCGACATCCGTCGCTCGCACGCCGATGCGGTGGTCTCGCAATACGACATCTCGTCCATGGTGGATATTTTCGCGACCGTCCAGGGTCGCGATCTCGGGTCGGTCTCCGCCGATATCCGTGACATCATGGCGCGGAACGACAAGCACAAGCCAAAAGGCTCCATCATTGCCCTGGTGGGCCAGACGGCGACCATGTACAGCGCGTACTCCGGGCTCCTGTTCGGCCTGCTCGGCGCCGTGGTTCTCATCTACTTCCTCATCGTGATCAATTTCCAGTCGTGGACCGATCCGTTCGTCATCATCACGGCCTTGCCGGCGGCGCTCGCAGGAATCGTCTGGATGCTGTTTGCGACCCACACCACCTTGTCGGTTCCGGCCTTGACCGGCGCCATCATGTGCATGGGCGTGGCGACGGCCAACAGCGTGCTCGTGATCAGCTTTGCGCGCGAGAAGCTCACCGAGCTCGGCGATGCCACGCAGGCTGCGCTCGAGGCCGGCTTCGTGCGTCTGCGGCCGGTCCTCATGACGGCGCTCGCCATGGTGATCGGCATGCTGCCCATGGCCCTCGGCCTCGGCGAGGGCGGCGAACAGAATGCGCCCCTGGGCCGCGCCGTGATCGGCGGCCTAATTTTTGCGACGGTCTCGACTCTGTTCTTCGTGCCGGTCGTGTTCAGCATCATTCACCGCAACTACCGCGCCCTGCCGGAGCAGGAAGCTCAACTGGGAGAACCCAATGCCTCCGCATGATCAAAGTACGGCTCGCCCGGATCTTCACCGGCTGCGCGTGGCCGGCCTGTCCTTCTTGATTTTGATCCTCGCGATCCTGGTGTACGGGGTGGTGTCGCGAGCCGCACAGAATTCCCGCATCCACGATCTCACCGAAGCAGAGGCCGTGCCGAACGTCGCCGTGGTCGTCCCGAGCAGCGTGGAAAATCGTACCGGGCTCGATTTACCGGGCCGCCTGGAGGCTTACATCCGCGCGCCTATTTACGCACGCGTCCCCGGCTACTTAAAGAGCTGGAAGCACGACATAGGCAGCAAGGTCAAGGCAGGCGAGTTGCTCGCCGAGATCGACACGCCGGACCTCGACCAGCAGCTCATGCAGGCGCGAGCCGATCTGAACGTCGCGCAGGCGAATGCGAAGCTCTCGGACATCACGGCCAAGCGCTGGCAGTCGCTCGCGGGCACGGATGCCGTCGCCAAGCAAGACGTCGATCAACGCACGTTCACCGCGGATGCCAACCTCGCGCAGGTGAAGGCCGCGCAAGCGAACGTCGATCGGCTGGTCGCGGAAGCCGGTTTCAAGCGCTTGATTGCGCCCTTTGACGGTATCGTCACGGCGCGGGAAACGGACATCGGCCAGCTGATCAACGTCGGGGCGACCGGGGGCGCCGAGCTCTTCGTGGTCTCGGAAACCGAGAAGCTTCGCATCTATGTCAACGTGCCGCAGAACTACGTGCCCAGCGTACCTTCGGGCACCAAGGCGACCATCACGGTGCCCGAGCATCCCGGCAAGACCTATAGCGGAACGGTCGAATCGTCCGCGCAGGCCGTGGATCCGAGCACCGGCACGACTCTCATGCAGATCATCGTAGATAACGGCACGGGCGAGCTGATGCCGGGTGACTACGCCAGCATCCATCTGCAGGCTGCGCCTCCCCCGAACGTGCTGAGCGTGCCCTCGAGCGCGGTGATATTCGACGCCAAGGGTCTGTCGATCGCCACGGTCGGCGCCGACAATCGTGTCGCGTTGAAACCCGTGACCATCGGACGAGACTTGGGTGCCGTGATCGAGATCGCCTCCGGCCTCGCTGCGGGCGATCGGGTCATTCAGAATCCGCCGGACGGCATCGCCGGCGGGGACGCTGTGCACGTGGTCGGCAGTCCCCCCGCCACCTCTGTGGCCGACAGCCGACCCAAGATCAAGAATGACCATGGCTAGAGGCCGTCTCTGGTCCAGCGCGCTCACGCTCGCGCTCGGCGGTGTCGTATTCGGCGGTCTCGTACTCGGCGGCTGCTCCTTTGCGCCGCGCATGACGGTACCCGACGTGCCGACCGGGAACTCCTACAAGGAGCTCGCGCCCTGGACGCAGGCACAACCGGCCGATCGTCTGCCGCGTGACAGCTGGTGGATGCTGTACGAGACCCCGGAAATCGACGACTTGCAGAAGCGCCTCATTGGCGGGAATCCTACCCTGGCGGCAGCGCTCGCCAACTACACACAGGCCAAGGCCCTGAGAGATCAGGCGCGTGCGGGACTGTTCCCCACGCTCGGCTTGAATGCGAGCGTCGCGCGCGCCCGTGAATCCGCGCATGCGCCGCTGATTGGGCCCACCACTCCGCGCTATTACGATGACAACGTTCTCGCCGGCAGCGTGAGCTATGAGCTCGATCTCTGGGGACAGATCCGCAACCAAGTTCTCGCGGGCGAGGCAAACGCCCAGGCCTCCGCAGCGGATCTGGAAAATGCGCGGCTTTCGCTGCTCGCTCAGCTCGTCGACGATTATGTGCAGCTGCGCAGCCTCGATCGCGAGAATGCGATCCTCGACGATACCGTCAAGGCCTACGAGCACGCGCTCACCCTGACGGAGCAGCGCCATGGTGCCGGCATCGCCGCGGGCCTCGACGTCGCGCAAGCACAGACACAACTCGACGCGGCACGCTCCGAGGCCGCGCAAATCCTTGCGCAACGCGCCCTCATGGAACACGCAATAGCCGCGCTCCTCGGCGTCTCGGCCTCGACGTTCTCCATCACGCCCGCAATCGTGGATATCAAGCTTCCGCAGATCCCCACGGGGGTACCGACCACCCTCCTCGAGCGCCGCCCGGACATCGCTGGTGCGCAGCGCCGCATGATTGCGGCCAATGCCAATATCGGCGTCGCGCGCGCCGCCTATTTCCCCTCCCTTACGCTGAGTGGACAGGGCGGCGTCCAGAGCACCGGGTTCTCGAACTGGCTCAGCGCACCGAGCACCTTCTGGGCAATCGGGCCGAACGCGCTACTCACCGTGTTCGACGGCGGATTGCGCCGGGCACAGGTCGCCCAGGCACGTGCCGAGTTCGATGCCTCGGCAGCGAATTATCGCGGTGTGGTCGTCGCGGCGTTCCAGCAAGTGGAGGATAGCCTCGCGAGCCTCAATCATTATTACGACGCGGCTCGAGAGGAAAAGGCCGCGGTAGACGCCGCGCAGCGTACGCTGGATCTATCCATGGCACTCTACAAGCAGGGCGCTGCCGATTACCTGACTGTGGTGACCTCGCAGACCGCCCTACTGCAGGCGCAACTGCAGGCCCTCGATCTCGACACGCTGCAGCTCCGCGCGAGCGTCGATCTCGTCCGAGCCCTCGGGGGCGGTTGGGAGGATACGCATCGGATGGCGGCTCGATAGCAATGCCCAGGAAACGGCACCCACGTGGGCGATAAGTGCATGATTAGGGCACATTAGACGCTTGACGCCCCATTCGAGCGAGGCGCCTTATATAGCTCACGAGAAACTGCTACCGCAGAACGAGAGATCGTAGAGGCAAGAGGGGATCAGACGGGCCCCGCGAAGGAGCTCAGCCGGAATCACCACTCTCCTCGAACCGCTGGAGTTGTCGCTACGTCTCAACGTCCCGCGGGTAGCAGATTTCCTTTCATCAATTCGCCCCGCGTATCTTGATCCGGGACGCCAGCCGCCTCTCTACTGCTTGGGCGGCTGCGCACCGGGCTGGTCGCCTCCCGCCCCCGGCGGATGGCTCGGCCGGCAAGACGCCCACGCTTGCCCCGTCGGAATGCCCTCACAACGCCAAGCTGCGTTCCACCGAATTCTCTTTCGGCTGAATCGGCGACGCTGCGGCTGGGTGCGGAAAGCGTGACGTGTATCCGCTCGTGCTTGCCGTCAAATGTAAACAATCGCACAGCTTGGGCGTTCCCGCGGACTTTGAGTCGATAGGAAGGTTACGGCGCGATGTCTCATGTCATTTTTTCGCACGGGCGGCGAAGTCTGCATGCGGCCCCGATCAATCGAGACTGGGTGGTGGACGGGACGCCTGAAGCCAGAGGCTGTCCGATATTCGAGACGTCCGACCAAGGCGCCAACGTGCACGAGTGGCAATGCACCCGCGGGCGCTTCGTGTGGCACTACATTGTCGATGAGATCGTCTACATCATCGAAGGGGATGCGCGGATCAAGGATCTCGCGACCGGTCTCTCGACCCACATCACGGCCGGCACCTCCGTCCTATTCCAGCGGGGATCGAGTGCCGAATGGACCGTCGATCGCCACATCCGCAAGATCGCCATCAACCACGTTCCGCTCTCGCCCAAGGCCGTGTTGTTACGCAGCGCGTGGCGCCGCCTCAAGCGCCTCTTCGGCAAGACCGAGCATGCGCAGGACGGTGGCCTCAGCGGTTTGCCCCTCGGGGATGAGTCGCCCGCGTCGCACCCCCCCTAACGCCCTGCAGGGCGTTGACGGTAGACTCACTCGAGCCGGATCACGCGGAACCTCGAGTCATGTTCACCTCGTCCGTCTTCCAAGCTGTCTTGCACTTCGGCTCGATCGTGGGGCTGGCGCTGGGAGCACTCTTGCCCATCGTCGATCCGCTCGGTGGGGCTCCCATCTATCTGGCCATGACCACCGGGCTCACGAGCGCACAGCGTACGCGGATGGCAAAATTGGTTGCGATCAACAGCTTCATACTGTTGATCGCCTCGACATTGGCGGGAGCCTACGTGCTCGATTTTTTCGGTCTGTCGATACCCGCCGTGCAGGTCGCGGGCGGAATCGTCGTGTGCCTCGTCGGGTGGCAGCTACTCAACAGTCCCAATACTCAACCGGCGGTCGATCGCAGCTCGGCGCCGGCGCCGAGCAGCGAGGACTTGAGCCAGCAGGCTTTTTATCCGATGACCATGCCGCTCACGGTGGGACCGGGATCGATCTCCGTCGCGTTGACCCTGGGCGCCAATCCACCGCCGGGATTTCGGCCGCTGCTCGTCACCGTCTTCGCCCACACGATCGGCATCCTGCTGGTCGCGCTCGGCGTTTATCTTTGCTACCGCTATGCGGATGTCATCCTGCGCAAGCTCGGACCCACCGGAACCGGCGTCGTGGTGCGTCTCACCGCCTTCATCCTGCTCTGCATCGGCGTGCAAATCTGCTGGAACGGCGTGCACGCGCTCCTCGCGAGCACGTTCACCGGCATCACCTGAGCCGCGGCCATCCCGCGGCTCAGGGGCATCGCATGACCCAAGCCATCATGCGGCCGCGAGCCGGCCATCGCGATAATCCGCGAGTGCCTGCTCGATCTCCTCTCTCGTATTCATGACGAAGGGCCCGTACTGCACCACGGGCTCGCGCAACTGTCTCGCCGCCAGGAGGAGGAACCGCACGTCACCATCGCCCGCGCGAACGCGAACGCGCTCGCCGGCGGAAAGGACACCCGCGGCGCGATGCGGCAGCGGCTTCGCAGCGTCCGCGGGGCCGATCTCGACGCTGCCTTCATAGGCGTACAGAAAGGCGTTGTAGCTCGCCTCGATCGGCAGCGTGAACTCCGCGCCGGCGGGAAGGTGCACGTCGACGAACAGCGGATCGGTGGTGACCTTCGCCCCGGCTCCATTGATCGGTCCGCTCACCGCGCGTCCGTCGACCTCGACCGTACCTGCGATCACGCGGATCTCACCGGCCCCCGCAAGCGCAACGTTGGGAATCTCTTTCGAGGGAATGTCGCGGTAGCGCGCGGGCTTCATCTTCTCGCTCGACGGCAGATTCAGCCATAGCTGAAATCCGCGTAGACGGCCTTCACTCTGCTGCGGCATCTCCGAATGGATGATGCCGTGGGCGGCGGTCATCCACTGCACATCGCCGGGACCCAAGTCCCCGCGATTGCCCATGTGATCCTCGTGCCGCATGTGCCCGTCGAGCATGTAGGTTACGGTCTCGAAACCGCGATGCGGGTGCGCCGGAAAGCCGGCGATGTAATCGTGCGGATTGTCCGAATAAAACTCATCGAGCATGAGGAATGGATCGACGTGCAGGCCGCGCTGGCTGCCGAGGCTGCGGCGCAGCTTCACGCCGGCACCGTCCGCAGTGGGCATCGATTCGATGACATGTACTAAGGTGCGAATGCTCATTGAATTCTCCATTGAAAATGACGGTGCATCACGCCGCGAGCGCCGCGATCTCCGCGGCCGCCCTGGCGAGACCCGCCTCGCGGCTTTCAGGGCTCACGGCCAAGCCTTCGGCATAGACGAACTGCACATCCTTCATGCCGAGAAACGCGAGAAAGTCGCGCACGTAACCGGTCTGAGTGTCGAGCGGCGATCCTGCATAGAGCCCGCCCCGGGCCGCGAAGACGTAGACCTTCTTACCCGTCAGGAGGCCCACCGGCCCCGTGGCGGTGTACTTGAACGTCACCCCCGCGCGTGCAATGTGGTCGAAATACGCTTTGAGCTGTGAGGGTACGCCGAAGTTGTACATCGGCAAGCCGAGGACGACGATGTCGGCTCGCTTCAACTCCTCGATCAACGCATCGGAATACGCGACGACCGCGTGCTGCGCGTCGGTACGCGCCTCGGGCTTGGCAATGAACGCGCCGAAACGCTCCCCGTTCAGGTGTGGGACAGGCTCGGCCGAGGCGACTTCGCGCACCACGACGTGGGTGTCGGAGTGGGCTTTCCGATAAGCCGCGACGAAATTGTTCGCGAGCTGGCTCGACAACCCCTGGTCGTGGCTGATGCTCGCCTTGATCTGTAGCAGTGTGGTCATGTGATCCTCCAGAGATAATTCCTGGATCCCTTTATATATTGATTAAATAGATATAAAAGTAGAATATTTAGGTCATATCTATGAGTTAGATAGATGAATGACACTGAATCCGCGCATTTCCCTTGAGCAATGGCGCTCGCTGCTTGCCGTGGTGGACTCCGGCGGCTACGCCCAAGCGGCCGCCGCATTGCACAAGAGTCAGTCCGCGGTGACTTACGCCGTGCAAAAGATGGAATCACTCCTCGGCGTCAAGATCTTCGAGGTCATCGGGCGCAAGGCGCATCTGACCCCGACCGGGCAAGTGCTCTACCGCCGCGCGAAAGCCCTCCTGGAAGAAGCCGGGGCGCTCGAAACCGCCGCGGGAAGCCTGGCGGCCGGATGGGAGCCGGAGCTGCGCCTCGCGGTCGAGATCGTGTTTCCCACCTGGCTGCTACTCGATTGCCTCGGCACGTTCGCGAAAGAGCAACCCGATACCCGCATCGAGCTCTATGAGACGGTGCTCAGCGGCACGGAGGAATCGCTGCTCGAGCGCCGCGTGGATTTTGCCATCGGGTCGACCGTGCCCGCCGGCTTCGCCGGTGATCGCTTGATGCCGGTACGATTCATAGCGGCCGCTCACCCCGATCACCCGCTGCATCGTCTGGGTCGCGAGCTCACGTTGCAGGACTTGCGCAAGTATCGGCATCTCGTCATCCGCGACAGCGGCAGTCAGCGCCGCGGGGGGACGTGGCTCGGCGCCGAGCAGATCTGGACGGTGAGCCAGAAAGCCACGTCCATCTACGCCGCCACCAGGGGCCTGGGCTTCGCCTGGTTTGCCGAGGACACCATACGCGGCGAGCTCGCGAGCGGCTCCCTCGCGCCGCTACCGTTGCGCGAAGGCGGCGAACGCTGGGCCGATCTTTATCTCGTGTTTGCCGACCGCGATTACGCTGGGCCGGGCGCACTGCGCCTCGCAGAGATCATTCGTGGCGCCGTCGCCCAGCAGTGCACCAAGCATCAACCGCGCAACGCGTCCGCTACAATCGATCTCGGCAATGACGCCGTTCGGACTGGGAGCGATGTGCCGTGAGCGAGGCGATGCAAAAGACCGCGCGTGTACGCGTGGAAGATATCGAGATCGATTCTCGCTTGCACGATTTCGTGCGGCAGGAAGCCGCTCCCGGTACGGCTGTGGAACCTGAGGCTTTCTGGCGGGGATTCGCCGCGCTCGTGCGGCGTCTGGCGCCGCGCAACGCAGCTCTGCTCGCGCGCCGCGACGCGCTTCAATCGCAGATCGACCACTGGCACCGCCGCCATCCGGGCGCGTTGTTCGACCCGGTGAGCTACCACGCCTTCTTGGCGGAAATCGGTTATCTGCAGCCGGAGCCGCGCGCTTTTACCGTCGGCACCGCCGACGTGGATGCGGAAATCGCGCGAATCGCGGGTCCACAATTGGTGGTTCCCGTCACCAACGCGCGCTACGCCCTGAATGCCGCCAATGCCCGCTGGGGAAGTCTCTACGACGCCCTTTACGGAACGGACGCGATCGACGGACCGCGTCGCGCCGGGGGCTATGATCCGGAGCGCGGCGCGCGCGTGATCGGCTTCGTACGCGAATTCTTGGACGACCATTTCGCGCTGCTCGAGGGAAGCTATCGCGAGGCGCGGGGTTTTAGAATCGCAAGGCGCGGATTGGTGGTCGCGCTCGCGCACGGTGAGAGCGCGCTCAAAGACTCTGCCGCGCTGGTGGGTTATCAAGGCAGCGCCGACGCCCCCGCCCTCGTTCTTTTGAAACATCACGGACTGCACGTCGAGCTACACATCGACCGCGCGCATCACATCGGACGCGATGATCCTGCCGGCGTGAGCGACGTCGTGATCGAGTCGGCCGTCACCACCATCCAGGACCTCGAGGACTCGGTGGCCACTGTGGCCATGGATGAGAAAATACTGGGTTATCGCAACTGGCTGGGGCTCATGCAAGGAACGCTGCAAGCGACCTTCGAGAAGGGACGCGACGCCCTGACGCGGCGCCTCAACCCCGATCGCCGCTACCGCACACCTTCCGGATCCGAGCTCGTGTTGCCGGGCAGGAGCCTCATGCTGGTGCGTAATGTCGGGCATCACATGTGGAGCGATGCGGTCACGCTGGGCGGCGCACCCATCCCCGAAACGTTCATCGATGCGGCTGTCACCTCGCTCATCGCCTTGCACGACTTGCGGGGATCGGGTGCGCGGCGCAACTCGCGCACGGGCTCGGTGTACATCGTCAAACCCAAGATGCACGGCCCCGAGGAAGCCGGCTTTGCCGGAGAGCTCTTCGCGGAGGTGGAGACGCTGCTGGGACTTCCTGAAAACACGCTCAAGATCGGCATCATGGACGAGGAGCGACGCACCAGCGTGAACCTCGCCGATTGCATTCGCGCGGTACGCGATCGCGTGGTGTTCATCAACACAGGTTTTCTCGATCGCACTGGCGATGAGATTCACACTTCCATGCTGGCGGCGCCGGTGCCGCGCAAGGGCGATCTCAAGAAGGCCGTATGGCTGGACGCCTACGAGCGGCGCAACGTCGACGTGGGTCTCGCGTGCGGCCTGCGTGGCCGCGCGCAGATCGGCAAGGGTATGTGGGCCATGCCCGATCGCATGTCGGACATGATACGAAGCAAAATCGCGCATCCGCTCGCCGGAGCGAATACCGCTTGGGTGCCCTCTCCAACCGCCGCCACTTTGCATGCTCTGCACTATCACCAGGTCGATGTGGACCAGGTACAACGTCAGCTCGTCGCGCGGCCGCGCGCGGCGCTCGAGGAGGTGCTCACCCCGCCGCTCGTTAGCCACCCCGAGTGGACGCCGACGCAAATCGAGGAGGAGCTCAACAATAATGCCCAGAGCATTCTCGGCTACGTGGTGCGCTGGATCGATTTCGGTGTCGGCTGTTCCAAGGTGCCGGATTTTTACAACGTCGCGCTCATGGAGGACCGTGCCACGCTGCGGATCTCGAGTCAGCACGTCGCCAACTGGCTGCTGCATCGCGTGTGCTCCCCTGAGCAAGTGCGTGCGGCGCTCGAGCGCATGGCTGCGGTGGTGGATGCTCAGAACGCCGCCGACCCCGCGTATCGGCCCATGACCGCCGGCCTCGCGCACAACATCGCTTTTCAGGCCGCCTGTGACCTTGTTTTCGAAGGCCGCGAGCAGCCCAACGGCTACACTGAGGGAATCCTGTCGCGGCGACGCAGGGAAAAGCTGCAGCTACCGTATCAGTGGGTTCCTACGACGAATTGGGACTTCACCGCCTGAGGCCCTCCTGAAGGCGCGCGTAGGATGGCTCTTGGTTATGCGCCCGGATCGATAGCGGTGGTAGCTCTCTCTGACGCGGAACTGCAACAGCCGAGAGAACATCAATACGAGGTAGCCCTCGCAGGCGTCGCCGACGCCGTCATCGTCGTCAACTCCGCGAGCGAAGTCACCTACTTGAATCTCGCTGCGGGCCAAATCATCGGCCGCCCCATGGCCGACATCCTCGGGCAACCTCTGGCCGGTGTGCTGCGCATCAGACGCGAGAACGAGGGCGCGGCGCCCGCGAGCTTGTTCGAGGCGCTGCGGCAGGGCGTCAAAAAGATCGATCTTATCGGCGACACCTCTCTTCTGAGTCCGGGTGGTCGGCGCATTCCGATCGAGGGCTGCGCATCGCCGATTTGCGACACCGACGGACAATTCACTGGGGCCGTGATCGTATTTCGCGACGTCGCCGATCGCCGTGCCGTGGAGCGTGCACTGCAATCGAGCGAGGAATCGCGCGCGCGGAGAACGCCGATGCCCTTTTCGAGGAGAAGGAGCGCGCGCAGGTCACGCTCAACTCGATCGGCGACGCCGTAGTGAGCACGAACTTCTGGGGCCGTGTCACGTACCTGAACATCGTCGCGGAGAGAATGACCGGCTGGACGCAGGCGCAAGCCTCGGGACGCGCCGTCGACGACGTGTTTCGGCTCATCGATGTCGTGACCCGCAACCCGATCGCCACCCCCACGGCGCAGGCCATCATCGAGAATCGCACCGTGGGCCTCGCCGAGGATTGCATGCTCATTCGCTGCGACGGCGCCGAGCTGGCCATCGAGACCTCGGCGGCGCCCATCCACGACCGCCAGGGCGGGGTCATCGGCGCAGTAATGGTCGCGCACGACGTCACCATCGCGCGCGAGCTGTCGCACAAGCTCGCGCGGCTCGCGCTCCACGACAGCCTGACGGACGTGCCCAACCGCACTCTGCTCAGCGACCGGCTCGATCAGGCGATGATGCGGGCGCACCGCGCCGGCAGTTCGGTCGCGGTGCTGTACATCGATCTCGATCGCTTCAAGCACATCAACGATTCGCTGGGTCACGCCATCGGCGATCAGCTCCTCAAATCCGTGGCGGAGCGGCTGCAAACCTGCGTGCGCAGCTCCGATACGGTGAGCCGTCAAGGCGGAGACGAGTTCCTCGTGCTGCTGGCGGACGTCGTGCATCCACACGACGCGGCGTTCTGCGCGGAGAAAATCATCGTCGCACTCGACGCGCCTCATCGCATCGCCGGGCACGACCTGCGCATCACGGCGAGCATCGGCATCGCCACCTTTCCCGGCGATGCGGCGGATGCCGAAACCCTGCTGCGCAACGCCGATTTCGCCATGTATCAGGCGAAATACACGGGACGCAACAACTATCAGTTCTTCCGGCCCGAGATGAACGCCAACGCCATCGAGCGGCAATCAGTCGAGACCGACCTGCGCCAGGCGATCGCACGGCGCGAGTTCGTGCTCAACTATCAACCGAAGATCGATCTCGAGACCGGGGCCGTGGTCGGCGTCGAGGCACTCATCCGCTGGCATCGTCCGCGTCACGGCCTGGTGCTGCCGGCTCGGTTCATTCCGGTGGCCGAGGAGTCGGGCCTCATTCTTCCCATCGGCCGCTGGGTTCTCGACACCGCATGCCAGCAAGCACGCGCGTGGCAGGACGAGGGCCTTGCGCCCATCTCCATCGCGATCAATGTTTCTGCGGTCGAGCTTCGCGCCAAGGACTTTCTCACGAACGTACAGCAGATCCTCGATCAGACCCGGCTCGAGCCGCGCTTTCTCGAGCTCGAGCTTACCGAGACCTTCATGATGCAGGACTGGAAGTCGACGGCCGAGATCCTGCGCGCCCTGAAGGGGCTCGGTGTGCGCATCGCGCTCGACGATTTCGGCACGGGCTATTCAAGCTTGAGCTACATGAAGCGCTTCCCCATCGATGCGCTCAAGATCGACATGGGCCGCAGCTTGAACATGCGCGTGGTCGCCGAGGGTATTCAGACGCGCGATCAGCTGCAATTCCTGAAGGAGCGGCACTGTCCGGAGGGACAAGGCTTTTATTTCGCGCCGCCCGTCCCGGCGCACGAGCTCACGGGCCTTCTCGTCGAGGGCGTCGTGAGAACGCCGTTCCTGGCGAGCGCCTCCTGAGTTTCAGAGATTCAAGGGAGCCTCAGGCGCAGCGCGCGCAGCCGATCGCTCCAGGGGCGCTCGCACTCGAGCCACGCCGAGAGCGCGATCAAGCGTGCATCCGCGCCGAGCGGTGCGGCGAATTGAATGCCGATCGGAAGCCCACCGCGCGAGACTGCGAGCGGCAGCGAGACCGCCGGCTGACCCGTGACGTTGAAGAGCTCGGTATAGGGCGCGTAGCCGTAAGACTGAGCGGTCCAGCTGCCGAGGTCGAAAGCCGCCGTCCGCCCATCGATCTGGCCGGTGAGCGGGGCGTGCTGCGCGGTGGTCGGCAGCAGCAAAATGTCGAATTCCGCGAAACGCTCCGCCATGTCGCGCGTCGCCGCGGTGAGCACGCGCCGCGCGCGCACGTAATCGATCGCGCTCGAGCGGCGTCCGAGCGCAACGCCCGCCCAGGTGAGGGCCTCCAGCTCGTGAGGTTCCGGCGGGCGTCCCACGCGCTTCTCGTAGAATTCGAGATCCTCCGCGATGGCGGTGAGCCATAGAATGCCCGCCGCTTCGCCAATGTCCGCGGAGCTGGGCAACGCCGCTGCGCTCACGCGATGCCCGGCCCGGCTCAAATGAGCCGCCACCTCCTCCACCGCCGCACCGATCTCCTCATCGAGGGGCGCCGCGCCGGGAGCGGCCGTGATGACGGCGATGTTGAGCGGCGGCACGTCCGCACCGACGGCGCGCGCGAATCGCTCGCGCGGCAGGGACGTGCGCGAGCCGGCCCAGGAACCACAGGTGAGCTCGAGCATGAGCGCGGAGTCGCGCACGCTTCGAGCGAGCACGTGCTCGCAGTCTAGGCCGCCGGCGAGCTCATCGTGATACGGACCCGTGGGCACCCAGCCGCGACTCGGCTTGAGTCCTACCAGGCCGCAGGCGGCAGCGGGCACGCGAATGGAGCCGCCCGAGTCGGTGCCGTGCGCGATCGGCACCATGCCCGAGGCGACCGCCGCCGCGGCTCGCCAGCGACTCGCGAGCGGCGCATCCATGGCCGCCGGCGGGAGACTTTCCAGCCAGCGGCAAGAGAAGGTGAGCCGCATGCCGGCGACCTCGATATTGATGTCCTTGGCGAGGAACGGTACGCCGCAGAGCGATACCGCGTCGATACGCTCGAGCGCGGCCTCGGTCAGCGCGAGTGCCTCGACCTCTCCGCGGCGCACGAGCTCGGCCAAGCCGACGGCATCGTGCTCGGTACTCCTCGACTTTCATGGCATGCTCCAACCTACGTCACGCTCTGACCGCTGGACGGCAACGCGCGCACCCTGTACCATGCGCGCAGCCAAATCAAGGTCGGTGTACGGTCAGTACCGCCCTCGGCTCGCGGTCCGTCTTCGACGCACTCGTAACCCGATTCTCTCCTCGCTGCTGACCGCTCCGGATGCCTTGCGCTCCGCCGTGCGAGTCAATTTGAGGATATTCGATGTCATTTTCAGATCTCGGGCTGACGCCCGAATTACTCCGTGCTGTTGCCGATAAGGGCTACGACACACCCTCCCCCATTCAACTTCAGGCCATTCCGGCGGTGCTCGCGGGGCGCGACGTGCTCGCGGGCGCACAAACCGGCACGGGCAAGACTGCGGGATTCGTGCTGCCCATCCTGCAGCGGCTCGCCGCGGACGTCGCCGAGCGCCATCGCGCACCGCGTGCGCTCGTGCTCACACCCACCCGCGAGCTCGCGGCACAGGTCGCCCAGAGCGTGCGTGATTACGGCAAGTACCTGCCGCTGCGCGTGCTGCAAGTGTTCGGCGGCGTGGGTATCCATCCGCAGATCAGCGGGCTCCGTAGCGGCTGCGACATCCTGGTCGCGACACCGGGACGGCTGCTTGATCTCGCTCAGCAGCGTGCGGCGGATCTATCGCGCATCGAGGTGCTGGTGCTGGACGAGGCCGACCGCATGCTCGACATGGGCTTCATTCACGACATCAAGCGCATCATCAAGCTGCTGCCGCAGCGTCGGCAGAACCTGATGTTCTCCGCCACTTACTCGGACGACATCCGCGGCCTCGCGGAGCGGCTGCTCACCGACCCCCTGTCCATTCAAGTCGCCCCGCGCAACGCGCCCATCGAGCTCGTCGAACAGCGCGCCTATCGCGTTCAGAAGGACCACAAACGCCACCTCCTGGCGCACTTGATCCGCGAGGGAAGCTGGGCGCAGGTGCTCATTTTCACGCGCACCAAGCACGGCGCGAATCGTCTGACTCAGCAGCTCGAGGGCGCCGGCATTCAAGCCTCCGCGATCCACGGCAACAAGAGCCAGGCAGCGCGCGTGCGAGCCCTCGACATGTTCAAGCGCGGAGAGATCACCGCACTCGTTGCCACCGAGGTCGCGGCGCGCGGTCTCGACATCAAGGAGCTGCCGCACGTGGTGAACTACGAGTTGCCCAACGTTCCAGAGGACTACGTACATCGAATCGGCCGCACGGGCCGCGCGGGATCTTCCGGGCACGCGGTCTCGTTGGTCTCACCCGATGAGCAGGGCTTGCTCAGGGACGTCGAGCGCGTACTGAAACGCAGCGTGCCGGTCGTTGCGACGCCGGCATTCGAGATCTCGGCGGAGCCGCGGCAGCCGACGATCGGCGGGGCGCGCAGCCCGCCCCGCCATGAGGGTCAGCGCAGCGGCGAGCGCCGCGATGCGCGGCCGCATGGCGGAAACCGCCATTCGGGTGCGCGGCATTCGCAGGGCTCGCGGCAGCGCGATGCCGGCCGCCAGGGCTTCAGGCAACGTAGCCGCTAGCTCTCAGAGCTTGGGCACGAGTTCCTTCAGATACGCCGCGAACTCTCGGCCCAAGCTCGGATGCTTGAGGGCGAACTCGACGGTCGCCTGCAGGTAGCCGAGCTTGTTGCCGCAATCGTAGCGCTTGCCCTCGAACTCGAACGCGTACACGGGCTCGCGCTGCATGAGCCGCGCAATACCGTCGGTGAGCTGGATCTCGCCGCCCGCGCCCTTACCGATTTTCGCGAGGTCCTCGAACAACGACCCGGACAGTAGATAGCGCCCGACCACGGCGAGTGTGGACGGCGCCCTGTCCGGCTTGGGCTTCTCTACGATGTGGATTATCCTGCCGAGGCGCTCGACCATGGGCTTTTCCAGGGTCACGATGCCATACTTGTCGGTATCGCTCTTCGGCACGTTTTGCACGCCGAGCACGCTGCCGCCGCACTTCTCGTGCACCTGCGCCATTTGCTTCAGGCACGGCACTCGCGCGTCGATCAGGTCGTCGGCGAGGTGCACCATGAACGGCGCGTTGCCGACCACCGGCCGTGCGCACAGCACGGCGTGCCCGAGACCGAGGGGCGCGGGCTGACGTATGTACACGCAGGAGGCCCAGCTCGGCAGGATGCCGTTCAGTGCGTCCAAGAGCTCTTGCTTGCCCTGTTGCTGCAGAACGCTCTCGAGCTCCGGGTTGGTGTCGAAATGATCCTCGATGGCGCGCTTCGAGCTGCCGGTGATGAAGACCAGCGTGTCGGCGCCGGCTGACAGCGCTTCGTCCACCGCGTACTGAATGAGCGGCTTATCGACGATGGGCAGCATCTCCTTGGGGCTCGCCTTGGTCACGGGCAAGAATCTCGTGCCGCGGCCGGCGACGGGGAATACGCAAGTTTTTACGGTTTGATGATTTGCCATCGCCAAATCATAGCGGATTTTCAGCGCAGTTTGACTAGGGCGTAGGACTCGAACGTCTGCCACGACTGACATGCGGGACAGTGCCAGTAGAAGTTGCGAGCCGCGAAGCCGCATTCGCTGCACCGATATCGTTCGGCGTGATTGAGCAATGCTCCGACTTCGCGAGCGACGCGCTGCTCATCGCCGCGACCCGCCTGCCACACCGCATTGAGCGTCGCGTCTTGCGTGAACACGGTCTCGAGCGCATTGCGCAACGGTGCGGCAGCCGACAGATCCGCGGCAATCGCGGCGAACACCAGGCGCTTCAAATCCGGGCCGCCGCGCTCGCGCGCCTGCGCCACGAGCTCGGACAGGAGAGCGTCGCGCCTGTCGGGACCCGCTAGCGCGAGCAGGTGCGGGAGCTCTTCGGGAAGGAGCTCGGGACACTCGTTGAGCGCGGTGCGCAACAGGCGGGTGGCGAGCTCGCGATCATTTTGCTGATCGGCAATGTGCGCACGCAGCAGCGCGGCGCGCGGAAAGGGTGCAGTCTCGCGGCGCGCTTGACGCAGCAGAGCGCGCGCAGCGTCGATGGCACCACGCTCGATCTCGAGCGCCGCGAGCTCGCACAGATAATGCGCGGCCACCAGCCGCGGCGGCGCCGCCTTGACGCGCACGAGCTGACGATACGTATCGAGCGCTTGCTGCCACTCGTGCTGCCGCTCGTATACACCGCGCAGCGCAGCGAGCGCGCTTGCGCGCAGCCGCGGCGCCTCCGCGACCTTCTGGAAAAGCCCTTCGGCGCGATCGAGCAGTCCCGCCCGCAGGTAGTCCTGCGCCAGCGCGAGCAGCGCCTGCTCCCGATGCTCGGGCGCGAGCTCGTCGCGGGCGAGGAGATTCTGATGAATACGGATGGCACGCTCCACTTCGCCCCGCCGGCGGTACAGCGCACCGAGGGCGAAGTGGGTCTCGATGGTGTCCGCGCTCGCATCCAAGAGCTTCAAGAACATGTCGAGCGCCCGGTCGGGTTGCTCGGTGACGAGGTAATCAAGACCCGTAAGATAATCGGGATGCAGCTTGCCGAAACTCCGGGAGCCGACGCCCCTGGTCCATCGCTTGCCCCAGCCGAAATGCCCCGCGAGAATGCCAAGCACCAGCGCCGAAAGGATCAGCAACCAGGCGAGCAAGGAAAGGTCGGGCATGGTCCGAGCCGCCGGGCGGGAACGCCGGAAAGAGCGCGGCGCTCAGTCGCGAATCGGCTGATCCGCGCCGTCGTTGACACGCTCGCGCAGATCCTTCCCCGGCTTGAAGTGCGGCACATGCTTCCCTGCAAGGGCGACGGCCTCACCGGTCTTGGGATTGCGTCCCTGACGCGGAGGACGAAAGTGCAGAGAGAAGCTGCCGAAACCGCGGATTTCGATACGCTCGCCCGTCGCCAGCGCATCGCTCATGATTTCCAGGAGTTGCTTAACGGCGAGCTCGACGTCCTTCGCCGGTAAGTGCTTCTGTTTGGCCGAAATGATCTCGATGAGTTCCGATTTCGTCATTATCGATCCGTATCGTCCTAGAAAGGCATAGGGTGAACGCGGCGGCCCTCGTGGGCCGCCGAGCACCCCGGCAACCGGGGTGGATATCCCTCAATCCTGGCCCGAGATCTGTTCTTTCAGTAAGTCTCCAAGGCTGGTTCCCGTGGGCGAGTCAGTGCGGTAGTTCTGCATCGCCTCTTGTTCCTCGTGAATGTCCTTCGCCTTGATCGACAGCGAGATGCTGCGGCCCTTGCGGTCGACATTGGTGAATTTCGCTTCAACCTCATCGCCCACCTTGATGAGCAATCGTGCGTCCTCGACGCGGTCGCGCGACAGCTCTGATGCTCGCAGCTGGCCGTCCACGCCGTTGCCCAGATCGATGATCGCGCCCTTGGCATCCACCTCGCGCACGGTGCCGCGCACGATGCTGCCCTTCGGATGATCGGCGATGTACGCGGAGAACGGATCCTTGGCGAGTTGCTTGACGCCCAAGCTGATGCGCTCGCGCTCCGGATCGATCGACAGCACCATGGCATCGACCTGCTGGCCTTTCTGGTAGCTGCGCACGGCTTCCTCGCCGGGCAGATCCCAGGAGATGTCCGACAGATGCACCAGGCCGTCGATGCCGCCGGCGAGACCGATGAAGATGCCGAAATCGGTGATCGACTTGATCTGACCGCTGACCTTGTCGCCGCGGTTGTAGTTCTCGGCGAACTCCTTCCAGGGATTGGTCTTGCATTGCTTGATGCCCAGGCTGATGCGGCGGCGCTCCTCGTCGATGTCGAGAACCATGACCTCGACTTCTTGACCGACGTGAACGACCTTGGCGGGATTCACGTTCTTGTTGGTCCAGTCCATCTCCGAGACGTGCACCAGGCCCTCGACGCCCTCCTCGATCTCGACGAAGCAGCCGTAATCGGCGATGTTCGTGACCTTGCCGAACAGCCGCGTGTTCGCCGGATAGCGGCGCGCGATGTTCTGCCACGGATCCGCGCCCAGCTGCTTCAGGCCGAGAGAGACGCGCTGACGCTCGCGGTCGAACTTGAGGATGCGCACGTCGATCTCTTCGCCGACCTTCACTACCTCGGAGGGATGCTTCACCCGCTTCCAGGCCATGTCGGTAATGTGCAGCAAGCCATCGATGCCGCCGAGATCCACGAACGCGCCGTAATCGGTCAAGTTCTTGACCACGCCCTTGACGGCCGCACCTTCCTGAAGGTTGTCCAGCAGCGCAGAGCGCTCGGCGCTGTATTCCTGCTCCACCACGGCACGCCGCGATACCACGACGTTATTGCGTTTCTGATCGAGCTTGATGACTTTGAACTCGAGCGGCTTGTTTTCGAGGTACGAGGGATCGCGTACCGGTCGCACGTCGACCAGTGAGCCGGGAAGAAACGCCCGCACGTTGTCGATCTCGACGGTGAACCCGCCCTTGACGCGGCCGGTGATGATGCCGGTAACCACTTCCTGCTTCTCGAAGGCCGTCTCGAGCCGCGTCCAGGTGCGCGCTCTCTTCGCCTTCTCGCGCGACAGTCGGGTCTCGCCCGAGCCGTCTTCGACGCTGTCGAGCGCGACCTCGACGGTCTCGCCGACGTGAACTTCGATTTCGCCCTTCTCGTTCTTGAATTGATCCGACGGTATGACCGCTTCGGACTTCAGACCGACGTTGACGATGACGTAGTCTTGGCCGACCTCGACGATCAGGCCGTTGAGTATGGTGCCAGGACGAATCCGCTGGCTCGCGATGCTCTGTTCAAACAGTTCCGCAAAACTTTCTGTCATGTGCTCTCTATCGAACGTTGCCCAGGCTCATTTCCGTGTGCGCCAGGGGTTACCCATAATGACGGCGATCGATCCCTGATCTCCGCAACCAAATCTCGTCGGCCTTGTCTATCCAGGGCCACCCGCTAGCCGTGCGCGGGCAATTTCCAGAACCCGATCTACCACCGCGTTGACGGGCATCCCCGTCGTGTCCAGCACGACTGCATCGGCACTCGCGACCAGAGGCGAGGCGGAGCGCGAAATATCGCGCCTGTCGCGCTCGGCTATCTCCAGCGAAAGGGCGGCAAGGGTAGCAGTAACCCCCTTTTCTTTCAACTGGTTATGGCGCCTGAGGGCGCGCTCATCGAGGCTCGCCGTGAGGAATATCTTCACCCGTGCCCCGGGGAATACGACGGTGCCCATATCTCGCCCGTCCGCTACCAGACCAGGGGGTATGGCGAAAGCCCGCTGACGCGCCAATAGCGCGGCTCTCACGGCCGGAATGGCGGCCACCCTGGAGGCATCCCCGCCCGCCGCCTCGGTGCGAATGTCCCCGGTGACCTCGATGCCGTCCAGCCAGACCCTTTCCTCGCCCGCAGGCCCCGATCCAAAGCGAATGTCGGCGCGGGTGGCCAGGCGGGACAGGGCCGGCGCGTCGTCAAGCTCGACGCCCGCACGCCGCGCAGCCAGCGCGACCAATCGGTACAGCGCACCACTGTCGAGCAAGTGCCACTGCAGGGTGTCTGCGACCGCACGGCTGATGGTCCCCTTGCCCGAGCCGGAGGGACCGTCGATGGCGATGACGGGCACGTCGGCCGAAGCGGAGGTGGGGGTCATGCGGCGGGACTCGAGAATTCCGCGAGATCGAGACCCGCCGCGCGGGCGAGCGCTACGAAGCCCGGAAAAGACGTGGCGACGTTTGCGGTATTGCGCACTGCGATGGGCTTGGCCGCGCGCAGGCTCGCGATGCAGAAGGCCATGGCGATGCGGTGGTCGCCACGGCTGTCGATCTCGCCGCCGCGAAAGGCCGCGCCCTGCGGCTTGCCCTCGATGCGCATGCCGTCGGGAGTGGCTTCGTGCTCGACGCCCATGGCGTCGAATCCAGCCGCCATGGCGGCGATCCGATCGCTCTCTTTGACGCGCAACTCCTCCGCGCCCGTGACGCGGGTCTGTCCTCGAGCGCAGGCCGCCGCAATGAACAACACGGGAAACTCATCGATGGCCAAAGGCACCGCGGCCGGGGGCACATCGATGCCTTGCAGGGCCGAGAGATGCACGCGCAAATCCGCCACGGGCTCGGTGCCGCTCGAGCGTGCATTCTCGATCTCGATGCGCCCGCCCATGCTGCGCAGGATATCGATCAGGCCCGTGCGGGTGGGATTGACCCCGACGTTCTCGAGAAGCAGCCCTTCCGGCGGCGCCGCGAGCAGACCCGCAACGATGAAGAAGGCTGCGGACGAGAAATCGCCCGGGACCTCGAGCGACTGGCTCTCGAGCCTCGCCGGAGGATAGAGCGTCGTGGCGAGGCCCTGCGTCTCGATGCGCACCCCCGCGCTCGACAGCATGCGCTCGCTGTGGTCGCGGCTCGCAGCGGGCGAGCGCACGGTGGTCGCACCCTCGGCGTATAGGCCCGCGAGCAACACCGCGGATTTCACCTGCGCGCTCGCGACGGGCATGCGATAGTCGATGCCGTGCAGGCGCCGGCCGCCGCCGATCTCGATCGGCGGCTTGCCGTCGTGTGTGCGCACGTCCGCGCCCATCTCGCGCAGCGGCCGCGCCACACGCTCCATGGGCCGCTGCATGAGCGACTCGTCGCCAATCAACACCGAGTCGAAGGTTTGCGCGGCGAGTAGCCCTGCGAACAGTCGCATGGCCGTGCCGGCGTTCCCCATGTCCAGCGGACGCGCCGCGCCCTTCAAGCCGTGCAAGCCCACACCGTGCACGCGCACGCGCATGGGCTCGGGCCGCTCGATGCGCACGCCGAGCGCGCGCATCGCCTCGAGGCTCGCAAGACAATCCTCGCTTGCGAGGAAGCCGCGCACCTCGCTCTCGCCGGAGGCAAGCGCCGAGAGCATGATGGAGCGGTGCGAAATGGACTTATCGCCCGGCACGGCCACGCTCCCCGATACACGCCGCACCGGCCGAGCCTCGATGCCCCTGAGGATGCCGGGGCGCCCTGCCGCTGCGGGTGGCGCGGTCACAGCACGGCCCGAGGATAGGAGCCCAGCACCTTGAACAACGAGGCCCGCGCCTCGAGCGAAGCCAGCGCCTTGGCGAGCGGCGGATCGCTCACGTGGCCCTCGACGTCGATGAAAAACACGTAGTCCCACTTGCGCTTGCGCGAGGGCCGCGATTCGATGCGCGTCATGTTGATGCCGTGCTCTGCGAACGGCTCCAGCAGACGGAACAGGGCGCCGGGATCGTCGGTACCGCTCGCAGACACCAGAAGCGTCGTGCGGTCGACGCCGCTCGATGTGAAGAGTTTGCGGCCGATGACGAGGAAGCGGGTGGTATTGTCGGAGCGGTCCTCGATTTCTTCGGCGAGAACCGTGAGCCCATAGATTTCCGCGGCAGCGCGGCTCGCGATCGCCGCCGTGCCGCGCTCGTCGCGGGCGCGGCGCGCCCCCTCCGCGTTGCTCGAGACCGGGACGCGCTCGGGCTCGGGCAGGTGCTCGTCCAGCCAGCCGCGACACTGCGCAAGCGCCTGCGCGTGCGCGCACACGCGCTTGACGTCGGCGAGCGCACTCATCCGACCCATGAGGTGATGCTGGACACGCAATTCCACCTCGCCGCAGATCTTGAGCGAGGAGCCGAGAAACATGTCGAGGGTGTGGCTCACCGTGCCTTCGCTCGAATTCTCGATCGGCACGACGCCGAAGTCCGCGATTCCGCCCTGCACCTCGCGAAACACCTCGTCGATCGCCGGCAGCGGCAAAGCACGCACCGAGGACCCGAAATGCTTGAGCACGGCGGCCTGGGTGAAGGTGCCCTCCGGACCGAGGAATGCCACCTTGAGCGGCTCCTGCTGGGCGAGACATGCGGACATGATCTCGCGGAACAATCGCGCGATCTCCTCGTTGCGTAACGGGCCGCGATTGCGCTCGACCGCCTTGCGCAGCACCTCCGCCTCGCGCTCGGGCCGGTAGAAATCGACCGCCTTGCCGCTCGCGGTTTTCGAGATCCCGACCTGCTGGGCGAAGCGAGCTCGCTCGTTCAAGAGCTCGTGGATGCGTGCATCGATCGCGTCGATGCGCGCGCGGATGCCGCCGAGGTCGCCGCTCGGCGCGCTGCCTTCGCGCGCCGCGGACCGCGTGCGCTGCTTCGGGGATTTTCGCGGCTTACTCGGCCTGCTCATGTGCGCATCATCCGTGCTTACGCTCGAATTCGCGCATGAAGGCGACCAGCGCCTCGACGGCGGCCATCGGCACAGCGTTATACAGGCTCGCGCGCATGCCGCCGAGAACGCGGTGGCCCTTGAGATTGTGCAGACCCGCGGCTGCCGCCTGTTCCAAGAACAGCGCGTCCAGCGAGTCCTTCGCGAGCGTGAACGTAACGTTCATCCAGGAGCGTGCGTCCTTCGCGACCCGATTCTTGTAGAGCGCCGAGCCGTCGATGGCGGCGTAAAGGGCCTGGGCCTTGGCCCGGTTGCGCTCACCCACCGCCGCGAGGCCTCCCTGTTTCTTCAGCCACTTGAAGACGAGGCCGGCCACGTACCAGGCAAAGGTCGGCGGCGTATTGAGCAACGATCCCTCATCCGCCACCAGCTGGTAGTTGAACACCGAGGGGGTTTCCTCGCGTGCGTGGCCGAGCAGGTCGCCGCGCACGATGACGACGGTCAACCCCGACGGGCCGATGTTCTTCTGCGCCCCGGCGTAGATGAGGCCGAACTTCGAGACATCGACGGGCCTCGACAAGATCGTCGAGGACATGTCGGCCACGAGCGGCACACCGCGACTCGCCGGCACGTAGTGAAACTCCACGCCGCTGATGGTCTCGTTCGGCGTGTAGTGCAGGTAAGCAGCCTCGCTGCTCAGCTTGAACTCGCGCTGCGGCGGCACGCGCAGATACTCGCCGCCGGCGTCCGCGGCGACATTCACCGCGCAGTAGCGCCGCGCCTCGGCGATCGCCCTCTTCGACCAGTGTCCCGTGTTGAGGTAATCGGCCACGGAATCGGAGCGGCTCAAGTTGAGCGGGACCAGGGCGAATTGTGCGGACGCGCCGCCCTGCATGAACAGCACCTTGTAGTTGCGCGGAACGCCGAGCAGCTCGCGCAGATCCGCTTCCGCCTCCTCGGCAACGTGCATGAAGGCCTTGCCGCGGTGGCTCACCTCCATGACCGACATGCCGGATTGCTTCCAATCGAGCAGCTGATCGCGCGTCTCTTCCAGCACCTCGGTGGGCAGCGCCGCCGGACCGGGTGAAAAGTTGTAGGAGCGCATCGCCGCTGCGGCCCGGCTAGCCGGCAGGCTCGCCGGAGCTCGTGTCCGAATCGTCCGCTCCGTCACCCGCAGCAGCGTCACCCTCCGCCGTGGAATCGCCGCCGCCCGGCTCGCCGGCAATGCGGTCGAGGCCCGAGAGCTGATCGCCCTCCTCCAACCGGATCAGGCGCACGCCCTGGGTGTTGCGGCCCACCACGGAGATTTCCTTGACCGGGGTGCGCACCAGCACGCCGCTCTGACTCATGAGCATGACCTCATCATCCATGCTCACTTGCAGCGCGCCCACCATGCGGCCGTTGCGATCGGTGATCTGCAGCGCGATCACACCCTGCCCGCCGCGTCCATGAGTCGGGAACTCCTCGAGCGGCGTGAGCTTGCCGAAGCCGTTCTCTGAGGCCGTCAGGATGTAGCCCGGCTCAGCCACGATCAGCGCATTGACGCGCTGCTCCTCGGCGAGCTTAATGCCGCGCACGCCCGCAGCCTCGCGCCCCATCGGCCGTACTTCGTCCTCGACGAAGCGGATCGCCTTGCCGCCGGTGGTGAACAGCAGGATGTCTTTGGTGCCGTCCGTAATGGCGACCCCGACCAGCTTGTCGCCGGGATCGAGCGCCACCGCGATGATGCCGCTCGCGCGCGGCCGCGAGAACAGGGCGAGCGAGGTCTTCTTTACCGTGCCGAGGCTCGTCGCCATGAACACGAACTTGCTCTCCTCGAACTCCTTGATGGGCAGCATGGCGCTGATGCGCTCGCCCTCCTGCAAGGGCAGCAGGTTCACGATGGGCTTGCCGCGCGAGCCGCGGCTAGCCTGCGGGAGCTGGTAGACCTTGAGCCAGTAGAGCTTGCCGCGGTCGGAGAAGCACAACAGCGTGTCGTGGGTGTTCGCCACGAACAGACGGTCGACGAAATCTTCGTCCTTGACGATGGTCGCGGCCTTGCCGCGGCCGCCGCGCCGCTGCGCCTGATAGTCCGACACCGGCTGAGCCTTGGCGTAACCGCCGTGCGACAAGGTCACCACCACTTCCTCGGGGGAAATCAAATCCTCGATGGTGAGATCCTCGTGCGTCGAGATGATCTCCGTGCGGCGCTTGTCGGAGAAGTTGTCGCGGATCGCCTCGAGCTCATTGCGGATGACCTCGAGCAGACGCTCCGGACGCGCGAGGATGTCGGACAGGTCGCGGATCAGCGTGAGCAGCTCCTCGAACTCCGCAATGATCTTTTCCTGCTCGAGGCCGGTCAGCCGGTGCAAGCGCATGTCGAGAATCGCTTGCGCCTGAATCTCCGTCAGCCGATAGCCGCCGGAGACCAGGCCGAGCGGCGGCGACTCCCCGTCGGGACGTGTGCTGATTCGGCCCGCGTGCTCCAACATCTGCGGGACGGCCCCCGAGTTCCAGACGCGCGAGACGAGGGCAACCTTCGCCTCCGCGGGCGAGGGTGACGCCTTGATGGCGGCGATGATCTCGTCGATGTTTGCGAGTGCGATCGCGAGTCCCTCGAGCACGTGGCCGCGCTCGCGCGCCTTGCGCAGCTCGTAAACGGTGCGCCGGGTGACGACCTCGCGCCGATGACGCAGGAACGCGTCGAGCATGTCCTTCAGGGACAAAATCCGCGGCTGGCCGTCGACCAGCGCCACCATGTTGATGCCGAACACCTGCTCCATCTGCGTTTGCGCGTACAGGTTGTTGAGCAGGATCTCCGGCACCTCGCCGCGCTTGAGCTCGATCACGACGCGCATGCCGTCCTTGTCGGACTCATCGCGCAACCCATCCGAGGAGATGCCCTCGATCAACTTGTCCCGCACCAGATCCGCGATGCGCTCGATGAGCTTCGCCTTGTTGACCTGATACGGCAGCTCGGTGATGACGATCGCCTGCCGCTCGCCCTTGCCGATGTTTTCGATGTGCGTGCGCGCCCGCACGTGCAGCCGTCCGCGGCCCGTCTTGTAGGCGAGAACGATCTCCTGCGCACCGTTGATGAGACCGGCCGTCGGGAAGTCCGGCCCCGGAACGATCTGCATGAGCTGCGCGAGCGTGATGTCCGGATTATCGATCAGCGCGATGCAGGCGGACACGATCTCGTGCAAGTTGTGCGGCGGGATGTTGGTCGCCATGCCGACCGCGATTCCCGAGGAGCCGTTGATCAAGAGGTTGGGAACACGGGCCGGCAAGACCGCGGGCTCGGTCTCCGACTCGTCGTAGTTCGGGACGAAGTCGACCGTTTCCTTGTCGATGTCGGCCAGCAGTTCCCCGGCGAGCTTCGACATGCGCACTTCCGTGTAGCGCATCGCCGCCGGCGGGTCGCCGTCGACCGACCCGAAGTTGCCCTGGCCATCCACCAGCAGGTAGCGCATGGAGAACGGCTGCGCCATGCGCACGATGGCGTCGTATACGGACTGATCGCCGTGGGGATGATACTTACCGATCACATCGCCCACCACGCGCGCCGACTTCTTATATGCCTTGTTCCAGTCGTTGCCGAGCTCGCGCATGGCGTACAGCACGCGCCGATGCACGGGTTTCAGGCCGTCCCGCACATCGGGCAGCGCGCGGCCCACGATCACGCTCATGGCGTAATCCAGGTAGGATTTCCGCATCTCCTCTTCGAGATTTACGGGCAATATTTCGCGTGCGATCTCGGCCATATGCGCGAGTCCGGATGATTCCTTGGGCTACAAATTAAACGGATTGATTGGAGGCGAGACGGGGTCTCAACATCCGCGAATTCTAGCATAGATCACCTGCCGTCTTCAGCCCCGGCGGGGATAAGCCGATATACTCGCCGCCATGCCGAGAGCGCCCTCCGACATGCACATTACGCCGCGCTGGATACTGCCCATGTCCGGCGGCCACGACCTTCTGGAAGAGCACACATTGGTGGTGCGAGACGGCCGGATTCTCGAGATCGTGCCGGCCGCTGCCGCCGAGCAGCGCTATGCGCCGCGCGTCTCGCTCGACCGGCCGAGCCACCTGCTGATGCCCGGCCTGGTAAATGCCCACACCCGCATCGGCACGCTGCCCGGCGAGGGCGCCGCATCGATGTTCTCGCCGGACCTGGCCGCGGTCGGCATCGCCAACATGCTGAAGTCGGGAGTGACGGCATTTTGCGACGTGGGTTATTTTCCGGGTGAGGCCGCCCATACGGCCGCCGCGCAGGGTCTGCGCGCAGTCATCGGGCTACCCGTAGCGGCGCAACCGAGCCCCTGGGCCCGCGGTCCCGCGGAGTATCTGACGCGCGCGCTCAAGCTGCGCGACGAGTACAAAGGTCATCCCTCTATATCCACGGTGTTCGCGCCCCTGCGCGCCTACACCCTCGAGGATGCGACACTTGCGCGTATCAGCACTCTGGCGGCAGAGCTCGATGCGGGCATCGTCATTGCGCTGAATCGCTCGCGGCGCGACATCGATGAATCCATGACCCGGCACGGCATGCGGCCGCTCGCGCGGCTCGAATCCCAGGGGCTGCTCACGCCGGCACTGATCGCCGTCCATGCCGTGAACCTCGAGGAGTCGGAACTCGAGCTCATCCATCGCGCCGGAGCAAGCATCGCTCTCTGCCTCGCCGCCGATCTTGCCCGGGGCGACGGCTTGCCGCCCATCGAGGCGCTCGCCGCCGCGCGCGCCGCGGGGCTGCGCCTCTGCCTCGGGAGCGACGGCGAATCCTTGGGCACGGCGCAAGATTTGTGGAGCGACATCAAGCTCCTCGCGCTGCACGGCCGCATCGCGAGCGAGCACCCGGCGCTGGACGCGCGCGAGGTGCTCGAGACGGCAACTCGCGGCGGTGCCGCGGCGCTCGGACTCGACGCCGAAATCGGCTCGCTGGAGGCGGGCAAATGGGCGGATCTGTGCTGTCTCGACCTCGGCGGACCCGCCACGCAACCGGCTCTCGAGCCGCTGTCCCAAGTGCTGCTCACGGGAGGGCGAGATCTCGTGAGCGATGTGTGGGTCGCCGGCCGGCAACTGCTCAGCGAGGGACAGTTCACGCGCCTGGACTGGCCCGAGCTCGCCGCCCGCTTGAAAGCGGTGGAGGCACGCGCGAGGATAGCGCCGACATGAGCTCCGCCCCCTCTTCCAATGTCGATGCGGCGGAAGTCGCCAAGTTCGACGCCATGGCGCAACGCTGGTGGGACCCCCAAGGTCCCTCCAAGCCGTTGCACGATCTGAATCCGCTGCGGCTCAAGTATGTCGATCGCCTGGTTTCCCTTGCGGGAAAAGGCGCGCCGATCCGCACGCCCGCGCGCGTGCTCGACGTCGGCTGCGGCGGCGGGATTCTCGCCGAGGCGATGGCCCGCGCGGGCGCGCGCGTGCTCGGCATCGATCTCTCCCAGGCATGTCTCGATGTCGCACACCTGCACGCGCTAGAGAGTCGGGTCGAGCTCGACTATAGGGCCGTGTCGGCGGAGGATCTCGCGCGCGAGCAACCTGCCAACTTCGATGCGGTCACCTGCATGGAGCTCCTCGAGCACGTCCCCGATCCCGAAGCCATGGTCGCCTCGCTCGCCGCCCTGGTCAGACCCGGCGGCGATGTCATCGTGTCGACCCTGAATCGTCATCCGCGGGCATTCGCCGTAGCCATCATCGGCGCGGAATACATCGCCCGGGTGTTGCCGCGCGGAACCCACGACTACTTGAAATTCATCCGCCCTTCGGAGCTCGCGCGCTGGGGTCGCGCGGCAGGCCTCGATCTCGAGGACGTGACCGGAATCTCCTACAATCCGCTCACGCGCGCATTTCGGCTCTCCGCCGACGCGACGGTGAACTATCTCGCGCACTTCCGGCGGGAGGCCTGATTGGCGCTCTCGGTGATCTTGTTCGATCTCGACGGTACTCTGATCGACACCGCTCCCGACATGGTCGGCGCGTTGAATTCGCTGCGCCTCGAGCACGGACTTGCGCCTCTGCCGTTTGCCGAGGTGCGCGCCCAGGTAAGTCACGGCTCCTCGCGTCTCGTACAGATCGGCTTTCCAGACGCCGACCCGGAGCGGTCCGCGCTCCTCAAGCGCCGCTTTCTCGATCTCTACGGCGCGCGTCTCGCCGCCGAGACGCGCCTCTTCGAGGGCATGGACGGCGTGCTCGTGGAGCTTTCGCGGCGCGGCCTTGCCGCCGGCATCGTTACCAACAAACCGGGCCGCCTCACCGACGCCCTGCTCGAGCAGCTCGGGTTGCGCGCGCGCTTTGCGTGCGTGGTAAGCGGCGATACGCTGCAGGAGTCCAAGCCGCATCCTCTGCCCATGCTGCACGCGGCGAAGCTCGCCGGCGCAGCCCCCGATGCGTGCATCTACGTGGGCGACGCGCAGCGCGACATGCAGGCGGCGCATGCGGCAGGCATGCGCGCCCTCGTCGCCGTGTACGGGTATCTGCGCGCCGATGAGGATTGGCCCGCCTGGGGCGGCGATGGATTCATCGAACGGCCGGCGGATCTGATCGGCTGGCTCGATCGCGAGCCATGACTCTCTGGAGCGTGCTTCTGGCCGGGATCGGCGGCTGCGCAGTGGGCTTTCTGATGGCGCTCCTGTGGCGCGCCAAGGGCGAGCATGCCTTGCGGGTCGAGCTCGAGTTGTTGCGCATCAAAGTCAAGTCCGAAGAGAGCGCGGCGGCCGAGCGTGACGGCGCCATCGCGCGCATGCGCGAGCAGCTGCAAGCCGTGTTCGGCGAGCTCGCCCGCACCAGCTTACAGAGCAACAACGAGATGTTCCTGCAGCTCGCTCGCGAGCGGCTCGACCGCGACAAGCAGGATGCTGCGGCGACCTTCAAGGAACGCGAGGCCGCGATCGAGACTCTAATCCAGCCTATCCGCGAGGCGATCGGCCGGACCGAGGCGCAGATTCAGAGCATCGAGCGCGAGCGCATCGACGCCTTCGCAGGCATCAAGAACCAGATGGAATTGCTGACGACCGGACAGCACGTCCTGTCGCGCGAGACGCGCAACCTCGTGACCGCGTTGCGCCGCCCCGACGTGCGCGGCCGCTGGGGCGAGATGACGCTGAAGCGCCTGGTGGAGCTTTCGGGCATGAGCGCGCATGCCGACTTCACCGAGCAGCACTATCACATGACGGAGTCGGGCGCGATACGCCCGGACATGATCGTGCACATGCCGGAACGGCGCGACATCGTAGTCGACGTGAAGACACCGCTCGACGCCTACCTCGCCGCCGTGGAGGCGCAGACCGAGGATGATCGCGGGCGCGAGCTGAAAAGGCACGCGCAGGTGGTGGGTGCGCGGGTGCGCGAGCTGGCCTCGAAGCAGTACT
Source organism: Steroidobacteraceae bacterium (assembly GCA_049513515.1). Classification (GTDB taxonomy): domain Bacteria; phylum Pseudomonadota; class Gammaproteobacteria; order Steroidobacterales; family Steroidobacteraceae; genus Bog-1198. The sequence continues at coordinate 409,705 of JBEKWA010000001.1, forward strand.
GGGCGCAGTTCGAGCACAGCCCGGATTTCGTCGTGCTATTCCTCCCCGGAGATCAGTTTCTCTCCGCGGCGCTGCAGGAAAATCCCGACCTCATCGATGAAGCGCTCCGCCAGAGCGTCATGCTCGCAACCCCGACCAGCCTGGTGGCGTTGCTGAAGACCGTCGCGCTCGGCTGGAAGCAGGCAGCCCTCGCCGAGAACGCGGCCGAGATCCGCAAGCTCGGCGAAGACATGTACAAACGCCTCGGCGCGTTCGGCGATCACCTCGCGAAACTCGGCAAGTCGCTGGGTGCGAGCGTCGATTCCTTCAACAAGGCCGTGGGCTCTCTGGAGCAGCAGGTGATGCCCGCCGCGCGGCGTTTTCCGGGGCTCGGCCTGCGCGTCAATCGCGAGCTCGAGCTGATCGAGCCGGTCGAGACGCTGACGCGCGTGCCGCGCATCGCCGGCCCCAATGACTCGCGCTCCATCCCCGATGCCGGCTCATCCGAGGAGACTTGAGGCCGCCTACCGCGCGGTGCCGGCGGGCTCGCCGCGATACTGGAGCTGGCTGTTCGCCGCGCCGGCCATGCGCGAGCCGCTTCTCGGCGTCTATGCACTGCTCGGTGAATGGCGCGCGCTCATCGATCCCGCCGGCGAGCTCGCCGCCGCGTACCTGAAGCTCGCCTGGTGGCGCGAGGAGATCGAGCGCTTGGGCCGCGGAGCGCCCGTGCATCCGATCAGCCGCTTTCTCGCCTCACTACCGCGCACGGGCCCTCGCGCCGGCGAGGTGGATTTCACGCCCCTGGAAAAGACCCTCGAGGCGACTGCCCGGCAGATCGGCGGCGCACCTCTCGAGCGCGGCGCCGATCTGGAAGCGCACGCGTCGGCCCTGTGGGCCGGGCCGCTCGCGGTAGCGGCAAACTTTGCGGACGAGCCGCCGTCGGCCGCCGCCGAGGCGGTTCGTCGCACCGAATCGGCGCTCGCCGCGGCTCTATATCTCGACGACGCGATTTCGAGCTACCGGCGGGCGGCGCGCTTCGGCCGCGTGGTCTTTCCAGTCGACGAATTGCTCGCGGCGAACGTCGACAACGCGGATCTTTGCTCCGCCGAGCCGCCCGTTCATTTACAATCCTACTTGGAGGAGTTGCACCGCCGCGCGCTGCAGTATTACTCGCAGGCAAGCGAGGCGCTGCCGCGCTCCGAGCACGGGTCGCTGCGGCATTTGCTCGTGCTCGCCGCGCTCGGCGCGCGGCGAGCGAGCCGCCCGCAGAGCGGCCCGCGGCCACTGCGCGATTTGTATCTCGCCTGGAGCACGGCGCGCCGCGCCGCGCGCCGATCATGAGCGGAGCATCGATGGAATCATCGGCGAAAGAACTACCGGCAGCATCAGAGCCCGTCGACCTGTCGGGTCGCACGATTCTCATCACCGGAGCGAGCGGCGGCTTCGGGCGGGCGCTCGCGATCGACTGCGCACGCGCGGGTGCGAGCGTCGTCCTCGCCGGCCGCAACGGCGCCAGACTGGATCGACTGTACGATGAGGTCGTTGCACTCGGCGCGCCTGCGCCAGCCATCGTGGAACTCGACCTCGCGAGCGCCACGGCCGCGGATTACGACCGATTGTCCGAGACGTTCGACCGGGAATTCGGCAAGCTGGACGGACTGGTGCACGCAGCCGCCCTGCTCGGCGATCGCACGCCCCTCGAGCAATACCACGTCCCCACCTGGTGCCGGGTGTTGCATGTCAATCTCACGGCGCCCTTTATCCTCACGCAGGTCTTGCTCCCCAATCTGCGCAAGTCACCGGACGCCTCCGTCATCTTCGTGAGCTCGAGCGTCGCGCGGCAGCCGCGCGCGTACTGGGGCGCGTATGCCGTATCCAAGGCAGGACTGGAGGCGCTGCGCAGCATGCTCGCGCAGGAGCTCGAGGGCGAGCCAAACATCCGCGTAAACAGCATCAATCCCGGTCGCATGCGCACCCCCATGCGCGCCGCCGCCTATCCTGCGGAGGATCCGAACAGCCTGCCGTCACCGAGCTCGGTGACGGCGCCGTTCTTGTATTTGCTGAGCCCCCAAGGCCGCGGCATGGACGGTGAGTACTTCGATGCGCAATGAGCCCTTAGCAACGAGGTCCATCGCCTACGGGTTGCGTTGCGCCGCGCTCTTGGTGCTGATCGGCCCTCACACGATATTGGCCGCCGCGCCGCAGCCCGCGGCGCCGCAGCTCCCCGCGCCGCAGCTCCCCGCGGGGCTGCGGCCGCTCGAAGGCGACTATGTCATTCCGAATTTCCGTTTCGCCTCTGGTGAGGCATTGCCGGAGCTGCGCTTGCATTTCACGACCTTGGGCAAGCCGCGCCGCGACGAGCACGGGCGGGTGACGAACGCCGTGCTTCTTTTGCACGGCACGGGCGGCTCGGGCCACAGCTTTCTCGCACCTCGATTCGCCGGGGTGTTGTTCGGCAAGGGGCAGCTCCTCGATGTGGCGCGCTACTACATCATCCTGCCGGATGCTCTGGGACACGGCGCCTCGAGCAAGCCGAGCGACGGCCTGCACGCACACTTCCCGCAATACGACTATGACGACATGGTGAGCGCGCAACACGCGCTCTTGACCCAGACTTTGGGTGTCGATCATCTACGCTTGATCCTCGGCACCTCGATGGGCTGCATGCACACCTTCCTTTGGACGGAGCAGTATCCGGGCTTCATGGATGCCGCGATGCCGCTCGCCTGTCTTCCCGTGCCGATCGCCGGCCGCGATCGTCTGTGGCGCGATCTGGTGATGGACTCGATCCGCACGGACCCCGAATGGCTGCAGGGCGAATATCGCAGCGAGCCCATGCAGGCACTGCACGCCGCTGCCGGCTTCATGCTGATCGCCAGCAGCGCGCCCATTCAGATGCAGACCGCGCTGCCGACGCCCGGAGCCGCCGATGAGTTCCTGAAGGCGTACATGGACCGGGAGGTTCCCGAGCTCGATGCGAACGATCTTCTGTATCAGATCAACGCCTCGCGCGACTACGACCCCTCCGGCGGTCTCGACAAGATCCAGGTGCGCGTCACGTGGATCAATTCAGCCGACGATTTCGTCAATCCACCTGATCTCGGCATCGCCGAACGCGAGGTCAAGAAAATCAGGAACGCGCGCTTCATCTTGTTACCCGTATCCGCGCAAACCTACGGACACAGCACGCACAGCTGGGCTGCGGTGTGGCAGCAATACCTGAGCGAGCTGCTTGCCGCGACTCAGCCGAAGCCGGAAGGCTAGGCGCCCCCGGCCAGGTGCGGCGGCCGGCCGGGTGCGGCCGGCGAGGCCGCCGAATCCGCGTCGCCTAGCCGGCCGCCTCAACTTCCTCGAGGAGCGCTCGCCGCTCGCTTGGCGGAAGCGCGCGCGAGCGGCCGCGCGGCAGGTCGCGCGGCAGTTGCACCGGCCCCAGACGCACGCGCATGAGCCGGCTCACGATGAAGCCGCGCGCGCCCCACCAGTGACGCACCTGCGCCGAGCGCGTCGCGCGCGCCGTGACGTTGAGCCAGTGATTCTGACCCGCCCCGTGCTGAGCCTCGGCGGCGATGATGGTCATGGCCTCGCCCTCACACTCGAGCGCTGCGCGGAACTCCTCCACCAAGGCATCGCTCAGGGGCCCGCGCATGCGCAGGACGTAGTCGGTGGTGAGGGCATGCAGGCCGCGCGAGATCTTGTGGGCGAGCGACCCGTCGTCGGTCAGCAGCTCAAGGCCCCCATCCACCGGTGGCAAGCGTTGAATGGCAAGCCATCGGCCCCGCACGCGAGGTACGCCGAGCTGCTCCGCGGCTCGCGAGGTGGCTTCCTCCAGATCGAGCGGAGTTCCCGGCGAGCGGTGATAGAGGAGCACGTGCCCCTCGCTGGGGGCTGCGTGCAGCCGTACGAGACGCCCGTCGAGGGTGACGCGGTCGCGCTCGCCGAGGCGCGCGCCGAGCGCCGGCAGCTCGCCGTTGATGCGCAGGCGCCCTTCACGAATCCAGCGCTCCACCTCGCGGCGCGAGCCTACACCGGCGGCGGACAGTAGCTTTTGCACCCGCGCCGGTTGCGCCGAGGCAGTGCCCTGCTTACCGGGCTTGCGGTTGCGGCTTTTGCGGCTTGCCCCTCGCCGCCCCGCGGGCTCCGCGCGTGGCGAGCGAGGCGGCATCAATCCGCGTCGTCGGAGGCCGGACGGGCGACGAGTCCTTGCGGCCGCGGCTCATCGGCCTGAGCGGCCTCGAGCTCATCCTCGTCGGACGATTCCGCCGCATCCGTCGCCTCTGCCGTGGCGGCGCTCGCGCTCGATTGGGTTTCGGCCGCGGCCGCGGCCGGATCTGTCAATTCGACGGCCGGCTCGGCGCCGGGCAGGGAGAGCTGCACGCGCAGATCCTCGAGCTCCTTGAGCTGCGCGAGCGTCGGCAGGTCGTCGAGCTTCTGCAGGCCGAAGTAATCGAGGAACTCGCGCGTGGTGCCGAGCAGCTCGGGACGACCCGGGACGTCGCGATGCCCGATGACTCGTATCCAGCCGCGTTCGAGAAGCGTCTTGATGATGTTCGGGTTCACCGTCACGCCGCGAATCTGCTCGATCTCTCCACGCGTGATCGGCTGACGGTACGCCACCAGAGCGAGGGTTTCGAGCAAGGCGCGCGAGTACTTGGTGGGCCGCTCTTGCCACAGCCGCGACACGGGCTGCGCGACAGCCGAGCGGATTTGAATGCGATAGCCGCTTGCAACCTCCACCAGCTCGATGCCCCGAGTCTCATAATCGGCCTGCAGGGCGGAGATGGCCGTGCGCACCTCGTCGGCGGCCGATCCGTCGCGCTCATCGAACAAGCCGACCAGCTCATCGGCGGCGAGTGGGCGGCCGGCGGCGAGCAGCGCGGCCTCGATCACGTTGCGTACATATTGGTCATTCATTGGCTTCTCGAAAGGTCGTCGTTGGCCGCGGCAGCGGTGCCGCCATCGTCATCGGCAACCAGCTTCAAGTGTCGAGCCGGATTGCCGAGACGCACATGCAAGGGTCCATAGGCTTCGGATTGAACGATTTCCACCAATCCTTCGCGCAACAGCTCGAGGACGGCCACGAAGGTGACCGTGACGCCGCGACGCCCCTCTGCGGGGCGGAACAGGCGCACGAAGTCCAAAAAAGAGCTCGAATTCAACGCCGACAGTACATCGCTCATGCGCTGGCGCACCGACAGAGGCTCGCGCTGCACGTGGTGATGCGCAAACATGTCGCTGCGCGCGAGCACCTCTTGGAAGGCCAGGAGCATTTCCTGCAGCGTCACCTGGGGCGCGATGCGCGTCACCTTGCGATCGACGAGCTCGGCCGTTGCCACCCACGTGTCGCGCTCGAGGCGCGCGATCCGGTCGATACCTTCGGCCGCGCGCTTGAAGCGCTCGTACTCCTGCAGCCGGCGCACGAGCTCCGCGCGCGGATCCCCATCCTCGCCCGCCTCCACCGAGGGAGTACGCGGCAGCAGCATGCGCGATTTCACCTCCGCGAGAGTCGCCGCCATGAGCAGATACTCGCCGGCCAGCTCGAGCTGGAGCACCTGCATGAGCTCGATGTAGCGCGTGTATTGTCGCGTGATCTCGGCGATCGGAATGTCCAAAATGTCGAGGTTCTGGCGGCGGATCAGATAGAGCAGCAGATCGAGCGGGCCCTCGAAGGCCTCCAGAAACACCTCGAGAGCCTGCGGCGGGATGTACAAATCGCGCGGCAGCTCCGTCACCGGCTGACCCTCCACCACCGCGAACGGCATCTCGGTCTGCGTGTTGCGCATAGGCGTCGCGGCTGCCTGCGGAGGAGTCGGCGTCTTCGGCACGAGCGTGAGGTCGGGTTTCATCGGATCTCCGCGGGAGCTCAACGGTAGTTCAGTGCCATCGCCTGACGAACCGCATCCATCGTATCGCGCGCCGCCGCGCGCGCGCGTTCGCAACCTTCCGCGATGATACCCCGGACGAGCTCGGGATTCTCCTCGAATTCCTGCGCGCGCTTGGAGATCGCGCCGATCTCCTCGACGATCTTGTCGATGAGCGGCGCCTTGCACTCGAGGCAGCCGATGCCGGCAGTGCGGCAACCCGTTTGCACCCACGCTTGAGTGTCGGCATTTGAATACACCTTGTGCAGATCCCAAACCGGGCACTTGTCGGGATCGCCCGGATCGGTGCGACGTACCCGCGCCGGATCGGTCTGCATGGCCTTGAGTTTCTTCACGATGGAATCAGCCGGCTCGCGCAACCCGATGGTGTTGTTGTACGACTTCGACATCTTGCGGCCGTCGAGGCCGGGGACCTTCGGCGTGGCGGTGAGCAGCGCCTCGGGCTCCGGCAAGATGGCGATGCCCGTACCCTCGAGATAGCCGAAAAGGCGGTCACGGTCCGCCACCGTCAAGCGTGCATTCGATTCCACGAGAGCACGTGCCTTGGCGAGGGCCTCGCCGTCGCCTTTTTCCTGATAGGCCTTGCGCAGCGAGCGGTACATGGAGGAGTTGCGCGCCCCGAGGCTCTTGATGGCCTTCTCGGCCTTCTGCTCGAATTGCGGCTCGCGTCCATAAATGTGATTGAAGCGGCGTGCGATCTCGCGCGTGATCTCGACGTGCGCCACCTGATCCTCGCCGACGGGCACGTACTGCGCCCGGTACAACAGGATGTCCGCCGACTGCAGCAACGGATAGCCGAGAAACCCGTAGGTGGCGAGGTCCTTGTCGGCGAGTTGCGCTTGCTGGTCCTTGTAGGAAGGAACGCGCTCGAGCCATCCGAGGGGTGTGATCATGGACAGCAGCAGGTGCAGCTCGGCATGCTCGGGCACTTTCGACTGGATGAAGAGGGTCGCGACACCCGGGTTCAAGCCCGCGGCGAGCCAGTCGATGGCCATGGTCCACACGTATTCCTCCACCGACGAGGTGTCCTCGTAGCCGGTGGTGAGCGCGTGCCAATCGGCGATGAAAAAGTAACACTCATACTGATATTGCAGCTCGACCCAATTCTTGAGCGCGCCGTGATAGTTGCCGAGATGCAGCATGCCGCTCGGACGCATACCGGAGAGCACCCGGCGATTCTGGATGGGCCCCGTCATGCTCCCGGACCCATCACGTCGGTGATGACCCGGCCGATGGTGTGCATGGCGGGATTGAACAGCCAGCCGAGCAGCCCGAGCACGGAGAGACCGACGACGAGGAACAGCCCGATCGGCTCGAACTTCGAAAGGCGCGCGCCCCATTGCGAGGGCAGAAAGCCGGTGAGCACGCGGCCCCCGTCGAGAGGTGGAATGGGCAGCAAGTTGAACAAGGCCAGAATGACGTTGATCAAGATTCCGGCCTGAGCCATCGACGCAATCCAGCGAATCAGCGTCTCGTTGCCATTAATGCGCACGATGCCCGCGAGCACGGCGCACCACAAGCCCGCCATCGCGAAGTTCGCGAGCGGCCCGGCGAGCGCCACCAGGATCCCGGCAAGCCGGGGATTACGCAATGCCTTCGTGGCCACCGGCACCGGCTTCGCCCAACCGAACAGCATTCCACTCGTGGCAAGCAGGATTCCGGGCACGAGCACGGTGCCCACGGGGTCGATGTGCCGCAACGGGTTGAGGCTCAGGCGCCCGAGCATCTCTGCAGTTCGGTCGCCGAAGTACCGTGCCATCCAGCCGTGCGCGACTTCATGCAGCGTGATCGCAAAGAGTACCGGAATTGTCCAATAGGAAATCTTGTAAAGAAAGACAGATAAATCCAATGCTTGCACTCGTTATTTATAAAAAACACGAGCTCGTTCGCCCGCATTGTGCGGCCATTATACGGGGACCGCGCCCGCAAAAGGGGTGACATCGCCGCGCCCCACGCGAACCACCTCCGCATGCCCCGCAGAGAGATCGATAACTGAGGTCGGCACCAGCCCGCAATTGCCACCGTCGAGCACGAGGTCCACTTTCTGCTCGAGCAGATCGTAGATTTCCTTGGCGTCCGTGCGCGGCAGCTCCTCGCCCGGCAGCAGCAAGGTCGAGCTCATGACCGGCTCGCCGAGCTCCGTCAACAACATCTGCGTAACCGGATGATCGGGCACTCGCAACCCGATGGTGCCGCGGCGCTCGTGCTTCAAGCGGCGCGGCGTCTCGCGAGATGCTTTGAGGAGGAAGGTGTACGGCCCGGGAGTGTGGGTGCGCAGCAGCCGGTACTGCCAGTTCTCCACGACGGCATATTTGCCGACGTCCGCCAGATCGCGGCACACCAGCGTGAAATGGTGATGACGGTCGGTCTCGCGGATGCTGCGGATTCGCTCGAGCGCGGACTTGTCCCCGATGTGGCATCCGAGCGCGTAGCACGAGTCCGTGGGGTAGACGATCACCCCCCCTGCGCGCAGGCACTCGACCGCCTGACGAATGAACCGGCGCTGCGGGGATACTGGATGCAGTTGCAGATAAATGCTCATGGTTTCGAGGCTATGATACGCGCATGAATCAGCTCCTCGAATGGTCACCCCTCATCGTATTTTTCGTGGTGTTCAAGCTCGCCGGCATCTACTGGGCGACGGGCTCGCTCATGGTGACTTGCACTGCGGTCATGCTGGTGCACCGTTTTCGAGCGGGGCGTTTCAAGCCCATGCACGTCATCACCGTCGCCGTTCTTCTGGTGCTCGGGTCCGCCACGCTCTTCTTGCATGACAAGCGCTTCATCCAGATGAAACCCACCGTGTTGCTCGCGCTGACCGCAGCGGTCTTTCTCGGCAGCACTGTGATCGGCCGACAACCGCTCGCGAGGCGCATGCTCGAGGGCGTGTTCGATGAACCGCTCGAGATCTCGCCCCGCGCCTGGCGAGTGATCAACTTTCTCTGGGTGGCATGGTTCGCACTGCTCGCGGCGGCGAACCTGTATGTCGCGCGAAATTTCGACGACGACGTGTGGGTGAAATTCAAGGTGTTCGGCATCAGCGCCGCGATGGTCGTGTTCATGATTCCCCAGGTGATCTGGCTGAGCGGCAAGGTGCGTCGGGTGGAATCGCAGGCCGCACCGCCGTGACCGATCGGGAGCAGCGGCTGCGCGAGCGCCTGGTCCGCGAGTTCGCGCCGCTCGAGCTGTCCATCGAGGATGAGAGCCACCTGCATGCCGGACACGCCGGTGCGGCCGGAGGCGCCAGTCACTTTCGGGTGCGCATCGTGGCACAGGCGTTCCTTGGACTCGCCCCGGTCGCCCGGCATCGCCTGGTGTATGCTGCTGTGGGCGACCTGATACCGGCGGAGATCCACGCGCTGGCGCTCGAGGCCCTGCCGCCGCCCAGGTAAGGCGATTTTTCGCCAATTTCCACGATTTATCTTAAACTGCCGCCCCCTGGGTGCGCGGCCACGCTGGCCCGAGTCGCTCGTTTTCTCTAAAGGAATCTCATGAGATTATTTTTGAAGGCGCCGTTGGGCGCGTTGGTTGCAGCCGTCACGCTGCTCGCGGCCTGCAACAAAGCGCCGGAGAACGCGACTCCCGCCACGACGACCCCCGCCGCCCCCGTGGTGGCCATCGTCAACGGCGTTTCGCTCACGCGCCCCGAGTTCGATATCTATGAGAAGAATCTGCTGCGCAACGCCAAAGTGCAGAGCCTGACACCCGATCAGCAAAACCAAGTGCTCGATGACTTGATCACCATGCAGGTCATGGCCGCGCAAGCCGAGAAGGACGGCCTCGACAAGGACCCGGACACCCAGGCGCAGCTCGCGCTCCTGCACATGCGCGTGTTGGCGGATGCGGAGTCGCAGAAGTTCGTAAAGTCGCAAACCCCGTCGGACGCCGATCTGCATGCGGAATACGAGACGGCCATTTCGCAGATGGACAAGAACGAGTATCACGCCCGCCACATCCTCGTCGCCAGCAAAGACCAGGCGGACCAGATCATCAAGAAGCTCAAGGGTGGTGCGAAATTCGAGGATTTGGCGAAAGCGCAGTCGACGGACACCGGCTCCAAGAACAACGGCGGTGATCTCGGCTGGTTCACGACTTCGCGCATGGTCAAGCCATTCGCCGATGCCGTGAAGACCCTGAAGAAAGGCGAGGTCTCGCCGACGCCGGTGCAGACGCAGTACGGCTGGCACGTGATTCAGCTCGAGGATACTCGCGATGCGGCGCCGCCGCCCTTCGACCAAGTGAAGCCCCAGCTCACCGACGCGGTCATGCGCAAGAAGCTCCAGGCGTATGTGGAGGACTTGAAGAAGCAGGCGAAGGTCGAGAAGAAGCCCGACGCCCTGCCCGCCCCCGCCCCCGCCCCCGCGGCCGCCGCTCCGACGGGACCCGCGATGTCGGGTTCGCCCGCAGGGTCGGCCACACCCCCCGGCGCGACGCCGCCCCCGGCGAGCGCGCCCAGCTCCACGCCGAAGCAATAGCGTCGACGCGTCCGGCCGCTGGGCCGGGTGAAGGTTACTTGGTGATAGCGGGCCCGAAAGGGCCCGCTAGCTTTTCAGGAGCGCCAAGAACGCGGCCTCGTCCAGCACCTCGACGCCGAGCTGGCGCGCCTTGTCGAGTTTCCCGCCGGGGTCGGCTCCCGCGACGAGGTAATCGGTCTTCTTCGAGACGCTGCCGGTGACCTTGGCGCCGCGCTCGAGAAGCGCGTCGCGCGCGGCGTCGCGGCTCATCTGCTCGAGCGTGCCCGTGATCACGAAGGTCTTGCCCGTGACGTTCCCGGTGCCCTTGGGGCGCTCCATCGGCGGCCACTCGATGCCGCTTGCGAGCAGCCGCTCGAGCAGCCGGCGGTTCTCGGCGTTGTCGAAATAAGCGCGAATGCTGCCGGCGACGATCGGCCCGACGTCCTGTACACGCTGAATCTCCTCGACGGAGGCGTCGGCGAGAGCGCGCGCGTCGCCGAAGTGCTGCGCGAGCGCGAGCGCCGTTGCCTCGCCGACATCGCGGATCCCGAGCGCATACAGAAATCGCGGCAACGTCGTACGCTTGGCGGCCTGAATGGCCGCGTGAACTTTCTGCGCCGATTTCTCGGCCATGCGCTCGAGCGTCTCGAGCTGCGCGGGCTCGAGTTCGAACAGATCGGCGGGCGTCTTCACCCAGTCGCGATCCACCAGCTGCTCGACCAGCTTGTCGCCGAGACCCTGGATGTCGAGCGCGCGGCGCGAGGCGAAATGCTTGATCTCCTCCTTGCGCTGCGCCGGGCAAGTTCTGCCGCCGCTGCAGCGGGCGACCGCTTGGTCGGACTCCCGCACCACGGGCGAGCCGCACACCGGGCAATGCGTCGGCAGTTCGATCGCTGGAGCGCCGGCAATGCGACGCTCGTGCAGCACCCGCACGACTTCGGGAATGACGTCGCCCGCCCGCCGGATCACCACGGTATCGCCGACCCGCACGTCCCTGCGCGTCATTTCGTCGATGTTATGCAGAGTGGCGTTGCTCACCGTGACACCGCCCACGAACGTCGGGGCGAGGCGTGCGACCGGCGTGAGCGCGCCGGTGCGGCCCACTTGAAACTCGATGCCGAGCACCGTGGTGAGCGCCTCTTCGGCGGGAAACTTGTGTGCGATGGCCCAGCGCGGAGCACGCGATACGAAGCCGAGCTGGCGCTGCAGCTCGATATCGTCGACCTTGTACACAACGCCGTCGATCTGATAGGGAAGGGTTGCGCGCGCCGTGCCGATGTCCTGGAAGTATCCGAGACAGCCCTCCACCGATTCGACCACGCGCGTCTGTGGACAGATCTTGAAGCCCAAGCCCCGCAGCATCTTGAGCACATCGCTGTGATGGCCGGGCAGCTCCCCGCCCTCAACGTAGCCGATGCCATAGATGAACATATCGAGGGGGCGCGCCGCCGTCATGCGCGGATCGAGCTGCCGCAGGCTACCCGCCGCAGCGTTGCGGGGATTGACGAGAGCCTTCTCGCCGCGCGCCAGCGCTTCGCGATTGAAGCGCTCGAATCCGGCGAGCGGCATGAATACCTCGCCGCGCACCTCCAGCACGCGCGGTGGGTGTGGCCCCCGAAGCTTCAGCGGCAGCGCCTTGATGGTGCGCAGGTTCTGAGTAACATCCTCGCCTGTCTCGCCGTCGCCACGTGTGGCGCCCTGCACGAACACACCCGATTCGTAGCGCGCGCTGACCGCGAGCCCATCGAGCTTCGGCTCCGCCGAATAGCGCACGACGCTCTCTAGCCCCATGCGCTCGCGCACGCGTCGATCGAAATCGCGCACCTCCTCCTCGCTGAAGGCATTATCGAGCGAAAGCATGGGAATGAGATGGCGGACGGTCCCGAAGGCGGCGAGCGGAGCGGAGCCGACGCGTTGCGTGGGTGAGTCCGGCGTCGAGATATCGGGATGGCGCGCCTCGATGTCGCGCAGCTCGACCATGAGTCGGTCATATTCCGCGTCCGGCACTTCCGGATCGTCGAGCGCGTGATACCGGTAGTTATAGCGGTCGAGGAGCTCGCGCAATTCCGTGGCACGTCGCTCATCGACGCGCTTCGCCTCATCCGCTTTGCTGCCCGCCATCGACGAAGTCAGACCAGAAGCGCCTGGAAGCGAGCCACGTCCTGCAACAGCGCCTCGGTGCGCTGTGGGGAGAATGGAATCCCCTTGGCATCCTGCAGGGTGCCGGTAAGCGTTCGAGCGAGCTCGCGCCCGGTGGAGAGCAATCCTTCCACAGCTTGCATGGGCTCGATAGGCCCGGGCAGGACGGCGAACAAGGACACACCACGAAACTGCTCGTCCTGCATGGTCGAGAGATCGAAGGTTCCCGGCTCCACGAGACTTGCCACGCAGAAGATACTGCGCCCGTCGCTGTGCTTGCGGTGATACACCTGATAACGACCGTAGGCGAGCCCGAGCGCCTCGAGCGCGCTCATGAGATCCGTACCAGCCCAGCGCGTCTCACCGACCGAGCAAACCCGCACAGTCACGATTTTTTGCTTCTCGCTCTTGTTGGCGGACGGCGGCGCGACCGCCGCGTGCCGGTCGCTGTGCTCGGGGCTGCGGCGCGCGGCCTCCTGTGCCGGCGCCGCCTCCTCTGCCCGTGCGAGTTCTGCCTCCCGCACCTCGTCCTCCGCCGCCACCTCTTCCTCGGCGCCCATTATTTCTCCCGTCCCCTCGTCGAGCTCGAACTCGATGACGGGCGCGCGCACCACCGGTGCAGAGGCCACCGAAGCCGGCGGTCGCGTGGGACGGGCGCTAACCGAAGAGGACGGCGCGAAGCGCGGCTGACCCGTCGCCCGGCTCGAATCCAGGCTGAAATCGACCGGATCGGCGTGCGTCAGCATGGGTTGATCGAGTGCGGGCACATCGGCAAAGTCCGCCGTGCGAATGCTCAGTGGCTCGAGGGGCGGCACGCCCCAGTCACGCTTATCGGCCTGGGGCTCGCGCGCCTCGGGAGGCGGCGCTTCGGGCACCGGCGCACTCGACCCATGGGGAGCGGTGACCGTGGGCTCGCGCAGCTCGGCATGGCCGGGCGCCTGACGGAAGCCGCGTACCGTCCACAGCCAGATGGCCCCGATCGCCAGGAGACCCAAGCCCAACAATATCCAACGCAGCTCGTCCAACTTGCGCAAACCTCTGCTGTGTCGCGAACACTCCTACATCGCAGCCATGCGCACGGCCTCATCGACGTCGACCGCGACCAGACGTGACACGCCGGGTTCGCTCTGCGTCACGCCGACGAGCTGCGCCGCCATCTCCATGGTCGCCTTGTTGTGGGTGATGAAGATGAATTGCACGCTGCGCGACATCTCCCGCACGATGTCGCAAAAGCGGCCGATGTTGTTGTCGTCGAGCGGTGCATCGACCTCGTCGAGCAGGCAGAACGGCGCCGGGTTCAGATCGAAGATCGCGAAGATCAACGCGACCGCGGTGAGCGCCTTCTCTCCACCCGAGAGCTGACTGATGGTGCTGTTGCGCTTTCCCGGCGGACGCGCCATCACCGAGACGCCGGAGCCCTCCGACTCCTCACCCTCGATCTCGAGATACGCATGTCCGCCGCCGAACAGGCGCGGAAACTTCTCCTTGAGCCCCGCGTTGACCTTGTCGAAGGTTTCCTGAAAGCGCGTACGCGTCTCGCGATCGATCTTGCGCATCGCAACCTCGAGGGTCTCAAGGGCATCGGTCAGGTCCTTGCACTGTCGGTCGAGGTATTCCTTGCGCTCGGATTGCTCCTTGAACTCACCGATGGCAGCGAGATTCACCTGTCCCAGGCGCTCGATTTTTCCCTTGGTCTCTTGAAGATCCGCCTCCCAGGTCTCCGCCGTCGCCTCCGGCGCGAGTCCGGCGAGGAGCGCCGACAGCTCGAACGAGGTGGCCGCGAGCTGTTCGGCGATGCTCTCGCGTCGCACGCGTACTTGCTGGGCGGCGAGACGGGCATCGTCCAGGGCAGTGCGCGCCGCCTCGACGCGCTCGTCGAGGGCGGCCTTCTCGCTCTCGCGCTCGCGCAACAGCGCATCGAGATCCTCGCTCGCGACACGGGCGGCGTGCAGCTCGCTCTCGACCTGCGTGCGGGCTTGGAGGGCGCGCTCGAGCTCGGCCTCGAGCGCCGCGAGCGGAGCCTCATCGGCAGCCAGCTGGCGCAGCAGCTCGTCGCGGCGCTGCAAAAGGTCGCCTTGCTGTTTGTCGAGGCGCGCGAGCGTCGTCTCCAGCGCGGCGTGCGAGGTGCGGCGGGACTCCACTTGGAGCGCCAGCTCGCGTGCACGCTGCTGTGTCGATTGCGCGGCCGCACGCGCCGCGTTCTGCTCGGTGCGCAGCCGCTCGCGTTCGTTCTCGAGCTCGATCCGCTGCGGCTCGAGGGCCGCAAGCACATCGATGGCGGTTTCCATACGGGCACGCGCGGATCGCAGATCGGTACTCGTGCGATCGAGCTCGGCGGTCACGTCGGCGAGACCCGTCTCGAGCTGGCTCAACCTGCGCTCGGCATCGGCCCTGCGAGCCTGCGCGGAATCGTGCTGCGCGCGCCGATCGACGTGCTCGCGGTGCAGGCGGTTCACTTCCTGTTGCAGCCGTTCGCGCCGATCCTCGCAATCGCGCACGCGCTCGTGTCGCTGCTCGATCTCCTGCTCCGCGTCCTTCACTTCCGCCTCGAGGCGGCTCACTTCCGCGCGCAGCCCGCGGAGCGTCTCCTCGCGCTCGATGACGCCGGTGTGCGGCTCGGGATCGCGCGACAGGCGCAGCCAATCCGCGCCGAGCCAGACCCCGTCGCGCGTGACCACGGACTGTCCGGCGCCGAGGCTGCGGCGCACCCGCAGCGCCTCGGGTAGTGTCTCGGCGGTGAACACCGAGCCGAGCACCGAAGAAAGATAAGGTGCGCCCGACACACGGGCTCTGAGGCTCGCGGGATCGGGGGCGGCAGCCTCGGCACCCGCGCTGACGAGCACCAGATGACCGCCGTCGAAACCGCCCAGCAGATCCGTGATCGAATCCAGCTCGTCAACGCACACGGCCTCGAGATAAGAGCCGAGCACCGTTTCGACTGCGCGCTCCCAACCGCGCTCCACCCGCAGCTGTTGCGCCGCTCGTGGATTCTGATCGAGTGACTTCGACTTCAGCCATTCGGTGATTTTCCCGGAAGCCTTACCGAGGGCGGCTTGTTGCAAGGCTTCGGTGGACACCTTCAGCCCGAGAGACTCCTGCCAGCGGGCACGCAGCGCTTTGAGCGCCTCGCTCTGCTCGCGCTCCTGCTCGCGGGCGGTGGCGAGCTCTTGCAGGAGCTGCGCAAGATCGGCGGACGCCTTCTGGCCGGCATCGCGAGCGAGGTCTGCCTGCTGCGCCAGCGTCTCCAGGGCGACAGTCGGCTCGAGCTGCGCCAGGGCGGAGCGTTCCGACTCATGACGCTCGCGTTGTTGCAACAGCCGGTGTTGCTGATTGTCGAGTTGCTCGATGCGGGCGCGCTCCACCTGGGTCTCGCGCTGTCCGGAGGCGACCGACTGGGCATGTGCGTCGGAGAGCTGCTGCCAGGTCGTGAGGGCATGCTCGCAGCGCTCGAGCTCAAGCGCTGCGGCGCGTTCCTCCTCGTGCGCAGCATCGAGACCCGGCACGGCCGTAGCAAGCTCTTGCGCCAGCGCCTCGAGCTGAGTCCGGTCGCGCTCGATGACGCCGGCAAGCTCGGTCACCTGCGCCTCGGATTGCTCGAGGTCGGCGCTCTGGCGCTCGCGCATTTCGCGAGCATGCGCTATGTTTTGCTCGACCCGCGTGACCTCGCCGCCGGCCGCATAGAAGCGCTCCTGAATCGCGCGCAGGGCATCCGACTTGGCCGATTGCTCGACGCGGATCTTCTCGATGCGCGCCTCGGCCTCGCGCAGGTCCGCGAGGGCCGCCTGCATGGCCGTGTCGCAGTGCACCGTAGCGGCGTCGCGGACGCCCGCTTCGGCATCGAGACCCTGCAAGCGCAGCGCAAACACCTCCGCCTGCAATTTGCGCTCTTCTTCCTTGAGTGCCTGATAGCGCCGCGCAGTAGCCGCCTGACGCTGCAGATGACGGATCTGCTTCTCGACCTCCTCGCGCAAATCGTTCAAGCGATCGAGGTTCTCGCGGGTCTGCGCGATGCGGCTCTCGGTCTCGCGGCGGCGCTCCTTGTAGCGCGAGATGCCCGCCGCCTCCTCGAGAAACGCGCGTAGATCATCCGGGCGCGCCTCGATGATTCGCGAAATCATGCCTTGCTCGATGATGGCGTAGCTGCGCGTGCCGAGGCCCGTGCCGAGGAACAACTGCGTGATGTCCTTGCGCCGAACCTTGGTGCCGTTGATGAAGTAATCCGACGTGCCGTCACGGCTCACCGAGCGACGCAAGGCCACCTCGTTGTAGCTCGCATAAGGGCCGCCGATCTTCCCCTCCGAATTGTCGAAGACGAGCTCCACCGAGCAGCTGCCCAGAGGCTTGCGCGCCACGGATCCGTTGAAGATGACGTCCGCCATGGACTCGCCGCGCAAATGCTTGGCGGAAATCTCGCCCATCACCCAGCGCACTGCATCGATGATGTTCGATTTGCCGCAGCCGTTCGGGCCGACGACGCCCGTGAGGCTTGAGGGAAACGTGACTACGGTGGGATCGACGAATGACTTGAAGCCTGCAATCTTGAGTTTGGTGAGTCGCATCAGTCGTGATCAACCCTTATTTGTCGAGGCGAATGAGCGGCGGCCGCCGACGATGCGCGCGTGCCGTCGATGTGGCCCGTAGTGTAAAGTAAACGACACATTCGTAAACCCCTCGACTCGATGAGCAACACACTCGAAGTCTTCGCAAATCCCGCGCCCGATCGCGATTACACCATCCGGATGACCATCCCGGAGTTCACCTGCCTGTGTCCGAAAACCGGCCAGCCGGATTTCGCGACGCTGAAGCTCGAATACGTCGCCGATGAGCGATGCGTCGAGTTGAAATCCTTGAAGCTTTACATCTGGTCGTTTCGTTCGCGCGGCGCCTTTCACGAGGCGGTGACGAACGAGATTCTCGCCACGCTGGTAGCGGCGACGGCGCCGCGATTCATGCGCCTCAGCGCGGAATTCAACGTGCGCGGCGGCATCTATACGACCGTGATCGTCGAGCACCGTCGGCCGGGATGGATGCCTGCGCCCCCCATTTCCCTGCCTCCCTAGGCCCGAAAGTGAGGAGATCCGGGGCTCGGCTCGTCGGGACACTCTCGCGCACGGCCATTGCCCCTCCTAAATATACTTATTTTTCAATGGTTTACACGCTCGAAAACCAGTAGCATCGCTACGCTGTACACATCGTACTGCGTCGGTATAATCGCGCGCTCTCTCTTTGGAGGCGGAGACACCAAATGCCCTCGAAAAAAGCCAATAAAGCGGCGAAGAAGCCAGGAAAGGCGATCCCGAAGAAAGCGGCTGTCCGCAAGACAGCGGTAGCTGCCAAAAAGGCAGCGCGAGCGTCACCCGGCCACATATCGAAGGTAACAGTGAAACCGCACAAACCGACCACGAAATCGTCCTCGGCCAAACACGAATCCAAACACGACATATCAAGCAATGCCGCACCGGCGCGTCCCAAACCCCAGGGCACGGTGCCCGCAAAGCCTGCGGCCGCCGTGACCAATGGGCCGGCTTCGAGCGCTGAAAGGGCGCCGCCTACCGTCAGATTCGATCCGCGCCCGCTGGTCATGCCGACCCGCACGCCGCCGAGCGACGAGGACGGCGACGTCGAGCAATCCGGATCCGCGAGTCTTCTGGCGGGACCGCGCAACGTCAAGCCGTACATCGCCCGCCGCGGCGAGCAGTACATGAGCAAGGAGCAGCTCGAGCATTTCGCGCGCATCCTGCAGACCTGGAAGCGCGACCTCATGGTCGAGGTCGACCGTACGGTGCTGCACATGAAGGACGAGGCAGCCAACTTTCCGGACCCCAACGACCGCGCCACTCAAGAAGAGGAATTTAGCCTGGAGCTGCGTACGCGCGATCGCGAGCGCAAGCTGATCCGCAAGATCGATGAGGCGCTGAAACGCATCGAGGACGGATCCTACGGCTATTGCTTGGAGACCGGCGAGGAGATCGGCATCAAGCGACTCGAGGCGCGCCCGGTGGCCACGCTGTCGGTAGAAGCTCAGGAGCGGCGCGAACGCCGCGAAAAGCAGTACGGCGACCGCGACGACCGGTATCGCTAGCGACGGTCCGGGCTACGTCGGGCGATTCGCGCCCTCGCCCACGGGCGATTTGCACCTCGGCTCCCTGTATACGGCAGCCGCCAGCTTCCTCGATGCGCGCGCCCATCACGGCCGCTGGCTCGTGCGCATGGAGGATGTCGACCGGCCGCGCGTAGTTCCGGGCTCGGCAGAACGCATTCTCGCCACGCTCGAGGCGTTCGGATTCGAGTGGCACGGCGAGGTACTCAAGCAATCGGATCGAACCGATGCCTACGCCGCGGCGCTCGATGATCTACGTGGCCGCGGACTGACGTTTGCGTGCTCCTGCAGCCGGCTCGACCTCGCACATGAGCCGCGCTACCCGGGCCGTTGTCGAGTCGGACCCCGACAGCCGAGCGCCGATATGGCGATACGGCTGCGAGTCGAGCCTGGATTCGTGCAGTTCGCGGACTGTGTACAAGGCGTGTTCCGGCAGGATGTCTCTCTCTCTTCCGGCGACGTCATTCTCAAGCGCCGCGACGGCTGGTTCGCATACCTGCTTGCCGTCGTGGTCGATGACGCGTATCAGGGCGTAACAAAAGTGGTCCGCGGTGCCGACTTGCTCGACCACACGGCGGCTCAGATCTATCTGCAAACGCAGCTCGGACTTCGCACCCCCACCTATGCGCACGTTCCCGCGCTGGTCGAGCCCGACGGCACCAAGCTCTCCAAATCGGCGCGGAGCGTCGCGCTCGAGCCGGACGCGGCGCTGCCCCAGCTTCTGTATGTCTTTGAGCTACTGGGACTTGCTCCCCCGCCCTCGCTCGCGGGTGCCCCTCTCGCCACCGCCTGGGCCTGGGGCACGGAGCATTGGGATCTCCGCCGGCTCGCCCGGCGGCCCGCGCTCACGCGGGCCGCACCGGAAAAGTCCTACAGGGGCGTCGGAAAAGGTAACTTGCCTTAACGCTGCGTTGCGCTATCCTTGAATTGCAGTATCCATGACTGGCCTATTGGTTCAGGCACGAACCGGCATACTCCGGCAGCGCGTCGGCCAACACGAGCGAGGAGCCCCATGAGCGATCCGCGAGTGATTAAGAAATACCCCAACCGCCGCCTCTACGATACCGTTGAAAGCCGGTACATCACCCTGGCGGACGTCAGGCGATTGGTGGTCGAGAAGATCGACTTCGTCGTGGTGGATAAGAAAAACAATGCGGATATCACGCGCAGTATTTTGTTGCAGGTGATCGCCGAACAGGAGCATTTGCCGGAGCCGATCTTGACGCAGGACTTCATGGTCAACGTGATCCGCTCTTACGGAAGCAATGCGCAGAGCGCGGTGAGCGGCCACTTGGAGCAGTCCTTGAAGCAGTTCTTGAGTCAGCACCATCCCATGCGGGAGCGGCCGAAGTCCTTCGGTAGCCCCGACATCGCCTCCCCGCGCCCCCGCGCGGAAGAGAGCTACAAGGCGCTCACTCCGGTACGGCTGCGCGACGGCGATAAAGACCGCGACGAGTCGAATCTCACCAAATAATGCAGCGGTGAGCTTTGACCATCGGACTCGGGGCTGAAATCCCGAAAACGGTCTGAAAGTCGGGGCTGTTCGCGAGCGAAGCGTTGGTGCGATCTTCCGCCGGCGGGTGAGGATCGGTGGTGACCATTTTCTCGGCCTGTTTCGGGCGGGTTACGCTTGCCCATGAATGGGCAAAGGCAATGAAGAATTGCTGGTCCGGCGTGAACTCTGCCGCGACAACCGGGTGCGCGGGCGCGGCCGGCGACGCTGCATGCAACGCACGCCACGCGAGCACCAGACCGCCGAGATCGGCAGTCGCCTCGCCGGTGACCAGCGCTCCCTGCACGTGCATTCCTGCGCCCACCGTGTAACGCGAGTATTGCTCGGCGATGCACTGTGTGGCCGCGTGAAATCTCGCGAGGTCCTGCGGGGCCCACCAGTTCTTTAGGTTGCCGTAGCCGTCGAACTGCGCCCCTTCATCGTCGAACCCGTGCGTCATCTCATGTCCGACGGTTACGCCCGTGGCGCCGAAGTTCACGGTGTCCGAGAAATTCGGGTCGAAATACGGAGGCTGCAGAATGCCTGCGGGAACAGTCAGGCTGTTCATGGACGGATCGTAGTACGCGTTTACCGTCTGAGGCGTCATGTACCACTCGCTGCGGTCGACGGGCTTGCCGATCTTTGCGAGCTGACGCTGCACCTCGAAGGCATTCGCGCGCATCACGTTCAGCACATACGGACCGCGGTCGATCACGAGGCCCGCGTAGTCGCGCCACTGATCCGGGTAGCCGATCCGCAATTGCATGAGGTCGAGCTTCTGCTGCGCGGCCGCGCGCGTCGCCGGCGACATCCAGGAGAGCGTGCCCAGGTCATCGTGAAGCGCATCGCGAATGCGGCCAACGAGGGCGACGGCGGCCTCCTTCCAGGCGGTGGGGAATTTGCGCGCCACATAGAGCTGTCCGATGGCAAACCCCAGGGCATCGTCCTCGGCCTTGAGAACCCGCAGCCAGCGCTCCTGCAGCTCCTCTGCGCCCGTGAGCTCGGCCGTCATGCGGAAATCCTCCCCGGCGAAGGGCGCCGACAGGTAGGGAGCGTAGGCATCGAGCAGTTGCCAGCGTAGATACGCCTTCCAGTCCGCGAGCGAGGTATTCGCGATCTCGCGGTCTACGGCTTTCAAGAATTCGGGCATCCCCGCGTTGAGGGAATCGATTTGCGGGATCTTCAGCTCGGGGAGCATCTGCTCCACATCGAGATGCGGCGCGATCGCGTGCAATGCCTCAAGAGTCATCGGATGGTAGA
Organism: Steroidobacteraceae bacterium; assembly: GCA_049513515.1. GTDB lineage: Bacteria > Pseudomonadota > Gammaproteobacteria > Steroidobacterales > Steroidobacteraceae > Bog-1198. The sequence continues at coordinate 431,008 of JBEKWA010000001.1, forward strand.
TCGCGTGCGGCTCGCGCTGCTCGACGTCGCTCATCGAGGCCTGCGCGAGTCGGGTCTCGAGCGCCACCACGGCCTTCGATTCGGCGGCGGCAGCAGGGGCGGTGTCGCCGAGGAGCACCAGCATGCGCGCGATGTGCGCGATGTAGGCGGTGCGTGCCGCCTTGAAGGCGGGCTCGTCCTTCAAGTAGTAATCGCGATTCGGCAGGCCGAGGCCGCTCTGGCTCGCCACCGCGATGACCCGCGTGCTGTCCGCGAAATCCTGCATCTGTCCGATCACGATCGGCGCCTCGACGCCGATCGACTGCAGGTGCGCGAACGCCTGTGGCAACTGCTCGCGCGAGCTGATGGCGGCTATGCGCGCGAACTCGGGCGCGAGCGGCGCCGCGCCTGCCGCCTCGATCGCGCGCTCATCCATCCCGCTCGCGTAGAAATCGGCGATCTTGCGCTGCGGCGTCCCGTCCGGCCAATCCTCCCGCGTAAGCGATTCGATCAGGTTGCGGATGAAAATCTGGTTTTGCTGCTCGAGGAGTGTGTCGACGCCCCAGTAGGCGCGGTCCGCGGGGATCGGGTGCGACTTGATCCAGCCGCCGTTCGCGAAGGCAAAGAAATCCTTGCCGGGGGCACCCCTGCGGTCGATCCAGTTGAGATAGAGCCCATCCGCCTGCGCGGCGCCCTCGCCGATCTCTCCGAGCGATGCGCGAGCCGGGGGGCACAGCGCAACGGCGACCGCGAGAATCGCGGCCGCCGCGCGCGCTATGGAACGCAAAATCCTTGAGGGGTCGCGGCGCTCGTCAGGCGGCGTCGACATTGCGCATCGAGAGTCGGACCCGGCCCTGGCGGTCCACCTCGAGCACTTTCACGCGCACCACGTCGCCTTCCTTGAGCTTGTCGCCCACGCGCTCCACACGCTCCTCGGAAATCTGCGAGATATGCACCAGGCCGTCGCGCCCCGGGAGTATGGTCACGAACGCGCCGAAATCCATGAGGCGCGCCACTCGACCCTCGTATACGCGGCCCACTTCGACGTCGGCCGTGATCAACTCGATGCGCCGCTGCGCCTCGCGGCCGGCGGCACCCTGCACGGAGGCGATCTTCACGGTGCCGTCGTTCTCGATGTCGATCGACGTGCCGGTTTCCTCGGTGATTTGACGAATCACCGCGCCGCCCTTGCCGATGACGTCGCGGATCTTCTCCGGATCGATCTTCAAGGTGATGATGGTCGGAGCCCACTCGGACATGTTCTCGCGCGGCTTGGCGAGGACCTTGTTCATCTCCCCGAGGATGTGCAGGCGCCCGGCACGGGCCTGCTCGAGCGCGACCTTCATGATCTCGCGCGTGATGCTCGTGATCTTGATGTCCATCTGCAGGGCGGTGATGCCGTTGTTGGTTCCGGCGACCTTGAAATCCATGTCGCCGAGGTGATCCTCGTCGCCCAGGATGTCCGTGAGGACCTGGAAGCGCGATCCTTCCTTGACGAGGCCCATCGCGACGCCGGCGACCGGCGCGCTGATCGGCACGCCCGCATCCATCAGCGCGAGGCTGGTGCCGCAAACCGAGGCCATGGAGCTCGAGCCGTTCGACTCCAGAATTTCGGACACCACGCGAATGACGTACGGAAATTTCTCCATGTCCGGCATCACGGCCCTCACGCCGCGCTTCGCCAGATTTCCATGGCCGATCTCGCGTCGCTTCGGCGAGCCCATCATGCCGGTCTCGCCCACGCTGAAGGGCGGGAAATTGTAGTGCAGCATGAATGCTTCTTTGCGCTCGCCCGTCAGGCCGTCGATGATCTGGGCATCGCGCCCGGTGCCGAGCGTGGTAACCACCAGCGCCTGGGTCTCGCCCCGGGTGAAGAGCGCCGAGCCGTGGGTGCGCGCGAGCACGCCCGTGCGGATGTTGATGGGACGCACGGTCTTCGTGTCGCGGCCATCGATGCGCGGGTAACCCTCGAGGATGCGCTCGCGTACCAGTCGGTACTCGAGGTTGAAGAACTCGGTTCCCACTTGATCGGCGGTGAACTTGGCATTCTCGCCCGCGGAAAGCGCGGCGAGCACCGCGCCCTTGACCTCGGCGATCTTGGCGTAGCGCTGCTGCTTCTCGGTGACGGCATAGGCCGCCACCAGCTGCTTCTCGGCAAGCGAGGCCACGGCGTTCTTCAGTTCCGTGTTCGGTTCCGGTGCAACCCAGGACCACTTCGGCTTGCCGGCCGCGGCGACGAGCTCGTTGATCGCCTTGATGGCGATCTGCATCTGCTCGTGTCCGAAAACGACGGCTCCCAGCATGGTGTCCTCATCGAGACCTTTCGCCTCGGATTCGACCATGAGCACGCCTTCGGCGGTGCCCGCCACCACGAGATCGAGCTTCGAATCGGCGAGCTGGGTGGCGGTGGGATTCAGAATGTACTTGCCGTCCTTGTAGCCGATGCGCGCCGCGCCGATCGGGCCGAGAAACGGCATGCCGGAAATCGCGAGCGCCGCGGAGGCGCCGAGCAGCGAGGCAATGTCGGGATCAACCTCGGAGTTGACGGAGAGCACTGAGGCGACGACCTGCACGTCGTTGACGAATCCTTCCGGAAACAGCGGCCGGATGGGACGATCGATCAGACGCGAGGTGAGCGTCTCCTTCTCGGTGGGACGGCCCTCGCGCTTGAAGAAGCCGCCCGGAATGCGGCCCGCCGCATAGGTCTTCTCTTGATAGTTGACCGTGAGGGGGAAGAAGTCGCGGCCGGGAGTCGGCTTTTTCATGCCCACCGCAGTAACGAGCACCACCGTCTCGTTCATGCTGACGAGGACAGCACCGTCGGCTTGACGCGCAAGCTCTCCCGTTTCGAGCGTTACGGTGTGTTCTCCAAATTGAAAGCTTTTCTTCGAATGGCTCACTGAGGCCCCTTCTATCGGAAGTAATTGAGACGCAGCCGCCTAAAGACGGTGCGAGCTAGCGGCGCAGGCCGAGACGTTCGACCAGTTGTGCGTACTTGTCGGGCGTGCGGCTCTTCAGATAGTCGAGGAGCTTGCGACGCTGATTCACCATCTTCAGCAAACCGCGACGCGAGGCGTGGTCGGCTTTGTGCGTAGTGAAATGCTGACTCAAGCCGTTGATGCGCTCGGACAACAGAGCAATTTGAACCTCGGGGGAGCCGGTATCGCGCGCGCTGCGCTGGAACTTACCGACGACGCCGCCCTTTTCTTCACGAGTAAGTGGCATGGAAATCAAACCTCAATCAATAACTTATGACCTTTAAAGAGGCGCGCATTGTACGCGTCGCGCGCGCCGCTCTCAAGCTCGATTCGTGGCCGCGGAAATGAGCCGCAGCGGCACCAGCCGCCCGGGCGGCTCGACCGCCCCCAAGCCCACGAAACCAAGCCCGGGCGCGTAAATGCGCACATTTCCGCTGCATTCGAGGCTCACCGCGATGCTGCGGCCTTGGCGAACGGCCTCGATGCCCTCGGCCGGCACATCGATCCGCCGCCAATCGCAGAGCGCCGCATCGACCGGCAGCAGCAACCGCGCGCGCTCGGTCGGCGACAGACCCTCCAAGGCCTCGAAGGTCCACTGGGGTGCATCCGCGAAGGGGGCTACGCCGAGACGGCGCAGCCCTACCAGGTGGCCGATGGTCCCGACGCGCAGTGCCAGATCCTCCGCCAGCACCCGCATGTACGCGCCTTTCGTGCAGCGCACATCGAAGGTGAGGTCGGGCGAGCGCCAATCGATCAATCGCAGGTCGTGAATGACGATGGAGCGCGCTGCCCTTTCACGGGTTTGCCCTGCACGCGCGTAGACGTATAGCGGCTTGCCGTCCTGCTTGATAGCCGAATGCATGGGCGGCACCTGCTCGTAACGCCGTGGAAACTCGGCGAGCGAGCGCTCGAGCTGCTGGGCGGTGAGGGGCGGCAGCTCGCGCCGCTCGATCACCGTGGACTCGAGATCCGCACTCGGCGTGCGCTCGCCGAGGCGCAAGGTCAGCCGGTAGGTCTTGTCGGCCTCGAGCATCAACGCGCCGAACTTCGTGGCCTCGCCGAGGCAGATGGGCAGCATCCCGGTAGCGAGCGGATCGAGCGAGCCGGTGTGGCCGGCCTTGCGCGCCGCGAACAGCCGCTTGATGCGCGCGACCGCCGCGGCGGAGGAGAGGCCGAGCGGCTTGTCGAGCAACAAAATGCCGTGCACGTCGGCAGGGCCGCTTGCGCGCGCCTCCGCGACGCTCATTCCGACTTGCCGGGTTTGGTCACCGAATCGATCAGCTGCGTCAGGCGCACGCCATGCGCGATCGAGGTATCGAGCGCGAAGCTCAGCGTCGGTGTATGCCGAATCATCAGGGATTTCGACAGCGCATTCCTCAGGAAGCCGGCGGCACTGGTGAGGCCCGCCTGCACCTGCGGATCCGGTCCGTCCTTGCCGAACACGAGATAGTGCACGCGGGCGCTGCGCAGGTCACCGGTGACGTCCACCGCGGTGATGGTGACGTTGCCGATGCGCTCGTCCTTCACCTCCCGGCGCAGGAGCTCCGTCAGCTCGCGCTGGATCTGCTCGCCGAGCCGCTTCGCACGCGGATTGTCCTTGGCCATGAGCGGCGCCACGCTAGAGCGTGCGCGCCACCTCCACCCGCGAGTAGCACTCGATCTGATCTCCCTCGCGCACGTCGTTGTAGTTCTTCACGCCGATGCCGCACTCGGTTCCGGCGCGAACCTCGTTGACGTCGTCCTTGAAGCGCTTCAACGACTCCAGTGCCCCCTCGAAGATCACCACGTTGTCGCGCAGCACGCGGATCGGGAAGTTGCGGCGTACATAACCGTCTATGACCATGCAGCCCGCCACCGTGCCGAACTTGCTCGAACGGAACACGTTGCGCACCTCTGCAAGGCCCACGATTTGCTCCTTGACCTCGGGTGCCAGCATGCCGGTGAGCACCGCGCGAATGTCGTCGATGGCCTCGTAGATGATGCTGTAGTAGCGCACGTCGACGCCGTGTTCCTTGATCGCCGTGCGCGCAGCCGCATCGCCACGCACGTTGAAGGCGATGATCCGGGCCTTCGAAGCCGCCGCCAGCGTGACGTCGGATTCGGTGAGACCGCCGACACCGGAGGCGACTATGTTGACGCCCACTTCTTCGGTGGAGAGAGCCTTGAGAGCGTCGCGCAATGCCTCGACGCTCCCTTGGACGTCCGCCTTCACCAGAATCTGTACCAAGTTCGGCTTGGTCTCCCCCATGGTGGAGAATACGTCCTGCATGTTCGCGCTCTTCTGCGCGAGCTTGACGTCACGCGATTTGGCCTGACGGTGCATCGCCACTTCGCGCGCCTTGCGCTCGCTCTCGACGACCAGCAGTTCATCGCCCGCATTCGGAGCGCCGGACAGACCCAGCACCACGACGGGAATCGACGGGCCGGCGCTCTCGACGGGCTTTCCGGCCTCATCGAACAGGGCACGCACGCGTCCGAACTCCTGTCCGATCAGCAACGCATCGCCGAGCTTCAACGTGCCGCGCAACACCAGCACGGTGGCGACAGCGCCGCGTCCCTTCTCGAGGCTCGACTCGATGACGTAGCCGGCGGCGAGTCCGTCGATCGGTGCCTTGAGCTCGAGCACCTCGGCCTGCAACAGCAAGGCATCGAGCAGTTGGTCGACCCCCTGGCCGGTGCGCGCCGAGACGTTCACGAAGATGTTCTCGCCGCCCCATTCCTCGGGAATGACGCCGTACTTGGTGAGCTCTTGCTTGACCTTCTCCGGATCGGCCTCGGGCTTGTCGATCTTGTTGAGCGCGACGACGATCGGAACTTGGGCGGCCTGAGCGTGCTGGATCGCCTCGATGGTTTGCGGCATGACGCCGTCGTCCGCGCCCACCACCAGGATGACGATGTCGGTAACCTGCGCGCCTCGGGCGCGCATGGAGGTGAACGCCGCGTGGCCCGGCGTATCGAGGAACGTCACCATGCCCTTGGCGGTCTCCACGTGGTACGCACCGATGTGCTGCGTGATGCCGCCCGCCTCGCCGGCCGCCACCTTGGTGCGGCGAATGTAGTCGAGGAGCGAGGTCTTGCCGTGATCGACGTGTCCCATGACCGTGACCACCGGCGGCCGCGGCACCACTTCGAGCGTGGTATCGGTCTCGCCCTGCAGACTTTCCTCGATGACGTTTTCCTTGCGCAACACGGGGGTGTGGCCCATTTCCTCCACCACCAGCATGGCCGTATCCTGCTCGATGGTCTGGTTGATCGTCGCCATGACGCCCATGTTCATCAATGTCTTGATGACCTCGGTCGCCTTGACGGCCATCTTCTGCGCCAGCTCGCCGACGGTCATGGCTTCGGTGATCGGAACCTCGCGCACGACGCGCGCCGTCGGCATCTCGAAGCCATGCTTCGCGTCCGTTTCGGAGCCCATCGCGCGGCGGCGGCCGTCGCGCGACTTCTTCTTTTTGTGCCGCGAGCTCACATCGCCGACGATGTGCAGCTCCTGCCGGCCGTAGCGCGTCGCCTTATCGTCTTGCGTCTCGCGTGCGACTTTGGCGGGTTTGGCCGCCACGGATGCCGCCGCCTTGCGCTCGCGCTCGCTTTGCTCGCGCGCCTGCACCTCCGCCTGCCGCCGCGCCTCTTCCTCCGCGGTACGCTTGCGGTTCTCCTCGTCGCTTCGGCGCCGGTTCTCCTCTTCTTGACGCTCGCGGTCGAGACGCTCCTTCTCGAGCCGCTCGTGCTCGGCGCGCTCCAGCGCGGCCTTTGCCTGCTCCTCCGTCTCGCGCTGCCGATCCAATTCCTCTTGCTGATGGCGCGCTTGATCCTCGAGCACTTCGCGCTTGACGTAGGTGCGCTTGCTGCGCACCTCGACATTGACGGTGCGCGCCCGGCCCTGCGGGCTTGCCAGCTTCAGCTCCGACTGCGATTTGCGACGCAGCGTGATCTTGCGCGGTGCCGCGTCGACGTGCCCATCGTCGCGGCCGTGGCTGCGCCGCAGATGGGTGAGCAACTCATGCTTCGCATCCTCGCTGATCATGTCCTCCGCGCTGTCGACCTTGATCCCCGCCTGGTCGAGCTGCTGCAGCAGCCGATCGACCGGCACTTTGAGGACCTCGGCGAATTGCGCGACCGTTACATCTGCCATACCGCTGCTCCTAAGCCTTTTCCTCTTCCGCGAACCAATGCTTGCGTGCATCCATGATCAATTCGGCGGCCTTCTTCTCGTCGACGCCGCCCATTTCCACCAGCTCGTCGACCGCCAAGTCCGCCAGATCCTCGCGCGTGCGCACCCCTTTGCGCGCCAGCGCTTTGGCGAGATCATCGCCCGCGAGCTCCACGAGATCCGCCGCCGGCTCCCCGCCATCCATCGATTCCTCGCTCGCGATGGCCTGCGTCAATAGCACATCGCGCGCGCGCGTACGCAGCTCCTTCACGATCTCCTCGTCGAACTCCTCGATTGCGTTCAGCTCGCTCGCGGGGACGTAGGCGATCTCCTCGATGGTGGAGAAGCCCTCCTGCACCAGGATACTCGCGACGTCTGCGTCGACGTCGAGCTGCTGCATGAACGTCTCGCGCAGGGCAAGCGACTCGCTTTCGCTCTTTGCCTCCGCCTGCGACTCGCTCATCACGTTCAATTCCCAGCCGGTGAGCTCGCTCGCCAGACGGATGTTCTGGCCGCCGCGGCCGATGGCCTGCGAGAGCTTGTCTTCGGAGACCGCGATGTCCATCGAGTGCGAGTCCTCGTCGACCACGATCGATGTGACCTCCGCAGGCGCCATGGCATTGATGACGAACTGCGCGCTGTTCTCGTCGTAGGGAATGATGTCGACGCGCTCGCCCGCGATCTCGTTGGAGACCGCCTGTACGCGCGATCCGCGCATGCCGACGCAAGCGCCCACCGGATCGACACGCGGGTCATTGGAGCGAACGGCGATCTTGGCGCGTACGCCCGCATCGCGGGCCGCCGCCAGAATGTTGATCAGGCCCTGCCCTACTTCCGGAACCTCGAGCTTGAACAGCTCGATCAGAAACTCCGGGGCGGTGCGCGACAAGAAAAGTTGGGGACCGCGCGGCTCCGAGCGCACTTCCTTGAGGTATGCCTTGATGCGGTCCTGTGACCTCACGGGCTCGCGCGGGATCATTTCCTCACGTGCGACGAAACCCTCGGCATTGGCGCCGAGGTCGACGTAAACGCCGTTGCGGTCGACGCGCTTGACGATGCCGCTCACCAGCGTGCCGGCGCGATCCTTGTAGGCATCCACCACCTGCGCGCGCTCGGCTTCGCGGACCTTCTGTACGATCACTTGTTTGGCGGTTTGCGCGAGGATGCGCCCGAAAGGCACGGATTCCATCGGCTCCTCGACGTAGCCGCCCACTTCCACGTCCTTGTCGATCTCGCGCGCATCGTCCATGCGCAGCTCGCGCTCCGGCACCTCGAGCTCCGAGGAGTCGTCCGCGAAAACCTTCCAGCGACGAAACGTGTCGTAGCCGCCCGTCTTGCGATTGATAGCAACGCGCACGTCGAGTTCCTCGCCGTGCTTCTTGCGGGTCGCGGACGCCAGCGCCGCCTCGAGGGCGTCGAAGATGATTTCCTTATCGACGCCCTTCTCGTTGGAAACGGCGTCTACTGCCATCAAAATTTCTTTGTTCATGTCCTTAGAGCTCCTGACTCACTCCGGCCGCAATCTTGCCTTCTGAATTCGCTCGAACGGCAGCTCGTAGGGCCGCCCGTCGACTTCCACTAAGATCGAGTCGTTACCGATCGACTTCAACGTTCCGACGAAGCGCCGCCGCCCCTCGAGGGGCAGCTTCAACTCGGCGAATATCCGCTCGCCCACGAAGCGCTCGAAATGCGCGCGCTTGCGCAATATCCGATCGAATCCCGGCGAAGAGACTTCCAGCGTGTAATTGCCCTTGATCGGATCCTCGACCTCGAGCACCTCGCTCACCGCGTGACTCACCGCCGCACAATCGTCCACGGTCACGCTCGTATCCGGCCCGTTCACGCGATCGATGAATATCCGCAGAACCCCGCCGCGTCCCGCCTGCGCGAGCTCGAGGTCGAGCAACTCAAAGCCTAGGGCCTCGATCGGCGGCTCCAGCAAGCGCATCAAGGCCTCACGCATCGCGGCCCTCAAAACAAAAAAGGGGACCATCGGCCCCCTATCCTCTTCAACGCCTCTTCAACGAACAAATGGCCCCTCCGAGGGGCCATTCAAGCATTCGTTCGAACGTTCCCGTCAGGATCGCCCGCTTCTGCTTCTAAGCTTGCTGGCATCCCCTGTCGAGGGCGGCGATTATAGGCGCATCGCCCTCTAGCGTAAACCCATATCGCCGACTGGGGCCGCATCGCTGCGGCCCCAGTCTTCTAGCTCACGTCAGAAGGCGCTGTTACCAGCGCTTCGGGCCGCGAGAACCGCCGCCGCCGCCGCCGCCGCCACCGCCGCCACCGCCGGTGCGCTCCTGCGCCTCGTTCACCTTCAGCACTCGCCCTTCGACATCGTGGCCATTCAAGGCCTGCATGGCACGAGCCGCGTCCGCGCTCGCCATTTCAACGAAGCCGAACCCACGGGGCCGACCGGTGTCGCGATCATTGATCAGCGCAACCGATTGGACGGGACCGTGCTTTTCGAACAAAGCACGCACCGCGGACTCGTCCATTGAGAACGGGAGATTGCCAACATACATTTTCGTCATTTAGAAACACCTAACTGCAAGAGAGACAATCGGCCGAGCACCAGCCATGGGCTGGCGCAATGACCACCTGGATCGAAGAAAGCTGCTTTGATGGTTGTGGTCAAGATGACGCCGCGCCGCGGCGGCAGTGACCAGAAACTGACCTAAGTAGTAATTCACGAGCCGGGACGCATACTACATGAAATCGCTGAGCAGTTCGACTATCACTCTTTAGGGGAATTCCCTAGCATCTATACTGCGTCGCACAATGGCAGCTCGAGCGTGAAGGTGGCTCCCAGGCCTTTCCCCGCGCTCTCTGCCCGGATGGTGCCGGAATGCAAAGCGGTGAGCTGCTTGACGATTGCCATGCCGAACCCGAGACCGCCATGGCTGCGGCCGGCGGTGGCGTCCGGATGAATGAACCAATCGAAAATGCGGGGCAACAATTCCGGCTCGATGCCCTTCCCTTGGTCGCTCACTACCAATCGGAAAGAATCTCCGTTTCGGCCCGCCGTGAGCCGCACAGCCCCGCCCCGGTCCGAGAACTTGATGGCGTTGGTCAGGAGGTTCCCGACGATCTGCTGCAGGCGAGCCGCATCCGCCTCGACCCGAATCGACTCCTCCTCAAAGGAGGCCTCGACGGATACCAGGGCGCCGCGCGCCGCCGCCTCGACCCCCTCCAGAGCGCTGCGCACGACCGGATAGGGGTCGATGGTCTCGGTCACCAGGCGCACCTTGCCCTCGCTGATCGCGGCACAGTCGAGCAGATCCGAAATCATCTTCGCCTGCAGGCGCGAGTTGCGCTCGATAGCCTGCACCGCTTGCCTCACCGGCTCGGGCAAGTCGTCGCGGCGGTTGAGAATGGTTGCCCAGCCGAGGACCGCGTTCAGCGGGTTGCGCAGCTCGTGCGCCAGGGTGGCGAGGACCTCTCCGTTCAAGCGGCTGCTGCGCTCGGCGTCGGTGCGCGCCGCGCGCTCGCTCTCCAAGACTCTTGCGAGGGCGCGCAAACGAGCCTCGAGATCGTCGGCGCGGCTCTGGTTCATTGCGCCTCCACCTGAGTCAACAATGCGCGGCGCGTCTCCGAGGCCTCGAGCCGCAGCGGCCGGGCGCGTAACGGCGCGATCTCGGCCGCAGTGTACGGCCGAAAATCCGACGGCAAGTGCTCTTTGTCGAAACGCCACAGCATCCAATTCACCACTTCGGCCAGATCCGCATCCGACAGCGGTGAGGTGGCGACGCCCGGAACGCGGATGAGATATTCGCGCCCCCCCGGGGCGTGAAGAAATTTCGCGACGGTACCCGCGATCCCCGGAGCGGTGGCGTCCGAGCCGGAGCCGTCGAATCGGTGGCAGCCCTGACAGTTCAAGGTCCAGTTCTGCCACGCACGCTGAGGATCCGCGACGCCCGCCGGCTGCGCGAATGCATGGGGGGAGGGCCACGCGATGGCCGCCGACGCGATCGCGAGGAGCTGCGCTTTCCTCACCCAGTAGCCCGACACGCTATCGCCGCTTTATTTTTTCTGGTCGAGCGCAACGCCCAGAATGAGCGCGACGGTGCAGGTATACGACTGGCTCTTCGTGCCGAAGCACCACGTCACCTCGTTGTTCGTCTGCGGCCGCACGATCGGCCGATCACCCTGGTTGTTCTGGCATGCGCAGCGTCCCCACGCGACGCCGCCGCAGCAATCGTTGTAAGAAATGATGTAGTTGCGCTGATCCGCGGGATTGCGGCAAGTGCCGATCCAGGTGATGGGCGACATCTCCGTACCGGGAGGACACGAGGTGACGGTTCCCCCGTAGCACGAGCACAGCGATCCGTCGATCGCACAATAGCGCCAGTAATCGCACTTGGTGCGATCGCCCGGATCCTGCAGATTCCCGGACACCTGCGGCGCTTCTTCGCCGGAGTTGGGATCGTTCGGGTCCGCGACCGGCGCCTCGCCGCCCTTCGCTACGGGCAACAAAGGCAGCGTCGCGGCGCCGGCGAGGAAGCCGCCGAGGATGCTGAAGACATTGCGTCTGGAGGTGCGGCTGGCAAAGCCGCGCAGCATCTTTTCCGCCAATCGATCCAGTTGATCCACGTCATTCTCCCGCAGAGGCGCGTTTCGAATCGCGCTGTCTCAGAAATTGCTGAATGTTGCCCACGCCGTGCTCCTTTGCGACGAACAAGCTCTCCAGGTGCTCGCGCGTATTCACGAGCCCGGTTGCGGCCAGCTTGCCCCCTTCGTCGATCAGCACGGCGTAGGGCAGCTTCGCGACGCCGAAGCTGCGTCCGAGCTGCTCGGACAGTACATAAGGAAACTTGCTCAATCCCTTGTCCTTGACGAACTGCACCTGTCGGTCCGCATCGCCGTCGCTCGCGAGCACGATGTCGAGCCACGAGCGCTCCGCGCCTTGCGCCGAGCGCACCGCCGGCAGCAGTGACTCGCAGACGGCGCAGTCCGGCGACACGAACAGCACCAGCTGGCTGCGTCCGCCGCGCGCTCCGCCGATGCGTACCGCCGTCCCATCGAGGGCAGTCAAGCTGATCTCGGGAACCGGCTCTCCGACCTTGAGCGGCTGGCGCAGCGCGAGCGCTCCCGCCGGCGCGATACGCTGGTGCAGCACGCCGATCTGCCGCGCAAGCGCCATGCACACGACTCCGAGGGCCAGCACCGCCGCCCACAGGGCAATCTGCGAGGCGATCACGAAGCTCATAGCACCGTACCCTGGCGCATCGGCTGAAGCGCCGTCATTTGATCGATCGCGCCGTACAGTGCGAAGAGCGCGCATGCGGCAAGCAGCTGCGACGGCGCAATGGCTGCGATCGCGCCCGTGCACGTGAGCAGGAGCAGCGCGGCGGTGAGGAGCGTTGCGTTGCGTACGACCTCGAACGTCCCCAGCCTTCTCGACCCGGCACCGAAACTGCAACCGCAGTCCACCACTCCGCGGTGCAAAGCCACGGCGCGCGCGATCAGCGCCAGGTAGACGCCGAGGATCGCGCTGGCGAGCACCGCGCCGGCGCGTCGATGATCGGGCAGCATGAGCAGCGCACCGGCCAAAGCTTCAACTGCGCACACGGCCAGTGCTGCGGCGGACGCGGCGCGGCGCGGCACACCGGCGAAGTCCTGCACGACGCTCCGCGTGCGCCGCCAGCCGCCGGCCTTGTGGAGCGCGGAGGCGATGAGCAGCACCGCGAGGAACGCGGCGATCTGCGCGAGCAACACGCCTGCGACTTCGTGGGCGACGCTCAATGTGCGGGCTCCATCTGCATGCGGGTGTGCAGACCCGGCAGGTCGAGACTGCGTATCAGGGCCCCGCCCTGCGGATCGTAGACATCGAGCCGCGTCCCGGCCTGGACCAGCATGAGCTGATCGGCCCCATGCGTGAGCGCGACGGACGAACCCGGCCGCGCCAGACGCAGCCGCCGCACTCGCGTCTTGGTCGCCGCGTTGAACACCCAAACCTCGGTCGCGGGATCCTTGTGCGTACCTTCCTGCGCGTCGGGCTGCATGAGGACGTAGAGCAGCTTCTTGTCGTCACTCGCGATGAGCTGCCAGCCGCTCGGTCGCCAGTTGGCCGCCTTCTCCTCAGAGCTCACCAGCGGCCAGTCCGGCAGGACGTGCACATCGTCGCCCTTCATGTCGATCGGCTGCACGCGGCCGTGCAAGCTCGGAAAATAGCGCACGCCATCGAGCGCGGCGCTCGCCGTGAACAACGGGTCCGAGTCGAGTTGATTGAACGGCTTGGATTCGCTACGGGTCGCCACCGCCCCCGCGGCATCCAGCCGGATATTGAGCAACGTGCCGCTCGAGCACAGCGTCGAGAATCCGCGTTGCCCGGACGGATAGATGAGCATGCACCCGGGAATCTCGATCTCGCCGAGCGGCTGGCGCTTCACGAGATCGACCACGGTGACCGAAGCCGCGGGCGTGAAATTGAACACGAGGCCGAGACGCTGATCGTCGGTGAACGCGAACATCCCTTCCATCGCCGTGATGAGTGCACGCTTGGTTCCCGGCAACACGATCTCGCCCGTCGCCTCCAAGGTCTGCGAGTCGTAAATCGTGATGAAATCGGTACGCGTGCCGCGCACTCCGCGCGACCATACGGTGTCCGCGGTGTAGATTTCCGCACGTTTATCCGAAACTAGGAGGGTCGTCGAATCGCGCGCCTGCAACTGAGCCTTGACCTCGCGGCTGTCACTACCGACGTTTCGAAGCTCGATGCGATCGCCCGCGTAATTCAAGAAGGTCCAGCCCGCGGGATATTTCGCCGGCAGCTTCTCGACCCGCAGCGTGGGATCCTGCGGCAGCGGATTGGGAAAGGAGCCGGCCCATGTTGCGCCCGCAGCCAAGGCCGCACACACCAGCAAGGGGCTGGCTCGTAACGTGCTCATGTCATTCATCCCCTCGTTGTTTTCATCGACCGGCGGGCGCCGACCCGCTCTCCGAAGTGTACGTCAACGGTGGCTGCCTGAATACTCGGCGCCGCGAAGAGGTATATTTCGAACATGAATCTCTCGCAGATCCTCTTCTACGTCGCCCTGGGCGCAGCATCAATCGCATTCATCGTGGGTGGCGTGCGCGCGGCCCCGCGAACTTCGGATCGGCGCTGGCCGCGGCCTGCCGAGATCGTCGTCGGATTCGTCACCGCATTCTTCGATACCCTCGGGATCGGGTCTTTCGCTCCCACGACGGCGATTTTCAAGTTGCGGCGAATGGTTCCGGACGAGCGTATTCCCGGCACTCTCAACGTCGGCCTCGCGGCCGCGGCCATCGCCGAGGCGGTAATCTTCGTGGGAACGATCGAGGTCGAGCCGCACCTGCTCATCAGCATGATCCTGAGCGCCACGGTGGGCGCGTGGCTGGGTGCCGACGTCGTAGCGCGGCTGTCCCGGCGCGCGATTCAGATCACCATGGGAGTGGCGCTGCTCATCGCGGGCACCGTGTTCACCGCCGTCAATCTGCACGCGTTGCCCGGAGGCGGCACCGCCATGAATCTGGTGGGCTGGAAGTTCCCGTTCGCGGTCGGTGTCAATTTTATCCTCGGCGCCCTGATGAGCGCAGGCATCGGCCTGTACGCGCCTTGCATGATCACGCTTGCCCTCCTCGGCATGCATCCGATCGCCGCATTCCCGATCATGATGGGCGCCTGCGCGCTGCTCCAGCCCGTGGCGAGCTTGCGGTTCTTCCAGACCGGCAAGTTCGCCTGGGGTCCGTCGCTCGGGCTCACGTTCGGCGGCGTCGTGGGCGTGCTGATCGCCGCCTTCATCGTCAAGTCGCTGCCGCTCGAGTGGCTGCGCTGGCTGGTGATTGTCGTGATCGTGTACGCGGCCTTTGCCATGATGCGTTCCGCGACGCAGAGCTCGCCGACGCCCATTGCGGCAAGGTCGAACTCGTGAGCATCACCCTGTGCCGCGCGCTGCGCGCCGACATCCCGCGGCTCACCGCGTTGATCGAGCGCTCCGCGCACGGCTTGAGCGCGCAGGACTACACGCCGGCGCAGGTGGCGGGCGCGCTGCGCGGAGCGTTCGGCGTCGATACGCAATTGGTGGACGACGGGACCTATTTCGTGGCCGAGGAGGACGGCGTCCTCGCCGGATGCGGCGGCTGGAGCTTTCGCGCCACGCTCTTCGGCGGGGATGCGCGCACCGATCGCGACGCCTCCATGCTCGATCCCCGCACCCAGGCGGCGAAGATTCGCGCATTCTTCGTGGAACCGGCGAAGGCGCGGCGCGGCGTGGGAACTTTGCTGCTCGATCGATGCGAGGCGGAGGCGCGCGAGCGCGGCTTTACGCGCGTCGAGTTGATGGCGACGCTTCCGGGCGTGAGGCTCTACGCCGCGCGCGGCTACGTCGGCACACAGCACGTGAGTTACGACCTCGGCAACGGCGAGCACATCGACTTCGTTCCGATGAGCAAAGAGCTGCGCTGATCTCACGCCCGGCGCTCCAGTTCGGGTATGCTATCGAGCTTACCCACCGCCGAAGATTTCCCAGCGATGACACAAAAGATTCCCGCCACTCTCATCCCAGGCGACGGTATCGGACCGGAGATCGTCGAGTGTGTGTTGGCCGCCCTCGATGCCCTGGGTGCGCCGTTCGAGTGGGATCGCCAGATCGCCGGCTTGCAGGGCGTTAAAGCCGAGGGAGATCCGCTGCCCTCGCGCACCATCGCGAGCATTCGCCGCACGCATCTCGCGCTCAAGGGACCCCTCGAGACGCCCTCGGGCGGCGGCTATCGCTCCTCGAACGTACGGCTGCGCGAGGAGTTCAAGCTCTATGCGAACCTGCGCCCGGCGCGCACGCTCATTCCAGGCGGACGCTTCGACAACATCGACCTCGTAGTAGTGCGCGAGAATCTCGAGGGACTGTATATCGGGCACGAGCATTACATTCAGATCGGCGATGATCCTCACGCCGTCGCGATCGCGAGCGGCGTGAACACGCGCCAGGGCAGCCGCCGGCTGCTCGAGTTCGCCTTCGAGCACGCCATCGCGGCCGGCCGCAAGAAAGTCACCATCGTGCACAAGGCGAACATCATGAAGGCGCTCACCGGGATCTTCTTGGAGACCGGGCAGGAGCTCTATGAGCAGAAGTACATGGGGCGATTCGCGCTCGACACGGTCATCATCGATGCCTGCGCGATGAAGCTCGTGCTCAATCCCTGGCAATTCGACGTGCTGGTAACCACCAACCTGTTCGGCGACATCCTGTCGGACCTGGTCGCGGGGCTGGTGGGCGGTCTCGGCATGACGCCCGGGGCGAACATCGGCGCGGACGCCGCAATTTTCGAGGCGGTCCACGGCTCAGCGCCAGATATCGCCGGCAAGGGCGTCGCCAATCCGACCGCGTTGCTGCTCGCGGCGGCGATGATGCTCGAGCATTGCAAATTGCCGCAGATGGCGCAGCGGCTGCGTACCGCGATCAATCAGACGCTCAACGCAGATCAGGTGCGCACGGGTGATCTCGGCGGCAAAGCGACGACGGCGCAGTTTACCGCGGCGTTGCTCGGGCGCATTGCGCATGCCTGACCGACGAAATCGAGTCTCGTCCCTCGCGCATGCCCTCGATAATCTCGATCCAGAACGTCAGTAAGTCTTACGCATCGGGCGTGCGCGCGCTCGAGCCGATCGATCTGGAGATCCGCAAGGGCGAGATCTTCGCCCTCCTCGGCCCGAACGGCGCGGGCAAGACCACGCTGATCAACATCGTCTGCGGCATCGTCACTGCGAGCAGCGGACATGTCATCGCGGACGGTCACGATGTCGTGCGCGACTACCGCGCCGCGCGCAAGAAGATCGGGCTCGTGCCCCAAGAGTTGACCACCGAATCTTTCGAGACGGTTTGGGCGACGCTGGGCTTCAGCCGCGGACTTTTCGGCCGCGCGCCCAATCCCTCCTACATTACGAGCTTGCTCCGCGATCTTTCACTGAGTGCGAAGCGCGACAGCCGCATCATGGACCTCTCCGGTGGGATGAAGCGCCGCGTGATGATCGCGAAGGCCCTGTCCCACGAGCCCGACATTCTGTTCCTCGATGAGCCGACCGCCGGCGTGGATGTCGAGCTGCGGCGCGACATGTGGAACCTCGTGCGCGGCCTGCGGGAGCGCGGCGTGACCATCATCTTGACCACGCACTACATCGAGGAAGCCGAGGAAATGGCGGACCGCGTCGGCGTCATCAACAAGGGTTCGCTCATCCTGGTCGAGGAGAAGGCGACACTGATGCGCAAGTTCGGCAAGAAGCAGCTCACTTTGCGTCTGCAGTCGCCGCTCGCGAGAATTCCCGCCGAGCTCGCGGCCTGGCGCCTGGAGCTCAAGGATCAGGGTCTCTCGCTCGAGTGCACCTTCGACGGCGGCAGCGATGTCGGCATCCCGCTGCTCTTGCACAAGGTGAGCGGGCTGTCGATCCCGATCAAGGACCTCGAGACCCATCAGAGCTCGCTCGAGGACATCTTCGTGAGCCTCGTCAGCGATCGCACCGGAAACGTGCGCGCATGAGCGCGTTCCCGGCCCGTTTTGAGTTCAACGGTCAAGGCGTCTGGGCCATCTACAAATTCGAAGTTGCGCGCGCGCTGCGCACCCTGGTGCAGAGCCTGGTGACCCCGGTCATCACGACCTCGCTTTACTTCGTCGTGTTCGGTGCGGCGATCGGATCGCGCATGACGGCGGTGAGCGGTGTGAGTTACGGCGCCTTCATCGTGCCCGGCCTCATCATGCTAGCTTTGTTCACGGAAAGCCTGTCGAACGCCTCTTTCGGCATATTCTTCCCAAAGTTCATCGGCACCATCTACGAAGTGCTGTCCGCGCCCATCTCGTATCTCGAGATCGTGATCGCCTATGTCGGCGCCGCCGCCTCGAAATCCGTCGTGCTCGGCATCGTCATCCTGTTGACGGCCTCGCTGTTCGTGCCGCTGCACATCGTGCATCCGGTATTGATGGCGGGCTTTTTGGTGTTGACGGCCGTCAATTTCTGTTTGTTCGGTTTCGTTCTCGGCCTGTGGGCCAAAGGGTGGGAGCAGCTGCAGCTCATCCCCACGCTGGTGGTGACCCCGCTCACCTTCCTCGGAGGCGCTTTCTACTCGATCGACATGCTCCCGCCGGCATGGCGCGCGTTCAGCCTGTTCAATCCCGTCGTGTACCTCATCAGCGGCTTCCGCTGGTGCTTTTACGGGAAGGCCGATGTGAATATCTACGTGAGCTTCGGCATGACGGCCGGCTTCTTCATCGCGTGCCTCGCCGTGATCGGCTGGATATTCAAGACGGGCTACCGCCTGAAGAACTAAGCCGCCTCACCGGCGTCGAGCCCCGCGTCCGCCTCGACGGCGCAGCGGCGATCGAGCTCGACGTCGAACGAGCGGCAGGCCCAGAGATAAACGAGCGTCGCGACCGGGAGTCCGATGAGCATCGCAATATCCGCGCCGCCCAGGGCGCGCGCGACCGGCCCGACATAAAGACCCGGCACGCTGAAGAATGGAATCATTGCCACGAAGCCGCCGCCATAGGCGAGCAAGCCGCGCCAGTTCCAGCGCCCGTACATGCCGCGCGGGTTGAAGATCTCGCGCACCGAATAGTGACACTTGCGCACCCAGTAAAAATCCACCAGGTTGATGGCCGTCCAGGGCGTGAACAGATACAAGAGTATCGCGAGGAACTCGCCGAACTTCTCGACCGTGTTTTCCGTCGAGGCGAGCGCGAGAGCGCAGGCGGCGACCGCCGAGATCCCGAGCGTGAGCACACGCCGCGCAACGGTCGGTCGCCCTGCCTTCAGCGAATCCATCACGCTCAGCAAAGTGAGCGAGGCGCCGTAGAAATTGAGCGTGGTGATGGTAAGAAGCCCGAGCAGCGAGCAGAGCAGCAACGGTTTGCCGAATCCCGGAATCACCGCATCGGCGGCCGCCCGCAGGGAAGCAGCCACCTCGAGCTTCGGATAGAGCGCGGCAGCCACGGTGCCCACCAGCATCGTCCAGGCTCCGCCGACGAAAGCACCGAGATACGTCCACCAGAAACAGGCGCTCACACCGACCGTGCGTGGGAGGTAGCGCGAGTAGTCGGACACGTAGATCGACCAGGAGACTTGATAGGCGGCGGCCGCGAAGAACTGCGCGAGAAACGGCACGGAGCGAAAATCTCGGAAGGACAGCTGCGCCGCAGGGAAATGCCCGCGTGCCAGCACCGCGACACTGAAGATCAGCAACGCTGCGATGAGTACGTAGGCAATCCAGCGCTGGGCGATGTGGATGAGGTCGTAGCCGACGACGGCCAGAGCCAGCGATGTGAGCGCGAACACGAGGAGCGTCGGTACCGGCGGCAGGCCGTAAAGGGAATGCAGCGTCTGCTCCGCGAGGACTTGGTTGAAGGCGTTGTAGCCGATGTAGGCGATCAACGCCACACCCCACACCAGCAATGCGCCGACGAAGCCGAACTGGGGGCGCGACTGGATCATCTGCGGCAACCCGAGCTGCGGCCCCTGCGTCGAGTGAAACGCCATGAAAAAGGTACCCAGCGCGGCGCCGAGAACGACGGCGATCGACATCCAGATGAGATTACCGCCGAGCGCGATGCCTACGACCCCCGTCGCCACGGTCGCCAGATGCGCTCCGCCGGCGAACCACACGGGCCACAAGTGCCAGACCCTGCCGTGGCGCTCGGCCAGCGGTATGTAATCGATCGAGCGCTTCTCGATCAATACTTCGACGAACGACCTTTGCAAACGCCGATCCCTTTGCTGCGGTGCCAAACGGGCCCGGGCGAAGATTATCACGAGCCCAGGGGAGGATTATTTAGATTGATTTTCTCTTGAATTATTTAACTATTCCGTTAACATTATCGTCAGTCGTGAACATTCTTTTCGGTTTTTTATTTTGAAATGAGGTCCCCCCCCATGAAGGCCACACCGGCGGGCTGGCCCCGCTTCTCGAGCGCAGTCGTCTATCGCGATGCCGCAGCGGCGATCGATTGGCTTTGCGATGCGTTCGGGTTCGAGATTCGCATCAAGGTCGAAGGCGAGAACGGGCGGGTCGAGCACTGCGAGCTCGAATACGGCGATGGGCTGATCATGATCGCGCAGGAATCTCCGAGCGCCCCACGCCCCTGGAAGCGATCTCTGCGCAGCCCGCGCTCGCTGGAGGGCGCAAACACGCAAAGCCTCATGTTCTACGTGGACGATGCGGACGGCCACTGCGCACACGCCCGATCGCGCGGCGCCCGCATCCTCGAGGAGCCCACGACTCACGACTACGGCGAGGACCACTGGGCGGACCGAAGCTACGCCGTGCTCGATCCGGAGGGGCACATCTGGTGGGTCGCACAACGAATACGCTAGACGCCTCCTTTGCCGCGCTCTCGGACTCGACCCGCAGGGATATCATCCGCGCGCTGCTGCACAAGCCGCGACGCGCGGGCGAGCTGGCCCAGTACGTGGCCATGAGCCCCCAAGCCTTGAGCCGGCATCTGCGGGTGCTGCGCAAAACCGGACTCGTCGTCGAGCAAGGGCTCGAGGAAGATGCCCGCGTGCGGATCTATAGCGTGCGCCCGATCGCCTTGGAGCCGGTTCAGGAGTGGCTCTGGCAAATCGAGGAACTCTGGCGACGGCAACTGCAGTCGTTCAAGGCCTACGCCGAGAGCACTCACCGGACTCGCCGATCGCGATCATGACCGATGATGTCGCGCGCGTGAGCGTCTCGGTGGCCGTGCCGCCGTCCGTGGCATTTGAGATCTTTTCCAACGACATCGACCGGTGGTGGCGGCGGGGCGTGAAATTCCGCCACGCCGGACCGCGCAGCGGATTCATCCGTCTGGAGCCAGGCATCGGCGGCCGATTATTCGAGTCCATCGACGGCGATGCGGGGCCGCATGTATTCGAGGTCGGCCGCGTGAGCGCGTGGGACCCGCCGCACTTGCTCGCCTTTACCTGGCGCAACGCCAATTTCGCGCCTCATGAGAGCACCTCGGTGGAGGTGCGCTTCACCCAAAGCGGCCGGGGCACGCTCGTGAGCGTGACGCACCGGGGCTGGTCGAGCTTGCGGCCGGATCACCCGGCTCGGCACGGACGCGAGGGGGCGGATTTCTATCGCATGATCGGCCTGTGGTGGGGCGAGCAGATGAGCTCGTTGCGCGAGTACGTGCGCGAATCGACGCCCTAGTCGGGGCACCCCGCTGCCCTGCTATATTGCCCCGCATGCGGCTCGGACATCTATTGTCGTATCGGCATTGGCAAGCGCGGCTGCTGATGTGGGGCGCAGCCGGCGCAGTCGGCGCGGCCGCGGTCGCCTTCGCCAAGATTGCGGATGTTGCGCAGTGGGGTCTGAAGCGCCTCCTGGGGATCGCACCCTGGACGCCTTGGGTGCTCGCGCCCGTGGGTTTTTTCGTCATCGCGTGGCTCACGCGCCGCTATTTCCGAGGCGCCGAGGGCAGCGGGATTCCCCAGACCATATTCGCCATTCGCCCTGAGTCGGGCGAGCTCGGCCAAACATTCCTTCGGCCCATGGTCGTCGTCGGCCGCGTGCTGCTCGCGGGCGCCGGCCTGTTCTGCGGCGGCTCGATCGGCCGTGAGGGTCCGACGGTGCACGTCGGTGCCGTGATCGTGAACAGCGTGGGCCGCTTGATGCCGGGCAGGCGGTTCCCCAGCCAGCGCCATGCGCTGGTGCTCGCGGGCGGCGCCGCGGGCGTCGCAGCTGCATTCAACACGCCGCTCGCGGGAATCGTGTTCGCCATCGAGGAGCTGTCGCGATCGTTCGAGGAGCACGCGAGCGGAACGACGCTCACCACCGTGATTCTCGCGGGCGTGGTTGCGATCGCGTTCGTCGGGGACTACACCTATTTCGGCCAGCCGCAAGTGACCGCGCTCGCCGCGAGGGTCACGCCCGAGGTTCTGGTGGTGGCTGCGGCGTGCGGTCTGGGCGGTGGACTGTTCAGCCTGCTCACCCTGAAGAGCACGCAGTCGCTGCCGGGCGGCCTGCAACGCTTGCGCACAGAGCGCCCCGCCCTCTTCGCCGGGTTCTGCGGGCTGTTGGTCGCGACTCTCGGGGCTTTGTCCGGATCGCTGACCTACGGCACCGGCTATGACGAGGCGCGTTTGATCCTCGAGCACAACGCGCACCTTCCCTGGATATACGGGCCGGCCCGGGCACTTGCGACGCTCCTCTCTTATTTGAGCGGCATTCCTGCGGGCCTTCTGGCGCCCTCGCTGTCGGTCGGCGCGGGCTTGGGGCAGGTGCTCGCGGATCAACTGGGACAGCCGTCGGTGGTGCCCTTCGCCATTCTGGGGATGTGCGGATTCCTCGCCGGCGTCACCCAAGCCCCGGTCACTTCCTTCGTCATCGTGATGGAAATGACCGCACAGCACGCCATGGTGCTCCCGCTCATGCTGACCGCCGCGGTCGCGACCGCCGTCTCCAAGATGGTTTCGAAGCCCCTTTATCAGACGCTCGCGGACCGCTATGCGGTGATCCCCCAGCCCGTCGTCCTCCGTGACCCCGAAGTCGAGCCTCCCGCCTCTTGACCCGCGGTAGCCGCGATGTCACAAGATCGCGCATGACCGAGAAAGAAGGGCAATTGGAGGCGGAGCTGCCTGCAGGGGCGAAGGAGAACCTCGAGCTTCTAGAGAAGTTCGACGAACGCCAGCTGGAGGCCTCGCAGCTGCAGCGCACGATCGAGCGCATCAGCGCGTTCTTTGGCAGTCCGTGGTATTTTCTTTTCAGCGTCGTCTTCATTGCATCGTGGATAGCGCTGAACACCTGGGGGGCGCGCTCGGGATGGCGTCACGTCGATGAGCCGCCATTCCCCCTGCTGCAGGGCCTCGTGAGTTCCAACGCGCTCCTGCTGACCATTGCGGTGCTCATCCGTCAAAATCGCATGGCGCAGATTGCCGAGCATCGCTCGCACCTCGATTTGCAGATCAACATCATGACGGAGCAGAAGGTCACGAAAGTCCTGGAGCTCGTCGACGGCGCCTTGCGCGAAATCAAGAGCATTCGCGGCGCCCCGGCGGAAGCGCCGCGAGAGCAAATGGAGGAGATGACGAAGCCGGCCGATCCCCACGCCATTCTCGACGCGATCAAGCAAAAGCAGAGCTGAGGCGCTGCCTGGCGGCGCGCTCGGTTCAGTACTCGAATTGGTAAGACAACCCCATGCTGCTGCCGGGGTCGTTTTGGGGAGTGGTGCCCTGCACGGCCGTACCGTTACCGAGCCGAGTCTGCAGCTTGAGGTGCTTGGTGAGATCCACATCCACTTCCACCTGGCTTTGTCCCGTCGTGCTCTGCTTGCCTTCGACGTAAACGCGCCTGGTCACGTAGCGGCCGGCCTGGATGGCGGCGCCCGTGTTCTCGGTCGTGCCGGTTGCGGTCGTGGTCGTGCCTTGAGCCACCGACAATCGATCGAGTCCCAGCGTCTTTTGCAGCCGCGTGAGGGGATTGGAGCTGCCGCTTCCGCCGATGCCCGAGAGTGTCGCGAGCGCGTAGCTGACCTGAGCAAGCTGCAGGGCCGAGAGCTGCGAGGCCGGCACGCCGAACAGAAGCAGTGCCATGATCTCGTCCTGACTCTGGCCGCCGGTGCTGGTCAGCTCGATTTTGGGTGCGTCGGCGTATCCGGTAATGTGCAATGTCACCTGGGTGCCGGCCTGCGCGCTGGACGTCGTACTCTGCACGATCGTGGTCGCAGTGAAGTCGAGCGACGGGTCGATGCTCTTTTTGAGGCCGGTGCCGTCGAAGCTCACGTACGAGCTGTTGTCGAAGGTGAGCTGCGTGCTGGCGATACTGAAGGTGCCGCGCTGCAAACTTAAACGGCCGGTAATGACCGGCACGGCCGCGGTGCCGCCGATGTGCAGGTCGTCTCCGCCGAGCTCCGCATCCAGACC
Organism: Steroidobacteraceae bacterium; assembly: GCA_049513515.1. Taxonomy (GTDB): domain Bacteria; phylum Pseudomonadota; class Gammaproteobacteria; order Steroidobacterales; family Steroidobacteraceae; genus Bog-1198. The sequence continues at coordinate 454,967 of JBEKWA010000001.1, forward strand.
GCGGCCTTGGACCAGCACATCGCGCGGCGCCTTGATCGAGATGTCGAGATCGATCTCGAGTTGCTTGCCCGGGGCCTGCACGAGCTTCCCGCGCCGGCGCACGTCGAGCACGGCGACGTTCGGCGGTAAGGAGTCGGGAATGCCGATCACGGCCCGGTTTACGTGAATGGTGCCGGCGACCGCCACCTGCTCGCGCGCGTGGCCCGTGATGTGGATGTCGGCATTCAAATTCGCGGTGAGAATGTTGCTCGCGATGGGCTGCGCATTCACGGCGGTCACCGTGATGTCGACGGGAATGCCGGGTTGCAGCACGCCGACGCTGCCCGCCAAGCTGACCGTGCCCGATGCGGCGCTCGCCTTGAAGCTCTTGATCTGCAGCGTGCCCTGGCTTCCTGCAATCTCGGCGGCGATGTTGGTCAAGTTCACCCCGCGCACGTAATCGCGGAAATTCCCGTTAGCCAACGTCACGGAGCCGTGGATGCGCGGGTCGACCAACGTACCGCCGACGTTGGCATCGATCGCGAGCTCGCCGCTCGCGTGCAGGCCGCGCGCTTCGAGCAGCGCATTCGCGATGCCGACGTCCATCTTACCCTCGACCTTGAGATCGTAAACGCCTGCGGGATCGAGCGGCACATCACCTCTGACATTGAGCAATGGCTTGCTGCCTGCCTCGAGCTTCACCTCGATGGCGGCCGTATTGCCCGTGAGGTTGGCACCCGCGTTGAGATCGAGGGCGGGAAGGCCCACGGCCTCGTCGGCGGCGAACCGAAAGCCGCGCGCCGCGAGCTGCAGCCGTCCAGTGGGTGCCGCCAGCGTGCCGCGCAAGTGCGCGCTCGCCTCGATCGTTCCGTGGGAGACGACATCGGCAGCGAATGCATTGATGAGCGGCGGATCGACGTGGCTCAGCGAGGCATGCAGGTCGAGCTCGGGCGAGAGCTCGCCGTGCACGTCCAGCACGGCGCTCTGCGCGCCGACACGGAAGTCGTCGATGCTGAGCACTGGCGCATACGACATCTTGGCGGGTGCGAGCAGTTGAAATTTCTGGCCCCGATAGTCCGCGACGGCGTGCAGCACGCGCACGTAGCGATGCTCGAGGTCGACGGCGGCGTCGGCCGACAGGGTGGCGGGGAAGCCCCTGAGGTCCGGCGACTTGACGTCGAGCTTGACAGCCACGGCGTCGGTCGAGCCCTCGCCCGACACGTGCACGGTGCCGGTGAACTGGCTCAAGGCGAGGTCCTCGACGTCGAGCTCGAATTGGGCGTGCGTGCTGCCGCTCTTCGGCGTGAATAACGCGCTGCCCTCGAGCTTGCCGCGGAGGTCCCGCCCCAACAGATGGTCGAGGTCGCCGAGCTCTCCCACGTGGACGTGGAGCTGTCCACGGCTGTCTGCGAAGCTCGATTCCATCGACCACTCGCCCTCGAGCTTCGCGCTTTTCCATGCGCCGCGCTCGATCTTGGCGCGCAACCCGCTCCGCCCCGCGCGCGCGAGCGTAACGGCGATATCGAGCGGCGAGCCATCGAGCGTGCCGTTGGCCACAACGCTCGCGCTCGGCGCACCCGGTAGGCCGTGCGCGTGCACCTCGGCGGTCACGCTACCCGGCAGCGAGCCGCGAACGGAAAGCATGCTCTTCACCGTGGCATCGCCTGTGAGCGAGGTGGCCGGGCCGCTCAACCGTCCGGAGGCCTGCAGCGCGCCCTGCAGCGAGCTCGCGACGATGCCAAGGTTCGCGACATCCAGCGTGAATCGGGCGTCGAGCGACTTTACGACGGCAGCGAGCCCGGCCGGCGCAGCGGCCCCATTCGCGGCAGGCGCGGCAGTATCCGGCCGCTGCGCGCTGCCGCTCGCACTGAGGCTCCACGCGCTACCGGCAAGCGTCAAGCGATCGATGGTAAAAGCACTGTCCGAGAGGGCGGCCGCCAATCCGAGTGTGACGCGATTGCCCGCCATGGCAGTCCAGCTCGGCCCGCCGCCCGCGAGCGCGGCTGCGGCATCGAGACTCAGTGCAACGTCGTTCTCGCGCCGCTCGATCCGCCCCTTCACCGTGGCATCGCCGTTCAGTGCTTGACCCGCGAGCGCCGCAAACGGGGCGATGCTCGGTAGCCTGAGCACGAATGCGACGTTTTGCGCACCCGCGGTGACCGCGTTTGCGTTGAGCGCGAACAGCCGGTGCGTCGCCGACAGCGTGAGCGGCCGTGTCGGCTCCTTGATCCGCAGCGAGGCGTCGATCTTCAGAGGGTCTTTCTCGAGGAGCGCGGGTTGAGAGCCGGGTATGCGCAACCCCTCAACCACGGCTTTCAACGCAACGTCGCCGGCGGCGGCGTTGAGGTCGGCATGCAGGGCCGCAATCGCGCTGCCCGCCGGCAGGACCAACCGCTCGACCTCGAGATGGCCATCCGCCGTCGGATCCGTATAGGCGCCTTTCCAGTGGCCATTGAGCGCGACCCGCTGCCACTTGAGGTCCGGTCGCGGGCTCACCTCCGGCGCGGTGAGCGAGTAATCGAGGTCCACCGATCCGCCGCGCAAATCGGCCCCGCCCCGCACCTGCGCCTTCAGGTCGCCCGCGCTGAGCTCGAGATCGATCTGTTCGGCGTTACGCGGCCCCGTAATACTGACGCTCGCGGAGAGAGCGCCGAGACCCGGGACTTGCAGAATGTTTTCTAGAGGGCCGCTCGCCGGCTCGTGCGCAGTCAGTCTCCCGTCCATGCGGTTCGGATCGAAGCGCAAGTTCAGCGTGTAGTCGCCGATTGCGTCGCGATCGATGCGATGCGCCTGCACGTCGACGCGCGCATCCTCGAGCGACACCATTCGACCATTGCCGGCGAGCGACAAGGTGGCCGCTCGACCGACGAGCGCCGCGCCCAGTTGCACCACATCGATCGAGAACCGATCGATGTCGACGTGCGGGATGAACGGTTTGCCCGTGCTGGGCGTGGCCGACGGCAAGGGCGTGCGCTCCATGTCGAGGCGCGCCACCGTGAGGCTGTTCGCCCGAATGCGCCGCTCGAGGAGCGCGGACGGCGACCAGCGCAGCGCGATGTGCTCTGCAGTGAGCCAAACGCCGCCGCGATCGATGAGCTCCAGCCGGTCGAGGGTGAGGTCCACCGGAAAGGTGCCGCCGAGTCCCGTGAGCTTCACGTAGCCGCCGGTGAGCCGATAGGTGAGCCGCTCGATCAGCCCTCGCCCGGCACTGGAGTTGCCCGCCACCAGCACCGCGACGGCCAGGAGCACCATCAGTGCGGCCAGCGAGCCGACGATCCAAGCGGAGATTCGCAGCGAGCGACGCATCAGAAGGCCTGCCCCAGTCCGATGTAGATTTGGAATGCCTGTGGATCGCTATCGTAGCGCTTCAGGGGAACGGCGAAATCCAAGCGGATCGGTCCGATGGGCGTGTAATAGCGCACGCCCGCACCGATGCCGACGAACAGGTTGGTCGGCGAGAGCGTCAAGTTGGGGCCGACCTGTCCGCCATCGACGAAGAAGGCCGCGCCGAAGTTGCCGGCGAAGCGCTGGCGAAACTCGAGCGTGGCGGCGCTGATGGTGGTCGCTCCAATGGGATAAGTGGTGTAGCCGATGATGCTCGGGATACACGGCGGCGCCCCTTTCGCCGGCATCGTCGGACAGGAGAGGATGGGAAAGTAAGGGCCGACCGACTGATAGGGGTAGCCGCGGATGCTCGCGCTGCCGCCGCCGTAGAACCTTTGATCGGGCGGCAAGCTCACCACACTCGCGCCCTCCGCCGCACCGATCAGGCCCCGCGCGGCGAGCACGCTGCGCCCCGGCTCGGTGGGCAGCAGCTGGTCGAGATCGAAATACATCGATGCCTTGATCGTGGTGATCAGGAACGACGCATCGGAGTGCCCCAGTGAGTGAGTCGGCACCACAGCCACCGAGCCGCGCACGCCGTGCGTCGGGTCGTCCAAAGGCGAGGCGAGGTTGGTGGAATCGTAGCTCACGATGAGCGGCACACCGACGAGAGTGTAATTCAAGAGCATCCTGTCGGGCTCATCGGTCTGGTCGCTCCCGGTACCCTTCACCGTTATGGAGACGATCTGGTTGATGCTCTCCTCGGTCGCCGCGAGGCCCGCGCTCACCGTCCAGAGGCTGTTGAGTTTGCGGGTGAGCGTGATGCCGGTCTTGATGGCGGTCTGGTCGTACGCGATCAGATCCTGCTTGAGCGCTTCCACCGCGAACTGCAAGGACTGATCGCGATGCCCAAAGTCCGGCAGAATGTACCTGATCGGTACATCGTAGCCGACGCCATTGGTCGCGCTGCCGCCCAGATTGATGACGGAAGCGCTGATGGTGAATTGCTCGGCATTGCCGAATACGTCGCGGTTGCCCCAGCTGACGGTACTGCTGCCGCCGAGATCGGTCGAGTAGGCGGCCGCCACGCCGACGGTATGACGCGGCCGCTCCTGCACCTGGAAGGTCACCGGCACCCCGCCGGTCGCATCCACCGCGCTGCCAATCTTGACGCTCACCGCGGCGAACACGCCGATAGAGGGGCTCAACAGGTCGGTCCGCGCGTGCTCCACCGCGCTTGCGCGGAACAGCTCCCCGGTGTGCAGCAGCAGGCGGCGGCGCAACAGGCTTTCGTGCACCCGCTTCAACCCCATGAAGTGAATCTCTCCAATGTTGACGCGCGGACCGACCTCGACGTGAAAAGTCACATCGAGCAAGGGCTGCGTCTTGTCCTGGTAGGCGACGGGAGGATCGACCTTGGCGAAGGCGTAACCCTGCTCCTCGAGCGCCGACAGCAAGCGCGCTCCGGCCGCGAGCACGGTGTCGGCCACCGCCGGACTGTCGGTCTTGAGCGTAAACGCTCCCGCTACCGACGGCGGCAACTCCCCGTCGATACGGACATCGCGCAAGTGGTACAACGACCCGAGCTTGAATGCGATCTGAACATGGGCATCTTGCTTCTTGGGCAATGCGTTAAGGTGATCCGCGAGGCCGGGATCGGTGAGCGCCATGCCGTCGATCTGGATGGTGATCTTCGACTCGTAGTAACCGTAGCTCTCGAGGACGGTCTTGAGCCGGTCGACATCCGCGCGGGACCGCGAGATCAATGCATAGGGACTCACCGGCGCCGAGGTGCGCAGCGCGACGAGATTCGAGGTGGCGCGCAATGTCGTATCCATCCCGCCGTCGCCCGTCGAGAAGCGATCGACCTTGTACGAGACGGGGTCCGACGCCCATACCGGCGCGGCCGTACTCGCAAGCATCACGATGAGACCGCAAATTTTCGACAGTTTAAAGCGCATCGGGCAGCTGCGGTACCGTGAGTCCTACGCCAAAACGGTTAAAATTCTGAGAGCATTCAGGGGCGCGCAAGTGCTACCTTTTCGGATTACATACATAAGGTGACAATCTCCCAAGTGTCCTCCGTCATCGTCTGCCATGCCTGCGACCTTGCGCACCGCCTGGATTCTCTCGCAGCCAAGGCCCGCGTGCGCTGCGTTCGGTGCCGCGCCGAGCTCTATCGTACCAACGACGGGAGTCCGGACACCGTAATTGCGCTCGCCGCGACCGCGCTTGCGCTCTTCATCCTGGCGAACGTCTACCCCTTGGTGGCCCTGTCGGTGAACGGCAGCACGCGCATGACGACGCTCATCGGGGCTGCCGCGTCGTTCTATGAGCAGGGGTACGGCGCCCTGGCAATCCTGGTGGCGTTCACCGCGGTGGTCGTGCCCTTGATCCAGATTTTGACCCTCTTGTACCTGCTCATTCCCCTGCGGCTCGGCTACGCGGTTCGCGGACGAAATGTGCTGTTTCGCATCCTCGGGGCGCTTCGCCCCTGGGGCATGGCCGAAGTGTTCATGCTGGGCGCCGTGGTCGCCTTGGTAAAGCTCTCGGCGCAGTCCGAGGTCTCCCCGCGGGTCTCGTTGATCGCCTATGGATTGCTCATGTTCTCGATCGCCGCTCTCATCAACGCGACGCCCGGTGAGCAATATTGGCGCTGGGTCTCGACCTACGTGCGCGCGACGCGCACGGGCACGAGGCGCATGCGCGAGGTCCGCACATGACGAGGCTCGTCACCGGACGCAGCCTCGGGCTGATCGTCTGCACGCGATGCCGCGCCACGGTGCGCGCCATCGGCGCCGAGCAATCGACGTGTCCGCGCTGCGAGGCGCCGCTCTACGTGCGCCGTCCCCACAGTCTCAGCACCAGCGCGGCCTTGGTCATCACCGCCGCGGTGTTGTACATTCCGGCCAACGTGCTACCCGTAATGCACACCCATGAGATCTTCAGCGACGAAGACGACACCATCATGAGCGGGGTTATCTCGCTGGCGCACCAAGGGTCCTGGCCGATTGCGTTGCTCGTTTTTTTCGCGAGCATGGTGGTGCCATTGCTCAAGCTGGTCGCGCTTGGCGAGATCCTGTTCGCCATCTCGCGCGGTCGCGTGCGCCATACCAGGCAACGCAGCCGGCTGTTCCGCATCGTGGAGTTCGTCGGCCGCTGGTCGATGCTCGACGTGTTCGCGCTTTCCCTGCTGGCGAGCCTCGTGCAGATTCAATCTCTGGCGACCATTCAGATACGTCCCGGCGCCTTTGCGTTCGCGGCAGTCGTGGTGCTCACCCTGCTGGCCGCGCAGACTTTCGACGAGCGGTTGCTATGGGATGCCGATACGCGTGACTGACCAGCGGCCACCCCACCCCCTCGACGAGCTGCCGGAGGCATTGCCGGATCGGCGACGCCGCGTGCGCTTGCCCTATGTGTGGATCCTGCCCGCGATCGTGATCGTCGCCGGTGCGTTCGTGGCCGTGCACGAGAAACTAGCCGAGGGTGTCCCGATCGAGATCACCTTCCGCACGGCCGACGACCTGGAACCGAACAAGACCAAGATCAGCTACAAGGCAGTGGAGATCGGCCAGATCAAGGAGATCCGCGTCTCCAAGGACCGCAAGAACGTGATCGTCGAGGCGCACATTCATCGCGACGCTCGCGATTATCTGGTGGACGACACCCGTTTTTGGGTGGTCCGCCCCCGCGTCACTGGAGCTAACATATCGGGCCTGGGGACCCTCGTCTCGGGCGCATACATCAGCGTCGATGTTGGACATTCATCGGTGCCGGCACGTTCGTTCACCGGCCTCGAGGTACCGCCGATTGTGACGTCGGGTTATCCCGGGCGCGAGTACGTGCTGCACGCGAAGGACATCGGCTCCCTCGGCATCGGGTCCGCCGTGTATTACCGGCATATCTCGGCAGGCCAGGTCGTGGCGTACTCCCTGGATCCGAGCGGCGACAGTGTGACCATCAAGGTGTTCGTCAACTCGCCCTACGATACATTCGTCACACGCGATACCCGTTTCTGGCAAGCGAGCGGCATCGACATGAGCGTCGATTCGGAAGGAGTCAAGCTGCACACGGAATCACTCGCCTCCATTCTGGAAGGCGGCGTCGCATTCCAACCGATTGCGGGCGCGCAGTCATCGGCGCCGCTGCCGGAGGACGCGAGCTTTCCGTTGTATTCGGACCAGGAGCGTGCCATGCGTGAGCCGGACACCGTGGCGCAGACCTTCGTCATGTACTTTCAAGGCTCGCTGCGCGGTCTCTCCGTCGGCGCACCGGTCGACCTGCGCGGCATCAACATCGGCGAGGTCAAGCGCTTGTCGGTCGAGTACGACCGTGTCGCGGGAATGCTGCGCTTTCCGGTTGAGGTGGACATCTTCCCGCAGCGCATACGCGGCCGCCCCCGCGTCGGCCGGGCCCCGGCGGCGGACGATGAGTCCGACATCGGCGGCCATGCCATGGTCGACAGCATGGTGGCGCACGGAATGCGCGCGGAGCTCAAGACCGGAAGTCTCCTCACGGGACAGAAATTCGTGTCCGTGGATGTGGAGCAACATGCACCGCCCGATCGCGTCGACTGGGATGAGCACCCACCGATTTTTCCCACCGCCGCGGGGGGATTGGACGAGATTCAGGACTCGATAGGCAGCGTCGCGAAGAAGCTCGACAGGGTGCCCTTCGACCAGCTATCGGCCCGGTTGCTGGCGACTATGACGACGCTTCAGGAAACGCTGAAAAGCACCGATCACTTGATGCATCGGGTCGATGACAGCGTCGCTCCGCAGGTCAACGCCACGCTGAAGGAGGCGGAGGAGGCCATGAAGAATGCCAAAGAGGCCCTCTCGCAAGGGGCGCCGCTGCAAAACGACCTCGGCTCGACCCTGCTCGAGCTGTCGCACGCCGCCCGCTCGGTGAGCGCGCTCGCGGACTACCTCGAGCGTCACCCCGAGGCGCTGATCCGCGGCAAGCCGGCGGATCCCAAATGAGCGCCGCATCCCTTTGCGCGCCGCACGAACGGGCGCTGCCCTTGCGGGCGGCTTGCTTGAGCGCGGCGGCAATCCTCGCCGGCTGCGCCGGACAACCGGATCATTTCTATGCCCTCACGACCTTGCCCGAAAGCACCGGCTCCCCGACCACCGCCTTCACGACACACGTGATGCTCACGATCTCGCTCCCGCCCGTGATCGACCGACGCCAGATGGTGATCGCCACTACGACGGATCAGCTGCTCGTGCTCGAGCACGAGCGCTGGGCCGCCCCCCTCCCCGAGCTGGTCGCGCAGACGCTCGCGCGCGACATCGAGCAACGGCGCGCCGACGTACTCGTCGCGGATCGCGGTTTCGATCAGGCGAGCCTCATGCCCGTGAAGATCCGGGTCGATATCGTGCGGATGAGCGTGCGCGAGGGCGGGCAGGCGACGCTGGAAGCCCACTGGCGCGTGGTCGACACGCGCCGCAATACCGACGAGGTCGGCGGGGAAACCTTGTCGTCGCCCGTAGCGGGCGGCGACTACGCCGCCGTCGCCCGCGCTTTCAGCAACGATCTGAGCTCGCTCGCGGATCGGCTAACCGCGAAGCTCCCGGCCCCGTAAGCGCGCCGGCGTCTCGCTCGGCGCCGAGCGAGACAAGCGCTGCACGCTCTTCTCGAGAAGCCCGAAGTCGCCCGCCATGCGCGCGCGCAGGCGCAGCGCCGCCTCGAGACATCCGCTATTGATGACGGCCAATCGAAATCCCCCGGGCGGCATGACGTGAGCGTGCTGCGGCCGGTCGGGAAAGAAGGTGATCTGCACGCTGCTCACCTCGGGGCTCGCACGATACGCTGCGAGCCGCTCCGGGGAGGGATAAGAATAAGGGCGCCCGTGGGGACCGAACAGCACCACGCTGTAGCCCTCGGTACGCCGGCGGTCGGCAAATTGCCAGCGTCCGTGCTGATATAGCCGCACCACCGCCTCCAGCCATTGCTGGCCGTAGAGATCAGGCCATTGATCGGCGAAGCGCAGGTGCGCCTCGATGATCCATCCGCCGATGGTCTCGATATTGGCCATGCCGGTGTAGTCGGACAGATTCGTGCGGATCCAAGCGCGGCAGTAGCGCTCGAGACGGCGGCGCACGCGCGCCTCGACGATCCAGTAGTCGAATGTGCCGCCGATCCCCGGGATGCCGCGCGTGTGCCGGCACCAAGCCGCCTCACCGCCGACTACGGCCCAGTCGCTGCTGATGTGCTCACCCGTCAAGAGCTTCATCCAGCAATCGCCCGGCCGGCAATTCTCGAGAAAATCGCGCTCGCTCTCGAGGACGCTCGTGCCCGCCCCCATTCCCTTGAGGTTCGTGACTGGTTTGCAGAAGACCGGATAGCGCGGCGGCGGAGAGTCGTGTAACCCGCACTCCAGACCTTGTGACAGCGCAATCAGGAGCCGGTTATAAATCCGTCGATGTCGCGGATTGAACTTGTAGCCGTCCACATCGTCGGTAGGGATGTGCACATCGGAGGGGCAATAAACGTCGGCGAAATACTGCTCTCGCCAAGGGTCGCATTCATAGATGGGCATCGTGGCAGCAGCGTATGATAGGACGGTTGGCGAAAGCTCGGAGACTGCGCCTTGGCTGATTGCAGGATATGGCCGACGCGAACTTGCCCGGTGTGATCCACGCGGTAGCTGAGTACCCGAGTTATTATATCGAGAGGCATCCGTGCAACAAGACAAATCCGGCAACGCGCCCGCAGGCGCGCCCCTCGACGATGTATCGCCCGACAGTCAGGATCGCATCCAGGACTTCTTGGGCCGTCACGGGGGCCCCGGGGCGGCTCGCCGTCAATCGGCGGACGCCGCAGGTTTCTCCGGGTGGTACGAGGTTTACGCCGCCGACGGTTACCGATTGCGCTGCGACTGGACACGGATGGGCAGTCGGGAGGAATTGAGGTTCTCCGAGATCGGTCCTCAGCAAACCGAGGGTGCCTCGGATCATCGCGCCTAGCATGCGCCGCCGCATGCTCATCGTCGCGCTGGTGAGCGCATTTCTGGGCGCGCGCCCCGCGGCCGCCGCGACTCCCGACTCCACTGCGGCCCCCACGCCGGGCGCGGCGCCGGAATTCATGGCGGCCATGCAGCGGGTGCGCATGAACTTGCCGGAGCCTCCCGACTCGCCCGCTCTCAAGACATACCCGATTTATGACTATCTGGTGGCCGCCCGCCTGCGCCGCGACCTCGCCCCCTTATCGAGCGATGAACTCGATGCGACCATCGACACCTTTCTTCGCGCGCACGAAGGCCAGCCGGTGGGACGCAGCCTCAAGCATCAGTGGCTCGTGAGTCTCGCCCAGCGCCGTCGCTGGGATTGGTTTCTGCCGCGGGCCGCCGACCTCACCGATCCTGCGCTCCTGTGCGATCGGCTCGCAGGGCGCCTCGCCACCGGCGATACCGACCATCTGGCCGCAGATGCGCTCGCTCGCTGGAATCTGCCTCAGCGCGAGCCGCTCGAATGCGCTCCGGTCGATGCCTGGCTGCGGCTGAAGGGTCTGCTGACTCCTGCGTTGCTCGAAGCGCGCGCGCGGGCAGCGCTCGCCGCTGACAATCCGACGCTCGCGCGAGAATTCGTCGCACAAGTTCCCGCCGAGCGTACAGCGCCGCTCAATGTGTGGCTGCAATTGCTCGAATCGCCCAAGTCCAGCTTGACGACTGTCGCCATGACGCCGCAGACCCCCGTCGAGGCGGACGCGCTGGTTGCCGGCTTCACGCGCCTCGCCAACACCGATGTCCCCTCCGCCGCGTCCCTTCTGCCGAAGCTCTTGGCGCGACCCGACGCCACGCCGGCCGTGCGCGGCCGCTTGCAGCGGGCGTTGGCGTTGGGCGAGGCCTATGCGCGTCAGGCGGGCGCCGTCGCCGCGTTCGAAGCCGTACCCGCTGAGTTCCTCGATGCCCAAGTGCAGGAATGGCGGGTGCGCGCGGCCGTGTGGGCCGGCGATTACGGCAAGGCGCTCGAATGGACGCAACGCATGCCCCCGACGCTCGCGAGTCAGCCGCGCTGGCGATACTGGCATGCGCGCGCCACTGCGGCGACCGCGGGCGCCGCAGCGGCCGCGCCCTTGTTTGCGCAGATCGCCGGCCTGCGCGATTATTACGGCTACCTCGCAGCGGATCGGCTGCATCAGCCGTACGACCTCAACATCCATCCGGCGCCCGACGATCCGTCCCTGCAGAACACGCTCGCCGCCGATCCCGGGCTTATCCGCGCTCATGCGCTCTTCGATTGCGACTTGACCGACGATGCCACGGCCGAATGGAATGCGGCGCTCGTCTCGATGGGTCCCGCCGTGAAGATTCAGGCGGCTCGCCTCGCCTCGCGCTGGGGATGGTACGCCGAGGCCATCGCCATGCTCGCGCAGGCCGACAGCTGGGACGACGTGCCGCTGCGCTACCCGCGACCTTTCCCCGCGATCATCGCCCAGGCGAGCAAGCTCACGGGGGTGCCGCCCGACTGGATACTCGCAATCATCCGCCAGGAGAGCTTGTTCCGAAAGGATGCCGTGTCGCGGGCCGATGCCCGCGGACTCATGCAGATGCAGCCCGGGACCGCGAGCGCGGTGGCGAAGCGTTGGCATCTACCCGCTCCGGGTCGAGACAATCTGTTCGATCCCGCGGTAGCGATCCCACTGGGCGCGGCCTATGTGCACGAGTTGCTCGAGCGTTACGGCCAGCAGTTGGATCTGTGCCTGGCGGCCTACAACGCGGGCCCGGTGTCCGTGGCGCGCTGGTTGCCCGCGCAGGCAGAAGAGGCAGATGCCTGGATCGAGAACATTCCGTACAGCGAAACCCGCGCGTATGTCGAGCACGTCCTCGAGCACATCGTAGCCTTCGCAGCCATGCGCGATGCCGATCCTCCTCGGCTGTCGGGCCTGCTGCCGCCGGTACTACCCAGTACTCCCGTCGCCGAGGTGTTGCCGTGAGCATGGATGCCCGGTTGGTATGTTGATCCGTCGAGCCAGGGAGTTTTACGAGCGCACGGGCAGGCTGCGCCAGAGTCCTCTCGCGGGTTATGCCATTTCGCTGGCGACGGTGGCGCTCGCGCTGCTCGCGCGCTTTCTGCTCGCCGGTCATCTCACCGGTTTCCCCTTCCTCACATTCATTCCGGCGATTCTCCTCACGAGCTTCCTATGCGGGTGGCGCGCGGGCGCGCTGGCGGCGGTGCTCGGCGCGCTGGCTCGGCTGTACTTCCTCGGGCCCGTGCCTGCGGCGGGCCCGAGCATGGGACCCGTCTCGCCCTGGTTCGGGTACGCCATGTACGCATTCGCGGTGGCCATCATTCTCATGACGGTCGGTAGTATGCACGCGGCCTTCCAGGACCTCGCGGCCAGCGCCGAGCAGCGCAATCTCCTGAACGCGGAGCTCGAAAAGCGGGTGCGCGAGCGCACCGAGGCCTTGGAGGCGGCGAACCGCAGCCTTCTCGAGGAGGCCGCCTCGCGCGTCTCGGCGGAAGCTCAAATTCGACAGCTGCAAAAAATGGAGGCGGTCGGCCAGCTGACGGGCGGCATCGCCCACGACTTCAACAACATGCTCGCCATCATCGTCGGCTCGCTCGATATCGCCAAGCGCTCTCTCGGGACCGACAAGGACAAGGCCGAGCGCTTCATCGGCAACGCTATGGAGGGTGCGAGGCGCGGCGCGCAATTGACCTCGCGGCTGCTCGCATTTTCGCGTCAGCAACCACTCGACCCGCGACCTCTCGACGCCAATGAGCTGATGCGCGACATGTCCAATCTGCTGCTGCGATCCATCGGACCGAATATCCAGCTCGAGTCCGTGCTCGCTCCAGGCCTTTGGCGCACATTTGCCGATGGCTCGCAGCTGGAAAGCGCGCTCATCAACCTTTGCGTCAATGGTCGCGATGCGATGCCCGACGGGGGACGTCTCACCCTCGAGACTTCCAACGTCGCCCTCGATGCGGCCTACGCACGCGCCAATGTGGATGCTCGGCCCGGCGACTATGTATCCATATGCGTGACCGACTTCGGCTCCGGCATGACGCCGGAAGTGCTGGCACGGGCTTTCGACCCCTTTTTCACCACCAAGACGCCCGGCAAAGGAACAGGGTTGGGGCTTTCCCAGGTGTACGGCTTCGTCAAGCAATCGAACGGCCACGTCAAGATCGACTCGCAGCTCGGACGGGGAACGGCCGTGCGGATCTATCTGCCCCGCTACCTGGGTAAGGAGATCCCGGATGGGTGCACCGGGCCGCGTACGGCTCAAGCATCGCGACCCAACACGGAAACGGTGCTCGTGGTAGAGGACGAGGATGGAGTGCGCAACATGACCGTCGAGGCGCTTCAGGGTCTCGGCTACACCGTCATCGCTGCGGGCGGCCCGGAGCACGCGCTCGATCTTCTCAACGAGGGGGTACGCCCGAATCTGCTCTTCACGGACATCGTCATGCCGGGCATGGACGGGCGTGTGCTGGCAGAGCACGTCAGGGAGAGGCACCCCGCAGTGAAAGTATTGTTCACCACGGGTTACACACGGGTCGCCCCGCTGCACGATGGGATCGCGGATTCCGGCGGTGCCATGCTGCTGAAACCCTTCACCGTGGAACAACTGGACGCCAAGATCCGCAGCACTCTCGATGCCGGCGATGAGACTTCGGTCGCACATTAAACGGTTTTAACAATTCGATCACACGCGGTTAACCGGACTGGGCTCACGGTGGCGGTCATGCGTTCTTGGGGGCTCCTCGGTGGATTTGCGTGCGCGTTGATCGCGGCCTGTACGGTGGGGACTGCGTATCGCAAGCCCCAGATTCCGCTTCCGAACGCATGGGATGCGAGCGACTCCGCTCAGGCTGCTTGGCCTGCGACCGATTGGTGGCATCGCTTCGGCTCCTCCCAGCTCGACGACCTGATCGATCAAGCGCGACGCGCCAACGATGATCTGGCCGCAGCCATGGCTCGGGTCCAAGAAGCGGATGCCCAATTGCGCATTGCGGGCGCCCCCCTGCTTCCCACGGCCGATCTCGGCGCAACGGCCACGCGCGAGCGCACCGAGATTTCCGGCGGAGGCATGGGCGTCTACAATGTGTTCAGTCCGGTGTTGACGGCGAACTACGAGCTCGACTTCTGGGGCAAGAACCGCGCAGCGCGTGATGCGGCCCGCGCTCTCGCGGTCGCGAGCCGATACGATCGGCAAACAGTCGCCCTTACGGTCATCTCCAGCGTGGCCAGTACTTATTTGCAGGCACTCGAGCTGCGCGAGCGCATCGATGTCGCCCGGCAGAATCTGGAGAACGGTCGCAAGATCCTGCGCGGTCTCACGTTCCAACAGCAGGTCGGCACGGCCACCGGCCTCGATGTCGCTCAGCAGGAAACGGCTGTGGCGCTGCTCGATGCTGCGCTGCCGCCGCTGGAGCAGCAATTTAGGCAAACGGTTTATGCGCTGGCGGTACTGGTCGGCAAGACGCCGGAGTCGCTCGACGTCACCGACGGCAGGTTGAACGATCTCAAGATACCCGACGTGGTTGCCGGACTACCCTCAGAGCTCCTGACGCGCCGACCGGACGTCGCGGAGGCCGAGCAACAGCTAGTCGCCGCGAACGCGGATATCACGGTTGCGCGTGCAGCGCTGTTCCCGTCCATCACGCTCACCGCCTCCGGCGGATACGAGAGCGACGTCCTCTCCTCCCTCGTCAACCCTGTGAACCGGATCTACGCCGTCTCCGCAGGTCTCACACAGCCGATCTTTCACGGCGGTGCGCTACGCGGGGAGCTCGCCTACTCGAAGGCGCGTTATATCGAATTGCTGAGCGACTACCACAAGACCATCCTCACCGCCCTCGACAATGTCGAGGCCGCCTTGGTCGCAGCGCGCCAGACCGCCGTCCAGCAGCAGCGGCAGACCGAGGCCGTGGCGAAGGCTCGCCGCGCGTATGAATTCGCACAAGCGCAGATGTCGGCCGGCACCGTCAACGTGCTCACCGTGCTGAATACGGAAAATGCGCTGTTCAGCGCTCGGGATACCTTGGTCGAGGTGCAGTATTCGCGCCTGCAGGCCCTGGTGGATCTTTATACCGCCCTGGGCGGGGGCTGGCAGGAAGGGCAAAGCGGATGACTCTCAAGTCGCATGCGACGCGCGGGTGGAGAACTTACGCCGCGGTCACGATCGTGGCACTGAGCGTCGTTGCGTGGCGGCTGCACAAACCGGCCGCTGCGGCCGATAAAAAACCGCTCCAACCCATCGCCGTCGACACGGCCGCGGCACACCGGGAGGAAGTGCCGATTTATCTGCAGGGTCTCGGTACGGTGCAGGCCTTCTACACCGTGACGGTGACGGCGCGCGTCGACGGAGAACTGCAACGGGTCGCGTTCACCGAAGGGCAAGCCGTGCACAAGGGCGATCTGCTCGCGCAGATCGATCCGCGTCCGAATCAAGCCGCCTACGAGCAGGCCGTGGCGACCAAAGTGAAGGACGAGGCGCAGCTCAAGAATGCGAAGCTCGATTTCGAGCGCTACACGCAGCTGCAGCCCCAGGATTTGGCGAGCAAGCAGACGGTGGACACGCAGCGTGCGCTGGTCGGGCAGCTCGCCGCCCAGCTCAGGGTCGATCAGGCCGTCATCGATAATGCGCGCACGCAGCTCGAGTACACGCGGATCGTCTCGCCCATCGACGGGCGTACCGGCATCCGCCTGATAGATCCGGGCAACATCGTGCACGCCGCGGCCACGACCGGCATCGTGGTCGTCACCCAGATGCAGCCCATCAGCGTCGTGTTCACGCTCCCGGAAGAGGAGCTGGCGGCGGTGCAGCAGGCACTCGCGAGCGGACCCGTCAAAGTCGCCACCGTCGCCCGCGAAGGCGGCGCCGTGCTCGATGAGGGCACTCTCAGTCTCATCGACAATCAGATCGATCAGACGACCGGAAGCGTGCGGCTCAAGGCGACGTTCGACAATGCACACAACAGCCTGTGGCCCGGACAATACGTCAATGCGCGCGTCCTGGTGCGCACCGAGCGCAATGCGCTCACCATTCCGGATACCGCCGTGCAACTCGGGCCGGCCGGTCCTTTCACCTACGTAGTCAAGCGGGATTCGACCGTCGAGGTGCGTCCGCTGCACCTGGCAGAAACCGCCAATGGCATGACCATCGTCACCGACGGCCTTGCGCAGGGAGAACGGGTGGTCACCAGCAACCAGTATCGGCTGCAGCCCGGCTCCCACGTGCACGACGTGGCGTCATGAGTATTTCCGAGCCGTTTGTACGACGCCCGATCGCGACCTCGCTGCTCATGGGCGGGATTTTTCTGGTGGGTTGCGTGGTGTATCCGCTCTTGCCGGTGGCTCCTCTGCCGCAGGTGGATTTTCCGACCATCCAGGTGACCGCCTCATTGCCGGGCGCGAGCCCCGAAACCATGGCAGCCACGGTGGCTACGCCGCTCGAGTATCAGTTCGCGGAAATATCCGGAATGACGCAGATGACCTCGAGCAATTTGAACGGCACGAGTCTCATCACGCTGCAATTCGATTTGGACCGCAGCATCGACGCGGCGGCGCAGGACGTGCAGACCGGGATCGACGCGGCCGGCGGTCAGCTGCCGAAGAACCTGCCCACACCGCCCACCTACCGCAAGGTGAATCCCGCCGATTCGCCCATCCTCATTCTCTCCATGAGCTCGCCGGTTCTGCCCGTCACGACCGTGGACGATTACGCGGAAAACATTCTCGCGCAGCAGATATCGCAGATCCCCGGGATAGCGCAGGTGTCCGTCGGCGGCCAGCAAAAGCCGGCCGTGCGGGTGCAAATCGATCCGGTGAAGCTCGCGGCGCTGGGATTGCAAATGGAGGACGTCGCCAGCGTCATCAATGTGGCAACCGTCGACGCTCCCAAGGGCGCCATCAACGGTTCGCAGCGCTCGATGACGATTTACGACAACGACCAGCTGCTGAAAGCCGCGCCCTGGAACGACGTGGTGGTCGCTTACAAGAACGGCTCTCCCGTGCGAATTCGCGACATCGGTGTCGCCGTGGACGGTCCGGAAAATGATCTCCTCACGGCCTGGCAAAACGGACACGACGGCATCCTGCTGCTGGTCTTCAAGCAGCCCGGCGCCAACGTGATCGAGGCGGAACAGCGCGTCCAGGCGCTCCTACCGCATGCGCTCGCGGCGGTGCCGCCCTCGATCAAGGTCACGGTGGTGGCCAACCGTACCACCACCATCAAGGCGGCCGTCGAGGACGTCGAGTTCACGCTCATGCTCACGATCGCGCTGGTGGTGATGGTGATCTTTCTGTTCCTGCGTACTGCGTGGGCCACGATCATCCCGGGTGTGACCGTCCCGCTCGCGCTCCTTGGCACCGCGGCAATGATGTACGTGCTGCACTACAGTCTGGACAATCTGTCGCTCATGGCGCTGACCATCGCGGTCGGATTCGTCGTGGATGATGCGATCGTGATGCTGGAGAACATCTATCGCCACATCGAAGACGGCCTCTCGCCGTTGGAGGCCACGCTCAAGGGCGCAGGCGAGATCGGCTTCACCATCATGTCCATCAGCATCTCACTGGTCGCGGTGTTCATTCCGCTGCTGCTGATGGGCGGGATAATCGGCCGGCTGTTTCGCGAATTCGCCATCACAATGACCCTCACCATCGCCGTGTCGGCGTTCGTCGCCCTCACTCTATCCCCCATGATGTGCGCCCAATTCCTGCGCGACGAAAAGCATGCCCAGCATGGGCGCTTCTACATGACCATCGAGCGCGCCTTCGACAAGCTGCTCGCCTGGTACACGCGCGGCCTCGATTGGGTGCTCGAGCGGCAACGCGCGACGATGGTGGTCTTCGCGTTGACCGTCGCCACCACTGTGCTCCTGTACGTCTTCATCCCCAAGGGGTTCTTTCCGCAGCAGGATACGGGAATCATCGTGGGCCTCACCGATGCCCCGCAAGACATCTCGTTCGAGGAAATGGTGCGCAGGAATCGCCGGCTGCTGGAAGTCGTGGGACGCGACCCGGACGTCGCAAGCTACGGCACCGTGATCGGCGGCAACCGCCCCGTCAACAATGACTTCGTCGTCTTGGGGCTGAAGCCGCGCGGCGAGCGTAACGCGAGCGCCGACGACATCATCAACCGGCTGCGCCCGCAACTCGCGCAAGTTCCTGGCGCAACGCTGTTCATGCAGGCCGCTCAGGATCTCAACATCGGCGGACGCACGACCCGCACTCAGTATCAATACACTCTGCAGGACGCGGACATCGACGAGCTGAACGACTGGGCTCCCAAGCTGCTCGAGCGGCTGCAAAAGCTGCCCATCCTGCGCGATGTGGCTACGGACCAGCAGACCACCAGCGGCATTGTCGCGCTCACGATCGACCGCGATGCGGCGGCGCGCTACGGGATCCAGCCGGCGGCCATCGATCAAGCCCTCTACGATGCGTACGGCCAGCGCCAGGCCGCGCAATTCTTCACCCAGCAGAATAGCTATCACGTGATTCTCGAGATCACCCCCTCACTGCAGAAAGATCCCGAGTCTTTGCACAAGCTCTACTTGAAGTCGCCGCTCACCGGACAGATGGTGCCGCTCTCGACCATGACGCACTACGACACTCGGCACGTCACGTACCTGTCGATCAATCACCAGGGCCAGTTTCCCGCGGTGACGCTGTCGTTCAATCTGGGACCGGGCGCTGCCCTGGGCGATGCCGTGGATGCGATCACGCGCGTCTCGGCCGAGATGCACCTGCCGGCGACGATCACCGGAACGTTTCAGGGGACCGCCCAGGCCTTCCAGAGTTCGCTCAAGACCCAGCCGTACTTGATCCTGGCGGCGCTGGTGGCCGTATATATCATTCTCGGCATGCTCTATGAAAGCTACATTCATCCGCTCACGATTCTTTCGACGTTGCCGTCGGCCGGCGTCGGTGCGCTCCTCATCTTGCTGCTCTTTCACATGGAGCTCAACGTCATGGGCCTGATCGGCATCATTCTGCTCATCGGCATCGTCAAGAAAAACGGCATCATGATGGTCGACTTCGCGATCCAGGCCGAGCGCGAGCAGCATTTGCCGCCGCACGCCGCCATCCGGCAGGCCTGCCTGCTGCGCTTTCGGCCGATCATGATGACGACGATGGCGGCGTTGCTCGGCGCGCTGCCGCTCGCGCTCGGGCACGGCACCGGCTCCGAGCTGCGCCGACCTCTCGGCTACACCATGGTGGGCGGCCTGATCGTGAGTCAGGCTCTTACGCTGTTCAGTACGCCGGTGGTGTATTTGTATCTCGATCGGTTCCAGCTGTGGCTGAATGGCCGCCGCCGCAGGGGCAGCGACGTGCCCGCGCAACCACCTGCGGGTCCGGTGGGAGAGACGACGTGAAGATTCTTCTGGTCGAGGATAACGAGCGCGTCAGCCAATTCGTCGTCAAGGGGCTGCATGAGGCCGGCCACACGACCGATCACACCGCCAACGGGCGCGACGGGATGTTTCTCGCAGCGAGCGAGCCTTACGACGTGATCATCATGGACCGGATGCTGCCCGGCGACATCGACGGCCTCGCCATCATCGAGGTGCTGCGCAAGGCCGGCAAGCGGACTCCGATTCTCATCCTGAGCGCACTCAGCGAGGTCGATGACCGCATTCGCGGCTTGCGCAGCGGCGGCGACGATTACTTGACCAAGCCGTTCGCCTTCGGCGAGCTGCTCGCCCGCCTGGACGCGCTGCACCGCCGTGCCCTGGGCATCAATCGCGAGATTCCCTTGACGGTGGGCGACTTGCATATGGATCCCATGACGCGCAAGGTGACTCGCGGAGACCGGCCGATCTCGCTGCAGCCCCGGGAATTCAAATTGCTGGAATACCTCATGCGGCACGCCGATCAAGTAGTCACGCGCACCATGCTCCTGGAGAACGTGTGGGACTATCACTTCGACCCGCAGACCAACGTCGTCGACGTGCACATCAGCAAGCTGCGCCAGAAGATCGACGCGGAGTTCGAGAGGCCGCTGCTGCGCACGGTGCGCAACGCAGGCTACATGGTCACAGCGGCCGACTAGCATGATGCGCTCATCCGCGCTCTCTCTGGCGGTCGGCTACGTCGTCCTCGGGATCGCGGCACTGGTGCTGTTCGCCGCGCCGCTCTACTACGCCTGGCAGGTCACCATTCAGGACGGCCGCAGCGAGATTCTGCAGGCCGACGCCATGCGCCTCGCCGACGTCTACCGCCACGAGGGCGGCGAGGGATTGAAGAATTTCATCGATGCGCGCGTCAACATGCAGATCGCCGGTGACCGCATACTGCTGCTCACCGATGCATCCTTGAAGCCTCTGGCCGGCAATCTCGCAGCCTGGCCGCGCGCCTTGCCGGCCGCCGCGGGCAATTACCGGATCATGGTCGACATGGGCGATCACGGCATTCAGAATTCGCTCGTGCACGTCACCAAGCTCGGTGACTACGTGCTCCTCGTGGGCCGCGACAACAAGCTGTTCGCGCCGCTCGAGCGCCGCTTCTGGTACGGGCTGATCGCCGGCGTCGCGGTGTTGTCCATCGCGGGACTCTTGATCGGCCTCATCACGCGGCGCGCCTTGATGGCTCGCGTGCACAGCATCCGGCACACCGTATCGGCCATCATCCACGGCGACCTCAAGCATCGCTTGCCCACGGACCGCAGTGACGACGAGCTCAGCACTCTGGCCAGCACCATCAACGGCATGCTCGATCAGATCGAGCAACTCGTGCACGGCGTGCGCAACGTCTCGAACTCCATTGCGCACGACTTGCGCACGCCCCTCGCCGAGCTGCGCTCGCGTCTCGAGGAGCTCGCCCTCATCCGACCGCCGCCGGAGGCGACGTTCGCAGAGATCGACGGCGCGGTGGCCGACGTCGACCGGGTGATACGCATTTTCGACGCGCTGCTGCGCCTCGCCGAAATCGACGCGGGTTTGCGCCGATCGGGCTTCGTCGCCTTTGATCTGGTCGACCTCGCCGGCACCGCGGTGGAGTTTTATGCGCCCGCGGCGGAGCTCAAGAACATCCGCCTGCAGTTACATGCCGAGGCGTCCCTCAGGGTCTCGGGCGATCCCATTCTGCTCGCGCAGGCGCTCAGCAATCTCATCGACAACGCGCTCAAGTACACGCCGGAAAACGGGGCGATCGACGTAACCTTGCGGCGGCGGGCGGACGGACGCGCCGAAATCGCCGTGACCGACAACGGCCCCGGCATCGAGGACTCGGAAAAAGCGAAAGTCATGGAGCGCTTCTACCGCGGCGATGCGAGCCGCGGCACGCCGGGTGTCGGTCTCGGCCTGAGCCTCGCACAAGCCGTGGCGAAGCTGCATGGCAGCGCGCTGGAGCTTTCGGATCGAGGTCCGGGCCTGCGTGTCGTGCTGACGATGGCGCTCAGCGGCGCGGCCCCGACTGCGCTCGCCGAATCCCGCGCGACCACATCCCCGGAAGCTCCCGCCTGCGCGCAAGCATCGAAGTCACCCGGGTGACCCGGGTGGCCGCCGCAATGGGGGCGGCCGTCGGCGCATTCTTACGCACTCTGCCCGAAACCCGCGTGTTCGCAATGAGCGCCGCGGTGCTAGAGTGGGGTGTCGCCATATCGCGTGAGGAGCTCGTGATGGGAAACCCCGAAACGCCGAAGGATTCAAAGGACTCGCCGACGGCCGCAGAACGGCGGCTGCGAGGCACTCCGCTCGAGGGTGCGGAGAGTAAGACCGCCGCGGATCACGACGCGTATGAGAAGCGCCGCGATCCCGATACGGAGCTGCGGCTGGACGGTGAAGAAGACACCCTGTACGACGACGGCCTCGACACCGGCGACGACGACCCCGACACCCTCGCTGGCACACGCGGAAAGTCAGCCGGCATCAAGCCTTAGCGGCGGGTGTTCGCCCAGCGCCGAATATTCGCCCCGCGGAAGGCGGGCGGGGCTCTCTATGCCTTGATTTGTGGGATAAAATCCGACAAAAGCCCTTGATTTGGGGTGGTTTACGGGAGCTGTTCCACAGTTCCCGTATCCCCTCCCCAGCCTTTCCTGGCGCAGTGCCACAATGACCTCCTCGTTGTTGCGGATACGTACTGATGGGGTCTGGGTTGGCACACCTCGGAGCGGCTGCCGGTCGCAAATTGCTGCGCGCACGCGCTCGGTTGCGCCGGGGCTTCTCGATCGGTATCGCCGGGCGGCTCGCCACCTCCTTTGCCGCCGTTGCAGTGCTCGCCATCGCCGCCAACGTGATGATCGAGCGCGAGATCGCCGTGGTCCAGACGACGCGCCTCGACCGTGGACAGTACTCCCCCACGCCCGACGTGCGGCTGGTCGCCCTTCCGGCCGCAGCGTCGCCGGCCAGCATCTCCCGCGAGACGGTGCGCTCCGAGGTTCCACCTGCCGAAATCGACGGCTTCCAGGCGGCGCTTGAAACATATCAGCGCGGCGTCGAGGCGCGCGTGTCCATGGACACGAGCTCCGCCGAGGACGACCGGCGGGCTGCGCAACGCGAGCTCGACTTGGCCGCCAAGCCACTGCGCAGGGAGCAGGCTCGGGGGCGTGCCGTGCAGGAGGCTCTGACGAACTACGAGCGCGTCGGCGCCGATTATGTGGAGGCGGCAGACCAGCGGCGCTCGGTGCTCGGGCTATACCAGGATCGCCTCGATGCGATGGACAAGCGCATCAGCGCCTCGATGAACCGCGCGCTCAAGCTGTTCGGCCGGGTGTTCGCGCGGCAGTCGTTGCTGCGTCTGCATGCGAGCGTCGATGAGCTGCAGCGCCGTTTCACCGACGTCGCCGCGGCGAGCGTTGCCGATGCGCAGGCGCTCGATGCGCTGGCCGAGGGTGAGGCCGCTTTGCAGAGCACCTTCCAGGCGGACACGGCGAGCTTCTCGCGCTCGGAGGGTGCGGAGTGGGTGAGCGCGATGCATCGCGACCTTGCACAGCTCGCGACGCTTCGCGCCGCGGGAATCGAGAGCGGCAACACCCTGCGCGAGGAGTCGGCAAGATTTACCGCAGGGCGCGACCACCTTCTCGCCTCCGTACCCGAGGTCGTATCCAGCTCCCTCACCGTGCTCGAGCGCGCCGCCGTGGCCGCACCTGCGCAGAGCGTGACGTCGCTGCCGCCGGCGATCGCCTCGCCCATCGTCGATGCCGTCACCACCACCACCACGACCACCACCACCGTGCCGGACCGCCATCGCCGGCTGATGGTCGCCTGGATCACGGCGGCGGTCCTCTTGGTCTGGCTCACGATCTCGGTCTGGACGGTGCGCAGCATCCTCGTTCCCGTGGGCCGGCTGATCGATGCGACGCGCAAGTTGGCACGCGGCGAGGACGTGCGCGCGTCGCGCGGCGGATTGAAGGAGCTGAACGCCCTATCCGTCGCCTTCAACCGCATGGCGTTCCAGCTGCGCGCCGCGCGCGAGCTCAACCAGGATTACCGGCGCACGCTCGAGACACAGGTCGAGCAGCGTACGCGCCTGCTGCAGCACCTGGCGGAGCACGACCCGCTCACGCTGCTTGCGAATCGCCGGCAGTTCTTCGTCCTTCTAAACCGCTCGCTCGAGCAGGCGCGTCAGGGAGGGAGCGCCGGGGTCGCCGTGTTCTTCATCGACCTCGACAACTTCAAGAATCTCAACGACGGCATGGGTCACGCCTTCGGCGACCGCGTGCTCATCAGCGTCGCTCAACGTCTGGAGGAGACGGCGCAAAATCTCGGTTTCGCCGCACGTCTGGGGGGCGACGAATTCACGATCGTGCATGAGCAGGCGAGCTCTCCTCAGTCGGCACTCCTGGCTGCGCAACGCATCGTCAGCGCCTTCGAGCGGCCGCTCAACGTCGAGGGACGCGCCATCACCGTGAGCGTGAGCATCGGAACGAGCTTCTACCCAGATCACGAGCAAACCGCCGAGGACTTATTGAGCGCCGCCGACGCGGCGCTGTTTCGCGCCAAGGCGCTCGGACGCAACCAGGCGGCGCTGTTCACCCGCGAGCTGCACGAGGCGGCTACCCGCAAGTTCATCACCGAGCAGGGGATCCGGCGATCCCTCGAGCACGAGGAGTTCGAGCTCCTTTTCCAGCCGGAGGTGCGCCTCGACAGCCTGCGCGTCGGGTTGGTCGAGGCGCTGGTGCGCTGGCGAACGCCCGACGGACGGCTCGCAGCCCCGGCCGAGTTTCTGGCGGTGACGGAGGAATCCGGCCTCATCCTCGAGCTCGGGGACTGGGTGCTACGCCGAGCGATCGAGACCGCAGCGAATTGGCAGCGCTCCTCTTGGCCCGAGGTCAAAGTCGCGATCAACGTCTCGCCACGACAGCTGGCCAGCACGAGCTTCGTGGACCGGGTGCAGAGGCTGCTGCAGGAATTTGAATTGCCGGCACGCTGCATCGAGCTCGAGCTCACCGAGTCAGTGCTGCAAACGGGCGCCGCCACCATCGAGTCGCTGCGCTTGCTGCGCTCGCTCGATATCGCGATCGCGCTGGACGACTTCGGCACGGGCTACTCCTCGTTCGCCTCTTTCGAGCAGTTGCCCCTGTCGCGCATCAAGCTCGACCGGGCGCTGATTGCCGGCATCGATACCAACCCGCGCGCGGCCGCAATTGCGATGGCGCTGATGCTCTTGTGCGAGGACCTCGGCATCGAAGTGACGGCCGAGGGCGTCGAGCGCAGCACTCAGTTCAGCTGCCTGGCCGGAAACCCCGGCCTGTACGTGCAGGGCTTCCTGATCTCGCCCCCGGTCTCGGAGCACGAGGTGCCGCGGGCAATCGACACCATGCCGCAGGCCATGCAGGACTTGCTATTGTCAATTCCGGCCTCTTCGTGGCGCTCCGATGCGGTCCGGATGGCGGGCGGCCCCCGAGATCTCACACGCGGCGTGGTAAAGCGCTAAGATTTCGACCCATGGGCAAATTGATTCGGTGGGCCGCGACGGCCGCCTGCGGGGCCGCGCTCCTCGCCGGTGTCGAGATTGCCGGCGGCCAGACTCCTGAACAGGAAAAGCAATGGGCCGCGGAGCGCGAGCGCGCCAACCAGGCCGCGCAAGCTCGAGCCGAGCAGATCGCGCGCGAGCGCGCGGCCCGCAAAGCCAACCCCATGGCGTGGGTGCGTACGCTCGACCCCATGGCCAGCGGGGGCTGGGAATTTCGCAGCGTCGCAACCGATGGCTCGTGGGCAATTTTCACCAGCACGCACCAGCTGAAGCGCTCGGGTCAGATCGTCACCGGCTGGATACGCTACGAGTACGCCGAGCCGCAGACGGGCCAAGGCAATCCGTACATGAGCGCCGTCGAGAAGCAGCAATACGACTGCAAGAAGCAACAGACCCGCAATCTCCTCGTCATCTACTACTCGGCCAACAACATCCAGGGCACCGAGGAAACCGAGGAGGCGGATCCGAAGGCGACCCCTTGGAGTCCCATCGTTCCGGGTACGCGCGAAGAAACGGATTTCACGTGGGCCTGCGATCAGGGTCGGGGCGCGGGCGCGAGATGAACGGTCGCCGCGAGTAGCTTCGACCGGTCGGCGCACGGTCCAATCAAAACCTCGACCTCACCCGGCTCGAATATCGGCTCGAGATCGAGCCCCAAGAATCGCAAGTCCGCGCCTGCCAGCGGCAGTGTCACGGTGCCCGATCGGCCAGGGTCCAGCTTGATCTTGCCGAAACCCTTGAGCTCGAGCACCGGCCTCGCGACGCTCGCGAGTTTGTCGTGCGTAAACAGAAACACCGTCTCCTCGGCCGTCCTCGGTCCCTGGTTTGCGACGTCTACGCGCACCGTCAGCGTCTCGCTCTCGAGCAACGTCTCCTTGCTCAAGCGCAGGTTCGAGAGGACGAATCGACCGTACGTCAGTCCATGGCCGAAGGGAAACAGCGGATCGCTGGGAGAGTCCAGATACTTGCTGGTGTAGTGGTCATTCGGAGCGGCCGGCCTGCCGGTCGGCCGCGCGGCGTAGAAAATCGGCACCTGTCCCAGGTTTCGCGCCCAGGTCACCGGGGTGCGTCCGCTCGGACTCACCCGGCCCGTCAGCACGTCGGCGATACCGTTGCCCGCCTCGCTCCCCGGAAACCACGCGGCGATCACCGCATCGGCGCGCTCGATGAGCCACGGCACGATGAGGGGGCGCCCGGAGAAGACGAGGACGATGACCGGCTTGCGCAAGGCTCGCGCGCGCTCGAACACACTCTCGGCCAGCTGTCGTTGCCTGCCCGGCAGATGCGGGTGAGCGCGGCTCGCCGCCTCTCCGCTCATGGATTCCGACTCGCCGAGGCACAGCACGATCGCATGCGCCTGGGCGCACAGCTCCAGGGCTCTGGCGACGCCGGCGAGATTCTCACCTGCAATGTCGACGCCGGGCGCGTGAAGTACTTTCCCCTCGCCGAGTGCCGCCTCGAGACCCGCCAGCACGGTCACGTCGGGATCGGTGCCGCCGGCCGCCGCCCAAGGTCCCCGCATGTCGCGGGGCGCATCGGCCAGCGGACCGATGAGCGCGACGCGCGCGCCGCTCGGCAATGGCAGCGCATTCATCTCGTTCTTGAGCAGCACCAGCGAACGCGCGGCGGCGGCGCGCGCGAGTCGACGCCGGACCGCGAGCGCCTCGCTGCTCTCGGGGTCAGCGCCGCGGCGGTAAGGATCGTCGAATAGACCGAGCTTCCATTTGAGCGTGAGCACGCGCCGCACCGCCTCATCGATATCGACCGAGGCGACCCAGCCGCGGTCGAGCGCAATCGGCAGTCCATGGCGATATGCCCCGCCCATCATGTCGATATCGACTCCCGCGTTGAGCGCAAGGGCCGCCGCTTGGGCGAGGTCGGCTGCGATGCCGTGGCGAATGAGCTCCGCCACGGCGTTGTAGTCGCTCACGATGACGCCGTCGAATCCGAGACGACGGCGCAACCATCCCTTGATGAGCGCCGCATGAGCCGTCATCGGAATGCCGGCGAGATCGTTGAAGGCGGGCATCACGGCGCTCACGCCCGCGGCCACGGCAGCAGCAAAAGGCGGCAGATACACCTCGCGCAGGGTGCGCTCCGAGATGTCCGCGGATGCGTAATCGCGACCCGCGGTCGCCGCGCCGTAGGCGCAGTAATGCTTGGCGACCGCGGCGAGCGCAATCGGCGCGGCGAGATCGTCGCCTTGAAACCCACGCACCTTGGCATCCGCCATTCGCATGCCGATCCACGGATCCTCGCCGGGGCCCTCGGCACTTCGGCCCCAGCGCGGATCGCGTGCGATGTCGAGCATGGGCGCAAAGGTCATGGCGAGGCCGGCGGCGGCGGCTTCCTTGGCGGCCTCGCGCGCCGTGAGCGCCCACAGATCGGGCTCGAACGAGGCCGCTTCGCCGAGCGGTATGGGGAAAATCGTGCGATAGCCGTGCACGACGTCGAAACCGAACAAGAGCGGGATGCCGAGCCGCGACTCTTCGACCGCCACCCGCTGCATCTCGCGAACATGCTCGGCGCCGATGAGATTGAGCATGCTCCCCACGGTGCCCGCACGGATCGATTCCGTCGAATCGCCGGTTGAGGTGGGATCGATGGGGCCGGTCACAATGGGGCCGGTCAAAGTGGGGCCGGTCACGGCGGAGCCGGCCGTGGTCATGGTGAGCTGCCCGAGCTTCTCGGCCAGGGACATCTCGCGGATGAGCCGGTCGATTCGATTCGTAGCTGCTGGAGTCATGGGCAAGGGACGACGCGCCCGAGGCAGCGCGCTCTTTTTGTCGACCGGGTGCCCCAAGGCGAGCGCGGCGTGGCGGATAATGACGGAATTGTTCGGCTCCTCAAGTGGCTAGCATGATCATAAAACGGCCCGACGATGTAAATACGCCCTCCTATAGCCCTGCCGCCGTCGCGCCGCCTCCCGGCGCCGCGCCCCCCGGCGATGCGACGCCGGGCGATTTCGACGAGAACGCGGAGTCGGGGCTGAGGGCGCAGCTCAGCATGATGGTGCGGGCGTTGTGGGCC
This sequence comes from Steroidobacteraceae bacterium, assembly GCA_049513515.1. GTDB lineage: Bacteria > Pseudomonadota > Gammaproteobacteria > Steroidobacterales > Steroidobacteraceae > Bog-1198. The sequence goes on from JBEKWA010000001.1 coordinate 483,179, forward strand.
TCTCCCCTGCGCTCGACGCTCATCACTCTGTCGGTCTGCATCTTCGTCGTCGTCGCGGCGACCGCTTATGGGCAGAACAAGCTGAACACCTGGAATCAGCCGTTCTACGACGCCTTGTCGCATCGGAATCTCGCGGAGTTCTGGAAGCAGCTCGGCGTCTTCGGCGTCATCGCGGGTGCGCTGCTCGCGCTCAACGTCGCGCAGCGATGGTTGGTCGAGACCTCAAAGCTCAAGCTGCGCGAAGGTCTGGTGCATGACCTCGTGCAGGGCTGGATGGCGCCGGGACGTGCGTTTCGCCTGGCGCATGCCGGCGCGATGGGCGTCAACCCGGACCAACGCATGCATGAGGATGCGCGCCATCTCACGGAGTTGTCGGGAGACTTGGGCGTCGGTCTGCTGCAGGCCTCGATTCTGCTCGCCACCTTTATCAGCGTGCTCTGGTCAATGTCGAGCACGTTCGCGTTCCATGTGGCCGACCGAACCATCGTCATCCCGGGATACATGGTGTGGGCCGCCATCCTGTACTCGGGATCCGCCTCGCTCTTGAGCTACTGGGTGGGACGCAGCCTCGTCCGCAATAATGCCGATCGGTACGCTCGAGAAGCGGAGCTGCGCTTCTCGCTGGTGCGAGTGAACGAGCATATCGACTCGATCGCGCTCGCCCGGGCCGAGCCGGACGAGGCGCGGCGCATCGAGCTCGATTTGAGCACCGTGCTCAATGCCATGCGAGTCCTGGTGACGGGAAACACCCGGCTCACCTGGGTGACCGCGGGTTACGGTTGGTTCACCCTCGTCGCCCCCATCCTGGTGGCGGCACCCTTGTACTTCAGCGGCACCCTCACGTTCGGCGGACTTATGATGGCATCAGGCGCGTTCATGCAGGTGCAGTCCTCCCTGCGCTGGTTCGTGGACAACTTCAGCACCATCGCCGATTGGCGCGCAACACTCCTGCGGGTCGCGAACTTTCGCCGGGCCGTGATTGCCTGCGACGTGCTGCACGATCTGGCCGGCCGCATCGAGTTCACGGAAGGCAAGCCGGGGGTTCTCACCCTCGACAACCTCGAGATTGCCTCGCCCGCGGGAGGAGTCACGCTCAAGGAGCGACACGCCGAGATGCAGGCTCGCGAACGGGTGCTAGTGGTCGGAGAGTCAGGCACCGGCAAGACCCTGCTGTTCCGAGCTCTAGCGGGATTGTGGCCGTGGGGCTCGGGACACGTGTCGCGCCCCGACGGGGAGTCGATGTGGTTCATGCCGAGAACCCAGTACTTTCCGCCCGGCACGCTGCGCGAAGTACTCGCGTATCCCACGACGGTGAACGATTTCACGAGCCAGGCGTGCTTGCGGGTCCTCGAGCGCCTCGGCCTCGAACGCCTGGGTCCGCTGCTCGACGCGCCCGGGCAGTGGGATCTCACCCTGTCCGAGGGCGAGCAACACAGCCTCGCATTCGCGCGCGTACTCTTGCACGCGCCCCGCTGGCTCATCATCGACGAGGCGCTCGAGGCGCTGGAGGATGAGCAACGACCGCGGGTCATCGAGCTGCTGACGAAGGATCTGGCGGACACAGGGATTCTTTACATCGGACGCGCCGTGGCGCAGGATAGTTTATTCACGCGCGTGCTCCATCTCTTACCCGATGGCGCGCGCCTCAAGCTCAGCGGCAAATCGCCGGTCACGATCCCCCTTGCCCCCACCGCCGCGGCCGCTGGGGGCTAAAATCAGTCCGCAACAGGATATCGCTCACGGCGTGGCTTGTGTGCTTTGCGCAACGCGCCCTTTTCTTGCGCGCGGCGGATTTGTTGCTGTGCGATTATGGTGCGCCGGCGGAATCGGCGCGCGCGTTGCGGCATTCCCTGAGCGGCCGAATTGCGCGGCAACCTCGACGGATCGCGGCGGCGCCACGCTTGTAATCGCGCCGCTTCTGCTGAGTTACGCGTGCGGTCGGGCAGACAATCTTATCGCTCGCGGCGATATTTTCAGCATGCGCGCACTAAAGAAAAATTCATTATATGAAACAACTTGAAGCTGTGACCGATCTAACATAAAACATTCATTATAGAGTTAAGGAGATCACGTACGACTCGCACGACTTGTTTTTTACTGCAATCGAGCGCGTCGAAAATGCCGGCTAGTGGCCTTCAGTCCAAATTTCTCGAGCGGAGGTTTGACGATGGGAGTATCACAGCTACAAGAGGGGTCCAGTCCTCCGGATTTTTTGGATTCTCTGCTTCGCTTCAGCAAGGAGCATCGTGCGCAGCGATGGGAAGGGACCCTGAGCGATTTCTTGAAGGACATTCTGCCGAAGGACCCGGCCGGTTACATCCGGACCAGCCACGAATACATCTGGGACATGCTGCTCTGGCACGGCCGGGCGGCCGGGGGCAGCGACACTGAGAAGGCGCGCGAGCTCTTCAAGCGTGAGCTGTTCGGTGTCGACGAGCCGCTCGGACGCGTGGTGGACTACTTCAAGGCGGCCGCAGCCGGCTCGGACGTCGGGCGACGCTTGCTGCTTTTACTGGGACCGCCCTCGGGGGGCAAGTCCACGCTCGCCATCCTTTTGAAGCGCGGTCTGGAAGAGTACAGCCGCACGGATGAGGGCGCGCTTTACGCCATCAAGGGATCGCCGCTGCGCGAATCGCCCCTGAATCTCATTCCGACGAGCCTGCGGGCCGAGTTCCGCGAGACCTATGGCGTCAGCATCTCGGGAGAGCTGAGTCCCTGGGCCAGGGATTATCTCGACCGCGAGTGCGAGGGCGACTACCTGCGCGTGCCGGTCGAGCGCATCTTCTTGTCGGAGGCCGCGCGCTGCGGTATCGGCACCTACGCGCCTCACGATCCTTCGACCGCCGACATCGCCGATCTCGTCGGCTCGGTCGATCTGTCGAAGGTCGCGCGAGTGGGCGATGAAGGCGATCCTCGGGCCTGGTCCTGGTCCGGCGCCGTGTATGCGGCGAGCCGCGGCGTGCTCGAAATGATCGAGATCTTGAAGGTGAAGCGCGAATTCCTTTATCTCCTCTTGACCCTCACGCAGGAGAAGAACGTCAAGGTCGCACGTTTTCCCCTCATCTATCTCGACGAGACGATTCTGGCGCACACCAACCTGGCCGAGTTCAATCGCTTCCTTCAGGAAAAGGAAAACGAAGCGCTGCTCGACCGCATGGTGATCATCAAGGTGCCCTACGCCCTGTCGTACAAGGACGAGGCGCGCATTTACAAGAAGCTCGTGTATGGGGCGCCGGCGTTTCGCAACACCCATCTCGATCCTCACGTACTGCACCTGGCCGCCGTGTTCGCCATACTGACCAGGCACACCAAGCCCGAGCGCGAAGGACTCGATCTGCCGAAGAAGGTGCGCATCTTCGCCGGCGAGGCGGTGGAGGGATTCTCGGATCAAGAGGCGGCGCGCCTGCGCTCAGAGGCCCCGGACGAAGGACTTTCCGGTGTGAGCCCGCGCTTCGTCATCAACGCGCTCTCGACCGCTATCACGCGGGGCGATGCGCGCAGCCTCACCAGCATGGAGTTGCTGCTCGCGCTCAAGGATGCAATCGAGAGCGACGCGCGCATCGATTCCAAGCAGAAAAAGCTCTGGTTCGATCACCTGGTGACCGCGCGCAAGGAGTTCTACAACCGCTGGGTCAAGGAGGACGTCCATCGGGCCTTGTTCGCGTCCTTCCAGGACGAGGCGCAGCAGCTCCTCGAGAAGTATCTCGACGAGATCGAGGCCTCCCTCGACCAGCGCAAGGTCACGGATCCCATGACCGGAGAGAACCGGGCGCCCGACGAGCGCTTCATGCGCTCGGTGGAAGAGAAGATCAAGGTCTCGGAATCCGGCAAGCAATCGTTCCGCCAGGAAGTGATCCGCAAGGCCATGGTGGCGTTCAAGGCCGGCGAGAAGTTCAGGCTGGCGAGCCACGCGCGAGTTCGCGAAGCCATTGAACAATATCTTTTCGAGGAGCGGCGCGACGTGCTGCGCCTCGTCACGTCCACCGCGCGACCCGACGACGAAGCCCGTAAGAAGATCTCGGTAGTGCAAGAACGCCTCGTGAAGGAGTATGGTTATGACGAGCACAGCGCGCAGGAGGCGCTGAACTACGTCACCACGCTGCTGTCGCAAGAGTAGGTGAGCGCATGATGCTGAATAGGCACACGGGGTTTGCATGAGCGGCGACTCGACAGGAACCCAGTCGCAGACGCTCAACGGTTGGTATGAGCTCTTCTCGCGTGGCTCCAGGGATTGGCTGCGCCACAACGAGAAGATTCGGGAGGCGGTGCGCGCCCATCTGCCGCGGATCGTCTCCGGCTCCGACATCATCAACGACGGCTCACGCACCGTGCGGGTTCCCGTGCGCATGCTGGAGCATTACCGCTTCCGGCTGCTGCAAACCGGCGAAGGGCAAGGTGTCGGGCAGGGCAAGGCGAAACCCGGCGATGTGCTGGGGCCGGCCAATCCGCAATCCGGTCCGGGACAGAAAGGCGCAGGCGGCAAGGACCAGGGTGGGATCGAGCTCATGCTCGAATTCAAGGTCGACGACGTGATTGACTGGCTCTGGGAGGACATGCAGCTGCCCAACCTGCAGCCCCGGGCGGGTGCCACGGAGGATTCCGAGTGGAAGCGCGAGGGCTGGGATCGGCGGGGTGCGCGCTCCCGCCTCGACCGGCGGCGTTCGCTCAAGGAATCGGTCAAGCGTCGCGCGCTCGACGCGGACTCGCCGGCATTCACCGATGAGGATCTGCGCTATCGGCAGCTCACGCGGCGCCGTCAACCGGCGTTACGCGCGGCGGTATTCTTTCTGATCGACGTGTCCGGCAGCATGTCGGACCGCGATCGGCAGCTCGCCAAGACGTTTTTCTTCTGGGTCGCGGCGGGCTTGCGGCGCCAGTACAAGGCGCTCGACATCGTGTTCGTCGCGCATACCACCGAGGCCTGGGAGTTCAGCGAGGCAGACTTCTTCAAGGTTGCCGGCAGCGGCGGCACCGTGGCCTCGGTCGGGTTGGCGAAGGTCCACGAGATCATGGACGAGCGCTTCGATCCCGCGTCCTGCAACGTGTACCTCTTCTACGCCTCGGACGGCGACAATGCCGCCGATGACCGCACACCCGCGGCTGCCGAGCTCGAGGCGATCGCCAAGGCGGCGCGCTACTGCGGCTATGTCGAGATCTCCGCCGGGGTGCGCAGCTCGCACAGTGAAACCATGACTCTGTTCGAGGCCGCCGCCGAGGCAGGCCGGCCGTGCGGGCGATTTTCCGTGGGGAGCCCCGACGACATCGCGGGCGCGGTGCGTCATTTCTTCACGGCCGAAGCGCACGCGGGCGATGCCGACGCTGCCGGGTCCGCTCCATGACCTCGGATTGGCGCAGCCACGTACCCAAGCTCGAGGATCTCGCGCGCAAGCTCGGACTCGACTGGTCCCAGGTGATCTTCGAGGCGGTACCCGACAGCTTCATGACCGAGATCGCCGTGTACGGGCTGCCGGTGCGCATGCCGCACTGGTCCTTCGGCGCGCGCTACATCTATCAGCTGCTGCAGCGACACATGGGCTATTCGAGGCTCTTCGAGGTCGTCTTTCCCGGCGATCCCGGCCACGCGTATCTCGCGGCCAGCAACGGGCTCGCCGACAACGTCCTCGTTACCGCGCACGTGCTCGGTCACGCCGATTTTTCCAAGAACAACATGCTGTTCCGCCGCTGCCAGGACCAGGGCAGCGCGCACATCATCGAACACGCGGCGAGTCACGCCCGGCAGATCGAGCGCCACATCGAGTCCTTCGGCTTCAACGCGGTTGAGCAGGTCCTCGACGCCGCCCTGTCCCTCGAGCAGTACGTCGACCTGGATCAATCATTGCGGCGCGAGCGCTACCCCGAATATGCACCCACGCCGACGGAGCCGCCCGATGATCCGTTTCGCGCGCGCTTCGCCACGCTCGACGCCACCCCCGTTGCGCCGCAGACTCGCAAAGCCCGCGCGCCGCTGCCGCCGCACCCGGAGAGAGATCTGCTCTGGTTCATCGCCACCTACGCCCCCGAAATGGAGAGCTGGGAGCGGGACATATTTCTCGCTGTGCGCGATGAATCTTTCTATTTCTTTCCAGTCTTCGCCACGCAGATCATGAACGAGGGCTGGGCCTCGTACTGGCATGCGCGGCTGCTCCGCGAGGCGGACTTCATTCCCGAGGAAACGTACCTCGATGCCATCAAGTGCCACTCGGACGTCGTGCGGCCGGTGGCAACCGGCGAACAAGTCGCCCTCTCGATCAATCCCTATCACCTGGGATTCACGCTCTGGGAGGATATCGTCAAGAAGGCGGGCATCGAGACGGCGCGGCGCGTCATGCGCGAGGACGATGATTGCAGCTTCCTGCGCAACTACCTCACCCGGGAGATGGCCGAGGAGATGGGACTTTTCCGCTATCAGCGGCAGCAGCAGGGACAGATCAAGGTGGTCGCAGCCGACATCGAGGAGCTGCACGAGAACCTGCTCATCGACAAGTACAATTTTGGCGCACCGCGCGTGTCCGTGACCGAGGTGCGCAATGACGGCACGCTCGTGCTCAGCCACAACAGCCAGCTCGACGGCCGCGGCCTCGACGCCGAACGAACGGCCAGAGTGCTCGAGTACATCAAGCGGGTTTGGCGGCGTCCGGTGCTCCTCAATACCGTTGACGCGAACGCCAAGGCGGTGGTTCTTTCCTCGGAGTCGGCTCCCCCTTAGGTCAGACTCGCCGACCGCGCTGCGCGCATCGCGCGCCCCGCTATTCCAGGCAAACCACCAGCTTGGCCGAGTGCGCGCGCCAGTTGATGGGAATCACGTAGCAGCGCTGATGCGGCGGGGTCACCTTCTCGGGGTTGTGCGCGACCACTGTGGGCACCGAGATCACGAAGCTCTTGCCGAAATCCCGCCTTGCGTTGCCGGAAATGGTGTTGGCCACCTCACCCACGAGATCGAGAATCGTCTCCTCGCTGCAGTCGGTCTCCTGCATGCGCATGAGCAGCACCGTCAGCATGCCGCGCGGTGCGGTGAAATACACGATGCCTTTGCGAGCGCCGGAAATTCCTATGACCCCCGTGTACTCGTAGGTACCCGGCTTGCCGTCGGTCACGAGATAGGGAGACCCGACTGTGGCCGGCTGCCGTCCGGATACCTCGAAATAGTTCGTCGTGCCGTCGACGAAGGTGCGGATTTCGGCTTCCTTCAGCATCACGCTTCCCGCAATAGCTCTTCCAGCGCGTCGTTCAGCTGGCGATCCGTGAACGGTTTGCAAAGAAAGCCATTCGCGCCTTTCTCGATCGCTTCGACGGCGGTCGCCTTGTCGGCCAACGCGGAGACCACGAGGATCAATACCTTCGGGTTGATGGCGACCAGCTTCTCCACGCACTCGATGCCGTCCATCTCGGGCATGGTGAGATCCATGGTGACCACATCGGGTTGCGTGCGCCGGAACAGGTCCACGGCGTCACGCCCGTTGGCTGCGGCTCCCACCACCTCCAAGCGATCGATTTGCTGCGAGCGCTCGATGCGCCGCCGGATGATGTTCGAATCGTCCACGATCATGAGCTTCTTACTTTGCTGAGCACTCGTATCCATCAGGCAGCCACCGTATCGTCAATGGGCCTCGGCGGCACGGGCAATGTCACCGTCACGCGCGTATATTTGCCCGGCGCCGTCGCAACCCCCACTCGACCCCCGATCTGACGCATCAGATCGGCCATCAAATTCATCCCCACGCCGCGGCCCGCATCTTTGGTCGCAGTCTCCACCGTCGAGAACCCTGGCTGAAACAGCAACGACAGCACTTTCTTGGCGTCGAGGTTCTCCGCCTGCTCGGGCGTGAGGAATCCCTTCTGCAGCGCGACCTCTTTGATTCGATCGGTCACGAGACCCTGTCCGTCGTCCTCGACGCTGAACTTGAAGCCCTCGCCGACGTTCCTGAAATCGAGCCGCACCGTGCCGTGCGGCGATTTGCCCGCGGCGATCCGCGCCGCGGCCGGCTCGATGCCGTGCACGACGGCATTGCGCACGCCCTGGATCGCGATGTCCTTGACGATGCGCCGGTACTCCTCGGGCACGAGGTCGAGTCCATTGCATCGAACCTGGGCTTGCTTGCCGTGCTCCGCGGCGACCCGGTCCGCGAGTTGCTGCAGCGTCGCACCCAATCCGAAGTCGGTTTCGAGCGGCCCCGTCACCTGCGCGGACTCGTCCACGATCTGCGCCTCATCGGGCGGCGCGGACGCCTCACTGCGGAACAGCTGGAACTTCGATAGGCGCGCCACCAGCTCGCTGACCGATTGCAAGTGCGTCAGCAAGTCGTCGAGCTTGATGACGAGCGGCAGGAAATCGTTGCCCGACAGGTCCGGCTTCTCACGTAACGCTTTCAAATCGTCCTCGAAGGAATGGGCGCGGCTTTCGATCGAGGACAGGCCGAGTGCCGCCGCCTCCCCCTTGACCGAATGAGCCTGCCTGAACAGTGTGTCGAGCTTCTTGCGAAAGGCACCCTCCTCGCGGGCCGGCTCCCGGAGCACGGCGTTGATCATCTTCATGGCCGCATTCGAATCGTTGAGGAACGATGCCAGATGGGCGGGATCGATGTGCAAAATTCCGAGCAACGTATCGACCTGTGCCTGCGCTTGCTGCTGGGAGTTCTGCAGCTCGCGGGCGAGCTCCACGCGCGAGCTCACGTCGGATACCGACACCAGCACGTGCGTGATCTTGCCGTCGACGCGCACACGGTGGAATTCGAAGTCCAGGTATCGAGTGTCGAACTTACCGTGCCCCATCGCGAGGTGCACTTCGACTTCACCCAGTGGATTGATGGACTTCACCAGCTTCTCGTTGGTGCGCTCCGACCACAATACCTTCACGAACTTCAAGGCCGTGGACAGTGTCTTCTCCGAGACGATGCCCTTGAGCAGATCCTCGAACCCGAGTCCCGCCAGATCCTTTCGCTGGAACATCGTCTCGAGCGCGCCCGAGTACGCCGTTCCGATGACGAGGTTCTCGTCGATCAGGAACAGACCGTCCTTTACCGTGCGCAGAATGTCCGCGGTCTGCTGGCGCGCCTCCCTGAGCTTGGCTTCCTGCTTGCTTCGCGCGTTGAGCAGCGCCACGATGAGGAGCACCAGGAACCCGGCGATCAAAAGGCCCATCAGCATGACGACCTGGAGCTGCCTCGCGGCACGCGCGTTGCCCGCCTGTAATTGCGCGCCGATGGTGGTGAGCTCGGATTCGAGTTCCGGCAACGAGTGGCGGCTGATGCGGATGGCCGTGGTCAGATCGTGCTCGAGCTGCCGCCCGGTGGCGTTGAGCACCGTGCCCGCCGACTCGCTGTCCGCATACGGCACGCTGTTGAACGTGAGCACGGGCTGCACGGCCCCGAGTTCCCTCTCCCACGCATCGCGCAGCGGACCGGCGCGGCTGCCGGCGATCGAGTCTCCCATCGATCCCGGCATTCCGAAGCCGAGCCAACCTCCGGGCCGCGGTGTCGTCATGATCTGCACGGCGTCGCCGAACTTCTTGGTCGCATCCGTCAACTGGTCGACCGATTCCTGCAAATACCCGCGGTTGGTGAGTCGATCGCGCATGGTCTCGAGCGAGGCGCGAGTGATGGTCGGATAGCGCTGTTGGTCCGCGACCCACTTGAGCGCCGCAGAGGAGTTCACCAGGTCGCCCGCGAGCTTGAGGCCCGGCAGGAGCACGATCGCCACGAAACTCACGCCCAAGAGGACCACCAGAACCATGAGGCGGTCCGGAGAGAGCTTCGACAGGAACGGAACACGCGAATTCATCGGAACTCCATCAGGTCGACGGTCGGAAAATCACGAGCATCTTCGTGCTCACGGCGATAGGTTTGCCGTGGCCGTCGAAGGTGGGCTTGTAGCGCAGTCGCGAGATGGCCTTCGTCGCCGCCGTCTCGAAAATACCGGTGGGATTGGCATCGAGCACCTTGATGTCGGACACCGCTCCCTTAGGTGTGATCACATAACCGATCTCAACGGTTCCCTGGATCTTCTTTTGCAGCGCCCCGGACGGGTACTCGACATCGAGCACGCGCAGCCGCGTCAAGGAGCTCTCCGCGACCTCTTGCGGTCCGCTGCTCATGGACGTCTTCGCCGATCGCAGTCGCTGCGCGAGCGCATCCGCCTGCGGCGAGCTGCCGAGGCTGCTCGCCATCTGCAATAGCGCGTCGGCCTGGGCGAGCTCGGCGGCATCGATCGCGTCGCCGGCCTGGCCGAGAAGCTGAGACTGCACCGCCTTGGTGAGCTCCGGCAGCGCGGGATTTTGCGGATCGGTGCCGCGGAGTTGTCCCAGATAGTAGAGCGCGCTGTCATTCTCGGGGCTCGCGACGCTGCCTTGCGCGAGACGGGATTTGATGAGATCGAGGATGCGGAATTGATCCGATTGCTTTTGCACTTGCTGGGCGCGCACGACGCCGATGTCGTGCTGCAGACCCGCAATGATCGAGGGCGGGGTTCCGAGGCTGCGCAAGGCGGTGATGAGGCGGTCCGCATCGGCGAGCTGGCGCTCGTCGATGGCCTTGTGAGCCTGCTGCGTAAGTCGTCGCACGAGCTCGCGGCCGCGCGTCTGCAAGTCGCTCACCATCGCCCCGGCCTTGCGCGCCTCGGCGAAGTAGCCGACGGCGCTGTCGTTCGCCGGCTCGATGAGCTGCTCCTGATCCAGACGGGCATCGAGGAGGGCCAGGATGCGCGACACGTCGGAATCGGCATGGTGGCGTCGCAGATCCTCGCGCAGCTGGGCGAGCTTCGATTCGCTCATCGATTTGGCACGAGCGGCCTGATCGATCAACTGTGCAGCGCGATCGAAGTTCTGGGCATTGATGGCCGCTTCGATCTCGGCCGGCCCCAACTCATCACGCATCTTGGCGATACGATCATCGAGCGCCGCCAGTCGCGGGTCGCTGGGATCGATGCTGCGCACGGTCTCGAGAGCCTGCAGCGCCGCCTCGAATTGCTTTTCATCCAGGGCCGATTGCACCCGGCCGACGAGAATCTCCGAGAGACGCTTCAGCCCCTGCTGCGCTTCACCGTTACCGGGCGCGAGCAGAAGAGCGCTGCGATAGAGCGACAGCGCGCTGCCTTCCATCGGCTCGATGAAGTGCCGATCGCGCATCGCGATCTGCGCCGCGCTGACCAATGCGTCGACCTTCTCCTCGGTCGCGGCGGCGGGCGTCGACTCCTCGGCAGGCTGCGTCGCTTCCGTTGCGGCTGGACCGGCCGGAGTCGCGGCGGGTTTCGTCGTATGCCCCGCATCGGCGGAGGGCGGGAGCGGGGGTAGAGCGTCCGGGCGCCGCAGGAGCATGTAGCCCGCGAGGGCGCAGAGAACGATCGCGAGCGCGCCCACGATTGCCATGCGGGGGAATCGCGAGCCCGACTTGCGCTGGGATGCGCCGGCGAGAATGCGGTTGTCATCACCGGCCGGAGCTTCGGGCTCTGCCACTTCGGCGCCGTCGCTCTCGAACACGGCGATCTGCGGGGCGCCGCGAGTGCCCGCTCCGCGACTTTCGCGCACCCTGGCCGTGCCATCGCCGAGGAGGGCCAGACGGGCGCTCGCCTCGTCATACGCGCTGCCGAGAGCGCTCGCGATTTCTTCAGAATGCAGGGGCACCGCGACGTGCGCGACCACCTGTCCGCGCTCGACCTCCGGCGCCCAACCCGACGCACTTTCCGCAACGTCGAGGACGATCACGGCGAAGGACGGAGAATGTGCCGCCAGACGGGCCAGGATGGCGGATTGCTCCGCTGCACCGCGCGCATCCCATAATACGATCGCCGCCTCGCCCGGCCGGGTCGAGCTCAGCAGCTCATCGATGGAGTCGAGCTGCCGGTGGTTGAGATGCGACGAGAGGTGCGCGCCGACCTGCGGCCAGAGCTCGTCGTCGAGCGTGACGAGATAAGCGTCGAACTTGCGTTTCCTGGATGGCTGACTCGATTCCTGGCCTGCGGAGGTCGAAGACGAGTCCTGTTTGGCGGTGGCGTTGTTCATGGTCCTCACTCCCCAGGCGTCACTGCGGCGGAGTTCAAGGCGTCGAGAAATTGCGAGGCGGAAGCAAAGCGCTCATCGGGTTTCTTGGCGAGCAGCCGATTGATGAGCGGCTGATAACGCGATTGCGCCGCCGGCAGCAGCGGAATCGGCTGCTGCCGATGGCCCTGGAAAATCTCCGCGAGATTGTTGCCGAGAAAGGGTAATCGGCCGGCCAGCATCTCGTAGAGGATCACGCCGAGGCTGTACAGATCGCCGCGTTGATCGGGGTCGCAACCGTCGATTTGCTCGGGGCAAACGTAATAAGGAGTGCCGGTCATGAGGTCCGAGCGCGACAGCTCGAGGCCGACCAGCTGCGCGCGGGCCGAGCCGAAATCGATGAGCACGACCCGGTTGTCCGTGGTCAGCATTAGGTTCGAGGGCTTGAGGTCGCGATGCACGATGCCGGCCGCGTGCACGATCTGCAAAGCCGTCGCGATCTGCCGGGCGTAGTTGAGCGCGTCGCGCTCACTCACCGGATTCTTCAGCCGCTCGCGCATGCTTCCGCAGGGGAAGTACTCGAGAGCGAGGTACAGGTAATTCGGCGTAATGCCGAAGTCGATGACATCGGCGACCGAACGGTGGTTGAGGCTCGACAGGATCTCACACTCGCGCGCGAACCTCTGACGATCCTCTTCCGAGACGCTGGCGAGTCCCTGGATGGGCTGCACCTTGAGTGCCACCATCTGTCCCAGATCGCTGTTGCGGGCGAGATAGACACTGGCGGATGAGGAATGCGCGATTTTCTTGAGCAGCCGATAGCCTGCAACCTCGGGATAGGCTGATGCGTCGTCGATCACCGCGGGCGCTGTCCTGCCCGGAGTCGTCGCGGGCTCGCCCGGCTGTTCGAGCAACGGTCGCAGCGAGGCCGCCAGCTCGTTCACGTCCACGGCGTGGATGGGCCAATAATCGGCGGCGCCCGCCTTCATGGCGCGCGCCGCGCAGCGCTCGTCCCCGCGCCGAGCGAAGACGAAAATGGGCATCAGGGGCGCGCGCGCACGCAGCCGAGTCACGGCGGCGAGTGGATCGCCCTCCGAGCCGCGTTGCATGAATTCCACCACGAGCATGACGGCAACATAGGAGCGCAGTTGCTCCGCCGAGAGGCTCTCCAGACCGGCGCTCGATACCGAGTCCGCCTCGAGCGAGGCAGCCGCGCGGCGGACCAGACCCGCCAACCGCAAGCGCAGCTCGAGGTCATCGTGCACCACCAAGCACAGCCGTGCGGGAATCGTAGCAGCGGCCTGCTTTCGTGCTGCGTGAGGCAAGACAGCTCCCAGTTATTGTTGACGCCATCGATTGAGTACAGCGCACCGCGCAAAGATCGGTCCCCCGCGGCAGGTGACTGCAACATGTTGTAGCGTCAGGGATTAGCCGAAAAACTGAGAGGCTGTAAATCACATTTCTGGGTTTGCAGTGCGGCAAAAGACGGCCGCTCTTTGGTCATAAGCTGGGATCTGTGAGCCAATTCGCAACCGGCTTCCGGGGGTCCCTTTCGGACCTGTCCTCAGCGGCCGGTCGTGCCCAGATAGCGGTCGAACCAGGCGAGGTAGCGCTGCATGCAGTCCTTGATATAGCTCGGGCGGGTGAGCACATGATATTGCCCGGGGTACACGATGAGCTGCGTCGGCACGCCGAGCGTGCGCAGCGCTGCGTACATCTGCTCGCCCCCCGCGATCGGCACGTTGAAATCCTTGCCCCCGCCGAGAAACAAGGTGGGCGTCTTGATGCGATCGGCGTGAAAGAAGGGATAGGACACCTTGAGCCACAGTGGGGTCGCTGCCCAAGGCGGCTGCATTTCGGCGTTGTACTGCAGGATGTACTCATCGGCGCCGTACATCGAGATCTGATTGCCGCTGCCGGCGCCGCTGATGGCGGCCTTGAAGCGCGTGTCCGAGGCGATGATGTAGTCGGTGAGGATCCCGCCGTAGCTCCAGCCGCCGACACCGAGCCGGTGCGGATCGGCGATCTTCTCGTGCACGGCATAGTCGACTGCGCCTAACACGTCGGCCACCTCCTTATGCCCCCAATCCGCCGCGATCGCCTGCGCGAAAGCGCCGCCGCGGCCGCTGCTGCCGCGATAATTCACGGCCAGGACCACGTACCCGTGAGCCGCGAACCACTGCCGCTCGAGCTCGGGTGAATAGGCGTCGATGGAGAGTCCGTGCGAGTCCTGCCCGTTCGGTCCGCCGTGAATCCAGAGGATGGCGGGATAGGGTTGTCCGGCGTGATAATCCGCGGGCTTGACCATCATGCCGTGAATGATCGTGCCGTCACGGCTCGGAAAGGAGATGTCCTCGACGCCGCCGAGCGCGAGCTCCGCCATCTCGGCATCGTTGTGATGAGTGAGCTTGCGCAATCCGGCGGGCTCGACTGCATACACCTCGGGCGGCGAGCTGTCGTTCGAAGCGACCACTGCGACGTGCTTCCCCGCAGAGCAAATACTGGTAGCAGACCACTTGCCCGTCGCGAGATGCTGCGTCTCGCCCGTGTCGAGACGCACGGACACCGGCAGCTCCACGCCATCGTCCTCGACGATGGCCTCGACGCTGTCATCGCTCGCCGTCGAGATACCCATGAGCGCGCGGTCGAGACGCTCGGTGAGAAGTCTCGATTTCCCGTCGGCGAGGCTGAATACGCTGAGACGGTCCTGGATGTAGGCGTTGAGCCGCGGCTCGAGACCGCTGGTGTAGAGCAAGCGCGTACCGTCGGGCGTCCACCTCAGCGCCGGCTTGTTGGGCGCGAAGAACTCCGTGAGCTTGCGCGGTGCCGCCCCGGCCCGCGCCTCGATCACGTCGAGCTCCAGCTTCCCCGTACGGTCCTCATCGGTCGTGCGATTGCTGAGGAAGGCGATGTGGCGGCCATCCGGGGAAAACACCGGCGCGGTGTCGTTGGCATGACTGGTGAGCGGGGTCAGGGTGTTGGTCGCCAGATCGAAGAGGTACAGCTGCTTGCGGTCGGCAGCGGTCAAATAACCGTCACGGTCCTCCTTGAAGTGCAGGCGATCGATGACGATCGGCTGCCCGCTCTTCGTCCCCTCACTCATGGAAATCACCAGCCGAACGCCGTCCGGCGACCACGCGTACTCGCTGACGTCGCCCGCGATGCCATCGAGCGGTTGCGCCTCGCCGCCGCGGCGGTCGAGCAGATGCAGCGACTTGGTTTCGTCCTTGCGCTCCGACAAGAACGATACGTAACGGCCGTCGGGGCTGAACTTTGGATCCGAGGTGGATTCCCCCGCTGCCGTCAGCCGGAGGTCGGTGCCGCCCTGAAAACCGGTCATCCACACACTGCCGTTGCGCTCGTCGGCAGCGACATCCGAGCCCTCGACCGTGTACAAGATCCAGTCGGCCGAGCAGGCCACGCCATCGACCGAGAGCAGTCGCTCGAAGTCGCTCGCGTCCAGGGCGCGCTTCGATGCGCCCGCCGTGCCCGCGGCAAACAGGCCCGCGCCGCAGGCAATGGTCAACAAAGTGATCCGCATGGAGTGCTCTTCGGTTCGTTTTGCGCGGTAGGATAGCAAAAGGACAATACCGTCATAGCGGGGAACAAGAAAAATGTTCAATCAATTATTGATCCCCATCGGGGATAGCCTGCTTCTTTCGTTCCTGGTGGCCGCTCTGCCGATCGTGGTCGTGCTGGTGTCGCTCGGCGTCCTGCGTCGTCCCGCCTGGCAATCATCCCTCGCCGGCTTGCTCGTCGCCCTCGTCATCGCGATCGCCGCGTGGAAGCTGCCCGTCGAGCTCGCCTTCGACAGCGTCGCCGCCGGCATCGTGTTCGCGCTCTGGCCCGTGATGTGGATCGTGTTCAGTGCGCTGCTTCTCTACAACATCGCCGTGATCTCCGGACGCTTCGATGCATTCCGCGAATGGCTGCTCGCCAACCTACCGAACGACCGCCGGGTGGTGCTGGTGGTGATCGGCTTTTGCTTCGGATGTCTGCTCGAGGGCGTGGCAGGTTTCGGCACGCCGGTCGCCATCACGAGCGCCTTGCTCATCATGATCGGCATGCCGGCGCTGGAAGCCCTCACCTTCACGCTCATTTTCAATACCGCGCCCGTTGCGTTCGGCGCGCTCGGAACACCCATCACCGTGCTCGGTCAAGTGACGGACTTGCCCGCCATCAAGCTCGGCGCAATGGTCGGACGTCAGTTGCCTTTCATCGCGCTGCTGCTGCCCTTCTACGTCATGGGCATCTATGGCGGGGCGAAATCGATCCGCGCGCTCTGGCCGGTGCTGCTCGTGGCCGGAGGCAGCTTCGCGGCGGCGCAGTTCGTATCTGCCAACTACCTCGATTACACGCTCACCGACGTGCTGGCGGCGCTCACTTCGCTGCTCGGGACGCTCCTGTTCCTGAAGGTGTGGTCGCCGGCCCCCGACACGGCCTATGCCGTCGATCGCAGCGCCCCTCCGCCGGCGCCGGCGCCCGGCGCGGCCATCGCGAGCCCGCGCGGCGCCGTGCCCGCCTGGGAGGGGTGGTTGCCCTGGGTCATCGTGTCGGTGGTCGTGATCGCCTGGACTCATCTGAAGATTGCGACCATCGCTCAGCAAACCGTTCACTGGCCGGGCTTGCATAATCAGGTATTCATCACGCTGTACAAGAAAGCCTACGCGGCCAATTGGGCATTTCAGCCGCTGGGCACCGGTACTGCCATCCTGGTGGCTGCAATCATCACCGCGGCGTGCGTGGGAGTCGGGCCGGCGCGATTCTTCGGCGCCGTAGCAACGACGTGGCGCCAGAGCCGCTTCGCCATCCTCACGGTAGCGCTCATCGTCGGGCTCGCCTATCTCATGAACTATTCCGGGATGAACTACACCCTGGGTCTCGGCGTCGCATCGGCGGGACTGTTCTTTCCCATGCTCTCGGCATTCCTCGGGTGGATCGCGGTGTTTCTGTCCGGCAGCGATACCTCCGGCAATGCTCTCTTCGGCAATCTGCAAGTGGTGGCAGCCAAGCAACTGGGATTGAATCCGGTGCTCATTGCCGCCACGAACTCCTCCGGCGGCGTGATGGGTAAAATGATTTCGCCCCAGAACATCGCGACCGGAGCTTCCGTCACGCATCTGCAGGGGCAGGAAGGCCGCGTGCTTGCGCGCACGTTCATCCACAGCATCGTCCTGACCGTTCTCCTCAGCGTGCTCGTGGTTCTACAGCAATACGTCTTCTCCTGGATGATCCCGTGAACGTGCCGACGTCGCCGGCGGGCGGCACGCCGCCGCCCGACGTCTGCCGGCGGCTCGAACGGCACCTGCGCCGCGAAACTCGCGGCGAGGTCCTTTTCGATGCCGCTGCGCGCGGGCGCTACGCGACCGACGCCTCGATCTACCAGATCATGCCCGTAGGCGTCTTCGTTCCGCTCGACGAGCACGATGTGGCCACGGCCATCGACGTCGCACGCGACCTGGGCGTCCCCGTGCTCGCGCGCGGCGGCGGCACCAGCCAGTGCGGACAGACCGTCGGCGCGTCGCTCGTCATCGACAACAGTAAGCACCTGCGGCGAGTGCTCGAGATCGACGCCGCCCGGGGCATCGCCGTGGTCGAGCCGGGAATCGCTCTCGATGACCTGAACTTCGCCTTGAGCCCGCACGGGTTGTGGTTCCCCGTGGACGTCTCCACCAGCGCACAAGCCACGCTCGGCGGAATGGCGGGCAACAACTCGTGCGGCTCGCGTTCCATCACCTACGGCAACATGGTTCACAACGTGCTCGGTCTCGATGTCTGGCTGTCGGACGGTGCGCGGGTGGCGCTCGGTCCGGTGGAGTCGCTCCAAGGGCGCGCCGCGAACATCGCCGCCTTCGTGCGCGATCTCGCCGCGAATCACGCCCGTGCGATCGCCGATCGCTGGCCCAAGGTGATGCGCCGCGTGGGGGGCTACAACCTCGACATCTTCGACAGCCAGAGCGAGCGGCCTTACACGGCGGACGGCAGCGTGAACCTCTCGCACCTGCTGGTGGGCTCAGAGGGGACGCTCGGGCTCACTCGCGCCTTGCGGCTCAAGCTCGCTCCCAAGCCACGGCATCGGGTACTCGGCGTCGTCAACTTCCCGTCCTTTCGAGCTGCAATGCTGGCGCCACAGCATCTAGTGGGCCTCGAACCGAGCGCCATCGAGCTGATCGACCGCATCATGATCGACCTCGGTCTCGACAATCCAACCTACCGTCCGCTGCTCGAGCGAGCCCTGATCGGACGTCCCGCGGCGATCCTGCTGGTCGAGTTCAGCGGTGAGGAGCTCGCGCCGTTGCAGGGGAAGCTGCGCCGGCTCGGCGCAATGATGGGCGATCTCGGCGCGCCGGGAAGCGTGGTCGAGATGGTCGATGCCACGGCTCAGAGAAATCTCTGGGAGGTGCGCAAGGCAGGCCTCAACATCATGATGAGCTTGAAGGGCGACGGCAAGCCGGTGAGCTTCATCGAGGATTGTGCCGTGCCGCTCGCGCACGTCGCCGACTATACCGACGCGCTCACGGAGATATTCGCCAAGCACGGAACGCACGGCACGTGGTACGCGCACGCCTCCGTGGGAACGCTGCATGTGCGACCGATTCTCGACATGCGCCGGGACGGACCCACCGGCGGCGCAAGCACCATGCGTGCCATCGCCGAGGAGGCGGCAGTCCTCGTGCGGCGGTACCGCGGCGCCTACAGTGGCGAACACGGCGATGGCCTATGCCGTGGGGAGTGGATCGAATGGCAGTTCGGCCCAGAGATCAACCGCGCATTCCGCGCCATCAAGCAGGAGCTCGATCCGATCGGCCTGTTCAATCCGGGAAAGATCATCGATCCGCCGCGGATGGAGGATGCGGCGCTGTTCCGATTCGCGCCGCCCTCGGCACCGCACCCTTACTACACGACACCGCTCGTGCCCGTGCTCGACTGGTCTGCGTGGAACGTGCAGAACGATCCGCTGACCGAGAGGATCTCACCGCCCGGCAGCGGCGGCGACAACACCGGTGGCTTCGCCAAAGCCGTCGAGATGTGCAACAACAACGGCCAATGCCGGCAGTTCGATGCAGGCACCATGTGTCCGAGTTTCCGAGCCACTCGCGACGAGGAGCATGTGACTCGCGGCCGCGCCAACACTCTGCGACTGGCGCTCTCCGGTCAACTCGGGAAGGATGCGTTGACCGGACCCGCGGTGCGCGCGGCGCTCGATCTGTGCGTCAGCTGCAAGGGATGCAAGCGCGAATGTCCGACCGGCGTCGACATGGCGAGGATGAAGATCGAGTTTCTCGCCCACTACAAGGCGCGGCACGGCCATACCTTGCGCGAGCGCCTGTTCGCTCAGCTCCCCGACTACGCCCCGGCCCTGAGCCGAGTCCCATGGCTTGCCAATCTGCGGGAGAGGCTCCCCGGTGGGCGGCGGCTGGGCGAGCGGCTGCTGGGCCTGTCCGCCGCGCGCGCGCTGCCGCGCTGGCGATCGGACACGTTCTGGCGAGCACGCAACGTGTGGGCGAGCCGTGCACAGGTGCTCGAGGCAGGAAGCGCGGGTGGTAAAGCCGCGGTGCTCCTCGTCGATACCTTCAATGGTACATTCGAGCCCGAGAACGCCGTCGCGGCGGCCCGGGTGCTGCAAGCGGGTGGCTATCTGGTGCATGCACTCGAGAACCGCGGACGTCCGTATTGCTGCGGGCGGACCTATCTGAGCGGCGGCATGTTCGAGCGCGCCCGGGGCAAAGCGATGGAGCTCGCGG
Organism: Steroidobacteraceae bacterium; assembly: GCA_049513515.1. Taxonomy (GTDB): domain Bacteria; phylum Pseudomonadota; class Gammaproteobacteria; order Steroidobacterales; family Steroidobacteraceae; genus Bog-1198. The sequence continues at coordinate 502,892 of JBEKWA010000001.1, forward strand.
GCGCGCTCGAGGACTTTGTGCGAGTAGGCCTGCCCATCGTCGGATTGGAGCCTTCGTGCCTTCTGACGTTGCGTGACGAATGGCGGGTCATGCATCTCGGCGAGCGCGCCGAGCTCATCGCCTCAAATGCGTGGCTGTTCGAGGAGTTTCTTGCCCGCGAAACGCGCGCGGGACGGATGAGGTTAGCCCTGCAGCCGGTGAACGCGCCCGTCCTGCTGCACGGTCACTGTCACCAGAAGGCCTTCGGCGCCGTGGGTGCGATTCTCGAGGTGCTGCGCCAGATTCCCGGGTCGCAGCCCAAGCTCATCGACTCCTCCTGTTGCGGCATGGCGGGCAGCTTCGGTTACGAGGCCGAGCATCGCGACATCTCGATGAAAATGGCCGACCTCAAGCTCTTTCCGGCGCTGCGTGCCGCGCCCGAGGCCATCGTGGTGGCCGACGGCACGAGCTGCAGGCATCAGATCCGTGACGGGATGGGCCGCGAGGCCCTGCATGTCGCGCGCCTGCTCGAGCAGCTCATCTGACGGGATCGACTACGCGGCGCGCAGTGCCTCGATCACCTCGACGATCGCCGCCTCGTTGAGCGGCGCCATGATGTGAGCGCCGCCGACGCCCGCAATCTCACGCAGCTGTTTGACGAAGTCGATGCAGATCGCGCGTCCTTCCACCGCGGGATCGCGCGCGCGATCGAGTCGCTCGACGAACCGGTCCGGGATGATGGACCCCCCCAGCTGGCTCTTGATCCAGCGCGCCGACTTCGCCGAGGCCAGCGGCGCAACGCCCACCAGCAGATGCAGCTTCCCTCGGAGTCCCGAGTCCACGAGGCGCGCAACATAGCGCCGCACGATGTCCGCATCCATACAGAATTGTGTCTGTGCGAACTGCGCGCCCGACTCGACCTTCTTGATCAAGCTCGCAGGTCTCCAGCCGGGCGGCGGATCGATCGGCGCATCCGCGACGCCGACGAAGAAATCGGCGCTGCCCCCGATCGCGCGGCCATGCGGCAGGCGACCGTGATCGCGCATCTCGACCGCGGTTGCCGCGAGGCTCGCCGAATCGAGGTCAAACACCGCCTTGGCCTCGGGTTGATCGCCCTTGGTGGGGTCGTCCCCCTTGAGCAGCAGAAGGTTTTTGATGCCGAGCGCTGCGGCTCCGAGCAACTGGCTTTGCAGGGCAATGCGATTGCGATCGCGGCACGTGAGCTGCAGGATGGGCTCGATACCGTTTTGCAGAAGCACGCCTGCAGCGACCGTCGATTCGAGGTGGGCGCGCGCGCCTGCGCCGTCGGTCACATTGACCGCGTCGGCGAGCCCCTTGAGTGGCGCGGCCTTGGCGAGCAAATCGGCGAGGTCGCTCGAGGCGGGCGGCGTGATTTCCGCAGTCAAGGCGAACTGCCCCTGCTCGAGAATGTGCTGCAGGCGACTCATGAAACCATTCTAACCTCGGGCCGGGTGCGATCGACGACGGCCCGCACGTTTCCGGCAGGAAAGTGCGGGCGCGACGCGCTTTTGTTAATGTCGAGCCTCACGTCACGGGTCAACATGCGCTTTCAAGCACTCTGGACGAAGACGGTCAAGGTCGCGCTCTCTGTCGATGCGTCGTACCGGCATACCTGACCCAAGTGGGCCAATGACCGAGGCGCGGGCGGCGGCACCGGACGAGCTCGCATTCTCGAGCCTCACCGGTGCGGCCGCCCTGCTCCGGGCGGGGAAAGTGTCGCCGGTCGAGCTCGTGCGCGCGTGTCTCGACCGCATCGAGGCGCAGAATTCCGCGCTCAACGCCTTCCTCACAGTGACGGCCGAGTCCGCCTTGCAAGAGGCACGCGTCGCGGAAGTGGAAATGCAGCGCGGTGAGTGGCGCGGTCCGCTTCACGGCATACCAGTGGCCATCAAGGACATGATCGACACGAGAGGCGTGCGCACCACGGCCGCTTCCGCCGTGTACCTTGATCGCGTCCCCGGCGAGAACGCCGCCGTGGTCTCACGCTTGCGACGCTCGGGCGCGATTCTGCTCGGCAAGCTCAACATGCAGGAGTTCGCCATCGGCGGAAGCTCGGTGCCGAGCCATTTCGGTCCGGTGCGAAATCCCTGGGACCCGAGCCGCATCGCCGGCGGCTCCTCGGGCGGCTCGGCGGCCGCAGTGGCCGCCGGACTGTGTTTCGCGGCGCTCGGTACGGACACGGGCGGCTCCGTTCGCCAGCCCGCTGCTCTCTGCGGCGTCGTCGGACTGAAGCCCACCTACGGCCGCGTGAGCAATCTCGGTGTGCTGCCGCTCGCTCCGTCGCTCGATCACGTCGGTCCGCTGACGCGTGGAGTCGAGGATTGCGCGACGGTGCTCGAGGCGATCGCGGGCTACGAGCGACGCGACGTCTCCAGCGAACGCCGGCCCTTGAAGCTGCGTCCCTGGCCGACCTCTCCGGCGCGCGTTCGCATCGGCGTACCGCGCGAGTTTTTCTACGAGGGCTTGCATCCGGCCGTGGATCGCGCAGTCGAGCGGGCGCTCGCGGTATTGTCCGATCTCGGTGCCCACATCGAGGAAGTCTCGCTCGAGGTGAGCGCCGACCGCACCGTGTTCCAAGCCGAGGCCTACGCCTCGCACGCCGGGCTCATCGCCGACGGACCCGAGCGCTATCTTCCGGAAACGCTCGCTAAGCTCCGTCGCGGCGCGTCGGTGGACGCGGCCGCCTACATAGGCGCGCGTCTGCGGCTCGCGCAGCTGCGTCGAAGCATTACCGACCTCTTCGCCCAAGTCGATGTGCTGGCGACACCCACTGTTCCCGTGCCGGCGCCGCGGCTCGTCGACTATCCGCGGACCTTCGACGAGGTGCTCGCTTGGGAGGCCTCCTCGATGTTGCGCAACACGCGGCCGTTCAACGCCTTCGGTATTCCCGCCGTCTCCGTGCCCTGCGGCAGGACCGATGAGAACCTGCCGATCGGATTGCAAATTGCCGGGGCGCCGTGGCAAGAGCGGCGCGTCCTCGCACTCGCGCTTGCTTATGAGTCGGCGACCGAATGGCACCACGGGCATCCGGCGCGCGTTTGAGATGCGGTACCGCAGCGTGACGCCTCCCGCCACCTTGTCCTAGACTCGGCAACGCCTCCGCTGACCGCATCCTGCGCCTCGCGCACGCGAGAGCGTGGGCGCGAGAACCATAACGAACAACAATCTGGATAAGGAGTCAATCATGAGGAAAGTAATGCTTATGGCGGCCGCCGCGCTGACGATCGGCGCTGCGAGCTGTCTCGGGATCGGTAACGCGGGCGCGCAGGAGTCGTCGGGCGATGAGCCGGCAGCATGCGCCGATCTGCCTTCTCACGGCGAGCTGCACGCGGCATTGTCCGCAGCGCGCGCGCATTCGAACGGGGGATTCAATCTCGACATGTGGGGCACGGTCGTAAACCGCGACGGGGTGGTGTGCGCCGTGGCGTTCACCGGCAGCAACCGGGGCTCACAATGGCCGGGAAGCCGCGTGATCTCCGCACAAAAGGCGAACACGGCCAACGCGTTCAGCTTGCCGCAGCTCGCCCTGTCGACCGCCAATCTATTCAGTGCCGTGCAGCCGGGCGGGAGCCTATTCGGATTGCAGGCGAGCAATCCCGTGAATACCCGAGTGGCCTATCGCGGCGAGTCCGTGCATTACGGCCAGGCGGACGATCCGATGACGGGCGGCAAGATCGGCGGGGTAAACGTGTTCGGCGGGGGCCTCGCGCTATACAACGCCAAGCACGAACTCATCGGCGCCGTCGGCGTGAGCGGCGATTCTTCCTGCGCCGACCACAACATCGCCTGGCGGACACGACATAATCTGCTGCTCGATTTCGTGCCTGCGGGCGTGAGCGGCGATCCGTCGCGCCCGGACAACATCGTCTACGACATCACCCCTGCCCCCGGACTCGAGCTCGGGCTGAGCGCGAGTGGTTGGGGACATGCGTTCTGCAGCGCGGCCGCCAAGACGATCGCGAGCAGCTTGCCGGCGGTTCGATAGCGGAAAAACGGTGCCGTCCGCACGGGCGGCGCCGGCCTCTCACGCGGCGAGACTCGCCTGCACCTGGCGCCGAAACTCCAGGGGATCTGCGATCATACGAAACGCCTCGCGAGTGCCTCCGGTACCCGACACCGTGATCGTGCCGTATCCCAGGATGCGTGCGAGGATCCCCTGGTCGACGCCGATGCCCTCCACTTTCTGCAGCAAGAGTTCGAGGGAATGACGGCGGACGAGGCCGACCTTGACGAGAACTCGTTTGTTCGTGACGGCGAACTCCGAGCTGATCGACCGGATCCACGGCGGTACCAGCAACACAATACCGATCAATCCCAACACACCACCGGCGATCCAGCTGCCGCTGACGAGTGCCACCACAAGTGCGACGATGAGCACGCAAACTGGAAGTAGATAGATGATCCGATGCAGCCTCGCGCGATAGGTAACGTGCTCGTTCGGCAACAGGCTACTGTCCACATATCCCATGCTGATCCCCACTGTTCATTGCGCAGCGCTGCTGCTAGCGTAGCGCGAATCGGCCCGGCTGCGGCAAACACGCGAACGCATCATGAAAAAGCGCATCGATCCGAAGAGGACCGCCGCGTCCGTGGGCACGAGCTACCCGCCGCCCTACGACGCGCCGTGCGCCGCGCGCGTGCGCCATCGCCTCGGCGACGCGGCCGGCCTCACAGATTTCGGCGTCAATCTCCTGTGCTTGCCGGCGGGGACCTGGTCCAGCCAGCGCCACTGGCATTCAGCGGAGGATGAATTCGTCTACGTCCTCGATGGCGAGGTGGTCCTCGTCACCGATGCGGGCGAGGAGACCTTGCGGGCGGGAGACTGCGCGGGGTTCAAGGCCGGCGTCAAGGACGGCCACCATCTGCAAAACCGCTCCCCGACTGATGCCCTGGTGCTCGAAGTAGGATCGCGCAGGGAGGCTGAGGACACAGGCGAGTATTCGGACATAGACATGCGCTTCTCGCCGCACGGGTATGCACGCAAGGGCGGTACGCCCTATCCGAGAAAGGGTTAGTGTGCGCCGAACGTCCAGGTGACCGTGCGCGTACGCACGGCGCCGAGACGCGCATCGCCGCGCAAATGCGGAACCCGCCAAAAGAGCTCGGCCCCGCGCCGAACCAGATGCCCTCGCACGTGGTGCAGTCGCGGTCCGCGCCGCCCGTAGGCAGGCTCTGCGCCCTCTCGCTGGCGGTAATCCGGCAGCAGTGGTGCTCGCACGTCGATGTGCGCAAGGAGCGGCGCCTTGCCCGCCTTGAGTCGCGAGCGATTCAGCCGCTCGAAGGACTGCGGCGACTGTGGTAAGCCGGCGCGCGTGCTCAGCAATAAGAAGAACGCGAGCAACACCGGGATATCGAGAACAATCGTGCCGAGTGCGTGCCGCCAAAGCGCGCCGCGCTGATCCGGACTGAGCTGAGCGTCGCGGTAGTACTCCTGCCACGACGGCTCGTAGTGAAAACGGAAGCAACGGCGGAGTGGGTCCGCGGCCCCGTGTGCCGAATCGAAGACCCGGAAGGTCGAGGCGCTGCGGCCCGCCGGCGGCTCAGGCTCCTCTCCCTCCAGTGTATCGAGATCGAAATACGCCTCGATGCTGCTCGCCAAGACGTCCCCATCCGTCTCGCCCGACCAGAATGTCCGCAGCGTCCCGCGACGGCCATCTTTCGATCCCTGCACTAAGGCGCCGCGGCGATGGCCGGGCGAGTAGGCGGGGTCGTCGACCGAGATGGCGTGCAGGGAGAGCTCGTGCTGCCAGGGGCGGCAGCCCCATTCGATCCACACCGCTTCCGCGGGCGTCCGTATCAGATCGGCACAGGCAAGCGTCCTCGCCCCCTTCGAATACGCAAGAGCGGTGCACAGACGGGTCAAGTCGTCGCTCAGAACGAAGCGAATCGGGGCGCTTCGTACCGCGGGTGCGCATTCTGCGGCATTGTTCAGCGCCCGCGTGCGACCGCTCGCGCCGCAGCTGACGACGAAGGGCGCGCGACATTGTGCGACTCGATCGGCAAGCTTCATGTCGGCGACCGTAGCAGCGCGGTGCGCTCGCGCGCGCCAGCCGAGAATCGAGTTGGTCCCTACGGCTGACGGATTCGTCCCTGAACGGCGAACGCTCCCGATCCATCAAGGGCGGCGATGACTTCGATGAGCGTTCGTGTCAGTCTCGCCAGGATGACGAAACGCGCCGGCCGGCCACGACAGGCGCCCGATCCGGCCTTGCAGTTGATCTGGGACGTGGTATCGAACATCCCTCACGGCGGGGCATGCACCTACGGCAGTGTCGCGCGCGCGGCAGGCTTACCGGGACGGGCACGGCTGGTCGGCTTCGCGTTGAAAACCGCCCCTCTCGAGCTGCACCTACCCTGGCATCGGGTGGTCGGAGCAGGCGGTCGTATCGTCTTTCCAAAAACGTCGCGTGCGCATCGAGAGCAAGCGCGACGTCTGCGAGCGGAGGGGGTACGAGTGGCGAATGGGCGCGTAGCGCCCACCGCACTCGTGGCAATGGATCAATACTAGAGGCCTACTCGGCCGACGCGGCTTGCCGCGCGATCTCCAACTCGGCGACGGCCCAACCGAACTGCGCCGGGCTGCAACGCGAGGCGCTCGCCGTCAGCTGATCGATTTTCTTCGCCTCATCCGGTGTCACATTTTCCACCGTATGGCGAATCACGGTCGGGTACTTTTCTATTCCGGCCCACACGGCCAGGTAATCCGCCTTCTGAGTGGCGTGATCATAAAAGAAGCCATAGTCCGGCTCGTGGTGCTTGGCCCTGCGATCACCCTTGAGATACTGCTCGATGGCCGAGCCATTGGGCGTCGAATCAAAAAACTCCGTGAGCTTGCGCTTCTCGTCGAGCCGGTCCAGCGCATCATCCAGGTCATCGCGCAGCCACAGCCGGTTCGTCGTGACGTTCTTGTGCCCGATCATCCACCTTCTCCTTGCTAACTGATCGCTAAAAACGGATCCGCATGATACCTGAACCAATATCCAAATGTGTTCAGAATCAGGGGCTTATTGTCAAGTAGCCAGAGGCTAGCTCAACAGGGCTCGTCAAATGGGGACGAAATGTTAGTCCTGCATCATTGCAGCTGCAAGACACGATGCCGATAAAGCACCCCGAAGCACCGTTTTGGTGCACAAAGCGACGCCGCCGCGGGCCCTGCGGCGCCTCACTGCGGCAGATTCATTTTCTGAACGAGCGCCTGGAAGCGCGGATCGCCGTGCAGACTCGCGATCAGCAGGTTGACTTTGATGTCGCTCAGTCCCCCGTCGCGCTGCTGGTACGCGCGATCCAGCCACTCGAAGGCGTCATCCTTCTCGCCCCGCCAGGCATGGGCCTCGGCGATCTGATAGGCCGCTTCCTGCTCGTGCTTCGCGGTCAGCTCATCGAGTGCCTGGCGTGACTCCTTTGCATGCCCGAGGGTGTACTCGGCCATGGAAATGCCGTACAGCCGAAACGCCTCATCGTCGACCTTGTAAAACGTCGCAAGCGCCTGCGCCGCCTTTCCTTCGAGCAATTGCAGCGCGCCGAGGTGGTGTAGCCCGAAAGGAGAATCCGGTTGGATTTCGAGCGCGTGACGCATTGCCTCGTCGGCGCCCGCGAAATCCCTGTTGAACATTTGATATCGGCCGAGATTCTCCCACGCGTGACTCGAGAGGGGATCGAGCTCGATCGCCTTCTTTTGCGCTGCAATGGCCTCCGGCAGCCGGCCGAGATTGGCCAGCAGGAACGCATAGCGGTGCTGCACCTCGCTATCCGATGGATCGATGGCGAGCGCCTTCGAGAGATCGGCCTGCGCGCCGATCCAGTCCCAGATGAATGAGGCGCGCAGATCCGCGCGTGCCGCATAACCATCGGCCTCTTCCGGCGCCAACTCAATGGCCTTTTCCGCGGCCGCCTTCGATCGCTCCATGCCCGCCGGATCACCTGTGTCATCCGCAAGATAGGCCTCCGAGAGGGCGAGCCGCGCATAGGCCGCAGCGTAGCGCGGGTCGAGCGTGACCGCCTTGCCGTAAGCCTCGACCGAGCGCCGAAAGCCGTCCAGCGTTCCGCGATTGAAGAATTGGCGGCCGAGGAGGAACTGAAGATAAGCCTCCGTGTTCGCAGTGCGGTGAGAGTAAACGAGCTGCGTCGGCGCCAGCTTCACCTTGAGCGCCTCGACCACGGCGGCGGCGATCTCGTCCTGCACCTTGAAGATGTCGCTGAGATCCCGGTCGTAAGTGTGGGACCAGAGGTGATAGCCGTTGTCCGCACGGATCAACTGTACGGTCACACGCATGGTGTTCCCGGACTTGCGCACGCTGCCCTCGAGCACGTGGGCGACCCCCAGGGCCTGCGCAATCTCACCGACTGTGGCCTGCTTGTTCTTGAAGTAGAAGCAGGACGTACGGGCCGGCACTTTCAGATCCGGCACTTGTGCCACGAGATCGAGAATCTCCTCCGACATGCCATCGGCGAAGTACTCCTGATCGTGCTGCTCGCTCATGTCGACGAACGGCAGGATCGCTATCGATTTTTCGGCTGCCGGACTCGTCGCCGCGCCCCAAAATTGCAGAGGACTTCCCTTGGACAACCAGAGCTTATCGAGTGCGATATAGCCGAGTGCGGCGAGCAGCACCACGGACAGGACGACGGCGGCGCGCTTTGCCCGCGAGCCGGTGGCCGCGAGCGGGGCCGCGGCACCGCCTGGCGGAACGCTCGGCTGCGTGACCTCGCCGGCGGCGCCATCGGCGGCCCCGTCGACCCATGCCATGACGGGCGCCACGAGTCGATATCCGCGGCGCGGCACATTCACGATGTAGGTCGGCTCGCGCGTATCGTCGCCGAGCAGCCGCCGCAGGGACGCCACGGCCTGGTAGACCGAGCTCGAGGTCACTACCACACCGCTCCAGACTTGCTCGAGTAGCTGCTCCACGCTGACCACCCGACCGGCGTGCTCCGCGAGATACATGAGAAGCTGCATCTCGCGGGGCTCGAGCTTGAGCGTATTGCCGTCCCTCGATATCTCGCAGAGAGCGGGATCGACCCGCCACGTGCCGATGCGCAAAATGGACGAGTCGTGCGAGGTTGCTTGGGTCATAGGCTATGGCTAGCGCACACTATATACCGACATCTCGCGCGGACGTGCGGCGCGCGCTCGATCGCCCCCGTCATCAGGGGTGCGCACCCAGACTGCGCGGCTCACGACGCCACGGGTAGCGCAGCCATCGTGTCGGCTCTATGATGGAGTTTGATCGAGGCGCTGGTCGGGCCGCATGATCCCGTACCTGGCATTGAAGGACTTTCAGATGAAGCTATCAGATCAACGTTTGGAAGAAATTCGTGCTTGGCTGTGTGGGGAGAGCAAGCACGATCCCTCCGCAAGTCCACAAGAGATGGCCGCGATGGCCATGGAGCTCAAGCAGCTGCGGTTGAGAACATCGTCCCGGAGCAGATCAGAACTCGCACCCACAGGTGCGGTCGGCCATTGACCGGTCGATGACGGCCCCGAGTCGCGCGGCGGATTCGAGCGCAAGCTCCGTCGCTCGAGAGTCGCTGCAGGCCCACCGCTCGAGAGTTCATACACGAGTTTGTCCTGCATTACTTCGCTGCCGAAGGAAAGCTGTGGCGCACGCTCAAGGCGCTGGTGCTGCATCCCGGGCGCCTGATCGCGGCCGCAAGCTCGCGTGTGTGTTGCCGCTGCGGTTATATCTGACCATCAGCGTCGTATTCTTTTTGCTGCTGCAGCTCGCAGCAGCGCCGGGCAACGTGCGCGTGGTGTCCGCATTCCATCGCGCATTGAACGACGGGCACACCTCGTTCACGATCGTCGATCTGGGCTTCGGCAAGGCCGTCAGGAACGCGGGCGGCTCGCTCGACTGCGATTTGCGGCAGTCGTTTTGCAACCGTATCAAAGAGCGCTTGCTGCAGCAGCCGGGCGAATCGTCATGGCTCTGCATACGGTGTATGGCTCCAGCTGGTGGAAGACCGTGCTGAAGGGACTCGCCAGCCCCGCGCATCATCAGAAATCCAACGGCAGGCTGATGTGCTGTCGGAAAATGAAATCGCGATGACGAATGAGCGCCGGATCGAGTGCCGCCTCGAGCTCGGGCGTCAAGTGACTATAGTTGGCACGCATGAAGTCCGGCATCGGGCAGTCCGCCTCCGCGAGCGGCGAAACGAACAGCGAGAACGTAGCCCAATGGAGGTCGCAGGCCGTGAGATGATCGCCGACCAAATAGTCGGAGCCGGCTGCACGCTGACGGCGAAGCTGAGTCGTCAGGCCATTCATGATCGAAGCCATTCGCCGGGGTGCACCGGCAATGGCTTCCGGCCTTACTCCGTAGGAGCGGATCATTCTCGCCATATCGAAGGAGCCGGCATTGGGCGGGCTCTGCGTGGATGGCCTGCCCATCAATTCGAGCCGCCGTGACCAGCCGAAGCCGTCGGAGCCGCAGATCTCGGTGGATAAGCCGAGCGCCAGGGCGCGATCGAGCGGATCGCTGGGCAGCAGGGATGGACCCGAGCCGAGGCGTTCGGCCAGTAACAGGATATCGAGCCAGGTGGTCTGCGCCGGCTCATCGTCGAGCACGGCGACCGGTGCATTGCGAACTCCCGTCCAGGCATGCAGCTCTTCGTTCGTCTCCATAACCGCTTGCGCCACCGGGATGTAGCTCACCCGCCGCGCGGACAGCACGGCCTTCGCGGCCTCGCCCCACGGCCCCGGCATGTTCGCGGTCAGTACCAAGCGCAAACCCGGCAGCTTGCGTGCTTCTGCAACCGAGAGATACTTCATATTCTGTATTCCCCCAAAGATGAAACCCGAGCCTGGCGTCGCTCAGGGTACTGCGGCGGTAAATTGCAGGCAATCTGCGACAGTGGCCGGCGTACCCCGCGGCCTCTACATTGGCGGCACCAATAGTCCTGGGATGGAGCCTTCATTGACGATGTGGAGATCTCTCAGCCTCGCTGTGTTACTTCTCGGAGCCTGTAGCTCCTCGAATCATGGCCTGGGCCCATCGCAAGCCCCCGAAATCACGACGCAACCGACCTCGCAAAGCGTCAGCGTCGGTGAGACCGCAACCTTCAGTGTGATCGCAACGGGCACCGCGCCGCTGGCCTATCAGTGGCAAAGGAACGGAACCGCCATTACCGGCGCGACCGGGAGCAGTTATACGACCCCGGCGACCGCAAGCACCGACAACGGTGCAACCTTCAGGGTGACCGTCAGCAACGCCGTCAGTTCGATCACGAGCACCGCCGCCACGCTGACCGTTACTGCGGCGCCGAGTACGACGGATGTGCTCACCTTCCACAATGACAACTCGCGCTCGGGTCAAAATCTGACAGAGACGACCCTCACGCCGACCACGGTCACCTCGACGCAGTTCGGATTGTTGCGCGTGCTCTCGGCCGACGGACTCGTCGACGGTCAGCCGCTGATCGCCTCGGGCTTGAGCGTGAACGGAACGCCGCACAACGTCGTCTACGTCGTCACCGAGAACGACTCGGTCTATTCATACGACGCCGATACGGGTGCCGCTCTCGTCCACGTGAGTGTGCTCGGGTCCGGAGAGACGCCGAGCGATGATCGTGGATGCAGTCAAGTGACCCCGCAGATCGGCATCACATCGACGCCCGTCATCGACCGCGGCTCCGGAGCCCATGGGACGATATACGTCGTGGCCATGTCGAAAGATGCGAGCGGCCATTATTATCAGCGGCTGCATGCGCTTGACCTGCTCACCCTCGCCGAGCTGCCGAATAGTCCCGTGGTGATTCAGGCGACGTATCCCGGCACGGCCAACAACAGCGTGGGCACCACCTCGTTCGATCCCGCGCAATACAAAGAGCGCGCCGGCCTTTTGCTCGTGAACGGCACGCTCTATACCGCATGGGCCTCGCATTGCGACATCAACCCCTACAACGGCTGGATCATCGGCTATGATCAATCGACCCTGACACAGACAGAGGTGCTGAACGTCACTCCGAACGGCTCGGAAGGAGCCCTCTGGAGTTCCGGCGGCGGCATGGCTGCCGACGGCACCGGAAATATCTACGCGCTGGTCGCGAACGGCACCTTCGATACGACCCTCGATGCGAGCGGCTTCCCGTTGCAGGGCGACTACGGGAATGCCTTCGTCAAGCTATCGAGCTCGGGGCCGTTGCAGGTGACGGACTACTTCGACATGGACAACACGGTTGCCGAATCAAACGGCGATGTCGACTTGGGATCGGGCGGACCGATGCTGCTGCCGGATCAGACCGATTCCACGGGCGTCGTGCGGCAACTCGCGGTGGGGGCCGGCAAGGACGGACACTTGTACGTCATCAACCGCGCCAACATGGGCAAGTTCTCCATGTCGAACAATGCGATTTGGGAGGACATGCCGGGAGCCTTACCGGGCGGCGTCTGGGCCACCCCGGCCTACTACCAGGGAACCGTTTATTACGGCGATGTCGGCGGCACTTTGAAGGCATTCGGTATTCAGCACGCTTTGCTCGGCACGACGCCGACTTCGCAAACGAGCATGAGCTTCGGCTACCCCGGCACGGCACCCGCGGTATCGGCCAACGGCTCGAGCAACGCAATCGTCTGGGCCGTCGAGAACTCGCAACCCGCCGTGCTGCACGCATTCGCGGCTGGCAATCTCGCGACCGAACTGTACAACAGCAACCAGGCGGCAAACGGCCGCGATCGGTTCGGCAACGGCAACAAATACATGACGCCCACCATCGCCAACGGCAAGGTCTACGTCGGCACTCCCGCCGGAGTCGCCGTATTCGGACTGCTCAATTGATGGGCTCGGGAAGCGGGTAGCTCGGGCGCCGATTCTCAGCGGGTCAGGTATCGTGCAAGCACGTTCTTGGTAACCCGCTCGACCATGGCGTCGCGTCTCGAGAGCGCGGCGACCCATTCACAGCTTCCGGCGTGAAACACTTCGCCGCGGCCGCGCGGGAAGTTCACGATCATGCCGGCGCCCCGCTTTACCCGATCGACCGCCGCATCGCCGTCGTCACCCACCAGAATCTCAGCGACAAATCTCGCGTCGTCATCGGATAAGAATCGATCGTCAGCGGGAAGATGGACCGGCTCCTCCTTCAGCGACGACATTCCAAGCGCGAGAATCTGCAGGCCGTCGGGCGCCCCGCTCGTGTCGGTGGGCTCGGGCAGGCCGCCGCGGATGATGTAGTCCAAACCGTCGACCTCATAGCCGAAGGCATGGCCCTCGGCGCCCAGCAAGTCGCCGTAATACACGCCGGTTCCGGCGAATGCCCAGTGCTCGGGCCTGTACACCGGGAAGCCGCGAGCGCCGCGAGGCGCACATCCTCCCCACCCGGCATAGAGGCCGCTGGTCGCGTTGAGACCGAAGGTCTCGGCCCCCGGTCGCCCGATCTCCCGTGCCTCCCAGGAGCCGGACGTCCGCGAGGGATCCGCGGACTTGAACACCGGATCCTCGGCGCGCGCTCGGTACTTGTAGCAGACCTGCTGCTTGCCGCCGCTCTCGAGGCGAGTTTGCCACATGAAATTGCCGGCAAAGCGCGCTACGCGACCCCCGCGCTCGACATACTCATCGATCGCGTCGCGCATCTCCCAGGTCCAGTATTCATCGTGCCCCACGCAGACCACGCAATCGTAGCCCTCGAGGATCTCGGGGTCGAAATGTAATTCGTGTTGACTCGCGAGATCGACGGCAAATCCAGCGCGCTCCGCCCAGTGCAAGAAATGCCGGTCGTAGCTCGCCCATCCGGCCGAGGCATACTTGCTGGAATGACCGCTCGCGTACGCCCATTCGAGATGCGGATAGCGCGGCGCCATTTCGGGCGGTGGTGAGATCTCGAGCGGCACGCGCGGCGCTCCCTCCGGCAGTACCACGAAACCCCGGCACCAGGGCCGCTCGAGGCTGACCGTCGTCGCATACTGGTTACGCTTTGGACCGGTGATGCCCTGATAGTGGTTCGAGCCTCCCCAAGTGTTGTAGGCGGTCCAGGTTCCAGTGGCCGCGATCTGCAGAACGCGCTCTGGCTTGCGGCCCGCGCGCGGTCGCACGATGAATAGATGGTGAGACCGTACCGGCGCACCGTCGCGATTCTGCGTTGTCAACGTGACTCGATAGGCGCCGGATGGCCAATCCTCGCCCACGCGAAACTCCAGCGCCGGATTCCAGCCGCAGCCGACCACGGAGCACTGATCGGGCGTGTGCTGCCATCGTGCGCCCGTGAGTCTGCGAGTCAGCACAGGGGAGGCGTTCGCGCCGTCGCGGACGATGGAGACCTCGCAACTTGGATTGGTCGAGCTTACGTGCAGACGCGCGGTCGCCCCGGGCGGGTACGCAAGTGCATCCGTATATCCCCAGATCTCCCCGACGCCAGCGCTCATCCCCGGATGTTCGTAGCGGTGTCCGAACACCGCATCGCGCCGCTGTTTTGCCGTCAGGCCGAAATCCGGATAGTCGGTCTTCGCGGTGTGCACGGGCGCAATCATAATGAGGGACGCGCGATCGCGGAAGGGGATAAACTCGCACAGCATGACCCGTCCTGCGAATGCTCAATTGCCGCCCCCGCAGAACCAGCTCACGCGCGTCGAAAAGCACACGATCTATCAGATCCCCCTCGACCAACGACACGGCCAGGCGCGGCATCTATTCACTCTTTGGTTCGGCGCCAACATGAACGTGTTGACTGTGGTCACCGGCGCTCTTGCCACGACGGTGTTCCACCAATCGTTCCTCTCCGGGGTCACTGCAATCCTCATCGGCAATCTCGTCGGCACCGTGTTCATGGCATTGCATGCGGCGCAGGGGCCGCGGCTCGGCGTCCCGCAAATGGTGCAGAGCCGGGGTCAATTCGGGGCGAAGGGTGCCGCGTTCGTCGTCGCGCTCGTGATCTTCATGTACGCCGGGTACGCCGCAACCGCTCTCGTGACCGGCGGCCAGTCCTTGCACGCCATCATACCCGGCATCGATGAGCGCGCGGGGCTTCTAGCCATCGGTCTCGTCAGCCTGTGTGCGGCCATATACGGCCACGATCTGATCCATTTTTGCACGCGCATGATGACGTACGTGTCCGGGAGCGCAGTGCTCTTGTGCTTTGTCTGGGTCATCTTCATTCATCCGCTGCCGGTGACGTTCGTAACTCAAGGCAGTTACTCGCCGGTCGGGTTCTTCAGCATGGTCTCGATGGGTGCGCTTTGGCAGCTCGCATACGCGCCGTACGTTTCCGATTACTCGCGCTACTTGCCGCCAGACTCGGGCCCGCGCCAGGCCTTCTGGTCCTGCTACTGGGGCACGACGCTCGGCGCCGTACTGCCCATGATCTTCGGCGCACTGATCGGCCCTGCAGTCGTGGATGGCGATGTCGTCGCCGCGCTTTCGCGCCTCACCGGCAGTGCAAGTACCGCGATTGTGCTGCTGTTCGCTCCCGGGGTCGCGATCGCCGGCGCAATTTGCTTCTACGGCGGCTCGCTCGCGATCATCACTCTGGCACAGACGTTCTTCGCGAACTGGCGCCCCACCGCGCGCGCGCGCACCGTCATCACCGCAGCCATGTTCTTCACGGCGCTCTTGATCGGCCTCGAGGGTGCATCGAACTTTCTGACGCTGTACAGCCAGTTCAACGAACTGCTCCTTTATCTGTTGATACCTTGGACTGCCGTGAATCTCGTCGACTATTATCTGGTCCGCTTCGGCAACTACCACGTGCCGTCATTCTTCGCGTTCGACGGCGGCGTGTATGGCAAGTACAACGTCGCCGCCCTCGTCTGCTATGCACTTGGGATTGTGGTCCAGGTTCCGTTCATCGCCACCGATCTGTACACGGGGCCGATAGCTCGTGCAGTCGGCGGAGTCGATCTGTCGTGGATCGTCGGACTGCTCTTCGTGTGCCCGGTCTATTATTTCGCCGCCCGCGACCGGCCCCCAACCGTCGTCGTGACGGAGCGATCCTGATGCGCGCATTTTCCACCGTGGTCAACAACCTTGCGGAAAGCAGAATACCGATGGCTATACCCAGCGCCATGGTCCAGAGCCTCGCTGCGACGGCATAGAAGTTCCAAAACCCCCATCGCGACCGTCGGCAACCCCATCCCCGTCACTCCCTTGACGATGCCGGCCAGAAAGAATGTGACTGCAATCAGAAACATCATGGGCAGCGACGCGATCACGGGCGGGCGTGCGGCACGACGGCGCCGAGATTTGCGCGAGCAACCCATCCCGAGAGGCCGTTGCGGGTGCGGATGAGTATGAAATCCTCATGCTCCGCCGTCACCGTGACGGTCTCGGCTTCCGGCAATACAAATGCCGTGTCGCCCATGGGCACCGGGGTTACGCGCGCGGGCGTCTGGTTGATGAGGACGACGGCCTCATGCATTCGCGGCCAGAGGAGCATCGCGTTCGACACTGTCAGAGCCATCAGGGCAACGCCGAGCAGGATGCCGCCGACCCGCGCCAAGCGAAAGCGCGGCGCAATTCTCCCGGCCAAGAGACCGCCTCCGATGAGAGCAATTCCCAGAACTCCGGCCCATGCCGATAAGGTCGGACCGGCGGCTCGGGCGATGCGCGCGAAACGACTGGGCGGCGCCACGGGAACGCGCGCGCCGGCACGCACGTATTCCAGATTTGCATTGATGTCCGCATCATTCGGCGCCAGCAGTGCGGCACGCTCATAGTTGAGCACTGCCATACCCGGCATGCCGGCGCGTGCGTATGAGTTGGCCAAATTGTAGAGGCCATCTGCCGAATACCGCGGCTGCGATGATTGCGCGAGGCTCTGCCCCCCCGACAGCGCGAGACCTACGATCAGCATCGCTATCTTCGGCGCGCGCATTCAGTTGCTCTCGCCTGCGAGTTGTCCGCGTACCAACTCGAGCCAGCGCTGAAAATCCGTGCCGCCCGGCTCGTGATCGGAATACTTCGCTTCGTCGGCGAGCGCGAACAGCCTTTCGATGTCTTCGCCGGCCGTGCCCAACCGACCCCTCAGCTCGGCGACGGAGATCTGATCGGGAGACATTTGCCATCGCGCCGCGAAGGTTTGCAGAAGCACTTTTCGCGCCACATCGAAGAATGATGAAGAATCGCCGGATCGCGCCGCCGCGCGCAGCCGCGCGAGCGCGCGCTCGGCTGCTCTCGACGCGGCACGTGCAGGGTTGGGGCGCACCGCGAACCAACTCCCCGCCAGTATCAAGGCAAGGGTTGCCGGCACCGCCAGGAACGGCGCCTGCAAATAGAGCGGTGTGAACTCGCTCACCGAGTCGCGCGGCTGCGGATGATCGGGGCGCAAGCCCTGAGCGGACCGGCTCATAGAGGCACCTTGGAGGTTCTGCGCCGCGGCCGGCGCGCTGAGTGAGCCATCGGCGAGCGCGGCGGCGATGGTTACTTTGATGGGGGACGTGCGCGCGCGCTCGTAGCGTCGGGTGCTGGGACTGAAATAGCTGAAGTCAAGTCCGGGAATCGATTGCTCGCCCGGCTGCGCCGCGATCAGCGGCTGTTCAAACACTTTCTCACCCTTGTATCCGACCGCATCACTCGGGGTGAAGGACGATTTGGCGGGGTAGGTTTTCCAATGATCGAGATGACCGAGCATGGTTGAATCGACGCGATCGAAATTACCCACACCGGTGACACGCAGTCGAAGAGTGAGTGGATCCCCCACCGCGGCGCGGGCGGGCGAGATGTCGCTCGATACTTGGAAGTCGCCCACTGCCCCGCTGAAGTCCTTGGGCCGCCCTTCCGTGGGGAGCGGCAAGACTTTGAGATCGGATGAGGGACTCGTGACCGTCACATCCTTTGGCGCGATCCCGTTGTACATACTCTGCAGGAACGGCCCTCCCAACCAAGCTGCGAAGGCCATGTCCTCCGCCGATCGCGTATTGATTTTCACACTGAGCGGGGTGTCCACCGACAAAGAGAAATCGCCCGGTTTCACCGCGGCGATCACGCTGTGCCAAGTCATCACGAGGAAGGGGCTGCCGTCGATGACTTTGTCACGGCGCTCGGGCTGCCTCGAAAGATTGTTGAGCGTGAATTCGCCGCCATTGAGCGTGGGTAAGCCATTCACCGACGTGACCGTCATCGGGCGTAAGCCCAATTCAATATCGACCGGCACGCTTTCGCCCACGTAGACCGCGCGTGTTGGAATGACCAATTCGACGAAAGCCGCGCCGCCGGCTTTCAGCTGAACGCCTTTCGGGAGCGGAGTTGTCGCCACCAGCGGGGGTGTGGGCGTCGGCTTGGGTTTGATCAGGGCGGAAGGATTGGAGTCGTCCTCGCCGACCACATCGAGGACGAGCGATTCTGATTTCGGCGACAGGCCGGGGATGCTGAATATGCCTGCCATCTGCGGCGTGACGCGGATCAGGATGGACGTCGACGGAATCGAAGTTCCATTGACGAACTCGAGCCCCTGCGAACGCCCTATCAACTCGAATGACAGTCCGGAAACGACCGGCAACGGGACGCTTCTCAGGTCACCGTCCAGGCTCGTGACCCGGAGCGTCGCCGATTCTCCCACCCTGATATGCGAGGGCTGTATTGTCTCGTAGGCCAGCCCTGCCTGCGCCATCGCGTATGCGGCCGGGGCAAGCATGCCGAGGATCGTGACAACCACTTTGCTCCAGTGCATATGCCAGGTCCGCATCACCAGTTCTTGAATGCTTTATCCGCATCGTTCGGGTCGCGCGGGCCTGTCGGCACGCCGAGCGTGTGGTGCTCGTCCGATTTGGCGGAATCCAAAAGTTCGCGTGCTTCCTCAACGCTCATTTGTCCGGGGATGGGCTGAGCTTGCGCCGGATGCCTCTCGTCGTCATCACCATTCCCCTGGTCGGCCCGCGGGGACGCCGCAGGCGCAGGTGCCGGTGACCCCTGCCCCGCGCTGGGCGGCGGCTTATCCTCGCCTGGCGGAGAGGCGTTGGGCCGTGGTGGGTTGGGCGATTTCGACGGCTGCCCCTGCGGCGGAGGTTGCCCTTGCGGCGGAGGTTGCCCCTGCGGCGGAGGCCCGCGGCCTTGGGGCGGAGGTTGACCCGGCGGCTGACCTTGACCCTGCCCGTTGCCCTGACCTTGCCCGCCGCCGCCGCCGCCCTGACTGGGAGGCTGCCGGAGCGCGTCGATCTTCCGCTGGACGAAATCGCGGTTGTACTTGCTATCGGCGTCAGCGCCGCGCAGTTGCAACGCCGTATCGTACGCTTTGATTGCCTCGGTCCATTTCCCTATGGCTTCCTGCGGCGCAGATTTTTCGAATTGCTGTCCTGCTCGATACAGCGCGTTGCCAAGGTTGTAGTAAGCATCCTCCTGATCCGCCAAGCGCTTGGCGTCGCTCGCGGGCGCAACCTTGATGGATTTTTCGAAGGCCTGCGTAGCCTTGGGAAATTGGCCCGCTCTATACGCAGACGTACCCGCGTTGTATTCCACCAGCGGCGTCTTGGCATCAGCCGCTCTACCGGGAGCATCAGCCTGATCGGCGCTCTTGGAACGCACCGGCATGACCAGCATTCCCGCCACGACCGACACGGCGACGGCGTGAGATAGCGCCGCCGCTCGGCGGCGGCTCGAGCGACGCGTGCCTACCACCAGGCTCGCCAGCAGCATCACCAAAGATGCCGCGAGCGGCCACTGGTAGCGCTCTGTGTAGACCTTTTGCTGTCTATAGAGCAAGTCATGCTTCGATACCGCGCCGAACACCGTTCGCAAAAAAGCCTCGAAGTCCTCACCCTGGCCTCCGAGGTGCACGTAGGCACCCCCCGTCGCGGTAGCGATCGCCCGCAATCCGCCCTCATCGAGATGAGATTTTACCAAGGCCCCCGTCTCATCCTTGACGAAGCCGCCCCCTTGATCGAGCGGCAAGGGGATGAGATCGCCTGCCGCGGTGCCGATGCCGACCGAGTAGATCTTCAGGCCCTCCTGCTTGGCTGCCTCTTGGGCGGCGGTCAAGGTATCCCCTTCGAGATTCTCGCCATCCGTTACCAGTATCAAGATCTTGTCGCTTCCAGGGTGGCGGCGAAGCGCCGCGCGCGCGGCCAGAATGGCGCTCGAAATATTGGTCCCGCCCCGCGGAATGGTGTTGACGTCGACGGCGTCCAGCGACTGTTGGAACGCACCGTAGTCGAGCGTCAGCGGGCAGACGAGGAAAGCGCTGCCCGCGAAAGCCACGATGCCGATTCCGTCGCCATCCAGTTGCCTTGCCATGTCATCGATCGCCAGCTTTGCGCGCACCAATCGACTGGGCTTTACATCGGGAGTCAACATACTTCGCGAGGTGTCGATCGCAAAAACCACCTCATTGCCGCGACGGCTGATTTTCTCCCAGTGATACCCGATCAGCGGACCGGCAAGCGCCGCGAAGAGACACAGGGTGGCGGCCAGAAATAGGCCTCGCTGCACGAGGCGACGCACCCCGGAAACCGAGCCGGTTAGCCTCCGCCGCAGATGGGGCGCGACGAATCTATCGAGGGCCGCCTGTTGTCGAACGTCGTACCGACGCCATATCCCGACGAGCACAAAGCACGTCAGCACCCCCGCCAGCAGCCAGTATGGGTCGCTGATTCTCACGGTAACCTGCGAAACCTCGTTTGTTGCAAGAGCACCCCGAGCCCGAGCAAGCCCAGCGACGGGAAGAGCGTCCACTTATAGAGCTCTTCCACGTGCTCGAATTTCTGAATGGTCTGCGCCGACGTTTCGTAGCGATTGATCTGGTCGTAAATTTTTTGCAGCGAGCTCGTATCGGTCGCTCGATAGAACTGCCCGCCAGTCTCATTGGCCACCGCCTGCAGCGTCTTCTCATCGACGTCGACATTCGCCATGATCACGTGAATGTTGCCGGCTTCGTCCCTGACGGGAATGGGCGCCTTCCCTCGCACACCGACGCCGATGGTGTAAACCTTCACGCCCAAGGCCCGGGCGGCCTCCGCCGCGGCGAGCGGGGATATTTTTCCACTGTTGTTGACGCCATCCGTCAACAAAATGACTACTTTCGATTTCGCCGTCGTCGTGCGCAGATGATTCACGGCTGCAGCGATGGCAGAGCCGATTGCGGTCCCGTCGTCTCCGATGCCGACGTTGATGCGCTCGAGATTTTGCAGGAGCCAATCGTGATCCAGAGTGAGCGGACTCACGATATAGGGAGCCGCCGCAAATGCGATGAGACCGATGCGGTCATTGGGACGCTCGTCGATGAACTTCGAGACGACCGACTTCACCACGGCGATGCGGTTGACGCGGTAGTTATCGACCGTGAAATCGAGCGCTTGCATCGATCCCGAAACGTCCAGTCCGAGAACGATGTCTATTCCATTGGCCGTGACTTCGGTGCGACTGTGAGTACGCTGCGGCCGAGCCAACCCGACGACCATGAGAGCCGCCGCGAGGATCGGCAGCAGCCAAACCACACCGCCGATCCGACTCCGCGTCCGGCGCGCAACGTCTCGCGCCAGACTGACATCGGAATACTCGACAGCCGCGACCGGCCCCCGCCGGCCTCGCCATAGAACGACGAGTGGCAGCGCCGCAAACGCCCAAAACCACTCCGGCTGAAGAAAGCGGATCATGCGGGGGGCGCCTCACCGGTCTCGAGCACGAAATCACGAGCGCTTCGGAAAAGCGACTCCATGTCCGTAACGGCCAACGAGGTCCCTGCGAATTTGACGAAGTCGCACTGCTGCAGGAACTCCGCAAGGAGCGCACGGTGACGCGCGAGCGCTTGGTTCGAGCTCTGCAGCAGAGCTTGCAGAAACTCCTCCGTGGTTCGCTGTGTTGCGACGACATCGAAGCGGCTCTCGATGTAGTTGCGTATCGCCTCGGACGCCGCAGTCCCGAACTCCCGGGCCGTGGCGGGCCGCATCAGCGGCCGGGCTTTCTCCAGACGCTCGAGAGCTTGTTCCGACAGCGTCAGACTCCGCCGGCGATCTCCCCGACGGCGCCGACGCCAGAAAGCATAGGCGCAAAGCGCCACCACGATCGCGCCCGCAATCAAGGCAGGCAGCACCCAAGACCCCGGCACGGCCTTGGGTCCTCGAATGTCGCGGATATCCTCCGCAGATTCCGCCAAGGCGGATCCCGCCAATAAGGCCAGACACGAGCTGCCTCGGGCGGCATGGCGGCTGCAATGACTCGCTTTCATACGCGTGGTCGGCCGCGCGCCTTGAAGAATCGCTGCAATGGAGGAATGTAGGGCAGATCCGTCCGCAGTTGAACGATGTCGACACCCTCGGATCGCAGATCGCTCCGCAGCCGCAATGCCCGCTCGAGAGAAACCTCGTTGAAGCGCTTGCGCACCGCGGCGCGCGCCGTGTCGAGCTCGATGATTTCGCCGCTCTCCGCATCCTCCAGAGCGATGATTCCGACGTTGGGCAGCTCCTGTTCGCGGGGATCCTCGATATGGACTGCAATCAAGTCATGTCGACGATTGGTCTGGCGGACCGCTCGGCGGAGTTGGGCACGCGCGGCATCCGCATCACCTTTCGTCTCAAAATCCGAAATCAAGAACACCACCGCACGCCGGTGCAGCACGTGATTGACGATATCGAGCATCTTTACAGTATCGGTACCGATGCCCTGCGGCTCGTGGTAGAGGATGTCGCGCACGACGCGCAGTACGTGCCGGCGGCCTTTCTTCGGCGGCAAATATCGTTCGACGCGGTCCGTGTATAGGAGCAAGCCGACTTTGTCGCTGTTGCGGATCGCCGAGAAGGCCAGCACGCTGGCCACCTCGGCAGCCAGGTCGCGCTTGGCCATCGCCCCGGATCCGAAGTTTCCCGAAGCACTGATGTCTACCACCAGGAATATCGTGAGCTCGCGCTCCTCCGTGAACTTCTTGACGAATGCGCGTCCCGCACGAGCCGTGACGTTCCAGTCGATGGTCCGGACCTCATCCCCCGGGCTGTATTCGCGTACCTCGTCGAAATCCATTCCGCGGCCCTTGAAGACCGAGTGATAGGCGCCCGCCATGCTGTCATCCACCATGCGGCGAGTGCGGATCTCCAGCTGCCGCATACCGCTGCGCATCGCCTTTGTCGATTTCTTGGCGTCGGGCATCCTGCGACTCTCTGCGCTCAGGGCACCGGCAAGGTGCTCAAGATTTTCTCGATGACATTCTCGGAAGTCACGTTCTCGGCCTCGGCCTCGTAGGTCACCGACACCCGATGACGCAGCACATCCATCGCAACCGTCTTGACGTCCTGGGGAGTGACGAAGTGCCGGCCGCTGAGAAATGCCATGGCTCGTGCGGCCAGCGTGAGCGCGATGGTCGCCCGGGGCGAAGCGCCGTTTTGAACGTAACCGTTCAGATTCAACCCTGCCGCGATGGGGGGTCGAGTCGCGAGCACGATATCGACGATGTAGTCGCGAATCTTATCGTCGATGAACAGCATGTTGACCACGTGGCGGGCCTCGACGACTTGTGAGGCGCTAACCACCGTGCGCGGCACGATCATAGGCTCGGTGGTCGCCATCGAATCGAGGATCGCCCGCTCCTCGATCCGGGAGGGATAATCGACGATCACCTTCATCATGAACCGATCGATCTGCGCCTCCGGAAGCGGGTAGGTGCCTTCCTGCTCGAGCGGGTTCTGCGTCGCAAGAACCAAGAAAGGCGCCGGTAACGGGTAAGTTTCATCGCCGATCGTGACCTGCCGCTCCTGCATGGCTTCCAGGAGCGCACTTTGAACCTTAGCGGGCGCGCGATTGATCTCGTCGGCGAGGATGAGATTGCTGAATATCGGCCCATGCTTCGTGCGAAAAGCACCGTCCTGGGGGTTATAAATCATGGTTCCGACGATGTCTGCCGGCAGCATGTCCGGCGTGAATTG
The DNA here is from genome assembly GCA_049513515.1 of Steroidobacteraceae bacterium. GTDB lineage: Bacteria > Pseudomonadota > Gammaproteobacteria > Steroidobacterales > Steroidobacteraceae > Bog-1198. Next base: position 526,659 of record JBEKWA010000001.1, read on the forward strand.
CAGGCGCTTGAACCGCACGGATATGCAATTGGCCAGGGTCTTCAACGCCAAGGTCTTCGCGAGGCCCGGAACACCCTCCAATAACACGTGACCGTTGGTGAGCAATGCGATGAGAAGACGGTCGACCAGATGCTTTTGGCCGACGATGACACGCCCCATCTCCTCCCGCAGGGGGTTTATCCAAGTTGAGTTTTCGGTAACGATTTCACGCGAGGCGCGCATTTCGGATCCCGGTAACGGCGGGGCGGCACGCTGCTCCGGGGCTTTTTGATTCATTTAGCTCAAGTCCTCTTGATTATCGCGGTTGACAGACGAACGGAAAACATCGAGCACGAGGCTGCAAGGTCGGGATCAAGAGTCGGATGCTACGGGTGCGGCGTAGAGGCGCACGGTATCTAACGCGCCGCAAGCTCTACGAAGAATAACGGCAGTCCCGCTGCCTCAAGACCGAAAATCAACTCGAGGACCGATTCCCCTTTACAGATCAGCGGGCGATTATACCGTCGCCCTCTTCATTGAGACCGGTCATTCAAGCCGGCGGTTCCGCTCTCCGCGAGCCCGTAATCGCACCGCCTTTCAGTTTCCGCTAACTCTATAACATTCTGATTTTACGATACTATTTCTTAGTTTGATCAGAGATGCGGCTGACGGCTCGAGTGATCTCGCCAATAGCCTTGGCTCGGTGGTCGAGTACTTCGATGTGAGCAACCGATTCGCTTTGACGCTGAGCCCCGCGCTCGATTGCTCTGACTGAACCCAAAATCTGCGCGGAAGCCTCCGCCAGCGAGATCGCGACCGCTTCCGTACGCCGGCTGGAACTATCGGCGGAGAGATCTGCGACTTCTTGACTAAGGCCATGGGATCCTCAATGTTCGGCCGACTTTTGTGCGGCCTGGCAAAGTAGGTATGGGCCGAAGCGCGGGAAATGCAGCCGGAATTACCCGCAAAAACTCGACGCGGAGCGCACAATCCTATGTTGTTTTAGGAATTTTAGCCAAGCTTTCCAACCGTCGGCAATGTCCTACGGTGTGAGGAAAAGCGCTCTAGACGGAATCACACAGCGGCGGCCGCTGCCCTTGAAGGACCTCGATGTGAGCAGTATTCGAAAACTCCACCTTGCCATACCCGAGGAGGAGCTCGATGCATTGAAGCGTCGCCTCAACCATACGAGATGGCCGGAGGCGGAGACCACGGCCGACTGGTCGCAAGGCGTCCCCATATCGCGCATGCGCGCCCTCATCAAGCACTGGGCGGAGGCTTATGATTGGCGTCGCTGTGAAGCCATGCTCAATCGATTCGGACTCTACGCTACGGAGATTGATGGTCTCCCCATAAGCTTCCTGCATGTTCGTTCGCAGCGCTCGCATGCGCTGCCGCTGCTGCTGACCCACGGCTGGCCGGGTTCGATCATCGAGTTTCACAAGGTCATTGATCCCTTGGTTACCGGAGCACTGGACCAAATCGCCTTTGACCTCGTCATTCCGTGCCTGCCCGGCTATGGATTCTCGGGGAAACCGCAGGGCTCCGGCTGGACCGTCGAACGGATTGCGCGAGCCTGGATCACCTTGATGGCGAGGCTGGGGTATGAGCGATACGCGGCTCAAGGTGGCGATTGGGGCGCGGCCGTGAGCATCGCCATGGCCAAGCTCGCGCCTCCGCAGCTCATAGGGATTCATCTGAACATGCCGCTCGTCATCCCGCGCGCTTCGGAACGCGGCGAGCCCGATGCCGAGGAGCAGGCGGCTCTGAAGGCGCTGGAACTCTACAGTCGGAATGAAAACGCCTACGCCCGTCTGCAGGCCACACGTCCACAGACGATGGGTTACGGATTGGTCGACTCGCCGATTGCGCAAGCTGCGTGGATTTACGAGAAATTCTATTTCTGGTCGGACTGCGAAGGGGATCCGGATGCTCTCTTCACAACCGACGCTTTGCTGGACAACATCATGCTGTACTGGCTTCCCGGCAGCGGCGCTTCATCGGCGAGATTGTATTGGGAGAGTTTCCGCAAGGCATTCGCTCCCACGCTCTTGGAGCTGCCGGTGGGTTGCAGCATCTTTCCGAGGGAAATCATACCCGCCCCGCGTCGCTGGGCTGAGCGGTTCTATCGCAATCTCATTTACTGGAACAAGCTCGACCGCGGCGGACATTTCGCCGCCTTCGAGCAACCTGACCTCTTCGTCCAAGAACTCCGCAACTGTTTTTCCCGAATGAATGCTTCCTGAATCGGCTATTCAGAAGCGAAAGGTGACCTCGCCGCCCATGATGCGTGGGCTGCCCCAGGCCAGCACGTTGCCGGTGCCCGCGCCTGACTCGCCATAGGTGATGTAGGAGCGGTTGAATACATTGTTGGCGA
>JBEKWA010000002.1:0-306164 GCA_049513515.1 Steroidobacteraceae bacterium
TGTTCGGCGTTTGCGTGCCTGCCAACGCCGCGGGCAGGTGGATGCCGGTGCTGTCAACCAGCGGACTCGTCGCTTCCGGCGGAACTCCCGCCGAGTTCGGAATGGTCTGCCAGTAGGAAAGGTCGTATTCCGTGCCCTGGTAGGCGGTGAGCTGTCGACGGCTGAAGTAGGAGCTGTTGGAGATGATCTGCGAGCCGCCCAGGTCCCACTGCACCTTGAGCGAGGGCAGATAATACGTGTCCGGGCCCCCGACGCGCTCCGGCGTGGCCGTGTTGAAATGCCCAGCGCCCACATTCGAATACGCCGGCCAGTAAGTCGAGTCGTCGTTCTTGTCCTGCTGCTGGTAGAGGATGCCCGGCGTCACAGTGAGGTTGGCGGAGGGCGTCCACGTTCCCGTGACGCGGGCCGCCACGGAGTTGGAGAAGTTGACGTCGCGGTCGATGGTGGCGCCGGTACTATCGTCCACGCGATTGATCCAGCCGCCATCGTAGCGGTACCAGACGCTCGCCCGCAGTCCGAAAACGCCGTCGACGATCGGCTCGCCGTGGGCGATGCCGAACTCGCCGCTCGGCTGCCCGTGCTCCGTATACGAGACTTCGCTGCGCACGTAGGTGTCGGACTCGGTCGTGCTGGCCTTCGTCATGATGTAGCGCACCGCGCCGCCCTCGGCACCCGCGCCGAACAGCGTGCCTTGCGGGCCGCGCAGGACCTCGACGCGCTCCAGGTCGAACGTCTTCGGCAGCGTGTCGTCGGGATTGAAACCGAGCGAGCGCATCTGGATCGGCGTGTCGTCGATGTAGATGCCGGTGGTGCCGGCGCCGGCGGAAGAGGAAATGCCGCGGATCGAGATGGCATTGGTGCCGGAATTGTCGATGTTGACGCCCGGCGTGAAGCGTGCGATGTCCTGGAAATCCTTGATGCCGCGCTCATCCATTGCGTCCTGCGTGAGCGCGGTGACGCTGAGCGGCACCTTGCTCAAGGATTCGTCGTGGCGGGTGGCCGTCACGATGATTTCCTGCAAACCCCCGGAGCTTATCTCCGGCGTGGAGTCGGGGGCATTGGCGTCGGCTGCGAGCGCGCCCGTCGACAGCGCTGCAGCGCCGCTCAGAACGGTGCAAAAAAGCAACAATTGGCGCGGAGCAAAACCGGCATACGACGTAGCGTGAGCCTTGGGCATGGTATCCCCGGAACTGTTATATGGTCAGATAACTCGATCTGGATCGACAGTAGCATCGGCTCAAAATCGGCGCAACGTCAGCCTTGACTATTTGTATGGTCATGTAACTTGAGTGATTTATGTCGGGCACTTGCGTGGCCTCCACGGCACTCAGGCGGTGCGTCGATCACCGTCCATCCAAGGTTGTTGCGTCGCACCTACGATGGATACCTCGCACCCTAGCATGGCTCACTTGCTGCGGTAAATGCCCGGGACCCGCGGATCGATCGGCCGCTCGGAGTGGATCACCACGTGCGGGTCGAGCAAGTTGTCGCAGAACGCCTCGACCTCCCAGCTGCCGAAACTCGTGCCGCCGCGAGCCGACGCGAAGTGGGTCGACGCGCACCAAGGACGCCGATGGCGATGCTGTCGGTGCCGGAGTTGTCGATGTCGATGCCCGGCGTGAAACGCGCGACATCTACAACGTCCTTGATGTCGCGCAATGCTTCGATCAACGCATGGCTGTGCTGACGCTTCAGAATGGTGACATCCCTCGTTATTCTTCGAAGCTGCGGCGCCGCCGCGCATTCTTTCCCTGCCTTTGAACGATAGCGGCCCCGCGACGCCGCCGTCAACTCAAGCTGCGCCGCCGCAGCGCCGCTCTGCGCGCCTCGCGCGATGCCCGCGATCCTCGCGCGATACTCGGCCGGGCGAGTTATGGGATCATGTTGGGATGAATGCCTCCGTGGATCGCCCGCGCGCCAAGTCTCTTTCTCCGCTGCGCTCGCTGTTGCCGTTTCTGCGGCCGTATCGGGGCATGGCGTACGCCGCCGTCGGCGCGCTCCTGATCGCGACGGCTGCGATGCTGGCGCTGCCCTTTGCCTTGCGCAGGGTCATCGACGTGCTCGCGGTCAAGGACGCCTCCACCACCAATCGCATGTTCATCTTGTTTCTGGCGGCGGCCGTGGTCTGGGCCGGAGCGGCGGGGATACGCTTCTACCTCGTGACCTGGGTCGGTGAGCGGGTGGTCGCCGATCTGCGCACGGCGGTGTATCGCCGCGTCGTGCACATGGATCCCTTGTTCTTCGAGACCACCCGGGTCGGCGAAGTGCTGTCGCGGCTGACGACGGACACGACGCTCGTGCAGGCGATCTCGGGCGTCAACCTTTCCATTATCCTGCGATCGAGCTTGAGCGTCGTCGGCTCGCTGATATTGCTCGCGTTCACCAGCGCCCGGCTCACCGGCGTCATCCTGGTGCTGGTACCGGTGGTAGTCGCGCCGCTCATTCTCATCGGTCGCAGAGTGCGAGGTTTGTCACGAGTCTCGCAGGATCGCATCGCAGACACGAGCGGCCTCGCGGGTGAGACCTTGAATGCCATTCAAACGGTGCAGGCATTCACGTTGGAGGATCTACAGAGCGAGCGCTATCGCAGTGCCGTGGAGGAGAGCTTTGCGGCGGCGGTGCGGCGCACGAAGGCCAGGGCGCTCCTCACGGCGGTCGGCATCATGTTCGTGTTCACCGCGATCATCGCCGTCCTTTGGCTCGGTGCACATCAGGTGCTGCGCGGCACGATGACCGGAGGCCAGCTTGCCCAATTCCTTCTCTACGCGGGATTCGTGGGTAGCTCGGCCGCGGCGCTCTCCGAGATGTGGGGCGAGATGCAGCGTGCGGCCGGTGCCATGGAGCGGCTATCGCAGCTCCTCGATGCGCGGCCCGTGATCGGCGACCCCGTGCATCCCGTGGAGCTGCCGGCGCGCGTGCGCGGCGCGATTCGCTTCGACCACGTGAGCTTTCACTATCCATCGCGACCGGAGAGCGCGGCACTGTCGAATTTCAGCCTGGAGGTAATGCCCGGCGAGACAGTGGCGTTCGTCGGACCGTCGGGCGCGGGCAAGAGCACGACGTTTCAGCTGTTGCTGCGCTTCTACGATCCGGACGCCGGGCGCGTCTCCATCGACGACCGGCGGCTCGTCGATTTGCGGCCGAAGGATATTCGGGCGCAGATCGGCCTCGTGCCCCAGGACACCGTGCTGTTCGGCGCGAGTGCGCGCGAGAACATCCGCTACGGACGCCCCGACGCGAGCGATGAAGAGATCGAGGCGGCCGCGGTGGCGGCGGCCGCCGACGAATTCCTGCGTAGACTCCCTCAGGGTTATGACACGTTCCTCGGCGAGCGGGGCACGCGGCTTTCGGGAGGGCAACGCCAGCGCATCGCTCTCGCGCGTGCCATCCTCAAGAATCCGCCCATCCTGCTCCTCGACGAGGCCACCAGCGCGCTCGACGCGGAGTCGGAACGCCTCGTGCAGCAAGCGCTCGAGCGGCTCATGCGCGGGCGCACCACCATCATCATCGCGCACCGGCTGGCCACGGTGCTAAAGGCCGACCGGATCGTGGTCATGGATCACGGCCACAAGATCGCCGTGGGCACGCATGCCGAGCTTTCGCGCGATTGTCCCCTCTATGCGCGGCTTGCCTCGCTGCAGTTCGCCGCCATCGGCAGCGAGGCCGTCGAAAACGCCGTTTAGTGCTTGATGCCTTCGGCCTTGAAGGCTTCCTGCACCGCGGGCCGGCGGCCGACGAGCTCGAAGTACGCGGCGAGAGTCGGCCATTTGCCGCGGTCGATCTTCGCGAAGTCCGTCCAGCGCAGCATCGTGAAGAGATAAGCGTCCGCGACGGTGAACGCATCGCCGAACAAATGCTTGCCGGTCGTGATGCGCTTCGACAACCAATCGAATTTCTTCTCGAGATTCTCGACGGCGGCCGCCTTCGTCTCGGGCGAGACGCTCGGCTTGAAGATCGGGTGGAACCCCGTGTGCACTTCGGAGCCGATGTAGTTCAGCATCTCCATGACCTGATAGCGCTCGAAGGTGCCCCAGCGGGGCGCGAGGCCGGAATCGGGCTTCTGATCGGCGATGTACTGCACGACCACCGGCCCCTCGGTGAGCACGCGGCCGTCGTCGAGTTGTAATGCCGGTACGGCGCCCTTCGAGTTGATGCTCCAGTAGTCGGCGCCGCCGGCGGTCTTCTTGGTCTTGAGATCGGTCTTTTCCAGCGTGAAGGGCAACCCTGCCTCGCGCAACACGATGTGGGGCGACAGCGAGCAAGCGCCGGGGGAGTAGTAGAGTTTCATCGGGGGGTTCCGCGTGATTGAGTCGGACGGATTATAGCCAAAGAGTCTAAGGGGGAGCGCGCGGGTCGACGACGCGGCGCGCTCCCGAAAATCCGGTCGAGTAGGGCACCCGGTCGAGTGAGTCGATGCGCACGCGCCCGCCGCTCGCCGGCGCGTGAACGAAGCGTTGCGCGTCGACGATGATGCCCACGTGCAGGTCCTTGCCCTTGAGATGCATGAAAACGAGATCGCCCGGGCGCAGCTCGTTCCGCCGCACGGGGATACCGGCGCGCAGCTGCTCTTGCGCCGTTCGCGGCACGTAGATTCCGGCGCTCGCCGCGGCATAGGCGACGAGCCCGCTGCAGTCGAAGCCCCCGGGCTGCGCTCCGCCGTATCGATAGGGCTGGCCGAGCATCGCGGTGGCACTTGCCACCAGCAGCGCGGCGTGGTCGGCCACGGGCGGCATGGGAGACTCGGGGGTGCTGCTCGGAGCGCGAGGCGCCGACAGGGGCGCCGGGGCGCTGGGTGGGTGCAGCGCGCAGCCGGTAAGCAATCCTACGAATCCCGCGGCAAGTAAAGCTGGCTTCACCTTGGTTGCAGCGCCCCGCAGCCGATGAACGACCTTATAATAACCCCCGGCATGGATTCGTTTGATACCCAGTTCTCGATGCGAGGAGCCGCCGCCTTGCGAGCCGGCTCGCTGCATGCGGCATTGCTCGATCGGCTCACGCGCACACTCGGCAAGACCCCCGATCAGGCGACGGAACGTGACATATTCGACGCACTGTCGCTCGCCGTGCACGAGGAGCTCATGGGGCGCTGGCTGGCCACCCAGCGCCGGGTCGCCAATGCCCATGTGAAGCGCGTTTGCTATCTGTCCCTCGAGTACTTGCCCGGCCGCTCGCTGCTCAATGCCCTGTACAGCCTGGACGGGGATCTCGTGCACGAAGCACGCACGACCTTGAAGGACATGGGTTATGACCTCGAGGACATCCTCGCCCAGGAACTCGACCCAGGGCTCGGGAACGGCGGCCTCGGGCGGCTGGCCGCCTGTTTTCTCGATTCGCTCGCCACCCTGCAATATCCCGCCGTGGGCTACGGCATCCGCTACGATTACGGAATCTTCACACAGGTGATTGCGGCGGACGGCGCGCAGCGCGAGCTCGCCTCGAGCTGGCTCAAGCTCGAGAACGTGTGGGAGACAGCACGCGGGAACGTGCGCTACACGGTGCGTTTCGGCGGAAGCAGCGTTGCGCCGCCCTCGGGAGCGGTCGGCGAGGCGCACCGGTGGGTGGATACACAGGACATCTACGCCATCGGCTTCGATCAGCTGATTCCCGGCAATCGCAGTCCGACCGTCAATCACCTGCGGCTATGGTCCGGGCGCGGGATCACGCCGTTTCATATCGATGCGTTCAACTCGGGCGACTACGACGCGGCCGTGCGCGAGCAGGTCGACGCCAAAAACCTCTCACGCGTCCTCTATCCGGACGACTCGACGCGGCAGGGCAAGGAGCTGCGCGTGAAGCAGCAGTATTTCTTCGTGAGCGCGAGCTTGCAGGACATCCTGGCCACGCACCTGCGAGAAGGGCGCACGCTCGCCTCCATGCCCGACGCGATCTCGATTCAGCTCAACGATACCCATCCGGCCCTGGCCATTCCCGAGCTGATGCGGCTCCTGATCGACGAGCACGGCCTCAGCTGGGACGAGAGCTGGGCGATCACCTGCGGCGTGTTCGCCTACACCAATCACACCTTGCTGCCGGAAGCGCTCGAGACCTGGCCCGTGGCGCTCATCGAGCGGCTGCTGCCGCGACATCTCGAGATCATCTATCTCATCAATCGAGATTTTCTCGCGACGCTCGACAAGCATTGCCCCGGCGACGTCGATGCGCAACGGCGACTTTCCATAATCACCGAGGGCGACGAGCGGCGCGTGCGCATGGCGCACCTCGCGGTGATCGGCAGCCATCACGTCAACGGCGTCGCGCAACTGCACACGGAGCTGATGCGCAAGAGTGTGTTCGCCGGCTTCGTCGATCTGTATCCCGATCGCTTCGTGAACGTCACCAACGGCATCGCGGTGCGTCGCTGGCTGAAGCAATCGAACCCCGGGCTATCGGCGCTGCTCACGCAGCGGCTCGGATTCGCCTGGGAGAACGATCTCGAAGAGCTCGCGCGGCTCACGGGCGCGGCCGACGAGCCGGAGTTCCTGCGCCATTTTCGCGGCATCAAGCGGACCAACAAGCAACGTCTCGCGGTCGAGGTGATGCGACGCACGGGTGTGGAGCTCGACGTCGATTCCATGTTCGACGTGCAGGTGAAGCGCATTCACGAATACAAGCGCCAGCTCCTGAACTTGCTCTATGTCGTCACGCGCTATCGGCGCATCCACAGGGATCCGTGCGGCGTAGTGCCGCGATCGGTGCTTTTCGCCGGGAAGGCGGCGCCCGGATACTTCATGGCCAAGGCCATCGTGAAGCTCATTATCAATGTCGCGCGCACGATCAACGCCGACCCGCAAATGCGCGGGCTCCTGCGCGTGGTGTTCTTGCCGGACTACGACGTGTCGCTCGCGCAGAAGATCATGCCGGCTGCGGATCTATCCGAGCAGATCTCGACCGCCGGAATGGAAGCCTCCGGCACCGGCAACATGAAGCTCGCGCTGAACGGAGCGCTCACCATCGGCACGCTGGACGGCGCCAACATCGAGATCCGCGATCACGTCGGCGAGGAGAACATCTTCATTTTCGGTTTGACCGCCGAGGAGGCGGTCGCGGCGCGTGCCGCTCGCTATCGTCCCTCCATCGAGCTCGAGCGCAACCCCGAGTTGCGCGAGGCACTCGAGCTGATCGATTCCGGCCACTTTTCGCCTGCGCAGCCCAACGATGCGAAGCCGGTGGTGCGCCGGCTCCTCGAGGATGGCGAGCCGTATCTCGTGCTCGCGGATTTCGCCTCCTATGCCGCCGCTCAGGAGCGGGTAGATGCGCTTTACGGGCAGCCCGAGGAATGGAGCCGCAAGACGGCTCTGAACTGCCTCAACATGGGCTATTTCTCCAGCGATCGGAGCGTGCGCGAGTATGCCGATCGGATCTGGGACGTCCGGCCGGTCCTCTAAGGAGCCTTTCGAGCGGTGCAGCCAATTCAAGTGGGAGCCCCACGCCCGCTCGGCGCGACCCCGACCCGGCAAGGAGTCAATTTCGCGCTCTTCGCAAGCCTCGCGACCCGCGTGGAGCTTTGCATTTTCGATGCCGACGGCGGCGTTGAGACCGCGCGCAACGATCTGCCGGGACGCACGGGCGATGTATGGCACGGCCTGTTGTCCCCGCGCCGCGCGAGCACCGGCACTCGCTACGCATTCCGCGTGCACGGGCCGAACGATCTCGCCGGCGGCACTTGCTTCGATCCCGAAATGGCGCTGATCGATCCTTATGCCCGTGTCCTCTCGACCCAGGAGCCGCTGCGCGCGCAGGTGATCGACCCGGCTTTCGACTGGCAGGGGGATCGCCCACCGGCGACGCCCTGGCGCGACACCGTGATCTACGAGCTGCACGTCAAGGGCTACACCCGGCGGCATCCCCTGGTGCCCCCCGAGCGGCGGGGTAAGTATCTCGGCCTCGCGACGGAGCCCGTCATTGCACATCTCAAGTCTCTGGGCGTGACCGCGGTGGAGCTCCTGCCCTGTCAAGCATTCTTGACGGAGGGTTTCCTGCGCGCCCGCGGCCTTTCGAACTACTGGGGCTACAACCCAATTGCGTGGTTCGCCCCTGCAAACGAGTACGCAGTGCGGGACGCGGTGAGCGAGTTCAAGACCATGGTGCAGGCGCTGCATCGCGCGGAGATCGAGGTCATTCTGGATGTCGTTTTCAACCACACTGCCGAGGGCGGCGAGACCGGACCGGTCCTGAGCTTCAAGGGTATCGACAACGCGGCGTACTACCGCCTCACGCCGGACAAGCGCGGCTACGAGAACCTGACCGGCTGCGGCAATACCGTCAATTGTGAGCATCCCGCCGTGCGCTCCTTGATCGTAGACTGCCTGCGTTACTGGGTGGAGGACATGCATGTCGACGGATTCCGCTTCGACCTCGCCACCGTGCTCGGGCGCGACGCGAGCGGCTTCAACGAGGGCTCGCCGCTCTTCAGCGCGCTGCGCTCCGAGCCGGCGCTCGCCTACGTGAAGCTGATCGCCGAGCCCTGGGACGTCGGGCACGGCGGCTACCAGCTCGGTCGATTCCCCGCCGGCTGGTCCGAATGGAACGACCGCTACCGCGATACGGTGCGCGCCTTCTGGCGCCGCGACGGCGGGCGCCTCGGCGAGTTCGCCGAGCGCTTCGCCGGGTCGAGCGACATTTTCCGGTACAACGGCCGCAAGCCCACCGCGAGCCTCAATTTCGTGACTGCTCACGACGGCTTCACCCTGAACGACTTGGTTACCTACGATCGGCCGCACAACGAGGCCAACGGCGAGGACGGGCAGGACGGCCATCGGCATAACTTGAGCTGGAACTGCGGGCACGAAGGACCTACGGACGACCCCGACATCGTCGCGTTGCGCAAACGGCAGATACGCAACTTTCTGGCAACCCTGTTCCTATCTCAGGGAGTGCCGATGCTCCAGGCGGGCGACGAATTCGCGCGCACGCAGCGCGGCAACAACAACGCCTACTGCCAAGACAACGAAATGTCGTGGATCGACTGGAGCCTCTCCGCGGCGAACGCGGACCTGGTCGACTTCGTGCGCCTGCTCGCGAGCCTGCGGCGCAGCCACGTCGAGTTTCGACGGGAAACCTTCCTGAAGGGCGCCACCTCGCGGGTCGCCGTGAAAGATGTGACCTGGCTGCACGCGCGCGGCTCGGAAATGACGCAAGATGATTGGCGTGACTGGAACTTGCGTACGCTCGGTATCTGGTACGGCAAGCGCAGCAACTGGACCGCACGGTTGCTGCTCCTGCTGAACGCCTCGGACTCGGTACAGACGTTTACATTGCCTGCACCGCCCGCTGACAGCCCGTGGAAACGCCGTTTCGATACGGCCAGCAAGACCACGGAGGTGCTGGTGCTCGAGGATGACGTGGTGTTTCCTCTGGCTCCGAGCAGCGCCGTCTTTCTGGAGTGTTGAGTGTTGGATGCGAACCTGATCGAACGACTCGCACGGCTGCGCGGCATCGGCGATGCGTACCACGATTATCGCGGCGAGCTGCGCTACTTCACGCTGGAGACCAAGACCGAGATATTGCGGGCCATGGGCTCTCCGGTGGACGATCCCATCGCCCTCGCCGCCGAGGTGAGCCGGCTCACCGCCGAGCGCGGGCGTGCCCTCTTGCCGATTGTCGCCGCATCTCACGGGCCTCGAGCCGGCGTCGACCTCAATATCGCCGCGCGCGACTTCGGCGCGCAGCTCTTATGGACTGTGAACCTGGAAAGCGGGGAGAGCCGGACAGGGGTCGTGTCCACCGCCGATTGTCCGGAGACTTGGCGCGGGGAGATCGAGGGCTCGTGGATCACGCGCCGGCGTCTCGAGCTGCCGCTGGAGCTGCCGCCCGGACATCATGAGCTCGAAGTGAAAATCGGCGCAGGCACCCTGTGCCGCTGCCCGTTGATCGTGTCGCCGATGCAGTGCTATGAGCCCGAGGCCATCCGCCGCGGGCGCAGGCTCTGGGGGGTCGCCGTTCAGCTCTACACGGTGCGCTCGCGGCGCAACTGGGGCATCGGAGATTTCGCGGATCTCGGGGCCTTGGTCAGCTGGCTCGCGCCGCGTGGGGCAGGCTTCATCGGCTTGAATCCGCTGCACGCCCTCGCGCCGGCCGAACCGGCGCGCGCGAGTCCGTACAGCGCCTCGAACCGGCATTTCCTCAACGTCCTCTACATTGCCGTCACGAATGTGCCCGAGCTCGCGCATTGTGAAGCCGCACAGGTGCGCATCAAGCAGCCCTCGTTCGAGGCGCGGCTGCTCGAACTGCGGAGCAGTCCGCACGTCGACTACGCCGGCGTGGCCGAGGTCAAGCTCGAGATCCTGCGGCTCTTGTTCGACGAGTTTTACCGTCGCCATCTCGCCGCCGGCACCGAGCGCGCCGTCGCGTTCAAGACCTTCGTGGCAGCCGGTGGCCAGCTCTTGCAGCTGCACGCGCGCTTCGACGCGCTCGATCGGCACCTCGCATCGACGCAGGGCACGCATTCGGGCTGGCTCAGCTGGCCCCCGGCGTTCAGAGACCCGAATTCGAGCGCTTGCATGCGCTTTGCGGTGGAGCATCCACGCGAGGTCGAGTTCTATCTGTATCTTCAGTGGCTGGCGCACGAGCAGCTCGCCGCCGCACAGGCGCTTGCGCGCGAGCTCGGCATGCCCATCGGGCTGTACGGAGACTACGCGGTGGGCACGCACCCGTCAGGCTCGGAAACCTGGGTCGATCAAACCGGTTACCGCCTGGGCGCCGAGATCGGCGCACCGCCCGACGCGCTGGCGCATCGAGGTCAGGGCTGGGGACTTCCTCCCCCGGACCCGGTGGTGATGGAATCGCAGCACTTGGAGGGATTCGTACGCCTGATTCGCGACAACATGCGCTACTACGGCGCCTTGCGACTCGATCACGTGATGTCGCTGTTCAGGCTCTGGTGGGTGGCGGCCGGCCGCTCGCCGGTGGACGGCGCCTACGTGCATTATCCGCTGCATCTCTTGGCCGCCAACCTGGTGCTGGAGAGCGCGCGCTGCGCGTGCGTGGTCGTGGGAGAGGATCTCGGCGTCGTTCCTGACGAGGTGCGTCGCGCGATGGCACAGTTCGGTCTCTATCACTACAAAGTGCTGTTGTTCGAGAAGGACCGCGGCCGCTACCGCCGGCCGGACGAGTTCGTGCACCGCGCGCTCGCCACCGTCACGACCCACGACATGCCGACCTTGCGCAGCTTCTGGGATGGCCGGGACATCGAGCTGCGGCGCGAGCTGCACCTCTATCCCACGGCCGAGCTCGAGCAGGACGTGCGCCAGGCGCGTGCGCGGGATCGCGAGGCACTGCTCGCGGCGCTGAGCGAGCAAGGACTCGCGCCTGCATCCCCTGCCACGCCCGACCAGCCGTTCTCGCCCGATCTCGCGCGCGCACTTCACATCTACCTCGCGCGCTCGAGCGCGATTCTCGCCGCGATTCAGATCGAGGATCTGATCGGGATGGAGGATCCGGTGAATGTGCCGGGAACGGATAGGGAGTATCCCAACTGGCAGCGCAAGCTGACCGAGGATGTCGAGGACCTCGAGACGCGGGCGGACCTCGATGGCTTATTCGCCGATCTCAACCGCGCGCGCGGAGGCGCCCCCGATTGAGCGGCGCGCTCGGGCTAGCGCCGACGGCGAGTGAACCGCGACAGCGGCGGCGCCTCGACACCGGATGGCACGCGGCCGTCCGCGATGGGCTCGGCGAGCGTCGTGCCAATGGGAACGACACCCGCCCACACCGCTAGCGCATAGTCCTCCTCGTCGTCCACCGGAGGTCCCATACGCACCTTTGCGGATACCTCCTCGAGGGGCAGAGCGAGCACGGCGGTCTGCTTCATCTCGAGCTCGTTCGGTGCACGCACTTCGGCCCAGCGCCCGGGCACGACGTGATCGGTGATCACCTCGAGCGCGTGCAGCATCTCTTGCCGCTCCTGCAAGAGATGCGCGCGTCCCAGGATCACGACCGAGCGATAATTCATCGAGTGATGGAAAGCCGAGCGCGCGAGCACGTAGGCATCGACGAGCGTTACCGTGACGCAGACCTCCACGCCTTCGGCCAGCGTGTTCAGCATCCTGCTCACGCCCGACCCGTGGATGTACAACGTCTCGCCGGAGCGCGCATACAGAGTCGGTATGACGAACGGCTGACCGTCGCGCACGAAACCGACGTGGCAAAGATATCCCTCGTCGAGAATCTCGTGCACACGAGCCTTGTCATAGACGGCGCGCTTGCTCAACCGCTTGATCCGAGTGCGCGGCGTGCTGGTGTAGGTGCTCAAAGGGTTTTCTCCATGAAAATGCTGAGCGGGTCCGGGCGGTAGGCGCCGAAGGGGCCGATCTCGACGAAACCCGCCGAGCGATAGAGGCCGAGTGCCTCGGGCTGCAGACCGCCCATCTCGAGGCGCAGCGCGCGTGCTCCGCGGCGGATCGCGATGGCTTCGATCTCATCGAGAAGCCGGCGGCCGAGCTTCAACCCGCGCGCGGCCGGAGCGACGAACATGCGTTTGACCTCCGCCCAGCCCTCGCCGGAATCGACTACGGCACCGCAACCGAGCGCCTTCCCGTCGACCCGCGCGACCAGAAATGTCACTTGCGGCTGCCGGAGCGAGGCCACGTCGAGCATGTGATTGCTCTCCGCCGGATAGAGCGAGGCCATGTAGGCATCACTCGCTTGCAGCAGCCAAGCGACCTCGGGTTGATCCGGATCCTCGCCGGCGATGTCGATTCTGCGCTCGATCACTGGGGGGCGCCTAGCCCGGGGGCGCCCTGCATCTTGGCTGTCGCGGGCCCCGCGGGTTGCGCGAGCGCACCGAATATCCAGATGACACCAGAGACGAGAATGGCGAGCGGCACGAGCTTCACGCCTTGCTGGAGGGAGGAGTGAGTCGAGATCAGCCCGATGAGCAACGGCGAAGGGACATCGCCCAGCAGGTGAATGCTGAAGACGCCGAGCGCGTTCGCCGAGGAGCGCTGCGTCGGCCGCACGAGATTGACGATCGTGGCGTTGATGGGTCCGGTCGAGAGGAACATCAAGAGCTGTGCGATCACCATGCAGACCAGATACGTGCGCGGCGCTGCCACGGTGAGGGCGAGCCATGCGAAGGGCACGGCCGCGAGAGTCGCGACGGCGGATATCCATAGATAAGCCCGCTGGGTGTAGCGGGCGCAGAAATCGCCAAGCCAGCCGCCGGCGAACGTGCCCACAAATCCGGTGATCACCACGATGATCCCGAAACTGAACGTCGCGCTCTTCTCCGGAACGTGACGGATTCGCTCGAGGAAGGCGGGCATCCAGTAGGCGAGGCCGCCTAGGGCGAACGTATACGCCGCATATCCTGCAATGGTGAGCGCATAGGGCCGGTTCTTAAGCAACTCGAGATAGTTGGCGGCGGGCCGGCTTGCGGCCCGCGGCTCCGCGGTTTCGTCGCCGTCTTGACTGCCGCGGGGCGGATCGTGAAGTCCCAGGCACAGAAGCGCCAGGAGCAGTCCGGGTACTCCCGCGACGAAGAACGCCATGCGCCAGCCGAAGTGCACGTCCATGAATCCCCCGACCACGTAGCCGAGCGCGGAGCCGACCGGAATGGCGCAGAAGAAGATCGCCATGGCACGGCCGCGCTCGCCGCGCGGAAAGTAGTCCGACAACAGGCTCGGCCCAATCGTGACGTAGGCCGCCTCGCCGACGCCGACCGCCGCCCGAGCCGCGAACAGCGATGCGAAATTCCAGGCGAGCCCGGAGAGCGCCGTGGCGACGCTCCAGCACGCCACGCCGAATGCGATCAACCGCGGACGCGAGCGGCTGTCGCCCAGGAAACCAAAAATCGGCCCGACCACCGCGAACACGATCAAGAATCCCGACATCAGCGACCCCGCTTGCGTGTCGGTGAGATGCAGCTCCGAACGGCGCAGGCTCTCCACCAGTGTCGATACGACGTAGCGGTCGAGATAGTTGAAAAGATTGATGAATGTCAGGACGGCGAGCGCGGCTCCTGCGGAGCCGATCAACCCGCGCACGCGCGGGTTGCGCGACCCCATCCCGGTGTTATGCGAGCGAGCTCCCATCGGTAAAGCCATCTTAACAACCGGTACCGGGCTTTGGGTGCAATTTGCCCCTCCGCTGCGAGTAAACTGACGGGAGTCGAGCCACGATGGATTTGAACATGAACGCAGCGGTTGCGGGCGCCTACGAGTCGCCTTGGATGAACGAGGAGCTCGCGATATTTCGCGAGGCCGCGGCTCGCTTCATCGAGTCGGAAATGGTCCCGAACGAGACCGAATGGCGCAAGCAGCAAAACGTCGGCAAAGAGATCTGGCGCAAGGCCGGTGCCATGGGTCTTTTGTGCACCGACGTGAGCGCGGAGTACGGCGGTGCGGGCGGCGACTTTCGGCACGAGGCGGTGATCTACGAAGAGCTCTCGCGCCGCGGACTCAGCGGATTCGGCCAGGGCGTGCACAGCATCTGCGCCCACTATCTCGTCAATCACGGCACCGAGGAGCAAAAGCGCAGGCTCCTGCCGCGCATGGCGAGCGGCGAACTGATCGGGGCAATCGGCATGACCGAGCCGGCGGCAGGCTCGGACTTGCAGGGAGTGAAGACGCGTGCCGTGCGCGACGGGGACAGCTACATCGTCAACGGCTCGAAAATATTCATCACGAACGGCTATCTCGCCGAGCTGATTGCGCTGGTGGTGAAGACGACGCCGGGCGAGGGCGCGAAGGGCACGTCGATCTTGATGGTGGAGACCAAAGACCTACCGGGCTATCGAGTGGGGCGCATCCTCGACAAGATGGGCCTCAAGGCGCAGGACACGGCGGAGCTGTTCTTCGAGAACGTCCGCGTGCCCGCGGCCAATCTGCTGGGAGGTGCCGAGGGACAGGGTTTTTATCAGCTGATGAGCGACTTGCCGTACGAGCGCGCGCTGATCGCCGTCGTCGGGGTCGGCGCCATGGAAGGCGCGGTTGCGGAGACGGCTCGGTACGTGAAGGAGCGCAAGGCCTTCGGCCGGAGCATCGCCGAGTTCCAGAACACCAAGTTCAAGCTCGCGGAGATCGCGACCAAGACCCGTGTGGCGCGCGTGTTCGTCGATGACTGCATCTCGAGAATCGTCGCCGGCACGCTCGACACCGTGACCGCCTCGATGGCCAAGTACTGGGTCACCGATACTCAGCAAGAAGTGCTCGACGACTGTGTGCAGCTGCACGGCGGATACGGCTACATGAACGAGTACCTGGTGTGCCGCATGTTCGTGGATTCGCGCGTACAGCGCATTTACGGCGGCACCAACGAAATCATGAAGGAATTGATTTCGCGCTCGATCTAGCGCGGCCGCGCCGCGGCCAAGCCGTAACTTGTAACCTCGACGCCACGGCGCGCCTGCCGGTTGTCGCAGGAACGCGACGCCGTGCTCTTTCCCGGATTTACTTCACAGAACTTTGCTCAATCGGCGCTCCCGATGCCGGTAGAATGGGCTGACCATGCTGCGATGGGATTACAGCCGATGAGAATGCTCCGATGGCTCGCGGCGCCGCTCGCCGGCATGCTGCTCGCCGCGCTCGCCGCCTGCAACGGCAGCGCGGTGGTCACGCTCACGTCGACGCCGTCGACGGACACCTTCCTCGCCTACCGGGTCGGCCTCGTGTCGGTTCAGCTGCGAACCTCGAGCGGCAGCTCGTCAGTAAACGTACTGCCGGCAGGAACCACCGTCGACCTTGCTCGCCTGGTGAACTTGAGCGAGGTGATCGGTTCGTCGTCCGTGAAGACCGGCACTTTCAAGCAGGCCGTCGTCACGCTCGACTACAGTTCGGCGCAGATCATCTACGACGACGGTACACCCGAGGGAGTGGAGTTGACGCCGATGGGCGCCAACGGTCAGGCCCTCGGTCGAGTGACGCTCACACTGTTGCTCGACCCGTCCAACCAAATGAGCATCGCGGCGAAGAGCGCCACGCGCCTGAGCCTCAACTTCAATCTGGCCGCGTCGAATGTGGTCAATCTGACCGCGAAGACGGTGTCCGTGATGCCGATGATGGCAGCCAGCTCGCTACCTATCGACAATAAGACGGTGCGCATTCGCGGGCCGATTGGCACGGTCAACACGTCGAATACGGACACCTGGTACTCGACCGGCATCACGCCGTTCGACTTCAGTACCCCCGAGGGCGGGTCGCTCCGGGTCACGCCGACCACGGGAACCAGCTACGAGATCAACGGCACTCCTGCCTCTGGCACCACCGGTCTCACCCAGCTCGCCTCGTTGAGCGCGGGCTCAATGGTCGAAGCCTTCGGCACAATGACGACCTCGACCTCGACGTCGAACTCGTTGTTCAACGGCAACACCACGACGCCTACCGAGACCTGTTCGGACGGCACCACGCCGACCACCGTCAACGGTGTGCTCACCTGTACCGACGGCTCGACGCTCGAGTCGACCAGCACCACGGCGTCCCGCGAGACCTGCTCGGATGGCACCACGCCGACGACCGTCAACGGTGTACTTACCTGCACCGACGGCTCGACGCTCGAGTCGACGAGCTCGGGGAGCACGGGCACGGGCACCATCACCACCGTCTCGTTCTCTGCAACCCAGGTACTCGCGGGCTCGAGCGTTCAGGAAGGCGCCTTCGATCGGGTGTCGGGCATCGTGACCGGGCGCAGCGGCAACACCTTCACCATCGACGATGCCACGCTGCTGACGAGCAGCGGCGCGAACAGCCTGGTCTTCGGCACGACCACGGTGACGGTCGGCGCGAATACCCAGATCACTGAGTTTGGCCAGAGCACGACGGACTCGACCGGGATAGCGCAGATATCCATCGGGTCGCTGGTCTATGCCTTCGGCACCGCGGGCGCCGTAAGCACCACCAGCGCCACGCTGGATGCGAGCGCGGGTCGCGTGCGGGTCGGTCAGACAGTGGCCTCGGGGCTCGTCACCGCACAGGGCACCGGCGGCACCACGCTGACCCTGAAACTCTCGCAGCTCGGGGGGCGCTCGGCTGCGGCCTTCGACTTCGCCGGCACGGGATCGACCACGAGCAACGATGCGACCGCGGCCGCGTACATCGTGAACACCGGAACCGCGGACCTCACGAACGCAAGCGTCGGCGAGCCTGTGCAGGTGACGGGCTATCCCGCGCCGTTCGGCTCGGCCTCTTCTGCTGAGGATTTTCTCCAGGAGTCCGCGTTCCTCGACTACACCACGATCAATGCCGTGCTCGCGCTCGATTGGACCGGCACCTCCGCACCGTTCGCCTCGTACTCGACTACGCAGATCCAGCTCGATGCCCGAAACGCCGACATCGGCGCCCGGCACACGATTCAGGTCGGCGCACAATCGTTCGACATCGTCGGCATCGGCACGGATCCGACCATCATCCCGAGCTCGACGGGCAGCAACACCAACGCCGTGTTCACCATCGGGCATTCGGTAAGCGGCAGTTACGAGAACTTCAACACGTTCTCTTCCTTCATCACGCAGCTGCAGACCGAACTGACGGGCTCGGTGGTCGCCACCGGCATCACGGCGGTCGGGCAATACACGAGCTCGAGCTATAGTTTCAGCGCGTCGAGCATCACGCTCTTTTTGGACAACTAGGGCCTCCTAGGCCGGCGCCACGCTGCCGCCCGGGTCGTGCGTTACACTGGCGCGATGGCGATCGACCGAGGTATCACCCGCCGCGTGTTTCTCTCCCGCACGGCGGCGGCGCTCGCCTACGCGGCGTCGCCCGCACGCGCCGTCCCCGCCGGCGCGTCCGGATTCTTCTACGCTTACGTTGGAACCTATACGCCGAACGGCGGCGGTATCTATCTGTTTCGCATCGAGCGCGCCAGCGCGGCACTCACGCAGATGCAAGTGGTCGACGACATCCGTAATCCGTCCTGGCTCGCCGTCAATCCCGCACAGACCCGCCTGTACGCGATCAGCGAGATCGATAACTACCAGGGAGCGAAAGACGGCGCCGTGGTGACTTATGCCATCGATCCGACGAGCATGCAGCTCACGCGCCTTGCCGCAGTGAGCTCCGCCGGCACCTCGCCCGCGCACGTGAGTGTGCACCCCTCGGGCAAGTTCGTGTTCGTCGCCAATTACGGCGGGGGCAACGTCGCGGTGTTTCCCGTCGCGACCGACGGTACGCTTAGTCCGGCTTCGGACGTGCGACCGAGCGTGGGGCCGCGTCATCACGCGCGCGCCATCGACGATCCGCCCGGCCAGTTCGCGGTCAGCGATCACGAGGGCCCGCATCTGCACATGGTGGCGCCCGACCCGACGGGTCAATTCGTGATCGCCAACGACGCGGGATTGGATCTCACGCTGATCTGGCGTTTCGATGCTCAGGGGGGGCGGCTGCTGCCCGCGGACGCTCCCGTGCTGATCGGTCCTCCGGGCTCGGCGCCCCGTCATTTCGTCTTTCACCCGAACGGCAAGTTCTTCTACAACCTGTACGAGCATGACGCCCGCGTGGTGGTCTACGACTACGACGGTGCTCGAGGGGCCATGCGTCTGAAGCAGAGCGTGTCGACCTTGCCGCCGCATTTTGCCGGCAGCAACCTAGCCTCCGAGATCCTCATCTCTCCTGACGGGCGGTTTCTCTATGTCGGCAACCGGTTGCATAGCGCGATTGCCATATTTGCGATCGCCGCGGACGGACAGCTGCGCAGCAACTACGAGACTTGGACCCATGCCGACTCGCCGCGCAGCGTCGCGATGGATCCGAGCGGCGAAATCGTGTTCTCCTGCAACCAACGCAGCGACTCGATCACGTCCTTTCGCGTCAACCCGGCGAGCGGCGCCCTCGCGTTCACCGGCCGTTACGAGCCTGTCGGCAGTCCCGCCATGATGCTCGCGCTGAACTCGCGCTAGCCGGCGGTGACGCCTTCCTTGTGGGCGCTCACGGCCGCGCCGTCGCTCGCCTTCAGCTCACTGAACACGATGGTGGACACCACCGTCCATGCGCCCAAGGTGCGCAGTGCGAGGTGGATGCCGTGGATCATCTCTGCTTGCGTCGCGCGCGTGTGGTCGGGTATGAACAAGGCGGCCACGAGGGAGGCGGTGGCGACGCCGAAGCTCACGGCCATTTGCTGCACCGTGCTCGCGATGGAGCTCGCGCCGCTGGCCTGCTCGTTGGTCACGTCGGCGTACGCCAGCGTGTTCATGCTGGTGTACTGGGTCGAGGTGAAAAATCCGTATGCGAAGGCGAGCAGCGCGATGGCCCAGGGCGGGGTGCCCGTGTCGATCGCTGAGAACAGCATGAGCATCACGCCGAGCATCACCGTATTGGAAATCAGGACCTGACGATAGCCGAACCGCCTGAGGATGACGGGCAGCGTAAACTTGAAGCTGATCGCCGCGAGTGCCTGCGGCATGATCATGAGACCGGACTGGATCGGGCTGTAACCGAGGCCGATCTGATAGAGCAGCGGCAGCAAGAAGGGTAGGCCGCCTATCCCCAGGCGAGTGAGCAGATTCCCCGATACGGCGACGCGAAAGCTGCGTATCCGCACCAGGCTCAAGCGCAGCAGCGGATGCGGTATGCGTACCGAGTATGCGCCGTAAGCCGCAATCAGCGCCGCCGATATGGCCAGCAATCCCGCAATTTCCCATCCGCTCAAGGTGTGGTCGCCGAAAACTTCCAGCACGTAGGACAGAAGCGAGATGCCCGAGCCGAACAGCACCAGCCCGACGAAATCCAGGGGGTAGTTGCGCGCGGCTGTGTAGTTCGGCAAGTGCTTGCGCACGAGGTATAGACCGAGAAACCCGATCGGAATGTTGACGAAGAAGATCACGCTCCAGTGGAAATAAGCGATGATCAAGCCCCCGAGCAAGGGACCGAGCATCGGCCCGACGAGTCCGGGTATGGCGACGAAGCTCATCGCGCGAATGAGCTCCGATTTCGCGAAGGTGCGCACCAGCGTGAGCCGGCCCACGGGCAACATCATTGCGCCGCCGCATCCCTGCAAGATGCGGCATGCGACCAAAAGATGGATGTTGGTGCAGATGCCGCACAGGAACGAGCCCAGCGTAAAGACGCCGATGGCGGAGGCGAACACGCGGCGTGTGCCGAAGCGGTTGGCCATCCACCCGCTGATGGGAATGAATACCGCGAGGCTCAGTGCGTAGCTCGCGAGCACCGCCTTCATGTCGAGAGGCGGCACGTGCAGCGAGTGCGCGATCGCCGGCACGGCCGTGTTCAGAATCGTCGTGTCGAGCGATTCCATGAAAAAGCCCACGGCCACGAGCCAGGGCAGAAGCCGCTTCGCGGCGGCGCTCGTCTCTCGGTCCTGCGGCTCCTGGGCTGGCATCGCCCGTCAGGCCAGGGCGGCGTCCACGATGCTCTGGGCCTCTTCGAGAAGCGTGCGCAAGTGGCGCTCGTCGCGAAAGCTTTCGGCGTAGATCTTGTAGATGTCCTCGGTTCCGGAGGGCCGCGCCGCGAACCAGCCGTTCTTGGACGCGACCTTGACGCCGCCAATCGGCGCCTGGTTTCCCGGAGCGTTGGTGAGCACGGCATCGATCGGATCGCCGGCAAGCTCGGAGATGCGGATCTGCGAGCGATCGAGCTTGGCGAGCTTCTTCTTCTGTTCCGGGGTTGCGCGCGCCTCCACGCGATCGGAGAACGGCTCGCCCAGCTCGCGCGTCAGCCCTCGATAGGCCTCTCCCGGATCGCGGCCGATGCGTGCCGTGATTTCCGCGGCCAGGAGCGAGGGGATGATGCCATCCTTGTCCGTGGTCCAGGCGGTGCCGTCGCGGCGCAAAAACGATGCGCCCGCACTCTCCTCGCCGCCGAATCCCAGGTCGCCCGACACGAGGCCTGAGACGAACCACTTGAAGCCCACCGGCACCTCGTAGAGCCGGCGGCCGAGCCGGGCGGCGACCCGGTCGATCATGGCGCTGCTCATGACCGTCTTGCCGACCGCGGCGCGCGGCTTCCACTGCCCGCGATTGCCGAACAGGTAGTTCACGGCCACCGACAGGTAATGATTCGGCGGCATGAGCCCCGCGCTCGCGGTGACGATGCCGTGACGGTCGTGATCCGTATCGCAGGCGAAAGCGACGTCGTACGCATCCTTGAGCGCGATCAAGCGCTGCATGGCATACGGCGAGGAGGGATCCATGCGGATCTTGCCATCCCAATCGAGCGTCATGAAGCGAAAGGTCGGATCGACCGCATCGTTGACCACCCGCAGGTCGAGCTTGTACGTCTCGGCGATGCGTGCCCAGTAATGCACACCGGCACCGCCGAGCGGATCAACGCCCATGCGCACTCCCGCGCCGCGGATGACATCCAGATCGATCACGTTACCGAGATCGGCGACGTAGCTGCCCAGATAGTCATGGGACCGCGCGGCACGCCGTGCCTTCACGTAATCCATACGCGCGACTCCCTCGAGCTTCGCTTCCAAGAGGCCATTCGCGCGCGATTCGATCCAGCCGGTGACCTCGGTATCCGCGGGTCCGCCGTCCGGCGGGTTGTACTTGAAGCCGCCGCTGTCGGGCGGATTGTGCGACGGCGTGATGACGATGCCGTCGGCGAGACCGGATGCGCGGTCGCGATTGTAGGTGAGAATGGCGTGCGAAACGGCCGGCGTGGGCGTGTACTCATCGTCCACCGCGGTCATCACCTCTACACCGTTCGCCGCGAGCACTTCGAGTGCGCTCGCGAACGCCGGCGCCGACAGGGCGTGGGTGTCGAAGCCGATGAACAACGGGCCGTCGATACCCCGCTGCCTCCGGTATGCGCAGATGGCCTGGGTCATAGCGAGCACATGATCCTCGTTGAAGCCCCCGTCGAATGAGCTTCCGCGGTGCCCGGAGGTGCCGAAGGAGACCCGCTGAGCGGCGATGCTCGGATCAGGCTTCAAGGAGTAGTAGGCGGTGACCAGACGCGGTACATCGACCAGCCGCTCGGGCGGTGCGGGGCGGCCCGCGAGAGGGTCCAGGCGAGCGCTCATGATACCGACCTCATGTAGTGGCGAGCGCCGCGCTCTTGTCCTTGATGCTCTGCATGAGCTCTCTCCAGGATTTGACGAACGACTCCGCGCCTTCCAGCTGAAGCTTCTTCGCAAGCGCGTCCACGTCGATGCCGGCCTCGGCGAAGCGCGCGATTACCCGCTCCGCGTCGCCGCCGTCCACGGCGAGAGCGCCGTGCATCTGGCCGCCCTTGGCAAAGGCGAGCAGCGTCTTCTCGGGCATGGTGTCGATCGTCTCGGGTGCCGCCAGTGCCTCGACGTACAGGGTCGGCGATGCCTTCGGATCCTTGGTGCCCGTGCTCGCCCAGAGCATGCGCTGCTTGTGCGCGCCGGCGGCGGCGAGACCGCGCCAGCGCCCGGTGTTGACGAGATCGCAGTGCGCCTTGTAGGCGCGAGCCGCCATCGCGATGCCGAGACGGTTGCGCAGCTCCGCCGGCACCTTGTCCGCCACCGCCTTGTCCCAGCGGCTCACGAAGAGCGATGCCACGGAACTCACGCGCGGATCGAGCTTTGCGGCGATGCGCCGCTCGATGCCGCGCATGTACGCCTCGGCCACCGCCAGATACTGCTCACGCGAGAACAGGAGGGTGACGTTCACGGGCACTCCTGCAAAGATGGCCTCCTCGATCGCAGGAACGCCTGCCGGCGTACCGGGGATCTTTACGTACAAGTTGGGCCGGTCGGCGAGCTTGTGGATACTGCGCGCGGCCTCGATGGTCGAGCGCGTATCGTCCGCGAGCAGCGGGGACACCTCCATCGAGACCCAGCCGTCGGTACCTCCTGTACGGTCGAATATGGGACGAAACAGGTCCGCCGCGCGCTTGAGATCCTCGAGCGCGAGGTCCACGAACAATCCCTCGCCCGAGGCACCGGCCTGCGCCTTCTTGCGGATACCATTGTCGTAAAGCGAGGAGCCGCCGATCGCCTCGTCGAAAATGGTGGGGTTAGACGTCAGTCCCGTGACGGACAGCTCGTCGATGTAACGGCGCAAAGTGCCGTCGTCGAGGATGCCGCGGGTGATATTGTCGAGCCAGAGGCTCTGGCCGAGGTCATGCAATTTCTGGGTCATGCTCATGGTCGCACCTCGAAGTCGGTTGATTGAAAGTTCAGCATCTCACCGATGCGCTCGATGACATGATCGGCCGGCGGTTGCACGGAGTTCGACCCGGGCGCCAGCGCATAGTGCCCTTGCCGGACGAATACGGTGGTCAGCCGGGCCCCGAGCTGGATCTTCATGGACGCGAGCAGGTTCGGTTTGTCGTCGACCACCACGTAGTGCGAGGCCGGGTAGCGCCGCTGGACGTGGTCCAACACCTTCTCCTTGTGAATGTAGATGAGCACGGCACCGTCGACCGCGCTCCAGATGCCGGCGTGCTTGATCTTGCGCGGCTGGAACACGACGTCCCCGTCCGACAATATCACCGGACGGCCGAGCGTGCGCGTGTGTCCGATCGCTTGCAGCGCCTGCGGAAACAGCAGGTTCGAGAACTGGTATTCGAGCAGGAAGTCGGACATGCCGAGCAAGCGCGGATCGTCGTCGAGGCCGGCACGAAACGCCTGCAGGCTCCCAAGATAGTCGGCGAAACCGAATTTCACGCGCAGATCCTCGAAGATACTGAAGTAGCGATGGCGTGCCTCGAGGCCGAAGTCCGATTCGAGTCGCTTGCCGAGATCGGCGCCGAAGCGGTCGTTGTCGAGCAAGGTGTTGTCGACGTCGAACAGGAATACGGTATCGCCATTCAGCATGGCGGGGATGACTCGGCTTTCGGGTTGTGCCAGCCTCCGCCGTCATCGATCACATCGGCCGCCTCCCGCGGACCCCAGGTGCCGGGATCGTAATGCGCGACGGGCAATGGGTCCTGCAGCCCGGGATCGACGACCCGCCAGGCGGCTTCCACGGCAGAATCTTGGGTAAACAGCGTGCCGTCGCCGCGCACCGCATCGCCGAGGAGCCTTTCGTAGGGTGACTTGTCGCTGCCGGTCTGATGGCGCGCAATGAGCTCGACCGGCTCCCCGCGCATTTCCTCGCCGCTGCGCTTGACGAGTGCGCCGGCGCCGATTACGACCTCGGGACTCAAGCGGAATCGAAAGTAATTGCAGGGCATGGTATCGCTCGCGTCGAAGACGGCGAGCGGCGGACTCTTGAGCGTCACGCGCACCTCGGTCGCCGTGGTAGGCAGGCACTTCCCCGCGCGGATGTAGAACGGTACGCCCGACCATCGCCAGGTGTCGATGTAGAGCTTCAGGGCGACGAAGGTCTCGACCTGCGAGTCCTCAGCGACACCCTTCTCGTCGCGGTAGCCGCGGAACTGCCCACGCACGACCTCCTTGGGATCGAGCGGGCGCATCGCGCGGAACAGCCGCAGCTTCTCGGCCTGGCGCGCGCGCAGGTCGTGACCTGCCGGCGGATCCATCGCAAGCAGCGAGGTCACTTGCAGCAGATGATTCTGCACCACGTCGCGGATCGCACCGACTTCCTCGTAGAAAGCGCCGCGCCCCTGAACGCCGAAGCTCTCGGCCATGGTGATCTGCACGTCCTGCACGTGCTCGCGATTCCAGATCGGCTCCAGGAAGCGGTTCGCGAAACGGAAGTAGACGAGATTTTGCACTGCCTCCTTGCCGAGGTAATGATCGATACGGAAGATGGATTCCTCGGGGAACACCGTGTGGAGCGTGGCGTCGAGCGCCTGCGCGGTCGCCAGATCGCGGCCGAAGGGCTTCTCGACGATCACGCGCGCATCTTTGGCGCAGCCCGCATTGGCGAGCCCTTGCACGACGCTGCCGAACATGCTCGGCGGAATCGCAAGATAATGGATCGGGCGCTTCGCAAGCCCGAGTTCCTTGCGCAGCTTGCTGTAGGTCTGCGGGTCGGCGTAATCGCCGTCGACGTAGCGCAACTGCGAGGCGAGCTTCGCGAAGCCTTGCGCGTCGAACTTGCCCGCGTGCTCGAGGCTCTCTTTGGCGCGCGCCTGAAACTGCTCGAGATTGAAGCCCGAGCGTCCCATGCCGATGATAGGAACCTTGAGCCCCTCGTGAATCACGAGGGCGCTGAGCGCCGGAAATATTTGCTTGAAGGCGAGGTCGCCGGTCGCGCCGAAGAACACGAAGGCATCGGATTGCAGCGCGCTCATGGCAGGGACCTCCGCTCGCGTCTCAGCTGCTCGAGCTCCTCGAGCAGCTCCAGGACGAGCGCGACGCCCGCAACGTTGATCCCCAGATCACGCTCAAGACGCAGCGCAATGCGGGCACGGCGTACTTCCGCGCCGTGAAAGCGCCACTCAGTCTTGTCGACTTCGATCACGCTTGCCGCGCCCTGACTACCGAGCACGCCTTCCTCCACCAGCTCGACGATGTAGCGTTCCTCCACCGCGAACATACGGCACAGGTCCGCGACGCTCACTTCGATTCCTTCGTCGAGGAGGTCGCCGGTCAAAAAATGCTCTTCGGATGTCGGCATGATTACACTCCGAGATTTTCGCGGGGATTGAACGGCATAGCCTCCGCCAGCGCGCGGTAGGCGGCTTTGCCCTTGTCATCGGTCGGTTTCGGCAGGGCGATCTGCAACACGGCATAAAGATCTCCCGGCGGCGAGGCGGGGATGCCCCGACCCCGCAGGCGCAGCTTCGTCCCGGCCTGCGATCCGGGCGGAACCTTCAGGTCGACGACCCCCCCCGGTGTCGGCGTCTTGACGGTCGCGCCGAGCGCGGCCTCCCAAGGCGTCACGGGCAAGTCGACATACAAATCGCGGCCCTCCACCCGATACAGCGGATGGGGCTGAAATTCGACCTCGATGTAAAGGTCGCCCGGCTTGCCCTCTCCTCGACCCCCGCCATGCGGCGGCGCCCCTTGGCCGGCGAGCCGAATGGTCTGCCCGGGCAGGATGCCCTTCGGCACACGCACGTTGAGCACGCGCTCGCGCGCGGTGATACGGCCTTCGGAGTCGATCTCGGGGACTCGCAGCGTGAGGCTCCTCGATCCGCCTTCGAGGGAGGCATCCAGATCGAGAAGCACTTTGGCGTGGTGGTCCTCTCCGTGGCCGGGATCCATGCCGCGACGCCTTGCGCGGCCCCCGCCGCCGCCGGCGCGTCCGAAAAGGGATTCGAAGAAATCGCTGTAGTCGCCGGCTCCCTCTCCCGGCCCGGCGCCGCTGAACTCGAATCCCGCGCCGAAGTCGGGGGGCGGACGAAAATCCTGGCCGGGGCGGGGTCCCGATCCCAGCTGATCATAGGCCGCGCGCTTTTCGGGACTCTTCAGCACCTCGTACGCCTCGCCCACTTCCTTGAAGCGAGCCTCCGCGTCCGGCTCTTTGCTGACGTCGGGATGATACTTGCGCGCAAGCTTTCGATAGGCCTGCTTGATCTGCGCCTCGGTCGCGTCGCGCGCGACGCCCATGACCTTGTAATAGTCCTTGAATTCCACCGGGCACCTGCCTTCAGAACGTCGAAGAATACTATGCGTACATTGCGGAGAGTCGAATCATCCCATGGCGCTCCCTGTAGGCGGCTTCCTACCGGCGCGAAACCCCATCAAAGCTGGTAAGCCAGGGTGAGCACCAACCCCTCCGCGACGTCGCGCCACAAGCCTGGCGGGCGAGGGTCAAACCGGTCCGCCTCCGTCATCAGATCGGTGATCCAGCTCGCGAGCCATTCGATCTCGCGCTTGCCGTAAAACACTACCGCCGATTCGTAGTTGAGGAGAAGGCTGCGCGAATCGAGATTCGGCGAGCCGGAGATCGCGAGGCCGCGGTCGAACACCACGGCCTTGGCATGGTTCATGGTCCGCAGCAGGTGGATCGACACGCCGGCGGCCGCGAGGGCTCGCAGCGAGCGATTGCGCACGAAATCCGCGAGGCGGTGGTTCGACTTCGCCGGAATGCATAGATCGACCTTCACGCCGCGCCGCGCCGCGAGGCGTATCGCGGTCTCCAGGCTCGAATCCGGAACGAAGTAGGGCGTCACGGCGAGCATGCGCTCGGTGGCGTGAAAGCAGGCATCGATGAGCAGTGCCCGCACCGTGTCTTCGGTTTGATCGGGCCCACTCGGCAGGAATTGCGCGCGGCTGCCCTCGTCCTGGGGAGCTGCGACCGCTCGCCCGGCCGGTTTGCCTCCGGCGGCCACCCAGTCGACCTCGAACTGGTTCGCGGCGGAGGCGGCGACCGGGCCATCCAAATCGAACGACAGATCGGCCCACGGCGGTGAGCCCGGGGTCCCACAGAAATACTCGGCTGCAAGATTGCGCCCGCCGGTCCACAATCGCGCCCCGTCGGCGATCACCCACTTGCGGTGATTGCGCAGGTTTCGGGGACCCTGAGTCTCGCGCGCCAGGAGCGGCGAGAATATCGCCGTCTCGGCACCCGCCGCGCGCATGCGCCGGAACCAGTTCCTCGGCAGAAAGATCGCCCCCACGCCGTCGATGAGAAAACGCACCCGCACGCCCCGCGAGACGCACGCGATCATGCGCGCCGTGACGTCCTCGCCGAATGCATCATTGCCGAGAATGTAGGTGCACAGGTCCAAGCGACGCTCGGCCTGGGCCATGAGCTCGAACAACGCGCTCGAGGCCTCGACGCCGTTGACGTGCATACGCACGCGCGCGGGCGCAGGTCCGGGCAGGCCGAAGCTTTCGATCAGGGACTCCGCCCAGTGCGTCGCGCTCG
Organism: Steroidobacteraceae bacterium; assembly: GCA_049513515.1. Lineage (GTDB taxonomy): Bacteria > Pseudomonadota > Gammaproteobacteria > Steroidobacterales > Steroidobacteraceae > Bog-1198. The sequence continues at coordinate 27,587 of JBEKWA010000002.1, forward strand.
AGGGTCCCGTGAGGCACGGCGTGATCTTGCGCGGCAGCTTGCGGCGTCCGAACAAGATGTAGATGGGAAGCGCGAGATAAGGCAGCGCGATCATCGCGAGCACCCAGGAGATGGCGATGGACGGCGGCCGCCGCTCACGCTCCAAGCGTGTGGTCAGTACATAGGTGAGCAGGGCCAGCACGACGGCCAGCGAGTGGATGGTGATGCGCGGAAACCAGTGCGTCACGGCGCAAGCAGCCGGCGTAGCACGCCCGGCAGCAAATCGGGGAGGTCCTCCGCGAGCAAGCCGGGCCCGAAGTCGCTCGCCGCGGCTCCATGCAGCCAGACCCCGGCGGCCGCGGCCCAGAACGCTTCCATGCCTTGCGCGAGCAATCCGAGAATCATCCCGCCGAGCACATCGCCGGAGCCTGCGGTCGCGAGCGTCGGAGGCGCATTCGAATTGATCACCGCCCGGCCGTCGGGCGCGGCGATGACGGTATCCGCGCCCTTGAGCACCACCACCGCACCGCTCGTGAGTGCCGCAGCTCGCGCTCGGGCGAGCCTGTCACCGGACACGTCGAACAGGCGCGCGAATTCACCGTCGTGGGGGGTGAGCACGCACGGGCCGGCGATGGCGGCGAACAGGGACTTTCGGTCCTGCGCGAACGCGCTGATGGCATCGGCGTCGAGGAGAACCGCGCGTCGCGTCGCGAGCATTGCGAGGGCGCGGGCCCGCGTCGCGGCATCGACGCCCGCGCCCGGTCCGATGAGCAGTGCATTAAAGCGCGAATCCTCGAGGAGCTTGCCGAGATCCGCAGGCGTGGCGACCGCGCGCACCATGATGCTCAAAAGCGCCGGCGCGTAGATCGGCAGCGCCTCGTGCGGCACGGCAATGGTGGTGAGGCCTGCGCCGGCGCGCGCGGCCCCCCGCGCCGCCATGCGCGCGGCCCCCGTGGTGGGATAGCCGCCCCAGAGCAGCGCGTGCCCGCGCGAGTATTTGTTGCCGGATGCGCGCAGCTGCGGCAGATCGTGGCGCCAGAGCTCCGGAGCGTTCTCCCACGTATCGAGTGGTATGCGCTCGAGAAGAGCCGCGGTCGTACCGATATCGGCAACCACGGTCTCGCCGCATAGCTCGCGACCCGGCAGTAGCACGTGGCCGGGCTTTTTGCGCGTGAAGGTCACGGTCAATACGGCGGGCACCGCGCCGAGCGATTCGCCGGTGTCGCCGAGAAGCCCGCTCGGCACGTCGACTGCGACGACGGGCAGCCGCCGTTCCACCGTCAACTTCAGAATGCCCTGGATTTCGCCGCTCAACGGACGGCGCAGGCCCGATCCGAACAAAGCGTCGACCACGAGAGCAGCCCCCTCGAGCACACCGCTCTCGAGCGGCTCGACCGGACGCTGCCAGAGCGCCGCGTGATGCTGCGCGTCGCCGCGCAGCTGTTGCATCGTTCCCGCTAAGCTAAGGCGCACGGGCCAGCCTGCGGCGGCGAGCAGGCGCGCGACGACGAATCCGTCGCCGCCGTTATTGCCGGGTCCGCAAAGGACGGCGGTCGGCCGCGGCGACCAGCGGCGCGCGATCTCGCGCGCGACGGCCGAACCCGCGTTCTGCATGAGATCAGATCCGGGTGTACCGGCAAGCACGGTCAAGCGGTCCGCCTCTTCCATCTGCGCGACGCGCAGCAGCGCAGTCGCGTCGGCGGCCGAACCCCTCATCCTCGTCCGTCCTGCGCGGCTCCGAGCGCGACCACCACTTTGCCGAAGTTACTTCCCGCCAACAGCCCGAGAAAAGCCTCGGGCGCGTTTTCCAGTCCCTGGACGACATGCTCTCGGTACTTGATCTTGCCGGCCCGCAGCCATCCGGCCATCGAGTCGAGGAAGTCGGGCCGGCGATGGTCGTGTCCGTCGCTGATGATGAAGCCGCGCAGCGTGAGGCGCTTCACCAGAATCGCGCGCATGAGCTGCATGAGCGAATCGCCCGGCGATTGCTCCGGGCGCTCGTTGTACTGCGAGATCAGTCCGCAGACCGGAATGCGCGCGTGTGCATTCAGTAAGGGAACCACGGCTCGAAACACCTTGCCGCCGACGTTCTCGTAATAGATGTCGATGCCGCCCGGACAGGCGGCGGCCAGTTGCGCGTCGAGCGCTGCGGAACGATGGTCGATGCAGTCATCGAATCCGAGCTCGTGCACGGCCCACGCACACTTGTCCGCTCCGCCTGCGATGCCGACGACACGGCAGCCCTTCAATTTCCCGATCTGGCCGACGACGGACCCCACGGCTCCGGTGGCTGCGCCGACCACCAGCGTCTCGCCGGGCTGGGGTTTGCCGATATCGAGCAATCCTACGAATGCCGTGAAGCCGGGCATCCCGAGCACGCCGAGCGCATACGATGCCGGTTCCATGTCCGCCGAGAGCTTGACCAGAGAGCGCCCCGTGCTCACCTCATATTCCTGCCAGCCGCTGTCGGCGAGCACTCGATCGCCCGCGTGCCAGCGTGGATGGCGCGAGGCGACCACCACCGAGACGGTCTGCCCAATCATGACGGCGTCGACGGCGACCGGAGGCGCATAGGAGGGCGCATCGCTCATGCGTCCGCGCATGTACGGATCGAGCGACAAGTACACGGTACGCAGCAACAGCTCGCCCTCGCGCAGCGGTGCGAGCGGCACGCTCTCGAGGCGAAAGCAGGCGAGATCGGCGGCCCCGCGAGGCCGGGCCGCGAGCACGATGCGACGGTTCGTCACGGCTATCATATTCGACCTCGGGTCAGAGCGCCGACCAGCGCGCCGACGCCCGCGGTGACGGCCATCGCGAGCGCGCTCCAGCAAGTGACGCGCAGTCCTGCGGTGAGGATGCGCGCGCCGCCAGCCTGCGCCGAGAGCGCGCCCAGGAAAAACAGACATGCGAGCGAAGTGGCGACGGTGATGGGTATGACGGAGTTAGGGCTTGCGAGCACGGCGACGAGGAGTGGGATCGCGGCGCCGGCCGTGAAGCTGCCCGCGGACGCAAGTGCGGCCTGTAGAGGACGCGCAAGAGACCGACTGGAGAAGCCGAGCTCATCGCGCGCATGGGCCGCGAGCGCATCGTGGGCCATCAACTGCTGGGCGACTTCGCGGGCGAGAGCGGGCGAAAGCCCGCGACGGCGGTAGATGTCTGTAAGCTCGCGATGTTCGCCGACGGGATCCACTTCGAGCTCGGTGCGCTCCTGGGCGAGCGCGGCGGCTTCGCTGTCGGCCTGCGAATGTACCGAGACATATTCACCGACGGCCATTGACATTGCGCCCGCGACCAGGGCCGCAATACCGCTCAACAAAATATCCGCGTGACTCGCATGTGCGGCGGCCACGCCGAGTATGAGGCTCGAGATCGACACGATGCCGTCGTTTGCTCCCAGCACGCTCGCGCGCAGCCAGGACAAAGCGCTCAGCTTGTGGCGCTCGTGCCCGCGCCGTGCCCCCGGCAGGTTCTCACTGGTTCTCACCATAGTTAGTCAATTCAACGTATTGCCGAATATTCTTACAGCCGCCTCACAGAAATCCCGAATTTTTCATCGCGGCGGCAGTGGCGATGCGCGTTCAACATGGGTACTCTGAGCGCTCAAAATAATAGCGCTTATCGGCGCCCGGTTGAGCGGGGTTCTTCCCTGCACGCGACCTTTCAGGAAGGGAAGTATGCAAAGTTCGTTATCGTGGATTGAATGGCTCGACCGTCTCGATCGGGTCCTGAACGGTGCTCGCGAGGACGTTCGTGCGCTGGCGAGTTTCGACGATCCCCAGGCGCTCGCGGTGGTCGAGCGCTGCAAGCGCCAGCTGACCGCATTGATCGACGATCTACGCCTCCTCGATCGGCGCGTGCTGTCGCCCAAGCCGGGCGCCGCGAGCGCGGATCGGGCGGGCAATCTGCAGAAGGCGCTCGACACGACGGTGTTTCATCTGGGGACCGCCGTGAAGGCGCCGGACGCGGATTCGCGCAGCGCCCGCGAGCGCTTGCTCGGCACAATCGACTCGGCGTTGCGAGACAGCTGCTACGAGGCAGCGATGCTGCTCGGTCCGGTGCGCCTGCGCGCCTGAAGCGCGGATGCGGCCCTCACGCTCGGCCGGTCCTGGGCCCCAGGAAAAACCACAGAATGAAGCCGAGGATCGGCAGCACGATCACGATTACCGTCCACAGCACCTTGTCCGCGGTGCTCGCGCCGCTTTGAAAAATGTTCACGATCGCCCAGACATCGGCAATCAGAACGATGAGTCCTCCCAAGCCGCCGTATCGCATGGTCCTTCCTTCTTGAAATTTTGTTGAAGTCAATGCTGTCTACCGCATGGTAGGCCGCGCGCACCAGCCGAATCAATGGCCAACTTGTACGCAGAAACCGCATCGCCCGCGCCCGCGGCGGCGCCGCTCGAGGCTGATGTGCGTGCCGACGTGGCCGTCGTGGGCGGCGGCATCACCGGCCTCTCCACGGCGCTGCACGCCGCGCGATCGGGGGCGTCCGTGGTGCTGCTCGAGGCCGAAGATCTCGGATTCGGCGCGTCGGGCCGCAACGGAGGACAGGTCAATCCGGGCCTCAAGCTTGACCCGAACACCGTCGAGCGCGATTTCGGCGCGGATCTCGGCGCGCGCATGAATATTCTGGCCGGCTCGGCTCCGGCGCTGGTCTTCGAGCTGGTGAAGCGGCACGGCATCGATTGCGATGCGCGGCAAAACGGCACGCTGCGCGCGGCCGTGCACGCGCGGCACGCCGGCGCGATACGCCGTACCTTCGAGCAGCTCGAGCGGCGAGGAGCGCCCGTCGAGCTGCTCGAAGGTGAAGCGCTCGCTCGCGCCACCGGCACCGACCGCTATTCGTGCGCGATGCTCGATCGACGTGGCGGAGACTTGCACCCGCTCCGCTATGCGCGCGGTCTCGCGCGGGCCGCGATCGATGCCGGTGCTCGAGTGCACGCCCACACCCGCGTGTGCGGAATGAAGCGCACGAATGGCGGCTGGCGACTCGACACCGGTCGAGCGTCGGTCACGGCGATGCAGGTCGTGCTCGCCAGCAACGGCTACACCGATCCCCTGTGGCCCGGTCTGCGCCGCACGGTGGTTCCAATCTTCGGCGCCATTGCGGCGAGCGCCCCGCTCTCCGAGGCGGCGCGCCGGAGCATTCTGCCGCACCGCCCGGTGCTCTACGAGAGCGGCAACATCACCGTGTACTACCGCATCGACTCGCAGCACCGTCTGCTCATCGGCGGACGCGGACCGATCCGCGAGGTACTCACGCCGGCGGAAATTCCCCATTTGACCCGGTACGCCGCGAGGCTCTGGCGCGTGCTCGACGGAATCGAATGGACGCACGCCTGGGGCGGACGGCTCGCGATGACTCGGGACCATTATCCGCATGTGCACGAGCCCGCGCCCGGTGTGATCATCTGCCTGGGATATAACGGTCGCGGGGTGGCGATGGCCACCGCCATGGGACGGGCGCTCGCGGGCCGAATGGCGCATCCGAGCGCAGTCTTCGACATGCCCCTCACGCCCCTCACGCCCATACCGCTGCACGCGTTCTGGCCACTGGCCGTCAAAGCCGCAATTCTCACCGGGCGAGCGCGCGACTTCCTCGGGATCTGAGCGCGGCCGGCGAGGCGCGGCCGGCGAGGCGCGACTGCTAGTTGTCGGTGTAGAACTGGCGCAGCCGGCGCATGTCGATGATCAAATCGTAGTGCTGGTCGGCGGGCAACTTGTAGCCTTCCGAAAATTCGTAACGAGCATTGATGTTCGCGATCTCGGGATGCAGATCGTGCATGGCGCGCTTGAACATCTCCTTGGGCACCCACTCCGAGTTCGACGACAGCGAGCCGAACTCGTCGTGATAGATGGTGGCGGTCGAGATGTCGGCCGGACTCGAGGCGATCGCGAAAATACGCGGCTTGCCCGTCGGCGTGAGGTGAACGTGCTTCGCTCCCTGGAGAATGAGCTCCCACTCGTTGCCCTGGGGCGCGGCGATGAGGGCGCTGACATGATGGCGCGCGATGACGAACGCCACGGTGAACATCAGCGCCGCGATCAGCCGCACATTGGCGGGATTCCACCGCTCGGTGAGCGTGCGCAGCGAGGCGACGAGAAAACAGACCAGCACGGCGGTCATGGCGAGCACGGTGCGATAGGTCGCGTAGTGCTCGGATGCCACCAGGCTCACGCTGAAGGCGAGCACCGGCAAGCCGAGAAGGGCCGCTGTCCAGACGATGCCGCGCTCGCGCCCATGGCGCTTCCACTCGAGATAGGCGCCTGCGGCCAGTACTAGCGTCACCGCCGCTGCGCAGCCCAGATAGAGCGCTCGATCGCGGTGGTTGTTGTCGTTCAGCACGAACAGGCTGAGTGCGTTCGGCAATGCCTCCGACAGAAACCACGCGAACTTATCGGCCCAGTGGTGCTCGAAGGCGATGCGTCCCGATTTGACGAACACACCTGCCGCATACAGAGCGGTCATGGTGCAGTAAGCGAGACCGAGCGAGGTGAAGATGACGGCCGCGTGAGCCAGCACCCAGCGCACGGTGGCGGTGAGTCCCCGCTCGCGCCGCGCGATGAGTGCCCCCGCCATGGGGACGACATAGAACAACGCGCTCGGCTGATAGGTGAGCGCGCTCACGACCATCAGGGCGGCTCCGAGTGTCCACTGGCCCACGAATCGGGCGGTGCCCGCGTCCGGGCGCACCGACAGCGCACCTTCGACGGTGAAGAATGCGGCCAGTGCGACGAGCGCCGTGGCGGCGTACGGCCAGCCGACCGCCCAGCCCGCGATCACTTGCGAAGCGGGCACCAGGGAGACGAGGACGCCGACGCAAAGGCTCGAGCTCGACGACCAACCCAGGGCGCGCAAGCCGCGGTACATGACGAGGGACAGCGAGCCGAGCAAGAACGAGGCGAACAGGCGCATCCACTCGAGGTTGTGCACGCTCGTGGTCTGTCCGTAGGTCGATTGCAGAAGCCAGCCGTAAAGCGGGCGTGCGTGCGAGGCACAGAACTGCAGCACCTTGCCCATCTCCTCGTGCGACTCGCGCAGATTCGAGTAGTCGTCGCGCAGTCCGTATTCGTGAAAAGTGGCCGGCCAATACGTGATCACGGGCAGGAAGAACAGGAACGCCGTGACCAGCCAAGCGCGCGCGCCGACCGCGGTGCGCCGCGCGCTGTGAGTCCAGGGAACCGGAACGGCGACGGCGGGAGGAGCCAGGGTCTGTGATACCAATCTTTCCGGTGTGCTCATCAGGTGCTCGAAACTCTGTATGCTGCGGTGCGGAAAACGACCTTGCAAGAAGCCTAGGTCGGGCCGGAACGCCCTGTAAAACGAACGTTAAGCGCTTCTGGGATTCTATCTGCGTGTTCGCGGGTCAGCGCGTGCGCCTTTATATAAACGAGGTTAAATCTCCGTTATCTGCGCGCACGTAAGATGGCCCTTCCAGCACTCGACCCGCGTCTCGGGGAGTGCGCGGCAAAGGGTGAAGCAGGTCTCATCGGGAGGGCGCTCCTTCGTCTATTGTTTCCGAGGAGTTCCGCCATGTCTTTCAAGCCGTTCATTTTTCTGGCCACGATGCTGTGTGCCACGAGCGTCGGGGCGCACCCGAAAATCTACACCTATCTGGACGCGGACGGAGTACGGCATTACACCGACGTGCCGGACGACAACCGTTACAAGCTGCTGACTTTCTCGTCCCACGAGATGACACAGAGCGGTGATCATTACGATCCGGCCGTGCTCGCGCGCGCTACTCAATACGATTCCATCATCGAGAAGGCGGCCGTCACCGCCGCGGTGGAACCCAATCTTCTGCGTGCGGTCATCGTGGTCGAATCGGGATTCAATTCGCGGGCCGTCTCGAAGAAAGGTGCGGTGGGGCTCATGCAGCTGATGCCGGCCACGGCCTCCCGCTTCGGCGTCTCGAACCGCTACGATCCGATTCAAAACATCCGCGGCGGCGCGGCCTACTTGAAGTTCCTGATGGATCGTTTCGGCCACGACGTGCGTCTCGCGCTCGCCGCTTACAACGCGGGGGAAGAAGCGGTGGATCGCAACGGCGGGCAAATTCCTCCCTTCTCCGAGACCATGGCCTATGTGCCGCGGGTGCTCAAGATCTATCAGATGCTCGCAGTGCCGCGCAGCACCTGAGCCGGCTCGAGCCTTACACTAGAGCTCCCGCACCGAGAGGAGCTGTCTCTTTGACCGAGGCCGATGATGTCGCCGCACGTGCCTTGGTTCTCAAGGGCTCGCAGCGGGCCTGCGCCGAGGCGGCGTTGGTGCTGGCGGCGAAAGGTCTCCCTTACGAGACCGTGGACCTCGGCTCCGGATGCGAGCTGTGGGTCCCGGGCGAGCAGCTTGCGGCCGCGCGCGAGGAGCTCGAGCGTTATGCGCTCGAGCGCGCGCCAGTGCGGAGCGCGCGGCCCGTGTTCGTGCCCTTTGCCGGTGCGCAAATCGGCTCCGGGATCTATGCCGCCCTGCTCGTGCTCGTCGCTTACTGCGCGGGAATCCAGGCCTTCGGGGCCGACTGGCTCGCGCGAGGCTCGCTCGATGCACGCCGCGGCGGGGCGCACGAATGGTGGCGCGCCGTGACGGCACTCACCTTGCACCTCGATCAGGCACACCTGCTCGGCAATCTGCTGTTCGGCATTCCCATAGGCTTCCTTTCGGGGCGTGCGTTCGGGCCCGGCATCGCCTGGGCGAGCATCCTCGCTGCGGCCGCCGTCGCGAACTACGCAGACATGTTGATCTCGCCGCCGACGCACCGCGCCGTCGGCGCCTCCACCGCGGTGTTCGCCGCGCTGGGGTTGCTCGTGGGCTTCGCGTGGCGTCACGGCCTCACGCTCCGCGAGCGGTTCAATTACACGTATGCCCCCGTGTTCGGGGGCGTCGCGTTGCTCGCCCTTCTCGGCGCCGGCGATCAGCACGTGGACGTGCTCGCTCACGCACTCGGCTTCATCACCGGCGTTGCGACCGGTTGGCTCTACTCCCGCCTCGGCGTTCCCCAGAGCCGGGGCCGCGGCGTGCAGGCCGCCGCCGGGACCGCGGCGCTCGCGCTCGTCGCGCTCGCCTGGGTGCTCGCCCTGCGGCGCTAGAACGAGAACTGCAGGTTCACGGTCGTGAGCTGACCTACTTTCTTCAATGGCGGCATACCGGGGGGCGGATGGGTATTGTCGATGACCTGGTAGCCGATCGAGAGCGCGAGCTTGGTCGTCATCTTCACCGCGAGCTGGAGGTTGTTCTGCAGCATCGTGTTGCCCGCGCCCGCTTCCATGTAGTACTTGTCGGTCAAGATCGTGGTCGCCGAGAACTTGTGCATGAAATCCACCTCGGCCGTGCCGATACCCGAGCGGATCGTCTCCAGTGGAATGCGCTGAGTGACCTCGCCGTCGGACGCCGTGATGAGGGTTTCCGGACGGATTTGCCGGAAGCCCGCGCCGATCTGCGCGCTCAAGGCCGTGTCCTTGCCATCGAGGAACTTGTATCCCAAACCGCCGCCGGCGCTTGCCTGATACCGAAAGCCGTCGAACAGGTCATGCTCGTAACGCAAGCCGCCGAACGCGAACATCTGGGGCGCGAAGTTGTAATTCGTCTGCTGGCGGGCCTCGTAGCGCTCGGCGGACACGATGCCGTTGTTCTTGCCATAGAGGGCGGCGAGATAGATATCGTTCTTCCAGGGACCGTCGAAGCGCGACATGTCGACGTTGCCGTTCACGGATTCGGAGTTGCTGTTGCCCTTCGACTCCAGGAATCCGACTTGGCCCCTGCCGATCCAGGTGTCCTGCGGCGGCGGCGGCGCCGGGGGATCGTCGGCGAACGCGGCGGCGCTCGCCGAGGCGGCGAGGATCGCGGTGATGAGCGGGCGGCGATATGAGATCAAAACTCCTCCTTAACGCCGCGGCGCGGCGCGAATTGGCCTATGAATAGAGGACGGCGCGGGCCCGAATCGGGCGCCGCGAGGCCCCGCGGATCGCAGTTCAGCCGCGCTTGGCGAGCAAGTCGCGGATTTCCTCGAGCAGTACTTCCTGGCGGGGCGGTGGCGCGGGAGCGGCGGCGGCCTCAGGATGCGGCTTTTTCAATCGATTGATGAACTTGATGGTGAAGAAAAGCACTAACGCGATGATGAGAAAATCGAACATGCTCTGGATGAATGTGCCGTACTTGATCAGGACGTCCTTTCCGGTGGGATCTTTTCCCAGCCCGAAGGCCAGGTCCGAGAAGTTGAAGCCGCCGATGATCTTGCCGAGGATCGGCATGAAAATATCGCCCACCAACGAGGACACGATCTTTCCGAAGGCAGCACCGATGATCACGCCGACGGCGAGGTCGACGACATTGCCCTTCATTGCAAACTCTTTGAACTCGGAGGCTATACTCACGGACATCTCCCGTCGGCTTTGTGGAGGAGGCAAAAATCCCTGGCGCCGCTCGCGCGCTTCTTGGGGGGGATGTTACGGATGCGCTTTCCGCCGGGCAAGGAGGGCATCACCGCAAGGCGGATGGCCTAAAGCGCACGGACCAAGAAAACAACCCCCAGCACGATGAACAGCGCCGACGCGCCGTAGTGGATGGCCTTGAGCGGCAATCGATCGGCGAAGGCTCCGCCGAGGAGCACCACCGGCACGTTCGCTGAGAGCATGCCGAGTGTGGTCCCCGAGACCACCGCTGCGAGGTTCGGATACGCCGCCGCGAGCGCGAGGGTGGCGATCTGGGTCTTGTCGCCGATCTCGGCCACGAAGAAGCTGCTGAGTGTGGCGAAGAAGGCGCCGGCCGCGCCGCGCGGTGCCGCATCGGCGTCGAGCGTGTCGGGTTTCAAGGTCCAGAGCGCCACCGCGATCATGCTCACCCCGACCAGGATGTCCAGAATTTGCGGGCGGATGAGCCCGCCGAACCAGCGGCCGATGAGGCCCGCGGCCGCGTGATTCGCGAGTGTCGCGCACAGGATGCCGGCGATAATGGGCACCGGCCGGCGGAAGCGGGCCGTCAGCACTAACGCGAGCAGCTGCGTGCGGTCGCCGATCTCGGCGACGGCGACGCTACCGAACGAGACGAGAAAGGCTTCCATCCCGCTATCGAATCATTGTCATCATGGTTATGGCAGACTCCCTATTATGTCGATGCTCACCATCAACGCGGGTTCATCGAGCATCCGGTTCGCATTCTACGGGCCCGGCTCTCATCCTGCGAAGCTCGAGTACGGAAAAATCGAGCGCATCGGGCAGCCGGGCGCGGCGTTCGAGGTGAACACCGCGAAGGGCAAGGAGGCGCAACAAATCGCGCTCGATGCGGGAAGCTTTCGATCGGCGGTCGACTCGCTGCTGGAGTGGCTGGAGTCGCAGCCGCGATTCGCCGAAGTGAGCGCGGTGGGTCACCGCATCGTGCATGGTATGACGCATTCGCAACCGGCGCGCGTCACGCCGCAACTGCTCGGGGAGCTGAAGGCCGCCATTCCCTACGACCCCGAGCACTTGCCCCAGGAGATCGAACTCATCGAGACTCTCGGCCGGCGCTTTCCGCGGCTCGTCCAGGTGGCGTGCTTCGACACGGCCTTCCACCGCACCATGCCGAGAGTTGCGACGATATTGCCGATTCCGCGCCGCTACGAATCGCAGGGCGTGCTGCGCTATGGATTCCACGGCCTCTCGTACACCTTCCTGCTGCAAGAGCTCGCGCGCCTGGGCGACCCCGCCGCCGAGCGCGGCCGCGTCATCCTCGCGCACCTCGGCAACGGTGCGAGCGTCGCGGCAGTGCGCGACGGGCGCAGCATCGACACCAGCATGGCCTTCACACCCGCTGCCGGCCTGCCCATGAGCACGCGCTCGGGAGATCTCGATCCCGGGGTGTTGAACTTTCTGGCGAGAACCGAAGGGCGGGATGCGAGCTCCCTGGACAAAATGGTGAACCACGAGTCGGGACTGCTCGGCATTTCCGAGACGAGCTCGGACGTCCGCGATCTGCTCTCGCGCGAGAACGAGGACGTGCGCGCCGCCGAGGCAATCGACGTTTTTTGCTACCAGACTAAGAAATGGATCGCGGCATTCGCCGGTGCGCTCGGCGGACTGGATACGCTGGTGTTCGCCGGCGGAATCGGCGAGAACTCGGCGCCCGTGCGCGCCCGGATCTGCGAGGGTTTGCAATTCTTCGGCGTAGATCTCGATGAGGCGCGCAACCGCGAGCACGCGCCTCTCATCTCGGCGGGCCGGGCATCCGTCCGCGTCATTCAGACGGATGAAGAATCGGTTATCGCACACATGACTGCGGAGACGCTTGCGCGGCCTCCCCAAGGAGCAGACGTATGACACAGGGCTCCTGGCAAATGGACGAAGCGCTTTTGCAGCGAATGGACGCGTATTTTCGAGCGGCCAACTATTTGGCGGTGGGACAGATCTATCTTTGCGACAATCCGTTGCTCCGGGAGCCGCTCGCCCCCGCGCACATCAAGCGCATGCTGCTCGGCCACTGGGGCACGACGCCGGGACAGAATTTCATCTACACACACCTGAACCGCGTCATCAACAAATACGACCTCGACATGATCTACATCTCGGGCCCCGGACACGGCGGTCCCGCGGTGATCGCCGGCACTTATCTGGAAGGCACATACAGCGAGGTCTACTCGAGCGTCGGCGAGGACGAGGCGGGGCTGAAGCGCTTGTTCACGCAGTTCTCCTTTCCAGGCGGCGTGCCGAGCCATGCGTCCGCGGAATGTCCAGGGTCCATTCACGAGGGCGGCGAGCTCGGCTACTCGCTGAGTCATGCGTTCGGCGCGGTGTTCGACAATCCAGCGCTAACCGTCGCCTGCGTGGTCGGCGACGGCGAGGCCGAAACGGGGCCCCTCGCGACCGCCTGGCATTCCAACAAGTTTCTGAATCCGGCGAGCGACGGCGCGGTATTGCCGATCTTGCACTTGAACGGCTACAAGATCGCGAACCCGACCATCCTCGCGCGTATTTCGCGCGAGGAGCTCGATCAGATGCTGCGCGGCTGCGGCTGGGAGCCTCACTACGTCGAAGGACACGAGCCCATGCCCATGCACACCGCCATGGCGGCGGCGCTCGATACCGTCGTCGAGCGCATCGACGCGATTCAGCGGGACGCCCGATCCAAGGCCGGCGTCGCCGGCGAGCCGATCGACAGACCAACATGGCCGATGATCGTGCTCATCTCGCCCAAGGGATGGACCGGGCCCAAAGTCGTGGACGGCAAACAGGTCGAAGGCACGTTTCGCGCCCATCAGGTCCCGATCACCGATCCGGCCACGAATCCTGCGCACCTCAAGCTGCTCGAGGAGTGGCTGCGCAGTTACCGGCCGCAGGAGCTTTTCGACGATCGCGGACGACTCAAGCCCGAGCTCCGCGCGCTCGCGCCCAAGGGCGAGCGGCGCATGGGGGCGAACCCGGTCGCGAACGGGGGGGAACTTTTGCGCGATCTGCGTTTGCCGAACTTTGCCGATTACGCGCTCGATGTCGCAAACCCCGGCACCGCGGGGATCGGCGCGACTCACGTCGCCGGCGCCTACTTGCGCGACGTCGTGACGATGAACGCGGAGAGCCGCAATTTCCGCATATTCGGTCCCGACGAGACCTTGTCGAACGGTCTGGAGGCGGTGTTCGACGCAACGCGGCGGCAGTGGGAATTACCGGTGCTCGCGACGGATGACTTTCTTGCGCCGCAAGGACGGGTGATGGAGATGCTGAGCGAGCATCAATGCGAAGGGTGGCTGGAAGGATATTTGCTCACGGGCCGGCACGGCCTGTTCAACTGCTACGAGGCGTTCATCCACATCGTGGATTCGATGTTCAATCAGCACGCAAAATGGCTGAAAGTCACCGCGGGGCTGCCGTGGCGCCACAAGATAGCCTCGCTTAACTACCTGCTGAGCTCCCATGTCTGGCGGCAAGACCACAATGGCTTCACGCATCAGGATCCCGGTTTCATCGATCACGTGGTCAACAAGAAGGCGGAGATCGTGCGGGTGTACCTCCCGCCCGACGCGAACTGCCTCTTGTCGACGGTCGATCATTGCCTGCGCAGCCGCCACTACGTGAACGTCATCGTCGCGGGCAAGCATCCTGCGCCACAGTGGCTCTCCATGGACGCGGCGATCAAGCATTGCACCGAGGGAGCCGGCATCTGGCAATGGGCCAGCAATGATCAGCACGGCGAGCCGGATGTGGTCATGGCGTGCTGCGGCGATGTCCCCACCCTGGAGACCCTCGCCGCCGTTTCCATCCTGCGCGAGCAGTTGCCCGCGCTCAAGATCCGGGTGGTCAACGTGGTCGATCTCATGAAGTTGCAGCCGACCTCAGAGCACCCGCACGGCCTCTCCGATTACGACTTCGACTCGCTATTCACGAAAGACAAGCCCGTGATTTTCGCTTTCCATGCATATCCGTGGCTCATCCATCGGCTTACGTATCGGCGCCACAATCATGACAACTTCCACGTGCGCGGCTACAAGGAGGAGGGCACCATCACGACGGCGTTCGATATGACCGTGCTCAACGACCTCGACCGCTTTCACCTGGCCATGGATGCGGTCAACCGGTTGCCGCAAACCGGCAGCGAGGGCAACTACCTCAAGCAGCAGCTCACGGACAAGCTCGTCGAGCACCGCCATTACATCGATCGTTACGGCCAGGACATGCCGGAAATACGCGATTGGTTGTGGCCGCAGCGCCTCAAAAGCGCGTGAGCCCGTTGTCCTACAAGGCCATGTGCCCGCTGCCGACAGCAAAACCCCGTGCCGGCGGGCACGCTCCCGAGCAGGAGAACACCAATGTCACCCATGGATGCCGCTTGTCGCAGTGAGCCGCCGAGCGCAGTTGTCGACTGCGCCAAAAAGCCAGAGTGAGCCCGCCGTCCTCGCAACGTGAACGCGCGCAGCAGTCCGCCGGTCTGCCTTTCCCGAGAGGGGCGACCTTTGACGGCCGCGGCGTCAATTTCTCGCTCTTCTCCGAAAGCTCGGAATCGGTGGAGCTCTGTCTGTTCGACGCCACGGGCAAGAACGAGATCCGCGTACACATCCGGGAGCGAACGAACGGCACCTGGCATGTGTACCTGCCCGACATCAAGCCCGGACAGCTCTACGGCTATCGGGCGCACGGACCGTACGACCCGCATACCGGGCTGCGATTCAACCCGTCAAAGCTTCTGCTCGATCCCTATGCGAAGGCGATCGGCCGTCCCTTGCAGTGGGCGGACGAGCTGTTCGCCTATCAGCTGGGCGACCCCGACGGAGACCTGACGCCCGACGAGCGGGATAGCGCGCCGTTCGCGCCGCTCGCGGCGGTCGTCGATCCCACGTTCGATTGGAGCGGCGAGAAGCGCCCGGCGCACCTGCCGCACGAGACCCTCATCTACGAGGCACACGTGCGTGGCATGACGATGCTGCACCCGGAAGTGCCCGAGGAGCTGCGCGGTACTTACGCCGGCATCGCCTCCGAGCCAGTGCTGTCGCACCTGCGCTCGCTCGGCATCACGGCGATCGAGCTGATGCCCGTGCATTATTTTCTGGACGACCGCCATCTCATCGACAAGGGCCTGCGCAACTACTGGGGCTACAACACGCTCGGCTTCTTCGCACCCGAGCCGCGTTATGCCTCGAAATCGTCGAGCCCGATCGAAGTGCTGCACGAGTTCAAGCAGATGGTCAAGGATCTGCACAACGCAGGGTTCGAGGTGATCCTCGACGTGGTCTACAACCACACCGCGGAGGGCAACCACGCCGGGCCCACCCTCTCGCTCCGCGGCATCGACAATGTGGCCTATTATCGCACCACGCCGAACGATCCGCGCCACTACATGGATTTCACCGGTTGCGGCAACACGCTCAATATGCTGCATCCCGCTGCCATACAGCTGCTCATGGACAGCCTGCGGTACTGGGTGACCGAGATGCACGTCGACGGCTTCCGCTTCGATCTGGCCTCTGCGCTCGCGCGCGAGCTGAAGGACGTCGATCAGCTCGGAGCCTTCTTCGACACGATTTACCAGGATCCGACGCTGGCGCCCGTGAGGCTGATCGCCGAGCCCTGGGACCTCGGTGAGAACGGCTATCAGGTGGGCAACTTCCCGCTCGGCTGGATGGAGTGGAACGGCAGGTATCGCGATACGGTGCGAAGGTTCTGGAAGGGCGACATGGGCTTGCACTCGGAAATCGCGACGCGCCTCGCCGGGAGCGCGGACCTGTACGAGAGCACGCGCCGTCCGCCGTCGGCGAGCGTCAATTTCGTCACCGCGCACGACGGCTTCACGCTCCAGGACCTCGTGAGCTACGAGCACAAGCACAACGAGGCGAACGGCGAGGAGAACCGCGACGGCGCGGACGACAACAACACCTGGAACTGCGGCGCCGAAGGTCCGACCGAGGACACAGCCATCATCGAGCTGCGCGAGCGTCAGAAGCGCAACCTCTGGTGCGCGCTCACGCTCGCACAGGGCTCGCCCATGATATCGGGCGGCGACGAGCTCAGCCGGACGCAGCAAGGCAATAACAATGCCTACTGCCAGGACGACGAGATCTCGTGGTATCACTGGGATCTCGACGATCGCCGCAAGGCCTTTCTCGATTTCGCCCGGCGCGTGATCCAGTACCGCACGCAGCACCCTAACTTTCATCGCTACGCGTTCTACGACAATGATCCCGACGCCGCGCATCCGGACAAGAACATCGTCTGGTTCCGCGCCGACGGCAAGCGGATGGGCGCGAAGGACTGGGAAAACGGCGGCTGGATGCGCACGCTCGGCATGTTTTTGAACGGCGCCGCTCCGGAAATTCGCGACGGTGCCGGCAACTGCGCCGAGGACAAGGATTTCTTGTTGCTGCTGAACGCACATTACCAGCGCGTGGCGTTTCGCATCTCTTACGAGCTATATCACTCCGGCTGGAAGATCGTCTTCGACACCGCGCGGCCCGAGCTGGCCATCGAGGAGGAGTCGGTCGGACGCAACCGGCTCGTCGATCTCACCGAGCGCTCGTTCGTCGTACTAAGCCATGCGCGATGAATGGATCGGAACTTACCGCCTGCAGCTGCACGCGGGCTTCACGCTGAAGGACGCGGAGCGGATTCTTCCCTACCTCGCGCATCTCGGCGTGAGTCACGTATATCTCTCGCCGTGCTTGCAGGCATTTCCGGGCAGCATGCATGGCTACGACGTGACCGATCCGGGCCGCATCAGCGCGGATCTCGGCGGCGAGGCGGCTTGGCAGAGTTTCGTCGAGGCGGCGCGCGCCCAGCATCTCGGCATCTTGCTCGACTTCGTGCCGAACCACATGTCCGCCTCGGAACACAATGCCTGGTGGGACGATGTGCTTGCGCGCGGTCCCTACAGCGAGTTCGCCGGCTATTTCGATATCCGCACGACACCTTGCGAGCCCTTCAGAGTTCACGTTTGCACGCTGGCGCACGCCTACGGTGAATCCCTCGAGAGCGGCGAGCTGGTCATCGAGTTGCGCGGCGGCCGTCCGCGAGTCTTGCACTTCGACAACAGCTGGCCGCTCGCGACCGCGTCCTGGGGGGTGCTCCTCGATGATTCGGATCCGTGCTTCGCCGAGCTGATCGAGCTGCAGAACGCACCGGATCCGGGCGATGCGGAGCGCGCCCGCCACCGGCGGCAGGCCGAGCGCGCCGAGGCGGTGCTTGCCGAAGCGGCTGAATCGGGACGGCTTGCCGCGGCAATCGAGCGTACCCACGGGGACCCAGAACGGCTGGATGCGATTCTGCGGCGGCAGTTCTTCGCGCTGCACAGCTGGAAGCTCGCGGGGGAGCTCACCAACTACCGGCGCTTCTTCGACGTGAGCGGCCTCGTGGGCATCAAGATCGAAAAGCCCGCGGTGTTCGAGGCGGCGCATGAGCGCATCGAACGCATGATCCGGGAGGGGCAGCTCGACGGATTGCGGCTCGATCACCCGGACGGTCTCAGGGATCCGCTCGGCTACTTCGAGCGGTTGCGCAGATTGCTGCCGGACGGACGCCTGTACGTAGAGAAGATCCTCGAGAACGACGAGCGGCTGCCGGAGGATTGGCCGATCGACGGAACGGTCGGCTACGACTTCATGGCCAAGGTGAACCGGCTGTGGATGGACGATCGCCGGATCGACGCGTTCACCGGGACCTATGCAGATTTCACCGGTCATTCCGTGAACTTTTCTGCGCTGGTGCGCGAGAAGAAGCGCGAGATCGTCGAATCCACTTTCTCCGCCGATCTCGAGCGCTTGAGCGCCACGGCCCTCAAGATCGCGCGCGCGGATTGGCGGACGCGCGATTTGAGCCCGCGGCAGCTGCGCGAGGCGCTGGCGAGCGTCACGACGGCTCTTGGGGTGTACCGTACCTATCGCACGGCCGAGACCTTGAATTCGCCCGACGAGCGTGTGTTCGCCGAGGCCGTGCAGAGTGCGCGCATCAGCGCGCCCAACATCATCGGCGGCAGCGCGTTCGATTTTCTCGCTGCGCTGTTCAGCAAGCCGAAGCTCGATACGGCCGAGGAGGACTTCATCGCAGGCTGGCAGCAACTCGCTCCTGCGGTGATGGCGAAGGGCGTCGAGGACACGACCTTCTATCTCTTCGACCGGCTGGTGTCCTGCAACGAGGTCGGATCGCAAGCCTCGCTCATGGGCATTTCAGCCGAGAAGTTCCATGAGTTCTGCCATTATCTGAGCGACCGCCGGCCCAACAACATGCTGGCGACCTCGACACACGACAACAAGCGCAGCGAGGACGTGCGCACGCGGATCTCACTCCTGTCGGAGATTCCGGACCGCTGGGCAGAGGCGCTGCATCAGTGGTCGCAGCTCACCGCTGCCGCGTGGAACAACCGCACGCCCGACCGTCACGCGGAGTATCTGCTGTATCAGACACTGATCGGTGCGTGGCCGCTGTCGCAGGAGCGCTGCTGGCAATACATGCTGAAGGCATGCCGCGAGGCAAAAGTTCGTACGTCCTGGCACGAGCCGAACACGGGCTACGAAGAGAACATCCGCGGCTTCGTGGACGGTGTATATCACACGCCGGAGTTCATCGAGAGCCTGGAGGCTTTCATCGCGCCCCTGATCCTGCCCGGGCGCGTCAACTCCCTGGCGCAGACGCTCATCAAGATGATCGTCCCGGGCGTGCCGGATTTCTACCAGGGAAGCGAGCTGTGGGATCTGAGCCTCGTCGACCCGGACAATCGGCGGCCCGTCGATTTCGAGCTGCGCACAGAGATGCTCAGGCGGTGCAGCTCGCTCTTGGCGGACGAGGCCGCGGAGGACTGGGACAGCGGCCTACCGAAGATCTGGATGACGACGCGGCTACTCGCGCTCCGGCGCCGGCGCCCGAGCCATTTTCTGCCGCAGAGCCGTTACCAGCCGCTCGTTGCGCAGGGCGCGCACCTCGGCAATCTCCTCGCCTTCGGGCGCGGCGAGAATCTCATCGCGGTGGTGCCGCGATTCAGTATGTCGGTGAACGGCGATTGGGGCGATACGGTGCTGCCACTGCCGCGCGGTGTCTGGGTCAACGCCTTCACTGACGCGCGCCTGCAGGGCGCCGTGGGGCCTGCGGATCTCTTCGGCGCCTTTCCCGTCGCGCTGCTGACCCGCGATCTCGCATGATTCTCTCCGTCTGGGCGCCCTCGGCCAAGTCCGTGGAGCTGGTCACGCCGGCACGGCGGGTGGCGCTGGCCGCGGACGAGAAGGGTTACTGGCGGGGCGAGATCGACCCCGCCGACTTGCGCAGCGGGTACAAGTATTCGATCGACGGCGGCGAGCCGCTGCCGGATCCGCGCGCGCGCTGGCAACCCGAAGGTGTGCATGGACCCTCGCACGTGCTCGAGTTCGGCCGTCTCGAAAGGCGCGTCGGCGCCTTCCGGCCGAAGCCGCTGCGCGCGGCCATCATCTACGAGCTGCACATCGGCACGTTCACGCCGGCGGGAACCTACGCCGCCGCGCGCGGGCGGCTCGATCACCTGGTCGCGCTCGGCATCACGCACGTCGAGCTCATGCCGCTTGCGACGTTTCCAGGACGGCGCGGCTGGGGTTATGACGGTGTCGATCTGTACGCGCCGCTCCCGGCGTACGGAACGCCGGAAGAGCTCGCGGATTTCATCGCGGCCTGCCATGAGCGCGGTCTCGCGGTGCTCCTCGACGTCGTGTACAACCATCTCGGGCCCGACGGCAACTATCTCGGCGCCTATGGTCCTTATTTCACTGATCGGGTGAAGACGCCCTGGGGTCAGGCGGTGAACTTCGACGGCGCGCACAGCGACGAGGTACGCCGTTTCGTCATCGACAACGCGCTGATGTGGCTCGGGGATTATGGCTTCGACGGGCTGCGGCTCGACGCCGTGCACGCGATTTTCAGCTTCGAGGCGGTGCACGTGCTCGAGGATCTGGCGGCCGCGGTGCACGAGCTCGCGATCGAGCGTGGCCGCGAGCTCGTGCTGATCGCGGAGAGCGACCTCAACGATCCGCGGCTGGTTCTGTCCGCGGCGCGCGGAGGGTTTGCGTTGGATGCCCACTGGGCGGATGACTTCCATCACGCGCTGCATCGCTATTTCACCGGCGAGAGCGAGGGTTACTACGCGGACTACACGGGTCTGCCCGACATCGCCGCGGCGCTCACGCAGGGCTACGTGTACCGGGGACAATATTCCGCCTTCCGGCAACGCCGGCACGGCCGCGCGCCCCGTGGTGTCACGCCCGACCGGCTCGTCGTTTGCTCCCAAAATCACGATCAAATCGGTAACCGCGCGCGCGGCGAACGGCTGTCCATGCTGGTCGAGTTACCCAAGCTCAAGGCGATCGCGGCCCTCACGCTCCTGTCGCCCTTCGTGCCGCTGCTGTTTCAGGGCGAAGAGTGGGGCGCGCGCACGCCGTTCCTGTACTTCACCGACCATCAGGACTCCGAGCTCGGACGCCTGGTGAGCGAGGCGCGGGCGCGCGAGTTTCAGAGTTTCCGCTGGGGCGGCGAGATTCCGGATCCACAGGCCCGCGCGACTTTCGAGCGCTCGAAGCTCGACTGGGCCGAGCTCCGCGAGCCCCAGCACGCGGAGCTTCTCGACTGGTACCGCGCATTGATTGCACTGCGAAAGAGCCGCACGGAGCCCGCCCCCACGAAGGCGAAGGCGCGCTTCGACGCGCAGGCGGAATGGCTGCGCTACGAGTATGCCGGGGTGCTCGCGGTGTTCAATTTCGCCAAGGTCCCGAGGCGGATCGCGTTGCCGGCGGACGAGTGGGATGTCGTGCTCGATTCGGAAGCGGGCGGAAGCGGTCGCGGCGGATCGGCAGAAGCGGAGTTCCCGGCGCATGTCACGCGCATCTTCAGGCGGCGTAGGCCGTCTCTGGATCCGCGTTGAACGACACGCTCCACCACCCGCCGAGAAAACCCCGCAGCCGATGGGACATTTGGGATGTCGATTGCGACGGTGCTCGCGCCCGGCTCAAGCCGCAGGAGCGCTCTCGGCGACGGACACGCGCTCGGCGAGGCAGGTCTCGGGTCCGGCGGCCGGCACTCCGGCGAGGTCAGGCTGGAGTTCCGCGAGACCGCGCGCGGCCATGTCGCGCCACCAGGCCGCGGTCAAGAGCTGTGCGTGGTGCTCGAGAAAGATCGGTTCCAAGGTCTTCGGAATGGCCAGGAACTGCAGCCACTGCTCGGGGAACACGTCGTTCGGACCGCACTGAAACCACGGCTCCGCGCTCGCCTCTTCCTCCTCGCAGCGCGGCTGCGGCAGGTCGCGAAACACGCAATCGGATACCAGGCAGAGCTCGTCGTAATCGTAGAAGATCACGCGCCCATGGCTGGTGACGCCGAAGTTCTTCAGCAAGAGATCGCCCGGGAAGACGTTGCTCGCCGCGAGATCGCGCAGGGCATCGCCGTAGTCGATGATCGCGGCTTCGGCCGCCGCAGGGTCGGCCTCGCGCAGGAACAGATTGAGCGGGCGCAGACGACGCTCGATGTAGCAATGCTCGACGATGAGGTGCTCGCCCTCGATCCGGCAGCTCTCGCTCGCGTCGCGCAAGAGCTCGTCCGCCAGCTCCTGCATGAAACGCGTGCGCGGCAGACGCAGACGCTTGAACTCCTGCGCATCGACCAGGCGTCCGGCGCGGTCGTGACGAAACACGAATTGATAGCGCTCGATGACATCGGCCCGGCTGTTGGTCTTCGGCGCGCCAAAACGGTCGCGGATCACCTTGAAAACCAGATCGTGGGAGGGCAGCGTGAAAACAATCATCACCAGGCCCCGATCGCCCGGCGCGTGCACGAAGCTGTCGATCGAGGAGTCGAGGTGGCGCTGCAAGGTGAAGTAGCGCTCGCTCTTGCCCTGCTTGGCCCGGCCGAGCACGGTGTAGAGCTCGTCGACGGGCTTGCGCGGCATGAACGAGCGCAGCAGCGTGATGGCTGCGCCGACCACCGGCAGGTCGACATGGAAATACGAGCGGGCGTAGCCGAACAGCGAGCCGACTTCGGCCATCGACATCATCACCGAATCGACCTTTACCCCGTCCCGGGAGTTACTGAAGGCGACGACGATCGGCGTGATGGAGCCGTCCGCGATGAGGCGGCCGACGATGAAAGCGTTCAAGCCGCGGTAGAAAACCGGCTCGATCAATTCGATGGACTCGGGCACGCGCTGGCGCCCTGTCGAGAAGTGGCGCCCGATCTCGGCGCTGATGCGGTGAACCGCGGCTTCCTGCTCGCGGATCGCCGCGCCGAACGGCAGGTCCGCGATGACTTCGCGCACCGCGGCCGGAAGTGAAGTGCCGACGCGGTACACGCGAATCGGCACTGCGCCGGAGGCGCGCCCCATGCTCGTGGCGGTGAACTCCACTTCCGGGTTCACGCCCACGGTGCCGAACAGATCGCGGCAGACCGAGTTGAAGAACGTGCGGTAGAAATCGCTGTCCGGGCGCCGCGCGACCAGCATCTCGTAGGCGCGCTTGATCTCGACCCAAAGCGCGCTGTCCGTCGCGAGCGGCTTCAGCTGCTCGGCGAGAGCCTCGACGCAGCGCGTGACCCGCTGCTCGTAGAGCTCGATGCGCGCGACGGCGTCTCGTTGCCCGGAGTGCCAGTCCTCCGCGAGAAAATTGAGCGCCGCGCGCCGAGTGATCCGCCCGAATTCATCGTTATAGGCGCGGAAATGCTCGGCGATCGCGGCCGCGTGGTCTTTAGGCGACCACACGTTTCGGCTCGGGGGTTTGCGCCCCGTGGAATTGCTCCGTCTCGGTGCTCCCGGCCATTGCCGCGACGGAGGTTTGTCCCGCGGTGATGGCGGTCTGCACGGCATCGAAATAACCCGTGCCGACGAACGCTTGGTGCTTGGTGGCGCGGTAGCCCGCCTGCTCCTGCCCGAACTCGCGCTGTTGCATCTGCGAGTAGCCGAGCATGCCGTCCTCGCGATAGGCGCTGGCCAGCTCAAACATGGAGAGGTTCAACGCATGCCAGCCGGCGAGGGTAATGAACTGGAAGCGATAGCCCATCGCCGCCAGTTGCTCGCGCCAGCTCTTCATCGTCGACTGGTTCAATTTGGCCTGCCAATTGAAGCTCGGCGAGCAGTTGTAGGCGAGCAGCTTGCCCGGATACTTCTCGTGGATGGCGGCCGCGAACTCGCGCGCCTCCGCGAGGTCGGGCTTCGAGGTCTCGCACCAGAGCAGATCGGAATAGGGCGCGTAGGCAAGACCGCGCGCGATCGCTTGCTCGATGCCGGCGCGCACGTGAAAGAACCCCTCGCTCGAGCGCTCGCCCGTGAGGAAGGGTTTGTCGCGCGGGTCGTGATCGGTGAGCAGCAGGTTGGCCGCGTCGGCGTCGGTACGGGCGATGATAAGAGTGGGCACGTCCATCACGTCGGCGGCGAGTCGCGCGGCGACCAGCTTGTTGATCGCCTCGGTGCTCGACACCAGCACCTTGCCCCCCAGGTGGCCGCATTTCTTGGCGGAGGAGAGCTGATCCTCGAAGTGCACGCCTGCCGCGCCGGCCTTGATCAGTGCCTTGGTGAGCTCGAACGCATTGAGATTGCCGCCGAAGCCGGCCTCGGCGTCGGCGATGATGGGTGCCATCCAGTCGATGCCGGACTTGCCTTCCATGTGGTAGATCTGGTCGGTGCGCAGCAAGGCATTGTTGATGCGCTCGCACACGCGCGGCACGGAGTCCACGGGGTACAGACTCTGATCCGGATACATCTCGCCGGCCGTATTCGCATCGCCCGCCACTTGCCAGCCCGACAGATAGATCGCCTTGAGCCCCGCCTGAACGGCCTGCACCGCCTGATTGCCGGTCATGCAGCCGAGCGCCCCGACCACGGGCTCTTTTTCGAGCAGCTGCCGGAACTTATTGGCGCCCTGCCGCGCCAGGGAGTATTCAATTCGCACCGTTCCGCGCAGCTTCGCCACGTCGGCGGCGCTGTACGGGCGCTCGATGGCGGCGCGCGCAGCGCCTCCCTGGGTGTTGGCGCCCCCGGAAATCGGGGTCTTCTGGTCGCTCATGCGAAGTCTCCTGTCTCGATGAATTTCGGGCTTGCTCCCGGCTGATGGGAAGTTTAGATTGCGCGTAGAGCGGATTTACACAATAGAAATTTCACAATGTGAAATTCACTAGATCTGGCGATGTGACATATCGGGAGCGGCATGAGCGGCTTGATCCGGCAAGGCCATTTTCTCGGCGCTAAGCTGCGTGCACTGCGCAAACGCAACGGCCTCACACTCGACGAGCTGTCGGCGCGCTGCGTGCAAATCGACGCCGCGGGTGCGCCGTCCGTTTCCTATCTGAGCATGGTAGAAACCGGCAAGCGCACCCCGTCGGCCGCCACCCTCGAGATGCTCGCGGGCGTCTTCAGCAAGGATGCCCGGTGGTTTCTCGATGAGAACACGGATGTCGAGGCCGCGCCGCCGAACCGCGACCGCGGCGGTCTCGAGGCGATGCCGCTCGAGCCGGCGTTCCTGTTCTCGCACGAGCTGCTGCAGAACGCGTTGCCCGAGCTTCTGTCGCAAACCGGCACGACTGGGCGGCAATTCGCGCAGCTCCTGATCCGCGTGTGGCAGGAGACGCGGCACAACAATTTTCCGGATATCGAGCGCGCCGCGGAGCAGGAGGGCAAGCGCCAGATGCCGCTCACGCTCGACGCCGTGATCGGCCTGTGCAGGCATCACGGGCTCGAGATCCGCTGGTTTGACGGCGACGCCCGCAAGCCCGGCGGCGCACTGGTGCGCTCGCGCTTCGAGGCGCCCGGAACGGTGTTCGTCAACAAGCGATTGCGCAACCAGGAGGAGCGGCTCAAGTACGAGCTCGCGTTCTTCGTCGGCCACAAGATCCTGCACAACGGCGACGGCGTGATCTCGCCGCACACCGCCGTGCACACGGGCGAGGTCGACAGTGCCGCCTCGCCGGCGGGGATGGGAGCACAAGACGTGCTGTTCGCGTGGCGCGACTTCGAGTGCAGCTTCTTCGCCGGCGCGCTGCTCTGTCCACGCATTCCTTTCCGGCGGTTTCTGGTGCGCGAGGCGCACAGCGTCTCGGCGTGCCATAAGCTCGGCGTGACGCCGGCCCTGGTGATGCGGCGGATGACTGCGGTGTCCCCTTATCGCTACTGGCATTTCTTCGACGCTTACGCGCCCGGATATTTGCGCGCCGTGTACCGCGCCAACGGCATTCCACTGCCCTGGGGCAACATGAGCCTGGTGTCCGACCCCTGTCCGAGCTGGGCGGTGTTTCGGTTGCTGCATCAGACCACGGCAGCGCAGTCGGTGAAGCCGAAGTCGCAGATCTCCTTCATGCAGGACGGCAAGAGCGCGCGCCTGTACTGCTGCCATTCGTTGCTGACGCGCGATGCGCTCGACGAGCTGCACGTTCTCTCCGTCGGCGTCGATCTCCTGCCCGCACTCGACGCCCAGGGTTTCGACGGAGAAGCCGTGGTTGCGCAGGTCGGCGAAGCCTGCCGGCGGGGCGGTGACGGCAAGATTCCCGCGGAGGCGGCGGCGCGCATCCGCGCCGCTTCGCAGGTGCTTAACATCGCCTGGATTGCGGACGCACTCGATTCCCCAGCGAGCGTGATCTGTCCGCGCAGCGGGGCGTGTCCCCGGCAACCACGGTGCAGCGTGCAGCCGCATTAACCGGCCCAGCCCGGGGCTGTAGACAGGGTTGGCTGGTTGGCCCCGGCAGTTGCCGGAACCGGGACCGCGTTCACTGTTTTGGCAGCCGTTTCGCGCCCTTTTGAGGCTTTCCCCGATCCGCGGCGTGTATACACTAATCGAAACACGAGGTTGCTTTTCGAAAGGCGAAATGCGCGGTCACATACTCATCGTCGATGACAATCCCATCGACTTGAAGCTCTCCACGACGCTGCTGGGCGTAAAGGGCTTCGAGGTGGAGGGTGCCGTCGATGCCGAGCAGGCGCAATTGCTACTGCGGCGGATGGTGCCCGACTTGATGGTGGTCGACATCGCCCTGCCGGGCATGGATGGCCTCACCCTCACGCGCCTCGTCAAGGGCGATCCGCGTCTGGCGCACGTGCCGGTGGTCGCGCTCACCGCATTCGCCAAGCGCGGCGACGAGGAACGTGCGGCCGCGGCGGGATGCGAGCGCTACTTCACCAAACCCATCGATACCAAGTCCTTTGCCGAGGACATCGCCGCAACCCTCGCCGCCTATTCCGCGCGGCGCCGCAAAGAGCTGCTGCGGGCGCACTAAGCAGTCGAGGGCGGCTTTTCGGCGCCCGCGATTTGCAGCGCCCCATGCAGCGTCGCGCACAGGTTCTGCGGTCCGATCGCCGCGGTGATGCGGTGTCGGTCCATGTCGGCACGTAAATAGGGGCTCACTCTGCCGAAGATCATGCGCACCCCTTTGTTCTGGAGGTCCTCGATGAGGTCGCGCACGGAGCGCGCGGCGGAGTAGTCGATATCGGTGATGGCGGAGGCATCGACCACGAAGCAGCGGAGCGCCGCGGGCGCGTGCGCCACCAGCTCGTGGACCTCGTCGCAGAAGCGTTGTTGGTTGGCGTAGAAGAGATCCGCGCCGAACCGATAGACGATGAGCCCGGGCTCGGTGACCGCTCCCGGCGTCACGGGCTCAGGCAGCCAGCGGCCGGTGGCGTCGGGCTTGTACATGAGTGTGTGCGGCCGGTAGCTGTGGCGCACGTGCCGGAATAGCGACAGCGCGATCGCGAGCAAGATTCCTTGCTCGACGCCGGCCAAAACCACGGTAGCCGCGGTGGCCACGGCCAGGTAGAACTCGCCGGGCGACTCGCGCCGGATGTCGCGTAGAACGCGCAGGTCGATCATGCCGGTCGCGATGGTGAACACGACTGCCGCGAGGATGCAACGCGGCAGATATGCGAGCTCAGCGCTCCCCAGCATGAGTACCACGAGCGTCGCGCCCGACAGCACGAGCTGGGCCATTTGACTGCGTGCGCCTGCGCGTTCGGCCACCGCGGTCTGCGTCGGGCTGCCGTTGACCAGGAAGGTGCCGCTCACCGCGGCGGCCGCATTGGCGGCTGCGAGCCCGAGAATGTCTGCATCGATGTCGACGCGCTCGCCGTAGCGCATGGCGAAGCTGCGTGAAGTGGCCGCACTCTGCGCGATGATGGTCACGAAACACGATGCCGCCACGGGCAAAAGGCCGAGGACCTCGTTCCAGGTCACGTCGGGCAGACCGATCGCCGGCAGGCCGCCCGCGAGCGGGCCGATGACCGCGATGCCGTGATGGGCCCAGTGATAGGTCTCGCTCGCGGCGATGGCAACGATGATGCCGGCGAGCGGCACCGGCCAGCGCGGCGCAAAGCGCTGGCCGAGCAGGATCGCGATGGTCATGCCCGCCGAGAGCGCGAGCGTCCCCATGGAAGTGCCCGTTAAGCCGTCGAATACCTGCCACACGCGGATCAGGGAGTTTCTCGAGGTTTCCGCGACCCCCAGCATGTCGCCCAACATGGCGATCGCGACCTGGGCGCCGACGCCCGCGAGAAAACCGACGAGCACCGTGCGCGAAAGAAAATCGGCGAGGAAGCCCAGCTTGAAAACGCGGGCAAGCAGCAACAGCGCCGCCGTCAGTAAGGCGAGCGCTCCCACTAGCGAGACGTAATGCGCGCTCGAGGGGGCGGCGATCAGAGACAGTGAGCCCGCGAGGATCGCGGCCGTGGCCGAATCGGCCGCCACTACCAGGTGACGCGAGGATCCGAACAGGGCGAACGCCACGGGAGGCAGCAACAGCGTATAGAGCCCGGTCACGACGGGCATGCCCGCGATACGCGCATAGCCGAGCACTTGCGCCACGTTGATGCAGGCGAGGTTCAGGCCCGCCAGTGCGTCGCGGAGGCTGCCGTCACGCCGCAGCGGCCGTAATCCGTCGAACAGCGTTACGGGCCAGCGGATCACGATTTCCAATCGATCTCGGGCGGCGCGCCGGCCGCTGGGTCGTACTGCAACAGCTCGCCGTTCTGGAGCGCGCGCCCGGTGAGCGCCAGGATGAATGCCCAGTGGCTGACGAGCAGAGTGGTCGCACTGTCATCGCGCGCCGCCATCGCCGCGCGGAAGGCGTCGGCGCGCGCGACCGTCGACTCCATGGGCTCGAGCCCGCGATGCCACCATTCGCGCGGCAGGTGGTCGAAGTCGTGATGTGGGAATCTCTCGGCGAGCAGGTCGGGCGCGCTGCCCACGTCGCAGGTGAATGCGGCGCGCTCGCGCACCTCGTGCATAATGACGACGCTGGCATCGTGGGTACGCAAGAACGGCTGCGCGGTCTGCACCGCACGGGTGTAGGGCGAGACGATGATCCGGGTGAGCCGCGTGCCGGACAGGGCGGCGGCCGCAGCGCGCGCCTGCTCGATACCGATCGGCGTCAATTCCGGGTCCTCGATTCCCGGATCCGTGCGCGTGCGATTGAAGTGCAAGTTGAAATAGCTTTGTCCGTGGCGGAGTAGAAACATGCGAAACCCTGTGAGTTCGAACGAGTCGGCGGCAGCCGTTGCTGCGGCAGCCGAGCCTCTGACGCCGTTCCACATCGCCATTCAGGTGAGGGACATCGCCGAGGCCCGCGCCTTTTACAAGGATATCCTAGGATGTGCCGAGGGCCGCAGCGATATCGCGTGGGTGGATTTCAATCTGTACGGCCATCAGCTCGTCTGTCACTTAAATCCCGCGCTCGGCCGACAGGACTCACTCGCGAATCATTACAACCTGGTCGACGGCCACGGCGTGCCGGTGCCACATTGCGGTGTGGTGCTGCGGCCCGATCAATGGTCCGCGCTCGCCGACAGGCTGCGGGGTCTCGGGGTCGCATTCATCATCGAGCCATGCACGCGCTTCAAGGGGCAGGTAGGCGAGCAGTCGACCATGTTCTTCCGCGATCCGAGCGGCAATGCGCTCGAGTTCAAGGCGTTTCGCGATCAAGGGCAGCTGTTCGCGACGGGCCGGTAAGCCGCCGCCCGCGGTGGCAATCTCGTCCGAAACGATTCCGCGCTTCACCTCCGCCGATGCGCTCGAGGCGGCGCGCGAGCGATACGGTCTCGAAGGCAGTGCGGCGCCGTTGCCGAGCGAGCGCGATCAGAACTTCCTGATCGCGGATTCGCGCCGCGGGAAGTTCGTGCTCAAGATCGCGAATCGTGAGGATTCCGCCGAGCTGCTCGATTTTCAGCACGAGGCGATGCGGCGGGTCGCGGTCGAGAGGTGCGGCATCCGTGTGCCAGAGGTGGTGTCCTCCCTCGCGGGAGCCGACGTCGAGCTCCTCAGAAGCCGCGCGGGAGTGGAGCACCGCCTGCGCGTACTCACCTGGATCGACGGCACGGTGCTCGCCGAGTACATCCCGCGCGGCGAGGCGCTCCTCGAATCGATCGGCGCGTCGATGGCGCGAGTGGATCTGGCGCTCGCGGGATTGGCGCATCCGGCCATGTATCGGGTGCTGCAGTGGGATCTGCGCCACGCCGGACTGGCCCGCGCTCACGCGTCGCTATTGCCGGAGATGTGGCGCGAGCGCGTGGAGACGGCGTTCGCGGCATGGGAGACGCTGGACTGGACGCGCCTGCGTCACGGCGTGATTCACGCGGATGCCAACGACAACAACGTGCTGGCGGAGCGCGACCGCATGACGGGCTTGCTCGATTTCGGCGACATAGTGCATACGGCGGTCGTGTGCGAGCTGGCCGTGACTCTGGCGTATGCAATGCTCGGTGAACGCGATCCGCTGGCGGCGGCCGGCACGGTGATTCGCGGCTATCACCGGCACAACCCGCTCACGGTTTCAGAGCAGCACGCCCTGCATGCGCTGGTGCACGTGCGGCTGGCCGCGAGCCTTTGCTTCGCCGCGTACAACAAGCTTCGCGTCCCGCACGATGCGTATCAGGTGGTGAGCGAGGCGGGGGTTCGATCGCTGCTCGAGCGACTCGAGGCATATCCGCGCGGCGCGGCGGAGGAGACGATCAGCGCGGCCTGCGGCACCTAAACCGAGACCTATTCCGAATCGGCGTCCTTGAGCTCGCCGCTGGCGCTCTGCACGTAGTTCGGCAGACCCATCTTCTCGATGAGTCCGAGCTGCTCCTCGATGAAATCGATGTGCTCTTCCTCGCTCTTCTGGATGTGCACGAGAAGCTCGCGACTGACGAAGTCCTTGACCGATTCGCAATGCGCGATCGCGGCCTGATAGAGCGGATGCGCTGCCATCTCCAGCTTCAAGTCGCATTCGAGTATTTCGCGGACGTCTTCCCCGATGAACAGCTTGCCCAGATCTTGCAGATTCGGCAGGCCCTCCAGAAATAGAATGCGCTTGATCAGGCGGTCGGCGTGCCGCATCTCGTCGATGGACTCGTCGTACTCGAGCTTGCCGAGACGCTTCATGCCCCAGTTGTCGAGCATGCGTGCGTGCAGGAAATACTGGTTGGTCGAGGTGAGCTCGTTCTTCAGCGCCTGATTGAGCAATTCCAAGACCTTGGCATCACCTTTCACGGCACATCCTCGTACGGGCTTCGAACGAGCGGATTGTATGCCTTAAGGGCTGTGGTCGGGCGGGGGATCAGGCGGCGACGAGACCGGCGGATGCGCCGCGCGTCTCGTCGCGCTCTGCGAGGCAGTCTGCGAGGGTCGCGCGCGCTTCGGGGACGCACTTGCCGCAGCAGGTACCGAGTCCCGTCTGGCGGCTCAGTTCCCTCACGCAACTGACACCGCCGCTGACGGCGGACCGGATGTGGCGGTCGGAGACGGCCTTGCAGATGCACACGATCATGGCTGTATTTGAACGCGAATGCGAATGATTGTCAATACCGTTAGGCCGCAGCCGCATCGCGGGAGGTGTATTCCTCTGGACGGCAAGTCGTTAATTTTGTTGGTATTATATGAAAATGAAGCTGTATTCGTGGAACGTGAACGGCATCCGTGCCGTGCACAAGAAGGGGTTTTTTCGGTCGTTCTTGAACGAGCACCAGCCCGATATTCTCTGCCTGCAGGAGACCAAGGCCGAGCGCGGGCAGATCGAGATCGATCTGCCGCACTACCGGGAATACTGGAACTCGGCCGCCAAGAAGGGGTATTCCGGCACGGCCATATTCTGCAAGCGCGAGCCGCTCTCCGTGATCAACGGATTTCCGCGGGCTTTCGCGCGACGCTACAAGTTCGCGGACGAGCTCAAGCGCGACAGCGCTGTCGAGGGGCGGCTGATCACGGCCGAGTTCGACGATTTCTATGTAGTCACGGTGTATACGCCGAACGCGAAGGACGACCTCAGCCGCTTGCGCCTACGCCACAAGCATTGGGACCCGGCTTTCCTGGACTACTGCCGACGGCTGGAGCGCGAGAAGCCGGTCATTTTCTGCGGCGATCTGAACGTCGCGCATACCGAGCTCGATCTGGCCAATCCGAAGCCCAATCGAGGCAAGAAAGGATTCACGACCGAGGAACGCAGCGGCTTTCAGAACTTCATCGATGCCGGGTTCATCGATACCTTCCGCCTGTTCAAGCAGGGCAACGGCCACTACTCGTGGTGGAGCAACTTCTCCAACGCCCGCGCGCGCAATGTCGGGTGGCGAATCGACTACTTTCTCGTGTCGGCGGCGCTACGCGGCAAGGTGGCAGCCGCCGATATACATCCCGAGGTAATGGGTAGCGATCATTGTCCGGTCAGCCTGCAGTTGGCATGATGCATTGGCGCGGTACACCGCTCGAGGCCGTGCTGTTCGATCTCGATGGGACGCTCGTGGACACGGCAGCGGACATTGCCGAAGCGCTCAATCGGACGCTGGTCGAGATGGGCCTGACGCCGCTGGCACCGAGCGACGTGAGGCGGATGATCGGCCGCGGCTCTCCCATGCTGATCGAGCGCGCCGCCGCTTCCCAGAGCCGCGTACTCGGCGAGCCCGCGAAGGCCGCGATGCTGGAGCGATTCTTTCATCACTACGGATATCTCGAGGAATCCGGCGAGTTCAAGGCCGAGCCGTATGCAGGCGCGGCCGAGTGCTTGCGCGCGCTGCATGAGGCGGGATTGCGCACTGCCGTCGTCACGAACAAGCACGAGCGGTTCGCGAGAGGGCTGTTGAAGGCGCTGTCCTTGAGTGGCTGGGTGGACCGCGTCGTGGGCGGCGATAGCTGCCCGCTTCGCAAGCCGGATCCCGCTCCTTTATTATTCGCCTGCGAGCAACTCGGCGTGGCCCCGGCGCGAGCGCTCATGATCGGCGACTCCAAGAACGACGTGCAGGCGGCGCGCGGCGCGGGCATTCCGGTGCTCTGCGTACCCTACGGCTACAACGAGGGCGAAGATCCGCGGCAGCTCCCTTGCGATGCCTTCGTCGAGAGCCTCGCCGAACTTCCCGGCTTGCTTAGAGCGGAACCGCCGTGAGCCGCGCGCTCATTCGAATCGGACCCGTATGCCGCCGAAGACCGCCCGCGGTGCGCCGGGTGATACCGCGTTCTCGTTGGGCCAATTGGCGGGGTTCGCGATGAACGAGCCACTCGGATTGAAGGAGTTGCTGGTCAGAAAGCCCGCGGTGGCGTACCGCTTGTCGAAAAGATTGTCGAGGCGCGCAAACAGCTGGACGTGCTTCGTGACTCGGTAGGTGCTTTGCAGATTGACGAGCGCGTAACCCGAGATCCAACCGCTTCCCGCCACGTAGGCGCCCGCGCCGTTCGTCTGTCCCGGCTGATTGGCATTGTTCTCGTTGCCGTGCAGATAAGAGCCCGACGTCACGATCAAGTTGCCGCCGAGGTCCCACTGCGGCGTGACCTCGTAATCGAGAATGAGCCTTCCGGTGTTCTTCGGGATGAGGGGAATCCGATCGCCCGGCTGCACGAGGATGTTGCCGTTGCCGTCCGCAGTGCTGTTCGATGCGGCGTTGACCTCGAACGTCGACTGAAACGTCGCATCGACGAAGCTGTACGTGACATGCCAGTTGAGGCTGGCTTCCTTACCGCCCACGGATAAGTCGAGGCCTTGCCGGCGCGTGCTGCCGACGTTGTCGAAATACCCGGCATTCGCCGCAGTCGCGACGAATTGGATGTCGTTGCTGTTGACGGTGCGGAAGACGTCCGCGCTCCAGGTGAGTCGCCGGTCGAGGAAATTGCCTCTCGTGCCGAGCTCGACGGTGCGCGCGACCACCTGCTTCAGACCGGGGTCGCTCGCGAAATCGTTCGGCAAGCCGCAGGGCGCCGCCTCATTGGCGCACCCCAGCTCGATCACAGTCGGAGCGCGGCTCGCCTCGTTGTAATCGGCGTATAGGGTCAGCGAGTCGCTCGGCGTCACCGTGAAGCCGAAAGCGGGATTGACACGGCTGAACGTGTGATCGCCGGTGAGCGCCGTCGGCTCGTTGAATCCCGAGCCGAAATCGCCGATGTCCGTGTCGATGCTGTAGCCCATCAACGTTTCCGTGCTCTGGTTGTAGCGCATGGACACCGTGAAGTGCAGGAGCTTTCCCGGTGAGAGCGTGTCGGTCAGGTAAACGCCGTAAATCTTGTTTTCGCCGTGAAGCGAAATGACCGTCTCGTCGTTGAAGGGGCTCGCGGTGTAGATCAACTGCCGGTTCGGTGTGAGGCCGCCGTACTGATAGGCCTGCGTGAAAGAGTCGTCCGAGTCGGTGAAGTCCGCGCCGACGATGGCCTGGTTGCTCCAGCCGAAGATATCCTGTGAATCCGTGAGCTGCAGGCCGGCGCCCTTGGTGCTCTGGAGCAAGTGCGAGAGAGCATCCTGGCCCGGGGAGCAATAGGTGAGGGCCGCCAGGCTTGCGGGCGCGCCGCCGCAGTCGAACGGCGGTCCCGTGTAGGCGCTCAGATAGCTGTCATTGACGTTGCCGTTGATGACGCTCGTCGTCAGGTGCCGGTAGTAGGCGTTGCCCGACAAGAGCAGCTTCTCGGTCAGGAATTGCGTGCCCGTCAGATTCACGAAGCTCAACGAGTTTGCGGTGTAGTCGGGCGTGTAGCTCGCCTCGTAGTCGTAGTCGAGCATGCTCAATGGCGTCGCGCCGTTCCCGAAGAGGTTCGTATCGGCATAGGTGTAGCTCAGGTCCACATCGGACTTGTCGGTTTGCCAACCTACTTTGCCGAAGGCTTGATAGATGCGGCTCGGCGAGTTCTCGCGCCAGCCATTCTCATCGAAATAGTTTCCGGCGAAGAAATAGTCGAAATCACCGAGTTCGCCGCCCGTCGCTCCCTCGACGGTGCGCCGTCCGAACGATCCGCCCTCGGCTTTGAGCTCGGTCCCCGGGTCATCGTGTCCGCTCTTGGTCCGCACCGAAAGCGCACCGCCCAGCGTATTTAGACCGAACACGGGATTCGAGCCGGACATGAGCGTGACCGTCGAGATGGCCGATTGCGGGATCAAGTCCCAGTTCACCGTGTCACCGAAGGACTCGTTGATGCGCACGCCGTCGACGTAAACCGACAGCCCCTCGGGCGTTCCGAGGAGGGGCGATGCGGTGAAGCCGTGGTAATTGATGTCGAGCTGGAAGGGGTTGTCCGCGCTTTCGCTGACGTTGATGCCGCTGAAGTTGTCGTTGAGATAGTCCGCGAAGTTCAAGGCCTGCTGGCGTTCCATATCCTTGCTGTTCGCCGTCTGGACATTGGCGGGAATCAGGTTGAGCGGCAGCCCCAGACCTTCGAGCGGTGTGGTCGAGATGACGGTGACCTGCGGAAGCTCCGCGGCGGTCGCGGGATTCTGAGGTTGCTGCGGGTCGGCCGCCGACGCCGTCAGCGATGCGACGCATGCGGCGAAACAAAGAAGTCCCCGCGGACCCAAGACCGCCTGCGATTGCATTTCCGCGCCCTAGCTCGCGGGGGCGCGCGAGCCTCTGCGCATGAGGCCGAGGGCGAGCAGCGCCGAGCCCAGCATCAGGAACAGGCTCACGGCGTTCAGCACCGGGCTCGCACCTTCGCGCATGCGACCGTACATCGTGACGGTCAACGGCGCGTCCGCTCCCACCAGCATCAGGGTGGTGTTGAAATCCGCGAACGACATGAGAAACGAGATTGCGGCGGAGCCGATGAGGGCAGGACGCAAATAGGGCAGGACGATGGTGCGCAGTACCGCTGGCTTGCTCGCGCCGAGGTTCAACGCGGCCTCCTCGAGCGTGCGGTCGAAGCGGCGCAAGCGCGCGCTGATGGTGAGCGTCGCGATGGTCGCGACGTACGAGAACTGACCACATACCACGAGCGGCAGCCCCGGACGCAGGACGTCCCATTCGAGTCCGAAAACGTCCTCCGCGGACTGCGCGATGCGGCTCGCGAACGCGAGAATCGAGATGCCGATGATGACCCCCGGAATGACCAGGGGGGCGAGCATGAGCATGGACAGCGCCTGCTTGCCGAAAAAGCGGCCGCGCTCGATGAGGAAGGCGTTGGAGGTGCCTATGAGCACCGAGAGCAACGTGACCCAGGCCGCCACCACGCAGCTTGTCCAGATGCTGCCCAAGATCTCGCTGTCGCTGAACAACCCGACGCGGCCTTTCGCGGAATTGCCGAGGAACCAATCGAGCGTGAAGCCGTGCCACGGCGGAGCGGGGTAGGGCGCATCGTTGAAAGCGAATACTGCGACGACGATCAGGGGCAAAAACAGGAACGCGAAGAACGCGACGACATAGAGCGCCGTCGCGGCACGCATCCAGGGAGGCCGCGGCAGCGAGGGGATCATGTCCGACGCATCACTTCGCCGAAACGCTGACCGGCGAGCCGCAGGCCGAGCATCACCAGCGCGGTCGACAGTGCGAGCAGCAGGAAGCCGAGCGCCGCCCCCTGCTCCCAGTTGAAGCGTGTGATGAATTGGTTGTAGATCTGCTCCGTGAACCATTGCGAGCTCTTGCCGCCGAGGAGCACCGGCGTGAGGTAGTTGCCGAGCGTCAGCATGAACACGACGATGCAGCCGGCGGTGATACCGGGCGCCGCATGCGGTATGACGATAGTGCGCAGCACCGTGAAGCCGTCGGCGCCGAGATCGTACGCCGCCTCGATGAGGGCGTTGTCCAGGCTCTCCAGGCTGGACACGAGCGGTATCACCATGAAGAGGAGCGAGCCATAAACCAGTCCCACCATGATGGTCGCGTCGTGGTAGAGCATCTCGACGGGCGTGTGGGTAATGCCGAGCTTTACCAGGAGGGAGGGCAGCACGCCCGACTCCCGCAGAAGAATCATCCAGCCCAGGGTGCGCACCGTCTCGCTCACCCAGAACGGGATGAGGCACAACATGAACAGCAGCGAGCTCGCCCGTCCGCGGGCGAGCTTCGCGATGACCCAGGCGATGGGAAACGCCAGCACGAGCGTGAGGAACGTGGCGACGACCGACATGACCGCGGTGCGCACGAAGACGTGCCAGTACAGCGGCTCGGTGAAGAACGTCCGGTACTGGGCGAGACTTGCGATGTAGTGGCGTGGCCCCACTCGTTCGCGGAACGAGAGCACAGCAAGATCGACGTGTGGCAGAACGATGAGCGCACCGAGCCAGAGAAGGGCGGGCGCGAGCAGCAGGCCCACGCTCAGCCGGCCGCGCCACCTGGGCTCGAGGGCCGTCTCGCTCATGTCAGGCGCTCGCCGCCACCGCCTCGGGTCGAGCGGGAAAGCAGACAGCGCGCTCGGGCTCGAAGCTGAACAGCACCTTTTCCGCAGGTTTCAAGTCCGAAAAGCGGCCCGTCTGGGGCAGCGCGATGCGAAACTCGCGCCGCGTGCGCGCTTCCTTCAAGAGAACCGCGGAATTTGCGCCGTCGAACAGCAAGCTCTCGACCTCGCCCGCGTGCGCAGGCTGCCCCGCCGGCAACTCCGCGGATGTGCGGCCGAGACTCACCACTTCCGGACGGACGAAGCCCTCGACGGCATCGCCGACGCGCAGGGCGCCGCGCGGCGCCGCGCGCACGGCCCATCCGTCGGGCGTGGTCAATTCCACGGCGGCGGGGTCCACGGCCGTGACCCGTCCGACGATGCGATTGTTCGCGCCCACGAAGCTCGCCACGAAGGGCGTTTGTGGGCGGTAGTACAGGTCCTGAGGCGTGCCGAGCTGCTCGAAGCGCCCGCCGCTCATGACGCCGACGTGATCGGAAAGCACCAGCGCCTCGGATTGATCATGCGTGATGTACACGAACGTCGTGCCGAAGGCGGCCTGCAGTTGCTTGAGCTCGATCTTCATGTGCTCGCGGAGCTTGAGGTCGAGGGCTCCGAGAGGCTCGTCGAGCAGCAACAGCGTCGGCTCGAGCACGAGGCTGCGGGCGATGGCGACGCGTTGTCGCTGGCCACCCGAGAGCTCGTCGACGCGCTTGTTCGCCGCCCCGCCGAGGCCGACCCGCTCGAGCATGGCGTTGCTGCGCCGTACGCGCTCGGCGCGTGCGATGCCGCGGCGGGCGAGTCCGAATGCGACGTTCTCACCTACCGACATCATGGGAAACAGCGCGAGCTGCTGAAAGACCATGTTGACCGGCCGGCGGTTCGGCGCGACTTCCCGCATGCTCGTGCCGCCGATGGAGATATCGCCGCTGTCGGGGGCGATGAAGCCCGCGATCATTCGCAGAAGCGTCGTCTTGCCGCAGCCCGAAGGGCCGAGAATGGAGAAGAAACTGCCGCGTGCGACGCTGAACGACAGGGAGTCGACGGCCGTGTGCTCTGCGAAACGCTTGCAGACTGTGTCTGCGACCAGGTCAGGCGTGCTCAATCGGCGGCCTTGATACGGTCGAGTAGACGGCCTTCGATCTCTTCGATGCCCGGGGGAATCGCGGGATACCAGTGCACGTTCTTGAACTGTGCCTCGGGGAACGCCAGGCGAAACTGCTCCTTGAGGTGGGGGTCCACGTACGGCGCCGTGCCCTGGGCGGCCGAGAAGTTGCCAACCGATTTGATGACGCGCGCGGCATTCTCGGGACGCATGGTGAAGTTGATCCAGGCATAGGCGGCGTCCAAGTTGCGGGCGCGCGCCGGCAATGCGAACGTGTCGAGCCAGCCGAGCGCACCCGAGCGTGGCACGACGTATTGGATGTCGGGATTCTCGCGATTGAGGATCCATCCGCCCGTGTCCCACATCGCGGCCGCCCACAGCTCGCCGGAGCGGATGCCGTTCAGGAGCTGATCTTTGTTGTCGTAAAAGAACTTGAAGTTGGGCTTGCAGGCGATCAGCGCCGCCGTCACCTGCTCCATGAGCGCTGCGTAAGCCTTGGGATCGCCGTAGAGGGCGAACGGATCCTTGCCCATCGCGAACGCGAAAGCCATCAGGATGGGCCGGCGCAGCCGAATGGAAGTTCTTCCCTTGAGATCAGGCCTGCAGAGGTCGGGAAAATCGCTGATGGTGGTGTGCTTGGCGTTCACGACCAAGCCGTCGGTTCCCCACAGGTAAGGCAGGGCATAGAGCTTGCCGTCGATGGTGGCGTTGCGCTTGACGATCGCGAGCAAGGCCGGCTGAAATTCCTCGAGCTTGACCCTCTTCAGGTCGATCGGCTTGTAGATCTCGAAATCACGCTGCACCGAACTGATGCGGTCCTGGGAGGGCTGGACGAGATCGTAGCCGGCGCCGCCGGTCGCGCGCAGCTTCGAGATCATCTCCTCGTTGTTGGAGAGCGTCACCTCGACCTCGATGCCGGTTTCCTTGGTGAAGGCCGCGACGAGGTCCGCCGGGACGTAATCGGCCCACGTGAGGATCCGCAACTTCTGGGCTTCTGCCTGGGCTTGGCCGAACGCGCACGCAAGCGCGAGGGCGATCCAAGAGAACAAGAATCGTCTCATCCATTCACCTCGGACGGTGCCGGTTGTGCGCAACGGGTCTGTCGCCCGCTCCCCAAACCGTGACCCAAAACCGTGATTTAGAGTAGCACAACGCAGCGGCAGGCGGCCGGGCTGAAACGATCGCATCCGCTACGGCTATATGATGTGTAGGGAGCATGCTCAGGGGATGATGATGAGACAGCTATCGATCGTGGCCGCAGGGCTCGTACTCGGTTTGGGAGCGATGGCAGCGTTCGCGAAGGTGCCCACGCCGGCACGCGCGGGCGCGCCGGCCGCCGAGCGTGCCGAGGCGCGGGATATTTTCGAGCACATCGTGGGCATCGAAAGCTCGGTAGGCAAGAGTAACGTCCCGGCGGTCGCGGACTACCTGGCAAAGCGCTTTCTGGCGGGCGGGTTTCCCGCGAGCGACGTGCATATCTTGCCCCTGGGCGAGACGGCTTCGCTGGTGGTCCGCTATCGCGGCAGCGGCCACGGAGGCCGCCCCATCGATCTCATCGCGCATATGGACGTCGTAACGGCCAATCGCGCGGACTGGCAGCGCGACCCCTTCCGCCTCATCGAGGAGAACGGCTACTTCTTCGGGCGCGGAACCTCCGACGTCAAGCAAGAAGTAGCGCTGCTCACCACGATGTTTCTCGCGCTGAAGGCACGCGGCTACGTGCCTACCCGCGATCTCATCATTGCGTTCAGCGGCGATGAGGAGACCGAACAGGCCACCGCACGCGATCTGGTCACGATTCACCGCGAGCTCGTCGATGCGGAGTTCGCCCTGAACGCCGACGGCGGGGGCGGGGTGCTCGCGGAGGATTCGGGCAAGCCGCAGATTTTTTATCTGCAGGGCGCAGAGAAAAGCTCGGTGAGCTATTCGCTGACGACGCGAAATTCCGGCGGCCACAGCTCCATGCCTCGGCCCGACAACGCAATCTATGAGCTGGCCGATGCGCTCAAGGCGGTACAGCGGCTCAAGTTCCCGGTGCAGTGGAACGACTGGACGCTCGGTGATTTCAAGGCGGCCGGTGCGCTCACCCCCGGTTTTTTGGGCGAAGCGATGACCCGATTCGCGGCGAACCCGAAGGATGAGGATGCCGCGGAGGAGATCTCCAAGAATCCGGCGTTCGTCGGACGCTTGCACACCACCTGCGTGGCGACCCGGCTATCCGGCGGCCATGCCAACAATGCACTCCCGCAATCGGCGGTCGCGACCGTCAACTGTCGCATCTTTCCCGGTACGTCGGCCGAGGACGTGCGCGGAGTCTTGCAGCAAGCGGTGGGCTCGGACGTCGAGGTGCGACAGGCGGAAGAGGCGATCGTCTCGGATGCATCACCCCTGCGTCCGGACGTGGTCGCGGCCGTGACGCGCGCGGTCGAGGCCGCGGATCCCGGCGCCCGCGTGGTGCCCACGCAAGCCTCGTATGCAACGGATGGGGCGGTGTACCGGAGCGCGGGCATCCCGACCTACGGCTGCGGGGGCGTGTTCATCAAGGACAGCGAGGAATTCGCGCACGGCTTGAACGAGCGCATCCGCGTCGACGCGTTTTACGATGCGTTGACCTACTGGTCAGTGCTGATCAAGAGCTTGGCGGGGGGCTAGGCTTGCCGGGCTGCCGGATTCGCTGGCGGGATTCGTCCCGTGGCGCACCAGCCAGGGTTCACGACGGCTTGGTGGCTGAAAAACAATGCTACCGCTCCGGAGGTGAACGCTGGGCAAACTTGGACGAGTCGACGACCGGGAGTATCGGATAGCCCCACGCTCGACCGCAGGCCAGGGCACTCTTGGGATAGCGCGCCTTGCTGAAGCAGTTGTTTCTAGCTGTATATGGCGCCTCGCGCCCGGCGTGCGTCAAGCACTGAATTCGATGCACTCGCCTGGTTATTGCGCCGAGCAATGCGGCCTAGCTCGGTGGGTACGGGGGGCTAGGCCGGCGGGTGGACCGGGTCGATCCAGTACACTTCCTCGACCCGCTCTGCCGCCTCGATGTTGAGGTTCACCACCACCGATTCGTTGTCGCTGCGCACGAGGACGCACTCGAGCGGCGAGTCCTTGAGCGCATTGATCTCCTGGTGAGGCACGTACGGCGGCACGAAAATGAAATCGCCCGCCTGCGCCTCTGCGACGAACTCGAGATGCTCGCCCCAGCGCATGCGCGCCGCGCCGCGCACCACGTAAATCACGCTTTCCAGCGCCCCGTGATGATGCGCACCGGTCTTGGCGTTCGGGTGGATGAGCACCGTGCCGGCCCAGAGTTTCTTGGAGCCGACGCGCCGGAAATCGATGGCGGCGGCGCGCAGCATTCCCGGCGTCTGAGCCGTGTTCGTGTCGAGGCGGTCGCTCTTAATGACCCGAACCCCTTCGGTACGCCAGTCCGGTGGCACGCTTGGCATCGCGGCTCCCTCGCTAGAAGGAATATCCCCCGGAAACGATCAGGGCCTGCGGACCGAAGGAGATGTGCGAGGTGCGTATGAACCCGTCTGTGTCCGCCTTGAGGTTGGTATCCACCCGCGACCAGCCGTAGGAAGCGTGCAGATGCCAGCGATCGTTAATCCGGTACGTCAGTCCAGCCGTCACCGCGGGCCCCACGGATGCGGTCAAGGAGTTCCGGGTCGGACCGCCGCTCGCCTCGTTGCCGATCGCCGTGTTGTTGCGGTCGTAAAACGTCGTGTAGTTGACGCCGGCTCCGATGTAGGGGCGCAGTGCCGCCGTGTCGGGCAGGAAGTTGTACTCGAAGAGCAAGGTGGGTGAGATCCAGCGCGCGCCGCCGATCACCTGACCGTTGTAGGGCACGGAGCCGACCGTCTCCGGACCTGAGCCCTTGAGCTTGGAGAGTGGCGGGTAGCCGAGGGCGAGCTCGATGGCGAAGTTAGCGGGCAGGTGACGGATGAGCCCTACATAGAGCGTCTCGAGATTCTCCGCCTTGAAGTTGACGCCCGGCGGCACATAGGGACCGCTGAGGTCGTCCGCGCTCGCGTGGTAGAACACCGAATAGAGCCCGAGCCGCACATCGTTGGGCGGCTCGTCCGCGAATGCCGTGGTGAAGCCCGCGGCCGACAACAGGGCGACCATTTGCAATGCGCTGAGTTTGCTTATTTTCATTGTGGGCCCTTTTTAAAACTGGCTGAAGAACGCGCGCGCGGCCGCCGTGCAGAACGGTGCGACGTCGACATGGTAATTTTCGATGACGGCGTCTTCCGCCGCCGTGGGCGTGAGACCCCCGCCGGCCGCCGTCTGGTAATAGGCAAGCAACGCCGCCTCGCTCGCTTGGAACGCGGTCTGCAACTCCGCGAACGGACCGGACGGTGTCGCATTGACGTCGAGAACCGTGACGAGACCGGCCGGCAATGCGCTCCAGTACGCGGCCATCGTTTCGGTGTCGACGCTGAAGTACACGGTCGGATCCTCACCGCCGCCACACAGGAGCGTGGGCGACTCCGGCGCCCAACCGGTGCGCATGTCGTTCAACCAGAAGTCCTGACGCAATCCGAATGTCGGCTTAGTCGCGGCACGTGGCACTCCCAACGCCGGAGTCGGCACCGCACCGTCCGGAAACTCGAGCGCATCCTCCGCGTAGGCCACGCGAAAATCGTTGTTGATCAGGTAGGGATTGCCGAAGCCCAAATCAAAAATGGGAGTCTGGGGACTCGCCGGCAGCGCGGGAGTCGGCGGTACTCCAAGGAGCGCGGTGAGCTCAGCGGACCCCGCCACGACCGGCGTCGTGCTGCTGAACAGAGCCGTCTCGGGCAGCATACCCTCCTCGAAAAGCGTGTCGATCGGTGTGTCGCTCGGCAGCAAGGTCTCGGCGCCCTGATATGTCGTGGAAAAGACGGGGAGCGTGGTGCTGTCGACGTTGCCGTAGGCATGCTGATAGCTGTTCACCAAGAGCGGGGCGAACTCGGTCGATCCCAGATCGACGCCGCCGAAGAATATGGAGTCGCCGAACGCTTCGAGGGCATAGGGGCCGGACATCGGCGCGGCGGCGGTTACCTTCATGCTTGCCGCCTGCATCGCGCGCAGCGTCGCCATGGCGACGTGACCGCCCTCTGAGTAGCCGGTGAGGAACAATTGACCGTTGTCGCTCGTCGCGGAGGCCAGGGTGTTCGGCAGTGCGGTCCGCGCCGCGGCTAGGATGTCCATCATTTCGCCGGACTGCTGAGCGGCGTTCACGAACGGGTG
The DNA here is from genome assembly GCA_049513515.1 of Steroidobacteraceae bacterium. Taxonomy (GTDB): domain Bacteria; phylum Pseudomonadota; class Gammaproteobacteria; order Steroidobacterales; family Steroidobacteraceae; genus Bog-1198. The sequence goes on from JBEKWA010000002.1 coordinate 70,847, forward strand.
ATAGCCGAGAGTCGATATATCGTAGCCCGCATAGTTGGGCGCCACCACGATATAGCCCTGAGCGGCGAACATGGCGGCGATCAAGGCGCCCTCGGTGTTCGAGGTGTTGGTGATGTCGGCAATGTTCAGCGCCTTATTCGGGTTGGTAGCGTGCGCATACTCGACGATGGGGCGTGGGCCGGAGCACGCGGGCGCTGCGCCGGTCGGCACCATGAGCGCGCCCGAGGACTGGGTGGTCTCGCCGGCGCCGCCGATCGTCCAGAAGGTGATGTAGTAGAAGTCGACACCGCACTTTGGAGTGCCCGCAAGCTCGAGCAACTGCGCTCCGGAGGACGTGGCCCCGAGCTGGGCACTAAACGTCGCAGCATTCACCGAGGCGATGCGAAACGGCGGGTTCACCCCAAGCGTGCCGTGCGCCGTGGACGTGCTGACCGTGCCGGTCTGCGAGCTCGACCCGCCGCATGCGCACAAAGTCGCCACGACGAGAGCCGGGACGGACGCCTTGACAAATTTGAACATTCCCATCTCCATGCTGCCGCAGGCGTCCGCCCGCGCTCAGCTTGTTGTTGTATTGAAGATACCAGCCCTGTGTTCGAATTATTCTACGCTACTCCGGCAGAACGTCTACGCCAGCGCATCGGGTCGGACCTTAAGCTGCATCTGTTGCGTTTGTGCTACGGAGTCGTCCGGCCAGCCAGGCATGCACTTCGGAGACGATCGCGAGGGCGATGGCCTCGGGGATGACCGCGCCGATATCGATGCCCACGGGACCGCGCAGCCGCGGCTGCAGTTCTTGCGCGAGCGGGCCGAGCTCTTCGGTGATGCGCCGCCGCCGCGCCGCCGGTCCGAGCAGGCCGACGTAGTCGGGCCGGCCGGCCCGGGCGAGAGCGCGCAAATAATCGACGTCCGATGCAAGGTGGTGGCTCATCACGACGGCCGCATGGCATCGATCCACGTCGACCGCCTCGAGCAGCGCGTGCGCATCGGCGCGCACGACCAGCGCGCCCGGAAATTGCCCGGCATCCGCATAAGCGGGACGGTGGTCCACCACGGTGACGCGCCAGCCCATCGCGCGGGCCGCCGACACGACGGGCCGTGCATCGGGTCCGGCGCCGCACACGAGTAAGTGCGGCGGCGGCGCAAGGAACTGGGCGAAGGCGCGCACTCGTGCCGGACCGCGCGCGAAATCGAGTTCGCGTGACGCCTGCTCGGCGAGCACGCTGCGTGCGGCGTCCGCGAGGAACGCGGGGAGCGATGAGAGACTGTAGGTGCCGAGAGGCAGATCCGTCGCTTCGTGAACGGCGACCAGACAAGTCGGCTCTCCCGCGCGCAGCACGCGCCCGGCGGCCTCGAGGGCTTCAGCCGACGCGCCGCCGGCGCGCACCGGCTCGATGAGCACGCGCATCGCGCCCTCGCAGCCGGCGCCAATTCCGAAAAGGATGTCGTCCGGGCCGCGCATGTCGTACTCGACCGCGCGCGTGACCGCCTGCTCCGTCACCTCTTGCGCGTGCAGCTTGAGGTCGGCCTCGAGGCAGCCGCCGCTCAGCAAGCCGAGATAGCTGCCATCGGGGAATATCAGCATGCGCGCGCCGGGTTTGCGATACGTCGAGCCGGCGGTCGAGACGACGGTGGAGAGCGCACCGTCGAGGGGTCTCTTGCGGGCACATTCGAGGAGAAGCTCGAGACTCGTGTCAAGCCGCACGATGCTTCGATTGCGCCTTATGAATACGGTCACCTTTTGTGTTCTCTACCGCACCCTGTCCTACATCGGATTGTGCTGCGCATATCAGTGGTATGACGAGTCATGCAACATACTGCTGGCCTTGAGTTTTCACTGACTTACCGATTATGTCGCATTGCTCGAGGATGGCCTATAGCGATTGCTTGGCTCGGGGAGCACGACGCTCGTGAGCCTCGCCAATCGTATCGCCGCCGCCCTCGATCGACGATCGGTATTGCTCGCTTTCTGTGCCCTCCCGTGCGCGGCCCTGCTGATCGTCGATCTGGTGAGTCGCCACGACTGGAACAGCGAGGCGGCCGCGCTGCGCCGTGAGAATCTCGGCCTCGAGGTGAAGCAGCTTTCGTCGGCCATCGACCGGCAATCGAACGAGCTCGAGGCGGGATTGCGCGCCCTCGCCGCGACCGACGGCTTTGCCGAATGGGTGCAGGAGGGGTCGAAGGAGGGCTCGAGAGAGACGGGCCGGGCGAGCGGCAAGGAACTCGCGAAGGACAGCGCGAAGGATTCGCAGAACCCCCCGCGCTTCGATATAAAGTCCGCCGCGCAACGAGGTATCGACGGCTTCTTCGTCGCAATGCCGACGCAAGTCGTGCGCTACGGCGCGGCGATCCTCGACGGCCGGCTGGTCGACAGCGCGCCCGCAACCGGCGCGGTCAAGTACCTCGCTTCCATCATCTCCGCCGCGTCCGTCGCGAGTAATGACACCGAGGCGCGCATCGGATTCGCCGACGATGAGTTCATCGCGGCCGAGCCCATCATGGTCCGCGGCTCGAGCGTGCCGGCCGCTTGGATCGCGGTGACCCGCCGCCTCTCGCCGGAGATTCTGGACCGGCTGCGGCAGGCGGCCGGGGGCTCATTGACGGGCACTCCCATCCGACAGGTCGACTCGACCCAGTTGCCGAGCGACGTGCGTCCGTGGCTCGCCTCTCATCTAGGAGATTCCTTCGGGTTGAGCACCATGGTGTCCGCCGATCTGTCCGGCTACGTCGTGCTTCGCGATGCGTGGGGCGCGGCCGCGTGGGTATTTCGCCTCGATCCGGGCACAGCCCCGATCGCGGGCGCGGGCGCCGCGCCGAGCAAGAGCGTCTCCGATCGGCCCTTCGAGGCGTTCCTGGCGCTCCTCGCGCTGCCCGTCGGCGCCGGTCTGATCCTCGCGTTACGTCACTATTTTCGCCATCGTCAGACTGTCGATTCGCGCTACAAGGCGCTCATCGACCAGACGAACGACGGTATCGTCATCGTCGGCGCGGACGGCTATCGGATCCAGTACTGCAACCCCGCCTTTCTGAACAAGCTGGGATACACGAGCGCCGAGGCCGCCGAGCTCGCGCTCACGGACATCTTCGCGGACGGCGATGCATCGACGGAGAGCGTCCTCACGCGCTTGCAGAACGCCGATGCGCAGCCCGCACTCAACTTGCAGCTGCGTTGCAAGAGCGGCGCGCAGATCGACGTGGAAGTGCGCTGCAACCGGTTGGAAACCGACCGCCGCGAGGGGTTCGCCTACGTCACCCACGACGTCTCGGTGCGTCGCAAGGCCGAGCAGCAGCTCATCGACAATCAGCAGCGCCTCGATCGCATGGCGCACCACGATCAGTTGACCGGCCTGCCGAATCGCCACTATCTCGCAACGTTTCTGCCGGAGGCCATCAGCGAGGCCCGCGCCGCGAACCAGATGCTCGGAGTCGTCTTTCTCGATCTCGACCGCTTCAAGCACATCAACGATACCCGCGGGCATGAAACCGGCGACAAACTCCTGCAAGAGGTGGCCGGGCGCCTCAAGGCCTGCGTGCGCGAGAGCGACGTGGTCATCCGCATGGGCGGCGACGAGTTCGTAGTCGTCTTCCGCAACGTCAAGTCGTACGACGAAGTCACGCTCGGTGCCAAGCGCATCAATGATTGTCTGAACAAGCCGATCGTCATCGATCAACACCCGCTGCAGACCACGGGCAGTGTCGGGGTGAGCCTGTTTCCGCGGGACGGCGCGGACATGGGCGAGCTGCTCAAGCATTCCGATACCGCCATGTACCAGGCCAAGGACCGCGGCCGCAACAACGTGCAGATGTTCAGCCAGGTCATGAACCGCAAGCTCAAGCTGCGCGTCGCCATGGAGGCATCGTTGCGCGATGCGTTGCGCCTGAAACAGCTCGACGTACATTATCAGCCGTTCGTCAATCTGTTGACGCGCAAGGTGGTCGGGCTCGAGGCGCTCATCCGCTGGCGCCACCCGGTGCACGGCATGATTCCGGCGGACCAGTTCATTCCCATCGCCGAAGAGACGGGGCTCATCGTGCCGATGGGCAACTTCGTGCTGCATCGGACGTTCCAGACCATGAGTGCCTGGCAGCGCCAGGGCGTGAAGCTCGTGCCGGTCTCGCTCAACGTCGCACCGGCTCAGCTGCAGCGCGGCGACCTGCAGGCGACTATCTCCACCTTGCTCGCGACGCACGGGCTGCGCGCGGAACTCCTGCAGCTCGAGATGACCGAGCGCGCGGTATTCGATGCGAACCAGGCGAAATCGGGGGAGAATCGCCAGGACACGATGGTTCGTCTGCGCGACCTCGGCATCAAGATCGCCATCGACGATTTCGGCACCGGCTACTCGAGCCTCAGCTACCTCAAGAACTGGCGCGTGGATGCCCTCAAGATCGACCGCAGCTTCGTGCGCGACCTTGTGACCGATAGCAGCGATCTCGCGATCGTCAGCGCGATCATCGCCATCGCCCGGCATTTGCACATCCAGGTCATCGCCGAAGGTATCGAAGGCTATCAGCAGGCCGAGATACTGAGAAAATTGGGCTGCACCATCGGCCAGGGATTTCTGTTCGCCCGACCGATGCCGGCGGATCAATGTCTGCCGCTCCTCGGAAACAACGGCGCGGGCGAGGAGGAGGACATGCTCGCGGCGTTCGCCTCCGGCCGCGCCTAAAGTCAGGCGGCCGCGGCTAGCGGTGCGCGGTGCGCTCCACACGGGCGCGCCGTTTGCTACAGTGGCCTCATGCAGCAAACCGGCACGCGGGCGCTGAGCCCGCGCAAGCTCCTCGATGCCAATCGCTCCTATTACGACTCGCTATGGTCCGGCGCGCAGCTGGTCGAGCCCGATCGCTTCAACACCTGGCCGTTGATACGCACGCTGCTCCCGTCCGGGGGCCGGCGTCTCGAAGTGGCGCCGGGACTGCGTCCGCGGCTGCCGCTCGAGGAGACGCAATTCGTCGACGTGAGCGGTCCGGCACTCGCAAAGCTCGCGCAGAGCGGAGCATCCGTGACCGGCGCCTTGATCACCTCGCTGCCGTTCGCCGATGCGTCCTTCGATCTGGTTTGCGCGCTCGATATCGTCGAGCATGTGGACGATGACGCCGCGGCCCTCGAGGAATTGTCGCGGGTCGCGCGGCCGGGCGCCGCCGTGCTGCTGTCCGTGCCCCTGCACCCTGAATTGTGGAACGCGTTCGACGATTTCGTGGGGCATCGGCGGCGCTACCGCCCCGAGGTACTGGCCGATACCCTGCGCCGCCACGGTCTCACGATCGAGCGCAGCGCCGCGTACGGCATGCAGCCGCGTTCCTCGCGCTTGCTCGACGCCGGTATGTGGTTTCTTACGCACCAGCGCGCGCGCGCGCTGTGGTGGTACAACCGCGTGTTCATGCCGATGGGACTCAGGTTCCAGAAAAAGCTCGAATTTGGGGCGGGCCTCATCGCCACGCGCGCTGTCGACGAAATTCTCATGATATGCCGCAAGGGGCCTGCGGCCGCTGTCAGCGGATACTGACATCCGTTCGCTTCCTTTATCCGGCCCGCCGCGGCGCGGAGTTGACCAAGAATAGCGCGACCCCCGGATCCCCAATTCGAAGGTGCGCAAACTCCGATGCCATTGTCAGGCTACGCGTCCAAAGGGGCCTTCCGATTTCTGGGACGCTAAGTGCGCAGACGTTTCTTCAGTCACTTCGTGGTACTCGCCGCGGTGCTCGGCACGCATCTACCACCGCCGTCGGTGCTTTGGGGAGCTGTCGGTGGCGACATTCGCATGGACCTGTTCGATCACTTATCGGGTCAGGGCACTCGCTACTTCGTGGATCAATTCCCCGGCGCACTCGCCGGCCGCATCACGGCCGCGGCCAACGCGGCCTGGCTCATCGAGAGCTCGCTCACCTGGAACACCATTCCGCCGGGTGTCGCGGTGATTGCCAGCATCCTGGTGCTCGGCACGATCATGGCATTTGACGGCGGCGGCAGAGCTTGCGCTCGCTCGAGCGGTTGCGCCAATTCCACGCTTCTCTCCTGAGAAAGCACCGGATGCGGCGATCCGGATCGCGGCGCAGGCCGGCATGCCGCTCAAGATCGCCGCCAAGGTCGATCGCGTGGACGCGGAGTACTTCAAGACCACGATCGAGCCGCTTCTCGGGCTCGGCGACGTCGAGTTCATAGGAGAGATCCGAGAGGACCAAAAAGCGAATTTTCTCGGCAACGCCGCCGCGCTCCTTTTCCCCATCGCCTGGCGGGAGCCCTTCGCCCTCGTGATGATCGAATCGATGGCTTGCGGTACGCCGGTAGTTGCGTTCGAGAACGGATCAGTGCCCGAGGTTCTGGAGGACGGCGTCACCGGCTTCATCGTGCGCGACGAGCGGCAGGCCGTCGAGGCGGTAGGGCGAGCGGTTGCCCTCGATCGCGATCGCATCCGCGCGGAATTCGATCGTCGTTTCACCGCTCGACGAATGGCGCAGAATTATGTCACGGTGTATTCGCGCCTGGCGAAGGCGTCTCGCCGAACGGGGGCCGCGCAGGCTCATTCGCTGGTAACATGCGACGATGCTGCAATCCCGGCCAAACGAGACCTCGCCGCCGCCGCGGCCGCGCCTCACGATGCCGGGCTGGGCGTTCTCCAATAGCTACGCCGCGCTTCCTCCGAGATTCTTCGCGCGCCTCGATCCCGTCGCCGTAGGCGACCCGCGGCTCGTCAAATTTAACGGGCCATTGGCGACGGAGCTCGGACTCGAATGGCAATCGCTCGATGAGGCGACCCTCGCCGCGATCTTCGCGGGCAATGCGGTCCCGGTCGGGGCAGATCCCATCTCGACGGCCTATGCGGGACACCAGTTCGGACAGTTCGTTCCGCAGCTCGGCGACGGCCGGGCTCTGCTCCTCGGAGAGGTGATCGAACGCAACGGCACGCGCCGCGACATACAGCTGAAAGGCACCGGGCGGACGCCGTTTTCGCGCAGCGGCGACGGCCGCGCCGCGCTCGGTCCGGTGCTGCGTGAATATCTGGTGAGCGAATCGATGCACTCGCTCGGCATCGCCACTACCCGTTCGCTGGCGGCCGTCACGACGGGCGAGCCTGTGTTCCGCGGCGCACGCTTGCCGGGCGCCGTGGTGGCGCGCGTGGCCGCGAGTCACGTGCGGGTGGGCACCTTCGAATACTTCGCCGCGCGCGGTGACGCGGAGGCGGTCCGCTGCCTTGCCGATTATGTGATCGACCGCCACTACCCGGAGCTCAAGTCCGCCGACCAGCCCTATGTCGAGCTGCTGGCCGCGGTGACCCGCCGCCAGGCGGCGCTCGTCGCCGCGTGGATGGGCGTCGGATTCATTCACGGCGTCATGAATACCGACAACACGGCGATTTCCGGAGAGACGATCGACTACGGTCCTTGCGCCTTCATGGACGCCTACGATCCGGCCACCGTGTTCAGCTCCATCGACAGTTACGGCCGGTACGCGTATGGCAATCAGGCCGCCATGGCACAGTGGAACATGGCGCGCTTCGCCGAAACGCTCTTGATGCTGATCGATGCGGATACGCAGCGCGCGGTGGATATCGCAAGCCCCGTCGTCAACTCTTTCCGCGAGCATTTCGAGGCATGCTGGATCGGCCGTCTGCGGCGCAAGATTGGTCTCGTCACGAACGAGGAGGGCGACCCTGCACTCGTGGGTGAGCTGCTCGATCTCATGCAGCGAACGGGCGCCGATTACACGCTCACCTTCAGGCGACTTTGCGACGCGGCCGCCGCCGTCTCCACCGACAACGCCGAGGACATTGCGGGCGCCCCGCTTCCGGTCGAGCTCGCAGCGTGGATCGGGGCGTGGCGCTCGCGCCTCGAGCGCGACCCGCAGGCGCGCGGCGACCGGGCGCGCGCGATGCGCATGGTCAATCCGGCCTACATCCCGCGCAATCATCGGGTCGAGGCGGTTCTCGCGGCCGCGACCGAGCGGCAGGATTTCGGGCCGTTCGCGGAGATGCTGCAGGTGTTGTCGCGACCCTACGAGGAGCAGCCGGGCCGCGAGGCCTACTTCGCCCCGCCGTTGCCTTCGGAGCGCGTGCTGCAGACATTTTGCGGCACTTGACGGATGCGAGGTCGCCGCCGCAGGTGCTTCCCTGGTGGCAGGCCGGCACCGCCCCCGCCGTGCCACCGGAGCAACCCCTGCCCGCTCAGGCGGACGTGCTCGTCGTGGGGGGCGGGTATACCGGCTTGTCGGCCGCCCGCGAGACCGCGGCCGCAGGTCTCACGACCTGCGTGCTGGAGGCGGGCTCCATCGGGACGGGCTGCTCGGGCCGCAACGGCGGCCAGATAGCCCATAGCCTCAAGCCGTCGTTCGCCAAGCTTCGGTCCCTGTATGGCGCGCAGCGCGCCTTTGCCATCTGCCGCGAAGGGTTCCTGGCACTGGACTATCTGCGGGCGCTCTGTCGCGAGCTCGACTGTGATTGGCGCGAATGCGGGTGCTTCTTCGGCGCGCACACCGCGCGCCATTTCGATCGCATGGCGCACGAGGCGCGGCACCAATCCCCGGGTCTTGAGCAGCGAATCTCCGTCGTGCCGAAAGCCGAGCAACACGAGGAGATCCAGAGCGAGTTCTATCATGGTGGTTGCGTTTACCACGATGACGCGTCGGTCGATCCGATGAAGTTGTTGCTCGGTCTCGCGGATCGTTCCCGCCGCGCCGGGGCGGCAGTGCTCGAGGGATGCTCGGCACAGGCCATCACTCGCAAAGGTAAGGGATTCGAGGTGCTGACCGCGCGCGGTTCGGTGCTTGCGCGCAAAGTGCTGATCGCGACGAACGGCTATTCGGGCCCGCTGTCCGCCTGGCATCGCCGCCGGGTGATTCCCATCAGCAGCTATCAGATCGCGACCGAGCCGCTCGGCAAGGAGCAGGTGCAGTCATTGATCCCGCGCGCGCGCAACATCGTCGATTCGCGACGGGTAGTGGTGTATTTCCGTCCTTCTCCGGACGGTGAGCGCATCATTTTCGGCGGTCGGGCGGCGCTCGCCGAGCGCGATCCGCTGGCCTGCGTGCCCCGGTTGCATGCGATGCTCGCACAGATATTTCCCGCGCTCTCCAAGGTCGAGCTGCATCACGCGTGGGTGGGCTGGGTCGCGTATACGTTCGATACGCTGCCGCATCTGGGATGCCGGGACGGCATTTATTACTGCATGGGCTACTGCGGGCAGGGCGTGCCGCTCGCGCCTTATTTCGGCATGAAGATCGGGCGGCAGATGGCGGGAGCGCCGGAGGCGGACACTGCCCTCGACGGATTGGTATTTCCCACACGACCTTATTATTTCGGCACGCCGTGGTTTCTAGCCCCGGCCGTCGCAGCCAATCGGATGCTCGATCGGCTCGGCATTTGAGGCAGGCCGCCTCCCGGCGAGCGAAAAAAATCCCGGCCGGCTTTGAATCCGACCGGGAGGGACCCGCGCTAGGGCGCGAGTCGAAGATCACATCCTGCGCGAGGGGGCAGAGTCGTAGACCCTGGATACTCCATAAAAAGTGTGCACATCCGTCGCCCACGCGGGATCCGCCATGCTGGGCCAGTGATCCTTGTCGAATCCCGGTGCATTCTTGAGCTTGTCCTTGGCGACATTCAGCGTGAAGCGCTTGTTGGCGGTATCGAGCTTGAGCGCTTGCCAGGGCACTGCAAAGAGCCGATCGCCCATACCCAAGAATCCGCCGAACGACAGCACCGCGTAGGCGATTCTGCCGCCGGCCATGTCGATCATGAATTCCTTGATCGTGCCGAGGTTGTCACCCGCATCGTTGTAGACGTCGTTACCCAACAGGGTGTCGGCGCCCATGAGCGCAGGGCCGGGACCGCTGCTGCCGTAATCCTTGTACATGCCATAGGTATCTCGTGAAACGTAGTTCGTTTGCATTGCTCCTCCAATGATGATGACTCGACTCGGGCGTCAGCATCACCGACCTCGAGCGGCTTACCTGTCGGACGTGGGAAGCGGCGCCCGGTGTGCTCGGGCGGCCTTTATCGTGGGAGAGTGCTGACGGGAGCTCGGAGAAACCCTCAAGCGCGGCAGCTATGGTCGGTATCGCGCGGCCCTGCCGCAATGCAAGCGGCGTCCCAGGCACAGCGCTCGCCGCTGCAGCTTCTTGCGCCTGCGCCCCACGCAGCCGATGAGCTCGCGCACGTCCTCATTGGCGGTGGGCGCGTCCGCACCCTTGGCGTACTCGTAGATTTGCTCCGTCAGAATCGCGAGATCGTGATCATCGCCCAGGCAATCCGACAGCTGACTCGCGCGCTCGTGGCTCTTCTCGAAAAGTTTCGAGCCAAAGGGCAACACCATTTCCAGCTGATTGGCGAAATACTTGGTCTGTTTGCGCCACTCGTGCAGGTTTTCATCCGTGCCTTGTCGCCTCGCCAGGGCAAAGGCCGTTCGCGCCTTCTTAAAAGCGTGCTCGAGTCCGTGCGCCCGGGGGTTCGCGAGACGGCCGGCCGGCAGCGCAGCCGCTCGGCGGCGTATCCCGCGCAGCACGCGCGCCGCGGCAGTCAACTCGGCGGGACGCAATTGTCGGCGGGCCAGCTGCCGCTTGCCTTGGAGGATCTTACGGAAGCGGATCAGAAATCCCCCGGGGGTGGCTCCCTTCTTCGCGATCAGCTGCTCGAGGGTTTGCAGCGACACCTTGGCATCGCGAATCGGTGTCAGGGGGCGTGCGGCATCGCGCAGCAGGGCGTTGTCGCGCCGATACTCCACCACGCCGATGCACTCGCGCAGCATCCTGAGCGCGGCGCGCGCCCGCTTGAGCTCCTTGCGCATGTCGTGGATGCCCGCATCGGAGCGGTGAGGTTTGCCCAGCTCCTCGACGGTCGTGTCGAGGCGAGCGAGCAATGCTCGGCGGGCGATGTGCGTTGGTGTGTCAGAGGAAGGAAGACCCTCCGTCATGTCTTTCTCCACCGCGTCGTTGCTCATGAAGGCGCATGGCGGCGCTCAGCAACTGCTGCGCATACCGTGGACCTCGCCGGGCCAGCGGCTTGAATTGCCTGCCGTGCGTGCGATTGTATCCCACGAAGAATTCTTCGAGTTCATGCATAGATCCTTTCGGCAAATCGCGCAGGTCCCGGACTTCCGGCTTGTTCACCGGGGTCACGGGCACTCCCACCAAACGATCGTTGCGGATGGTGCGGCCCTTTTCCCTCTGTTCCGCCTCGAGGACCCCGATCAGCCTGACAGTCATGAGACAGCCGGGAAAGCTCGGATTGTCGGTGAAAAGCGCGACATCGAGCGCGTCGCCGTCAGCCGCGGCAGTGCTGGGGATGGCGCCGAAATCGCAGGGAAAATGCAGCCCCATCGGCAGGATGCGGCTCAACTTGAAAAGCCGCAGCTCGGGATCGTACTTGTACTTGTTGCTGCTCCCTTTCGGCGTATCGACGACGACGTGTACGAGACCTCCTCCGCTCCGAGAAGGAAGGCTCATCCCCCAGTCGAAACCGCCGGGCGCCGGGCTAGCCGGCCCGGCCATGGTGGGCGGTGCGGGTGTGCGCAGCCTTTCGGGCCGCCGCCGAACGGGCGGCCGGGCTTCGAGCGTGGGCCGCCTTTTTCGCCTGCCTCGACAGGGCCGAATGGCTGGCCGCAGACTTCGGCTCCCGCTTCAACGCGGCCTCCGTCGCACGCGCGCGCTTCGCAGTGGCGCGTTGGCGCTTGGGAGCGCCATGGCCCACCTCGTAATCGCGTTGCGCCCGCCTGGTCGTCGTCGAGGACGCTGTGCCGGACTTCGGCGGCGCGAGGCCCACGCCGGCGCGGCGCGCCTTCGACAGGCCGATGGCGATTGCCTGCTTCGCCGACTGGGCGCCGTGCTTGCCTTCGCGGATATGGTGCATCTCCTCGCGAATGAACTCCCCCGCTTGCGTGCTCGGTGCCTTACCCTCGCGCTTGTCTCGGCGCGCTCTGCGCAATGTCTCTTGCTCTGGCATGGGTTGACTCCGCCGATTAAATGGAAGGCCTGAGCGTAACGGCCTCGCGCGCCGCTCGCCATCTCAACGGGTCGCTCGAGCAGGTCGGCGGCGTCCTACGCCGGCTGAGTGACCACGATGCGGCGAAGTTATGGTCGATGCCGTTGGATTCACGGGTATCCTTGAACCCGGCAAAAGAACTTGGGAGGGCCCATGCGAATGAGTCGAATGCACGCGCTCGCTGTCGCGGCAGTGCTATGGGGGTTGCTGCTCGCGGGCGGCGCGGGCCACGGCGAGGAGACGGATAAGCCTGCCATCGTCGTTTTCGGGGCGGCTTCGTTGACCAACGTGCTGCAGGATCTCGGCGACGCGTTCACCAAGCAGACCTCCGTCCCGGTGAAGTTCTCGTTCGCCGCGAGCTCGGCCTTAGCAAGGCAAATCGAAAACGGCGCGCCGGCGGACGTGTTTTTCTCGGCCGACCTCGATTGGATGGACTATCTCCAGAAGCGCAATCTGATTCAGGCTGCGTCACGACGCGATGTCGTGGGCAACCGCTTGGTTCTGATCGCACCGAGCGATAGCGCGATCGAGCTCAAGATCAAGCCTCACTTTCCCTTGGCGACGGCGCTGGGGAATAAGCGTCTCGCGACCGGCGATCCCGATGCGGTCCCGGTGGGCCGCTATGCACAAGCTGCGCTCACCACTCTCGGAGTGTGGGACGAGGTCGCGGATAAAATCATTCGCGCGGACAGCGTGCGGTCCGCCCTGGCGTTCGTCGATCGGGGCGAGGCGCCGCTCGGCATCGTGTACGAAACAGACGCGATGATCGACAAGAATGTGCGCGTGGTGGATGTCTTCCCTGCGACATCTCATGCTCCCATCGTCTACCCGATCGCGCTGACGCCGAATGCCAAAGCCGAGGCCGCGAAGTTCGTCGCCTATATCGAGAGTCCCGCCGCGGACGTGACGTTCAAGGCCTACGGCTTCGTGCGTCTGCACTGAGTCGCCGCATCGACACCGCGGTTGCGCGCTACGCGCGTTTGTAGGCCATTTCCGGCACCGCCCGTGGTTTCCGGGCTACAGCCTGGGCACCGGCGCGAGGCGTACAACTCCGTCACTCGCCGAATGCGCGGCGCGGTTGTTCGCGCGCTAAAGGCGGTCGACATCAAGATCGATGCCTACTCGGGATACCGATTGTCCGGCCCTCCGGCAACCCATGGCTGATCGCGATCGTGGTGACCCTGGCGGCTTTCATGGAGCTCCTGGACACGACCATCGTCAACGTCTCGCTGCCGCACATCGCTGGCAATCTGTCCGCAAGCTATGACGAGGTTCCGATCGGCGTGATTGCGACGTTCGCGGTCATGAGTCTCGTCGAGGACCCACCGTGGGCGAAGGCGAAAAGCAATTGCTGCCGCGCGTGCAGACGCGCTTCGTGGTGACGTTCGGCTTCCTGGTGCTCGGGTGCTCGATGCTGTACTCGCGCACGCTCAGGCCTGACATCGACTTCAGGCGGGCGCCGATCAGCGCGCCGTCGACGTCGAGCTCGACGCGTACCACCACGGCGTGATCTCCTACATCACTGTTTTGACCGCGCAGCTTCAGGCCATACAGGCGCGGCAGCAATTGGCCGAAGCCATGCTGACGCAGAGCACGGACCTCGTGAAGCTCTACAAGGCGCTCGGCGGAGGCTGGGAGGATGCGCGCGGCGATCCCGCGATCAGCTCTGTACCTGCCGGCGACTCCCCGAGTCCGGCTCGCTCGACGCCCGCGATCCGTCCAGGACCACCTGCTCCAGCACCTCCAGGTATTCCACGTAGCGGCGGCGTCCGAGCGGCGTGACCTTGCAGACGGTCTGCGGACGTTGGTTATCGTACCGCTTGGCAACGGTCACGAGCTTCGCCTCTTCCAGCACTTGCAGGTGGCGATTCAAGTTGCCGTCCGTCAGCGCGCAATACTCTTTCAGCTCGTTGAACGAAAGTCCCTTTGCGTGGGTGATGAGCGAGGTGAGCAAGCTGAGGCGCGCGCGCTCGTGGATGACCCGATCCAGGCCGTCATAGGCAAAGCGAGGTCCCGAGGCCGATCTCGACTTACGCTTGTTCATCGTAGTTCTTATATCCGTATTGCAAGATGGCGGCGACGAGTAATTGGCCGATCCCGAAGGGAATGCCCATCGTCCACGGCAGCAGCGCCTGAGACTCGCCCTGCAGAATCAGGGTCGCCAATCCCGTGATCAGGTACCAGACTCCGACCGCAAAAGTGAGGCGCGGCAAGAAGCGGCACGAGGCAAACACGCCGAGGCTGAAAAGCAGTTGCCACAATCCCGGCAGCATCCAGGCCTCTTTCGGCGCGGCGCCCAGCACGACGGCGGTCAGCAGAGTTCCGATCACGAGGGCCGGCAGGAATTGCTCGGCGGCCGCCAGGACCATCTCGCTGGCGAGCCTTTCATGTACGCGAGGCGCCCGAAACATCGTCTGGATGGCCACCATCGTCAAGGAGAGAAACGCCGTCGCGATCCACACCGCCGCGAATGCGAGGAAGTCGGTCTCGTTTCTCATCCAGTGGGACTGGGCCGCTGCAACGACCAAAGCGAGCACGCCGCTCGCGGCGAGGGAGGCCGGGCCGTAGCCGCGGAATTGCGTGTCGCGCGCAACCTGGCAGCGGATGTGCCTGATCTCGGCCAAAGCCCGGTGCAATTCGCTCATGGCGGCTGGTTCCAGGTGCGTTTACTCAAACATACGAAGTATCCTAAAGGCATGGAGGCGAATTGGAAAGTTTTCGCCGTGGGATCCGCGTTCTTTGCGGCGCTCACCGCAATTTTCGGCAAGATCGGCGTGAGCTCGATGAGCTCCGATCTCGCGACGTTCCTACGGACCCTCGTGATCGTCCTGGTTAGCGCGTTCGTCGTGAGCATTCGCGGAGAATGGCAGCGGCCGGGCGAAATTTCCGCGCTCGGCGCGACATTCCTGGGCTTGTCCGGAGTGGCGACGGGCTTGTCTTGGCTCTGCTACTATCGCGCGCTGCAACTGGCCCCCGCCTCGCGGGTCGCTCCCATCGACAAGCTGAGCGTCGTGTTCGTCGTAATACTTGCGACTCTCTTCTTGCACGAGCGCTTGGACTGGAAGGTCGTTCTCGGCGCGCTGCTGATCACCGTGGGCGCCGTCATCATGGCAATTTGAGCGTCCGCCGCTTGCGGCTCATCGGCCTTGCGCTCCTTCTCGCGCCTTGCGCCGCTCATGCGCAAGGCGGTCCGCCGTTCTTGACCAACGATCCGGGAACGCCCGGGAATGGTCAGTGGGAAATCAATCTGGCTGCCGCGCAAACCCTCGAGCGGGGCATCGATTCGTACCAGGTGCCGCAATTCGATTTCAATTATGGCGTCGGCGAGCGGGTTCAGCTCACGTACGAGGTGCCCTACGTGATAGACACCACGCCGGGTGAGCCGCATCACAGCGGATGGAGCAACGCTTATCCGGGCGTCAAATGGCGATTCCTCGATCAAGGCGAGGACGGTTGGCAGCTGTCGATGTTTCCACAGGTCGAGACGGGTGCAGCAGTGCTCGCCCAGCAGCGAGGCATCGCATCTCCCGCGCCGCGCTTTCTATTGCCATTCGAGGCGGCGCGGAAAGTCGGGCCGGTCGATCTCGACGTCGAAGCCGGCTATTACTTTCCAAAGCAGGGTTTGCGGGAGCGCATCATCGGCTTGGTCGCGGGTCATTGGTTCACCAAGCGGCTCGAGCTCGACGCGGAGCTGTATGACGACCGCGCGATCGGCGGCGCACCGCGCTATACGCTCCTCGATCTCGGGGGGCGATACCACCTGGTCGGCGGCTTCAATGCCCTCTTCATGGCGGGCCGCAGTGTGACCGGGACCGGTGGCGGCGGGCCAACCTTCAACGGCTATTTCGGGATCCAAATTCTGCTCAAGGACTATGGGCGCTCTCTCGCCTCGGATTGAACGCTTTATTCAATGCGTGCCAGCTTGCGGCGGCGCCACTACCAGCACCTCGAAAGTGCCCGGCAGAATCGGCGGTCGAGGGCGGGGCGTCGCGGCGCTGGCGGCGGGCGTAGGGCCGAATTTAGCGGTCGGAAGATACAAAAGGTGCATCGCCGCATCGAGCGTGATAGTGCGCGCGCCGCGCGCCGTCGGAAGCGTCTCGAGGACCGCGAAGTCGTCGGGATGATTTTCGTGCACGATGGTGAGGGTTCCCTCGCCATTCGCGCTGTAGGCATTTTGCAGCAGCGCATCGAATTCGACGCCGTCGACGCCATGGCCGATCGGCAGACTTGCCACGGATTTGCCGAGCTGCGTGTCGGAGACCACCATCACTGCGTTACCACATCCGGAAAAACTGCGGTGATGATCCACGTCGAGCGCGAGTCCTGTGGGTCGCTCACACCCCGCCAACGGCCATTGCGCCGTCACCTTCAGACTCGCAAGATCGATGGCCGCGAGCGCATTCTTGTCCTTGATGTTGACGTAGACATGGCCCGCACCGTCGCTGCGGGCGAACTCCGGAGCTCCGGGGAGCGCTACCGTGCCGATCACTTCGTTCTTCGCCGCATCGATCACGCTCGCGCTGCTGTCTTCGCCGTTCAGCGCGACGACCTCATGGGTTCGATGATCGTAGACGATGGCGTCCGGGTGCGCACCGACCGTGATGCTCGTGGTGGGACGCAAGGTATCGAGGTCGAAGACGATCACGGCGTTGGCTTTGCCGGCGCTCGCGTAGCCGCGCTTGAATTCCGGGGCGAGCGCGATTCCATGTACGCCCGGCGTGTCGGGCACGTCGCCGCTCGACTTGCCGGTGCGAGTATCGATCACGGCCACGTGCGTCGCGCGAGACAGATACAATCGATGTGCGGCCGGGTCCGCCGTAGGATAGTCCCAGCCGCCTTCGCCTCCGAGAGGCCACCGATCGGCGAGGCGATAGCCCGCGCTCAGCGCATTGACCGGCGCAGCCGCAAATAGCACGATTGCAAGGAGCCAGCGTGTCGTCGCGATGTGGAATGATTTTCGGCCTGAATTCAACGACATCTGGAGCGCAACGACTTGTCTTACAAACCCTAAAGATTAGCAGCGACGTACGCGGTAAGCTACCATGCCGGACTTGCACCTCTTCATCGTCATGCTCGGATATGCCAGCCTGGTCGCGGCGGCCGGCTATGTGGTGCTCGCCGTTGTCGCGGTACTCGTGTGGCAGCTGCGCCGGCGCTCCGGCGCCGCGCTTTCACCGCCGCCGGTGACTGTGCTCAAACCGCTGTGCGGGGCAGAGCCCGGGCTGTATTCGCATCTGCGCTCCTTCTGCGACCAGGACTATCCGGAATTCGAGATCGTGTACGGCGTGCGGGAGGCCGACGATCCGGCATGCGCAGTGGTCGAGCGGCTGATCGCTGAATTTCCGGCGGTGCCCATGAAGCTCGTCGTCGATCCGAAACTCCACGGCAGCAACCGCAAGGTCAGCAACCTGATCAACATGCTGTCCTATGCGCATCACGAAGTGCTGGTGATGGCGGACAGCGACGCGTTCGTCGGTCGCGATTATCTCGGCGCCGTCACGGCACCGCTGCGTGACGGCGGAGTGGGACTGGTCACGTGTCTGTACTGTGGCGTGCCCACGCCGGGCGTATGGTCGCGCCTCGGAGCGATGTACATCAACGAGTGGTACATACCCTCGGTGCTCCTCACGTGGCTGTTCGGATATCAAGGGTACGTCTCGGGTCAAACGCTGTGCCTGCGGCGCACCACCTTGCGGGCAATCGGCGGATTGCAGGTGCTGACGGATCAGCTTGCGGAGGACTACCGCCTGGGAGAGTTGGTGCGCGGCTTGAATCTGCGAATCGTGCTCTCACCGTACGTACTCAGCGGCGAGCATCACGAGCCGGACCTGTCCTCCATGACTCGCCACGAGCTGCGATGGATGCGCACCATCCGGGTGCTGCGGCCGCGCAGCTTCCTCGGAATCTTCGTGACCTTCAGCCTGCCGCTTGCGCTCATCGGCATCACCTTCGCCTCGAGCGCCGCGCGCGTCTCGCTCGTCGCCTGGAGTTTGTTCGCTCTGATCCTGATCTCGCGCATGACGCTGCATTTCGCGCATCGCATCCGCGGCAAGCGCTCGATGCTGTCCGATTTCTGGCTGCTGCCGGTGCGCGACCTCTTGATTTGCTGGATCTGGTGCCGCAGCTTCTTTTCCTCTCGGGTCAATTGGCGCGGCAATGAGTTCGATGTCGATGCCGACGGCGTGATGCGCCGCCTGACCTGATCCAGGGCGCGGGTGAATATCCCATGAAAACGTCGGCCTACGTCGGCGCGGTGCTGGGTGTGGTCGCGCTCATCATCGTCGCCGTTCACGCCGATTTTCCCGCCATGCTGCGAACGCTGAGCTCGGGCGGCCCGGCGGTGCTCTGGCTGATACCGTATCGCGCACTGTTCTTCTTGCTCTACGCCATCGGCTGGGCGGCGCTGCTCAAGTCGAGCAAGCCGGGGCACCCCATTGGATTGGGATACGTGTTCTGGGCGACCACGGTACGCGATGCCGTAGACCGGTTGCTGCCCGTGGCGAGCGTGGGTGGGAGCGTGGTCGGCGTGCGCATACTGCAGTGGCGCGGCATTTCGCTCGCCGTCGGCGGGGCCACGGTCATCGTCGAGATACTGCTCACCCTGGTCGCGGTGTACTTGTTCACCGCGCTGGGTCTCGTGATGCTCGCAGAGCACGGAGCAGGGGGGCATCAGTACCATCGGGTGGTCCTGGTTTTCTTGCTGAGCCTGCCCGTGCCCGCGGTCATGCTGGCGATGCTCAAGAACGGCGCCTTCCTCAAGCGCGTACAGGCGCTCATTCATTCCTGGGTGGGCGAGGGTGCGATGTCCCGGGCGACGGAATCTCTCGATCGCGACGTCCGCGCGCTGCTCCACCGGCCGCGGGCCCTCGTTTTAGCGGGAGGGCTGCAGCTCGTGGCGCTCATCTCGGGAGCCTTCGAGATCTGGTTCGCCCTGTGGCTGTTCGATCATCCGGTGAGCATCGGCGCGGCCGTCATGCTCGAAAGCATGACTCAGGCGATTCGTCACGTGGCTTTCGTGGTGCCGGCGGGGCTGGGCGTGCAAGAGGCGGGACTGGTCCTCTTCGGGCACATCGTCGGAATCAGCGGTGAGATGGCACTTGCGGTCGGTATGGTGAAGCGCATCCGCGAGCTCGCGTGGGGTCTGCCGACGTTGTTGGGCTGGCAATGGATCGAGGGACGCCGGCTGCGCCGGGCCTGAAGCACCATGAGCCTCGTCCTGCGCGTCCCGAGCGGCATCGAGAGAAAGCTCGAGGTGCTGTTGCGCGGCGTGACCGACCCGAGTGATGCGCGCGGCGTCGATTTTTCGACTCCGCCCGGGGAGCCAGCGCTCGTCCCTGCGCAGTCCGTGTCCTGGCGGGTGTTCAAGAATCCGGTAACGATGTTCATCGGTGGAGTTGCCGCCGTCATTCTGGAACTGGCCGAACCCTGCGTGCGCACGGGCGTGTGGGAGCACTCGCGATTCCGCAAAGATCCAGTGGGGCGTCTGCAGCGCACCGGGGCAGCCGCGATGCTCACCGTGTATGGGGCGCGCAGCATCGCGACGCCCATGATCGAGCGCGTGGCGCGAATGCACGCCGCCATTTCGGGCGTCACGCCCGGCGGTGTGGCGTTCACGGCTGCGGACCCGGCGTTGTTGACCTGGGTGCACGCCACGGCCTCCTACGGCTTTGTCGCCGCCTACAGCGAGTACGCCCGCCCGCTCAGCATGCTCGAAACGGACGCGTTCTTCGCGGAGGGTGTGGCGGCCGCACGCCTGTATGGCGCCGTCGATGCTCCGCGATCGATGCGCGAGCTCGAGAGTCTGTTCGCCTCCATGCAAGGCCGACTCCAGGGCTCGTCGATTCTGTTCGAGTTCCTCGACTTGCTGCGCGCGGCGCCCGTGCTGCCGCGTCCACTCGCATGGATGCAAGGCATGCTGATTCGCGCGGCCGTCGACATCGTGCCCGTGTGGGCGCGCGAGCGCCTGGGTCTCGATACCCGCCGGGGATTGGTCGAGCGGGGCATGGTGAAATCGATCGCCGGCCTCGCCGACCGCATCGTGCTCCCCGGAAGCGCGCCGGCCCAGTCCTGCATACGGCTCGGCCTGCCGGCAACTTTCCTCTACCGGTGAACGCGGTGCCCAAAGAAGGGCTCGCGCGCGATTGGCGCGCCGCAGCGATCGCGGTGACGGGACTCGCGGTAATCCTCAAGCTCATCTATGCGGGTGCAGTGGAGCTGATGCCGGAGGAGACGTACTACTGGAACTACGCCCAGCATCTGGACATCGGATATCTGGACCATCCACCCATGGTCGGATGGCTTATCGCCGCGGGCACGGCCGCGCTCGGCGATACCGAGTTCGGTGTGCGGATCGGGGCGCTGTGTTGCGGGGTGATCGCGAGTTTTTTCACCTATCGCCTGACGCGCGACATGTTCGGCGCGGCGAGCGGCTTGGTGGCCGTGGTGCTTGCGCAGACGGTGCCTTTCTTTTTCCTGACCGGCATCTTGATGACGCCCGATGCGCCGCTTACGGCCGCCTGGGCGGGTGCGCTTTACTTTCTTTATCGGGCGTTGATCAAGGACCGGGCACGGGCCTGGTGGGGAGCGGGCCTGTGCCTGGGTCTCGGTCTTTTGTCCAAATACACGATCGCGCTCTTGGGATTCTCGACCCTCTTGTTCATGGTCATCGATGCGCACTCGCGCCGTTGGCTCAAGCGCTTCGCGCCCTACGCCGCGGTGCTGCTCGCGGTGGCAATTTTCTCTCCGGTGATCGCCTGGAATGCGCGCAACGAGTTCGCGTCATTCGCGTTTCAGACCTCGCGGCGACTTGCCGATCGCCCGCAGTTTGCCCTGCCCAAACTCATCGGCTCGATGCTCCTGTTGTTGACTCCGACAGGCGCGGTCGCGGCAGTCCGGGAGCTGCTACGAAAAAATGCGCCGAGTCCGCCGGATGCGCTGGATCGGACCAGAGAGGCGTCGAGCGATGTGGCAGCGGCGCGCGCCGCCGAGCGGCAGCGCGGTTGGCGCCTCATGCAGATCGCGGTGCTGACGCCGCTCGCGCTGTTCGCGGTTTTCAGCCTGCGTCACGAGGTCAAGCTCGACTGGACAGGCGCTCCGTGGGTTGCAGCGCTGCCGCTGCTCGCGTGGAGCATCGAGCACTCGCTGCACACGCTGGGCAAAGCGATGCGCCGAGCCTGGGTGCCTACCCTAATCGTGGTGTTGTTGCTATACGGGACAGGGCTATTTTACTTGACGCGCGGTATTCCGGGCGTCGGATACGGACGGCATGCCGAGCTCGTGCCCGTCGGCTGGCGCGAGCTCGGACGTGACGTCGGTGCGATCGCCGACGACATCGCACGGCGAACCGGGACCGCTCCTCTCATCGTCGGCATGGATCGCTACGCCATCGCGAGCGAGCTCGCGTTCTATCTGCCCGATCGAGCCAAGGCGGTCAGTGAAACTTCGAGCGGACACCTGTTCGGTCAAGTCGGCCTCATGTACGAGCGCTGGTTTCCAGCGGCTCGACAGCGCGGGCGGCAATTACTGCTCATCGCCTGGAACCCCGTCGACCTCTCGGACCGGGCTGTGGGCAAGCACGTCGATCGGCTCGAGCCGATTCACGAAGGGTTGCTGATGCGCGACGGCCGGCTGATCCGGCCTTTCTATTACCGCGCGGCCTACGGCTACCATTAACGGTACGGTACCGTTGCGTATCATTTATGGGGGGACTATCCTGGTCTGCATCATCGTGCACTCAAGGAGTGATCCCATGGTCATCAAGCAGAAGGTGCTCGCCGCCCTTGCCGCGACCGCGCTCGCATGCGTTCCTGTGCTACCGGCCGCAGCCGCCGTGCACGGCCCGGGATTGGGCCACGCCCATCTGGGTTGGGGACTCGGCCGGGGGCTGTTCGGGGCCGCAGCTGCACTCGTGAGTCTGCCGCTCGCCCTGGCCGCCGCTGCCGTGACCGCGGCCGCTGCGGCGCCGGACCCCGCACCCTCTTATGGATACGCGCCGTCGTATGGCTACGCGCCCTCCTACGGCTACGCACCGTCCTATGGTTATGCGCCCCCGGCGAGCTACGCGGTTCCGCCGCCGGCTTACTACGCGCCGCCGGTCTACCGGGCACCGGCGCCCGTTTACTACCCGGGCTACGCGCCACGCGCTTACTACGCCCCGGCGCCGGCCTATTCCTCTCCGCGCGCTCATCCTTATTACGCCGCGCCGCGCGCGTACTACGGGCAAGGCTATCAGGGGAGTTACGGCCGCGGTTACACTTACTCCGGACACTATGGTTATCCACAACGATAGGTAGGGATGCCGCGAAGGCCAGCCAACGCGCGCACGCGCGGAGCCGTACGGAGCGGCCGGCCTTCGAAAGCCGATGCGTTGCGGCTGAGGGAGCGCATTCTCGCGGCCGCCACGGAATTGTTTCTGGCCGAGGGCTACGGCTCGACGTCCATCGAGGCCGTCGCGGCGCGCGCACGCATCTCCAAGCGCACGCTCTACGACCGCTTCGAGGACAAGGCCGCGCTGTTCGCCGCCGCCGTGCAGGAGGTCATCTCTCACATCCGACCGCCGCCCGAGGTGCCGCTGATCGAGGGTGCCGCGTTGCCCGACATGCTGCGCCGTCTCGCGCAGTTCATCTTGAACGCGGCGCTCGCGCCTGAGGCCCTCGCCCTGTACCGGTTGGTGCATGCAGAGGCGGCCCGTTTCCCGCAGCTCGCGCGCGCCGTGGAGGGCGATGCGGGCAACCGCGAGGCCGTTACGCTCATCGGCAACCTGCTGGCCCGTGAGCTCCCCGAAGCGGCGTTCGCCGCCGAGGATCGTGAGTTCGCCGCCGCTCAGTTCATTTTCATGGTCATGACGATTCCTCGGCGTCGGGCCATCGGCTACGGCACGCCGATGACTGCGGCCGAGCTCGACGTCTGGGCAGGGACCGTCGTGCGCCTGTTTCTCGACGGATACCGGGGCATGAAGCGGTGAGCCTCGTTGACCTGCACCGCGCAAACACGGCGCTGCTCGTCGGCGCGTGCGCAGTGTTTCTGTGCTTGACCGCTCGTCAGGTGTGGGCGTGGGGGGATGAGGGTCACGAGGTCATCGGGCTCATCGCGGAGCACGACCTTACGCCCGCCGTGCATGCGCGCGTGCTCGACTTGCTCCGTGAGGATGATACCGGCCTGGTCGAGCGCGACATCGCGCACGAATCCACCTGGGCGGACAAATATCGCGACTCGGACCGCGACGGCGACAAGCGCCGGTATCTCGGCACCCGGGACTGGCACTTCGTCGATCTCGAGATCGACGGCATGGACGTGAGCAGCGCCTGTTACGGGCGGCGGCCGCCCGCCGATCGCCCGCTGCCCGCGGGAGTGCCGGCCTCGGCGGGGCCCGCCGACGACTGCATCATCGACAAGATCGATCAGTTCTACGCCGAGCTCCAGAATGCCGCGACCCCGGAAGCGAAGCGGCGCGTCGCGCTTCAGTTCCTCTTGCACTTGGTGGGCGACCTGCACCAGCCGCTGCACGCGAGCGATGATCACGATCAGGGTGGGAATCGCAAGCTCGTGAGCGGCGCAGCGATAGGGCTCAACAATCTGCATCACGACTGGGATATCGAATTCGTGGCGCGGCTGGGTGCGAGGGGCACCGACATCGCGCAGGGTCTCATCGCGCGTATCACCGCGGCCGAGCGTGCGCGGTGGTCGAGCGGGACGCCTCTCGATTGGGCGCTCGAGACCTATGCCGTGTCGAAACAGCATGCCTACGGCATGCTGCCCGCGCCGAGCGGCGGCGCGCGTTACGAGCTCTCGCAGGCGTACGTGGCCGATGCAACCCAGGTGACGGCGGAGCAGCTTTGCAAGGCGGGCGTGCGTCTTGCGGTAATGCTCAATCGAGCGCTCGAGTGATAGAGTGACCGGGTTATGGGAGATCGATGAGCGCAAATCCGAATGCCGCCGAGGCGGGCTACTGGCTCGGCCTCGATACCGGCGGCACCTTCACCGACGCAGTTCTCTTGGCCGACGGCCGGCGCGTCGTGGCAAGCGCGAAGTCGCTCACCACGCCGTGGGACCTCGCGATCGGCATCGGCAATGCCATTCGCGCGGTGCTCAAGGAGTTGCCCGCGGGCGCACACCGCTCGGACGTGAGCCTGGTCTCGGTATCCACCACGCTTGCGACCAATGCGGTGGTCGAGAACCGCTTCAGTCCCGTCTGCACCCTGCTGATCGGCTTCGATGACGCGATGGTCGAGCGCTCCGGCATCAAGCGTCACGGCGGCCCGCTCGTGCGCGTGGACGGCGGGCACGGTGCGACCGGAGAGGAGTGGGCGCCGCTCGACGAGAGCGCGGTGAAGGCCGCGGTGAACGAGTTCGACACGCGGGTCGAGGCCTATGCGGCCGCGGCGAGCTTCTCGGTGCGCAATCCCGCGCACGAGTCGCGCGCCCGCCAGCTCATCCGCGGGCTCTCGCAACGGCCCGTGACGTGCGCGCACGAGCTGAGCTCGAAGCTCGACGCGCCGCGCCGCGCGCTCACGGCGGTACTCAACGCGCGCCTGACCGCTCGCATCCGGCACCTCATCGAGGCGCTCTCGCAAGTGCTTGCCGAGGAAGCGATCGACGCGCCGCTGATGATCGTCAAAGGCGACGGCTCGCTGATGCGCGCGGACGTGGCGCTCGAGTACCCGGTCGAAACCGTACTGTCGGGGCCGGCCGCGAGCGTGGTCGGCGCGGGATTTCTCACCGGACAGCGTGATTTCGTGGTGTCGGACATGGGCGGAACCACGACGGACATCGCCGTGGTATCGGGTGGCCGGCCGGTGATCCGGGCGGAAGGCGCGCTCGTCGGCGGCTGGCGCACCATGGTTCAGGCCGTCGACGTGCGCACCATCGGCCTGGGCGGGGACAGCGAGGTGTGCTTCGATCGGCAGCTCAAGCTCAAGGTGGGCCCTCGCAAGGCGATGCCGCTCTGCTTGCTCGCGCATACCTTTCCGGAAGCGCTCGAGGACCTGCGGGCTCTCGCCGATCTTGCATACCTCCCTGAGTTCGCAACGCAGTTCGCCTTGCGCAATCCGGATCGCGAGGCGCCCGGGCATCTGCCCGCTCTCGAGCGCCGCATCTGGAGCGCACTCGATCTCAGGCCGCGCCGGGTGTCGGCCGCGGTGCGCAACGCCTCTGGTCTCGAGGCCTTACGCCGCCTCGCCGATGCGGGGCTCGTGACGCTCGCCGCCTTCACCCCGAGCGATGCGATGCACGTGCTCGACGTGCAGCGCGGATGGTGTCGGGAGGCTGCGGAGTGCGGAGCTCGCATTCTCGCCATCGAGGAGCGCAACGCGCGCGCCGCCTCCGCCGCCGTGCCGCCACGAGAACTCTGCGAGCGCACTTACGAGTACGTCGTCCGCCGCAGCGCGCGCGCCCTGCTCGAGGCCGCGCTGGCGCACGACCCGGGCCTCGAGGCATCGACCGGCAACTGGGGCTTGCTCGGCGAGCGATTGCTGGATGCCGCCGTCGCCGGACGGCCGCTGTCGCACTGGATGCGGGCGACGCTCGGGCTCGCGCGGCCGGTGGTCGCGATCGGGGCGCCGGTGGAGGCGTACTACCCGGACGTGGCGCGTCGCCTCGGGGCTGCACTGTCCATTCCGGAGCACGCCTCGGTCTGCAACGCGGTGGGCGCAGTAGCCGGCGTGGTGTCGCAAAGCGTCGAGATCCTCGTCAATCAACCGAGCTTCAACGTGTTCCGCGTGCACGATCCGGCCGGCAGCCAGGACTACCCGGACTCGAAGCCGGCCCTGGATCACGCGGAGCGCGTCTCGCGGACGCTCGCACTCGGCGCGGCGCGGCGCGCGGGCGCGGCCGATCCGCACGTCGACACCACGGTGATCGAGCGGCGTGCGCAGGTGGGACCCGGCACGGACTACCTGGCCGAAGCGATCGTCTGCTCGACGGCAGTCGGTCGGCCGTTCGTGGGCCACGAGCGGGCTGCGCATATCGGATAAATGCATCGCCGCTGCCCGCGTATCGAAAAAATCTATCGCCGCGGCTGTGAAATTGCGACGCGTGGGGAAACATCGCTCCCGTGTCTTCCCTATAATCGCATCATGAAACAACCCGACGAGACGCAGGGACGGCGCAGCCGACGCCGGGGCGGAGCGAGCGATGTGAGTCACGCCGTCGTCGATCGCACGCGCGCGTATCGGCATCTGCACAATCCCTTCGAGCCGATGAGGGTGTTCTCGGACGATCAAGTCGCCGCCATCCACGAAGCGGCGCTCGTCATCCTCGAGACTCAGGGCATGAAGGTGCTGTCGGAGGACGCGCTCGTGCGTTATCGCGATGCGGGTGCGCAGGTCGACCAGGCCCCGCAAATAGTGAGGCTCGACCGCGGGCTCGTCGGCGCATCGCTCGCGACGGCGCCGCACGACATCACGCTGCACGCCGTCGATCCCGAGCGCCATGTGCCGCTCACCGCGGGGTGTGTCGCGTTCTGTCCGACGTCCGGGCCGCCCAACATCATGGACACCGCTCGCGGCCGTCGCGCCGGAACGTTCGAGGATTTCTGCAACCTCATGAAGCTCTGCCAAAGCTTCGAGGTGATTCACGTGCTTGGGGGAGCGACCGAGCCGCAGGATGTGGCCGTGCCGGTGCGGCATCTGCATGTGACGCGCGCGCAGCTCATGCTCACCGACAAGATTCCGTTCATATTCTCCCGCGGCCACGGCCAAGTCGCGGACAACTTCGAGCTCATCCGTCTTGCGCACGGCATCTCGCCAGAGGAATTCCGCTCGCGCCCCTACGTCTACACCATCATCAACACCAATTCGCCCCTGCAGCTCGACATTCCGATGGCGGACGGCATCATCGATTTCGCGCTCAGCGGCCAGCTGCTCATCATCACGCCGTTCACTCTGGCGGGCGCGATGGCGCCGGTCACG
The DNA here is from genome assembly GCA_049513515.1 of Steroidobacteraceae bacterium. Lineage (GTDB taxonomy): Bacteria > Pseudomonadota > Gammaproteobacteria > Steroidobacterales > Steroidobacteraceae > Bog-1198. The sequence goes on from JBEKWA010000002.1 coordinate 97,719, forward strand.
GTGGCGGGTGCGCTGACGCTGGCGCACGCCGAGTTTCTGGCGGGGCTCACGCTCGCACAAATCGTCAAGCCGGGTGCGCCGGTTGCGTACGGCAGCTTCACCTCGAACGTCGACATGAAATCCGGATCGCCGGCGTTCGGTACCCCGGAGTACGTGAAGGCGGCCTTCGGGGCGGGTCAGCTCGCGCGGTTTCTGGGACTGCCGTGGCGCTCCTCGAATGCGACCGCCTCGAATACACCCGACGCGCAGTCGGTCTACGAGTCGCAGATGAGCTTGTGGGGCGCGCTTTTCGGCGGCTGCAACTTCGTGCTGCACGCCGCCGGCTGGCTCGAGAGCGGACTCACCACGTCCTACGAGAAATTCATTCTCGACATCGAGATGTTGCAGATGTTCGCCGAGGTGTTTCAGCCGGTCGGCGCAACGGCTGCGGACCTCGCGCTCGAGGCCGTCGCGGAGGTCGGCGCGGGTGGCCATTTCTTCGGTTGTGCTCACACGATGGAGCGTTATCGCAGCGCGTTCTATGCGCCCTTGGTGTCCGACTGGCGCAACTACGGCAGCTGGGAGGACGATGGCGCCAAGACGGCAACCGAGCGGGCCACCGGTATCTGGCAATCGACCCTGCAGCGTTATGTCGCTCCGCTGCGCGACCCGGCGGTCGTCGAGGCGCTCGATGCGTATGTTGCGCGCCGCACGGAACAAGGCGGCGCACCGCCCATAACGTAATGCCGGCACGCGGCGTGCCGCGTTATGGGATCATGTCGCTGACGGACACGCCGCCGTCGCGATTTCGCAAGTCCGGGGTGCCCGGGCGACTTACCATGGCGTGCTGCCAAGGCTGCGTAAGCTGCCGCAACTGCTCACAAAAAACTGTGGAGACCTAGATGGCTGAGCCGACCGAAGGCGAATTCGACCTGAACTCGCTCAACGATGAGGAACTCGTCGAGCAGGTTCATGACGACCTCTACAACGGGCTCAAGCCCGAGGTCGAACAGGCGACGCGAATTTTCTTGAAGCGCGGCTGGTCTGCGGAGCGTGTGCTCAACGACGCGCTGGTGGAAGGCATGCGCATCGTCGGCATCGATTTCCGCGACGGCATCCTGTTCGTGCCGGAGGTGTTGCTCGCCGCGAACTCCATGAAGGGCGGAATGGAGATCTTGCGGCCTTTGCTCGCGGAGACCGGCGTCGAGCCCATCGGCAAGATCGTGATCGGCACGGTCAAGGGTGACATCCACGACATCGGCAAGAATCTCGTGTCCATGATGCTGGAGGGAGCCGGCTTCGAGGTCATCGATCTCGGCATCAACAATCCGGTCGACAAATATCTCGCGGCGCTCGAGCAGCACAAGCCCGATATCCTCGGCATGTCGGCGCTCCTCACCACCACGATGCCTTACATGAAGGTCGTCATCGACACCTTGAAAGAGCGCGGCATGCGCAACGACTACATCGTGCTGGTGGGCGGCGCTCCGCTCAACGAGGAGTTCGGCAAGGCGGTGGGCGCAGATGCCTATTGCCGCGATGCTGCGGTTGCGGTGGAGACGGCGAAGGGCTTGTTGGCCAAAAAGCGCGCCGCCGCGGCGGCGCACTGAGCTCGGGGTTAGCCGTGGCGCAGAACGGCCAGGGCCTGCTGATCATCGCGTGCGGCGCTCTGGCTCACGAGATCACCGCGCTCAAGCGGGCGAACGCCTGGGACGAGCTCGACGTTCGCTGCCTGCCGGCGGAGTTGCACAACCGCCCGGAGCGCATCCCCGCCGCCGTGCGCGCGCTCATCCGCTCCTCGCGCTGTCACTACCGCTCGATTTTCGTGGCCTACGCCGATTGCGGCACGGGCGGATTGCTCGATGCGGTGCTCGCCGAAGAGCAGGTCGAGCGCATTCCCGGCGCACATTGTTACGAGTTCTTCGCGACCACGCCGGTGTTCACGGCACTCTCGGAAGCCGAGATCGGCACGTTTTATCTCACCGACTTTCTGCTGCGGCATTTCGAGCGGCTGGTGATCCAGGGGCTCGGCCTCGATACGCATCCCGAGCTGTTTGCGACCTACTTCGGCAACTATCGCAAGCTCGTGTACCTCGCGCAGCAGCCGAGCGCGGACGCCATTGAGCGCGCGAGCGCCATCGCGGCGCGCATGGGATTGAGTTTCGAGTCGCGCGCAACGGGTTACGGCACGCTCGAAACGGCACTTAGCTCGGCCGTGAAACGCGATGCAGGCTTGCGCGCCGGCCTGCAGAAGAGTGCCGAGGCGTTGTCGTGGCCTCGCTGATCATCATTTCGTGGCGGGATATCCCGGCTCAGGTCGTGGTCAAGCGCGGCCGCGAGACCGCCAAGGTGCAGCTCTCGCAGCGCTTCCAGGAGGCGGTCGACCGCGCCGCCATGCGCGCCGGCAAAGGCAGCTCGGATGCGTATCTCGCGGACTGGCAGCGCAGCCCGCCGCGGCCCTGCGGCGATGACTTGCGGGCCGAGGCGGATGCCGAGGCGGCGCGTCTCGAAGCGCAGTTCAGCGACGAGGATCTCGAGCGGCTGATTCGCGCCAAGGGCTGCGCCTCGCCGCCGGCCGAGTCGTCCTGATGTACGCCGTCAGACTGTGGTCCGTGCGCCATGCGCGCGGCTTGAACGCGTTCTATCGCGGCTTCGAGAGCGTGCTCAAGCGCATGCACCCGCTTTTCAAGGCGCTCGGCTATGAGCGCATCGAGCGGCCGGTTGCCGCAGTGGAACGGACGGTCAAGGGCATCCTGTTCGATTGCCGCATGTGCGGGCAGTGCGTGCTGAGCTCGACCGGCATGTCGTGCCCGATGAATTGCCCGAAAACATTACGCAACGGGCCTTGCGGCGGCGTGCGCGACAACGGCAACTGCGAGGTCAAGCCCGATATGAAATGCGTCTGGGTGCAGGCCTATCGCGGCAGCGAGCGCATGCCCGGCGGCATCGCCGCGATGACGAAGGTGCAGTTCGCCGTCGATCAACGCCTCGCCGGCCGCTCAGCGTGGCTGCGCTTGGTCAGAGATCAACATCCCGAGATCGTGGCGCCATCGGTAAAGAGCGACGCCGCCCGGCCCAAGACCGGCGCGTCATGAGATTCGAAGACGAGCCGGTTCCCGGCTATCCGCTGCCGATCCTTCCCGGTCATACCTCGCCCGGCCGCTTCGAGCGCGTACTGCGGGCCGGCGGATTCGCGATCACCACCGAGCTCGCGCCGCCCGATTCGGCGGATCCGGAAGACGTTTACAGGCGCGCGCGGGTTTTCGACGGCTACGTCGACGCGATCAACGCGACCGATGGGAGCGGGGCGAACTGCCACATGTCGAGCCTCGCGGTTTGCGCGTTGCTCACGCGAGTCGGGTATGCGCCCATCATGCAGATCTCCTGCCGCGACAAGAACCGCATCGCCATTCAGGGCGACATCCTGGGCGGCGCCGCGATGGGAGTGTGCAACATGCTGTGCCTCACGGGCGACGGCGTGCAAGCGGGCGACCACCCGCAGGCGAAGCCCGTGTTCGATCTCGATTGTGTGTCGCTGCTCGATATCGCGCGGACGCTGCGCGATGAGCATCATTTTCAGAGCGGCCGCAAGATCACTTTCGCGCCGCGCGTCTTCTTCGGGGCAGCCGAGAACCCCGCGGCACTGCCGCACGCCTGGCGCGCACAGCGCCTCGCGAAGAAAGTCGACGCGGGCGCGCAATTCATCCAGACGCAATACTGCTACGACTTGCCTTTGCTCGCCGCCTTCATGGAACAGGTCGAGTCGCTCGGTCTTCTGGACAAGGTGTTCATTCTCGCGGGCGTGGGCCCGCTGCGTTCGGCGAAAACCGCCGAGTGGATGCGCAAGAATGTGCCCGGCATGCACGTGCCCGACGCCCTCATCGCGCGACTCGCGGGCGCCAAGGATCAGGCGCGCGAGGGACGCAACATCTGCGTCGAGCTGATCCAGCAGATTCGCGAGATACGCGGCATCAGCGGCGTGCACATCATGGCCTACCGGCAGGAAGAGTCCGTTGCCGAAATCGTCGAACGTTCCGGTATTCTCGGGGGCCGATCTCCGTGGTATCCGGGGCGCGACGACGCTCTCATCGCTTCTCAAAGGAACGCATCATGACCGATACCGTAATAAGCTCAGCCACCAGGGAAGTCGTCATCGGTTTCGACCGGCCCTTCGTCATCATCGGCGAGCGCATCAATCCGACGGGGCGAAAGATCCTCGCGGCCGAGATGGCGAGCGGCGATTTCAGCCGCGTCGAGGCGGACGCGCGCGCCCAGGTCGAAGCCGGCGCGCACATGCTCGATGTGAATGCGGGCATCCCGCTTGCGGACGAGCCGGCGATCCTCGCCAAGGCGATCCAGCTCGTGCAGTCGATCACGGACGTGCCGCTCTCGATCGATTCCTCCATCGTCGCGGCGCTCGAGGCCGGACTCGCCGTCTACAAGGGCAAGGCGCTCGTCAACTCGGTGACCGGGGAGGAGGAGCGTCTCGAGGTGGTGCTGCCCCTGGTCAAGAAGTACGGCGCCGCCGTCATCGCCATCTCGAACGACGAGACCGGCATTTCCGAGGATCCCGACGTGCGCTTCGCCGTGGCCAAGAAGATCGTGGAGCGCGCGATGGACCACGGCATTCCGGCAAGCGACGTCGTGGTCGATCCGCTGGTGATGCCGATCGGAGCGATCAATCAGGCGGGCGTCCAGGTCATGCGTCTCGTGCGCCGCCTGCGCGATGAGCTCAAGGTCAATACATCCTGCGGGGCGTCGAATGTGAGCTTCGGTTTGCCGAATCGCGACGGCATCAACAGCGCGTTCTTGACCATGGCGATGGCCGCCGGACTCACCTCCGCGATCACCAATCCCATGCATATCGAGGTCGTCAAGGCCGTCATGGGCGGCGACGTGATGCTCGGCCACGATCCCGACTGCGCCCGCTGGATCCGCCGCTTTCGCGATGTGCCGCCGCCGGCCGGCGCCGCGGTCGGCGCGCCCGGGGCACCCGGTGCGGCCGAGGCGCCGCGCGGCCGCCGCGAAGGCGGCCACCGGCGCCGCTCGACGGGCTAGCGGATCCGCATGGCCGCGCGCGACCCTCTCGTCGTCTTCATGCCTTCGGGCAAGCGGGGCCACTTTCCGCAGGGCACGCCGCTTTTGCAGGCGGCGCGCAGTCTCGGTGTCGACATCGATTCGGTCTGCGGCGGCCGCGCCCTCTGCGGGCGCTGCCAGGTGCTGGTGGCGGAGGGCGAGTTCGCCAAACTGGGCGTCTCGTCCTCAACGGCAAGCCTCACCGAGCTGAGCGAGCCCGAGAAGCGCTTCTCCAAGCGCGCCCCGCTCGCCGCGGGACGGCGCCTGTCATGCTCGACGCGGGTGCTCGCCGATGTGGTCATCGACGTGCCCGAGAGCAGCCAAGTGCATCGCCAGGTGGTGCGCAAAGACGCCGACGCACGGGTCATCGAGCTCAATCCCGTGGTCCGCTTGCACTACGTGCAAGTGAAAGAGCCCGACATGCACGATCCCTCGGGCGACCTGCGGCGCCTGTTCGAGGCGCTCGCTCAGGAGTGGGGCCTCAAGGACCTGGTGTGCGATTTATCGGTGCTGCAGATTCTGCAGAGCGCATTGCGCGCGGGCTCCTGGCAGGTCACGGTCGCCGTCCACGCCGAGAAGCAAATCATCGGTGTGTGGCCGGGGCTGCACGAGGCGGTATTCGGCCTCGCGGTCGATATCGGCTCGACCACCATCGCCGCGCATCTCTGCGACCTGACGAGCGGGGAGGTGGTCGCCTCCGCGGGCGCCATGAATCCCCAGATCCGATTCGGCGAGGATCTCATGAGCCGCGTGTCCTATTCGATGATGAATCCGGGCGGTGCGGCGCTCATGACCGCCGCGGTTCGGGAAGCGCTCAATGGCCTCGCGCTGGACGTGGCGCGCGCGGCGGGAGTGACCCATGAGGACATTCTCGAGGCGACGCTCGTCGGCAACCCGATCATGCATCACCTGCTGCTCGGCATCGATCCGGTGGAGCTCGGCGGCGCGCCGTTCGCGCTCGCGACGGACACTTCGCTGACTCTGCGCGCGAACGTCATCGATTTGAAGTTTCACCGCAACGCGCGAGTCTATGTGCTGCCCTGTATCGCCGGCCACGTGGGTGCGGACGCCGCGGGGATGGTTCTCTCCGAGCGCCCCGACATGGGAGCCGAGATGACGCTGCTGGTCGATGTGGGCACCAACGCCGAGATCGTGCTCGGCAACAAGGATCGGCTGGTCGCGTGCTCAAGTCCCACCGGTCCCGCCTTCGAGGGTGCGCAGATCAGCTGCGGGCAGCGCGCCGCTCCGGGTGCGATCGAGCGGGTGCGCATCGACCGCGAGAGCCTCGAGCCGCGCTTCAAGGTCATCGGCTCTGACTTGTGGTCGGACGATCCGGAGTTCGAGAAATCCATCGCCTCCGTCGGCATTACGGGCGTGTGCGGTTCCGGCATCATCGAGGTGATCGCCGAGATGTATCTTGCCGGAATCATCAATCAGGACGGGGTGCTCGACGGACGCTTGAGTGCGCGCTCTTCCCGCATCGTCGAGAACGGGCGCACGTTCGCCTACCTCCTGCATCGAGGCGTCGCGGGAACGAACACGGTGGAGATGAAGATCACGCAGAACGATGTCCGCGCGATTCAGCTCGCCAAGGCGGCGCTGTATGCCGGCATCGCGTTGCTCATGGATCGGCTCGGCATCGATCACGTCGACCGCATCCGTCTCGCGGGAGCATTCGGCAGCCATATCGACGTGAAATACGCGACGATTCTCGGGATGCTGCCCGATTGCGATTTGAATCACGTGCGCTCGGCGGGCAACGCCGCCGGCACGGGCGCACGCATCGCGCTTCTGGATGCGACCTCGCGCGGCGTCATCGAGGACCTCGTACGGCGCATCGAGAAGGTCGAGACCGCCATCGAGCCGCGCTTTCAGCAGCACTTCGTCGAGGCGATGGCCATTCCTCACAAGATCGCGCCCTACACGAACCTGCGCAAGGTGGTCGAGCTGCCGCAGCCGAAGGAGTCGACCAGCCAGAGCGAAACCCGCGGCCGGCGGCCGCGACGCACGGACCCTGCCAAGACCTGACGGGCCGAATTGGTATCCGGGGCGCTGCTCGTGCATCTCAACGACAACTGCGTGTTCGTGATGACGTCGACCGTGCGCCGTGCGGAGCGTTGACACTACTGCGGTTTTGCTTCTCAATGGCGGGTGGTTCAAGGGAAGTAATAACGAGAGTCGCATCGATCCTCGGTGTGTTGGCATTCGGCGCAGTCTTGTTTCCCTGGTACGCACCGCAGGCAGCCCCAGCCGATGCGTGTGCCGAGAACGAGTCCGCGTCTCAAGAATCGGGCGGGACCTACGCCAGGCTGCCGATACTCATCATCATTCACCGCAAGCGGATCGACGGCGCCGAGGAGGCGCAGATCTCGACCATCTGCTTTGGAAGAAAGGTGTACGTGAACCAGCACGGCAATGAGCCCGGCGACATGGAGTTCGACGCAAAGACGGTCACCCTGGCTTTCCGTCTCGGGCGCGATCTCAAGATCACTCGCTGGAGGCGTGCGAGCGGTGCGCAGGGTGACCAGGGAGGAATCCGAATGGTGGCGGAACCGGACGGCCCCAACACGAAACATCCATCAAAGCCTACCGACTGGCCGTCCTGTGCCGGGCGCGCTGCCGCCGGGGACACGGATATTTCCTTCGACTTCAGCCAGTGCCCAAAGAGCACGTACCACACCTACGAATTGCACGTGGAGCAATGCCGAGGCAATGACTGCAAGGACATTCCCATCGATCCGCAGATCATCAACAAGCCTGGAGCTCAAGGGTCATAGTCCGCGCGCACAGGGTGCGCCCGAATGCACATGAGAGTCGCAGCGGTTTTCTGTTATTTGGTTTTCGCGGTGATCAGTCCCTCATTGCCGGCGAATGCCGTCACGTCCGCAGCCGATGCAGCGTGCGCCGGAAATCGCAAGGCAAAAGTCGTGCCCGGAACCGATCCGATAGCTCCCGCCACGTCAAAGGCATACGTCACGCTGCCCATTCTCGTTCTCGTACAGAAGATCCCCGGAGTCAGCCCCGAGGCGGCGCAGATTTCCAGGATCTGCTTCGGGAAGCAGTCCTACGTAATGGAGAACGGCACGAACCCCGGGGATATGGCGTTCGACGCCCAGAAGGTCACGGTGCGTCTCCACCTGGCGTCCGACCTCAAAATACACCAGTGGAGGCGGCCCGGCGGTGACTCGGGGGACCAAGGGGGGATTAGACTGATTGCGGAACCGAACGGAGAGGGCACGGCCTATCCTAAGAAGGACACGGATTGGGATTCCTGCGCAGGCAGCGTCACTCAGGTTGGCAAGGACATCTCCTTTGACTTCAGCAAGTGTAAGAGGGAGCAGTACTACGCGTATCAGCTCCACTTGCAGCGATGCCAAGACGGAAAATGCGAGGACCGTTACATCGACCCGCAGATCATCAATCAGCCGCATAACCTCTCGGACAAGACCCGCTGACACCTGGCGATGGTTTCCTACTGGGCCTTTGTCAGCTATTGCAGTAGCGACCAAGCTACCGCGGGGGCCGTCGAGACGTACGTCGTGCCGCGGAGGCTCGTCGGCCGGCCCACGCCCGCCGGTCCGGCGCCGAAGCGGCTGCGGCCGGTGTTCCGCGACCGGACGGACATGGCCGCCGATGCGGATCTCTCCGAGCGCATCGGCTGGGCGCTCGAGAGGTCCGCCTATCTCATCGTGTTGTGCTCCCCCGAGGCCGCGCGATCGATTTGGGTCGAGCGGGAAATCGAGCGCTTTCGAAAGACCCATGACGATTCCCGGATTCTCGCGCTGATCGTATCGGGCGATCCCCGGGGCGGTGCGCAGGACTGCTTCCCGCCGGCCCTGCGCCGGGGTGCCGGCAGCGATGCGCGGCCGTCGGAACCTATCGCCGCCGATCTGCGGCCCGGTTGCGACGGCAGGCGCATGGCTTTGCTCAAGATAGTTGCCGGCATGCTCGGGATCGGTCTCGATGAGCTGGTTCGCCGCGATCATCAACGTCGGCATCGGCGTCTCGTCGCCGTCACGGCGGCCTCACTCGCGGCCATGGCCGTCATGGGGGTGCTTGCAACCGAGGCCCTCATCGCGCGCAACGAGGCGCGGACACAGCGCGCGCATGCCGAAGGTCTCATTGAGTTCATGCTCACGGACCTGCGCAAGCAACTCGAACCGAGCGGCCGACTGAGCCTGATGGACGGCGTCGGCCGCGAGGCACTGAAGTATTACGCGGCGCAACTGCCGCGGGGCCTCGACGCTCCATCCCTGGCGCAGCGCGCTCGCGCGCTGCGGCTGATGGGCGAGATCAGCATGCAGCGCGGCGACCTGGCGGCGGCCCTTGCGAGCTTCCAACAGGCATCGGGCACCACGCGTGAGCTCGTCAACAGAGCGCCGAATGATGGGCCCACCATTTTCAATCATGCCCAGAACGTATTCTGGGTCGGCGAGATCGCCCGTCAGCGGGGCGGCCTCGCCGATGCCGAGGCGTCGTTCAAACAATACCGGGCACTCGCCGACCGGCTCACCGCCATCGATCCCGTAAACGATGATTGGCGCGCCGAAGTGGGCTACGCGGACAGCGCACTCGGCGTGTTGCTGCTGCAGGAAAACCGCGCCGCTGAGGCGAGCGCGGCTTTACAAAAAACGCTGGAGGTCGAACAGGCGCTGGCCGGGCGGCACCCCGATGACTTGAATCGTCAGATCGAACTGGGCCAGGGTCACGCCTGGCTTGCGGACGCGCTCAAGGCGCAGGGGCGCCTTGCCGATGCTCGGCGGCACCGCGAGTCGGAGCTTGCGATCTATCAGGCCGCTCTCGTGAAGGATCCGAACCTCCGACAGGCCAAGTTCTCGAGCATCGTCTCCTTGCAGACCCTGGGGCATCTCGCATCGCTTCGCGGAGACTTGGATGGCGCGCTCGCGACCTTGAACGACTGCGCGTCGCGCGCGGAGGCGCTGCTCGAGACCGAGCGCGAGAACATGGACGTTACCGCTCTGGTCGCGATCGTGCAGATCGATCTCGGCGAGGCGCTGCTCGCCGCGGGCCGTCGGGATGCCGCCAGGGCCGCGCAGCAACGCGGCAGCGCGCTGATTGCAACGGCACTCGCCCACGACGCCGCGGTGCAGACCTGGCGCGACTACCGCGACCACGGCGCATTGCTCGAGGCCGCGATCTCGACGCAGAGCGGTGAGGTGGCGCAATCCCTACGATCGGATCAGGCGGTGCTCGGCAGGCTGCAAGGCGATCAGAGCACCGACTACCCGCCCTATCGGCTGTGGCTTCTCGAGCGCGCGCGCCTGCAGACCGGAGATGACCTCGCGGCCTCCGGCCGGCCGCAAGAGGCGGCCGATGAATGGAGCGCCATCGTGCAGAGTCTTTCCAAGCCGATCGAGACCTATGCGCCGGACCTTTTACTTGTGCTGCGGGCAGCCGACGAGCGGCTCGGACGCGGGCAAGACGCCTCCGTCGTTACGGAACGACTAGCCGCGCTCACGCGCTACTGAAAGTTCCAGACGTTCGAAGGAGAACGCGGCTTTGCGCTGGGCGATGTGCTCGGGAACCGCCATGAGCCGTTTTCATCATGTTCATGAAGATAATGAGATTGAATCACAACCCGGCCGCTTGCATGGTTGAGGCTGAGGCGAAGTCCCCGGCGAGATCAGCGACCATGGCGAATCCTTCTTGATGACCGCTACCGGAACCACGGCGGCACGTGCGGCGAGGCCCCAGCGCGAGCGTGCTGCCGCCTTCTTGGAGCTCCTCGGGAAACGACTCGTCATCCTCGATGGTGCCATGGGCACCATGATCCAGCGCCACCGGCTCGGCGAGGCCGATTTCCGCGGCACCCGATTCGCGCAGTGGCCCCGGGACCTCCGCGGCAACAATGATCTCCTGTCGATCACGCAGCCTCAGGTGATCGAGTCGATTCATCGCGCATATCTCGACGCCGGCGCCGATGTCATCACCACGAATACGTTCAACTCGAGCGCGGTATCGCAGGCGGACTACGGCATGCAGGAGCTCGCCCGCGAGCTCAACCTGGCCGCCGCACGGGTCGCACGAAAAGCGGCCGACGAGGCGACCGAGCGCAGCGGTCGACAGTGCTTCGTTGCCGGCGCCCTCGGCCCCACCAGCCGCACGGCGTCGATCTCGCCCGACGTCAACGATCCCTCCTTCCGCAACATCGACTTCGACGAGCTCGCTCGGGGCTATGCCGGCGCCGCCCGCGCGCTCATCGAGGGTGGCGTGGATGTGCTCCTGGTCGAGACGATTTTCGATACGCTGAATGCCAAGGCAGCCTTGTTCGCCGTCCGCGAGACCCTCGATGCGCTCGGGATCGATCTGCCGATCATCGTGTCGGGAACGATTACCGACGCGTCCGGACGCACGTTGTCCGGTCAGACGACCGAGGCGTTCTGGAACTCCGTCCGTCACGTGCGTCCGGCGGCTGTAGGCCTCAACTGCGCGCTCGGCGGCAAACAGCTCCGTCCGTATATCGAGGAGCTCGCGCGCATTGCCGACACCCACGTGTGCGCCTATCCGAACGCCGGCTTGCCGAACGCCTTCGGCGAATACGATGAGTCCGCGCGCGAGACGGCGGAGATCCTCACCGACTTCGCCGCGAGCGGCTTCGTCAACATGGTCGGCGGATGCTGCGGCACCACGCCCGAGCATATCCGCGCGGTAGCAAAGGCCGTGGCCGGGCTCGCGCCGCGCGCGTTGCCGACGATCCCGCCGGCATGCCGGCTGAGCGGTCTCGAGCCCCTCGCCATCGATGCGCAGAGCCTGTTCGTCAACATCGGCGAGCGCACCAACGTCACCGGCTCCGCGAAGTTCCGCAAGCTCATCGAGGCGGGCGATTACGCGGCGGCGGTGGACATCGCCCGACAGCAGGTGGCGAGCGGTGCGCAGGTCATCGATGTGAATATGGACGAGGGCATGCTCGACTCGCAGGCCGCCGTGGAGAAATTTCTGCGGCTGATCGCCGGCGAGCCCGACGTCGCGCGCGTGCCGGTCATGATCGATTCCTCCAAGTGGTCGGTGATCGAGGCAGGGCTCAAGTGCGTGCAGGGCAAGTCGATCGTGAACTCCATCAGCTTGAAGGAAGGGGAGGGCGTGTTCCTCGAGCACGCCCGCAAGGTCATGCGCTACGGCGCCGCCGTCGTGGTCATGGCCTTCGACGAGAAGGGACAGGCGGACACGGTCGAGCGCAAGATCGGGATCTGCGAGCGGGCGTATAAGCTCCTCACCGAGTCGGTGGGGTTCGCGCCCGAGGACATCATCTTCGACCCCAACATATTCGCCGTCGCCACCGGCATCGAGGAACACAACCGCTACAGCCTCGACTTCATCGAGGCTACCGCCGCGATCAAGGCGCGCATGCCGGCCGTGCACGTGAGTGGCGGGGTGAGCAACGTCTCGTTCTCGTTCCGCGGCAACGATGCCGTGCGCGAGGCCATGCATTCGGTGTTCCTCTATCACGCGATCCGCGCGGGCCTCACCATGGGCATCGTGAACGCGGGCCAGCTCGCGATCTACGAGGAAATTCCGCCGGATCTGCGCGAGCGCGTCGAGGATGTGATTCTGGCGCGGCGTGCCGACGCCACCGATCGCCTGCTCGACATAGCGGAGCACTTCAAGGGCGGCGGTGCGATGAAGCGTGTGGACGACCTCGAGTGGCGCAAGCTTCCCGTCGCCGAGCGCCTCAAGCACGCACTCGTCAAGGGCATCGATCAGTTCGTTCTCGAGGACACCGAAGAGGCGCGACTCGCGGCCACGCGGCCACTCGATGTGATCGAAGGCCCCCTCATGGACGGGATGAACGTGGTGGGCGACCTGTTCGGTGCGGGCAAGATGTTTCTCCCGCAAGTGGTCAAGTCGGCGCGTGTCATGAAAAAGGCGGTCTCGGTGCTCGTCCCCTATATCGAGCGCGGTAAAGCGGGCGGTGCACGCTCCAACGGCAAGGTGGTGATGGCCACCGTGAAGGGCGACGTACACGACATCGGCAAAAACATCGTGGGCGTCGTCCTGCAATGCAATAACTTTGAGGTCATCGATCTCGGAGTCATGGTTTCTTGCGAGAAAATCCTGGAGACTGCCAAGCGTGAGGGCGCGAGCCTCATCGGATTGTCCGGCCTCATCACGCCTTCGCTCGACGAAATGGCGCACGTTGCGAAAGAGATGCAGCGGCTTGGGCTCAACGTGCCGCTCCTGATCGGCGGCGCGACGACCTCGCCGGCGCACACCGCGGTCAAGATCGATCCGCAATATGAAGGACCGGTGGTGTACGTCAAGGACGCGTCCCGATCGGTCGGTGTCTGTCAGCAGCTCGTGACGCAAGAGACGCGCGATGCGTATATCGCGACGGTTAAGGCCGAGCACGCCCGGCGCCGCGAGCAGCATCGCAACAAGGTTGCCAAGACACCCCAGCTCTCGCTCGCTCAGGCGCGCACGCGCAAGTTCAAGATCGACTGGGCTCGCTACGTCCCGCCCGCGCCGCGCTTCCTCGGCCTCAAGGCCTTCGATGATTACCCGCTCGAGGAGCTGGTCCCCTACATCGATTGGATGCCTTTCTTCAATGCCTGGGAGTTCGCCGGCAAGTTCCCGGACGTGTTGACGGACGCCGTGGTGGGCGAGGCGGCGAGCAACCTGTATGCGGATGCGAGGAAGATGCTCGACCAGTTGATCCGCGAGCGCTGGCTGAAGGCGCGCGCTGTCGTGGGGCTCTTTCCGGCGAACACCGTGGGCGATGATGACATCGAGGTGTACACGGACGAGTCGCGCACGGCGGCGCTCATAAAACTGCATCAACTCAGGCAGCAGAAGGCCAAGTCGCAGGAGCAGGCGCAGCTCTGCCTGGCGGACTTCGTCGCCCCCGCCTCGAGCGGGCGCGCGGACTACATCGGTGCGTTCGCTGTGACCACTGGTATCGGGATCGACGAGCACGTCGCGCGCTTCGAGGCAGCGCATGACGACTACGGCAGCATCATGCTCAAGTCGCTCGCCGATCGATTGGCTGAAGCGCTCGCAGAGCGCATGCACGAGCGCGTACGCCGCGGAATTTGGGGCTATGCGGCGGATGAATCGTTCGACGGCGCGGCGCTGGTCCGCGAAGAGTACCGGGGCATCCGGCCGGCCCCCGGATACCCTGCGTGTCCCGATCATACCGAGAAGGCGGCGCTTTGGCGGCTGCTCGACGCCGAGCGCACCACGGGCATACGCTTGACCGAGTCCTACGCCATGTTTCCCAGCGCGGCCGTGAGCGGTTGGTATTTTTCGCACCCCGAGTCCCATTACTTCGGGGTGGGCCAGATCGACCGCGAGCAAGTGGCGAGCTATGCGGAGCGCAAGGGTATGCGTCTCGACGAGATGGAGCGCTGGCTCGCACCGAATCTCGGCTACGATCCGCAGGCGCGGCCGGCGGCCGATGCCGCCTGAGCCAAGGCGCTACGCTCGGGCGAAAGCGCTAAACGTTTGAATCCGGAGACGCGGCTTTGCGCTTGGCGATGTACTCGAGAAGCGCTTCGTCGATGGCGGGATCCATGGGCGGCGGCACATATTCGGCCAGCAGCTTCTTCCATAGGCCGTTGGCGCGTTTCGCCATGTTCGTCGCGCCTTCCGCTTCCCATTGCTCGTAACTGTTGTTGTCGGCCAGCGGCGATCGATAAAACGCATTCTCGAAATTGGCCTGCGTGTGCGCGCACCCGAGAAAGTGCTTACCCGGACCCACCTCGCGCATGGCGTCGAGGGCCTGGCCGTTGGGCGATAGGTCGATGCCTGCAAGGAGCGTATGCATCATGCCGGCCTGATCCGCATCCATCACGAACTTCTCGTAGCCCATGGTCAGGCCGCCTTCCAGCCACCCCGTGGTGTGGAGCACGAAGTTGACCCCGGCGAGGCAGGTGGGCACGAGGGTGTTGGCGGATTCGAACGCTGCCTGGGCATCCGGGATCTTGGAGGCGCAGAGACTTCCGCCGGAGCGGAACGGAATTCCCAGACGGCGGGCGAGCGCCGCCATGGTATAGAGCACGAGCGCCGGCTCGGGCGTTCCGAACGTGGGTGCGCCGGACTGCATGGAGATCGAGGAAGCGAAGCTGCCGAGCACTACGGGCGCTCCGGGATTCACCAGCTGCACGAAGGCAAGCCCCGCGAGCGCCTCGGCCAGGGTTTGCGCGACGGTGCCGGCCACGGTGACCGGCGACATGGCGCCCGCTAAGATGAACGGCGTGATGATGAGCGCCTGATTGGCGCGCGCATACACCTTGGCGGCGCCCAGCATGGTCGCGTCATAGGTCATGGGCGAATTGACGTTGATCAGATTGATGATGGTCGTCTTCGGCCGCCCGGTGGCCGGATCCTCGGGATCCGGACCGAACGCGATGTTCGCCAGGGCCACCGAATCTTCCGCCCGCTCCGGTGCGGTCACGGATCCCATGAACGCCTTGTCGCTGTACTTCAGATGGCTGTACACCATATCGAGGTGGCGCTTGTTCACCGGTAGATCCACCGGTTCGCAGATAGTGCCGCCCGAGTGGTGCAATGAGCTCGAGACGTAAGCGAGCTTCACGAAATTGCGAAAGTCCTCGATCCGCGCGTAGCGGCGGCCTTCGTCGAGATTGCGCACGAACGGCGAGCCATACGCCGGAGCGAACACGGTGTTCTGACCGCCGATCACGACGCTGCGGGCGGGATTGCGGGCATGTTGAGTGAATTGTCGCGGCGCGGTCTTCTGCACCAGGGCGCGGCACATACCCCGTGGGAAGTGGACGCGCTCGCCCTGCACGTCGGCGCCGGCCGCCTTCCAGATCTCGAGCGCCTCGGGATCGTCGCGAAAATCGATGCCGATCTCCTCGAGGATGGTGTCGGCATTTCGCTCCATCAGCGAGAGCCCTTCCTCGCCGAGTACCTCGTAGTAGGGGATCTTGCGGGTGATGTACGGAATGGAGGCGGCGGCGCGCGCCGCGCGGGAAGCGCGCTTTGCGTCGCGGCCACTCGGGCGTCGCGCGTGACTGGTTGGCGTTTGTTGCTCGTCCATCATCGCTCCGGATCGTTCGACCTGAGGGTGGCGTCCCGCGACGCAGCCTGGCTCAATCTCGCAGTATGGTCACAGCGCTCGGCGGGCGGCTGATCAAATGCGTCCTGCACTTGTCTCGACGCGTCATTCCTCCCCGGCGGGGTTCGGAGCGAGCGTCGGCAGCCATGGATGTTGCGGATACAGGCGCGAAATACACTCGCGGAGCCATTCCATGGCGACAGTGTCGAGGCGCGGGGCGATGCACTCGAAGTCGGCCTGATCCTCCGGTCGCACGTCTTTTGCCTTGTAGAGGAGCTGAATCTCGGGCGCGAGATAGCGCATGCCCTCGGCCGTGCCGCGCAAGGCGGCCGTGAGGGGGCGCCTGATCGAGGGCTCGCGCCGGAAGACCCAGTCCTCTCCATCCGAATTGTCGAGCATGAGCTCGAGCATCCAGTACGGCTCAGCGGCGGGCCGGCGCCAGAGCGAATTCACTCTCGCTCGGGGGGCGACGCCGCTCGGAAGTCGATGCAGCGACCCTTCCAGGGCCTCGAAGCATTCCCAGTCCGGCAACGCCGCGAGGATCCGCGCCGCGTCCCGGCGTAGCACCCCGACGTCCAGATCCTTGTGCGCCCGGGTTTGCATTCCCAGGAATAAATCGAGCGCCCAGCCACCGGCGATCCACCAAGGCACATCGACCGCGCGGAGCATGCGCCGTGCCGCGGCGGGGTCCGTCGGATGCCAGGCCGTCACGGCGTCAGGCCGCTGAACAACGCCGCGATGGCCGGCGGGCAGGAGGGGAAGTAAGCGTGGAAATACGAGGCCGTGAGCGAGCCGCGGCGGTAGATGGTCTCGCCCCGCGCGCCCACGGGATGCGCACGGGTTTCGGTCGAGCCCACGAGCGGTGTATCGAAGATCGAGTAGTGGAAGGTGTGACCGCGCACCTCGCCGAAAGCGGTACTCCACGCTTGCAGTCCGAGAGCCGCGAGGCGCGACTGCATCCGGGTGCATCCCGGTAGGAGGCCGGCCATGGGCCACTGTCTCCCTTGTGTGTCGGCGAGCGATTGCGCGAGCGCCATCATGCCGCCGCATTCGGCGAGTATCGGAATCTCTGCGGCGTGGGCTTTGCGAATCGAGTCCTGAAACCGGTGTGCCGCGGACAGCCGCTCGGCGTGCAGCTCCGGAAAGCCTCCCGGTAGAAACACCGCGTTCGCACCGAATGGTACGGGCTCATCGGCGAGCGGCGAGAAGAGACACACACGCGCACCGAGCGACTCTAGACACTTCACGTTGGCGGGATAAAGAAAGGCGAAAGCCGCATCGCGCGCGATGGCCACGAGCCGGCCCGCGAGGGAGGTCTCGTGCGCGGCCGTGCGCGGAAATTCAGACGACGGGGACATCGGGGGCGCTGGAGCCGCCGCTTCCCATGCGCGCTCATCGATTCTGATGGAGCGCCCCAGAGACTCGAGCTGTGCCTCGATGTCCGCGTTGTCCGCAGGCGGCACGAGACCCAGATGACGCTCAGGGAGCGATGCCGGGAGTCGCGGCAAGGTTGCGACGAGCGGCACGTCGCGCAGCGACGCCGACACCATGGCCGCGTGTCCGACGCTCGCGACGCCGTTCGCGACGACGCCGGCCAGACGCACGGGCCCGAAGTCGCGCAGCCCCATCGCGACGGCGCCCAGGGTTTGCGCCATGGCGCTCACGTCGATGACTGCAAGCACGGGCAGATCGAATGCGCGGGCGAGATCGGCAGAGGAAGGCGTGCCGTCATAGAGTCCCATGACGCCCTCGATGAGAACGAGGTCGGCAGCCCTGCGCGCCTCGCCAAGGAGCCGCCGGCACTCTTCCTCGCCGACCATCCAGAGGTCGAGCACGTGCACGGCTTGACGAGCGGCGCGCTCGAGCACGAGTGCATCGAGGAAATCGGCTCCCGTCTTGAACACGCGCACGCGCCGGCCCTGTTGCAGATGATGGCGCGCAAGTGCCGCGGTCACCGTGGTTTTGCCCTGCCCCGAGGCGATGGCGGATACGAGGAAGGCCGGCGCGTTCACGCCTCGAGCGCCGGGCGCCACAGATGCACGCCATCGTGTTCCACGATGTTCACACGAGTCTCGAAGGCGGCGGAGAGCCAGTCCCCGGCGAGCGCCTCACGCACCGTGCCGTGACCGACGACGCCGGAGTGGCCGAGCACGATCACCCGGTCGGCCGTCAACGCGAGCGACAGGTCGTGGATGGCGCTCACCACGCTTACGCCACAGCGCAACGCCTGGTCGCGTAGCAGCCGGGCGACGTCCTCTTGATGCGGGGGATCCAAGTGTGTGGTCGGCTCATCGAGGAGGAGCACCGACGCCTCGACCGCAAGCACCCGAGCGAGATGGACGCGCTGGCGCTCGCCGCCCGACAACGTGGACAGCCGGCGCGACGCCCACGCGAGCGAGCCGGTCGCCGTCATGGCACGGCGCATGGCGGCATCGTCGTCGGCTTGACGGTGAGCGAGCCACCCGCTGTGTGCGAATCGCCCGAGGGCGACCACTTCGGAAGCGCTGAGATCGGTGGCCGGGGCGGTTTGCGACAGCCACGCAAGCCGGCGTGCCCGCTCGCGCCGCGGCCACGCTTGCAGTCGCCGCCCCTGGAGGAAGATGGCTCCGGCGCGCGCCGGCTCGAGACCGGCGAGAGCTCGCAGGAGCGTCGACTTACCGCAGCCGTTCGGCCCGACCACGCTGGTCCAGCTTCCCGGTGGGATCGCAAGCGATACGCCTTCGAGCACGACGCGCGAGCCGTAACCCACGCGCAGCCCCTCGCAGGACAGCGCAGGGGCCGCCGCAGCCTCGGAAGTCACCGCCTCACGCATTGCGGCTCCGACGCCAGAGCAGATAGACGAGATAGGAACCGCCGACACAGGCGGTGACGGCGCCCACCGGCAGTTCGGCCGGTCGGATCAGCCAGCGGCTGACGAGGTCGGCCGCTTGCAGCAGCGCGCCGCCGCAGAGCGGGGCGCCGATGAGGAGCTGGCGATGAGTGACGTTGAGCGTCTCGCGAACCAGATGGGGTGCGACCAGACCGACGAAACCCACGACTCCGACTTCGCCGACGGCGGCTGCGGTCGCGAGCGACACGATCCCGAGCAGGGTGAGCCGCAGCACGGGCAGCGACAGCCCAAGGGACTGCGCGGTGTCCTCTCCCAGCGTGAGGGCATCGAGCCCACGCGACAGCAGGGCTGCCGGCACGATGCAGAGGCAGAAGACGATGCCGAGCAGGCCGGCCGACGACCAGCTGAGGAAACCGGTACTGCCGAACAGAAAGCTCTGCATGCTGCGCCAGATCTCGGGCTTGGCGAGCAGCAAAAGCTGCGTGATGGCGCCCAACAAAAAGGCGACCACGACACCCGAGAGCAACAGACTCCGGGTCTGCAAGACACCACGGGAAAGACTGATCGTGAGGAGCGTCGCGCCGCCCGCGCCGAGGCAGGCCGCTCCGGTGACGCCGAGCTTGCTCGCCCACGCGAGGCCGCCAAACGAGGCATCCGCCGCGACCAAGCTGATGGTCACGCCCAGCGCGGCGCCCGAGGCTGTACCCAGGAGGTACGGCTCGGCAAGCGGATTGCGGAACACGCCTTGCGCGATGCCTCCGGCGAGCCCGAGCAGCGCGCCGGCAAACCAGGCTCCCACGCTCCGTGGCAAGCGGATTTGCCATAGCACCACGCTCGACTGCGCATCCGGCGAGAAAATCCAGCCGAGCGAAGTCTCGATACTCGATGTGCCGATGACGAGACTGCCGAAGGTGAGCACCAGCGTGATTGCGATACAGCCGAGCAGCCAGATCGTAAGCCGATTCGCGGCGCGCGCATCGCGCGCCGTGCCGCCGAGTCCCATGAGGGCGCGCGGGGTACTCACGGTGCCATTCTCTCGAGGCACGCTTCGAGCGCCTGCATGCCGTCCGCAACCCTCGGACCGGGGCGCACGATGGTGTAGCGAACCTCCGGCGCAAAGGAGCACACACGCTTCTCCTTCACCGCGCGGATCCGATCCCAGCCCGGCCGGTCGGCAAAGCGCGGCACCTCCGCGCCGGTGACAATGATGACGTCGGGGTCGTGACGCACGACATATTCCGGATTGAGTTGGGGAAATGGCCCGAGGTCCCGCGTCACGATATTGCGCGCGCCCAGTCGGGCGAGCATCTCGCCGATGAAGGAGTCGGCACCTGCCGCGTACGGGGTGCTATCCACCTCGACATAGACGGACGCACCCCGGCCGTTTCGACGTGACGTCGCCGTCTCGCTCAACGTGCGCACCCGGCGATCGATTTCACCATTCAGCGCCACCGCTCGATCGGGCACGCCCAGCACGTCGCCGATCAAGGTGACCGCGTGCGCGATGGCGTCAAAACTCTCGGTGTCGAGGGCGACCGACTGTACGCCGAGCTCCTGCAGCCGATCGCTGATTCGCTGTGAGTGGCTGATGAGCACCACATCGGGCCGCAAGCGCACGATCTCCTCTACTTGCGCATCGTCCAGGCCGCCGGCCTTGGGCAGTGAGCGGACCTCGACCGGCCAGTCCGAATACCGGTCGGTTGCCAACAGCCGCCCGCATGCGCCGAGCGCGCACACCGTTTCGGTGAGCGAAGGGAGCAGGCTCACAATACGTTGTGCAGGATGAGCGAGGCGCACCTCGCGGCCCGAATCGTCACGCAACACGATACCGGGCTGTTCGCTGGGACGCGGCGAGGCGGGCGCATCCGACGATGCCGTGGAGGCAGCGCAGAGCGCCGCGAACAGCGCGGCGGCCGCGAAGATGCGCGATGTTGCGCCGACTCGGAGGGTGCCGATCGGCTCGATCATGGCTCCTTCACCGTCAGCGGCAAGCCGGCCACCATGAGGATCACGCGATCGCACAGGGCGGCGATGCGCTGGTGCAGTACTCCGGCTTCATCACCGAAACGCCTGGCGAGCGCGCTCGCGGGAATGATGCCGAAGCCCACCTCGTTCGAGATCAGAATGCAATCTCCCGAAAGCGCAGGGAGTGCGGCGAGCAGCGCTCGAGTTTCCCGCGGCGCAGCTTCCGTATCGCTCGCCTCCAGCAAATTGCTGAGCCACAACGTGAGGCAATCGACGATGACGAGGCCGTCGGGGGAAGCCGCCGCCTGCAGTGCCGCGGCGAGACGAACGGGCTCTTCGATCACACGCCAGCGCGCATCCCGATGGCTGCGATGCGCCTCGATGCGTGCGGCCATCTCCGCGTCGCGCGCCTCACCGGTGGCAATCACGGTGACCGCTCCGGCTCGAGGGCGCGCGAGCTCATCCGCATGGCGGCTCTTGCCCGAGCGCACACCGCCCAGAACGAGCATCTTGCCGATCGCGGTCATCACGGCGTTCCGGGCCGCGAGGCGTCGATGTCGACGCGGTGAACCGATGCGAACGGCGCATCGATCATCAGTTCCGCACCCAGGCCGCGAGCGCCGGCCAGTGCAACCCGGATGAGGCCGGCGTGCGTCACCGCGATTGCGGGAAGGTCGCGACTTTGCGAGGTGAGGCGTGCGGACCAGCCGCGCCAGCGCGCCGCCACCATGGCGGCCGACTCGCCGCCTCCGGCGCGGTAAGACCACACATCGGCGGCCCATGTCTCGAGCTCCGCGCGCGGCACCGAGTCCCACGGAACCCCTTCCCACGCGCCGAAATACATCTCGTGAAGCTCTTCCGCGACGCAGGGCTCACCGGGAGCGGCGAGCTCGCGAGCGAGTCCAAGGCACCGCGATGCCGGGCTCGTGAACATCCGCGCGTTGCGCAGCACGCGGGCGGGAATGAGCGAGCGGACCGATGCAGCCGCGCCCGCGAGCTCCTCGGGGTCGACGGGCACATCACTGCGCCCGTAGCAAAGACCCTCGCAGCGAGTAGGTCGAGGATGGCGGACCAGATAAATTTCCATGAGGGCTGCTTAGGTCAGGCCGTGTGCCGAGCCGACGGCGGTAAGACCGCCCAGCAAGAACCCGAGCTCCGTGAGCTGCTGAACGGCGCCGAGACAATCGCCCGTGTAACCGCCGATTCGGTGCCGCAGATAAAGGCCCGTCGCGAGCGCAAGCGCGGCGGCCGCGCAAGCACCCGTGCCGAGCGCTGCCCAATCGAGCGGGGCGCCGTCACGTGTGTACGCCCACGCGAGCGGCGCCAGGCCGAGAAGACCCAAGACACCGCTCAAGATCCAGTCGCCGCCGCCCAAGCGGCCCGCAAATGCTTTCGATTTTGCGTCCGCGTCCTCGCGCACGTAAGGCAGAAAGGCGATGAGGCCGATGGCGTACCAACGGCTCACCACGTGCGATGCCAGCACGCTCTGCACGAACAGCGCGCTCGGCAGGGCGGCCAGCGTCGTCCACTTCAGGCCGAGCATGAAAAACAATCCGATGGCGCCGAAGGCGCCGATGCGCGAGTCCTTCATGATGGCGAGGACGCGCTCTTTGGAACCGCCCCCGCCCAGGCCGTCGCAGGTATCGGCGAAGCCGTCCTCGTGAAAAGCGCCGGTGAGCAGCATCGATACGGCCATCATCAGGCCGATCGATACGCTCGCGGGCAGCCGGCGGCTCGCAATCCACCAGACCAGGATATTGACGAGCCCGATCAAGACGCCGACCAACGGGAAATAGCGAGTCGACTGCGAAAGCCAGCTCTGGTCGAATTCGCGCAGGCGCGGCGTCGGCAGACGTGTGAGAAATTGGGTCGCCACACACAACAACCGCAATTGACGGCTCATTCGATTTTTTCGCTCACTCCCGCGCCCTCGAACGTCGCCATCTCGTTGAAGAGGGCGACGGCCGCGTGCACCACGGAGAAGGCGAGCGCAGCGCCGCTGCCCTCGCCGAGTCGCATGTCGAGATCGAGGAGGGGCCTCACCCCAAGATGCTCGAGCAATCTCCTGTGCGCCTGTTCCTGCGAGTAGTGTCCGAACACGCAATAGTCGAGTACGGCCGGTGCGACGCGCGCCGCAATCGCCACGGCAACCGTCACGGTGAAGCCATCGACGATCACGAAGTGACGCTGCGCCGCCGCGCCGAGCACTGCGCCCACGAGCATGGCGATCTCGCAGCCGCCGAACTCGGCGAGTAACTCGACGGGGTCCTCGGGCGGCGCACGCCGTTCGCGGGCGGTGCGCAGAATGCCGAGCTTGCGCTCGAGGCCCGCGTCGTCGAGGCCGGTGCCGCGCCCGACGCACTCTGCCAGCGGCAGTCCCGTGAGCCCGTGCATCAGCATCGCCGCGGCCGCCGTATTGCCAATGCCCATCTCGCCGAGAACGAGGTTATTGCCGTCCGGCGGCACGATGCGCTCCACGATCCTGCGGCCCTGGTCGAGCGCCGCCCGACACTCGATCTCGCTCAACGCGGCCTCGACGGTGAAGTCGCGCGTGCCCCGGCGAACCTTCGCCTGGATGAGGCGCGGATGCGCTGCGCAATCGGCGTCGACCCCGGCGTCGACGATCCAGAGCTCCATGCCCTGCAGGCGCGCGAGCACGTTGATGGCGGCGCCGCCGGCGAGGAAGTTCTTCACCATTTCTGCCGTGACGGCGCGAGGATAGGCGCTGACGCCGCGGTCAGCGACGCCGTGGTCGGCTGCGAACACTACGGCGACCGGCCGAGATACGGACGGTGTCAGCGTTCTTTGCGCGGCGCAAATTTGTGCCGCAAGTGCCTCGAGCCGGCCGAGTGCACCCAGCGGTTTCGCGAGCGTATCGAGACGACGATGCGCCGCGGCGAGAACCGCCGCGTCTGCCTTCGCAATTGCCACCACCATGCCACCTCATGCGCACCCGCCGTGCGCGTGTTGGAAATGCGTCGCAGGTCGGTCTACGGGCTCGTGAAAGTACCGGCCGAGTCGCCTTCCCACGCTTCTGCGCAGTGGCACGAAGACTCGCCTTATTCACTTACCGTTGCGGGGGCAGCGCCGGATTCCTCTGTTAACATAGAGTCACCGGCTTCCCGTTTCACCCGTCGCCGCTCGGCGGACGGACTCCTGCACGCAGCGCAAGTCTGCTCGCGAACAGTGTGTCCGTCAAACCGGGGGCGGTGGTCGAGCGCAGCACACTGGAAACATCCATGCCGATTTTACGCGCGAAGAGTATCGATGCTCTTTAACAAGGTGATGGTCGCGCGGCGGGACATGCGTCATTTCTCGAGCGGGCTTGAGGCAGCCGTGGCGCTTCATTCGGGTACGCGAGCGGCGTTTACGGTGCGCACTGATTACTGGGGCAGTGGCGCCGGCGGCCCGAGTCCCGCCGGCGGCCCATAGCCGCACGGATTGACCCGCCGCGCAATTTGCGGCAACGTACGCACGCACGACAAGTTCCCCCGACGGGGATTGAAAGGGAACTCGGGTTCAACGCCCGGGCTGCCCCCGCAACTGTAAGCGGTGCGCCCGCATCAATAGGCCACTGAATCACGCGATTCGGGAAGGCGATGCAGGACTCCAAACCGCGAGCCAGGAGACCTGCTTGCCGTGGTCGCCCATCGATCAGCCGGGGTTGCGCTGACCGAGCGGAGTTTCCCGAGCGGCGACTTGGAGGTCTGCGCGTGTTCAACACGGCGCGGATTCGAGTTCGCCGTCATCAGGGAGCCATCGTGAACCACCAGCGATTCTTGCCTTATGCGTGCGCCGCCGCGCTGTGCGCAACCGTTGCTGTTCCCTGCCTCGCGCAAGATGCGTCGGACTCATCGCCGGTGCCTTCGGACGATTCGCTGAACGAGGTCGTCGTGGTCGCGAATCGCGCCCCGGCGGCGCTCTCCAAGGTGGGCAATTCGGTCACGGTGCTCACCGATGCCGACATCAAGGCGAGCCAGCTGCCGGTGATGTCCGATTTGCTGGCGCAGACGCCGGGGCTCTCGGTCGCGCGCTCGGGCGGCGTAGGCCAGCCCACCTCGGTCTTCATTCGCGGCGCCGAGAGCGATCAGACCGTCGTCCTCATCGACGGCGTGCAGATCTACGATCCCTCGACGACGGGCGCTTACTTCGATTTCGAGAACCTGCTGACGAACGACGTCACACGGGTCGAGATCTTGCGCGGCGCGCAGTCGACGCTCTATGGCAGCCAGGCAATGGGCGGCGTCATCGACATCACCACCGCGCAAGCCACCAGTCCGTTGAGCGGCAGCTTCGACGCTGCGGGCGGATCGCATAACACGGGCAATGTGGAAGGCTCCATCGGAGGCAAGAGCGACACTTTGATGTGGCACGTCTCGGGCACGTGGCTCGGTACCAGCGGAATTCCGGCCTTCGACGAGAAACTCGGAGGAACGCGGTTATGCGCGAGCCAGATCGGCGGCGCAACGGGGCGGCTGGTATACGACATCACGCCTGATCTCGACCTCGATCTGCGCGGCTACTATGTCCAATCGCGCACCGATTTCGACGGTTACGACACGCCGCCAAATTACGATACCTTCGGCAACGACAACGAGTACGGCAAGAACACCCAGTTGCTCGGCTATGCCGGCCTGACGCTGCACTCGCCGGATCGCACGTTCACGAACCGCATCGCGTATCACTATATTTACACGGACACCCGCAATTACGATCCGGACGCGACGGGCGGCGAGGGTCTCGTCAGCACGGAGACCTTCTACGGCGTCGGGCACATCGAGCGCGAGGAGTATCAGGGCACCTGGCAATTCGCCCCCGGCTATCAAGCCGTGTTCGGCGCCCAACACGAGCGCTCCTCCATCGACAGCGACACGCCTGCGTACGACTTCGGCGGCCCCGCGCCGGTCGCTGCCTCCCAGCGCATCGACAGCGGCTACCTGCAGGTGCAGGGCGAGGTCGTGCCGGGCCTCAGCCTAACGGCCGGCGACCGCTACGACCGGCAGAACGAATTTGGCTCCCATACGGACGGTGCGCTCGCCGCCGCCTGGGCGCTCAATAATGCGCAGACCATCTTGCGGACGAGTTTTGGTCAGGGCTTCAAGTCGCCTTCGCTCTACCAGCTATACAGCAACTACGGCACTCGCACGCTGCGCCCGGAGGCCGGCGAGACCTGGGACGCCGGGATCGAGCAACATGCACTGCGCGGACGTCTCGATGTATCGGCCACCTACTTTCAGCGCTACAGCCGCGATCTCATCGAGTTCTACTATTGCGTGACCTTGACCGGCTGCCCCAACCCCGCCGGGGGCTACTACGCCAATATCGCACGCGCGGCGGCTCACGGAGTGGAGCTGCAGGGAGCCTTGAACGCGACGGATCAATGGACCTTCACGGCGAATTACACCTTGACCGAGACGGCGGATCGATCGCCCGGCTCGCCCACGTACGGTAACGAGCTGCCGCTCCGGCCCGAGGATTCGGCCAACGCATCGGCCGCCTACCGGTGGAGGGTGCCGCTCACGACGAGCGTGACGCTGCGCTACGCAGGCCCGAGCTACAACGATGCGGCCAACGACATCAGACTAGGCGGTTACGTCCTCGCCGACGTGCGCGCTTCCTACGCCGTGGGGCGCAGCCTCGAAATCGACGCGCGCGTGGAAAATGTCACCGGCAAACACTACGAGACCGAGTATCAATACGGAACGCTGGGCCGGTCGGCGTATGCAGGCGTGCGCGCCACCTTCTAAGGCGCGGGGCGCCGCCGCCGAGATTGCTGTGAAGCAGCATTTCTCTTGCCGAACGGCCGTCAAGCAGCGCATCCTGCGTCACACGCCGGGCGCCTGCCCGCGTTAACGAGGGGGGTCGGATGAGTGAAGTAGAGTCCAAGGTGGCCCGAGGCGGAGCGCGTGCTGCGCGCCGGGCGGCGCGAACTGCGCCGCTACCCGATAACCTGCGCCCCGTGCAGCCGGGTATGACCGGCGGGCGCTACAAGCCGCTGTCCGATGCGGACGTTCTGCGCATTCACCACGCCGCGCTCGATGTGCTCGAGAGCATCGGGCTCGCCGATGCCACGCCGGGCGGCATCGAGTACATGACCCGGGCGGGGGCCCACCTCAACGATCAGGGGCGCCTGATATTTCCGCGTGCATTGGTGGAGGATACCGTCGCCCGCGCGGCGCGACATTTCGTGCTGCACGGCCAAGAGCCGAAGCACGACATGGAGCCCTGGGGCTCGCGGGTTTATTTCGGCACGGCGGGCGCCGCGGTCCATATCGTGGATGCGCGGACCGGGATATACCGCGACTCGACTACCAAGGATGCGTACGACATCGCCCGCGTCGTCGATACGCTCGAGCATCTGCATTTTTATCAGCGCTCGGTGGTATGCCGCGAGGTGACGACGCCCCTGGAAATGGACATCAATACGGCCTACGCGAGTGTGTCGGGCACGACCAAGCACGTGGGCACGAGCTGGGTGCAGCCCCAGCACGTCGAGGCAAGCCTGGAGATGTTCCATCTCATCGCAGGCGGTGAGGACAAATGGCGTGCGCGGCCGTTCGTGAGCCAATCGAACTGCTTCGTCGTGCCCCCGTTGAAATTCGCGTATGACGCGTGCCTGTGTCTGGAGACGGCGGTGCGCGGCGGCATGCCTGTGCTTCTCTTGTCGGCCGGGCAGGCAGGCGCCACGGCGCCCGCCGCGCTTGCGACCGCGCTCGTGCAGGAAGTGGCCGAGTGCCTCGCGGGATTGGTCTACGTCAACGCCATCAAGCCGGGAGCGCCCGCCATCTTCGGAACGTGGTGCTTCGTGTCGGACCTGCGCACGGGCGCGATGTCGGGCGGAAGCCCGGAGCAGGCGTTACTTTCCGCCGCAAGCGCGCAGCTGTCGAGATTTTACGATCTGACGGGCGGCACCGCGTCGGGCATGAGCGACGCCAAGCTTCCCGACATGCAGGCCGGTTATGAAAAAGCCTACAACCACGCGCTGGTCGGCAACGCCGGGGCCAACTTGATATACGAATCGGCCGGCATGCTCGCCAGCCTCCTCGGCTTCTCGATGGAAGGACTCATCATCGACAACGACGTCATCGGCGCCGTGCAGCGCACGATCAAGGGCATCGAGGTGACCGATGAGTCGCTCTCGCTCGAGACCATCCGCAAGGTCTGCATCGAGGGTCCGGGTCACTACCTCGGTGCAGATCAGACGCTGCAACTCATGCAACGGGAGTACATCTACCCGTCGGTCGGCGACCGCACGAGTCCGAACCAGTGGGTCGACCAGGGACGGCTCACCATTGTCGAGCGCGCGCGCCGCCAGCTCGACTCGATCCTCGCCAGCCATTATCCCTCCCACATTGCCGAGTCGGTCGACCAGGCGATTCGCGCACGGCTGCCGATTCGGCTGCCACGCGAGGAGATGCGCGCCAACTGCCCGGGCGGCTAGCGGTTCATCGTGGGGCGCACGGCGAAAGCCCTGCGCCCCAGAAGAAACAGCGGCCAGCCGGTGAGCAGGATCGCGAAGCCCGCGAGCCCGATGCGCGGATCCACCGAGAATGCGCGCGCGGCCACGGCCAGCAAGCTGGCGATATACAAGACGGGCAACAGCGGATATCCGCGCATCCTGTAACCGCCTTCACCCGTGCGCCGGCGTCTCAAGACGAACAAGGTCGAGGCCACCGCCGCGATCGTGAGCGTATCGGTGAAGATGATGTAATCGAGCAGCTTCTCGAACGAGCCGAGCATGAACGCGGGCACGAGCATGGTCGCGGCGAAGAACGCGAGCCCGGCATCCTGAATCTGGGTGCGGGGATTGACTCGCAAAAAGGCGCGCGGCAGCACGCCGTCCTCGGCCATCGCGTAATAGCTGCGGGGCATTTGCAAAATCGTCGCGTTGACGAACCCGGCCGCGGAGAGAAAGACCGCGACCGAGATCAGCGTCTCGCCGCCGGGACCGAAGGTCGCGCGCGCGAGCGCAGCGGCGGCGAGATCCGAGCGCGCGATGCCGCCGATGCCGAGCGCACGCTGATAGCCGATGTTGAGCAGCAAGTAGAGCGCGATTACGACCAGCATCCCTCCCGCGATCGCCCTCGGAAAGCGACTCTTGGCATTCTTCAGATCGGCACCGAGATTCATGGTGAGCTGATAGCCGCCGTACGCGTAGAAGCACGGAATGAGCGCGGCGCTGAGCCGCAGCGCGAGAGGCGAAGCGGGCGCGACTCCCGCTCCGGCGGTGGCATGCGGCGCGAGCGCGATCGCGGTGACGGCGAGCCCCACGATCATCAGAATCTTCAGGCCGGACAACGCGTTCTGCGCGTGCGCGCCCGGCTTTATGCCGCGATAGTTCAGCGCGAGCAGCGCGAGCATGGTGCCGAGCGCGACGGCGAAGGATGCCTTCGGCGTCTGCCAGTGAGTCGGCAGCACGACGGGCACCAGAAAGTCTGCGCCGATGAAGGCGACTGCCGCGGCGCCCGCTCCCTGCATCAGGGTCTGTGCCCAGTTCAGCATGAACGCAGGTGTCGCGCCGTAGCAATCCGCGACCACGCGGTAATAGCCGCCGGCGCGCGGATAGCGCGATCCGATCTCGGCGAAGGTCAAGGCGCCGATGAGGCTGATGAGCCCCGCCGTGATCCAGGCTGCATAGAACACCGGCGTATCGCCCGCGCCGCGCGCGACGATGGCGGGGGTGCGGAAAATCCCGATGCCCACCACGAGGCTGAAGACCACCATGGACACATCGAACGCGGAGAGCCGCGCCTCGATGGGTGTCGAGTCAGGAGCGGCACTCACGCAGTGCTTCCTCCAGCAGCGCCGCGAGATGCGCAAATTGGTCGAGATGGTTATAGAGCTGCGCAGACACGCGCACGAGCGGCACGGGATCGGAATGCAGCCATGCCTCCACGCCGTGCGCCCGGAGCCAATCGTGCAACGCCTGCGTGTCGTGCACGGCGCCGTCAGGGTCCTGGGGCAGCGGAACGGAGGCCATCGAGCCGATCATGCGGTCCGGCGCGGCGGCCTTTAAGGACAGGCGCTCGAGGAGCGCGCCACGAGCGCGCAGCGCGAGACGGTGATTCGTCTGCATCACCTGCGACCATCCGCCGGGCAACAGGCCGCCGATGTGGCGCAAAGCCGCCGGAATGCACAGCCAGGGCGTGGGATCCTGTGTGCCGGTCCAGTCGAATTCCGCGTGAAAGCCGGCCGTATAACCGTGGCTGATCACGTTGGGATGCACGCCCGCCTGCCGGTCCTTGCGCACGTGCAGGAACGCAGCGCCCTTGGGCGCGCACAACCATTTGTGCGCGTTCCCCGTGTAATAGGCGGCGCCGATATCACCAAGACCCAGCGGCACCATCCCGGGAGCATGAGCACCGTCGACCAGGGTATCGATGCCGCGCGCGCCGAGTGCTTCGACCAGGCGCCGCACCGGCAGAATCAGTGCGGTCGGACTCGTGACGTGATCGATCAACGCCACGCGTGTCCGTGGGGAGGCGGCGCGCAACACGGCCTCGACTATGGACTCCTCGTCGGGACAGGGAAACGGCAGCGTGGCGCTGACCACGCGCGCTCCCGAGCGCCGCGCGACGAAATCCACGGTCTTGCGGCAGGCCGCGTAGGTATGGTTGGTGACCAGGATCTCGTCCGTCGAGGCGAGATGTAAGGAACGCAAGACCGCGTTCACGCCCGCCGTGGCATTCGACACGAATGCGAGGTCCGCGGCTGCGGCACCGAGGAACGCTGCCAGCGCATCGCGTGCGGCATCGAGTCGCGCCGGCAGGGTGCCCGCGAGAAAATCCACGGGCTCGCGCTCCATTTCCGCCCGCAGCGCCGCCTGTTCGGCGAGGACCGCGGTCGGGCACGCGCCGAAAGAGCCGTGGTTCAAGTAGGCGACGGCGGGATCGAGGCCCCACAGGGCGGAGAAATTCGTTAGGATTTCGGGCAAAGCAACGCGACTCCCAAGAAGGTGCTCCAACGCTTTCGCGGAATTCTCCCACAAACACGGAGGAACGAAATGAACTACCAACTCTACTACTGGCCCACGATTCAAGGCCGCGGCGAGTTCGTGCGGCTGGCGCTCGAGGAGGCGGGGGCACTCTATAGCGACGTTGCGCGCGAGTCGGGGCGCGGCGCCGGTGTGTCCGCGCTGCTCGCGCTGATGCAGGGACGGCGGCTCGCGCGACCGCCGTTCGCACCCCCCTTCCTCAAGGCGGGGCGGCTCGTCATCGGACAGACGGCCAATATCCTGCAGTTTCTCGGAGCGCGGCACGGCCTCGCGCCACGCGAGGAGGGCGGGCGACTCTGGGTCCATCAACTGCAGCTCACCGTGATGGACTTCGTGGTCGAGATCCACGACACGCATCATCCGATATCGGGCAACCTCTATTTTCAGCAGCAACGTAAGGAAGCGCGGCGCCGGAGCGCCGACTTCTTGAAGAGCCGCGCGCCGAAGTTCCTCGGCTATTTCGAGGATGTCATGGCGCGCAACGGCCGGCAGGCGCGCTTTCTCCTCGGCGCGAGACTCAGCTACGGGGACCTGTCGATATTCCAGATAATCGCCGGCCTGAGCTATGCATTTCCGCAGGCGAGCGCCAAGTTTGCACGCCGTTACCGGAGGCTCTTCGCGCTACACGAGCGAGTGCAAGAGCGCCCACGCATCGCGGCCTATCTCGCCTCGCCGCGCCGTATCGCCTTCAACAACGAGGGCATTTTCCGTCACTATCCGGAGCTCGACGCATGACGGCCTGAGCGCAGGCGCCGGGCAACTCAGGACCAGTCGAGCTCGAACTGGCGCGCATCGCCGATCACGCGCTCGAAGTTCAGCCCGAGCGTGTCGAGTACGGGTTCCGCGACCGGCCTGATCTGCTTCTCGACATAGTGCTCGCGGTCGAGCGGATGGCGCAGATTGTCGAGCGGCTCGGCGCCCGCCGTGGTCACGACGTAGCGGATGGATCTCCCGCTCGCCTGCCGGGACTTACGCGCCGCGGCGACATGCGGCGGAGTCGTCGC
Source organism: Steroidobacteraceae bacterium (assembly GCA_049513515.1). GTDB lineage: Bacteria > Pseudomonadota > Gammaproteobacteria > Steroidobacterales > Steroidobacteraceae > Bog-1198. The sequence continues at coordinate 129,605 of JBEKWA010000002.1, forward strand.
GGTGTACTCTCCGGTCCCCTTGCGCAAGTTCTTGTGATAGACGAGCTCCTCGTCGAGCTCACCGCGACGCACGCGGGCGACGATTTCGGCCAGATAGGCATCCACCGGCCGACTCGAAAACAAGCGCTCGTAGAGCTCGCGCTGCACGCGCTTCGCGAGGAGCGTCGCGTCGCGGCGGATGACCTCCATGCCGACGAATTCGACCGACCCGGCGCCGACGGCCGAGTAGACCAGACCCGCGTAGCGCTTGCTCGCGCCGCGGGTGCTGTGACGGGCGCGCGGCAGGAACAGCTTCAGATAGAGCTTTTCGAACTCGAGCTCGAGACGACTGCGCACACGCCAACGGTCCTCGACGTACCGCTCGAGATCGCGACCGAGCTCGGCGGCGAGCCGCGCGGCCTCGGCGTACGCCCGCCGCGGATCGCTCTCGGCGGAGCGCACGAACAGGCTGTCCGTGTCGCCGTACAACACGGTGAATCCCGCGGCCTCGAACCATTGCTTCGACCAGAGCAGCAGATGCTTACCCATGCCCGTGATGGAGTTGGCGAGCGCGGGATTGAAGAAGCGGCACGCCGAGGTCCCGAGCACGCCGTAGAACGAGTTCATCAGGATCTTGATGGCGTGTGCAGCCACATCGTCGCCGCGGCGCTTGGCCGCCTCGCGCCGCGGGAAGAGCTCGTCCAGGAGTCGCGGCAGGATGGCGGATTCGCGGCGAAATGCCCCTTCGGTCGTGCGGATCAAATCCAGATCCGGCGCCGGATCGGCGACGTAGCTCACGGGATCGATGTTGAAAGTGCGGATGATGCTGGGGTACAGACTCTTGAAATCGAAGACCCAAACGTTCGCATGCAGACCCGTTTCGGGCTCGAGCACGTGGCCGCCCTGCTGCGCGACGTGCACGCGCGAGTCGCCGCCGCGCACGCTCGGGGCGACGATCCGTGCGCGCTCGAGCTCGGACAAATAGAGAAAATCAAAGGAGGCGATGCTGGCCGCGACCCGATCGGGCGTCATTCCGGTGAGCTGACTGCGCGCAAAGGCCAGCTCAATGAGGCGCAACTTCTCGACCACGCCCAAGGCGAGCCGCGCATCCGTGCGGGCATAGAGCGCGAAAGCCGGAAGAGCGTGCTCGTAGTTGTGCAAAATTTCCGCCAGGCGGTCGTGGGCGGGGCCCGCCACGGCTTTGCCCTCGCCGAGCACTTCACGCGCCACGGCATCGAGCGAATAATCGTCCATGCGGATGAATGCGCCGCGCAGCAGATCGATGCCGTCGAGCACGAGGCGTCCCGGAATACTCGCCTGGCCGCTGCCGAAATAGCCTTCGGCCTTGCGGATCCGCATGGCGCCCTGATCTCTCCCGAGCTCGAGCGTGTGACCCACGCGCGCGGCGATGCGTTCGAGCACCGTGAGATCGAAATCGATGAGGTTCCAGCCGGTGAGCACGTCCGGATCGAGCGAGCGAACTCGCGCCGCGAATGCCTCGAGCGCGGCCGCCTCGGTCGCACAGCGCTCGGCTCGCTCGGGCATCGGCCGGTCGGTCGCATCGACGATGAGCACCACATCGGTTCCCAGGCCGAACAACGATATCGCCAGCAGGCGCTCCCCCCGCGCGTCCGTCTCGATGTCGAAGGAGAGCACGCGCGGCACGATCTGCACGTCGGCGGGATGGAGATCCGGGTTGTGGAATACCACCCCGCCCGCGCCGGGAGCGGAGTCCCCCTCGATCTCGCAACCTCCCTTGATGCCGCGCTCGATCAAGTACCGCGAGGCGAAGCGGACGTCGGCTTCGAAGGTATCGATCTTGGCAGCGTGCAACTTGTCGCGCACCGGGGGCACATCCGACGGCACCTCCACATCGACGCGGCACACGGGCTCGCCGGCGAACGTGCGTTTGTCGACGGGCTGCGGCGGCGGCAGGGTCTTCACGGCGCTTGCGCGCGATGCATCGGCCGCGCGCAGGTAGAAATGCGGGCGCTGTCGATCGTCCCGCACCAGAAACGCGACGCCGTCCTCCAGTCGGCCGTACAAATGCACCACGGGCTGCCGCGGACCGTCGGGAGTCGATATGACGCGGTAGGTTGCCTGAAGAATGAAGCCCCGTGCCCTGGCCATGCCGCCATTGTGCCTCAACGGACCACCGCGAATTGAACTTAAGATGTCATGGCGCGACTGAGAGGTAATACCGATCTCGCTCCCGGGTCATTGGGTACCCTTGCGTTTCCATAATCCGAGCTCCGGGGCGTCGATGGCACTCACCGAGGATCAGGCAAAGTCCTACATCGTCAAATTGCTGACCGCCATGAGCTCGGCGGGCGGCTCGGATCTTTTCATCTCCAAGGACTTCCCGCCGAGCATGAAATTGCAGGGCGCCATGAAGCCCCTGATCAACCAGAAGCTCTCCGGGGAGCAGGCCCGCGAACTAGCGCATGCGCTGATGAACGATCGACAGCGGGAGGAATTCGCCCGGGATCTCGAGGCGAACTTCGCCATCTCCATTCCGGGCGTGTCGCGCTTTCGGGTCAACGTGTTCGTGCAGCAGCAGAACGTCGGCATGGTGGTCCGTACCATCGTCAACGACATTCCGAATCTCAAGCAGCTGGCGCTGCCCCCGATCCTCGAGGAGATCGTGATGACCAAGCGCGGCCTGGTGCTCGTGGTCGGCGCCACGGGCTCGGGCAAGTCGACGTCGCTCGCCGCCATGATTCATCATCGAAATTGCTCCTCGGCCGGGCACATCGTCACCGTCGAGGACCCCGTGGAGTTCGTGCATCAGTCGCAGCAATCCCTCATCACTCATCGCGAGGTCGGCATCGATACCCACTCCTGGCACAACGCCCTCAAGAACACGCTGCGCCAGGCACCGGACGTCATTCTCATCGGCGAGATCCGCGACACCGAGACCATGGAGCACGCGATTGCCTTCGCCGAGACCGGGCATCTGTGCCTCGGTACTTTGCATTCGAACAGCGCCAATCAGACCATCGATCGCATCATCAATTTCTTCAGCGAGGAGCGGCGCAAGCAGCTTCTCATGGATCTCTCCAGCAACCTGCGGGCCATCATCTCGCAGCGGCTCATCCGTACCGAGGACGGGAAGGGACGGCGGGCCGCCATGGAAATCTTGATCAACACGCCCATCATCGCGGACAAGCTCCTCAAGGGAGAGTTTCACGAGATCAAAAGCATCATGCAGAAATCGCGCGAGCTCGGGATGTTGACCTTCGATGCGTCTCTGTTCGAGCTCTACGACGAGGGCGCGATTGCGTACGACGAGGCGATCCGCAATGCGGACTCCGCCAACGAGCTGCGCCTCAACATCAAGCTGCACAGCAAGCGGGGTGCTCCGGCGCCCGCCCTGCAGGTGGCCGCCGGTTGAGCACGCGAGCGGTGCTGCAACGCAACCAGCCCCGGATCAGCGAGCGGGCGCGGAGAAATCCTGGATGGAAATGCCGAGAATCGATTCGACGCAGCGCCTGAATTCGGCCCGGTTCCATCGGGCGGTGCCCCGTCCGATGAGAGCGGAGACCTTGTCGAATTGGCTCTTGCTTATGTTGGTGACGCCCGCCACGACGACGCGCAAGCCCGGTGACGCCGGTACCGCGGCGACGAACACGGCGATCTGAAGATCGAAGAATTCCGCAAATCGCGGCGAGGGGTTATCGCCGCGTTGCGCCCGTAGGAATGCGTCGATTTTCGGCTGGTTCGGCACGCGCCTGAGAAAACTGAGGCGTTCCGCGCTACTCGCGCAGTCGGGCAGGCTTGCCTCCTGAAATAGCAGATTGTGTCCGGTCTCGATCACGGGAACCTCAAGCGACTAGCCCCGATATTGATCGGAATGGACGCGAGTCTCAAGTCGCGCAGCAGCGCGGTCGCTCAGTGCGCCGCGAAGCGCGTCAGTGCTAATGCGGCAGCCGGATCACCAGCAAGTTGTTGGTCACATCGTCGACGACGGCGAAGTTCAAGGCGCCGTCCTCGTCCACGCGCGTGTCGATCCCGAATGCGCCGCCCTGGCTGGCATCCACGTCGTACTCCCGGACGAAATCGCCCCAGCGGGTGAATTCGACGATCTCGCTCGGGTGCAGCGGATCCGCATTGACCGCATCTCCATTGACCGTCAGCAAGTGCCCATTCGGGGCGAACCGCAGGGCGAGCGGGCCGCGTAGATGCTCATTGGCGAACACCACCGCTCCCTTGTCCTTCGCATTCGATCTGTGTTTCGCATTCGGCACAGAATAGATCGCATTGTCGTTGGTCGAGGCCACGTACAGCGTATCGGTGCCTGCGTCGTAGGCGAGTCCCGTCGGCCCCAACACCACCGCCGCCGCATTCGGGACGTGCGAATAGCCCTCGGCAATCGTCGTGATCTGCTCCAGGGTCACGTTGCTCGAGCCCACCGATACGTCGAGCCGGGAAACCGTACCGTTCAACACGTTGGACACGAAGATATGAGCATAGCTGCCGAGGTCATCGATGGTGAGATCCCAGGGTCCGTCGAGAAACACCGGATCGGTCCATGTCTGGATCAGCTTGCCGTGTCGATCGATCACCTGCAGCGCGCCGCGACCTATCGTGGCGAATGTACCGTCCTTCGTCGACACGTTGCCCACGACGACAAATCCGCCGCGCAGCACGCCAAGCGCCGTCGAGAGCCCGGGAAGCTTGCTGGTGAAGAACGCGATCGCCGTGCCCGGCGGGGCTATCGGACCGTGCGCCGGCTGGCGAACGATGGTGGTTCCCGTTCCCTGGACATTACCGCTGTCGTTGAAGTTCGCCACCAGAACATCGCCGGCGGCAATGCCGCCGCCGCCAGGGAACCCGTCGGGCACGAATGCGACCCCATAAGGGTTGACGTCGCCGTTCGCAGGGATGGTCGAGGAGTTGATCGCAGCCGGTAGGAATGCGTCCTGCGCGAAGGCTCCGGTGAGTCCTGCCGTCAAGGCCAAACCCACAGCAAGGGTGATCCTCGACGCATGAGACTTCATGTTCGCTTTCATGGGTATCCCTCTTCATTCATTGTTGACGAACGTTCGATGACGGAACTGGTGTCGGTAGGTGCCGCGACGGCGGCGAAAGGTTTTACCCGGGCTCAAAATAAATGGATGAGGCAGCCCTCGAAGGGCATCGAGCCCTATAATGCGGCGTCGATGGATGCACAGGTGCTCATTTCAGCGAAATGGATCGCGCCCATTGCAGCGCTCGTCACGGTGCGTCTCGATCGCGGCGCCGTGCTCACGGTGCTGCTCGGCTTGATGACGCTGCCCTGTGTCGGCCGTGCGCAGGGCACGTGGAGCGGCTCCATCGGCGGCACCAGCAATTATGTTTACCGCGGCATCTCGCAGACCTATAACGGTGCCGCGCTGCAGCTCGGCGGCAGTTATCAAAGCCCGCTCGGCTGGTTTGCGGGGGCGTGGGGCTCGAACGTGAATCCCTATCCAGGCGGTGCGAGCTTCGAGGAACTCGACTTCTACGGCGGGCTGATCCGCTCCGTCGGCTCCGACTTCGCCGTCAAAGGCACGTACACCCACTATTTGTACGTGCAGGATCCGCGACCCGCTCGTTACGACTACGACGAGATCGCCGTGAGCGTCGCCTACTTGGACGTGGTCGCGGCGACCGTATCCTATCAGCCGAACTACACATCTTATTCAGAGCTCGGCTTCGCCTATCGGCGTCCGGCAACTGCCTACGAGCTCACGGGCCGTTGGCCGCTGCGCTTCGGATTTGCGGCGACGGCCGGGGCAGGATACTACGATCTGCATCACCTTTTTGGGGTCGGCTACTGGGCCGGTGATGTCGGATTGGCATACGTCTACCGGCGCCTCACCCTGGGCGTCAGCCGCTTCTTCGCCGATACGACCGCGGCCACGCTCTACGAGGACGCGAGCGCCAATGGCAACTGGGCGGTTTCGGCGACCTGGCGCTTCTGACACAGGGGAGTTTTTGGTCGAAGGATGAACCGACCGGGCGAGACGGGTTACTTACCCATGGTAGGTTGTGTCGGCGGCATGGTGCCCGGGAGCTCTTTTTTTGGAAGACTTCGAGTTGCGATCGAATCAATCCCCCGCGGTACGCACCGCGAACGACCGCGAACGACAGCTGATCTCCCGGATCGGCACCGGCGACCGGGACGCGTTTCGCGAGCTCTACGTGCACTATCACAGGCGCCTGGCGCGATTTCTGACTCGCCTGACCCACCGCCAGGAGGACGCGGAGGAGATCATCAACGATACGCTGTGGATCGTGTGGCAGCGCGCCGCGGAATTCCGCAATGCATCGCAGGTCTCGACGTGGATCATGGGCATCGCCTATCGGCGCGCGCTCAACATGATCCGGCGCGCGGCGGCGCATGAGCGAGTCATGGCGCTGGAGAGCACCGAGGGGGAGGCGGCCGTCAACGATGCGGGGCAGACGACCGAGAATCGGCAGCTCCTGAATTACGCGCTTGCCCAGTTGCCCTTGGAGCAGCGCCTCGTACTCGAACTCACGTATTACCTGGATCATTCTTGCGAGGAGGTCGCCGAGATCATGGAGTGCCCCGTGAATACGGTAAAGACGCGCATGTTCAACGCGCGGCGGAAGCTCCGGGCAATGCTGGCCGAGCACGGCGCAGAATGGGGGGCCGCTCCATGACCGTCGATCTGGAAGGCGCCCGCTGCGAGGAAGAGGCGGCCCGGCTCTTGCCGTGGTACCTCACCGGACGGTTGTCGGCCGCGGATCTCGAGCGCGTGTCGAGCCATCTGCAGCGCTGCGCAATCTGTCGCAACGATTTGGCGCACGAGCGTGCGGTGCAGGGGATTTTGAAGACCGATAACCGGATCGAATACGCACCGCAGGCGAGTCTTGCGAAGATGTTCTCGCGCATCGACGAACTGGGTCGGGATGCTCCAACCGGGAGCAGTCCTGATCTCCCCCGAGCGTCCCCGCGCCGATTGCGCCCGGTGCAATGGCTGACCGCCGCGGTGCTAGTGCAGGCCGTCGCCCTCGGATGGCTGGGCGCGTCGTTGCGAGACCGGCCGCAGTCGGCCGTGCCGCCGGCGCAGTATCAGACGCTGTCGGCGGATCCCGTACCGCTGGCTCCCGGGCCGCACATCCGGGCAGTGTTCGCGCCGGCCATGACGCTCGCCGAGTTGAAGGCGCTCCTCTCATCGAACGACCTGACCATCGTGCGCGGTCCCAGCGAGGCGGGCGCTTACACGTTGGCTTCGACGCGCGCGATGCCCATGGGCATCGAACCCGTCGTTGCGGCCCTGCGCACCGATGCGCGCGTGCTGTTCGTCGAAGCCGCCGTCAACGACACGCCGGCAGTGCGGTGAAAATTACGCCGCTCGGCGTCCTCCTCGCCGCCGCCGCGCTCGCCGGCTGCGCCGCGGTTCGCGCGCCGCGAGCGGACCTTCCGGCGGAGGTCCGCGGTGGCCCCGAGGGCTACGTCGTCGTTACCGTGAGAAACCCTCTGATCGGTCCCGGCGCGCACGCCGCATCTACCTCACGAGGCTATGACGCGGTGGGCGTGTACGGGGCAGGCAGCGTCGCCCGCGGAACCAGTCGGGCGCTCGCGGCCGATTATCATTTGCGCGAAGTGTCGAGCTGGCCGATTGCATTGCTCGGCGTGCATTGCCTGACGTACGCGCTGCCGAGCGGCGCGGATCGCGCACAACTACTCGCCGTTCTCACGCGTGATCCCCGAGTCGAGTCCGCGCAGCCGCTGCTCAGCTTCGAGACGGCATCCGGCGGCTATAACGATCCCTATGCCGATCTGCAAAACAACATACAACAAATGGCCGTACTCGAGGCTCAGGCCTTGAGTCGCGGCGCCAGCGTGCGAGTTGCGATCGTCGACACGGGCGTCGATGTGCGCCACCCGGACTTGCCCGCCAACGTCGTCGTGCGAAATTTCGTCGACGACGACACGGATGCATTTCAGGAAGATGTTCATGGGACGGCAGTGGCGGGCGTGATTGCGGCGATTCCCAACAATGGGGTCGGCATCGCGGGCATCGCGCCGGACGTGCGTCTGTTCCTCTACAAGGCCTGCTGGCGAGCAGCCGCGACGGGAACCAAAGCGGCGTGCAATTCCTTCACGCTGGCACAAGCCCTGTCGGCTGCCATCGAAGCGCACGCCGACATCATCAACTTGAGCCTCGCGGGCCCGAGCGACCCGCTGCTTACGCGTCTGATCGAGCGCGCCTCGGCAGCCGGCATCATAGTGGTGGGCGCCGTGCCGCCGGACGGACTGCGTGACTCCTTCCCCACTAACATCGCCTCGGTGATCGCCGTCGATGCGCTGGAGAGCGGGCACACCAGCCCCGGTGTCTTGCGGGCTCCGGGCCGCGACGTGATGTCGCTCGCGCCGCGTGCGCATTACGACTTCTATTCGGGAAGTTCCCTTGCCACCGCAGAGGTGTCCGGCTTGGTGGCACTGCTGCGCGCGCAACGACCGCACTTGACGGCGCAGGATGCACGAGCGCTCCTGCTCGAGAGCGAGTCACCCGCGGATGCGGGCACCTCGCCGCCCAACGCCTGCGCCGCGCTCGAGTCGCTCGTGCACGGCAAGCGCTGCGCGAGCCGCTAGGACATTTACAAATAGCCGCAAGTCGCGGCCTCCACGTCACGACGCAGTTAGTACCCCGCGCGAGGCGCGCGGTTTTGCGGCAAGTCATGCTCGGCCTGCACGTGTCGCGGCGCCGTGAGTGATCGGATATCTCGCGGAAGTTCGCCGGCGGGACGAAATATTTGCAGCGAAAACCCGACACCTTCGGTTCGTTACTCAGTTAGCGAAGACCGCACGGCGCGGATCGTTGCAATCGCACAAGACGCTGCGGCGTCGAGGACACGAGGTATGGTGTATCAATCAAAGTCGACGAGATCGGTTCTTAAATTCGCGCCGCCGGCGCTGATGCTCTTGCTGCTCGCGGCGTGCGGCGGCGACGGAGGAGGCTCGGGCTCCATGGCCGGCGGCGGCGGCGGTGGTGGTGGTGGTTACGGCGGCGGCGTTGCGGCCGCGGCGATCACCATTTCGCTGAGCAGCGCCAACATTCAAGTCGGGCAGAACACGACGCTCACCTGGTCGGTGACCAATGCCACCGCGTGCACGGCGAGCGGATCCTGGAGCGGGTCGGAATCCGTGACCGGGTCGAAAACGCTGTCGCCGACCGCGGCGGGCACGTACACGTACACGCTCATGTGCACGGGCAGCGGCGCGGCGGCGACCAAATCGACCACGCTGACGGTGGGCGCAGCCGCCGCGAGCAACGGGCCTTACACCTCGACCAGCCTGGTGGCCAACGCGGCGGGGAGTTCGGCACTCACGGTGGATGCCAATCTGGTAAACCCGTGGGGTATCGTCTTCGCACCCAACGCATCGGTCTGGGTGGCCAACAACGGCAGCAGCACCTCGACCTTGTATGACGGCAGCGGCAACCCGCAACCGGCCACGTCTCCCTTGGTGGTGACATTCACCGCCAATGCCGGCCACCCCTTCGCGCCGACCGGCGTTGTCGCCAACGCGACGAGCGATTTCGTCGTGAGCTCGGGCGGCAAATCCGGCGCCGCGAGCTTCATCTACGTGGGTGAGGGCGGAACGATCGCGGGCTGGTCGTCCGCGGTCAATCCTGCCGCGGCGGTGACGGTGTACACGGATGCCGGCGGTGCGGAGTACACGGGAGCCGCGCTCGCCTCGAACGGCGGTCAAAATTACTTGTACGCGGCCGATTTCCACAACAACAAGATCGACGTGTTCAACGCGACGTTCGTGAAGCAGACGCCGTCGGCGAGCAGCTTCGCATTCGCCGATCCCAGCCTTCCCGCGGGATATGCACCGTTCGGCATTCAGGCGATCGCCAACGGCAGCGGCGGGGCGACGCAGATCTACGTGGCGTATGCGCAGCAGAAGGCGCCGGACAACTCGTTTGCCAGCATCGGAGCGGGATTGGGCCTCGTGGATGTATTCGACGCGAGCGGAACGTTCACCATGCGCTTGATCGCCACGGGCGGCGCACTGAACGCCCCCTGGGGCATCGCGCTCGCACCCGCGGACTTCGGACCACTCAGCAATGATCTCTTGGTCGGCAATCTCGGCGACGGGAAAATCAATGCTTTCGACGCGGCAAGCGGCAAATTGATCGGCCCGATCAGTGACTCTCATTCCGATCCGATCGCAGTGCCGGGCCTCTGGGGCATCGCCTTCGGCAACGACAGCGCCAACCAGCCGCACAACACACTCTTTTTCGCCGCAGGCACGAATGACGGCAGCGGCGGTGAATACGGCCGCATCGACCCAGGCGCAACGCCGCCGACTCTGGACGGTACGGCGGCCGTGACGGTGATCGCCCCGAGCGCAACCGTGAGCGGCACGGTCGCGCTGACTGCGCAGGTGGGCAGCAGCGTCAGCGTCGAGCAAGTGGAATTCTTCGCCAACGGGAAAGCCATCGGGACGGCCGACGCGTCACCCTTCTCGGTTCAGTGGAATACCACGACCAGCGCCAATGGAACGGTAACCCTGACGGCGACCGCGAAAGAAGGGTATGGCAAGGTTGCCAATTCGGCTCCCGTCACGGTCACTGTCAACAACGCCGCCCCCGCCGCGACGCTGACGGAATTGCAAGCGCAGGTCTTCGGTCCCATTTGTTCCGGGTGCCATAACGGAGTGGGTGCCAGCCTGCCCGGTGTGCAGAACCTGACTTCAGCGGCGGCGACGTATGCATCTTTGGTGAACGTGCCGAGTATCGAGCAGCCGAACCTGCTACGCGTCAAGCCGGGCGATCCCACCGACAGTTACGTCATTCACAAGCTCGAGGGCCTGGCGGGCATCACGGGTGCGCGCATGCCGTTCGGCGGCCCCTATCTGTCGACCGCGACGATGAACCAAATCGAGTCGTGGATTGCCGCGGGCGCGCAGAACAACTAACCCCGTGAGGGGCGGAGGCATCGAGGGCCCTGCGGGCAAGCGCAGGGCCCTCTTCGGCGGGGCAGCGCGCTCACGTATCTCGGCTCGCGAGGCCGAGTACCGCATAGCGCACCAGTTGCGTGGCGGTGCTGAGATTTAGCTTCCGCTTGATGCTGTGTCGGTGCGATTCCACCGTCTTGATGCTCAAGTGGAGCGCTTGTGCGGTTTCCCGGGTGGTCATGCCCCTGCCGATCATGAGCAAAATCTGCAATTCACGATTGCTCAGCCGATCGAGCGGATCGTCGGATCTGGGCGCCGGCCGGCCGGCGTACTTCTGCAGCATGTTGCGACGAACGGTCTCCGAGACGTAGATATGGCCCTCGAGAACACACCGCAACGCGGTCAGGAACTCCTCGGTGGATGACTCCTTCATGATGTATCCGTTTGCACCGGTGGAGAGCATGCGCTCCGCGTAAAAGGCTTCGTCCTCTGCGGACAGCACGAGAATCCGCAGCTCCGGATGATGCGCGCGAGCGAACCGGACGAGATCGATGCCGTCGCCGTGCTTCGAGCTGATGTCGCAGATCAGCCCATCGGGCTGCAAGTCGTCCAGGGCGCTTCGCATGTCGTCGGCTGTCTCCGCTTCTCCGCAGACCTCGAGATCGTCCTGGTTTTCCAGGATGCGGCGCAGGCCCTGGCGCACGATGGGATGGTCATCGACGATCAGCACGCGGCGCACGGCGGATTTCAGCCGAGCGCAACCTCGGATTTCCAAGTCGAGCAACTCGGCGTTATTGCGGCAGCTTTTGCGCCCGAGGTCCGCCGGCGCTGGGATCTTTCTCATGAATCGGTCTCAGGAGCCAGCATCACCGACAGCGCCGCCACGAGTCCGCTGCGCGTCTCGGTCCGATCCGCGAGCACCGTCAGGCCGACGCCACGGGCGAGGGAGACGATCGCGCGCACGATCGATTCATCGGTGCGGCTGATGGCCAAGTCCCTGATGAAGCTGCGATCGATCTTGAGCTTGTCGATCGAGAACCGCCGCAGGTAGCTCAAGCTGGAGTAACCCGTACCGAAGTCATCGATCGCAACGCCCACTCCCATCCTGCGCAGTTGCTTCAACACACCCGCGGATTCCTCAGGATTGGTCATGAGCGCGCTCTCGGTCAATTCGATCTCCAAGGCGCGCGCGTCGAGATCCGCATCGGCGAGCGCGGAGCGAATCATCTGCAGGATGTTCTCGTGTCTGAACTGGGCGGCCGACAAGTTGACTGCCAAGGGAAGCGAGGAGCCCATGTCGACTTGCCAGCGGCGCGCCTGGCGGCACGCCTCGCGCAGCACCCACTCCCCGAGCGGAATGATCAATCCGGTATCTTCGGCAAGCGAGATGAACGAGCTCGGCCCGATGACACCCTTGGTCGGATGCCGCCAGCGCAGCAGCGCTTCCGCGGAAACGATTTTCCCGGTCTTGATCGAGAGCTCGGGTTGATAGTAGAGCTCGAATTCTCCCGCCGTCATCGCGCGCCGCAGGTCGCTTTCGAACGCCAGACGATCCTGCATCGAATCCGTCATCCCGGGTTGAAAGAAAAGCATCAACGGAGCTCAGCAGGACGACGCAGCTGCGAGCGCCCGCGGAAGAGACCTGCAGCGCGAGCTTCTGCGTGGTGTGTGCGCCAGCAGAATCGCCACGAGGGCCGCCAGTGGCACTGCATAGGGTTCGCTGGTGAGCACCGTCATCGATAAAGTCCGTGATGCGTCCTTGCCGTGAGCTCGCCAAGGTAGCGTCGAGTGGCAGCCGGCGACATCGAGAAGACTGGGTATCGGGGTCGGGGAAACCCTGTAGGGGAGACCGGATGGAGCCCAACCGCGGGCGCGAGCTCAGGGCTCGATGATGTTGTTGCGGATGGCGTAGCGTACGAGCTCGGGGAGCGACCCGAGGCCCAGTTTGCGCATTATGTTGCTACGGTGCGTCTCGGCGGTCTTCACGCTGATATTCAGCGCCCGCGCGACGTCTTTATTGCTGTTGCCTTCGACCAGCAGCTGCACGATTTCCCGCTCCCGGCCGGAAAGCGTCTGCGCCGCGCTCGGCGCACTCGCCTCGTTGCGCAGATACCCGTCCATGACCACGCGTGCCACGCTCGAAGTGAAAAATGAGCCGCCTTCGAGCAGCGCCTGCAATGCCACTACCAGTATCCGTCCGGCATCGGATTTCAAAACGTATCCCCGCGCACCGACGCTCAACACTTCCCGCACGAGTTGCTCGGACTCGTGCGCGGTCAAAATGAGAATGCGCGTGCTGGGCTCGGCCGAGAGAATCCGGCGAGCCGCCTCGAGCCCATTGAGCTCCGGCATCGTCAGATCGAGCACCACGAGATCCGGCTTGAACTCGGCCGCGGATGCCACCGCGTCTCTGCCATTGGCCACCTCGGCAACGACGACCCAGCCGGGTACCTCGGACAGCTCCGCGACCAGTCCGCGCCTCAAGAGCTCATGGTCGTCGGCGATGAGTATGCGCGCGGGCTTCATGTCGAAACGGCCGGCGGGGGCTGCCCGATGTACAAGGTGCTGCGGACACGGGTCCCCCTGCTCGTGGATTCGACAGAGAGCGTCCCGCCGATCTGACGCATGCGCTCGCGCATACCCGCTAACCCGACTCCCAGCAGCGGACCGCTTCCCGGGGTCGCGGGGTCGCCCGCGCGAGGTAGTCCACGGCCGGCATCCTCGACCTCGAGCATGACGCTGTCGGATTGCACCTTGAGTCGAATGGTCACCCAGGGACTTGCGGCGTGTCGATGGACATTCGTGAGCGCCTCCTGGGCGACCCTGAACAGGCAGAGCTCGCTGTCGCGCGGCAGCCGGTCCATGGTCTGCGGCAGATCGAGGCGTACCTCGACCGCGCTGCGCTGTCGAAACCCGTCCGCCAGCCAGCGAAGTGCGCTGAGTAGCCCCAACTCGTCGAGCAAGGGCGGATGGAGGAGGTAGGACGCCGTCCTGATTTCCGTCGAGCACTGCGTCGCCAGACGCGCGCAGTGCTCGAGCAGCTCCCGGCGGGCCGCCGTGGCCGATCCCGTGTCGTGCATCAGCCGCGCGAGGCCGAGTTCCAGGGCGGCGAGCGTCTGGCCGGTCGAGTCGTGCAGATCACGTCCGATACGCCGCCGCTCTTCGTCCTGCGACCGCATCAATTCGGCCGACAGCAGTTGCAGATCGTGCTCAGCGCGCTTGCGCGCGGTCTGATCCCGGACCACGGCGAGGGCGAGCACGGTGTTGCCGTCCTTGATGGTCGAGAGCCCCACCTCCGCGGGGAAGCTCATGTCGTTGTCCAGCCGCCGATGGAGCCATTCGAAGCTCGTGCCCCCTTCACGCAGGGCAGTCTCGATTCGCGCGCGCGCGAGATCCTCGGAACGCTGCCCGTCGGGTTGATGCTCCGGCGAAAGGTCCCACGGGGAGAGCCCTATCGCTTCGCGCTCGCTTTGCAGGCCGAACATCCGGATCGCCGTGCGATTGGCATCCACGAACCGATCGCCCTCTAGGAGGAATACGCTGAACTGCGCGTTATTGAACAGCGTCCTGTAATGATGATCCCGGCGGCGCAGCGCGCGCAGGGAGTGGTTCAGGAGCGCCGTCATGCCGAGCACCAGCGCGCTGAATGCCGCGGTCGTCCCCACGGCCACTCGCCGCCGGCTGCGCCAGGGAGCGAGCGCGGCGTCCCGGGACTGGCCGGCCATGATGTAAATGGGATAGCCGTTCATGAGATCGTACGCGTAGATCATGTCCTTTTTGGCGACCGATCCATAGCCCTCGACGATGCCTTCATTGCCCTGGGCAATTGCACGTTTGAACAGGTCATTCGAGGCGAGATTGGCGCCCGCGGGTAGCTCCAGGGTACCCGGCACTCGGACCAGCAGCGTGCCGTCGCTCGCAATCAACCCCATGGATGCGATCTGATCGCTCGATTGCCGATAGAGTCCCTCAAAACCGTCAAAACTGAATAGCGCGCCGGCCCACAGCGTCAGATCCTTGCCCCACGTCACCCGCTGAGCGATCGGAATCACTGACATATCAGGGCGCTCTGGATCGACGATCGGCGAGCCCACCCACGTGCCGCTCGATGCGGGCACTTGCGCTACAGTCAGCCACTCGGGCGTTAGCCGGCCGCCGAATGCACCATCGCGGGTCGCGAGCGCAAATCGCTCGCCGTCGGTGAGAAACAAGGAGCGCACGTAGCTTCCGCCCGCGAGCTGCTTGCGCAGCGTCGTGATGATCTCCAAGCGGCTGGCGAGAATCAGCCCACCCTCCGCCTGCAGCTCATTGGCGCCTGCAACCGCTGCGCCTACCCCGTCATTGAGCATGGCCAGCGTGCCCGCTTGCAGAGTCGCCGCGACACTGCGGAGTCGCGTGCGCTCCTCATCGAGGGTCTGCTCGTAGTCTCCATGGATACGGGAGCCGGTGTATGCCCAGCCGATGCCGATCACCACCGCGGCGTACGCGAGCAGCACCCAGTCGAGCGCCGGCGAGGTACCCAGACGTAGCAGACCACGGCGGTCGGCCCGCGGCGCACCCACGGAATTTTTGCCTGCCACGGAGAGCTCCCGGTGTCATCCCGCCGAACCGTTTTTCCGGGTCAGTTTCCCTCAATCACAGCATGGGGTCGAGCAGATGTTGTCGCGACGAGGTCATCCGCCGGCACGCAGCTCCGCGCTCAAGGATTGCAAGAGGGATTCGAGGGTGTCGGGATCGATGGGCTTGGTCAAATGGTGGCTGAAACCGGCGGAAAACGCGCGTTGCTTGTCCGATTCCTGACCCCAGCCGGTCACGGCGACGAGTGCCGTTCTGCGGCCCCACGGCGCGGCCTTGATATTCGCGGCCACCTCGTAGCCGTCGATGTCGGGCAGACCGATGTCGGTCACGACGACGTGCGGCCGAGTCTTCGCCGCGATGGCGAGCGCCTCGTGACCGGTATAGGCCGTCTGTACGGAGTGGCCAGACAGTTCCAGCAAGGCCGAGCAAGTATCCGCGGCATCGCGGTTGTCGTCGACGACCAGCACCTTGAGGCCGCCCCCGTCGACGGGCGGATCCTCATCCGCTTGTGCATCGGTATCGGTGCTTTTGCCGGCGCCCGCCGGGATGGTCACGATGAACTCGCTGCCGAGTCCCGGGCCGGCGCTGCGTGCCTCGACTCGACCGCCGTGCAAATCCACCACACCGCGCGCCAGTGCGAGGCCGATTCCGAGGCCGCCTTCGGAGTGGTTCACGACCGTCGAGTCCTGCGCAAACATCGTGAACAACCGGGGCATCATGTCCGTCGAGATGCCCATTCCGTTGTCGCGCACCGACACGATGACCTCGTTGTCGATCTGCGCGGCGCACAGCTCGATATGGCCGCCCGGGTCGGTGTACTTGGCCGCATTGATGAGTAGATTGGAGAATACCTGCGCCAGACGCACGGAGTCGGCAACGAGCCTGACCGCCTGCTTGGGCAGGTCCAGCGACAGGTCGTGGCCCTTGGCGTCCAGGATCGGGCGCGCCGCCTCGATGGCGGTTCCAAGCACGACGGTCAACTCCGTATCGGCGCGTTTCAGCTCGAGCATGCCGCGCGTGATGCGCGACACATCGAGCAGATCATCCAGCAAGCGGCTCATGTGAGCGACCTGGCGCTCGATGATCTCCTCTGCCCGTCTTTGTTGCTCGGCGGTGCGATCGGACTTCCTGGCCGTGGCGAGGGCGTAGCGAATCGGCGCGAGCGGATTGCGCAGCTCGTGGGCGAGGAGTGCCATGAACTCGTCCTTGCGGCGATCCGCCTCGCGCAATGCCTGCTCGCTCTCTTGCAGAGCTTCATCGGCTTCTTTTCGCTCTGAAATGTCGCGGGCGATTTTCGAGGCGCCGATGATGGTACCGCGCGGATCGCACACCGGGGAGACGCTCACCGAGACGGGAATGCGCCGCCCGTCTTTAGTCAGCCGAATGGTGTCGAAGTGTTCGACTCGCTCACCGCGGCGTACTCGGTCGAGTATGTGGCGTTCCTCCGCATACATCTCCGGCGGAATGATCAGCGTGATCGACTGACCGACCGCCTCCTCGGCCGCGTACCCGAAGATCCGCATCGCGCCCGCATTCCAGGATTGGATCCGACCGTCGAGGTTCTTGCTGACGATGGCGTCCTCCGAGGACTCCACGATCGCGGCGAGCTGGGCAGCCGTCCGCTCCGCGTTCCTTTGCGGACCGATGTCGCGAGCGATCTTCGACGCGCCGACGATGGTGCCGCTCGCGTCGCGAATGGGTGAGACCGTGATGGAGAGCTGCAGCCGGTGACCGTCCTTGCGCACGCGAGTGGTCTCGAAGTGGTCGATGCGCTCGCCGCGCCTCAACCGGGCCAGGATATGCCGCTCTTCGTCGTGCAGCTCGGCCGGAATGAGCGTCTTAATGGACTTTCCGATAATCTCCTCCGGCTCATAGCCGAAGAGCCGCACCGCGCCTGCATTCCACGAGGTGATGATCCCGTCGAGCGTCTTACTGAGGATGGCATCGTCGCTGGAATCCACGATGGCGGCGAGTCGCGCGAGGTGAACCGCATCGCTGAGGTCGCCTGTCACGACGAGGCCGGCTGGCGCGACGAGCCCGCTTGTCGCGACGCGGACCGAGGTTACTTTCGGGGGGCTTGCGCTCATCGAGGATGCGCTTGGGGTTCCTTGAATGGGAGTGAGGATACCTTGGGATCCGTCAGCGCGCGAAGATCGCGTAGTGCGAGATCGAAGGGGCCCGCGTGATTGAGCCTGGAGCGTTGTGCTACCAACAGCTCGCGGGCTTGCACGCTCTCTCCCAGATTGACATAAGCAGCAGCGGTGACTGTAGTCAGATATGCACGCTCACCGTCAGAATGTGCCGACAGCGGAGCGAGCAATCGAGTGCCGAGCCGCACGATGCCGGCGGCGTCCCGCTGCGCGATCGCCGCGAACAAATTCACCCAGGCGTCTTGTTCACTCCCCACCTCGGCATAGCAGGGGCTCGACAGAATCGAGGCCCACAGCTGCTCGAGCTCCGCGGCATTGAGATAGGCGGCCGTCTCGTCGCTCAAATTTCTGACGGCGTCGGCCCAGGCCGCCTGCGCGGGAGCCGCTGCGCAGGCCTCGCGGCCCGTGCCGACCAGCCACAGATATCTCGCGGTGATGGGATCCAGATTGTCGAGGCTGCCGCTCGCCAGCGCCCGGCGAATATCGAGTGCTCGCAGGACGAAACGATCCCGTACCACCACGCTGCTCAGCGAGGGATCGAGGGTGGCGGCACGCGGCTTGGACTCGTCGATGAGCTCGAGGAACGGGATGGGCAACAGCGTGAGCGCGGGCAGCTCCATCGCGTTCTCGTTGAGATAGCGAGAGCGCGGTGCGTGCAAATCGACAAAGGGATAGAAATCGGAATTGGCGGGGACCGGAAGGGACTCGAACACAGGCCCGAGCGTGCGATTATCCCCGAGCTTGCGCGCCTGAAAGTCAGCCTCGGAGCGGATGCCGACTCGCTCGAGCTCCGCGCGCAGCAGCGGGGCGCGAAGTAGCTCATCATCCGGGGTACCCAGCGCGGTGCCGCGGGTCGCGACGATCAATACGTCGAGATCGTCGACGTTGTAGAGCGTGTAGGCGCCGAAGTGCGGGGCTAGCGCCTTGATGATCGAGGCCAAGACGCCGATGTTCGTCTCGTATACCTGCACCCACTGGGCGAAGTATCCGTCCGGTCGCAGGTAATGTGTGATCCGATCGTAGAATTCGTCCGAGAACAGGGTGGAGACCCCGCTCACCCAGGGGTTGGAGGGCTCGGATACGATGAGATCATAGGGCTCCCGCGCGGTCGCGAAAAACGTCTTGGCGTCCTCGTACACGACATGACTGCGCGGATCCTCGAAGACGTTTTTGATTCGCGGGCCGAAGCCCCGGCGCGCAGCCTCCACCATGAAGGGCTCGATCTCGATCGAGTCGAGGCGGTCGACGAGCCCGCTGGCGAGCAGGGTGTGCGTGGTCAGTCCCGAGCCGAACCCGATGTTGGCGATGCGCCGTGGGTGCGGCTGCATGCTAAGCGGGATGGCGGCGGCGAGCACCATGGTGCTTTCGTCGACCGAGGCTTCTCCGGGTCCCATTTGTATGGCCGCGTCGGGCTTGCCGTTGGTGGCGATCGTCACCAATCCGTCCTTCTCGACCAGGCTGATGGTTGCGGTCTTGCCGTCCCGCAGGTACGTGACGACTGCTCCTTCGGTCAACGTCGCCGAACCCGTGCGATACACCCCGGAGGTCATGCGCAGCGGATCGAGATGGACGGCGAACAGCACCAGCGCGAAGACCACGAGACCGACTGCCATTGCCATCCTCACGGCGGGTTTGGGGAACGGCGGGCTGAGAAATCGAGAGAATCCCAACGCCATATGAATCGCGGCCCCGGTGAGAATGACTCCCTTGATTCCGATGCGCGGCATGAGCACATGGATCGTGAGCACAACGCCTACGATGGCGCCGAACGTGTTGGCCGAGTAGATGAAGCCGATGGCGCGCTCGCCGGCGCCGCGACGCATGAGCTCGCGCGTGAGCAACGGCAGCGTCATCCCCGCACAGAAGCTTGCCGGGATCATGATGAGCGCTGCGATCAACTGGCTGATCACGTTGAATCCCACATAGCTGCCCGCGGTGCGCGCAAAGCTGTGGAGGAACCAGGCCATGAAATCGAACGTGAGGCCGTATGCCGGCAAGGTGAGTGCGGCGAAGGCACCCATGAGCACCATGATGCCGGCAAGATAAGCCGACGGATCCCGGATGCGCTCGATCTGCCGCCGCACGTAGAGTCCACCCAGGGCAAGGCCGAGGATGAAAGCGCTCAGCATGAGTTCGAACGAGTGGGTCGAGCTGCCGAGCACCAAGCTCAGCATCCGGATCCAACCGAGCTCGTACATGAACGAGGCCGCGCCCGTGAGGCAGGCCGCGAGTGTGAGCCAGCGGGCCCAAGGGTCGCGGCTGGGGCGCACCACCGCCTCGACCGGGCGGGCGCCGGGCTCCGGCTCCCCGCGCACCAGCGCGCAGATCAAAAGCGAGAGGGCCACATTGAGAATTCCGGCGACGCGGATCGTGCCCGGCAGGCCGACTGCGTCGATCAGCACGAAACCGCTGACGAGGACGCCGACCGCCGCGCCGAGGCTGTTGGTGAAGTACAGGGCAGCCAGGGTCTCGCCGGGTCGATCAGGCCAGCGGCGGATGATGCTCCCGCTGATCAGCGGGAACGTCATACCGAGCAGCACCGACTGTGGGAGGATCAGCGCGGCCGCCAGGGACCATTTGTAGGCCTGAATCCAGCCGGCCGATGGCAGCGCGGGTATCGCCGCGGCGAATGAGAAATCCGAGGCCGCGATAAACACGGGATGAAACACGAGGCCGAGCACGCCGATGAGTCCCTCGACCAAGGCGTAGGCCAGCAACAGCCGCCTGATCCGGACGGAGTAATGCGCGACTACCCACGAGCCGACCGCCATGCCGCCCATGAAAATGGCGAGCACCAGCGATTGCGCATAGGCCGCATGCCCCAGAAAAAGCTTGAGGTAGTGCGACCAGATCGACTCGTAAATCAGCCCGGTGAAGCCGGATACGACGAATATGCTGAGCAGAAATCGGCGGCGCGCGATCTCGGCGGAGGGATCGTTGGCAATCCCTGTCGTGCCGCGATCTGGCGTGCTGGTCACGTCCCATCATAGCTCACTTGCAACTTTGGGCGCCGCCGTGTGTTCTTGGGGAGTCGGCGCTACGAATAGCGCCCAGGAGGCACCCATGACGCTGAGTGACGAACTGGCCAAGCTTGGAGAGCTTCGCGCAAGCGGCACACTGACTGAGGAGGAATTCACGCGCGCGAAGGAGCGGCTCCTCAATACGGGGCGCGCGCGGCCCGAAGAGCCCGCCGTGTCGGCCGTCAATGCTTTCCGGCGCAGCCGAACCGATCGGGTCCTCGGCGGCGTGTGCGGAGGGCTGGCTCGAGCGACCGGTGTGGAGTCATGGGTGTGGCGACTGCTGTTCGCCGTCCTGTTCATTTTCGCCGGAGCCGGCTTGCTTGCTTACATCCTCCTGTGGATTTTCGTGCCGAGCGAGTGAGCGGCATGTAGAAATTACAAGATGCGAATGAGCGTCATTCGCCTGATTCGCATGCACCGCCCAAGATTCTTATAGACTTCCACGCGGGGCGTCGCGTCGCGCACGAAAGCCATCGACGCGTCCCCAAGCGGGGAGTTTTTGAACAATGAACGAATCATGGGATTGAGTCAGCCACGCTGCACGGCGCCCGCTCGGTGGATGACGATCCTGACGGGATGTGTCGGACTGTGGGCGGGCTTGTACGCAAAGGCGGCGTGGACTCTCGATGAATCGCCGGCCGGCCGCGACGAGGATTTGACGCGATTATCCCTGCAAGATCTCGCCAACGTCGAGGTCACCTCAGTGTCCAAGGCGCCCGAGGAATTGAAGCGGGCTGCGGCCACCATCTATGTCATCACGCACGAGCAGATCGTCCGCTCGGGCGCGACACGTCTGATGGATGCGCTGCGTTTGGCTCCGAACCTCCTCATCACTCAGACCAGCGCCAGCAACTACGTGATCTCCGCTCGCGGCTTCGGCGGCAATCCGACGGCGCAGAACTTCTCCAACAAGCTGCTGATGCTGATCGACGGGCGCAGCGTCTACACGCCGCTGTACTCGGGCATCTATAGCGATGCACAGGATGTGCTGCTCGAGGACGTCGACCGGATCGAGATCATCAGCGGTCCCGGCGCCACGTTGTGGGGTGCCAATGCGATGAACGGTGTCATCAACGTCATCACCCGGGCCTCCTACCTCACGCAAGGGACGTTCGTGGACGCTGCCGCCGGAAATCAAGATCAAGATTTGAGCATGCGCTACGGCGGTCGGGTGACTGGCGAGTTGGCCTACCGCGTCTACGGCGCCGAATATCATCGCGATGCCGAGTGGGCGCCGCCGCCGGTGGGATCGGCGCACGATGGCTGGCACAAAGGACAGGGCGGCTTTCGCAGCGATTGGTCGACCGACACGGATTCTGTAATGGTCGAGGGAGATATCTATCGCGGCACCGAGCAGGAGCCCATGGAAACCGACGGATCCATCGTCGGTGCCGATGTGCTCACTCGCTATCAGCATCGCACCGAGCGCACGGAGTTGCAGGCTCAAGCTTACCTCGACCAGACCGAGCGCTTCGCGGCGGCCGGTGGTGGCGGCTTCGTGCTGCATACCTACGATCTCGAAATTCAGCAGTCCATCGAGGCGTGGGCGCATCAGCGAGTCGTTTGGGGCGCGGGCGAGCGGGTCAATAGTTACTCGATCAGCAGCGTCGGAAACCTGCTGTTCGGGCCGCCGAGCCGCAATCTCACCATCGGGGATGTATTCATCCAGGATACGATAACCCTCGGCCGAGCCTTCGATCTCACGGCCGGCTTCAAGATGGAGGATGACCCGTACTGGGGTTGGACACCCCTACCCGACGTGAGCGCGAACTGGGCCGTCGGCGATCGCCTGTCAGTCTGGGCAGCCGCCTCGAAAGCGATACGCTCACCGACTCCGTTCGACGATGACGTGATCGAAAAACTCGGTAACGGCAGCATTGGCCTCGCAGGCAACCGGGATTTTCGCCCCGAGCAAGTGAAGGCCTATGAGACCGGAGCGCGGATCACGGCCGCGGGCAAGCTGTCGTTCTCGCTCACCGCTTTTTGCAACGACTACGATAATCTGCGCACCATCGAGACTGCCTCCCCCGCGACTTTCTTCCCGTTGTACTGGGGCAATCTCATGCGCGGCGACACCTATGGAGTCGAAGGCTGGGCCAACTGGCAGGTGACTCCGTGGTGGCGGTTGTCACCGGGCTTCACCGCCCTGCACGAGCAGCTGCGGTTCAAACCCGGATCGGCCGGCCTTCTGGGCACCACCGAAGCCGGCGATGATCCGAGCTCGCATGCCGATCTGGCGTCCTCCATGGACTTGAGCCATGACGTCGAGCTGGAGGCGACGCTGCGCTATGTCGGTGCGCTTCCCGATGCGGCTTTTCCCCATTATTACGAAGTGAATGGCCGCGTCGGCTGGCGGGCAAACGAGTCGCTCGAGCTCGCCATCAATGGACTCAATTTGCTGCACGCTCATCATTATGAGTATCCGAGCTCGCAGGGAGGCGAGGGAATCTATCGCAGCGTCATGGCCGAAGCTCGATTGAAATTCTGATGCCCCGGGAGGGCATTTATTTACAAGTTTCGACATACCCCCGACTGCCATACCGATGTAGCATTCTCGCTCGGGAATTGCTGCGATCATGAGCATCGAAGTCATCAAAACGTTTGGCCTGCGAAGTCTGGGCATTTTATTCGTGCTGGCCGGCGGGGCCCTGCTCGTTCCCTCCCTCGGGGCAATGACGGAAAAGCGCTCAAAAACGCGCGAGCAGGCGGCGACTTACCACGAACAGCTCGCCGCGTGCCTGCGTTCCGACGCACGGCTGGATGACTGCCGGCGCGCCGCGCTAATGCAACACAGAGCGAACTGAGTCCGGATGACGGCAACCGAAGGAAGTCATCATGAAGATTGGCGTTATCTATCCGCAGACTGAGCTGAAGGGTGATCCGGTAGCCGTGCGCCGCATAGGGTTGGCGACAGAAGAGCTGGGGTATGACCATCTATTGACGTACGACCATGTACTCGGCGCAACCCACGACCGTTCGCCGAAGCTCACCGGCCCTTACACCGAGAAGGACCCGTTTCATGACCCGTTCGTCATGTTTGCCTATCTTGCCGGCATTACCCGACGGCTCGAGCTGGTGACGGGCATCCTCATTCTGCCTCAGCGCCAGACCGTGCTCGTTGCGCGCCAGGCGGCTGATCTCGATCTGCTCTCAGGCGAGCGCTTTCGGTTGGGCATCGGTATCGGGTGGAACTACGTCGAGTATGAGTCCCTGGGTCAAGACTTTCACGTTCGTGGTAAACGGGTCGCCGAGCAGATCGAGCTGCTGCGACGCCTCTGGTCAGAGCCCTTGGTGAATTTCGAGGGTACGTACGACCGGGTCGATCGGGCGGCCTTGAACCCACGGCCGCGGCGCTCGATACCAATTTGGCTGAGTGGATTCGCGGACGTGGCGCTGAAGCGCGCCGCGGCTCTCGCAGACGGGTTCATCTTCGCCGATGGCGCCGCCGACGCTTTTGAGCAGGCAACGAAATTGCGCGGGTACTTAAAGGACGCGGCTCGGCCCGCGGAGGGATTCGGCTTGCACTGTAATATGCTCAAGGCCAAGAGCCCCCAGGACGTCGTCGACACGGCGTCGCGCTGGCGTGATATCGGCGGCACCCACGCGTCCGTCGTGACGATGGGCCAAAAGTTCACGGGCATCGATCAACATATCGACCATATGACGAGGGTAATGGCTGCTGTTCGGGCCGCCGGACTTTGCTGATCACATCGTGCGCGCGAGGACAATGAGCGCGAGTCCGAGCAGAAAGCTGCCGAACATGGCCGCGAGCAACCTCGAGGTGCCGGGCGGGGCCGTGCGAAATTCCTTCCAGACGAATACGCCCCAAAATGCGGCGATCATCGTGGCGCCCTGGCCGAGCCCGTAGGAAATGGCAAAGCCGGCACGCCCCGCGGCGATGAGGTTGAAGGACGTACCGGCTCCCCAGATCAGGCCGCCGAATACGCCGATCATGTGCGTCCGGAGGTTCCCTGCAAGGTAGTCGCGAAAGCCGACGGGGTCACCGATCAGGGGCCTTTTCATCGCGAGGACATTCCAGACGAAGCTCGAGAGCACGATGCCCAAAGCAACTACGAAAGTCGCCGCATAAGACCCCATCTTGCCGCTGGCTGCATGAGCCGGATCGGCATACATTGCCGCCGCCACGAAGCGATAGAAGACTCCCATGAACACACCGCACGCCACCGATAGAATCAAGCCTTTGGCGCTGGTGCCGGACGACCCGCCTGCCAATCGTCGATAGGCCAGGGCATCCAAAATAATCGCCAGAATGACAAGGAAAACGCCTGCGGAGAGGAGGGCCACGTTGCCGATCGGCGCGGCGAGGTAGTTCATGATCACGCCGATGATCAGCGCGAGTCCGATCCCCACCGGAAATGCGACCGCCATGCCCGCAATCTCGATCGCGGCGACCAGCAGAATGTTCCCGAGATTGAAAATTGCGCCGCCCAGCAGCGCCGCTACGAGGGAGGCGGTCGAGGCTTGCGACAGGTCGAGAATAAAAGCACGACCTTCGGTGCCGCCGCTGCCCAGCGTGAGCCCGAATGCCAGCGTGATCAGCAGAACGCCGAGCGTGTAGTCCCAGTAGAACAGCTCAAAGCGCCAATCGGGACGCGCGAGCTTGCGGGTGGTTGCCCACGACCCCCAACACAACATGGTGAGTACACAACACACCACGGCCAACGGATAACTATGCACAACGAACATTGTTGAATCCTTTCGCTACGCGAGTTTGGTCGATCGCGGCTGCCCGCTTTTGCGCCGGTCCCACTCGGTCTGGAAGTCGGCCCGCCGCGGGAAAGATTTCTGCGTGCCGACTCGGGTCGTCGACAAGGCGGCGTAGAGATTCGCGCGTGACAGCGCTTCCTGCTCCGGGATGCCTTCGGCAAGAAACACGGCGAGGCTGCCGATGAACGCATCCCCCGCGCCCGACGTATCGATGGACGTGACCGGAAAGGCAGGCACGTGAGTGAGCCCGGCGGCATCGGCCAGTAGTGAGCCGCGCGCACCCAAAGTGAGCACCACGTGCCGAAAGCCGCTCCCGAGCAGGGCGGCGGCGCAGGCGGCGGCTTCTGCTGCGGACCCCACGGGCAGTCCGGTAATCAGCTCGGCTTCGCTCTCGTTCGGGATGAAGAGGTCCGCGCCGGTCAGCGCCGAAAGCTCCGCGGCGACCGCGGGCGCCGGATTGACGATGCAGCGGATATTGTGGGCACGCGCAAAGCGGATGCTGTGATAGACCGTTGCAAGCGGAATCTCGAATTGCAATATGATCACATCGACGTCGCGTAGATCCGCCGCAGCCGCATCGACATCTGCCGGGGTCAGCCGCTCGTTGGCACCTTTGACCACGATGATTCGATTCTGCCCGTTGGGCTCCACGAAGATCGGTGCCACCCCCGTCGGAGCGTCAGCGACGATCTGCACATGCGTCGTGTCGATGCCGAACGACTTGAAATTGTCGATCGTCGCCTGCCCGAACAAGTCGCCGCCGACCTTGGCCACCATCAACACCTGTGCGCCACAAAGACGCGATGCCACCGCTTGATTCGCTCCCTTTCCGCCGAAACCCAACTCAAAGTTCTTACCGAACAAAGTCTCGCCCGGGCGCGGGAAGACATCCGTAAACGTCGTGAGGTCCGTGTTGGCGCTCCCGATCACGGCAATGCGAGGTGATTTCGGCACGAGATTCCCCCCAGGCGAGCGCAGGCTCAAGCGCCGGCCGCGGTCATCAATTCCCTGAACAATCCCGATGCGCCTATGCGGAAACTACGCGCCGAGGCGCTCCCCTCGCCGAATCGCCGCTCGAAGAGCGTGAGATAGACCCAGGCGTCATCGATCGTGCGGATGCCGCCGGCGGCCTTGAAGCCGATGGACCGGCCGCGTCGGGCTGCCGCCGCAATCACCTCGAGCAGAATATCCGCAGCCTCGGGTGTTGCCGCAGGTTGGGTCTTGCCCGTGGAAGTCTTGAGAAAGTGTGCACCGCCCTCGATCGCGATTTCAGCGGCACGACGCATGTTGTCCGGGCTCTCGAGTTGACCGGTCTCCAGAATGACCTTTAACAGTGCATGCTCCCCGCATGCCTCGCGGCAGCCGCGCACCACGGCCAACCCCACGCGCGAATCCCCCGCAAGCATCGCACGGTAAGGAAAGACCACATCCACCTCGGTTGCGCCCGCGGCGACGGCTGCCGCCGTCTCCGCCGCAGCGATGTCTGGTGCCGCCGCGCCGCCCGGGAAATTCGCGACAGCGCATACCGGGATGCCGGTGTCTTGCAGTGCCGCCAGCGCCACGGGAATCCACCGGGGCCAGATGCAAACGGCAGCGGGTTTTACCGGCGCCGTGCAGGCGAGTACCGACAGCGCGCGCACCGAGGCCGCATCATCCGAGTCATTCAGGCTGGTCAAGTCAGTCAAGCAGATCAACCGCCGAGCCTGCTCAGCTCGTGATGCGCTCGCCGCGCTCATCATGCGAATCACGATGGCACCATCCCCATGGCCGAATTCTAACGCGCCGCGAGGCGCGCTCGGGGAGGTGATTTCGCAGCGGCACTTGCGGAACGCTGGCATACTCGGCTTCTTACGAACGAAATGCATGGGTGCGATTCCTTGTACCCCTCGATCCCGGATGCACCGAGAAAATTGAGGTCGCCAGCGCCCCAAATTGGGGCGGCGGACGCGCACTGGCCAGCCAATCTCGATCTGTCCTTTGCCCGCCGCAACGATCGAACGCTGCTGGCAGCCAAATCGCATCGAGGACCTCTCCAGGTTCAGAAAGCGCTCTACCCAGACGGTCCCGGGATTTGTCATGTCACCGTGCTGCACCCGCCGGGGGGAGTTGCAGGCGGGGATGCACTCGCCATCGCTGCCCGATTGGACTCGGATTCCAGGGTCTGTTTGACCACTTGTGGCGCATCGAAGTGGTACCGCTGTCCACGAGCCGAGGCGCATCAGCAGTTGCATTTCTCGCTTGAGGCGGGGGCCGGTCTGGAATGGCTGCCCCGAGAGAGCATTCTATTTGATGGCTCGAAGGCTCGGATGGAGCTCGATGTGGAGTTGGCCCCCACCGCGCAGTTTTTCGGCTGGGAGATCTTGTGCTTCGGCCGGCGAGCATCGGGGGAAGGGTGGCACACCGGGAGCCTGCGCCTGCGCACCCGTATTCGGCGAGCCGGACGCCCGATCTGGTGCGAGCGCGCGAATGTCCTGGCCGGCAGCGGTTTTGAGTCATCGCCCGTGGGGCTCGGCGGATTCAGCGTGAGCGGTACTTTCATCGCGGCAGGTTGCGCCGTAAGTGCCGAACTACTGGCCGCTTGCCGTAGCACGAGACCGAGCGGCGACGAGTCGCGCGTCGGAGTGACCACCCTGCCGAGCGTCTTGCTGGCACGCTATCTGGGCCACTCATCGCAGGAGGCTTTTAGTTGGTTCACCTCCGTGTGGACGGTGCTACGTCCGGCGTTGCTAAGTCAGCCGGCAGTTGCCCCGCGACTTTGGGCTTGCTGATCCTCGAGTGATGCATGGAATTGACGCCGCGCGAAAAAGACAAACTGCTCATCTTCACCGCCGCATTGCTCGCCGAGCGTCGTCGCGCGCGCGGCTTGAAGCTCAACTATCCGGAGGCCGTCGCCTTGATCACCAGCGCGATCCTCGAGGGTGCGCGCGACGGCAAGACCGTTGCGGAGCTCATGAGCTACGGCAGCACCATCATCACGCGCGCGGAGGTCATGGAAGGCATCGCGGAGATGATCCCCGAGATTCAAGTCGAGGCGACGTTCCCCGACGGAACCAAGCTCGTCACCGTGCACCAACCCATCGTCTGAGGCAGGCTCGATGATTCCAGGCGAATTGCTCGTGACACCCGGAGATATCGAGATCAACACCGATCGAGCTACGCTCGAGGTGCACGTCGAGAACACCGGCGACCGGCCCATTCAGATCGGCTCGCACTACCATTTCTTTGAAACGAACTCGAGCCTGCGATTCGATCGGGAGTCGACCCGGGGTTATCGATTGGATATCGCCGCCGGAACGGCGGTGCGCTTCGAGCCGGGTCAAGGGCGTACCGTGCGGCTGGTTCGCTACCAGGGGCTCCGCCGTGTCGTCGGCTTTCAAGGCAAAGTAATGGGGGAACTTTAGATGGCCTCGAAGATGTCCCGTCAGGCGTACGCCGAGATGTTCGGCCCGACCGTGGGCGATCGGGTGCGTCTCGCCGATACTGCGCTGTTCATCGAGGTGGAAAAGGATTTCACGGTCTACGGGGAGGAGGTGAAGTTCGGCGGCGGCAAAGTCATCCGGGATGGTATGGGTCAGGGACAGGGAACGAGCGACGCCGTTGCCGATACCGTCATCACCAATGCCCTCATCGTCGACCATTGGGGTATCTGCAAGGGCGATGTGGGTCTCAAGAGCGGTGCCATCTGGGGGATCGGCAAGGCTGGAAATCCGGACATTCAGCCGCAAGTGACCATCCCCATCGGCGCAGCGACCGAGATCATCGCCGGTGAGGGAATGATTTTGACCGCGGGCGGCATCGATACGCACATCCATTTCATATGTCCGCAGCAAATCGAGGAAGCGTTGACCTCCGGGGTGACGACGATGATCGGCGGCGGCACCGGTCCGGCTGCCGGGACGAGTGCGACCACCTGTACACCCGGCCCGTGGCACATTCGGAGCATGCTGCTCGCGGCAGAGGCCTTTCCGATGAACCTGGGATTCCTCGGCAAGGGGAACGTGAGCGTGCCGGAGCCGGCCCGCGAGCAGATTCGGGCCGGCGCCGTGGGCCTCAAGCTTCACGAGGACTGGGGCACGACTCCGGCAGCCATCGATAACTGTCTTCGAGTTGCCGATGAGATGGACGTGCAAGTCGCAATTCATACCGATACGCTGAATGAGTCCGGCTACCTCGAGGCCACACTGGCGGCAATTGCCGGGCGCACGATTCACACGTTTCACACCGAGGGGGCGGGCGGCGGCCACGCTCCCGACATCATCAAGGCCGCATCGTACGGCAACGTGCTGCCGAGCTCGACCAACCCCACGCGTCCCTACACCATCAATACCATCGACGAGCATCTGGACATGCTCATGGTGTGTCATCATCTGGACCCGGCGATTGCCGAGGATATCGCGTTCGCCGAGTCCCGCATCCGCCGCGAGACGATCGCCGCCGAGGACATCCTGCACGACATCGGCGCCTTTTCGATGATGTCCTCGGACTCCCAGGCCATGGGCCGCGTGGGAGAGGTGATCATTCGCACCTGGCAAACCGCGCACAAAATGCGCGAGCAACGCGGCAGCTTGAGCGGTGACTCGTCCGGCAACGACAACTCACGCATCAAGCGATACATCGCCAAATACACCATCAATCCGGCGATCACGCACGGCGTTGCCCATCTGGTCGGCTCCGTGGAGGTGGGGAAGCTCGCGGACCTCGTGCTCTGGAAGCCCGCGTTCTTCGGGGTCAAACCGAGTCTCGTCATCAAGAGCGGCATGATTGCCATGGCGCCCATGGGCGACCCCAATGCCTCCATTCCAACGCCTCAGCCCTCGCACTACCGGCCCATGTTCGGAGCGTACGGCGGGGCGCTCGAGAAATCGCTTACGTTCGTGTCGAGCGCCGCTCTCGAGAGCTCGGAGTTGAAGGCGCTCGGCCTGCGCAAGCGGGTGGAGGCCGTGCGGGCGACACGCGCCTTGAGAAAGTCCGACATGATCCACAACGCCGCGCAACCGCACATCGAGGTCGACAGCGAGACCTATGAGGTACGTGCGGATGGCGAGCTCTTGACTTGCGAGCCGGCAACGAGCTTGCCGATGACGCAACGCTACTTCCTCTTCTAGCGCCGATGACCGCCGATAGCGTTCACTTGAGCTTCGATGCGCGCAGCAAGAGCCGTCTGCTGCTCCGGCTCGACAGCGGCGAGCAAGCGGCGCTGGTCGTGGAGCGCGGCCGGTTGTTGCGCGGCGGGGATCGGGTGCGAACTCAGGATGGACGCGAGGTCCTGATCATTGCGGCCGAAGAGTCGCTTCTCGAGGCCTCCAGCGAGGATCCCGTGGCGATCGCGAGGGCGGCATTTCATCTCGGCAATCGCCACGTGGCCGTCGAGGTCATGGCGGCCCGGCTGCGCTTCCTCAACGATCACGTCCTCGAGGAGATGGTGAAGGGACTGGGACTGCAAGTCACCGCCGTGCGCGCACCCTTCGAGCCGGAAGGCGGAGCGTACGGCCACCACCACGCCCACGGCAGTCAATTGCCGTTGATCCAGCCCAAGATTCACGAGTTTCCCTTGCGATGAGGCTCATTGCGCTCGCGCGGCTGCTGCAGCTCTGCAGTCAGGCTCTGCCCATCGGCGGCTACAGCCATTCTCAAGGATTGGAGTCGGCCATCGAGCACGAAGCCGTGAGGGACGAGAACTCGCTGCTGCGTTGGATCGCGGATGTTCTCGAGTTCTCGATGAAGTCGTTCGAGATTCCTTGCATGCTGTCCATGGGGGTGGCCTGGGCGGGGAGCGACCCGGCGGCAGTAAGGGCATTGAACGACGAATATCTTTCGGCCCGAGAGTCCGCCGAGCTTCGCGCGGCGGCCGTGCAGATGGGTTTCTCCCTGCGCGAGCTGCTCTGTGTCCTGCCGGATCTCCCGACGGACATCCTCGATGCGCTGCGCTCGACCGCGGAACCCAGTTTGCCGTGCGTGTGGAGCGCGGCGACCACGGCATGGGACATCCGACCGCGGGAGTCCGCCATGGGCTATCTGTGGACGTGGGCCGAGAACCAGGTACTGGTTGCGATGAAAGCGGTGCCGCTGGGTCAATCCGCGGGGCAACGCGTCTTGCTCGCGCTGGGGTCCACGATCGCCCAGGTCACGGACGGCATCGGCGATCTATCGAGCGCGGGTTACTCTAATTTCAGTCCGGGCCTCGCGATTTTCTCCTCGCGACACGAGACGCAATATTCGAGGCTTTTCCGGTCGTGACATGAGGCAGAAAATTCCTCCGTTGAGAGTCGGCATAGGCGGCCCGGTGGGCTCCGGCAAGACCGCCCTGACGCTGGCGTTGTGCCGCGCGATGCGCGATCGGCATGAAATCGCCGTGGTCACCAACGATATCTACACCGAGGAGGACGCGCAGTTTTTGGTGCGAAACGAAGCCTTGCCGGCCGATCGAATCCTCGGTGTAGAAACCGGCGGGTGTCCGCACACCGCCATTCGCGAAGACGCGTCCATAAATCTCGAGGCGGTTTCGCGTCTATCGCTGCGCTTTCCGGCGCTGGATCTGATATTCGTCGAGAGCGGTGGCGATAATCTGGCCGCGACATTCAGTCCCGAGCTTTCGGATCTGACGCTCTACGTGATCGACGTGGCGGCGGGCGATAAGATCCCGCGCAAGGGCGGCCCGGGCATCACCAAATCCGACCTATTGATCATCAACAAGATCGATCTTGCGCCGATGGTCGGCGCATCGCTCGAGGTGATGGATAAGGACGCGAGAAAGATGCGGGGCGATCGGCCGTTCGTGTTCACGAACTTGAAATCCGGACAGGGTCTCCCGGCGGTAATCGAGTTCATCGAGCGAGAGGGGTTGCTCGCGGGCGGCTAGCTCTCCGGCGGCTAGCTCGCAGGCGGCTAGATCTGCTCGAACAGGATATCTTTCGCTCCTCCCCAGAGCACCTCGACGCCGAGCGGCCGCAGATTTTCCTGGCCCTCCACGATGGTGAGGAAATGGTTGCCGGCCAGCTGCCCCACCTTGCTCGAGAAACAGCAGCTGCCGTAAGCAATCAAAATCTCGGTCTCGCTGAAGCCTCCCGGATAGAACAAGACATCGCCCGCCGACGGATGGCTCGTGTGATTCTCGAAGCCGGTTTTAAGGTCAAAGTCGCCGAGCGGGATCCAGCAGGCCTCACCGCTCCAGCGCACATGGATGATTTTCTGCCGATACGGCAGCAGCGCGGTGAACGCGGCGACGGTGCGCGGCGCCGCTGCATTGGGGAGGGCAACGAACCGATAGTTGCCGGCGGTGATGCGGATTGAGCTCATGTTTTCAGCTATGGATGCGGAGTTGGCGACATGGGCTCGATAGACTGAGAAATATGTCAGTCGCCGGAAATGGTGTCAACGGATTAATCTTCAGGCAAACGTCTGCCGGGTCGAAGATCGCCCCGTGCTAATGTCTAACCGCAGCGAACCTTATTTCCCGGGAGTCACGTGCGGCCCAGTCCCTCCACGAAAACGGCAATGACAGAGTTAATCCGGGGACTGCCGAAGGCCGAGCTCCACGTGCATATCGAGGGAACGCTCGAACCTGAGTTGGCCTTCCAATTGGCTGCCAAGCATGGAGTCCGGTTGCCCCATGCGACTGTCGACGATCTCAAGCATGCGTATCAGTTCACCAATCTGCAGTCCTTTCTCGACATCTATTACGCCGCGGCCGATGTCTTGCGGGACGAGGATGACTTTTACCTGTTGACGCGTGCATATCTCGGCAGGGCCCGGGCGCAGGGTGTGGTGCACGCCGAGATATTCTTCGACCCGCAGACTCACGCCGCGCGCGGCGTCGCCTTCGACACCGTGCTCACCGGCATGCGCCGCGCATTGCTCGAGGCCGAACGAGGGTGGGGAATGACGTATCGGTTGATTCCGTGCTTTCTGCGTCACTTGAGCGCCTCCGACGCGATGAGCACGCTCGAGCAGGTTCTGGCTCACCGCAACGCAATCGACGCGGTCGGCCTGGATTCCTCCGAATCCGGTCACCCCCCGGCGAAATTCCGCGAGGTCTTCGCGCGCGCGCGAGCCGCGGGCTTGCCGGCCGTCGCGCACGCAGGCGAGGAAGGTCCCCCGTCCTACATTCGCGAAGCGCTGGATATTCTCAAAGTAAGCCGGATCGATCATGGCGTGCGCTGCGAGGAGGACGAGAGGTTGATGGAGCGCCTCGCCCGCGAGCGCGTGCCCCTGACGATGTGTCCGCTGTCGAACGTCAAGTTGCACGTGTTCGACAGGATCGAATCGCACAATCTGAAGCGTCTGTTGAAGCGCGGCCTGTGCGTCACGGTGAACTCCGACGATCCCGCGTATTTCGGCGGCTATTTGCTGGAGAATTACCTCGCGGTACAGGCAGCGCTGGCGCTGACGCGGGAGCAGCTGGTGCTCCTCGCCGGAAACTCCATCGAAGGCTCCTTTCTCGCGCCCGCCGACAAGCGCCGCTGGCTGGAAGCCATCGAGGCGTTTGCCGTAGTCAACGGTATCGCGCGTGCACGCGACGGTTCGCCACCCAGACCTCTCTGATGTCCGCGCGCGTCGCATGGTAGACGATCTTTTGCAACAGGTCCTCGGGCGCGGCGTTTTCGTCGAGATGCAAATTGCTGTCGGGCGCTTGGCCGTCGAGCACGATGGCATCGAACTGATATCCCTCGCGGAACAGTCCGACCGGTAGGTCGAGCGCAATGCCCCCGCCTGCAGTCGCCAGCCAGAACGCCGTGGCTGCATCGATGCGCGAGCCGGGCGAGCGTCGCGATGCGCGCGGGAGCCGCGGATCAACGCCCGATTCGAGGCTGCGGGAGGCGATCACGGCGTGACGGACGTTCTCCAGAATCGAGGGACTGGCGCCGCCGGCGATGTCGGTGCCGAGTCCCACGTGCACGCCCTGCTCCAGCATGCGGCGCAGTGGAAACACGGCATCGGAGAAATAGATGTTCGACAGGGGACAATGTGCG
The DNA here is from genome assembly GCA_049513515.1 of Steroidobacteraceae bacterium. Taxonomy (GTDB): domain Bacteria; phylum Pseudomonadota; class Gammaproteobacteria; order Steroidobacterales; family Steroidobacteraceae; genus Bog-1198. The sequence goes on from JBEKWA010000002.1 coordinate 163,929, forward strand.
ATTCCCGCGCTCGCCTCGAGAATCGTCGTCACATCGGGGCCGTCGATGAAGTTGCCGTGCGCAAGGACGGTACGCCTCGTCAATAATCCGAAGCGGCCGAGCGCGGTCGTATCGGTGACTCCATAGCGGGCCAGTACGAACTCGTGAGCCCAGTCACTCTCCGAACAGTGCGTTTGCACGTGGCAGCCCGTCTCGCGCGCGAGTCGGCCCAGCCCCCAAAGTAACTCGTCCGTACAGGAGGGGATGAAGCGTGGGGTGATCACCGGCAGGATCAACCCGCTCTCGTTGCCCACCATCGATCGAACATAGCCGATGAAGGCGCGCGTCTCGGCTTCGGCGCCGGCGGCGGAGGGGTCCCGATAGAAGGCGGGACATTGAGCGGGATCATCCATCGCCACCCGTCCGATGAGCGCGCGCTGAAACCTTGCAAGGCAGATATCCGCGAGCGCCTGCGTAGCCGCGAGATGAATGGTTCCAAAGTACATGGCCGTCGTCGTGCCGTTCGCCAGCAATCCGTCGACCAGGGATTCGTACATGCTTCGCGCGTACTCGAGGTCCCGATAGCGTGCCTCGAGGGGGAACGTGTAAGCCTGCAGCCATTCCTCGAGAGGAAGGTCGAGCGCCAATCCGAGCTGCGGCCATTGGGGCGCGTGGACATGCAGATCGACGAGACCGGGGAGCAAGTACTCGTTTTTGTCCAGCGTCACGAGGCTTCCCGCCGCGCGATGGCGTGCCGCCACCGCGGCCGTCTGCGGCGAATCCCCGCCGCGGATCGCCTGGATAACCCCCGCACCGTCCACCTCGATCAGGACGCCGGGAAGGAACTCTATCCGGCCGCGCGTCGGGGTGTGCAGCGCGTTGCCGAGGAATGCTCGTGGGGACGATGGTGCCTGGGTCATTGCGCCAGGCAAATCTGATAATGCCTGCACAAAAAGCCGTAGCTCACGGGCTTAGCAGCGCCGAGAGCGTCCCAGCTCTTGCGCTGAAAACTCTCCGCGAACGCCGTCATGCGCTTGTCGTAGCCGGCCAGCAGCCGCTCCTTGGTGGGTGCGTCCAGAAAGGAGTAATAGAGCGAGTTGCGGCCGAGCTTCACGATCTCCTCCCACGACAGGTTGAACTCCTTCACGGCGACGTAGAACTCATCGCTCATGTTCGAGTCCCACATACCGCGATCGTCGGTCGACAGCGCGACCGGAATGCCGATGCGCAGGTATTCGGGAAAGGGATGCTGGGAATAGTCGCTCACGTACTCGAGCAGGAGGTTGCTGATGAGATTGATCTCGACCATGTAGGGGCCGTTGCGCATCAGGACCATGGTCTCGGGATCCGTGATGAGATTGACGCCATGGCCGATGCGCTGCGCGCCGAGGAGGAGCGTGTCGCGTATGTGGTAGTTCGGCTCATCCACCTCACCGGCGTGGATGGACAGATTGATGTCGGGATATTTGCGGCGCAGCTCGCGCAGCACCGGCAGAAAGCGCAGCGGGTAACCCTTGCCGTTATCCTCCCGGCCGACCATGTTGACGCCGACATACAGATCGCGGTAACGATCGGTGATCGCGTATAGATCGCGCAGCCGCTGCTCGGCGTCGGGCAAAAACCTCAGCAAGGAGTTCTGGAAGCGCACTTCCACGCCGGTGGCCTTGGCTCGCGGCGATGCGACACATTGCCGATAGATGGCAACGACCTCCTCGACGCTGTACGGTGAGCCGTCGGGCTTTACCGCGCCCTGCACGTTCTGTTGAGTCTCGACATACACCACGCCTTCCCGCCCGAAGGCATCCATGCTGCGTACCAGAACGTCGCAAACCAAATAGGGATTTTGCAGCAGGTCATTGATACGGGCCCAGATGGCCTCGAAGAACTCGTTGCGACCTTCATAGCTCTGATCGAGACGCATGCTGTCGAGCCAGGCCTGCTTCTCGCGCGCGTCGAGATCCCGCAAGCGCTTGAACTCGGACTTGCCGCAGCCATCGAGCGTCTCGAACCGGCTTGCCTGAATGTCTTTGAAAAGCAGCAGCGCCTTGGAGCTGCCGAACTCGTCATGCCCATACGGTGCGCAGTTCATTATGCGCACCCGCGTGTAATAGACGTAGCCGCGTTGCTCCGCGGCCATCGCGGCATCCCAGAACCATTCCGAACGAACGGCGCCCCCGAGATGGTTGTGCAGATCTCCCCCTTTGGGCATGGCATAGAGAAACCGGTAGAGCTGCAGGGGCGTGGCGGTGGCCTTCACCTCCTCGAACCAGCGCTCGGCGGCCGCGCTCAACTGCATGCCGCCGAGATAGAGTGCGAGGCTCAAAATCACGAGGCGCAGCCGCTTTCGCGGTGTCATGTCGGGCCCTTGAAGTGCAGGAGAAAGTCCCGGAACACGCGGGCGGCGACGTCGGCGTCCGCCGCGCTCAACGTCTCGTCGGGATGATGGCTGATCCCACCATTGCCGCAACGTACGAACAGCATGCCGATGTCGGTGAGGCTCGCCATCATCATGGCGTCGTGACCGGCGCCGCTCGGCAAGCGCAGTGCGGGGCGGCCCGTGATGCGCTCGATACTTGCGGCCCATGCATCCTGCAGCGGCGGTGCACACGGCACGCTCGCGGCGTTAAGGACGCGGCGTTGCTCGACTTTGACGCCGCGTCGAGCGGCGATTTCGCCGATGGCGGCACCGATATCCGCTGCCGCGGCGTCACGCAGCGCATCGCTCCCGGAGCGGATGTCGATGCTGAATTCGCAACGGCCGGGTATGACGTTGACGGCGCCGCCCGGCACGTCGAGTTTGCCCACCGTGCCGACGAGGTCCGGTTGCTCGCGGCAGCGCCGCTCCACGGCGAGCACCATTTCGGCGGCAGCGGCGGCGGCGTCCCGCCGTAGGGTCATGGGTACCGTCCCCGCATGGCCCGACAGGCCCTCGACGGTCACGGCACTGCGCACGCTGCCGGCGATGCGGGTGACCACTCCCAGCGGCAGTCCCGCTTCAAGCAGTACGGGCCCTTGTTCGATATGAACCTCGACGAAACACGCGACCTCCGAGGCGTCGCGCGCAATGGCGGGGATGGCCTCGAGATCATGACCGGCGGCGCGAATGGCGTCGGCCAACCGGGTGCCGCCGGCATCGACACTGTCGAGGTCGCGCGGGTCGAAGTGTCCGGCAACGGCGCGGCTGCCCAAGAAGGTGGATTTGAACCGCACGCCCTCTTCTTCGGCAAACGCGATGATCTCGAGCGCGAAAGGCAGTCTCGAGCCGGCACGGCGCAGCGCGCCTGCCACGGCAATGGGCAAGACGATGCCGAGCCGCCCATCGTATTTGCCCGCATTGATGACGGTGTCGTAGTGCGAACCGGTGAGGATGCGCTTGGGGTTGGGACCGCCTTCCAGTACGCCCACCACGTTGCCCACGGCGTCGATGCGGGTGGTCAGCCCGGCCGCCATCATGAAATCGCGAATGCGCGCGGCCGTGGCGCGATGGGCGGGCATGAGGTACGCGCAGGTGAGCGCTCCACTGTCCTCACTCAAAGATCCCAGATCCTCGGCCATGGCGATGATGGCATCGCCCAGAGGCTCCTCCACCAGCTCGGACAATCGAAAGTGTGCGATACGGCAGATCTCCCGTAATGCGACGGTGCGCTCCTCATGAGCGTCATGACACACACGCTCGGCCAGGGTCGCGATCACGCTATCCGGCGTATGTCCCTTGACTGCGAGCACGAAGGGGAAGCCGAAGCGCCCAACATAATCGGCGTTCAGGGACTGCAGGCGCGCCAACTGCGGCCGCGTCAAGGCCGACAGGCCCGCACCTTTCTGCTCGCTGGTCGATGCCGACGTCAAATCGCCCGCCAGGGCGGCGCGTCCGGCGAGCTCCGGATGCGCCCGAATCAGTGCGAGTTGCAGCCCGTCGTCGGCCTGTAACACCGCCTCGCACATGGCCTTATGCAGGGCAATGGCGCTATTAAAGGGTCGCAACGGGGCGATGCGCTCGGGAACCCAGGAGGAATGCTCGAATATCGAGGCGAGCGCAGCGACGAAGTCCTGCGCGGAGATCGAGTTGAGTCGCTCGAGCGCGATCACGGCACGACGGACTCGATCGCCGAGCCGCCGGCCGCCGGCTCGAATGGATGGGTGGCGATCCAATGCCGGGCGATATCGACGCGCCGGCAGATCCACACGCGTTCGTGTGCGCCCACATAATCGAGGAAGCGCTCCAGCGCGGCGATGCGGCCCGGCCGGCCGCAGAGTCGGGCGTGCAAACCGATCGAGAGCATCTTGGGCGAGTCGAGCCCGGCCGGATCACCTTCGCGGTACAAGGTGTCGAACGAATCCTTGAGGTAGTCGAAAAACTGGGTACCGGAGTTGAATCCCTGCGGGGTCGCGAACCTCATGTCGTTGGTGTCCAGCGTATAGGGAACGACGAGATGAGGCGTAGCGTCGACGAGAGTCCAGTACGGCAAATCATCGGCGTAGGAATCCGAGTCGTAAAGAAAGCCGCCGTGCTCGACGACCAGGCGGCGCGTGTTGGGGCTGTCGCGTCCCGTATACCAACCGTGCGGCGCAGCGCCGGTGAGCTCTTTCAGAATATCCACGGCCTCCGCCAGATGGGCACGCTCGGTGGTCTCGTCGATTTCTTGATAACTGATCCAGCGCAAGCCATGTGCCGCGATCTCCGCACCAAGCTCGCGATAGGCCGCAACGGCCTCCGGATGCCGTTGCAGCGCCCGTGCGACGGCGAACACGGTCAGCGGCATGCGACGCCTCTCGAAGGCGCGCAGCACACGCCACAGACCGGCACGCGCCCCGTACTCGAATAACGACTCCATGCTCATGTGCCGCATCGGAAACGCCGTGGCACCGACGATCTCCGAAAGGAACGTCTCGGACGCCGGATCGCCGTCCAGTACGCAGCGCTCGGCGCCTTCCTCGTGGTTGAGGACGAATTGCAGCGCGATGCGGGCGCCGTCGGGCCAGCGCGGATGCGGCGGTTTACGGCCATAGCCCCGCAGATCTCGAGCGTAGTTACGCGCATGGCGGATCATTGCCGGACACCGAACACGGTCTTCAGGTCGATACCGCCGCCGGCGCGATCGTCGAGGATGAGGTCGACGAATACATCGTCCAGGTGCTGAATCATCAGCTTGATTGCCGCGCGCTCGCGCCGTTCCAGCGTTGCCGTCAACTCGCGGTGGGCGTCCGGCGGGCAGGGTGATGCGCCGGGAGACTGATACACCGCGATGATGAGCGATGAGCGGGAGACGAGGTCGCGCAGCACCTCGAGCAAGATGCTGTTGTCCGCGGCCTCGGCCAGCTTAAGATGAAACTCCCCCGAGAGCTTCAACATGGCGCGCCGGTCATTGCCGCGCCAAGCTTCCTCTTCACGCGCGACATGCTCTTGCAGGCGCTTGACGTCCTTGCGCGTCGCCGACTTGATGAAGGTCTGGACGGTGTTCGCCTCGATCAGCCGCCGCGCAGCGAATACCTCGCGGGCCTCACGCACCGAGGGTTTGGACACCATGGCGCCGCGATTGCGCATCAGCGTCACGACCCGTTCGTGCGCCAGCCGCTGCAGGACTTGCCGTACACGGGTCCTGCCGACTCCAAATATCTCGCAGAGCTCGCTTTCCACCAAGCGGGTTTCGGGCGGCAGGCTGTGGTCCACGATGGCACTCCAGATGCGCTCGTGAACTTCCGCCGTGTCGATGCCGTCTTTGGCGACGCGCGAGGAGCGTCCGGCCTGCGTGCCGTTCGATACGCGCTTGCGCCGTTCCAGGGTATCGTGCAGGCTCATGTCGAGTGCGGCTCAGTGAGGGGCGCCATGCGCTATCCAATCGAGGAGCCGCGTGCGCTCGGAATCGGTCATTCCCGTGAGATTGCCGATCGGCATGGCTCGCGTTTGTACCTGCGGTGCGATGACGGTCACGTGCGCGAGGAGTGCCTCGGGCGTATCGAGCACCAGGCCGTTGGGTGCGGCGGAAAATCCCGGCTGGGTCGGCATGGCGGCGTGACAAGGCACGCAACGCTCGGCGACGATGCCTCGCACGAGAGAGAACTCTTGCGCGGGTGAGGCGGCCGCATCGACTGTGGATACTCCGGCGATCATGGATCGCGCGGCGACCGACGGTGCCGCGCGGGGCGCCAGTCCGACGGCGGTGGCGGCGAGAACGAGCACGCCGATCAGCGCCGGCCAGGGTGAAGTCCTGCCGCCCCGCAGATGGCGCTTATGACGGTCCACGAAGTACACGCGTATCAATACCCCTGCCGCAGAGATCGCGATCAGCACCAGCCAGTTGTGGCGTGCGCCGAAGGTCAGGGCATAGTGATTGCTGATCATGGTGAAGAGCACGGGCAGGGTGAAATAGGTGTTGTGCACCGACCGCAGCTTTCCCCGCAGCCCCGCTTGGGCGTCCGGCTCACGTCCCTCCCGCTTGGCACGCACCATGTCGCGCTGCCCGGGAATGATGACGAAGAAAACGTTCGCGACCATGATGGAGCCCAGCATGGCGCCGAATTGAATGAAAGCGCCCCGGCCGCTGAAAAGTTGGCACAGCCCGTAGGCGGCGGCGCACGCGAGGATCGCGATGACGCCGGCGAGCCATGCCGGCCGTCGCGCGAGCGCGCTGCGGCACAGCGTGTCATATACCAGCCAACCGCCGACGAAGAAACCCACGCTGATCGCTATGGCTTCGGGCTTGGTCAGCGCGGCCACGGCGCGATCGATGAGATAGATCTCCGCCTGCCCGTAGTACAGCAGGCACAGCAGGAAAACGCCGGACAGGAACGTCGAATACGCTTCCCAATAGAACCAATGCAGGGATTGGGGCAGGACTTGCGGGGCGAGTCGATATTTCTGTGCGTTATAGAAGCCGCCGCCGTGCACGGCCCATAGCTCCCCGCCGACTCCCTTGCGCACGAGCGCCTCATCCGTCGGGGGCAACAAGTGATCATCGAGCCAGACGAAGTAGAACGAGGCGCCGATCCAGGCGATGCCGCTGATGAGGTGCACCCAACGGCCGAGCAAGCCCAGGAATTCGATGGTAAAGGCGCTCATGCGCGAACGCATGGGCCGCAAACGCCGGCACAGCCGGCCGAGTCCATCTCGGCACGTTCGACGCTGCTCGCATCGCGCGCGGGCAAGGCGAGCGAGCGCTGCAACAGCTGCGCTGCGATGGCGATGGCAATGGCGCCGGGCAGTTTGCTTGAAATGCCGGGTACGCCGATCGGGCAGATTAGTCGCGACACGGTCTCACGGTCCAAACCGTCGCGCAGCAATCGCGATCTGAACCGTGCTGATTTGCTCGCCGATCCGATGAGACCGAGCCAGGATGAGTCCGCCCGCGCAAGGATCACGCGACACAGCTCATAGTCGAGCGCGTGATCGTGCGTCATCACCACGAAGTGCGTCCCCGCCGGCGCGCAGGCCGCCAGTTCTGCCGGCGCGGCACAAACCTCCGGGATGACGCCCACGGGTAAGCTCTCGGGCAGCAGCGCGGCGCGCGAGTCGATCCAGGTAATCTCGAACAGCGCCAGGTCCGCCAGCAGTCGCACTAGGGCTTGGCCGACGTGACCGGCTCCGAAGATCCACAGATCCGGCCGGCGCGGCTGCGGCGCCTCGAGCAGCGTGACGCGCCCTCCCGGCCGACCCTCGACCTCCAGCACCGCGGCCTTCGCGAATGAGCGCCGCAGCAGCCGATGGGTCACGACCCCGTCGAGAATTTCCGTGACAATCGCGAGTCCGGGTTGCGCACGCAAACGGCGCGCCGCGCTCTTGAGCCACTGCGCATCGTTGCGCGTCAGGCGTTCCAGCCACAACTCGACGCGGCCGCCGCAGCATTGTCCCAATTCAGGTCCGAGTATCAGATCGGCGAGGCGCACCGGCGTGGCGCGTGCATCGCGTAGCAGCAGCTCGCGTGCGAGAGTGATCGCATGCCATTCGAGCCGTCCACCGCCGATGGTGCCCACCGTACCGACTGCATCGACCAGCATGCTCGCGCCAGCCTCGCGCGGCGCGGAGCCGCGCAGCCGGGTGACCGTCACGCGCACGAGCGTCGCGTGATGAGACAGATGAGTCCGCGCCGCCTCGATCCAGTGGCCCGAGAGCGGCTCGAGCCATGAGCCTCTCCCGCGGGATGCGCGCTGAGGTGCGCCGATGTGCGGCACGCTCACGCGGCGTGTCTCCGGCGCAGCGCGTCGACAGCGCGCAACACCGCTTCGGGTGTCGCCGGCGCCGGCAGGTCCGGTAAGCACCCGCCGGGGCCGCACGCCGCGCAGGCATCGCGCACGGCATGAAATACCGAGATCGCCAACATCAACGGTGGCTCACCCACCGCCTTTGATCGGAAGATCGTATCTTCGCTACAGGGCGCGGCCGGCAGCATTTCCACCCGAGCATCCGCGGGCCAATCTCGAGCAGTGGGAATCTTGTAGGTCGACGGTGCGTGCGTGCCGAGCTCACCCTCGGCGTTCCAGTACAGCTCTTCGGAGGTGAGCCAGCCGACGCCTTGTAGAAAGCCCCCCTCGATCTGCCCAAGGTCGACGGCCGGGTTCAGCGACGTGCCCACGTCATGCAAGATGTCGACGCGCAGCAATTGCGTCTCGCCGGTGAGCGTGTCCACCGCCACCTCGGCGACCGCCGCACCGAAAGCGAAATAATAGAAAGGCCTGCCGCGCTTTGCCTCCCTGTCCCAATGAATCTTCGGCGTGCGGTAGTAGCCGGTCGCCGACAACGACACGCGCGCTTCGTGGGCGCTCCGCGCCAGGGCGGCGAAGGTCAGCCGTTGCGCCCCCGCTTGCACGTGGCCGTCGGCGAAGCAGACCTCTGCCGCGGCAACGCCGTATTTCTCGGACGCCACGGCGGCGAGGCGTTCGCGAACGGTGATCGCTGCAGCCTGCGCCGCCTTGCCGTTGAGATCCGAGCCGGAGGAGGCGGCGGTGGCCGAGGTATTCGGCACCTTGCTCGTGTCCGTCGCCGATATACGGATGGCGGAGAGCGGCAACCCGAGCTCGGCGGCGACCACCTGCGCCACCTTCACGTGCAATCCTTGGCCCATTTCGGTGCCGCCGTGATTCAAGAGCACCGTGCCGTCCGTGTAAACCTGCAGCAGTGCGCCCGCCTGGTTGAACAGCGTGGAGGTAAATGCAATGCCGAATTTCACGGGCGTGAGTGCGAGACCTCGTTTGACGAAGGGCTGGGCGGCGTTCCAGCGACGGACCTCCCCACGCCGGCCGTGATAGTCGCTGCTGCGCTCGAGCCGATCGAAAATCTCGGGCAGCCTGTTGCCCTCCACCGCTTGACCGTAGTGCGTGACGTTGCGCTCGCCGACGCCGTACAGGTTGGTGCGCCGGACATCGAGCGGATCGAGATTCAGCGTGCGGGCGATATCATCAAGTACCGCCTCGATCACCATCATGCCCTGGGGTCCGCCGAAACCGCGGAACGCAGTGTTCGACACGGTGTGGGTCTTGCAGCGATGCGAAGTGATCTCGACATGTTCCAAGAAGTAGGCGTTGTCGATGTGGAACATCGCGCGATCGTTGACGGGTCCGGAAAGATCGGCTGAATACCCGCATCGCGAGGCGAGCATCAAGGTGAGCGCGAGCAAGCGGCCCGTGTCATCGAATCCCGCCTCATAGTCCGCGATGAAGTCGTGCCGTTTGCCGGTCATCAGCATGTCGGTGTCGCGGTCCAGGCGCAACTTCACCGGTCTGCCGGTTTTGCGCGCCAATACGGCCGCTGCGGCCGCGATCAGCGCGGCCTGGCTTTCCTTGCCGCCGAACCCGCCGCCCATGCGCCGGCACTGCACGATGACCTGATTCGAAGAGAGCCCCAGGGCATGAGCTACGATGCCCTGCACCTCGGTGGGATGCTGGGTCGAGCTGTGTACCAGCATGCCGCGATCTTCCTGCGGCAGGGCTACCGCAATGTGCCCCTCGAGGTAGAAATGATCCTGGCCGCCGATCACGACGGTGGAGCTCAGGCGCCGCGGTGCCGATCGGAGCTGCGCCTGCGGATCGCCGCGACGCAGGGTCTGGCTGGGGAGGACGTAGCTCTCGGCGGCGAGCGCGGCACGGATGTCGAGCAGCGCGGGAAGATGCGTCAAGTCGAGCTTTGCGCGCCGGGCGGCGCTGCGGGCCGCGCGCATGGAGCTCGCCGCCACGGCGAAGATGGGCTGTCCGACGTACTGCACCAGATCCTCGGCGAAGATCGGATCGTCGTGTACCGCGCCTCCGTAATTGTTTTCGCCCGGAACGTCGCCGGCCACCGCGACCGTCGCAACGCCGGGCGCGGCGACAACGCCGGCGAGATCGAGCGCCGTGATGCGGCCATGGGCGATGGGGCTCATGCCAAAGGCGGCGTGCAGCGTGTTCTCCGGCAGCAAAATATCGTCGCAATACTGCGCTTGGCCGCTGACATGGAGCGGTGCGCTGTCATGCATCCACGCCGTGCCGATGGTCATCGGGCGGCGCCTCCTTCAAGCCGCGGTCCGCCGGCGTGCGAGGCATCGTGGGTGCGCAAGGCATCGTTGGTGCGTAACGCCGAGCGCTCATCTTGGTTCTGCAGAAAGAAGCGCCGCAAGAGATTGCCCGCGACTTGCAGGCGATACGCGCTGCTCGCGCGCAAGTCCGAGAGCGGCTTGAAGTCCGCGGCGAGCGCCGCGCTGCAGGCCTCGATACCGGCCGAGCTCCAGCCATGCTCGATGAGGGCGCGTTCCGCGTGGCGAGCGCGGCAGGCAATGGCGGCCAGGCCGCCGTACGCGAGCCGCGCACTTCGTACGCGCTTACCGTCGAGGCTCACGCAGAAGGTGGCGCATACAGCGGAAATATCCTGGTCTATGCGCTTGGATACCTTGAAACTCCCGAGCAACCGCCCCTTGGTTGCGGCCGGAATGGCCACGCCGGTCATGAACTCGCCCTTACCCAAGGCTTTGTTCTGGTACCCGAGGTAGAAATCCTCGAGCGCAAGCCGGCGAACGGAAGCACCCTTGCGAAGCGCGATCCGCGCGTCCAGCGCAATCAAAGCGGGAATCGAATCGCCGATGGGCGAACCGTTGGCCAGATTGCCGCAGAGGGTCGCGGAATTACGAATCGGCGGGGAGGCGAAGCGCGCCGCCTGCTCCTCGAGCTCCGGGAATCGGCGCAGCAGGGCAGGCCAGGCGTCGGTGAGCGTGACTGCGGCGCCGATCCATAGTTCCTTGGGCCGGTCGTCGATTACCGACAGCTCTGGCACGTCGCCGACGAATATCAGCGGCGGCAGCTCGCGCAGTTGCTTCGTGACCCAGAGGCCAATGTCGGTGCCGCCCGCGAGCACCAGCGCATCGGGGTGCGCCAGGAGCGCGGCACTCAGCTCTTCGAGACTGCGGGGGGCGTGATAGCCCGGATACCGGAGCGATGCACCGGCATCGCGCTCCTCTGCCAGGCGCTCGAGAGCCTCGCGCCGCTGTGCGGAACCCGCGTCCGCACGGCTCCAGCGGTCCGGCTCGGGGTAATCTCCCTGGCGGGTGCCCGTATCGATGATCGGCCGGTAACCGGTGCAGCGGCATAGATTACCGGTCAGCGCTTCGAGCACCTGCTCACGACTGGATTGGTGGCGTTGCAGGTACAGGGCGAATAAGGACATCACGAATCCAGGCGTGCAAAACCCACATTGCGACGCATGCTGGTCGACCATCGATTGCTGTACGGGGTGCAAAATGCCGGAGGGCTGCTGCAGGCTCTCGACGGTGACGAGCTCCTTGCCGTCCAAGGTCGGCAGAAACCGGATACAAGAATTGACCGCGCGATACGTGATGCCCCGACTCGACAATTCGCCGAGCACGACGGTACAGGCACCGCAATCGCCCTCGGCGCAGCCCTCCTTGGTGCCGCGTCGGCCCTCGACCTCGCGCAAGTACTCGAGGACGGTCGTCGTCGGCGCCGGCCGATCGATGCATACGACACGGCCGTCGAGAACGAACCGCAGCGTCTCTGCGGAGCTGGCCTTTGCACCGGCCGGCAGCGGCATGCGGTCAACTTCCCCGGTACGTGGAGTAGCTCCACGGAGACACCAGCAGCGGTACGTGATAGTTCCGCTGCGGATCGGCGATGCCGAAGGTGATCGCAACCTCGTCCAGAAAAGGCGGCTCGGGAAGCTCGTGTCCGAGCGCGCGGAAGTACGCGGCCACATGAAAGGTGAGCGTGTAGCGGCCGATACGGAGGGCTGCTCCCTCGAGCAGGGGCGTGGGGCAGCGCCCGTCGGAATTGGTTTGCGCAGTGGCGATTGGCGGTAGATCGACGAGCGCGCTCGAAGTGGCGGCAGCGGCGCGCAATTCGATACGCATGCCCGCTGCCGGAATGCCGGCGGCCAGGTTCAGAACATGTGTGGTCAGCTTGCCCATAGCACCCCACGCTGCACGCCCATTACAGCACGTCCCTCTGCAGTTTTGTACACAATGCCCGCACCGATCGTGTGCACTGCGAATGAGAAAGCGCCCCAAGAAAGTGCCATGGCCGGCGGCATGCCGCGCGGACCGGCTCTCGCGGCTGAGCGTTCGCGTGTGGCGGCGTTACACGCGAGAGATGCCGCCGATAAGGCTTGTTTGCGACGCGCATGTATCGTAGAACCGACGGTATCAAAGAATAAGGGATGGCAATGCTCAATCGCTTCTTTGGTCTCGACATTCACGGCACCACGGTTCGCACAGAGCTGCTCGCCGGCTTCACGACTTTTCTCACGATGGCTTATATCGTCGTCGTCAATCCGGTCATTCTGGGTGCCGCCGGCATGCCCATGGCCGGAGTCGCCGCGGCGACCTGTTTCGCCGCGGCATTCGGCAGCATTCTCATGGGACTCGTGTCGAACTATCCGCTCGCGCTCGCGCCCGGAATGGGCCTCAACGCGTATTTTACTTACACGGTGGTCAAGGCCATGGGTGTGCCTTGGCAGACTGCCCTCGGCTGCGTATTCCTATCGGGCGTTGCATTTCTCGTTCTGACCCTGTGCGGCGTACGCCAGTTGATCATGAATGCCGTGCCGCGCGCCCTGTTCGCGGCGGTGGCGGGTGGAGTGGGGCTGTTCATCGCCTTCATCGGCTTGGTCGATGCTGGCGTGATCATCGCCAAGCCCGGCACGCTGGTCGGTCTCGGCAATCTCACCACCGCCGCACCGGCACTGTCGCTCCTCGGGCTCTTGGTGATTGCATCGCTGCAGGCATGGCGCGTCAAGGGCGCCATGCTGGTCGGCATTCTCGTAACGGCCGCCATCGGTTGGGCGATGGGCATGGCCCACTTCACGCCCGGCGGCTACAGCCTCGGCGATCTGTCGGCCGCAGCTTTCAAGCTCGACGTTCGGGGTGCCCTGAATCTCAAGGGTGGCATCGGCTTATCGCTGCTCGAGATCATCCTCGTATTTCTGTTGGTCGATCTATTCGACAATGTCGGGACGCTGGTGGCCGTGACCAAGAGAGCGGGACTCACGGCTCCCGACGGCTCGATACCGAGGTTGAACCGCATTCTGATCGTGGATTCGCTCGCCATGATGGTGGGCGCAACGTCCGGCACGAGTCCGGTTTCGAGCTACATCGAAAGCGCGGCCGGTGTTGCGGTGGGCGGGCGCACCGGTCTCACCAGTGTGGTCGTCGGAATCCTGTTCCTCTGCACTTTGTTCTTTGCGCCGCTGGTGCAGGCCATCCCGACCGCCGCCACTGCGCCGGCGCTGATTCTCGTCGGAGGCATGATGATGGGCGCGCTCGCGGAAGTGGATTGGGTCGACCCGCTCGAGGCCATTCCGGCGTTTCTCACGGTCATCATGATCCCCTTGAGCTTCTCGATCGCCAACGGCCTCGCGTTCGGCATCACCAGTCACGCAGTCCTCAAGCTGGTGCGCGGGAAGGCGACCCCGAAGGACTGGCTCGTGTACGTTCTCTCGGCGCTGTTCATCGCGCGATTCATCTATCTCGCGTAGATAGTCTCGCCTCAGAACTTGCCGGTGAAGGTTAGATCGAAGCTGCGCGGCGGCTGCCGCGTCAGGAAGTCGTTGCCGTAGAAGGGGTTGTCGTTCACCCAGTTAACCCTGTTGGCGACGTTGTACACCATCAGCCTCGCGGTGTAGTGCTGCAGGAAGCTGTAGAAGACACCGGCATTCAGCGTGTACTGCCACGGAATGGTCGGCGGAGTGTAGTACCCGGTTTTCAAGATGGATGCCGGGATGGCATTATTGATAGGTTGGGAGTACGTCCCATATCCGAAATCGTTGTTGAGGACGGTTTCGGTCGCCGCGATGTCCACCCAGCCGGCCTGCGTGGTCTGGACGGGCCCAGTCACCTGCACGTTGGCCTGGAACCCGAGGCCGTTGTCCAGCTTGTAGTTGACCAGGAAGTTGATCAGGTGCTTGGGCACGCCCGGGTCATCGAAGTTCTGGTTGGGGCTGAACTTCAGCGCCGTGCCGGCACCATCGATGTTGAAGCCCGGCTGCGCCGGGAAGTTATAGAACGTGGCCGGCGTATCCAGCCGCGTGTGCAGGTAGGAGTAGCTGGCAGTGGCGAAGAAATGCGTATTGGGCTGGTAGTTGAGCTCGAATTCGGCGCCGGTGATGTGGGCCCAGGATTCATCGTAGATGCTCGGGCCGGTGGCTTCCTGGCGCTCCTGCTTGAATCCAGCGATGGAGATGAACAGCGCCTTGCCTAGCAGGTCGAATTTCACGCCCGCCTCCTCCAGCAGCGTGCCCTGGCGCAGCTGGGTGGTCGGAGCGACGTTCAGCGCGCCGACCGCGCCGTCGTTGGCTTCGGCCCACACATACTGGGCCTTGTTGTAGGTGAGATAGGTCGACATCCACTCGGTCGGACTGTACACCAGGCTGATGTTCCCGTTGTACAGGCCGTACCACCCGGTGTGCTGCGACTCCGGAGGCGTCACGTAGTAGCCATTGATATTTTCGGGCGATGCGTAGGGGGCCCCCGAGGCCGAGTACAAGGGGTCCGAATCGTTCAGCTGGACCAGGTCGCCGCGCAGTCCGTACAGCACGCTCCACTGCGGCGAGAACGTCAGGCGGTGCTCGAGGAAGATCGCGGCGTCCTGGAGGTTGGAATCGATGGTCGCGTTCGGATACAAAATCGCGCCGAAGGCCGAACCTTCACCGGGGAAACCATACTGGCTGTGGCCGAATGCCCCAGAGTAGGGGAATGCGCCGCCGATCAGTTGCGCCGAATTCGGGAACACCCAGGTATTCGGACTCTTCGACAGGTCGAACACGCTGACAGGCTCATTGTTGTAGTTCTGGATGTCGAGCACGTGCGCGTAACGGTAGGTGAACCCGGCGTCGATCTCGTTGCGAACCGGGCCGAGCGGAAACTTGGCTTTGAAGTCGGTCTTGTTCTCGATTGTATAGCTGCCTTTGGCCGTGTCGGCGTAGTAGTCCATGGTCTGGTTGTAGCGGTCGACGTAGTCATAGAACGTGTTGTTCACGATCGAGAAGCCATCGCTTAACGTGAGGGTCTGGATGATCTGCAGCATGGCGTGCAGCGAGTGCGCACCCGTGCCGGCCGGCTCATCGATGATGGTGCGGGGGTTGAGCACCGTGGCACCGGTCAAATCGACCTCCGTGCCGAAGCCGACGACGCTGCTGAGCGGCGGAGCGCCGGTGAGGTAGGTGCTGTTGTCGATGAGGCCCTGGTTCAGACGGTTGATGCCGTCGTTCTCCCGGTAGCGCGAATCGGTAATGTCACCGTTGATCGAGATCTTGTAGTTGGATGTCACGTCGGCAACCAGGGCGGCATACAGCGACTGCTGGTGGAAATACATGTCGTAGTAGTAGCTGCCGCTGTCGTTGCTGGTGAAGCTCACGCGCCCGGCCAGATTCTCGGCCAGCGGACCGCTCAAATCGACGCTAAAGATGCGCTTCTGGTGAGTGTCCGCCTCAATCGAGGCGGTGGTCGCGAACGTGGTCATGGACGGCATCTTGGTGGCGATATCGATGGAGCCACCCACCCCCGGCCCCGCTCCGCCCTGGACGCTGGCAGGACCCTTGATGATGTCGATGGAATCCACCTGGTTGAAGCTGATCGGGGCGCCGTAGCCGTTGAGCGTGAAGCTGTCTCGCATCCCGTTGTAGAACATGTCCGCATACTGGCCACGGATGCGGGGTACGTTCGGCTCGCCGAACGAGGCATCCGAATAGGCGCTTGAGGTCAGCGAGGAGAATCCGCCGGGATTCTGCACGTCGAGGGCGTCGAGCTGCGCTTTGGACAACACGGTATTGTTGCGCGGGGTATCCATCACGCCGAGATCGAGGCCGTAAGCCGAGTCGGAGGTGACGGTGGTGGGCATGATCAGGTCACCGCGCCGGATGCCATTCACGACGATTTCATCGAGATTGTCGGATGAGCCCACCGGCGCCGTCACGGGATTCGTGGTTCCGCCGGCTTGCTGTGCGTTAGCCGAGTGGTAGGCGGTGACGATCGAGCACGACACCAGACCCAAACCACGGATCCATGATTTCATTGTTTCATCCCTCATTGTTTTGTATCCCCTGCTTTTATTGTGGCATCAGCAGGCAGGTCCTGCGCGAGCCATCGAACCTCTCTGCAAGAATCGTGCGCAGTGAGGCCCACTCATCAGCAAAGGGGCTGCGCTCATCTTGCAGGTCCGGGAAGGGGCGCATCGCAGCCAGCGGCTGTCGCCTAACTATTTAATATTATGGGGAAAAGTTCGACTTCGAGGGTGGATGAGGGCAGAGGGCTTGCGCAAGCCGTTGCCGGTTGGTAACGGACGACGGCATGCACCAATTGTGTACACAAGACGCTCCATCTTTGTACACAGAATTGTGGTCGAAGGGGCGCGGCTCTCGGCCATGGTGGCTGCGAAATGTTCGGGGTTGAATCGACTCAAGCGTTCATTCGGGCTGCTGGCTCTTGGCCGCAACAATGCGAATCATGCCCGCGAGCCCGGGTTCCGTGCGCACGGAAAATCCCAGGTCGCCAAGGGACGCCGATATCCATTGCGGATCCAACCGGAGCTTTCGGTAGGTGCTGACTCTCATCTGCCACGCGTCGCCGTCTCTTTCATGGAGCATGTCATGGACATCGACGTGATCGCTGACGTATTCCAGAAAGCACGTAAGAATCCGGTCCGCATCGCTCTTTACGGGAATGAAGCGCCCATTGCCGACCAAAGCCCGCGTGTAGTCTCGAAATGTGGTGATGAACGTGCCGCCCGGGCGCAAGGATGCAGCGGCCAGCGTGAACAGTCGCGAGGCGGCGTCGCGATCCGGCAAATGGGTCAGTGTGTCGCCCATGCACAGGATCACGTCGGCTGGGCGATCCAGATATCGCTGAAAAGCCAACAGATCATCTTCGACCGCCGTGATGGGCAGTGCTCCCGCATGCGCTTGCAACTGTTCCAGCAAGTAACTCGAGGAATCGAGAGCGAGCACCGAACAGCCACGGCGAGCGAGCGGAATGCTGTGCATGCCGAAGCCGCACCCCAGATCGACCGCGCGGCTGTCATTCGATAAATCCGCTAGAACGGCACCGATCTCCGTTTCGGCGCGCCCTATGGCGGCATCGAAGCCTCCTGCCATCCACAAGTACACGGGTGCGAGATGCGAGCGGTAATGATCGGCAACGTTGGCCATTTGCGCATCATAACGTTTACACCGTATTGTTTGAGCATGCGCAGCTCTCTTCGGCAAATCAGTCGTTGCACGCTCTTCGGGGCTCTCGTTACGCTTGCGGTGTGGGCATCGCCGGCGCGCGCGGCCCGACCTGCGGAGGCCGCACCGATCCCGATCAAAGTGGTCGTGGTGACCATGTTCGAGATCGGCAAGATGACCGGCGACAAGCCGGGCGAGGCACAATTCTGGGTCGAGAGGGACAAGCTCGATCGCATCCTGCCTTTTCCGCTGGGTGAGTATGAGCTTCGTATGAACGACGCGGGGTTGCTGCTGATCTGCACCGGCGGCGGCGTCACCAACTCGAGCAGCTCGATCATGGCTCTGGGTGTTGATCCCCGGTTCGACTTGAGCAAGGCCTATTGGCTGGTCGCCGGCATTGCAGGTGGCGATCCGCTCGATGTGTCGCTGGGCACGGCGGCGTGGGCGAAGCACGTGGTCGATGGCGATCTTCTCTACGAGATCGACGCACGCGAGATTCCCGCCGACTGGCCGTACGGGCTCTTGCCGCTGGGAGCAAAGAAGCCGAACGAGACCGCCGGCGGCTGGACGGTCGATACGATTCACTACGCGCTGAATGGAGCCTTGGTGGAGTGGGCCTACGCGCTCACCAAGGATCATCCCATTGCGGACAGCCCCGGCATCGCGCGATTCCGCCAGCAGTTCGCGGGCTACCCCGCCGCCCTGCGTCCGCCCTTCGTGACGATCGGCGACTCGCTGTCCTCCAGCAGGTACTGGCACGGCCAGCGCATGAATCAGTGGGCCAACGACTGGGTGAAGCTGCAGGCCGGCAAGGACGCCAACTTCATGATGTCCAACATGGAAGACAGCGGGACGCTGACGGCGTTGCGGCGCCTGTCGCGAGCCGGGCGGGTCGACTTGAAGCGTGTGCTGGTGTTGCGAACCGCGAGCAATTACACGATGCCGCCGCCCGGAAAGAGCGCGGTTTGGAGCACGACGGCGGAGTTTCCCGAGGGAGGTTCGCCGGCGCTCGAAGCGGCTTACCAGGTTGGAAATCGCGTCGTGCAGGCGCTGATCACAGGCTGGCCCCGCTATCGCGATGCGATTCCCGGCAGCTAGTGTTGGTAACGCCCTGACTCAAGGTCGTAACAAACTGGAGAAACGAACGTGGAAATCAAGCGTAGCGGCTCACAGCCATCCGCGAAGGGACCCGACCAATACTTCACCGGTACTGTGCGGATCGATCCGCTGTTTGAGCCACCCGCGCCGGCGCGCTCACTCGGTGCGAGTGTGACGTTCGAGCCCGGTGCGCGCACCGCATGGCACACGCACCCCCTCGGCCAGATCTTGATCGTCACGGCCGGCTGCGGATGGACCCAATGTTGGGGCGAACCCAAGGAGGAAATCCGGCCAGGCGATGTCGTGTGGTGCCCACCCGGCAAAAAGCATTGGCATGGCGCTACCTCAACGACCGCGATGTCCCATATAGCGCTCGTGGAAAAACTCGATGGCAAGGGAGTCGATTGGTTGGAGAAAGTCAGCGATGACGACTACCTATCGAGCGGGTGAGCGTTCTGGCCGTGCGGAGTCGGCGCCGACATCAGCTCGACGAACATTTTAGTGAATCGCGGCAGGTCCAAGTCTACTTGGGCATGCACGAGGTGCACGTCGACGGCGGGTTTCAGCGCCTCGTTCCAAGTCAGCGTCTCGCCGTAGGCGGGCCCGTGACTCACGTCGACGTCCATGTAAAGATCATCTCGCCGGGTGATGATGCTCGGGTCGAGCCAGGCGCAGGCGGCGAGCTCGTCCCATAGGTAGTATCGCTCCTGCGAGTACTTCGCGATGTATTGTGCCGCCGGATTCGAGGACTTCGAGATCGCGGCCAGCATCTCCTCCGTGAACATCGCCTTGATGGACACATCCGTGGTAGTGACGTCGATGCGCGGCCAGTGGGCCCGCAGCGTGATTCGAGCCGCCTCCGGATCGAACCAGAAATTGAATTCGTGGCGCGGGCTGGTCGAAAACTCCGGATCCTCCGTATGAGGATTGAGGCTTCCACCCATGACCACCAGCCCTTCGGCCAGTTCGGCGAAATGAGGATCGAGCGCGACGGCGAGCGCGATGTCGGTCAGCGGCCCGGCGGCGTATATGGTCACCTGGTGCGGGTGGGCACGGACTTGCCGGATCAGAAAATGCGCCGCGTCTTCGGCGATGGGTTTGCTATGCGGCTCGCCTTCAACCAGCGGCGGGGTATCCCAGGGACCGAGCGGCGCTGCCGGCGCCGGTGGCTCGATGAGTCCGGGCATCGCGGGCAGCGTGCTCAATTTCTGACCCCAGGCTCCCAACCAGGCGACCTTCCCGACCAGCGCGGCCCCGAGGCGCGTCTCCTCCTGCGTCCGGATCAGCGGAAACACTGCCCCGAGCGCGACGGGCACGTCGGTGCGGCCAATCAGCTCGAGCATCCGCAGCGCGTGGCGCGCCTCGTTATCCCGCCACGCATTGCCGGTCACGACCGTGATACCGAGAACATCGACCTGCGGCGACTGCAACAACGCCATCGTCGACATGATGTTCGACCCTCCCGGTCCGGAAGTGTCTTGATCGATGATGACCATGCGCTTCTGCGCGAATGCGGGCGCGGGCGCCAGGGCGAGGAAAATCAGCAGGAGAAGCTCGGCGCGAGCGCGGCTCACGGGGTATCGAAGAAGTTAGGTCCGACCGGCTTGTGCTCGAGGATCTCCTCGCGGGTCAGGCCAATGAGCTCGTGCGGAAACACCAGCCATTTATCGGTGTCGAGCACGTAATAGTCCGGCATGAGCGCGCTGCGATTGCGAGAAGACTTGTAATACACCGTGGCAGTGCGCCACTTTTCCGGCCAGTTTCTCCGGCAGCGCTGCTTGAGCTCCTTGATCACCGCCTCGAGGCTCCGGCCCGAGTCGAACACATCGTCGACCAGAAGAAGCTCATCGTCCGCGGACAAGCGCGAGACCAGGTAGTCGATGGCGTGCACGCGCACCGTCTTGTCCGCCTGGTCGATACCCGTATAAGAAGACGTGCGAATCGCGATGTGATCGGCGATTATTGAATGGTACTGGAGCACTTCCTGCACGGCGATGCCGATGGGCGCACCGCCGCGCCACATGGCAACCAAGAAGGTCGGCCTGAATCCGCTGCTCACGACGAGTCTGGCGAGCTCCATCGAGTCCCGGAGGAGCGAGTCGGCGGAAATAAAGAGCTTGTCCACTGGAACCAAGCTTACCGTAGAGGGGCGCTCGGCGGCGACTCTTCCAGGAGGCGGGTCAGGGCAGCAACGAGTTGGCGGCGAGCCCGGCCACGCTACCGACGAGCACGACTCCGAGCGCCACCATCACGAGTAGCCGGGGTGGGAACGATTTCCGCAACATCGCGAGAGACGGAATGCTGATGGGCGGAAGTGTCATGAGGAGAGCCGCCGCCGGTCCCACGGCAACACCCAGTGCCAGCATGGCCTGCACGATCGGAACTTCGCCTGCCGTCGGAATCACGAAAAGCGCGCCGGCACCGGCGAATACCAAGATCCATTGCAGAGAACCGTCGACCTCGTGCCCCATGTGCGGGAAGAGCCACGCGCGCGCCGCGCCCAACGCCAGGACCAGTACCAGATACTCGGGGATCAAGCGGATGGACATTCGGTAAAGCACCGCGAGCCAGCGCGCGAAAGAGACTTCGTGCGTCCCTTCGACAACGTCGGTCTGCGGGTCCCGGGGAACCGCAACGGTCTCCTCCGAGCCCGCGAGATGATGGGCGAGAAAGCCCAGACCGAAGACTATGAGCACGCCGAAGGCGAGCCGAAAGATCGACCAGTCCCACCCGAGCACGAACCCGGTGAAGACCAAGGTCGCCGGGTTGAGGACCGTATTTCCAAGCCAGAACGCGATGGCGGCTCCGGGCGTCGCGCGGCATTCGCGCAGTCCCGTGACCACCGGCGCGGCACAACAGGTACACATCATCATCGGCAGGGAGGCGATGCCGCCCACGACGACGGTGCCGAGTCCGGATTTGCCGAACACTGATGCAATCCATCGCCTCGGCAGCAGGGCCTGCACTGCGGATCCCACCAGGAGGCCCAAGACCATGGCCTTCCAGATCGACTTGCCGTAGGCCAGCCCATAGTCGAGCGCCGAACGCAGCGAGGGAGCGGGCGGTCGCTCGGCGCCGCCCGTCAGGATGGAATTGCCTATCCAGTGATGTGTGAAGGCAAAGAGGGCCTTGTCGTAGTAGGGAATCCATTTGACGACCGCGAGGCCGCCAATGGCCACCAATAGAACCGTCAAGGCTCCGAGTGTGATCTCCCTGTGAGCATCGCTGTTCATTGCTTCTCCGGCGCGGAGACCCCGACGCCTGCGCCGGGGAGGAAGTGCCTCTCCTGAGGTGGGGATTTGGTGTTCCTAAGTTGGGTATGTGCTGAATGTGGTGTTTCGCATGATCGGGACATCAACTCGGCTCAAAATATCCTCTTCCGTTCGGGACATCGAACGCCTTCTGAGCGAATCCCCGCCCTCTTTTAGAGCGGGGAGGATGTCAAGCGACAACCCTGATCTCTTCGTCGGTACACTCCCAGAACGGCTTGCGACCCGGCAAGGGCTCCTCGGAAATGATCCATTTGACGAGTCGGCGCATCGGCTCGATACCGTCCTGCGGACCGACGAGACCCGGACCATTGAAAGCATAACCCAAAGAGACGAAGCGTTGGCCGCCGTGCAGCGCGCCTTTGTGTCGCACCACCTCGCGCAAGCTCTCCGGGAAGATGCCCACCGTCTGGGTGTAGGCATCGATCACCTCGAGCACTTCCTCGACCGTATCGACGGGAATGAGGTTGACCGTGCGGTCGGCGAGATATTCCCAGAACTCGACGCGATCGGAGGAGTGGGAGATCAGCACCGCACCCTCATCGTTACGGCCGCCGATGACGGTATAGAAATCGTCCGACAGGCGCAGCGTGTCGACTTGGCGGCGAAGTTCCGGGTCGTAACGTTTGGGCTTGGTCGTGAGTGCTTGGGGTAGGCGCAGCATGGCCTCGTACGTCAGCCGGCCGAGCTTCTTCAGTTTCTCGAGGCCGTCGTGGTCGGTGCCGCAAGTGACGTACACCATGCGGCACGCGGCGCACGCCGTCTGGTTGCCCGTGGCGACGTCCGTCGCAATGCGGTTGGCGGTCTCTTGAATCATCTTCTCGCTCTGCAACGCCTCGCCGCCAACGATGCTGGCGGAGCGCTTGGGGTCGAGGCTGATGAGCTCGATGCCCGGCTGGATGTACTTGGTCACGTGCTTGACGGAGGCGAACCCGCCCCAGGCGCAGATTTTTTCGATGTGGTGCGGCTGGTAGATCTTCGATTCCAAAGCCTCGTCACCTCCGCGCCAATAGGCCACCGCAAGATGCTTGGTGATCGGATGATCGGGCGCCATGTCGACCATGGTGCGTGCGATCGCCCCGGTCGTGAAGGGATCGTTCGAAGGCACCTTGATGATGGTGTCGCCGCGAGTTACCGCCCCGCGCAGGATCGTGAGCGCACCCAGCACGGGGCCGTTCCCGGCGACGATGTGCAAGCTGCGCGCGCCGTAGGCACGAATGGCCACGTTGGAGCCGTTGATCGGCTTGCTCACCCAGCCTTCGAGGTAGGGAATGCCGATATTGAAATCGATCATGCCGCGGATTCGCTCCTTGTCGAACATGAACGGCATGTCGTGGAAGAAGCTGTCCATGATCGGCTTGGTCGTCGGCGCGGTCGCATAAGAATACTCGCGCGCTTCGAGCAAGTAATCGTTCTTCCTGATGTCGAGCCGTTGGCCGAGCTCGGCGAGATAGTCGAGGATATTCTCCATGGAGATTTCGTACAGGTCCTCCATGAGGCGTGCGCTCGCGAGCGGAATCCGATCGGCGAGTTTGTGTGGATCGGGCGCGAGGAAGGTGATGTCTCCGCCGCGGCCGCCGAATTCGATCAGGTCGGTGTCGATCACCTTGCCGCGAATGACGGCATACGAAATGGGTCGTTTGGACATGATGGCATCAGCCTCCTAAGCCCGTCAGGAAATCCATCGCCTCGGCCTGGGCCTGGGGCGTTGCTGCACACGTGATCTTGTCGTCGCCGCCCTGGATTTCGCTCACGCGGTTGATCTTCTTTTCGAGCGCGACCGAGGTGCGGCCGCATTCGCACGGGTGGTCCCAGTCTAGAGTGATGAGGTCGCCGGTAACGAGTCCGCCCCAGGTGCTGTCCTGCGTCATGTCGAAAAAGGCGGCGCGCCCGGTCTGCTTACCCTTGCGGGGGAGCGGCCGGCCGCTGTCGATATCGAGCAAGAAGACCGTCACCCAGGGAAGCACGTGGTAGCGATCGTGATCGCACAACACGGAAAAACTGTTCATCTCGGTCATGCCGTAGGAGGAAATCATCCGCCGGGTGTTGAAGAACTTGCAGATGACTTCCTCGAGGTCGTCGGGAAGCGGAACTCCCTTGGCGCCGCCGCCGCCCATGAACACCGAGTTCGGGGCAAAGACGCCGGACAGCCCTTCCTCCAAGCCGCGCTTGGCCGCTGCGTAGAGTAGATTGGAAGTACTCATCACGAAGACGCGCTGTCCCTGGAGCTCTCTGATCATGCGGTTGACGAACGCGAGCTGCTGCGCCGGCATGTCTTGCTGGACGCGCGCCCATTCCTCCCGGCGGGCAAGAAGCGAGGGCGGCACGTCGACCTTGCTCGCATCCCCCTTGGCGGCGGCCGCGCGCAGCCGCGCCGCCAGCCACATGAGATCGGAGCTGATCTTGAAGTTGAAGGCGGTATGCCAATAGCTCGGGTCGCCCTTGGCGAAGATCTCTCCGGAATATTTCGCGAACGCGCCGGTCGAGCCGTGACCATCGCGATAGAGTGGAATGATCGCGTGAATCTTGTCCTCGACGTCGCCCGGCTTCGGATCCTCACCAAATTTTTGCGAGAGCTGAACGCGCAGGCCCATCATCGACAGCCTGTAGTCGCGCTTCGATTTGGGGAAGAATGAGCAAGTGCCGGTGCTGCCCGAGGATGTCGCCACGTCGAGCGGCGTTGCATCGCGAAGCCGGGTGAGCCAGCTGTCGATCGAATCGCAATCGGAGACATCGACGGCGGTCGGATCGTAACGCGTGAGCTTGGCAAGCCAGCCATTGAGCTTGTCGAACTTGAGCTTGGCGAGCAACGACACCGGATAGGATTTGTAGACATCGTGCGGCATCAACAGCGGCGCCATGTCCTCGAGCGAATCGATGCGCCCGATTCCCTGGCCGTCGGCCAGCTTCTCCAGCATCTTGATCTGGCCGCGCCGCTCCTCGAGACGCAGATTCATGGCGGCCAGTTGCACGGCTTGCACTTCCTCGCGCGGCAGTGAGTGAATGCGCGTGTTGTGATAGCCGAAATGCTCGTAGGGATCGTTCATCCAGCCTTCGGCTTGCCGCTCGACGGTCGTGTCCCTGCTGGGCGAAAAGGATACAGCCATACCCGATCTCCGTTGCTTTGACCGACAGCATGCGAGCATGCAAGGGGAGAGTCAACCAAATGGTTGATTGTTTTGAGCCGGAAGTGTGCTAGCGTTGTCGGAGGGCGGGAATCTCTGGAGCGATCGCACGTGGCAACCCCTGGAAAGACGCGGACACCGAAAACAGAGCGCACCAGAACTCGTCCGCGCCGTGCTTACCTGCCGGCGGCGGAGCGGCGCAAATCGATCATCGCGGCTGCGCAGCAAGTATTTGCCCGCGCCAATCTCCAGGGCGCGCGGACCCGTGACATCGCGAAAGCGGCCGAGGTCAATCAGGCGACTCTCTTCGAGCATTTCGACTCCAAGCAGGCGTTGTTCCACGAGGCCGTGGTGAGGCCGCTGATCGATGCCATGCGGGGCGCGCACCAACGAGTGGAGGCCTACGAGACGGCCGCAACGCCCGGAGAACTCGCCGGACTGGCTAAGGGCTCGAGCGCGCGCCACCTCAAGGACATGATAGACATCTTTCCGCTGCTCACCGTCGCACTGTTCTCCGATCCCGAGCTCGGTCGTAAGCTCTATCGGGAGGAGGTCGCCCCGCTGATCCGCCAGCGCGGCGAAGTATTGCGGCCGCTGATGAAGGACGGACTCGATCCGAAGCTGGTCGGCTTGTTCAATTTCGGCATGCTCTTCGCAGTCGCGATGGATCGATACTTAGGAGACGGGGACGGTGACTTGTCCGCGATCGCAAGCCAATTATCCCGTCTCTCGGCATCGGGCTTCGCGCGCGAGAAAGGCAGGACAACGACCCGGGGGAGAGGCTAATGGCTCTGCGACTCGACGATTATCGGCTGCTTGGCCGCTCGGGCGTGCGAGTATCGCCGCTCTGCCTCGGTACCATGACTTTCGGCGTCGAGCCCGGCGCGTGGGGATGCACCGACCGGGAAACCGCGCAGCTGGTCGACCTTTACATCGGCAAAGGCGGCAATTTCATCGATACGGCCAATTTTTACGGGCAGCTCGGCCAATCGGAGGTCTTGCTCGGTCAGGCCATCAAGGGCCGGCGTGACAGGCTGGTGATTTCCACCAAATACTCGCTCACCACCTCACCCGGCGACCCCAACGCCTCGGGCAATCACCGCAAGAACATGGTGCGCTCCGTCGAGGATAGCCTCAAGCGGATGAAGACCGAGTATATCGACCTCTATTACCTGCACATGTGGGACTTCCGCACGCCGGTAGACGAGATCCTGCGGGCCTTCGACGATCTCGTGCGGGCGGGCAAGATTCTGTACCCCGGTTTATCGGACCTGCCGGCTTGGCAGGCCTCACGCATGCAAGCGATGGCCGAGCTCAGGGGCTGGAGCCAGTTCTGCGCCCTGCAGATTTCCTATAGCCTGACCGAGCGCACCGTGGAGCGGGAGATGATCCCGATGGCGGCGGAGATGGGAATGGGTGTCTGCCCCTGGTCGCCGCTCGGCGGTGGTGTGCTCTCGGGCAAATATTCAAAGGCGGATCTCGTTCCGCCCGACATGAACAACTTAGGCTCGCGCAAGGCGATCAACGCGATCACCGGGCGCATCTCGGAGCACAATCTGAAGATCGCCGAGGTGGTCGGCGAGATCGCGCGGGACCTCGGTAAAACGTCGGCTCAGGTCGCGATCGCCTGGACGCTCGTCAACCCGGCAGTGACCTCGCCCGTGCTCGGGGTGCGCACCGTGCAGCAGCTCGAGGACAATCTCGGCGCTCTCGACCTCGAGCTCGGCGCCGAGCACTTGGCCCGGCTCGATGCGGTGAGCGCCGTACCGCGGGTGTTCCCCATGGACGTCCTCAAGTCGCCCGCCGAGGGTATGATGTTCGGTAATGTCAGGGTTCGAGAACGCGACTAAAGATGCTCATTTTTTTCCAGCATTGAATGAGCGAATGAGCTCGGCATAGCCCGGCCCGTGTCCTTCGGTGTGGTGCAGCTCCCAGGCGTTGCCGGCGGCGAGACTCATACCATCGGTCTCTTTCAAGAGCTTTTTGATGGCGCGGTTCGAGCGGCGACTGGTCGCGAGGATATCGGCGCACAGGCGTTCGACCTGGCGATCGAGCTCGGCGTCGGGCACCGCAAAATTGGCAAGGCCCATCTGCGCCGCCTCCACTCCCGAGTAAGCTCGCGCGGTGAACATCATCTGCTTGGCTCTTGCCATGCCCACCCGGCGAGGCAGGCGTTGAGTCAATCCCCAGATCGGCACCAGATCGAACTTTGAATGCGTATCGGCGAACTTGGCGTTTTCCGCCGCGACAATGATGTCCGCGGCCAGCACCAGCTCGAGGCCGCCCGTGTAGCAATGGCCGCGGACACTCGCAACGACGGGGTACGGCAGCGTAGCGAGGCGCTCGACGACGCCATTCTCTATGCGTTCCGCCTTACCGGCTTCCGTTCCCGAGGCGAGGCCCTCGAGATCATGTCCCGCGCAGAAGCTGCGCCCGGCCCCGCTCAGCAACAAGCAGCCCACGTCCTCTCGTTCGAGCCGATCCAAATGGGTCGCTATTTCCTCGAATGTCGACAAGCTGAGGGCATTGAGCTTCTCCGGCCTGTTGAGCGTGAGGCGACACAAGCCATTTTCCAGTGCGCAGAGCACTGATCCCTGGGTCTTCATACATGCCTCTGGAGATAGTTGATTACCTGAGCCATATCTTCCTTTTCCCACAGATTCAGGAACGCCGTCATGATCAAAAGCTGCGCACGGGCTCGCTCGTTGGTTGCAATCCGTGAATCCAGGCGACTGCCCGCATCCGTCAGATCGGGAATTTTCAGCAGCGTACGGGGCGCATCCAGCATCCAGTTGAGGCCCATCATGGCCACGTAGATGGTCAGATGCAGCTTCAATACCCCAAGATCGAGCGCTGCACCGCCGCTTTTCTCGAATTCGTTGGCGAACAGACGCAGCAAATCATCCAGATGCTCGTTCCAGATGTCGGGCTCGGCTCCGCTCAGGCACCCCCAGATCGCCATGGCCAGATTCATCTGGCACACATTCCCCCAGTCCATCAGCCCGCACTCGACTTCGTTATGGTCATTACGCCAAAACCACGCGTTGTCCACGTGGGCGTTCCAGTGACAGAGAGCGATCATGTCGAGATCGCTCTGCAAGATCTTGTGGCCAATCTGTCCCAAGGCTTGAAAACGCGGTGCTTGTTCCGCGAGCCGCGCGAGAAATTTCCCTGAGCGGAGATTCTCGGGCAGCAATTGCGGAAAATTCGAGGAAAATTCTGCGTAGCCGGCGACTTTCTTGCCGATCTGCTCCGGCGTAGCCGGGGCACGGTTGCTCACCACCAACTTAGCGGGGTCAAAGGGAAAGTAGTTCTCCACGATGTCGGGCAACAGTCCCGCCTTGTGCGTCCCGGCCAAACGAGCCAATGCCCGGAAGAGGGCTTGGTAGTGCCCGAGTTGATCGGGCATTTCATAGTCGAGACATTTCGGGTAATGAGGCTCGATGCCGTCAGCGCCATAGAAAATGCGCTGGGTGATGAGAATGCCGGTCCCGGATGCGTGATGGTAATCGGAGAAGTAGCAGATGGGTACGGCGATGGGAAATGCGGGGCTGCGGGACAGCAAGGCGAACAGGACCTCCAATTCCATTTGGCTTCTCGCCTGATCGCGCTGCTCATCGGAGAAATCACGCGAAAACTTCACGAATAGATCCGTATGCAGGTCCGGTGAAGGATTCGCGTATTCCACGGAGAGCAAGAGCTTGCGGCCTGTGCTGCCGCCCATGATCTCCTTGAGCTGCGTAATGCGAGTGACGCGGTTACCTTCTGCAAGAGAGCCGGCGGCGCGAAAAGCCTTGGTCAGGAATGCCTCGGCCCCCGACCTCAAGGATTCGCTGTGGGCCGGAATATCCAGGCCCAAGGAGTCGCCACGGATCCAATCAATGCGCGTCAAGGCGTGGCCCTACCTCGGTTCGAGAGATGAGTCATCCTGAGGAACCGAGACTTGTCTCGAGATGAAGCAGATGTCTGAAATGAGTCGGTATCTGAAATAATACCCGTGCACGCAGCGGAGGCGCAGCTCGGATCGGGGGAGTTCTTGAGCAAAGCAGCGAGACCGCCATGAAAATTGGAATTGCCACCAATATTACGTGGTTCGGCGCGCCCGTGGTCGACGTCGCAAGAGCGGCGGAGGCGCTGGGGTTCGAATCGCTATGGATGGGTGAGCACATCATCATACCCGTCCATATCAAAAACCCCGTGCGTTACGGCGTGCTCCTGCCTCCCAGTTACCGGCATATGCCCGATCCCTTTATCTGGTTGACGGCGGCCGCCGTGAGCACGACCCACTTGAAGCTCGGCTTGGACATCTGCCTGGTTCCACAACGAAACCCGCTGATCCTGGCCAAGGAAGTCGCGTGCCTGGATCGGATCTCGGGCGGCCGTCTGCTGCTCGGGGTCGGTTCGGGCTGGATAGAAGAGGAAGCGGAAATCATGGGCGTGCCGTTCGGCTCGCGCTGGGCGAAAACCATGGAACACGTGCGGGCACTCAAGACGATCTGGACCCAAGAGACACCGAGTTTCAACGGCGAGTATGTATCGTTTCCGCCCGTGTATTCCTATCCAAAGCCTCTGCAGCAACCCCATCCGCCGATTCTCATCGGCGCAGGTAATCCGAACACAAACAATTTACCGACTCTGAAGCGGGTTGCGGACCTGGGTGATGGATGGCTGCCTGTCTACCTGAGCCCTGCGCAAATGAAACAGGAGCTCGATACCTTGCAGGAGCTGTGCGAAGCGGAGGGGCGTGATTTCGAGAAGCTCGACATCACGCTTCTCGTCCCGGCAGTGAACCTCGGAGTCGGCGAAGCGTTCGCCTCGTTCAAAGGGTTGAAGGCCGACCCGAAGAATGCCGGCGAATTGATCGCGGCATACGAGGAGATCGGCGTTCAGCGACTGATCGTCGGCCTCGTCGATCTGACCCCGGAATCCGGAATGAAGGTGATGGAGGACGCGGCCAGGGGGTTGAAGCTGACATGAATTTCGGATGGCATTCGACCAGCGACGAGGTGCTCGAGGGGATCGATCTGTGCGGGAAGCGCGCCCTGGTCACAGGCGTGTCGGCCGGGCTGGGTGTGGAGACGGCCCGTGCCCTCGCCGCGCATGGCGCGGAGGTGATCGGCACCGCGCGCGATTTGGTTAAGGCGCGCGCCGCGACCGCCTCCATACGCGATGCCTACGGCGACCGGTTCTCGCTCATTCAACTGGACCTCGCGAGTCTCGACAGTGCCAGGACCGCGGCGGACGCCCTGCGGGCGGCCGGCAAGCCCCTCGATCTCGTCATCGCCAATGCCGGCGTGATGGCCACTCCCTTGGGCCGCACCGCTGACGGATTCGAGACGCAGTTCGGCACCAATCATCTCGGCCATTTCCTGCTGGTGAACCGGCTGGCCGATCTCATCCCGTCCGGCGGACGGGTCGTCTGCGTGTCCTCGGTCGGGCACCAGTTCGGCGATCTGGACTTGAGCGATCCGAATTTCGAACATCGGCCTTACGATCCCATCACCGCTTACGGCGGCGCCAAGACGGCCGTGAATCTGTTCGTCGTGGAATTCGATCGGCGGCACAAGGCACGCGGCGTTCGCGCTGTGGCGGTGCACCCCGGCGGCATTCTCACCGAGCTTGCCCGCTACATGACCCCGGAACTAATCCAACGAATGATCACCAGGGTCATGGCGGAGACCGATACGTCGTCGGCGCAGCGGGGGTATAAGTCCGTTCCTCAGGGTGCCGCCACCACGCTGTGGGCAGCCGTGACTGCGCCCGCCGATCTCGTGGGCGGCCGCTATTGCGAGGACTGCGCCGTGGCGAAAGTCGCCGCAAAAGGCGGCGGCGTGCGTCCTTATTCCGTCGATCCGGAGCGAGCCAAAACGCTCTGGGCGATGAGCGAGAAGCTTTCGGAAATGCGGGAGGGGCAGTAATGGCAGTGACGGCTACCGACAGCGTGCTCGAGCGTCAGGCGCTTGCATGGATGGACGATCCCTACGGCGCGCTTGGATTCTCCAACACGCGCATGCATTCGGTGCCGCGGGAGGAGGCCGAGGCCCTGCAACTTGCCGGCATCAATCTGAGGCTCGAGCAGCGGCGCGCCGAGATCGCGGTGCTCGCCAAGCTCGCGGAGGCGCAGAGCATCAGCCGAATCACACGGCTCGAGGAGGCTGCGCCTCTTTTCTTCACGCACGACATGTACAAGAGCTATCCCGTCTCCTTGTTGTCCAAGTCGCGATTCGACCAGCTCACGAAGTGGCTCGATCGGCTGACACCTTACGACCTCTCCGGCCTCGCGGTTGCGGACTGTCGATCGATCGACGAATGGATCGACAGGCTCCGCGAGCAGACGCCGCTGGACGTGGCGACCTCCTCGGGAACCAGCGGTACCATGTCCTTCATTCCCAAGACCAAGCGCGACTACCGCACCTCGGTGACCGGCCTTCGCGTTCAGCTGACGCAGCGTTTCGGAGAGAAGGGATCGCCGGCCGATTTTGACGAGCCCATTCATGTGCTCACGCCCTTCTATCGCGACGGCTACAGCACCACGGCTCGATTGCCGGTCTATTTCCTCGACATTTTCTGCAAAGGAGATCCCGCGCGGCTGCACACGGCCCTGCCGTACAAGGCGAGCGCCGATCTGATCTGGCTGGCCGCGCGGCTGCGCGCCGCGCAGGCAAAGGGCGATACGAGCCGCATCGACGTGCCCGAAACACTCCTCTCCCGCCGTGCGGAGTGGGAGCGAATCGTCGCAGAGACCCCCGCGCGACAGGCCGCTTTCATCCGTGAGCAGGTGCCGGAGCTGCGCGGGAAGCGCGTCTTCGCGCTTGGCCTCACCAATCTGTTCTACGAAATCGCCCGCTCGGGTTTGAAGGAGGGTGTGCGCGCCGAGTTTGCACCGCATTCGGTGGCGATGGCCGGCGGGGGCGGCAAAGGTGTCGTCTTGCCGGACGACGCCGATGAGGTGATCCGCGCCTTCTTCGGCGTCGAGCTGCGCGGTGCCTATGGCATGTCGGAGCAGAATTTTTACCTCGTGACCTGCGACCATGAGCGGCTGCATATTCCACCCTGGGTGACCGTGCTACTGCTGGATCCGGACAGCGGCCGGCCGCTGCCGCGTGAGGGAGTGCAGACGGGTCGAGCTTCTTTCTTTGACTTGACCCAGGACGGGCACTGGGGCGGCATCGTCTCGGGCGACCGCATCACCGTCGACTACAGGCCGTGTCCCTGCGGACGCACGACGCTCGCGATGGGCAAGAAGATCCAGCGGTTCAGCGAGATTACGGGCGATGAGGACAAGCTGACCTGCGCCGCCACGCCGAGTGCACAGGCGGAGGCGCTGGAGCTGCTCACTTCGATCTGAGCGGGCGGGCGGCGATGCGGACGGCGGTATGTCAATTACCGGCGTTTGCCGTCGGGACGCGATGCGCGTCGACGCGCCACGGCCTACCGAAGTAAATCAGCTGCACGCGCAGCCGATCGCCTTCGTGTTCGATCCAGCTCGGCAAAAAAGCCCGCTTTCCGCCGAGCCCCATGGTTGCGGCCACACACATCTCGTCGGGCGGTGCCGCGGCGGTGATACGCGATTTGCCGAGATCGACCTCCAGCGTACAGGCCTCCAGCGACAGCCAATCCGATCGATCGAAGGCGGCAGCCTTCACGGACGCTTCGTCCAAGGATGGCTTGAGGGTGTAAGGAATGAACTGGAGCGGCTTACCCGCGGGCCGTATCACATTCATCGCCCAGACTGCCTCGAGCGAGGTGTCCGAGCCGGCGGTCTCCGCAACGGCAGGCTCGACATCCATGTGCACGCGCCAGAGCTGCCAGTCCTTTCGTGCTGTCGGCTCGATCGTTATGACCATGCGCTGCGGGGGCGGGGTTTCTCCCGCGGCCTTGCCTTGCGCCACCTGCGCCGCGTTTTCGTATCTCCCCGCCAACTGCGCAGCGACTTCGGCAATCGTGACGGAGGCATCGCGCATCTGGCACGGTGCCGTCTGGGACAGGAGAAGGGCAGCCAGTACCATCAGCTTATTTGCAGGACTCATGGGCATAAACCTCTCACGATGCGGCGTACGGGGCATGCGGGAAGACGCTACCAAGCGGGGTCGCCGGGCCACAAGGGCAATTTGCCCGTGATGGGGCCAACCTGCGGCACGGGCACGAAGACCCTCTAAAATGGCCGTCATGAATCTGCGCCAATACCTGCTGATACGGGTGACGCTGCTGGGTCTTGTGTGCTGGGTGGGTCGATGTACGTCGTCACCCAGGCCGGGCGTCGCACTGCGCAGAACATGACCGTCGTGGCGGACAAACTGCAGGCGATGGTCTCGCTCGATGTGATGCAGCGACTGCTGTCTACCGGGAGCGACGCCGGCTATCCGGCATTGAGCTCGGCCGCGAGTTACTTCGCGGATCCGCTATGCCTGCATTATCGGGCGGCCGATGGCTCGACTTCGAAGTACGGTTGTGGCCCGGGGCAACAGAGTGAGGACTACCCGCGCTGGCTGATGAGGGGCCTCGCCGCCCTCGCACCGCGACACATTGAGTTGCAACGAGAGATCTCGTTGTGGAGCAGAACGGCGGGCGTCTTAGGGGTGGAGCTCGACGAGGATCGGTTGCTGGGGCACGAGTGGCACAGCATCAAGGAGCTCCTGGAGCTGACCGCCGTCACGTTGCTCGTGCTGTCCGCACTCATCTTCTGGGTATTCGGCCGTGCCCTGCGGCCCGCCGCCAAGATCGTCGTGGCGCTCGAGCAGCTCGGTAGCGGCCGCGATTACGTGTCCATGCCCTATTTTCAGCCGCGCGAGTTCGGCTTGATAGCCGACGGGATCAACCGACTGGCCGCGCGTCTCGCCCAGTCGACCCATGCGCGCGAAAATCTGACGGCGCGGCTGATTCAATTGCAGGAAGCGGAGCGACGCGAGATCGTGCACGAACTGCACGAGGAGTTCGGTCAATGTGTGGCCGGCCTCAGCGCCGTCGGCATGAGCCTGCGCACCAGCGTCGTGAACGGCGAGCGTGTGACCGAGACCGACGTCGAGCAGCTGGAGGACGGAATCGAGAGCATGCTGACGTCCCTGCGCAACCTTCTGCAGCGGATGAGCTCCTCGCCGACGGAGCGGCAGGGGCTCAGGTCCGCCTTGGCCGACCTGGTCGCCGCCTGGCAACGCCGCCTACCGGATGGGGTATGCATCGCCGTGGACTTCCAAAGCCTCGCCGGCGACATTCCCAATGATGAGCGTGCGCTGTGCGCGTATCGGATCGTGCAGGAGTGTCTGAGCAACGTTGCCCGCCATGCGCCGACGAGCCCGCAGATCAACATATCCGTCCACGAGGACGTGCAACAACTGCGCGTGCAGATATCGAACGAGTGCGTGGACGCGGGACGCACCGCCGCCGCCGCCGCGACCACCGGGATGGGGCTCTTATTGTTGGAAGAGCGTGTGCGCGGTCTACACGGCAAGTTCGCCGTGGTCGCTTCGGCAAGGGAGTTCATGGTGCAGGCGGTTCTGCCCACGGTGAGGGCATGAGCCGCGCGCCGCCGTTGCGGATTTTGCTGGCGGACGACCATGCAATCGTGCGTGCTGGCTACCGTCATCTGCTCGAGAAGCAGCAGGAATACGCGGTGATCGCAGAGGCGACGACGGCTAAAGAAGCCTATGCGCTCTACCGGCAGCACAGACCCGATTTGCTCATCACCGACTTGACGATGCCGCACACGAGCGGTGTGGATACCATCCAGCGCATCGTACGCGCGCATCCGGACGCTCGCGTGCTGGTCTTCAGCATGCACGTATCGCCCGATTTTGCCCGCGTGGCGCTGGACGCCGGCGCCCTGGGCTATGTGACCAAAAGCAGCCCGCCCGACGTGCTGTTGCGCGCGATTCCCGAGGTACTAGCGCGCCGCCGAGCACTGAGCCCGGACATCGCACAGGCGCTCGCCTTGGCAAGGCTGCCGCATCATGGCCGAGCGTTGGAGACGTTGACTCCGCGCGAATTCGACGTTGTGTGCTTGCTGGTGTCGCCGGCGACGGTACAGGAAATCGCCCAGCGGTTGCATCTCAGTCCGAAAACCGTCAACAACCTGCACTACCAGATCAAATCCAAGCTCGGCGTGTGCAGCGACTTCGAGCTCGCGCGCATGGCGCTGTCGTGGGGATTGATTCAAGAGGCGATTTGAGCATGACCGGAACCATCCAGATTCTCATATTGCTGCTGATCGCGATTGCCGCAGTCGCCATCGTCGCCGCGCGACTCAAGATGCCGTCGGCCATTCTGCTGGTTATCGCCGGAGTCGCTTCGGCGCTGCTTCCGGGGTTGCCGGCGGTAAAAATCGCGCCGGACCTCGTACTGCTCTTGGTTTTGCCACCTGTCATTTATTCATCGGCCGTGGCGATGAATTGGCGTGAGTTTCGCTTCAGTCTTCGCCCGATCGCTTTGCTTGCCGTGGGTTGCGTGGCGTTCACGACGGTCGCGGTCGCTGCGGCAAGCCATTGGCTGCTGGGCCTCTCCTGGCCGGTGGGCTTCGTGCTCGGAGCCATCGTCTCGCCGCCGGACGCCGTGGCACCTCTCTCCATCGCTCGGCGAATGTGTCTGCCACGGCGAATCATCGTGATTCTCGAAGGAGAGGGACTCGCGAATGATGCGACCGCGCTCATCCTTTATCGGTTCGCCGTGGCCGCAGCGGTTGGCGGCGTATTCTCGGTCGGCCACGCGGCGGGGGCGTTCGTCGCCATCGTGATCGGCGAGGTTCTCTGGGGCATTGCCACCGGCTGGTTGATGCTGCGGTTGCGCCGCTGGGTCCGCGACCCGCGCATCGAGATCCTTCTCTCCGTTCTGACGCCGTTCATGGCCTACTGGCCGCCGCAGTACCTCGGCGGATCCGGTGTGCTGGCCACCGTCACCACGGGACTCTACATCAGCTGGAACGGGCTCCGGCTGATCAGCGCCGCGACCCGCCTGCAAGGTATCTTCTTCTGGGATTTCCTCATCTATGTGATCGATGGCATGGTGTTTCTGCTCACCGGTCTTCAGGCGCGTACCCTGTTCGCGGGCGTTAGAGATCATCCCGCCGCGGAACTGGTTGTCTCTGCCGTCGTCGTCAGCGCCGTCGTCATCGCAACTCGATTCATATGGATGTATCCGGCAACTTATCTGCCGCGCTGGCTCATACCCTCCATCGCGCGCCGGGATCCGGCGCCGCCCTGGCAATGGCCGTTCGTGCTCGCGTTCACCGGCGTTCGTGGAATCGTTTCGCTCGCGGCTGCGCTCGCGATCCCGCTCACGACCGATGACGGCACCCCGTTCCCGCATCGCGACCTGGTTCTTCTTCTGACATTCGTCATCGTGTTGGTGACCCTGGTGGGTCAAGGCCTGACATTGCCGTGGGTGATCCAAAAAGTCGGGCTCGCCAATGCCGGCCGCCGCGAGCGTATGGAGAGTAAAGCCGCGGAGCTCAAGGCTCGTCGCGGGGCAATCGAGGCCGTCATCGAGCGCCTCGATCGGCTGGCCGCTGAGCACGAGATACCCGAAGACATCTATACGCGTCTCCGCGCCCATCGCATCGACCACCTGAGTCAGATAGAACTGCGCAGCCATGACGACGATGCAGACAAGGAGCGTGTGGATCTTCTCGACGGCATCGAGCGTCAAATAATCGAGCAGGAGCGGGAGTTCATCAACGAGCTCTATGTCCGCGGCGAGCTCAAGGACGAGGCACGGCGGCGGATAGAGCGGGGGCTAGACCTGCGCGAGGCCGAAATAGCCAGCATACGCGACGACCAGGGGCCTTAGCGCGCCCGGCCACAGGGGCGACCGGCGAGGGTCGCCCTCAGGCCTCGTAGAACACCAGCGTTCGCAACTCGATACTTTCGCGGGGCAACGCGCCGGCGGGAGTGGTCGGATCTGAGAACGCGGCATGCGGTACGAAGCGGGCGCGCCCGTCGTCTGCCGAATCGAAGCACTTGATGAGCATCACTTCGTCCTCGCGCATGGCGGAGGCATAGCACCAGCGATGCGATGGATTGAATTTCACGTAATAGATCTCACCGGTCCGATCCGGATAGACGAGATCCGTCGCCACGAGATCCTCGCTGGCAACGCTTTGAGCATCGGCGAGAGCCAGCGGCGCATCTCGTATCGGTCCGCGAATGGGCCGCCAAACGTTGATCACGGCAAAGCGCGTGCGCAGCAGCGCGCTCGCCTCATCGCCCAGTAGATCTCGGACTCGCTGCGGCGCGGATTTCGCGGTGTAATCATTGTGGACACGGGGAACGGGCTGACGCGGAATCCCCGTGGTTCTATCGGTCGCGCTCGGAATGCGGCGACGAATCGTATGGTCGAAAACAACCACGCGAGATGCGCCGGTTAATTCCTCGAGGAATGACACGGTTTCGGCGTAGTAGCGGGTCTGAACCGTCTCTTGATCGGAGAAATCACTGACGCTGCTTGCGGCAGTGACGAGTTGAAATCCTTCGCGTTCCAGTGAGAGAGCCGACGCAATCGGGCGAATATCGCGGATGGTGACCGTGTGTTCCCGGTAGACAGCCGTGGTGAGCGGGACGCCCGGCGGCGGCTCATATGCTAAAGATCGCGGCTTGTCGCTCATCGGCTCGATGTAGCTCAACTTCGCATCGACATGTGGCAATGGTCCGATGGCTGATACGTTCATCATGGCGTTCCTTTCGTTCCGAATGACTGGACCTGGTGACACGGTGACACTTTGTTCCAGACGCCCAGTTGGAACAAACACAAGTTGTTGAGCTCGGTTTAGTTTTTCTTTATCGGGAGGGGAATCGGTCGCCGTGAACCTGGAATGGGGGGGCACCGGCCTCCCCTCCGACATTGCGGAACCAGCTGGCGGTGCTCTTCTTCCTGCCCCAGACGCCGCAGATCTGGGTATTCTCCTGCGAGGGCCGATCAGAGCAGCCATATGCAACCTTTTGAAAATTCACGGAGAGATCTTGCTGGCGCGCTGGCGATCGTGGAATCGATGTATCGGACGCGTCATCCGAACAGTGCGCGCCAGCAGGTACTCGCAGTGAAGCATATGCCGGGAGGCAATACGCGCAGCGTGCTGTACTACAGTCCTTTCCCGCTGACGTGGGCGAGCGGTGAGGGAAATCGGCTCACCGATATCGACGGGCTGCAGTATCTCGATCTTCTGGGCGAATACTCGGCCGGCCTCTATGGGCACTCGAACCCAATCATTCGGGCGGCGCTGATACGCGCCATTGAGGATGGGCTGGTATTGGGCGGCCCAAATGTATATGAGGCTCGGCTCGCCGAGGCGATCCGAGCTCGTTTCCTGTCCATCGACCTCGTGCGGTTCACCAATTCCGGGACCGAGGCCAATTTGATGGCGCTTTCAGTTGTGCGTGCGATGCGGCCTGAGCGATCCCGGATGGTGGTATTCGATGGCAGTTACCACGGTGGAGTCTTCTATTTTCGCGGCGGTAGCTCGCAACTCAACGCACCATTCAATTGGTTGATCGGTGAATACAACGATGTAGAAGGGACTCGCACCCTGTTGCGAACCCACGCTGCCACGATCGCCGGAGTCATCGTCGAACCAATGCTGGGGGGAGGGTGCATTCCAGGGAGCCGGGAATTCCTCAATATGCTTCGCGAGGAATGCACGGCGAACGATATTGTCTTGATATTCGACGAGGTCATGACCTCACGGCTATCTCCGGCCGGCATGCAAGGGCTGCTCGACATACAGCCCGACATGACGACCTTGGGTAAGTATCTAGGGGGAGGTGCCAGTTTCGGAGCCTTCGGCGGCAAGCACGAAATCATGGAGCGGTTCGATCCGGGGCGGTCAGAATCGTTCAGTCATGCCGGAACCTTCAACAACAACGTGCTCTCCATGGCTGGTGGCGTAGCGGGGTTGACCGAGGTGTTGACGCCGGAGAAGATCACGCGAACCAATGCACTGGGCGACCGGCTGCGCGGGCGACTCAATGAAGCCGCAGTCGCTCGAGGCATGCCGTTCCAGGCAACCGGAATTGGTTCGCTGATTGGGCTTCATTTCAGCTCGCGCAGGATTCGCGCGGGAGCCGACGTTGCACATGATGCGGCGGCGCGGGTCGCGCAAGTGAAGGTGGAGACTTTGTTTCACTTGGAGATGCTCAACCACGGCTTTCACCTCGGGCGTCGTGGCTATATTGCTCTCTCTTTGCCGACGACCGAAGCGGACTGCAATGCTTTCGTCGCGGCGGTCGACGAGTTTCTAGCCGCATATTGGCCGTTGCTCGAGGCAACTTTGTCTGAGACCGACATGACGCTCGTGCCGAGTCGTTGGAACGTGGAAGGGTGATGGGAATGCAAACGACCCATCGATGTCTCTGGCCCTGGATCTTGGCGCTCGTACTCGTTGGTTGGAGCTCCGTGCAAGCGAGCGATGTACTCCTACTTCACGGCCACTTCTACACGGGCAATCCCAGGATGCCTTGGGCCGAGGCTCTTTCCGTTACCGGAAGCCGTATCGATGCCGTTGGCACGGAGTACGAGGTTGCCCGAACCCGGCGCAGCGCCAAACGCGTGATGGATCTGCATGGACGCACGGTCATACCGGGAATCGTCGACTCGCATGTGCATACGCTTTTTGGTGCTTACGCTTTGCACGGCCTCAATCTGTCAACGCCTGAACGGAGCATCACCAACGATAAGCCGCAGATCCTGATCGCTCGACTACAGGCCTTCGCTCGAGAGCACGCCATGGACCCCGTGCTGTTCGCTCGCGCGGACTTCAGCGCGACTCCGCCGACCACACCCAGTAAGGAGCTCCTGGACCGCGCCGTGCCTGATAGGCCGCTTGTGATCCATAACAGTTCCGAGCACGCACTCTGGGTCAATTCGGCCGCGCTCCGCATGGCGAATGTCACCGACTTTCCGGTGGCCGACCCGGTGGAGGAGCGAGGAATCATCCGTGACGCGAGCGGTCGGCCGAGCGGCGTCTTCCTCGAAGCCGGGATGGAAGTGATCGAGCGGGCGGTCGCCGCGCAGGTGCCTCTCGAAGACAAATTGGCGATGCTCGAGACCGCGACGCATTACTTGAACTCGTTTGGCATCACCACAGTGGTCAACGCGACCGGCAATCTCAATGAGATCCGCCTCTTCGCCGCGCTGCGCGACCGCGGCCTGCTGACCGTTCGAACCCGGACGTCCTTCGGTGCGGTGGCGGTGCCGCACCGACTGACGCCGCAGTTCATCGACGAGCTGGAACAGGCCCGCAGGCTGTATCACGATGATTGGGTGTCGGCCAATCTCGTCAAGTTCTTCGCCGATGGTTCCACGGGCTTGATTCCGCCGCTCGTCTACACACCCCAAGACTATCAGGCTTTGGTGATGGAACTCGATCGGCGGGGATTTCAAATCATGACGCACGCGGCTCGCGATGATTCGGTGCACATGATCCTCGATACGTACGAGCGGGTCGAACAGGCGCACGGTCCGCGCGATCGACGGCTTCGTATCGAGCATGCGGACCTCACGGACGAGGCTGATATAGCCCGTTTTGCCAAGCTTTCAGTTTCGGTCGTGATGCAGCCGACATTTTGCTGTGCGCAACAAGGGCTCAACTATGATCTGGTCAATCCGCTGACCGCAGATCGCTGGAGGAGCCTCGAGGAGAGTGGCGCTTTGGTCGCTTTCTCGAGCGACTGGCCCTGCACCTGGCCCCCCGACCCTTTCGTTGCAATACAGGAAGCGACCACCCGCGACGTGTGGCGCTCTCCAGACACCGCAGACATCGCCGGAAACCCACTGGATGGGGCGGCAAACGGCGGCGCCGTTCCAACCGGAGCGGTCTATGTTCCGGCGGAGCGCATTTCAGTCGAGCAAGCTATCAAGGCGTATACGTGGGGATCTGCGTACGTGGCGTTCATGGACGATAAAGTGGGCACGCTCGAGGTGGGCAAGGAGGCCGATCTCGCGGTGCTTTCTCAGGACCCCTTCGCCGTTCCTCGCGAGACGATCAGCCGGACTCGTGTCTTGACGACGATGGTTGCGGGAAAAATCGTCTATAGTGCAGTCGAACAGCCTTGATCAAGAGCGGCGCACGCCGCACAGCGCAGGAGTAAGAACGCCATGAAATACGCAACCCTCGGCAATACGGGTCTACTGGTCTCGAAGCTGTGCTTCGGAACCATGACCTTCGGGGACGGCAGAGGCATGTTCAAAGTTATCGGGGCCGTCGGGCAGGCGGCTGCCGATGATCTGGTCAAGACATCGATTGAGAGCGGGATCAACTTCTTTGATACCGCGGACAATTATACGCAAGGAGAGAGCGAAAAGATCCTTGGACAATCGCTGAAGAATCTCAACATTCCGCGGCAGCATGTCGTGATTGCGACCAAGGTCTACGGTCGGGTCGGTCCCGGGCGCAATGATGTCGGGGCATCTCGCGGCCACATCATGGACGGCGTTGAGGCGAGTCTGCGCCGCCTGCAGACTGACCATATCGATCTCTATCAAATACACGGCACCGACGTAGTGACCCCCGTCGAGGAGACGCTTCGCGCGCTGGATACCCTGGTGCGGCAGGGAAAGGTCCGCTACATAGGCTGCTCGAACTGGCACGCTTGGAAGATCGCCAAAGCCCTCGGCATCAGCGAGTGCAAGAACCTGGCACGATTTGACACGCTTCAGGCTTACTACTCGATTGCCGGCCGTGATCTGGAACGGGAAATCGTTCCTCTACTGGAATCCGAAAAGATTGGCCTGCTGGTATGGAGTCCGCTAGCCGGCGGCCTGCTATCAGGCAAGTACAGCCGAACGAGCCAGAAGCCCGCGGATTCGCGTCGTAGCGAGTTCGATTTCCCGATCGTGGACAAGGAGCGGACCTGGAAGATCTTAGATGTGATGGCACCGATCGCAAAAGCACACGAGTGTAGCCCTGCACGTGTCTCGCTCGCATGGCTTCTATCGAAGCCCGTTGTGACCTCCGTCATCATCGGCGCGAAACGCAACGACCAGCTGCAGGACAATCTCGCGGCGGTCAAACTCGCGCTCACCGAAGATGAGCTCAGGCGGCTGGATGAGGTCAGCGCTCTTCCCCCAGAGTATCCAGGGTGGATGCTGCCGTTTCAGGGTGCCGATCGTCTGGAGGCAGTCGATCGCTTCAAGCGTTTCCGTGAGGGGAGCAATTAGCCGCGGAACGGAGTTGCGGCTCAGGCCGCGGCCGCAGGCCGGGGCGGCTCTGCCACCACCCTGGGCGAACCATTTGGCTGGAGCACCTCGTTGCCCGCGAGCGCGAGGGCCAGCGTGTTCCCGTAAGGATTCATACTGTCGACCATTGAGCTGGGCATCAAGATCGTCGCTCCTCGCTCTTTTGTGGTCTCATAGATGATGTTCATTGCTCGTAGTTGCAGCGCTTCGGGGTGTCCGGCATAAATATTGGCCGCCTCCACAAACCTGCCGGCGATCGCCGCCTCGGCGGATCCCAGAATCACCCGCGCCTGCTTCTCACGCTCAGCCTGTGCTTGACGCGACATCGCATCTTGCAGGGCTACCGGGATCGCGACGTCGCGGATTTCCACCGAACTCACCGATATACCCCAGGGAGCCGTTTTCTGCCCAATTTCAATCTTTAGTTGCTCATCCGCATCCTTGCGATCCGACAACAGTGACGCCAACATCGAGGAGCCGATCATTTCGCGCAACGAGGTCTGTGCCACCCGATCAATCGCTTCGCGGTAGTTTGTAATCGCCAAGGCGGCCTTCTCCGCGTCG
This sequence comes from Steroidobacteraceae bacterium, assembly GCA_049513515.1. GTDB lineage: Bacteria > Pseudomonadota > Gammaproteobacteria > Steroidobacterales > Steroidobacteraceae > Bog-1198. The sequence goes on from JBEKWA010000002.1 coordinate 206,750, forward strand.
TGCACGTGCCAGAAGATGATGGCATCGACGTTCACCGGGACCGTGTCCTTGGTAAGCGCCTGCTCGGCATTGAAACCCGTCGTTTGGATGCGTCCATCGATGACCGCGACAACTGCATCGAGCACCGGAATGATGGCAAAGAGGCCGGCTCCCTTGACGCTTTGCAGCTTTCCCATCCGTAAGATCACGAATTTCTCCCACACATTGGCCATCTTCAGCGACGTCCCGACCACCATCGCGACTACGAAGAATGCGGCCCCGAGATAAAAATTGACGAAGTAGCCCGTGCTTGCGGCGGCGACGACGAAGGCAAATACCAAGAAGGAGGTTATCGGATTCATAGGCGTTGGTCTTTAAAGTCACAGTGGATAGTGCGAACCTACTCGCCGGGGCAGCTGCCGTCGGTGCGCTGGCGTACTGACCCGTGAGCGGTATTAAAGCATTGAACCATCAAATTTTGCGAAATCGGCCTATCGGCGACACCGCGGCGAACTATTCTTGGTGCTACGCGTGACTAGTGCACCCGAAGCGCTCGAGGCGGCAGCTGAGCCCACGCCGTCGAGCGGACTGACGAGCGCGGAGGCACAACGTCGTCGGACGGAATCCGGGCCGAACTCATGGAGATCAGCCATCAGGCAACCGGTGTCGCCTTCGTCCCACTGACCCCGATCAATCCGATCAGGTATCCTCCGCCTGCCGGATCCAGGCAGGCCGAGGCGTGCATGCAGCGAGTCTCCCCGTCCTGCGCCGCCCGCAGGTGCAGGTCGGCGAATACAGTGGGGGCACCCGCGGTGACGCGCCCGAGCATCGCGCGCAGTGTCGACATGCCCTCTAGAGTCAGGAAACTATCCAGCGAACGGCCACGCAGGAAATCGCGTTCGAATCCAAGCAGGGTCGCCCCGGTCTGATTCAGTTCGCGCAGCACCGCGTTGCCGTCCACCGTGAAATGGCCAACCGGGGCGCAGTCGTAGAGTTGAACCTGTCGATTGAGCGAGGTCTCGAGCTCAACGCGCGAGCGGTGCAGCTCCTCGTATTGGAGGTCCACTTCCACTTGATGGACCTGCAGTTCATGGAGCAAGGCGAGTGCGTCGGGGGCGGTCGACGGCGAGGAGGCGAGCTCGTAGAGCACGCCAAGGGCGGTCGATGCGTCCGTCTTCTCGCCGGGTCCCTTCAGGTGCGCGACTGCGCGGGAACGAAGAGCGGCCCTGGTGTTTGGGTTGTGATCAGTTGTCGTCATCATGCCACCTCGTTGATCGTGTGATGCAGGCACGTTTCCATGGTCATCCAGTCTACTCCGCTATGCCTTGCGGAGCCGCGACTCCAGTTGCTTCGCTGCGGTGATGTCGACGAACGTGATTACTGCGCCCTGAATGACGTTGGCTACTGTGCGGTACGGCATGATGCGCACCTTGAACCAATGCTCATCGCTCGTCGAGATCTCCTTTTCGCTGAATGCGAGGGTGCGCAAGGTATCCTTCGCGTCGGCGTCGAGATCGGGATAATTTAAGGTCGTGGTGAGATCACTGAGTGGGCGCCCGATATCGGTATCCCGCAGATTGATGATCCGTTTGATCTGCTCGGTGAAGCGGCGTACGTTAAGATCCTTGTCCAGGAAGAGCGTGGCGATGTCGGTGCTGTTGAGCAGGTTCTGCATGTCGCTCTGAGCGAGTGCAAGGTCGTCGAGCTTGGATTGCAGTTCGACGTTGATCGTCTGCAATTCCTCGTTCATCGACTGGGCCTCTTCCTTTGAAGTCGTGAGTTCCTCGTTCGCTGACTGCAACTCCTCGTTCGTCGATTGCAGCTCCTCGATGGCCGTCTGCCGTTCCTCTTCCGAGGCGCGCATCGCCTCGCGCAGTGCCTTGAGTTCCTCCTGAGAACGCATGAGCTCGGCGGCGATCGCAGGATCGATCGCGCCGCCGTGCTTTTTGCGCTGCGACTTCTCGGCGAGCGGAGCCGCAACCTCGCGAAATACGACAATCACCATGCCCTCGAGCGCCTTCGGCTCGTCGATGGCCTCGACGGTGATTTCGAGTTGGTGTGTCGCATCGCCGTCCATGCGAAGGCCGTGCACCTCGACCGTCGTGCGCTCTTTGACGGCTCGCCGCAGCGCGACGGCGAGCTGTGTTCGTATGGGGGGCCGGGCCATGACATGGATATTCCAGTTCGCCTTGCCGGCCGCAGGTTCGAGATACTGTCCCGTGTGTCCACTGATGTAGAGGATGTCCCCGAGTTCGTTCACCAGGACGGCCGCAGGAGAGAATTTCTGCAGCAGCAGCTGATCTGCCAGCGCCTGCACGTTCGCGTTAGGGGATGACTGCTGTGACATGGGCAACTCCCGCGCCGGCGTGCGCGCTGAAATTTGTCGATAGACAGGGAAATCTGCGGCACCAAACGTTGCCGCATCGGGGCTGCGCCGGTAAAGTCTCGATTTCGACGACAGAGGCGGAAAGAGATTCTGGGCCGCTCCCACGGACTCCGATACGCCGAGCATCAGAATGCCGCCCGGGAGAAGGCTGTAGTGGAATAGTGGCAGGAGGCGTTTTTGGAGGGTGGCGTTGAAGTAAATAAAGACATTGCGACAGAGGAGCAGATCGAGCTGGGTGAACGGCGGGTCCATGATCAAATCGTGCTGGGCGAACAGCACCATGTCGCGGATACGCGGGTCAATCAGGTAGCCGTCACCCTGCGTGCGGAAAAAACGGGCCAGGCGCTCCGCCGAGACATCCGCGGATATCGAGGCGGGGTAGCGTCCTCGCCGGGCAAATGCAATCGCATCCGCATTGAGATCCGTGGCAAAGATCTGCAACGTGGATGCGGCCCGGCCGGTCAACCGCTCTCGGGTCTCCGTGAAGGCCATCGCGAGTGAGAAGGCCTCCTCACCGGTGGAGCACCCGGCAACCCAGGCACGAAACCGCCTGTCGGGCCCGGCGCGAGATAACAGCTCCGGGAGCACGATGGAATTGAGTTCTTCCCAAGCTTCCGGATCCCGGAAGAAATTCGTCACCCCGATCAGCATCTCCTTGAAGAGCAAATCGAGTTCCGAGGGGTTTGCAAGCAAAAAGGCTGCGTATTCTGCCATCCTCTCGACGCCGTGTATGGCCATGCGCCGCTCGATGCGACGCCGCAACGTGCTCGACTTATACAGCGTCAGATCGTGCTTGCTGCGCGCACGTAGTAAATCGAGGATGGAATCCAACGCTCCGGTCGCGGCGTCCTCGGCGCCGTGCGCGGGCGCGGTTGCGCCAGATTGCGCGCCTATGACGAGCAGAATGCGTTCCGGCAGATCAGATGCGAGCCCAACAACATCCGCCGCTCCGGCCGCGATCGCGCTCTTCGGCATGGAATCAAACTGTGCCGAACCCGGCTCCTGCGCAAGGGTCAAGCCGCCTTGCGTCTTGATCGTCTGCAGACCGAGCGTCCCGTCCGACCCCATGCCCGATAAGACGACCCCGATGGCGCGGGCGCCCTGATCCCCGGCGAGGGAGCAGAAGAGCACGTCGATGGGCAGGCGCATCCCGCGCGGCTCGCTCGGCTCGGCGAGACGCAGAAGTCCGCCCTTCACTGTGAGTTCGGTGTTGGGAGGAATCACGTAGACGGCGTCGGGTTCCACCCGCAAGGACGCCGTCACCTCGCGAACGGGCATCGACGTCGCCCGTTGCAGCAGTTCGGTCAACATCGCTTTGTGCGTCGGGTCCAGATGCTGCACGACAATATATGCGAGGCCGCTCGGTACCGGCACATGAGCGAGGAACTGTTCCAGCGGCTCCAGACCGCCCGCGGAGGCGCCCAGTCCGACGATGCGCGTCGGCACGCGGTCTTTTTCTGAGGAATTGCTCGTTGGCGTCGGCAGGTTCATGGGCTTTCCTGGCGGTATTGTCCATCGAAACCGCCGCCGGTGCGCCGGAGAATAGTCCGCCCGAGAGGGGGCGGCACTCCTGGGGGCCGGGTTTGCAGCGACCATCCGCTGTCTTCGGGGTCGGTCCCGATTTAGCGCCCAAGGCAACGCAAGGAGAGGCGTGTGCGAATGCTTGTGTCGATCGAGCTCGCGGATGCAGGAACGAAGTCGGGCACGCATCGCGTCTTAATCATCGGTCGCGGTTCAGAGGGCCCGGAGGCGGGCGACTTCGGCTTGAGTCTCGAGGAAGCCAAGACGCTGATCACGCGCGCAAGGTTTTCAGTGCGACGACGATGGCCAAGGAGGCCGTAGTAGCGGATACGCTGCAATCCAAGGGGCAGGGTATGCAGAAAAAGCGGCGGATGAATTCATCGGCACGGATCGTCATCACTTTCTGCTGATTGTCGTCGGCACAGTCCTTCCAGCGCAACTGAACGTTGTCGTCATCCATGGCGATCAAGCGGTTGTTGGAGATGGCGACACGGTGGGTGTAGCGCCCGAGGTAGTCGAGCGCCTGTTGGGAGCCGGCGAACGGCGGCTTCGCATACACGATGATCGAGTCAAAGCTGCGGTAAGTACATAGCAAGATCTCGGACAGCCCGGAGAGCATTGCATAGCTCAATGGAGAAATATTGAACTTGTAGCGCGAATGTTTTCTGTAATTTAGTGGCCGTTCGTCAGCATTGGGTGTTTGGGCAACAATGAACTGTGCCACCGAGGCGCGGCTCCATTCGTACGAATTCATCGGGCTGATGACTGAAACAATGTCGTGTCCGCAATCGGAATACTCATATGTGGATACAAGAAATGAGTCGTCAAGCCAGCATCGAGTTGCTGGCGCGCACAAGGTTGTGCAGAGTGGCCTGTGCCCATGAAGGCCAACCCTACGTCACGCCGATGCATTGCGCGTATGACGACAACCACCTCTACGGTTTCTCCACGCTGGGACAAAAGATTACTTGGATGCGCGCAAATCCTTTGGTTTGCGCGCTCGTTGACGAAATAACGAGCCCACAGGATTGGGCGTCGGTGATCATTTTTGGAAAATATGAAGAGTTAACCGATTCGACCCATTTAGTAGGGCATCGTCGGCACGCCTACGATCTGCTGCAAACGCACCCCATATGGTGGGAACCCGGTTATGTGGAGACTGTACTTCACGGGAAAGCGCGTCTGATGGAATTTATGTATTTTCGGATTCATATCGAACAAATCAGCGGCCACCGCGGCGCCCCGGACACCGCGGGTTTGGCGGATTCTGGAGCGTCGGGGGGAACTGGTCGCTGGTTCCGTAGAATTCTCGGTCGGTCTGCGCAGCAAAGCGGCGACCGTTAAATGGTCCGCGGTCGCGCGCTCGTTTCCATATGAGTTGCGGTACTCGTACGGTTTTGAGTGGCTCGCAGGCTGCGGGTTTCCAATCACCATTACGCGGCTGTCAATGCAATCGGTGAAGTGGCTTTGAAGCATTTCCGCTTGCGCGGCCGGGAAAGAAGCCATGGTATCTAAGGCGCAGAGACGGCTGGGCGTTAATCACCTCCGGAGCGCCCTATGTTTGCTGACCACAGGCCGTTCCGCGTGTGTACGGTGGCGCACAGACTTGACGCATTACGGTCAACTATAGTAGCAACACGCTACTATTACAGCACGTCGAATGCGCGTGGGCTAACTCTCTCAACAAGGATCAGATACAAGGCCGGCCCGAAGAAGCTCAAGGCAAGGTCGAGGAAGTCGTGGGCAAGGTCGTGGGTAACAAGGACCTCGAAGTGAAAGGCAACATTCAGAAAAACGTCGGCGGGCTCCAGGCATCGGTCGGCGACGCCAAAGAGGATATCGAGAAGGCGATAAAGAAGTCTTGACGGCCACGCGGCACGCAAGTATGGATTCGATCGTCGCATGCTCGGCTTGGACAAGCCAAACGGAGGAATCATGAATATCAAGTTCGCTGGGACATTGGTTTTGTTGGGAACGTTGCTCGGTCCCATGGTCGGGTACGCTACCGATACTTCGACGGACACCACCGGGCAGTATCTGGACGATGCGACCATAACCGCGAAGGTCAAGTCAGCGTTCGCCGAAGACAAGTGGGTCAAAGGTCGTGACATCAGTGTCCGTACTGACCATGGCGTAGTCGATCTGACCGGAACCGTCAACAGCAAGGATGAATCCGATCGTGCCACGGAACTGGCGACAAAGGTCAAATCAGTCAAAGCGGTGCACAACAACCTGACCATCGCTCCGCACTAGCGACCATACCGGCCGAGCCGCAGGCGAATTCCAAAGTGGGCAGTCGTCGTTTTCACTACTGGTAGGAGAGAAAAAGTGGATCTTTTGATCGTCTTGATTGTGCTGTTGTTGCTGTTTGGTGGCGGAGGGGGTTTGTATTGGGGCATGGGCGCAGGGTGGGGACTTGGCCCTATCGGATTGATCGTTGCCGTCCTTGTCATCTCCTTCTTGTTATTTGGCTATCGCGGGAGAAGGGGTGGGGGCAATTAGGGACAAAGCGAGTCTCCCCGGCAGGCCGAGCGACTGGCGGTGTGTGCCGTGCTCGTCCGAGCAGATGGGTGCACCCCCACGTGGTTAAGCGCCCTGCGCGCAGATTAAACTAAGAATGGCGATGAAATGACAAACAACGCCACCCAACACGAAAAGATGCCAGACGACGTGCGCATACGGCCGGCTCTTCCATAAGTAGAAGGGCACCCCTGCGGTGTAGCACAGGCCTCCGGCCACTAGCCACGCGAACTGCATTGCCGTCAGGTTGTCCCAGAGCTGCCTGCAAGCCACTAGCCCGATCCAGCCCATCAAAACGTATATCAGCGTAGAGGCCCACGGGATGCGCAACATGGCGCCCGTCAGTTTGACGATGACACCGACTATCGCGAGCGTCCACACGATCCCAAACAGGGACCAGCCAAGTGAGCCGCGGACGACACCGATGGTAAACGGCGTATAGGTTCCCGCGATCAAGAGGTAAATTGCAGAGTGATCCAGGCGTCGCAGCATGGCCTTGACCGTTGGGCGGCGTACGGCGTGATAGAGCGTCGAAGTAGCGAACATAAGAAGTCCGCCGCACCCAAATGCGAGGGCACCGATCACCCGCCATGCGCCGGGGTTCTCGGCGGCTCTGACGACCAACCAGGGTATCCCAAGCAACATCGCCGCTACGCCTAATCCCGCCGTTAGGGAATGAGCGATCTCTTCAGGGCGCGAATAAGGCTCTGCTGCCACGACTGGCGAATCACAATGCGACATGATGATTCCGTCGGCGTTCAAGCGGGGGATTTCGCGCGCTCGGTCACACTCGGATAGCTCCAGGAAGACGTACACCGACTCATTGTGCCAGCGTCGCTTGTCGTCCTCGTAGGAAATCTCTGCCGTCTCACCCGGCGCGGCCTGCTCGCTCGCCGCAAGTCTCGCAGACTTGCGAGCGGCGTCGCGGGTGGGGAACGGCTCGGAGTACGTACCATTCGCCTCGTACGCCCACCCATCAGCTGGCCGTGGCCGTCACCGATGGCGCATACCTTATACCTGCACTTGTGGGCTGCTTCGATCGTAGAGTTGCTCAACGGCAGTTAGTGCTCGTTGATCCGTGCCGAGATGGCGTCACCGAGATCTTTGTCGACCTTGCGCCAATAGTCGAAGGCCCGCGCGAGCACGGGCTCGGAAACCCCGTCCTTCAGATGCCCGACGATATTGCTCACAAGCCGCGCGCGTGCGGCATCATCGAGTACGCGACGTACCATCGTGCCGGCCTGACTGAAGTCATCGTCCTCGGCACGCAGGGTGTACGCCTTGCGCACCATGTCGCCGTCCGCGTACCAGAGTCCTGCCTCGTCGGTGCGCGCGGGGTCGGCTTTGGGACCGCCGTAGGAATTCGGCGCGTAGACCGGGTCGGACACGTTCTCCATCCGCATGGCGCCGTCCTTGCTATAGGTATGCACAGGCGATTTAGGTCGATTCACCGGAATTTGCTTGTAGTTGACGCCAAGCTGCGCCCGGTGCGCGTCGGAATAGGAGAAGCCCCGGGCAAGCAGCATCTTGTCCGGACTCAGTCCGATGCCCGGCACCAGGTTGTTCGGCTCGAAGGCGGCCTGCTCGATCTCAGTGTGGAAATCGCTGATGTTGCGGTCCAGCGTCAGCTTGCCCACTTCGATCAGAGGATAGTCTCTGTGCGGCCAGACCTTGGTGAGGTCAAACGGATTGAAACGATAGGTCTTGGCGTCCGCGAAAGGCATGATTTGCATCTTTAGCGTCCAGCGCGGGACTCACCCCTCTTAATCGAGTTAAACAGATCGCGCCGATGATAGTCGCCATCTACGCCGGCCAGACGGTCCGCCTCGGCTTGCGTCAGGAATTCGACCCCCTGGTCCGCCTTGAAGTGGTATTTCACCCAAAACTTAGTACCCTGCCCGTTCACCCACATATAGGTGTGGCTCGAATAGCCGTTCATGTGACGCCAGCTCTTGGGGATTCCACGATCGCCCATGAGCCACGTCACCTGGTGCGCCGACTCCGGCGATAACGTCCAGAAATCCCACTGCATGTCGTGGTCGCGCAGATCGCTATCCGCGCGGCGCTTCTGCGAGCGGATGAAATGCTGGAACTTCAAGGGATCGCGAATGAAAAACACGGGCGTGTTGTTGCCCACCATGTCATAGACGCCCTCGCTCGTATAGAACTTCAGGGCGAAGCCGCGCGGATCGCGCCAGGTGTCGGGACTACCCCGCTCACCGGCCACCGTCGAGAAGCGGATCAAGGTCTCGATCGTGGTGCCCGGCTGGAAGACGGCGGCCCGCGTGTAGCGGCGCAGGTCTTGGGTGACCTGGAAATGACCGATGGCGCCGCCGCCCTTGGCATGCGGCTGACGCTCCGAGATGCGCTCACGATTGAAGTCAGCCATCTGCTCGATCAGATAATGATCGTTGAGGACGATCGGGCCATCCGCGCCGATGGTGAGCGAATGCTCGTCGCTCGCGACTGGGGCGCCCGCGTCATCGAAGACAAGGCCCATGACATACGTGGCAGCCACCGTCAAGCACGCGGAACCGCAATTCGCCCGATGGCGAGGCCACTAAGTCGACCAATGCCACCCGTCGCTGACCATGGCTTTGACACAATCCTCAGGCAAATAGGTCGTCCACTCGGCGATGATTTCTGCGGCGCGCGCAACAATGGCATCATTACGCCTGATAGACGCCTCGACTACGTCAGAGCCGACGCCTAAACCTTTTAGAAGTGCTACGAGCCGAGTGCTGTCTCCCATTTCGCGCTCTCTTGGGTGAAGTCTCACCGCATGCCGGTTTGCGAAGGCACGACCGTTACCAGCCCCGCCATTCAAGTGCTCCGACTTGAATAGCGACTCCAACCGGAGTGTGGCGATAAGATGTCGCTGCCATCGTGCATCAATCAGCATGGTCGCGCCTCGCTCATACGAGCGATGATTTCATGAGCGTTCTTGCTCAGACGACTCAGGCTCTACGCACAAGGAAGTAGATCACGGCAACGATTAGAATGAGTCCGAGTAAGCCGCCGATATACATGGGATTCCCCTTTTATTAGTGATTCCAACCCAGATTATTGAATCACCCGGCGAACCTCTCGTTTGTACGGGACCGCACATTATGCGGCGCGAAATGTACTTAGCTCAATAAGTGCTTGGATTATTGACGGCGGCCTTGAATGACCTGAATCAGAATCACTACCACGGCGATGACCAGGAGGACGTGGATGAAGCCGCCCATCGTGTACGAGGTGACGAGACCCAGAAGCCAGAGGACGATTAGTATGACCGCAATGGTGTACAGCATGGCGTATCTCCCTTTAGATTTTAGACGAAACTAGAAGATGCATGCCGAGTGTAGGGCTCTGACCGCTCGCAGCGGACTCAGGTCGACGGCCGACTGAATGACCGCAGTCTTGGCAAATCGAGACATCTCCAGCAGATGATCGGCTTCCCGCTTGGCAATGCGGTAGCATTCGCAGGATCGAGCTTCCAGACTGGTCCGATCGACCACCGAGATGTGGCCGCGCTGGTATCGGAGGCATCCGGCAATCTGCAACTTGTGGGCCGCCTCGGTCACGCTCTCTCGTCGCACACCCATGAGCTCGGCGATGTTTTCGTGGGTCAAGGGCAGTTCGTTCGATGCCCGGCGATCCGAAAACATCAGTAGCCAACGACACAACTGTTGAACGATGGAGTGGTGTCGATTGCAAGAGATTGTTTGACCGACCTGCGTGATATAAGACTGCGCATATCGCAGCAGCACACTGCGCATCGAGCCGCCCTGCTCGCATGCCTGGGCTAGCAGCTCGCGCCTGATTCGATAGCCCCAGCCCTCACTCAGTACCGCCGCCCGGCACGTAGCGGAGCCGCCCCCCAGGAAAACCTCGATACTGGCGAAGCCTTCTCGACCTATGAGGGTGAGTGCATCTGCCCGACCGTCTGCCAAGACGCACGAAACAGAAAGGACTGATGTCGTTGGAAAAAATATGTGATTGGCGAGCCGGGATGGCTCATGGAGCACATCGCCGAGCGGCATGAAGATCGGTTTGAAATTCCGCCCCACCCACGCCCGTTCCGCCGGCGGAAGCGCCGCGAGCAGCACGTTTTGCGGCGTCGAGATCAAATGCGAAATCGTTGCGGACATTGAGAGTATCTCTTGTGCGGAGCGAAGTAGCCTCACAATAGTCGACACTTGTGTCATTTTGGATACGCAAACACGCGTAGCTGCTATGTGCTTTACCGAACATAGCGGCAACTGCTTGGTTGGGAAGTAATTCTGCCGTACTCCCTTCTTGGCGCCAAACAGCGAGCAGGGCGCGCTTCGGCGATATCATTTGCGGGACAACAATCGCGGTAGCTCGTCAAGCAGCTGCTTGTATTGCTGCCGGATGAACCGATAGCACTCGCAGGATCGCTTCAACAAACGGGGTCTGTCGAGAATGCGTATGCCGCCGCGACGGTAACGGATCAGTGCGTCCGCTTGAAGCTCGAGCGCCGCCTCGGTAACCCCCACGCGACGCACTCCGAGGAGGCCCGCTATCGATTCCTGGACCATCAGAAACTCGTGTAAGCCGGCATAATCGCTCATGGTGAGCAGCAGGCGCGCCAGGCGCTGCCCTATTTGGTGGTGCGAGTTACAGGCCACCGACTGGCTGATCACCGCGAGAAACGTCCGCGCGAGGCCAGAAGTAACCGCTGCAGCGGGCTCCCAAAGCGCATTTCCTTCCGCAAGTCTTTCGCCTTCATCCTCATCGCGCCGCCGGCGAGTTGCACGATGGCCTTGTCGGGGGTGACGATGCCGCCCAGGAAAATATTGATGCCCACCAGTCCTTCGCGGCCGATGATGCCGACGTCGACGGTGCGCCCCATCATCCATGCTGTCGATCATCGCAACCACAGCTTCTTCGGGAAAGTACATGTACTCAATCTTTTGATCCGCCCGATAAATGAGATCACCGCCTTTCAGTGTCACGTGCTCGAGCTTCGGGAGCAGGCGCTCGAACTGAGAGGCGAGGAGGGCTGCGGGGATGCTGTTCCTCACCGGAATGTTGGCGGGGGGAGCCGGTCGCCGACACGGCGTCCTAGTTCGACCGCCGCAATCCGCTTGTCACATTTTTTCTTGTCATTTCCTTATACACGATACGCAAGCGGTCAGCGTCATTTCTCGTGGTTCGATTTCCCTATGTACGGTACCGCACAGAGAGTAGAGTTGCGCGCAGGGGATGCTATCGGGCGCGCTTGGAAGCGCACATATCACACAGGGATATCATCGGGATGTCGAGCCACTTGGTCCCCGGCCTCGGTGCGTCGCAGAATAAGCTTCTGGCAGCGCTGCCCGCCTTCGATTGGAAGCGCGTGAAACGGCATCTCTCTGTCCTCGAGACACCGGCCGGTGAGACTTTATGCGAACTTGAATCTCGGCTCGGCTATGCCTACTTTCCGACAACCTCGATCATTTCTGTCCGACGCGTGGCAAACGACGGCGCCTCAACCGAGGTGGTCACGATCGGCAATGAGGGTGTCTTAGGGGTAAGCCTGATCTTGGGCGGTGGCAGCACCGCGAACCGTGGGGTTTCAGAACGAAGGTCAGGTCTACCGCCTGAAGACGGAAGTTCTCCAAGGGGAATTCATCCGCGGTGGTGCGATGCAGCAGTTGCTCCTCCGGTTCACGCGCGCGTTGCTCACTCAGATATCCCAGATGGCGGTATGCAATCGGCGCCATTCCATCGATCAGCAAGTGTGCCGGTGGTTGCTGATGAGCCTCGATCGGCTCGCTGCGGATGAGCTGACGATGACACATGAAATGCTCGCGAACACGCTCGGCGTGCGCCGCGAAGGAATAAGCGAGGCGGCCCATAAGTTGCAAAGTGCCGGATTCATTGCCTACCGCCGGGGTCGTATGACGGTTCTCGATCGCATCGGCCTTGAAGCCTGTTGTTGCGAGTGCTACCGCGTGATGCGCCGCGAATACGATCGGCTGCCGCATCCCTACGTGTATGCGATTGACCCAACGCCGCTCGAGCCGGGAGCGGACCATTCTTGCACCGGACCAAGTCAATTAGAGATTGCTTGAATGCGTACGGTCCCGCCTGATCTTGCGCGCAGCGCGCTCGATGCTGCCCCGGACGCGATGATCATCATCGATGCCGCCGGCATCATCCGCTTTACCAATCGGCAAGTTTTTGCGCTATTCGGTTACGAGCATGACGATATCGTCGGAGAGAGTATCGAGATGCTGCTGCCGGAGCGCTTTCGGGGCCGGCATGTGGGGCATCGCGAGAACTACGTCAACAATGTGCGGGTACGCCCCATGGGAGCGGGTCTGGAGCTATTTGGACGGCGGCGCGACGGCACCGAGTTTCCGGTCGAAATCAGTTTAAGCCCCATCGAGGATGTGGGGCGGACTCTCGTCGCCGCAGCCATACGCGATGTCACCGACCGCAAGCGCATCGAGGCGGAGCTCATCGTGACACGCGAGGCCGCCGAGGCCGCACGAGAGCTCGCCGATCGGGCGAATCAAGGCAAGAGCCGCTTTCTCGCGACCGCCAGTCACGACTTGCGTCAGCCGCTGCAGACCCTCGAGTTGCTCAACGGCGCGTTGCGCCGGCGTGCGACCGATCAGTTCACGATTGAGGCGCTGTCGCAACAGGAGCAAGCAATCGGGGCTATGTCGAGACTCCTCAATGCCTTGCTCGACATCAGCAAGCTCGAGTCCGGCGCGATCAGGCCGGAGCCTACCGATTTTACCGTGGCCGCTATTTTCGAGGAGATGCGCCTCGAATTTGCGAGCATTGCCGCCAATAAAGGGCTCAGGTTCGAAATCGAAGCGTGCGACGACGCCGTATACAGTGACCCCTCGTTGGTGGAGCAGATCTTAAGAAACCTGGTATCGAATGCCCTCAAGTACACTCGTGAAGGCTGGGTTCGTTTGCGCTGTCTGCACGAGGCAGCGTTAGTCCGTATCGAGGTGCTCGATACGGGCGTTGGCATCCCGGCGGATCAGCTGCCATACATCTATGATGAGTTCTATCAAGTCGGTGTCCCGACCAACGTCTCGCGCGATGGCTACGGCCTGGGCCTCTCCATCGTGCAGCGCCTGGTGAAGCTGCTCACGCTGAAGCTCGATGTTCGATCCGAAGTGGGCAGAGGGTCAGCATTCTCGCTTTTCCTCCCCGCAAGCAATGGTCAAGACGTCACGACGCCGCCCACGATTGTAAAATCCGCCATTGGGTCGCAGCAGATCGGGGAAGCGCGCGTTTTGCTGGTGGAAGACAACGAGGCGGTGCGACGTGCGACCTGCTTATTGCTGGAATTGGAGGGGTATCATGTCACGCCAGTCGCCTCGTTATCCGAAGCGCTGCAACACGCCGAGCGGGGGCATAAAATCGACCTGCTGATCACCGACTATCATTTATGCTACGGTGAAACCGGTATTCAAGTCATCGCTACGCTCCGCGACATACTCGGTATCTCATTGAAGGCGGTGCTTACGACAGGAGATACCTCCTCCGCGATCAAGCAACTGCCACGTGATCCGTACCTGCGAATCACGAGTAAGCCCATCAAGGCAGACGAGCTCTTGACGTTGCTCCGTGCCTTGCTCGCTGCCTGAGCCTGCTTATCCGTCGCGGTGACATTTAAATATCGTCGCGACCGGTATACGTATTTGTCGGTTTGCGGCTAGGGACATCCACACTGTTCAGTTGCAACGTGTGGTAACCACAATCCTATCCTTCTCTCAATCGGAGGCGCCGCGTTTATGATCACAACGAATCTCAATTTAACCGTCGCCGGTGAATTGGTGACGATAAGGCCCATTCGTGTGACGGACGCCGCCATGGAGGCGGAATTCGTCCGTAAGCTGTCGCCGCAGACTAAGCACTATCGGTTCCTCTGCGGCGTGAGGGAACTGTCACCCGCACAGGTAAAGTTTTTTTGTGAGGTTGACGGTCGACACTCCATGGCATTTGTTGCCACCGTGCAGAGGAATGGGTGCGAAACGGAGATTGGCGTTGGGCGATACGCACCGAACTCAAAGGCGGATATTCGGGAGATGGCGGTAACGATTGCCGACGAATGGCAGCGCAAGGGCTTGGGTAAGTTACTCGTGAAGCAATTAATCGCGTCCGCCAGGGAATACGGCGTGAAGCAACTCTACTCAGTGGAACTCGCTGATAATGCCGCGATGCGCGACCTCGCCCATGAACTCGGAATGTCCAAGGGGTGCGATCCGGGTGATGCGCATCAGGTTATCTACTCCCTGGCAGTGTAGCGTATCGGCGCCTCGGCTTTGAGCCAAGGAGACCCCGATTGCAACGACGGTGGGGCGTCGTCGTGTCCAGCTACAAGTAAGGGACGAGAGTTGCCTCACGATATTATTTTGGCGCTCCTGCGCACGCTTCCATCCCAATGACACACCGTGGCGCCTGGGTGAAAAATGCAATCACCTGCGATCGTCGGTTGCTGTTTGACCAAGGGCCTTGATATGGTCGGTCCCGGCAATCAGGGGCATCAGTTTATGACGAAGCCAATGTTACGGGTACAGCTTCCGAGGTCTGACGCACTCATGGCGGTCGAGCGGACGCTCGAGCAGCTAGCGGAATTCATCGAGTCGTACCCGGTATACCATCAGCCAGGCGCTGAGCACATACGCGCCGTGATCGGATACCTGGGCATGGGCGCGCAACAACCAGCGCCTAGCGCGACGCGTTGACGTATGAACGCCGAACAGAGCCAGCGCATGGTCGCACTCAAACACACGGAAGAGGCGCTACGCCTCGCGACGGCCGTTCGTGATGAATGGATACGCCAGGGACATACGCGATTGGTGGTCGAACTCGAGTCGGCGATGGCCCACCTCACAAAAGCCACTGGGATCTTGCGGGACGAGCACGGTGCGCGTTGGAGAGCCGCGGGGCAGCCGCTTGGATACGCGCATCTGACGCTTTACCGGATGAACCGCCCGGAACTCGCTAAGACACTACAGCATACGGTGCTGGCGAATGACGAAGTACCGAAACATCGGCCCACTATCAGCGGCGGATCTGCGCCAACGTAACCATCGCCGATGCACGAGAGGCCTGACCGCCCTACCGCGCCCGCGGGCCCCCGTCTCACGCTATCGCGGCGACGCCCATAACAGGCGACTCGGGGGTGGCGTCGAGAAAGTGACTGACTGCATCGTAACCGGCGACGGCCGGCAAGCGGCGGAACGTGGGTCAATATTGACGGCAGTCGGAGCAAGATTCGTCCCCCGAGCGCCGAGACGAGCGGCGCAGGCTGCCAAGAAATGGATGCGCTCCAATGGCTACAATCTGTTCCCCACCAGGGGCCTGGTCCAGCCGACGCCGATTAAGTAGGGTCTCTTCTAGCGCCAATCGCGATGATGGTAGTAGCCCCCGCCCCCGCCGCCTCGAAACCCAAACCCAATGCATCCACTCAGCAAGCTACTGAGCAGCAGAAGTGCAATAGCCCATCTACGCATCACTGGCCTCCTTCATGACATGTGGGGAGTGGCAATACCGGGGCCTCCTTATTTGGCCGACGGATGCTCATAATCCCATTCGAGAAAGCGGGCCGTCTGCGGGTCGGTCCGCTCCGGTAGACAGCAGCGGGACGAGGCGATCTTGTCCCCTCGCAGCTCGCGAATGCTCCAGAGGATGATGCGGTCGACTCCAGCCTTCTGGATGGTGGCACTGCGCGCTTCAAAGCGCGTGACCAGCACGTTGCCCGAGACATAGGTATTGAGCGCGGTGACATGACGACTTTTGTCCGCCACGTAACGCTCGAAATCCTTCTGGATGGCCGCCTTGCCCACGCATGGGGCCTTCGCACAGAGGCCGCTTTCCGTATCGATTACCGCATCGTCGGTAAACAAGGCGAGCGCCGCTTCCACATAGCCCCGAGCAAGCGCCGCGAATAGCTGCTTCTGTACGGACACGGGATCGCCCTGCGCCAAAGCCCTTCCTGCAGCCGCCGCCAGGATCAGCAGTGCGGCGCAACTCTTGACAGCGAAAGACTTTAGCATCGTGCCTCCCTAATCGTTTGCGTACACATCATTTTTGGAGTGTCGCAATCGCACCGTAACAAAAACGGCGGCGTCTATGTGATCTCGACTAACGACCGATCGTCTGACGGTTCCGCACATTTGACAGTCATTGCCCCTGGGTGCCGAGGGGGCTCGCTTAAGCCCTACACGTCGAAAGCGCTTCGGAAACTACGAATGCCGGAGAGAGGCATTCGCGATCTAAAATTTCACTATTAGATGAACGGCGGCCCAAAGAGGCGCTAGCGCTTGGGCGAGTCAATTAAGGATACTCATCATGAATACGCGGTTGTTGGGCACACTGAGTCTGTCGGCGCTGAGCATGGCAATCGCTTTCAGCACCGCCCGCGCCGATGATGATCCTTGGGAAGTACGCCTGCGCGCCGTGTATCTGGATCCTGCGAACAAGTCCGATGCCATTCCGGGCCTCGCGCCGGAGAATGCAATTCACATCAACGACAAGTGGCTGCCGGATCTGGATTTTGAATACTTCTTTACACCCCACTGGTCGACGGAGTTGGTGCTCACGTATCCGCAGAGTCAGACCGTAACCGTGAGTGGTACCGCAATTGGTACGTTCAAACATTTACCCCCGGTCCTGACCGCGAAATACGATTTTCTTCCAGATCATGATTTCCAGCCCTATGTGGGCGCGGGTATCAATGTCACCATTATTTCAGATGTGAATCTGGCAGTTCCAGGAGTCGGGGAGCTGAAGCTCAACTCCACGAGCGTGGGACCCGCAGTGCAAGCGGGATTCGACTACAAGCTGCAGAAACACTGGTATCTGAATGCCGACGTCAAGTGGTTCAAGCTCGGTTCGGATGTCGACCTGGCCAGCGGAACGAGGGTCTCGACCGTTCACATAGACCCTTTGTTGTTCGGCATCGGCATTGGCTATCGATTCGGCGGCCACGAGGAGGTCGCCTTGGCGGGCCCCCCCGTACCCGCTCCGGCGCCGGCGCCCCCGCCATCGGCGGTTACAGCCACGCCGCCCCCTCCGTGCCACGCGCCGGCCGGTTTCAAGGTCGACGAGAATTGCCACATCATCGAGCAGTCGGTAATCGTTCGGGCGGTGGATTTCGAGTTCAACTTGTCGCAATTGACCGTGCCCGCGCGGCAGACGCTGGACCAAGTTGCCAGTGCGCTGCTAACTCAGACCGAACTGAACGTTGAAATCCAGGGTCATACGGACTCTATCGGTTCTGTGGCATACAACCTGAATCTCTCGCAGAGGCGCGCAGAGGCGGTGAAGGCCTATTTGATCAGCGAGGGTGTCAGCGCTTCGGTTCTGACCGCCAAGGGCTACGGCAAGGCCACGCCGATTGCCAGCAACGATACCGCCGAGGGCCGCGCTCAGAACCGCCGGGTCGCCTTCGAGATCAGGAATGCTCCAGCTCACGTGAACATAGTCACGGAAAACGCCAGTGCTGCTTCGACCGAAGCCGCGGAGCAGGGTCAGCAGCCGAAGACGAAGAAGGCGCCGCACGACTAGCAAGCCGGATTGGCGGCCTCGGCAGGGCTCGAGAGTTCGGCCGGTTCAACCGCCGGTGCCCTTCGCCAGTTTGAGCTTGGCTCGACCCGCTTGTTTGATCCGCTTGACGGCCTGGGCGTGCAATGAATGTCAAAAGTGCCGTTTTGGAATACGGCTTTGTCCGATGTGCAGCCTAGTTGGAGTGGATGTGCATCTGATTAGCACTTGAGGAAGTGCCGGCCCTTTGGCATTTTGACCCCGGACAGGCATGCTGCAGCGCCACGACAGCTGAGTAAGGACGCTCGACATGCTTGTTGGGCGGAATTCGGTGCCGTGTGCGATGCCGTTGCTGCCGGGCGCATCTCCGCCGTCCTCACGGTTGGGCGGCTCGGCTCGGCATCTCGCGGCGGGAAGGCCGTGCGGCGTCATTTTGTCGCACACTCCTCATTGGCAAATACATGTACCGTGTCACCGTCGCCTAGGCCTGGCTTGTCGCGATGGCTGCACTTGCGCATGTCGCGCCCAACAGTAGTCGCGCTCCACGACAAATGGCCTTGTCCTGAGGCATCTGCAGCTATCGTGACTGTGATCGACGCAAAGCCATTGATGCTTTCGCTCGAAAGCAGTCTTTGCGCTGGATTGGAGCTCATGTCGTAAATTGTCACCAGAAGATCGCTTGTCGTGTTGTTATTGATGGTAATCGTCATCCCTTCGCCTCCGAAAGTCGAAGCGCTACCCAAGATGAGAAGTACCTGGAGAAGCGACGCAATCAGCCGAGTATTAGCACGCATAGTCCCTCAATTAAGCCAACACGGCCAGCGCAGACTGCAGTCCCATGGTGGCCGATCCATACTTCCAACTTAGCGCCCGCGCCAGATAGAAGCTAGCGTACGACCGTAACAAATGTTTCGTAGCCTCTGGCGCAAATCGCAGCCGCGCATCCTCGGCGAGAATCCGAACACAGCTGCCGCGGATCAATTACGGACCGTTGAAACGCAGGCCGCCAAAGAACCAGAGCGCCAAAAGAATGATCAACACCAAACCCACGGCCCCGCCAAGGCCTGGCCCACCATACCGACTGTACCCGTAATAGCCACCGCCGCCGCCGAGCAACAGAACGAGCACGACAACGATCAAAATTGTACCCATTTCACTATCCTCCCGACCGCGGATGCAGTCTTTGCCTTGAGTACTTCGAACCATCAACCGACCCAATATGCTCATTGAATACTCATCGACCGTCTAACTTCCATCCGCACAAACCCCTATCGGTGCGGTACCGGACACATAGCAACATGCGCCAGCGGGCGAGACGGCGCAACAACGTCGCCGATTCCGGATCAGTCGTACCGTCCGATCTCGCCCGCCATAAAATTGCAGTCGTCAGGTTTGCTCGTGGCGCTGTGATGCAGCAGGCTGTGCCTTCACGAGGAGTGCATCCGTATCAACACGTACAGACTTTGCAGCCAGGCTGGCCTAGAGTTTCGGCCGAAAGGGCATTCGTTATTTTCATACTGCGGTTGCCCCGTTTTGTGGCGGCCGGCCGCTTGCCGGAGTTCATTATCAGGAGCATGTCATGGGTATCAACAAAGATCAGGTTAAAGGGCGTGTCGAAGAGGCAAAAGGAAGCGTCAAGGAAACCACCGGCAAGGTCGTCGGCGATGCGACGCTGGAAGCAAAAGGCAACATTCAGAAGAACCTCGGCAAGGCTCAAGCGAAGGTTGGTGATATCAAGCATGACTTGAAGGACTCCGCGAAATAGCGGGCTTTGCTTCAGCTCATTTTCAACCGCCAGCGAAGCGTTCTTCGGCCGGAATATTTAGGGTCGTAGCGAGGGGGTCCATGTGCTCGGTATGGGTGCATGGATTTCTCTTTGCTTCTTTACTTCAATCGTGTCCGTTACCGTTCTTTGGAACCCGACAAGAGGCTGCAAGCAAAGGGTAAGGCGCAAAAGACCCTCGGCAACGCTCAAGCGAGGTTTGGCGACGTCAAGCGACGTGTGAAAGAATCATCAAGGAAGCAGCGCTGACTTTAGCCCGTCTGCCATCTTTACGCTGAGCGTAAAATTCGAGTCCAGCTCGCCGAGGCCTCAGCACGGACTCAATTACCTCGCTGTGGTTACGGATCTGCTGGCATCCTTTCGTCTTGGGCGGCGTTGCTTGTCATTTCGTGGCCATATTTAGTTTGATTTGCGGACAGAACGCTTAACAATGTGTTTGACCGCGTGGATCTGACCATGTGCCCGGGCGAGCACCGCGGTCCCCGTTGGCCGACACGGGGGTTGGCGATCGCGCCCGCATTTGCATTGATGCGGAAATCGAAGTCCTGCGAGCCGCGGGCTTGCGGGACGCCTGATACGACTAGGCTAAACGAAGCTAACCCTCTTGTGTTAGGTGTGTCGGTGCGGTGCCGCGCTTAGTCGATCCGTCGCGCTGCATCCCGATTAACATCCGGATCCGCCGTCTGTACGGCAACGTACCGACTAAAGGCGTCGCACTTGCGCCTACTATGAATGCCGCAACTCGTCTACCGCAGCCACCACCGGAGAATTCGGATATGAAAATGAAGGCCAAAATGAGGTATGTCCTTGCGTGCAGCACCGCCGCTGCGATCGTAATCGCGGGTGCAGTATCATTGCTTATCTCTCGACCGGCCGTCGCGACGGCGCAATTTGCCAAGGACACTGGAAAGTCTTGCGGCGATTGTCACACAAATCCAGCCGGTGGAGGCCCGCTCACACCGCTCGGCGAAAACTTTAAAGCAAATGGTAACAAGCTGCCAAAATAGCAGTCTTCGGCCATCACAGCTCCTTGCTATGCCTCCAGCCTTCTCTGGAGCCGCGCAGCGTATTGTTTGTTTGCTGGATACGATGGTGGCAATCCGCTCATGAAGCTGGTGAATCGAAAGACCTACCTCCGAAGTGTCGTCTTTGGCCATCGACACGAACCTGGCCGAGAATGCGATCCGCCCGGTTGCGCTCGGGCGCAACTGGTTGTTCGCCGATACTGTGAGGGGCGCGAAAGCAACGCCACTCTGGATAGCCGTGCCAACGGCTTGGAGCCGTATGCGTATCTGCGCAATCTCTTCGCGGCGTTGCCGAAAGCAAGAACCGTCGAGGACTTCGAGCAATTGCTGCCGTTCAAACGCCACGGCGACGCGCCGTAACTTCTCTATCGAGCCCGTCACCCCAAGCCGATGAAATTCGTCAGGCCTCAGCTCATCAATCTGGCGATAATCGTGGGCACGCTTGGTATCCTTTCCCTCGGAATAGCAGTGACAGTGCGGCTAACCCGGCTCCTCCCCAAGAATGCATTTTATCAGCGGACGCGGCGCGCGGAAGGCAATGGGCTAAGGGTGCCACTCGCCGGTACGCAATCTCTTCAATATAAATACCAATACCACCCGCCGATGATTGCCGCGCGAAACGCTGGCGTGATGTGGACAGACGAAAATCTATATGACTACCTGGAAGGGCCAGAAGCCTTCTTGCATCAAGCCACCGGGCAAAGCTTCCCTGCGGCGTTCTATATGCAATTCTTCATCGGTGGCCAGGACGACGCGCAAGTTCCTGTCCGCCGCGACGTCATGGAGTATTTGAAGGCGATAAAGGGGCAACCTTGCAATTAAAGCAAGAACGCTGTTGGTCGATCGCTTACCACGGCCACCACGAACCGAACCCATAGCCTCTACACATATTGGCGCCCGAAACGGATCAGCATCGCGTGATCCACGCGAGTGCTAATCCTTGGCATCCTTGGACTCTCCCTTAGCGGGGCGGGGTACCGGAGTCGCCTGTTGCACCAGTGGCACCGGTGTTGCCGGTATTGCCAGTGTTACCGGTTGCACCGGTGTTGCCCGTATTGCCAGTGTCACCCGTTGCACCCGTGTTTCCTGTACTGCCCGTGTTCCCCGGATTCCCAGTATTTCCGGCGCTACCAGGTGCACCTTGCGGTCCGGGGGGACCCGGCTGAGAGCAAGCGCTAAACGCGAGCATCATCAAGGAGGCGACGATCAATTTTGAATAATTCATGGTGGTTCCTTAACTATTCGAGCGTCAAGCATTACCCAAGCGTTTCCGGTCAATGCTCAAGACTTGATCTGCTTCGGGCTTAATTCTTTCTGCAAGCAAATTGGCCAATCGCACGTAAAGTAGCCGAAGGCCCCCATCGGGGGAATACGTACATACGCTTAACAAGGTGGCGAGAAGAGCATAGTTGAAGGCAAGATCCTATTGGGGCCGTTCAACACGCAAGGTCTCCGGGGCTTATTGGGGGTGTTTACCGAAACCTGCCAATGGTAACGGTTTCCTGTGGATAACTCATTTCGCGCCGGCGGCGATCTTTCGCGGGAGCACTGACGGTAGGAGGCGGTCCAGGTAGCGCGCCAGCGGAAACCGATAGGTCCCCTGAAAGTTGATGTGTCGGAAGGCAATAGCGGCCACCATCGGGACGATGCGAACTCCAACGTCCATGGGCGGCGTCCTCCTCGATTTCGGGATTGCCAGCAACTCGCGTTCCGACGCCGTGATCGTGACGCATTGGGTCCGACACGCGCGCGCCGTTTAGATCGAACGATCGAACGATCGAACGAAACGCTTCCGCCCTTGCTTCAGGGTGAACGTAACCCTCTGAGTCAGCTCATGCCATCACGGACATCATTTAGGGGAAAAGGACAGGAAACGGGGTAATCCACACGACATGACCACACTGAGCCATCGATTTCGATGGACGTTGCACTCAGGCGGGTTTCATGGGTTTATGGCAAGCTTTCGGCGGTGCAGCCGACCGCCGTGTGATTAGAATGCGCAAGGCAGGGTGGTCAACCTTTGGAGGCTGCCCGTGGCTTCCAGGGAGATCAACCCCTCCCAGCGGTGACGCGTTCGATTCTCCATAATGAGCGGTTAACATGCTGCACTGGCTTGATTCTTTACTACCTCGCCTCCCTCATTATGGGTATGCGCTCGTCTTCCTCGTTGTGTTTCTGAACAATGTCGGTTTTCCCCTGCCGGGAGAGACCATCCTCTTGGGTGCTGGATTTGTTTTGGGGAGAGCTGCAGGCTCGCTGTGGGAGCCTATGTTGGCCGGAGCATCAGCCTGCTTCTTGGGCGGCATTTGTGCCTTTTCGCTAGGCCGGCGATTGGGCCATGGCAGCTTAGAGAAAATTCGCTGGCTCCATCTGACGTCGAAACGGCTAGAGTGGCCCCAACGATTTTTCAAACGGCATGGCGCCAAGACTGTTTTCATCGCGCGGTTCATCGCCCTGTTTCCGCCCGTTGCAGCCAATCTTTTGGCAGGCATGACGAAGATGCGTTGGCCGCTTTTTCTATCGTTCAATCTCGCGGGGTCGGCAGCCTATACTGTCGTTTATATCCTGCTCGGGTATTTTTTTGGGAAGAAATGGAAACTTCTCCAAGCTTGGTTAGGCCCTACGATGCTATACGTGATTCTTGCCGGGATCACTCTCATTGTTCTGGCTATTGTTTTCCGACACACGCTATCCCGATATGTGGGACGCTTTCCCTCCAAGGGCAGAAAATGACAGCCATGGATGAATATCCGTTGCGGAAAGCAGATTGAGAACGTGGCAGCATGCTCGGGAATTAGGTGGCGGAAGAGACCGGATTCTTTTTTTTAGCGCGGTCATCCCGTAGGGAATCGGTAGACTTTCTTCCGCCAGTGCTTAATCCCGGCAAATTGCTCGGCTGCCCTTGTTGGAAGTGGGCGCACGCCTGAAGATCGATCCACTATGGCGGCGTGAACCATGGAGCCATCCGTGTCCTTATATCGAAGAGAGCATTTCGACACTTCCTATATTCGGTGATCCGCGAAGAAGGGGCGTCTCTGACCGTGCTGTCAGAACTCGCACGACACAACCTAGATCCATGGGAGGCTGCCGAGGAGCTAACGCGTGTGTCGTGGGCGGTGGCCGTGGCACAGCTAAGCTCGCTGATCGCGCTTGCACCGAGTGATACGGCAGTCCCTCAAATCCCCGATTCTATTGTGATCGATTTGCTGGCGAAGTTACCTCGATCGTCGATCGTCCGACGGCCCATAGTGGAGGTGACGTGGGAGTCGCTGACCAATATAGCTATGAGATTAAAAACGCATCTCAAGCCCCGTAGCTCGACTAGGTGCGGGAAAGAATGATGGCCTGAGACCGCGATAAACTGCGCGGGATTGTCGGGCCGCGGCCGGCAGGGAAATTGCTCTCGTGCCAGTCGCCCTGCCTCGTGCCAAGGTAGGTCATTTACCCGCGCTTCGACTGGACTCTTCGGCAGGCGTGTCTGTTGGGGATGCGGTCATAGCGATCGGCAACGACGCAGCAATTAGCCGCGGAAACCCGGGCTGGCCCCTGCTGACCGTGGACGGTACGGTCGTGGACGAAACGTCGGTAATCTTCTCGCCCAGTGGCGAATGGACGAGAATCGAATCATGCGGCGCCTGAAGATTCTTCATCGAACATACTATAATTTTCGCGGCACCGTACAGCTCGAGCCGCATCGATTACTGCTCCGACCACGCGAAGGAGCGGGATTGCACATCGAGTTCTCGAAACTCGAGATCACACCTTCCGCGCAGATCCGCTGGCATCGGGATGTCTATGATAACTCGGTCGCGGTAGCAACTTTTGCTTCGTCTACCGCACAACTCGCTATCGTCAGCGAATGCATCGTGCAGCAGTTCGACGAAATGCCGCTCGACTTCCTGATGGCGGATTTTGCCGTGAACTATCCCTTCACGTACGACGCCCGAGTCCCAGGAAGTTCTTCGTCCCTATATGCAGAACCTGCCGCAGAGCGACCCGGCAGTGCTCGGTGCGTGGGTGTACCGCTACTGGCGTCCTGGCGAGCCGGTGCAAACCTTTGAGCTGCTCACGCGCCTATGCACGGCGATCAATGAGTCAATGACTTATCAGATCCGCGAGCAACCCGGTGTTCAGTCGGCCGCCGAGACGCTCGTGCGGGGTGTCGGGTCGTGTCGCGACTTCGCCAACCTTTTCATGGAGGGTGCGCGCTTTCTCGGTCTCGCGGCGCGCTTCGTTAGTGGGTACCTAAATGCGCCGTTCCAGGATGGCCGCAGCGGATCGACTCATGCCTGGACGGAGGTCTATCTGCCGGGCGCGGGCTGGAAAGGATTTGATTCAACCAGCGGCGAAATCGCCGGCAGCCGGCACATCGCCGTGGCTGTCGCCCGTTCGCCCGAAGTGGTGCCGCCGGTGGCGGGCACCTTCTTGGGGCCGCCCGGCGCAGATCTTTCGGTAGGTGTCTGGGTGAGCACACTATAACGCCGCGAAACAGCGCAATGGAGCAGGTGCGCGCTCTGCGCGCACCTGCCTTCGTCAGCCGTCCAGGGCCTTGCGCTGCATCATCCCGGTGCCACTCTGCATGCAGATTACGCGCCTATACGACCCGGGTCCCGCGCGGCTCCGAAGCTGCTTTATTTCGATGACTTCTTCAGGTCTTCTGTGACGTCGCCGACTTTCGCCTGAACTTTGCCGACGTTCTTTTCAATGTTCCCTTTTGCCTGCAGCGAGGGGTTGCCGACGATCTTACCCGCCGTTTCCTTGATCGCGCCTTTCACCTCATCGACGCGTCCTTGAACCTGATCTTTGTTGATTGTCATGACTCATTCCTCAGAATGTATACCGGCAAGCGACCGGCGCGCGACGATTCAGGAACCGAATAACCTCACTATCGGACATCAGTGCAGAATTCCGATCGAATTTGGCATTCTGCTCTAGATCTGAAGAAGTATCGCCACCAGAGACACTGATGTCTGTACGCGATTACACGTACGTCGCTCGCGCAATCACTAGGCTCGCGGAATCCTTAATATCACAGGTGCAATGTACGGATGGATTCATCGCATGCGGAACCGCCCCGGAGTCAGCCGGAATCCTTCGGCCCGCGTCTCGCGGGCGACATGTCGACAGGATCGGGCGATTCGGCCTGAAGCTCGGTCTTCGGCTCCCCCGCTTTCGCGGCCGCGATGGGTACGTCGGCCTGGACAACGGCCCGCGCGAATATTCGCCCAGCACCCTGCGGGTCCTTTCGAAGGGCGGCCAGGAGGATGTCGCCAAGTGTCATATCGAGCGGTGTCACGACGTCGGTACTCGTTTCATCTTGAGGTTCGTTCTTGGTCCCACGGCCGATCCGCGCTTTGACTTGGGTCGGCGGTTCCGCCTCGTCTTCAGGCCGCGGCCCGGCTATGGAATCAGGTGGCGGCGCGTCGTTGGACGACGGTGATGGTACATCCTTGAGTTCAGGTACCGGTGCGCCCTTGGCTTCAAGTTGCGGCGCGTTGTTAGCTTCCGGCTGCTGCTCGGCTTTCGGCCGTGGCACCAATGTGGCGGGACTCAAGAACGCAAATGCGTGCGGTTTCAATAGCATGAACAACACGGTGCCGAACACGGCGGTAGTGACGCCCAGCGAGGCAAAAACCACGGTTGAATTCGAGTGGCGCACGAACCCCATGTAAAGCCCAAACGCAAGAAATACTGCGCCGACCGCCAGAAGTATGTAGCAGGCCTTTCGATGAGCAGGGTCGAGCCGCTCGGATTCAAACATGGAATATCCCGCTTCGACAATCCTCACATGATGAGTCTCTCGTGGATCTCGTCTGTACGGTGCCGTACAGACGATCGTCCCCGTCCCGCTAACATCGCGTGAAAGCGATGAATACACAAGCGCGCAAGCAAAATCGCGGCACGCTAAGGACGCTATTCCGATTTGTTCGAATACCAAGATCCTGCGGCGCATACCGGTCAGATTCGCCAAGCCAAGCCTTGCCCCGTAGCCGACAGGCAGTGAGGGACGTTTATGGCCGTGGGCACCGCCAGGGCAATGGGCAACCAGGCGATCGTTGCGAGCGGCCTAACCAAGTCATTTGGCGAAGGCGAAGCCAAGGTGACGGCCGTAAGGGGGGTCGCGTTTTCCGCGCGATTCGGGGAGATGCTTTACATTGTCGGTCCATCCGGCAGCGGCAAAACCACCTTGCTCAGTATGATTTCCGGGATCCTGCGTCCCACTTCGGGCACTGTGACGGTCAAAGGTGCCGACATCTGGACCCAGAGCACCGACCAGTTAGCCGACTTTCGCCTGCATACGATTGGCTTTGTATTCCAGGACTACCATCTTTTCCCGCGCTTGACCGCGGCCGAGAACGTCGCAATCCCGCTGCTCCTGCAAGAGCGCGATTGGAATGAATCGATCGCCGCAGCGAACAAATACCTCGAGATCGTCGGCCTGAAGGGCCGAGGTGAGATCCTGCCCGTGAAGCTCTCGGGCGGAGAGCAGCAGCGTGTTGCCATCGCACGTGCCATCGTGAGCGGCCCAGAGATCTTGATTTTCGACGAGCCGACAGCCTCGTTGGATGGTGACACTGGCAAGATGATCATTTCGTTCGTGAAGACAAAGATACTCAATAGCAAGCGCTGCATCCTGATCGTGACGCACGATGCGCGCATCAACGAGTACGCGGACCGCATTATCCATATGGAAGACGGACGTATTACCGGGCTCGACAAGGGAACGGAGTGAGAAACAAGATCATTTTTTCCTTGGCGATAGTGGGCGTCCTGGCCGGCTTGGTCGCCGCCTACATTTTCGGCATCCAGCGGAAGGCTCAGCCTCCCGTGTTCAAGCCGGCGAGCAGCCCCTATGTGACGGCTATTTTCGCCAACGGCATCATCGAAAGCGACCAAACCAGCGGTTCGAACATCAATGTCTACCCGGAGGTTTCCGGTCGGGTCACCCAAGTGCTGGTGAAGGAAGGTCAGCAGGTATCCGCCGGCGCTCCGTTGTTGAAGATTGACGACTCCGTGCAGAAAGCCACCACTGCACAACTACACTCACAGGCCGAAGCGGCACTGGCATTGCTGAAAGAGCTCAAGGCGGAGCCGAGAAAGGAAACGCTGGATATAGCCAAGGCGCAGGTGGTGTTGGCCGACGCCAATGTGAAGGCAGCACGCGATCAGTATGACAAGGATCGCACATCCTTCGACGCCGACCCGCATTCGATCAGCAAGAGCGTGCTGGACGTTGCGGAGGACGCTGTACACCAGGCGGTAGCCGCACTGGAGGTCGCGCGCAGGCAGTACGATCTCACCAAGGCGGGCGCATGGAGCTACGACATCGACAACCAACAGAAGACCTACAACTCGCTCACGCAGGCTTATGGATCCGCTAACGCACTACTCGTCAAGTATACGGTCACGGCTGAGAAGGACGGCGTCGTGTTGGCTCTTTACGCAACGGACAGCAGTTACGTCTCGCCTCAGGGTGTCTACGATACCTATACGCAAGGACAGGATCCGATACTGGTCATCGGTCCACCCCAGGAATACCTGGCGGTGCGCTGTTTTGTCGACGAGATACTGGTTTCGCGCTTGCCCAATGCCTGGCATATCCGCGCGCAGATGTCGGTCCGCGGCAGCGACATCAAGGTGCCCTTGGAGTTCGTCCGGGTACAGCCCTATGTGACCCCCAAGATTGAGCTATCGAATGAGCGCCAGGAGCAAGTAGACCTGCGCGTATTGCCGGTGATTTTCCGCTTCCGCAAACAAGACGCACCGGTCTATCCGGGCCAGGAAGTGGATGTCTACATTGGGGAACAGTAATGCCCCCGGCCGCCAGATATCCGTCAGAGCTTATGCGATGAGCCCATTTCGGTCATCATTTTGCCAAAGCGCATGTCTCCTTGTGGTCCTCACAACGCTCGCCGCGTGCGCGGTGGGCCCCGACTTTGTACGCCCTTCGCCGCCCGCGGAAGGCCGCTATACGGTCGAGCCGCTGGTTGCAGCCACGGTCGCGGCGGACAACCAAACGCAACGCTTCACACCCGGCGCCGCTCTCACTGCCGACTGGTGGCGACTTTTCCAGTCAGTGCAGCTCGACGCCGTCGTGCGACAGGCGGTCGCCAACAATCCGACGCTCCAGGCGGCCGAGGGGAGCTTGCGTCAGAGTCAACACCAACTGCGCGCAGGCTACGGCGTGTTCTTTCCGCAAGTCGAGGCAGACGTGGATTTCACCCGAGAACGCGTCGTTCCGCGGGAGGAAGGGGTGCAGACGCCCGCTCAGGTCTTCAATCTGGTTACTATGAGCGGGACCATCAGCTACGCGCTCGACATCTTCGGCGGTGAACGGCGCATGGTGGAGGGCCTCAAAGCCCAAGTCGACTATCAGCGCTACGCGAGCAAGGCAGCCTACCTCACCCTGTCCGCAAATGTCGTTAACACGTGCATCGCGCGCGCCGCCTACGTCGCAGAGGTTCGCACGACCGAGCAGCTGATCGAACTGCAACAGCAGCAACTCAAGTCTACCGAAGTGGAGGTCCGCGCGGGCACTGCCCCGTATTCCGACGTGCTGAGTCTACGCAGCCTGATCGCCGCCAATCAAGCGACGCTGGCGCCGCTGAAGCAGCAAATCAGTCACACTGAGGACTTGCTCGCGACACTGGAAGGCGTGACGCCTTCCAATGCAACCCTGCCGGAGATCGACCTGACCGCACTTTCGTTGCCGGTCGATCTGCCCGTGAGCCTACCGTCCGACCTGGCGCATCAACGGCCCGATATTCTGTCGTCCGAGGCGCAGTTGCACGCGGCGAGCGCCAATATCGGCGTCGCCACTGCCGCGATGTTTCCCAGCGTCAGTTTGAGTGGCACTTACGGTGGGGCGGCCTCCAGCTTCGGCAATCTGTCCGCAGCCAGCGGCCGATTTTGGAGCATTGGTCCATCCGCCACCATTCCCGTATTTCAAGGCGGCAGGTTATGGTATGGCCGGAAAGCGGCAATTGATGCCTATCAGGTGGCGCAGGCCACCTATCGCCAGACCGTGCTCGACGCGTTCGCCCAAGTCGCTGACACTTTGAAGGCACTGGAGCACGATGCGCAGGCGCTGCAGGCGCAGGTCGATGCGAAGCGCGCCGCCGGCGAGGCACTCGGTCTGCTGCAGGTCAATTACCGGGCGGGCTTGGTCGCATACCTTGATGTATGGGCGGCCGACGTACAGTTTCACGAAGCGACCATCGGCTATTTGCAGGCTGTCGCGCAGCGCTACCAGGACACCGTCGCATTGTTCGTCGCTCTGGGCGGGGGCTGGTGGAATGCGCCACGCCCGGCGGATCCGCGCGGGGCGCCATGAAGAACAGCGGGGTCCTGCGCATCGGCTTCAAGCTGCTGGTGAATGACAAGGGCAAGTTCTCCGCGCTGCTGATCGGCATCACCTTCGCCGTGTTCCTGATGATGCAGATGACCGCGATGTTCGCCGGCATCCTG
Organism: Steroidobacteraceae bacterium; assembly: GCA_049513515.1. GTDB lineage: Bacteria > Pseudomonadota > Gammaproteobacteria > Steroidobacterales > Steroidobacteraceae > Bog-1198. Next base: position 236,940 of record JBEKWA010000002.1, read on the forward strand.
AACCGTGCCTACGCGACCGTCACCAATATCGGTGCAAGCATTTGGGTCATGGACCCCGGGGTCAATACGGCCGCCAGCCCAATTCCACTGCCGGACTACCTGCTGGATGCACTTCGCAGCGTGGACGGCGTCAGCTATGCGGTGCCGCTTTTTGTCGGTGGCGCGATGGTCAAGCTTCCTAACGGTACGTACCAGGCCGTCAATGTCGTCGGCCTGGACGACGAGAGCTTGTTTGGACGCCCTGAGCTCGAACAGGGCAACATCCAGGACATCTACGCGGACAACTCGTTCATAGTCGTAGACGACGCTGAATTCGGGAAACTCGAGAACCCGAAGATCGGCAGCACGTTCGAGCTCAACGATCATCGCGTTACGATTGTGGGCATCGCCCGGGTCGCTTCAAATGGGCTGAACGGTGTGCCAACGCTCTATACGACCTACAACCGGGCGGTCCAATACATTCCGCAAATGCGCTTCACACTGTCCTATGTATTGGTCCAGGCGAAGAGCGACGCGGATGTGGCGGGTATCAAGCAGAAGGTCGCCAAGCTCGGCTATGTGGCCTTTACCAAGGACGAATTCAACAGTGGCATTGCCGACTACTACATCTACAAGACCGGTGTAGGCACCAACATCCTGCTCATGACAATCATTAGCTTCATTGTGGGTTTAGCCATCTCCGGGCAGACCTTTTACACTTTTATTATCGAAAATCTCGAAAAATTTGGTGCACTGAAAGCCATCGGCGCCCGGGGACGCAAGCTCGTCTACATGATCCTGTTCATGGCTACCTTGACTTCGCTGACTGGTTACGGCCTCGGCATTCTTCTGGTGACGGTGGTGATCTCGGGCGCCCGTTCCCTATCGCCCTACTATGCCGCGACGATTACCTATTGGAACCTCGGACTAGCCTTCGGCATGGTGTTGCTGATCGCCGCGATCTCCGGCTATATCGGCGTACGCAAGGTACTCAAGATTGAGCCATTTGATATCTTCAGAGGGTAGGGTGAGCGTTCAACGTCCCGCGGAAGTGCCGCAATGGACGGCGTTGATCGGGACGGGGCGCCCTGCCGATGGCTGTGGCCGACCTACGCCGGCCGGCGCTCGCCGCCACAGGCCGTCCCAGGACGGCTAAGCTCGTCATTCCCGATTTGCAACGCCGCAGGGCGCTCGGTTTATGGAGGGTCGGATCGTGTCTATGCAACTGCGGTGTGCACGACTTTCGGTGCACCGGCCACGAAGTCATTCGGGATGATCCTAACATCGGTGGGCAGCGACCCAATTTGAATCCCTTCGCTGCGGAAGATGTCGGTTAGCCGTACTATGATTTGAGACTGGACGGCAGACGTTAGTATAAAATTCTCGACGGCAAAATAGAGTCTGTAGGTCACCAGTGAGTCGTCGAACCCACAAGCATAAGCGGCCGGGTTGCTTCGGCAAGCGGTTCCGAGGCTGGCGCTCGCTGCCGACTCGAGAGCCTTGATCACGCGCGTGGACGACACGGCCGAATCTATCTTGAGCGACAGACTGGATGTATAGGGCTCGTTCAACTTGCGATGATTGGTCACGATGGACTTTGCGATGACGCTATTCGGAATGACGACAATGTCGTTGGCAAATGTCCGGATCCGCGTCGCCCTCCAATCAATTTCAATGATCTGGCCCTCGACGGTATCGTTCATGGTGATCCAATCGCCCGCCCCGAAAGGACGTTCGATGTTGATCGCCAGACCTGAGAACACATCGGCCAGCGTGGTCTGTAACGCTAAACCCAAAACGATTGCAAGCACGCCTGATGTCGCCAAGAATGCGGAGATCGGCTGCTTCAGAACCGTGTCCATGATCCCGACAAAGGCTACAATGTACAACATGCCGGATGCCAGATCGGCGAACAGGCGTCGCGCGTGAGGCTGATAGTCGTTCGGAAAAATAGTCCTGCGGAGAATCAGAGTCAGCAGGCTTCTGATAAGCCACGCGCCGAGGACCCACCATGCAATTCCGAACAGCTCCAATGGTAGGTGCATCGAGCCGGAGGTTTGAGCAAAGAGAAATTGCCCGAGCCGGTTCCCTGGCCGGGGGAACAGCATTGTGATCGCCGTGAGCGCACTCGCTCCCAAAAATAGGGAGCGATAGGTCCGCAGCTGCGGGATGAATGCGCACACGAGAAGTGTCGTCGTTGCCGCCGCGAGGCAGATCTCAATCCAATCAGACATCGTCTCTCCAGCAATGACGAGTGGACCATTAAAACCTCAAAATCCACCTCGGTCTGTACGCTGAAGTACGTAGAAGGAAGGCAACGACGAGTCGAACCCGAACCCGCAATGTCAACAAACATCAGCAAACCCGAAGTAACGGGATCTGCCTTGTCATCTCCTCCTTCGGAGGCATCCAAACGGCTATTGCCATGGCTCGTCGCGGTCGCCTTTTTCATGGAGTCACTGGATACGACGATTCTCAATACGGCGGTGCCCGCGATTTCATCGGCCCTTCAGGTGACCCCTCTCAGCATGAAGGCAGTGCTGGCGAGCTACACGCTGAGCCTGGCGGTTTTCATCCCGATTAGCGGCTGGATGGCGGACCGGTTCGGAACCCGTCGCGTATTCGCATCGGCGATCGGTCTGTTTACGCTGGGCTCCTTTCTATGCGGAATATCCGGCGACATTCATCTGCTCATTGCATTTCGCGTCCTACAAGGTTGTGGCGGGGCGATGATGGTCCCGGTAGGCCGCCTCACTTTGGTGCGGACATTTGCCAAGTCAGACCTTTTGCGCACTATGAGCTTCGTTTCCATACCCGCTCTGGTGGCTCCCATGCTCGGGCCCATCGCCGGGGGACTCATCGTCGGCTATCTTCATTGGCGCCTCATTTTCTTCCTCAATATTCCGATCGGACTGGCAGGTTTGGTTCTCGTCTATATGCACTTGCCCGACTACCGCGGAAAGACAGTCCATCCGCTGGATGTGGTCGGACTCATCCTCTTCGGTTCGGGCATCGCATTACTGTCCTATGTGCTGGAGATATTCGGCGAACATAGCCTGAGTGCGCTGGAGATGTCAGGGCTCAGCGCGTTGTCTCTCCTGTTGCTCACCGGCTATGCGCTACACGCCCGTACTCTTTCATTCCCTTTGCTGGAGCTCAAATTGTTCGCCATTCGCACCTTCCGGGCAGCCGTGAGCGGCAGCTTCTTCACCCGTCTGGGCATCGGCGGAGTTCCCTTTCTCTTGCCGCTCCTCTATCAGGTAGGGCTGGGATTCACGCCGATTGAATCGGGCCTACTCATCATGCCCCAGGCGATCGCAGCCATGTGTATGAAGATGATCATGCCACGGCTTCTCAAGCGTGTCGGCTATCGTGGCGTCCTTGTCTCCAACACCTTGATTCTTGGTGCTCTTTTGATCGTTTTTGCGACCGTCGGTCGCGGCACACCTGTTTGGCTCATTTTGCTGCAAGCCTTCCTCTACGGAGCATTCACGTCCTTGCAATACACGAGCATGAATACGCTCGTATACGCGGACATCACCGAAGAGGAGACGAGCAACGCAAGTTCCATCGCGAGCACCATGCAGCAGATGTCGATCAGCTTCGGCGTGGCGGCCGCGGGATTGGCCACGACATTGTTCGTCCCAGACGCGAACTCCGGCTCAACCGAGATGATTCACGGGATACATGAGGCTCTCATTGCATTGGGGATCTTGACGATCGGATCGACGATTGTCTTCAAGGGTTTGAAGGCCGGCGACGGCGACGATGTCAGTCAGCACAACGTCCTGCATCCGGGTGGCTGAGTGGGCCCGCTGCTGTGCGACAGCGATGATCTTCAGGACTTGAGCGGCTTGTCATTGTGCCTGAAGCTCGGTTCGGGCGACGTCGTACCTCGGTGACTGCGCTTGCGAAAGAATTGCCGGGCCATTGCGACAATATTGCTGTCCTTCGCATCATCTAGACTCTCGACGCCCGATATGCGTGCAGCAAGTTCCGGCTTGTGGCGTTCCATGTAGGCCTGCAACTCGAATTTCGAATTGCCTGGACCGGCAATTAGTGTGTGACCGGTTTGATCCAGGGACGCCACGACACGATGCATAAACTCGTCGTCCACGGCGTGCTTGGTACTGTCTTCGTGATCTGCTTGGTGATGTCGGCGCTGTGCCGAGGTATGGTCGAATACGAGCTTCACTTCATCCACGGCGCTGACGTGAAAGACCTTCGCCTGACGGCGATCAATGAAGATGATGGCGTCGAGATATTCACTCATATGTTCACGTCCTGGATACTCATACGCAAATGATAATGTTAGATCGCCGGCGGGTCATCCGCTGTACGCTCCCGCACAGAGGAATACCTCTATGCCCTCGCCCAATGTCGCACAATCTAGATGTTCCGGCGGGAGATAACACCGCCCATCGTATAAGAGGTGACGAGGCCCAGAAGCCAGAGAACGATTAATATGACTGCGATTGTGCACAGCATCGCGTATCTCCCGGGGTTTTAGGCAAAATTTGAAGCTGCATGGTGAGTGGAGGGTTCTGACCGTCCGCTGCGCACACGGTCGGCCACCGCCCGAGTAGCCGTCACCTTGGCAGATCGAGATATCTCCAGCGGACGATCGGTTTCCCGCTTGGCAATCCGGTAACACTCGCAGGAACGGGCTTCCAGACCAAGCCGATTGTCAACCGAGATATGTCCGCGGTGGTAGCGAATGCATCCGGCGATCTGCAGTTTTCCGGCCGCCTCCGTCACGCTTTCTCGTCGGACGCCCAGGAGTTCGGCGATGTGTTCGTGGGTTAAGGGCAGCTCGTTCGACGCCTGGCGATCCAAGAACATGAGCAGCCACCGGCACAGTTGTTGAACGATGGAATGGTGCCGGTTGCACGATATGGTTTGACTCACCTGCGTGATGTAAGACTGCGCGTATCGCAGCAGTACACTGCGCATCGTGCCGTCCTGCTCGCACGTCTGGCGTAGCAACTCGCGCCGGATTCGATAGCCCCAGCCCTCACTCAGTACCACCGCGCGGCAGGTAGCGGAGCCGCCGCCCAGGAAATCCTCGACGCCAGCGAACCCCTCACGACCTATGAGTGTGAGTGCGTCCGCCCGGCCGTCGGTCATTACACACGAAACAGAGAGGACCGATGTCGTTGGGAAAAATATGTGATTAACGGGCCCGCCTGGCTCATACAGCACATCGCGGAGCGGCATGAAGACCGGTTTGAAATTCCGCCCCGCCCACTCCCCTTCGGGCGCCGCAAGCGCCCCCAGCAGCATGTTTTGAGGCGTGCGACCCAAATGCGAAGCCGTCGTGGACATTGGGAGTGTGTCTTGTGGAGCGAAGTAGCCCTCACAATAGTCGACGGCTGGGTCATCTTGAATACGCAAACACGCGTAGCTGCTATGTGCTATGCCGAACATAAGCACGACTCCGCGGTTTAAGCCTCGCTAACCTCCTGAATAGCCACGTGATCGAGGCAGCCGATGCCAGAGATCGCGGTTATCGGAACGCCTTCAGGACCTTGGCCCCCACCATCCAAGCTCTTTGCACCATGGCGTCATCCGTACTCTTTGACGGGGTCTAGCCTGCGGCAGTTTCACGAGTTAATCTGTACGGCGTGGTACACAGCACGGCTTCGTCGTCCGTGGAAGGGCGACGATTGGTCGCACAGCATGGAGCATCCGAGTAGCGACATCATCGAATTCCAATCACTTATTCATCTAAGTAGATTCCACCACGGCGTATGTACGGCGTCGTACACACGGGGCAGTTGCATTTGTGGTCGAATGATGCGTCGGAATCATTAACAAAAGGGGAATCCCATGTACATCGGCGGCGGCTTGCTCGGACTCATTCTCATCGTTGCCTTGGTCTTTTTCTTAGTGCGTAGAGCCTGAGGCATTTTAGTAATCGAGCTTGAACAACTTCAATGGAGAATTAATATGCATATGAAATCAGTTACCGCTGCCGCGGCCTTGGCAGTCGTCGGCCTTTTCGCCAGTGCGGCGAGCTTTGCGCATACCAAGGCGGAGATTAACCAGAGCGCCGATCGGGCTCTGAAGCAGTTTTATACTCTCAACCCGATGAACCACGAGCTGATCGGCAAGGCCGCCGGCGTATTGATCTTTGGCCATGTAACGAAGGGCGGTGTTGGCGTGGGCGGCGAGTTCGGCGAAGGAGTGCTGCGCGTCAAGGGTCAAACGGTCGAATACTACAGCGTCGCGTCCGCCTCTATTGGCCTGACGCTGGGTTTGGCAAAACACCGAGAGATCATCCTGTTTATGACGCAAGGCGCACTGGATCACTTTCAAAAGAGTGAAGGATGGTCTGCCGGAGGGGATTCTGCCATCGCGCTTGTGTCACAGGGTGCGGGTGGTCAATACGACGCAACCACTATGGGAAAGCCAATCCTCGGTTTTGTCTTCGGTGAAAAGGGGCTGATCGGAGACTTATCGCTCGAGGGGACAAAAGTCACAAAGATCAAGACGGACGATTGATCGTCCGCTGCCGAGGCGCCGTCCGGGCGCCTCGGCGCATTCGGGGGGGCGGCGATTATCGGTCTTCAATAAGGGCCACAAGATCGGCCCGGACCGAGCTGAATGTGCCATACCGTACAGACCAGCGATCTCGGCCGGGATCATATATACAGACCTCTTTCACGAAAGCCGATAGAGAAGGTTGCGAGCCGTAACCTAATCTATTCCTGTCGCGGCATGGTGGATTTGGCCTCGCAAGTCGGGATGCACCAAGATAGTCTCTGAGGCAACGCATTGATCGTATACATTGCGGCTCATGAGACAGTTTACCCAGGGTTATCCCAATGACAGAGCCATCTCCTGCGAATTTGGAGCTGACGATCGCTCTCCCGCTCGGCGTGGTTGCGAATCAACTGATGAGGATAGAAACGGATTTACGCTTTCTGAGTATGAAGGCATCGGCCTACGCCAGCGAGCGCGAAAACGGCGACCTGGCCGCTAACATCCGAGGCCGCCTTGAAAAAATCAACGAATCGCTCGATCTGATCCGGGGTGTCGTGTCGGATATCGAGGCCAACATTCAGCCGACGGTTGCGAGCCAACGCGGTACGTCGTCCAGGGATCCAGCCCCTCGCAAACCGTGCACCGATCGGGACGATTGAAGGCAGGGGAGCACGCGGCGCGAGCTATAGAGGATCCGCCCGTTGGTCTTGCAGCATTGCCACGATGGCGGCCCGGGCGTTGGTTGAGTGCAGGGGTAACGCGAGTACGTCGCCGGGATGGGCCCAGCCGATCGCGCAGCGCGCCGCCTCGATTTCGCTGCTCTGGACGGGCGCCGCCGACTCCGGAAATCCTAGACGCAGCAATTCGGCGCGAATGATACGTGGTACTTCGCCGAGGGCGCGGCCGCGCAGTTGACTTTCGTTTTCCTTCACGACCACGAGATCGGGGTGGAATTCGGCGGCAACGCGGGCCAATTCCTCGATGTCGGTATCTGTGCGGTTGCCGGCGTGGCCCAGCAGTAATCCGAGGCGACCGCCGCCGCTGCGCAGGTGATCGGCTACTTTCAAAAATCCGCGTAGACCATCGGCGTTGTGGGCGTAGTCGATCAACACGCTCACTCCGCGGACATCGAAACGCATCATCCGTCCGGGATTGTCCTCGGGTCTTGCGCCAAACCTTCCGAGTACGGCGGAGATCGTGGTCGCGGCGATCCCGAGCAGGAACGCGACAAGCGCTGCGCCGGCCACGTTCGCCACGTTATAGGTTGCGATACCGCCCACGGACAAGGGCATGTCAGACACCAGTCCAAGATCGTAATCGATTCCACCTTGCCCCAGGCGCAGTCGTCCATCGCGTACGCCGCAGGTCGGGGAGCCACGCAAGCGATATTCGCGCAGGATTTCTTGATCCGCGTCCAGCGCAAACCAGCCCAATCGGGAATATTCGCCGCGTCGCCCCACAAATCGCTCCGCGCGGGCGCGCAGCTGTGCATCATCGGCATTCAGCACGAGCGAGCCGCGTGGCGCCAGGAGTGCCGCGACCGCAAATTTCACGTCTGCCAGGCCCTCCAGGTCGTCGATGCCGTACTCGCCGAAGTGATCCGAACTGACGTTGGTTATGATCGCGGCGTCGGCACGCGATACCGCGATTCCACGACGCAAGATTCCGCCACGCGCGGTTTCGAGTATGGCCGCCTGCGCGCGCGATTCCCGCAGCACCATCCGCGCGCCGGCCGGCCCGGAATAATCACCGAGCGCCAGTACTTCATCATCGAGAAATACACCGTCAGTGCAGTTGTAGGCGGCCCGCCAGCCATTGGCCCGTGCGCACGCGGCGAGGAGCCGCACCGTCGTGGTCTTGCCGTTGGACCCCGTGACCATCGCCGTCGGGATGGCGCGCAACTCATTCCACGGTACTTCGGCTACGGGCGGCAGGGCGGTGATCGGAAAGCTACGCCCAGCGGCTCCTTCTCCCAGAGTCAGTTCCGAGTCGTCGAGGACGTGCGGCAACTCGCGTGTTGCAGCGACTTCAAGCAGTGCCCGCAGCTTCGGGTTGGCTTCCAGAGCCGCTATTCGTCTAAAGCGCTCGAACGCCGCGGATTCCTCGATGACCGGCTTGAGATTTGCCGCCGGATTTGCCGCGTTCTCGGCGGCGGTCATGGCGGCCGCAACGAGCGCCTGCTCGAGGGCACCCCACCGTACGGGATCGCGCTCGACCAGCGCAGCGCAGAGCGCCCACTCATTGACTTCGGTCGCCAAAAACAGCTGATCGCATGGGGCGGCGATAGCCAGCGACGCACCCGTCGAGTGCCTGCGCACAACCGATTGCGCGTGGCGCCAACCCAGCCGCGCGCCCATCTGCTCGATCCGCGCGCGCCACGCGGCGAGAAGTGGATCATCGATGTACACGCCAACAACTTCGAGTACCGCCCCGGTCGCGGCAAAGAACAGATTGGCGCCCGTGAGGCGTCTCGAATCCTCGAACGGCAGCGCGAGCTCGGTGTTCAGTCGTCGCTCTCCGGCGCCATCCGCACACCGCGCTCATCCCGGATCAGCCCTTCGAGTCTGACGTCGAAGGCGGCCGCTTGCGCGTTTACGGAGGAGGCGAGCTCGAGACTGGAGCCGGCTCTCGACCCGTTACCCGTGGCCTCCACAGCGGTGGTCCGTGAAGCTCGTGCTTCAGAATGCGAGATGGACCGCGTCGATGCAGCGCCGCTCGGTTTGAACTTGGTGATCTGTTTCCACGAACGCACCAGGGCGTCGGCGAAGATCAGCAGCAGATCGCCCGGCTCTCCCATCCGCAGCGCCGCTTCGATGGCCTCCTGCTCGTCGGGAATAATCGAGATCGCGCTGTCGGGCACCCCGGCGGCCCGCAAGGCCTGCGCTTGAATGCGCGGCACCTCGTCCGGTGCGCGTGCCCGCAAATTGTCGTCCCGCCGGCAGATGTAGTGATCGAAGCGGCCCGCTACGGTTGTCGCGATCGCCACCAAGTCCTGGTCGCGCCGGTCGCCGGGGCCCGCGAGTACCACGATGCGTCGTCCGGGTACGTCGAGGCGCAGCGCGAGATCCGCCAACATCCCGACAGCGTGGGCATTGTGCCCGTAGTCGAACAGCACCTTGAACGGATGCTCGCTGAACACGTTCATTCGCCCAGGCGCCTGAAAGAAGGTCGAATCGAAAGTCCGCAATCCCTGGCGAATCGCATCGAGCTTGATACCGAGCGAGAACGCCATCGCCGCGGCGAACATCGCATTCTGCACGTTGTGGATCGCCCGCCCCTCGAGGGTCGCTGGGATCAGGTGAGTCCAGAGAAGCGGGAGATGGCTGCCACGGTCATACAACGTCATCATTTGCCCATTGACTCCGGCCTCGAGCGCGCAGGCCCTTCCACCGGCGCGAATGTGCTCTCGAACCAGTGTATGTTGCGGGTTCATCGTCACATAGCAAATATTCTTTGCTTCTGTATGGCCCGCCATTTTCAGCACCAGGGGGTCATCGGCATTGAGGACGGCGCAGTCGGTCGCAACCTCCACGACGACTCGCTTCAATTCGCTGAGTTGCTCGAGCGTGTCGATGCCCTTGAGTCCCAGATGATCGGCTTGAACATTCAACACGGCGCCGACGTTGACTTCCCTCACGCCCATGCCTGCGCGTAGCAACCCACCCCGTGCGGTTTCGAGTATCGCGATATCGATCTGCGGATCGGCGAGTACCATGCGTGCCGAGACCGGACCCGTCATGTCGCCCGGAACGGTACGCTGGCCGTCGATGTACACGCCGTCGGTGGTGGTCAGCCCCGGCGTATAGCCGCCCATCTTCGTAACATGCGCAAGCATGCGTGCCGTCGTGGTCTTGCCGTTGGTGCCTGTGATGGCCGCAATGGGTACGCGTGCGGACACGCCTGAGGGAAACAGCATATCGATGACCGGTCCGGCGACGTCGCGTGCCGTGCCTTCGCTCGGCGCCACATGCATGCGAAAGCCGGGTGCCGCGTTCACCTCGCAAATGCCGCCGCCGATCGTGCGGTAGCTTTCCGTGATGTTCTTCGAGAGAAAATCCACACCACCGACGTCGAGCCCGATGGCTCGCACCGCGCGCTCCGCCATCTCGCGGTTATCGGGATGTATGACATCGGTGACGTCGCACGCCGTGCCGCCGGTCGATAGGTTTGCGGTCGAGCGCAGGTAGACGACTTGACCCGGTTCCGGCACCGAGTCGGCGCACAATCCGGCGCGCTCGAGCATTTTCTGCGCCTGCGCGTCGAGCTCCAGACGCGTCAATACCTTTTCGTGGCCTACGCCGCGGCGGGGATCCTGATTCACGATCTCCGTCAATTGCGCAATCGTATGTTCGCCGTCGCCGACGACATGCCCGGGCGTGCGTCGCGTTGCGGCAACGAGCTCACCGTTTACCACCAGCAGTCGATGGTCATCGCCTTCCATGAAGGTCTCGACGATGACCGATCGCGAATGCTCGCGGGCCGCGGCAAAGCCTTGCGCTACTTCCTCGTCCGTCGTGAGGCGGATGGAAATACCGCGCCCGTGATTGCCGTTATAGGGCTTGGTTACGACGGGAAAGCCGATGCGCCGGGCGGCACGAATGGCCTGCCCTTCGCTTTGCACCAATTGCTGTCTCGGCACCGGCAGGCCGAGCATCGCCAGGATCTTGTTGGTCTCCTCCTTATCGCTGGCCAGTTCCACCGCGATGTGTGATGTGCGACTGGTAACCGTCGCCTGGATGCGCTGCTGGTATTTGCCGTGACCCAGTTGAACCAAGGATTGCTCGTTGAGGCGCAGCCAGGGGATGCCGCGGTTTTCGGCCGCCCGTACCAGTGCAGCAGTCGACGGACCTAGCGCGCGGCGCTGCGCAAAGCGGATGAACTCATCGCGCGCCTCCTGCCAACTCCATCCGTCGGGCAGCGAATCAGGCGGACGGATCGCCGCGGGGAGGAGCGATGAGAGTAGCCGCAACCCCAGTTCGCCCGCGGCGATGCCCTCGTCGCGTTGCGCGTATTCGTAGACGACCGTGTAAACCCCCGGTGCATCGGTACTTCGGGTTTTGCCGAAGGTGACCTCCTCGCCCGCCATATTCTGCAGTTCGATGGCCACGTGCTCGAGCACATGGCCGAGCCAGGTGCCCTCGTCTTCGCGCATGCGCCGAAGAAAGCCACCCGGCTCCTTATACGAGCATCCGTGCTGGCTAAGCCCCGGCAGCGCCGCAGCGAGCTCATCGATGAACCCGTTGCCGAGGCGGCCGGTGGGCCACGCCTCGAGGGGGCCCAAATCGAGGTCGAGGCGGATGACCGGAAAGTGCGCGTACAGCGAAGGGCCGACATAGACAGATCGATCGAGAATACGCATCAGGCGCTGCTCCGCTGCTGTGAAGGGCTTATTCCTTAGGTCGTACCAGGCCGCCGGCCGCGGCCAATCGTGTGTGCAAGTTGAATGTCGCACCCGCGACCAGAATGTGCAAACGCAGCCCGAGCATGCAGACCGGCTGGCCTTCCGTGACGTCGGCGATGGATGAATAGCTGACATCAGAGGCATCCACCACCGTCACGCCGCCGCTGCCCTCCACTTCGACGGTCTCGTCCGGACCGATAAAGGCGGCGGTGTCTTCGTCCAAGCCGATGCCGATGGCAAACGGGTTGTAGGCGAGGGCGGTAATCAGCCGTCCCAGGCGATCACGCTGACGGAAGTGCTGGTCGATGATGAAACGATTCGTGAGCCCGAGACCCGGCGCCAACCGTACGCTACCCGAGATCACGGAGGAACCCTCGTCGCCGAACGCGATCATGTGCTCACTGAGGATGCTCGCGCCTGCACTGGTCCCGCCAACGGTGACGCCGTGCGCATTGCGCACGCGAATGAGTTTCGCCACCGGTGTGCCGCCGAGTAGGGTCGTGAGTCGCAATTGGTTGCCGCCCGTGAAGAAAATCCCGCTCGCTTCCTCGAGGCGCCGCAGTCGTCCCGGTTCGTGGCAGTCGCGGCGCGTGTCAAAGTCCATGACCGTAACTTGCCCAGCGCCTAGATCCTTGAAGAGCGCTTCATAGCGCGGTCCGGTCTCATGTACGCGGCTTGCGGTTGGGATCACGACGATATTGGCATCTTCGCCGCCGGAGACGCGTATGAAGCGTTCGAGGATGCGGCGATCGTTTTCCTTATTCTCAGCGCCGCCGATCGGTACGATCCAGCCGCGTGTTTCCCCCTCGGGAATCTTGCTAGGCATCGAGCGCAGCACCTCCAAAGTCAAATTCCGACCACATGGGTAACACTCTTGTGCATTTGCGAGAGAATCGCAAATACCGCGGCAGGAGTGTTGCAAAAGTGGACAAAATACTTAGCAAATACAATTGCTTATGACTTGAGGACCGACCGATCCGAGTCGCCGGCGCAACCGTCGCGGCCGCAATCAAAGGAGTTGGGCGGCCCCTGCCGGAGTCGCGGAGATACGGAGGTCAGGCGTGCGCCTGGGTCATTTCGACGACGAGAGAGCGCCTTCGCCGCTCGAGCGGTGCGCGCGAATGTATCAGAACAGACTTACTTGCGTTTTCCGGGGCGCAACATTGCGAGACCACCGAACAGCAGCGTCACCGCGCTTATCGCCGAGCCGGGATCGATTTCGGGGGCCCTTGCAACTGTCTTGGGTGCGAAGAAATACGCAGACTGTTGCGCTACTGGTGGAGTAAGTGCGGGATGGGCGGACGCGAGTCCCGTACCGAGAGCACCGAGGAATCCCATGCAGAATGCCACAAACACTCTCGATCTCACGGCGATATTCCTTATTCTATGACTGGGCACGACCGATGCTGAAGGCAGGTTACGCGAATGAATGAGCGAACACCGTGATCCAAGAGGTGGAAGAAATTACGTTATGTATAATCAAATGCGACGCGAGGGAAGGCGGCAGGCTTGCTCGGTGTGTCGGCAGGGCATGGGCTCGCTGGCGGCATTCGCGGCTCATGACATATTTCCTCGCCGATTGCGCGGTCCGTCCCGTTTGTGCAAACCGGCATTGCTGCTATTCGACGATGGCACGAATATCGTTACACCCGGCGACGCGGACAATTAGGGGAGTAAAGCGCGACCGGAAACCTTACTCGCCTTTTTCTGTGCGCCGGGACCAACCAGCGACGTCGAAGGTGGCGGCGACGTCGATATCCAGTGCCGTTGCCGAGCGAGCGCCCACCCTGCGACTCCCGCAGGACTTGCGTTTCCCGGCGATCTTGCGCCCCAATGGGCGAGGGGGAGCGCAGCTGGTAGCGCGCGTCAAGTCGACGAGTGGGCCACTCTAGCACCGACTCATTGACGGTCCTGACTGCCATTGCCAACGGGCGGCGGGCGGGAACGGATATTCTGTCGAGCTGCGGGGATCCGGTGAATTATGGCAGAAAGAACGCCCGGTGGATTGTTTTCCGGACTTTCACGGAATACGTTTCTGCTGGCCCTGTCGAGCTTATTCGCCGACATTTCGACCGAGATGATCGTGCCGGTCCTGCCGATATTTCTCACACAGTCGCTGAAAGTCAGCGCAAGCGTGCTCGGTCTCGTGGAGGGCATCGCTGGGGCCACCCAAAATGTCACTCAAGGTCTTGCCGGCTCGCTTTCGGACAAGCTGCAACATCGAAAACCCATCGCTCTGATGGGATATTTCTTGGCCGCAGTCGGCAAGCCGCTGATGGGCCTGGCCACGATGTGGCAAGCCGTTCTCGGCGGTCGGTTCATCGATCGGCTGGGCGCAGGCACTCGCTCCGCTCCGCGCGATGCGCTCATCGCCTCCTCGGTGGCAGAAGCGGATCGGGGCAGGGCCTTTGGCTTGGAAGGTGCGGGCGACAACGCGGGTGCGTGCCTAGGTCCCTTGCTCGCGGTCTTGCTCTTCGTCGTTTGGCACCTTCCCATCCGCGTGCTCTTCTATTTGGCCGTCATTCCGGGTTTGCTCGCATTCTCGATGGTGCTCTTCGTTCGCGAACGGCCCATCAAAGCAGCGGTGAAATCAAAGATCGACGTCAGCCTCTCGCGCTTTCCCAAGGCCTACTGTAAATTTCTGTTGGCAACAGCACTTTTCGGAATTGGCAATTCCAGCAATGCCTTTCTGATCCTAGAGACGAAGGATATTGGGGCCTCGCTGACCACCACGATATTGATCTACGCGGGATTCAACTTGGTGGCTGCTCTGATCTCCTATCCGGCGGGATCTCTCTCGGATCGGTTGGGCAGGCGGAATCTCCTGGTCTTGTCGATCATGATTTTCTTCATCACCTATCTCGGTTTCGCCACGACCCACAATGTGGCGATCATCGGGTTCCTGTTCGCGTTCTATGGGCTTTATCAGGGAATCATTCGCTCCGTGGGAAAAGCGTTGGCGAGCGACTATGTCTCGGGCGAGCTCCGTGCCAGTGCAATCGGCTGGTACAACACGACCATTGGCTTCAGCGGCCTGGCGGCCAGCCTGATCGGCGGAAGACTGTGGGACACGGTCGGTCATCCGGCGGTGTTCTTCTTTGGTGCCGCTTTCGCGGCCGTGGGTGCCCTTGCTTTCATTGCCTTGATTCCCGCGGTCGTGAAGCGCGACTGACTCGAGGGATCGTCGAGAATGACCAGGCCTGGATGCCCCTCCGCTAGACGCCTAGTCTGATCATCAGTGGACCATATCGTCGCGGCCGGCGACTCGTCCGGCGATCACTACCGCCCGTGCCTTCGTTCTTTGTTCGCTCATAGTCTCGATTCCGACGCCGTGGGCCTCGAGCTCGGACAGGTGAAAGCGCAGCATATCCTTCTCGAGGTGTCGCCGGTCCGCAATGGACAGGCTGCTGATCATGAAGTAGGAGTAGTCATAGGCCCAGCTGGCTTTCAAGACCAACTGCCATGGCATCGAGTCGTCGCCCTAGGACTGCGTATTCCCTGTTCGGGCCGCCATTTCGAGCCGAACCAGTTCTGAAAGCGATGATGTGCCCATCTTTTTCATGATGGCGGCGCGATGCGTCTCGACTGTTCGCTGGTTGATGGCAAGGCGCGCCGCGATATCCTTGTTCGTAAAGCCGCCGACGACGAGGTCCATCACCTCGCGTTCGCGCTTGGTCAACCCCGCGAGACGCAGTGCCGCCGCTTGGCTCGCCGAAACGCGCTCTGCGGGACTCGCGGCCTGCTTGAGCGCCCGATCGATGCAGGCGAGTAGTGTGCTCGCATTGGTCGGCTTCTCGATGAAATCCACCGCCCCGGCGCGCATCGCCTGAACCGCCATGCCAATGTCTCCCTGGCCGGTGATGACGACGGTCGGCAGGCTGTGGCCGGCGGCCGCGAGCTGAGCGAGGAGCTCGAATCCACTCATTCCGGGCATACGGACATCCGTGATGAGACAGCCTTTCTGCCCGGGTCGATGAGAGCGGAGGAACGCCGCGGCGCTTTCAAACGTCTTGACGGAATGGCCCGCTTTCGCCAACAGCATCTGCATGGCCTCGCGCGTACCGCGATCGTCGTCGACCACGTATATCACCGCGGAAGAGTCGGCTATCGGCGGCTCGACGCGTGCTTCGGCTGCCGTCTCAGGTAGCGGCTGGAGTGGCGCGAGCAGATGCTGAACGTCCTTCAGCAGCTCTTCTGCTTTCAGCGGCTTCTTGCGACAGACATAGCCGTGTGCCGCAATATCCCGCAACACTTTCGCGCGGACATCACCGGTCAAAATAACGATGGGAAGCTGGGAGCCGATCGCTTCACGCAGCTTCGCGGCGGTCTGGATGCCATTCATTGCGCCCGACAGATTGTAATCGGATATCACGATATCGGGCCGCAGGGCGTGGCTCGTGACCATCGCCACGGCCACTTTACCGTTTGCCACCGCGGTCACGAGATGACCATCCTTCTTGAGCAACAACTCCAGTGAATCGCGCACCGATTCCTCGTCCTCGATCACGAGAATAGTTCCGAGTCGACGATTGCCCGTGTCTTCGCTCGACTCGTGCGGTCGGTGCCGCTGGCCCGACGTGGCGGGCACCACGGGAACTTCAATGAAGAACATCGATCCATCGCCGAGCCGAGATTGCACGCCGACTGGGTGGCTCAGCACCTCTCCTAGGCGCTGCACGATTGCGAGGCCGAGGCCCAGACCAACCTGCGCGGGCTGATCCGTGGCCCGATAGTATTCTTCGAAAATGTGGGGAATATGATCGTCGGCGATGCCGATGCCGGTGTCCCATACCTCGATGCGCAGCTTGCCACCATGGCGGCGGCAGCCCAGCAGAATGGTGCCCGAATCCGTATAGCGGACCGCGTTCGACAGGAGGTTGCGAATCATTTGCTCGAGCAGTTGACGATCGGTGCGCACCGTGACCCTGCATGAGGGCACCCGCAAGCGCAGACCTTTGCGTGCCACCAGCTCCGCGAATTCGCTTTTGAGTGCGCCGAGGATCTCGCCGATCGGCACATCGATCAGCTGGGGACGAATCGCTCCCGTCTCGAGCTGATTGATGTCGAGCAGCGAATTCAACGTTGCGGCCATGACCTCGAGCGTGCGATCGGCCTTGGCGAGGATCGCCAGAGCCTCCTTTTTCTTGATCTCTTGTCTCAGCGCTCCCTGCAACAGGCTCAGGGTTTGCAATGGTTGACGCAGGTCGTGGCTGGCGGCGGCGAGGAAGCGAGACTTGGCGAGATTCGCCAGCTCTGCCGTCTGCTTGGCGGCGAGCTCTCGCGTCGCTTGCTTAAGATCCGTCACGTCGCTGAATGACACCAGGGTTCTATCGCCGGCTGCGCTCGCGCCGCGGATGGTCTCGGCTGTTACCACCAGCGTCCGCTCCCCGCGCGACGGCAAGTCAATCGTGATCTCGCAGCGCTCGGCGCCATCGGTTGCGTTCTTCTTGCGATCGAGAAATTCGTGCAACACCGTCGTATCGAGGTGATGGACATCGATGCTGAACAGCGACCGTCCGAAAATACCTTCGCGGTTGCCACCAAAAAAAGTATAGAACGAGTCGCTCGCTGATTCGACACGCAGCTCGCGGTCGAGAACCACCAGCGGCTCATGAATGCTGCCGATGACGGCTTTGGTATATGCGTGCGCGATACGGAGCTTCTCCTCTCCCGCCTTCAGATTCGAAATATCGGCGAGATTGATCACGATCCCGTCAATCCGGTCATCCCGAGCCCGATACGGCGAGAGGCCGCACAGATACCAGCTTCCCGAAGCGCTCTTGACCTCGAGCTGGATCGGCTTGAGGGTGCCGAGAACGCTTCGCGCGCCCGCGAGCAAATCGGCGCCGACGAAGGGGATTGCGAGATCGCTCAGGGGTCGGCCGAGGTCCGTGGCAATGAGCTTGAAGGGCGCACTGGCGGCAGGCGTGAAGAAGCGGACCTTGAACTCCCGATCGAGAAATAGAGTCGCGACTTGCGAGCTGTTGAGGATGTTCTTGAGATCGGTGCTGGTGCTGCGCTGCTGCTCGAGGCTCTGCTGGAGCTGGCTGTTGGTCGTGGTGAGCTCCTCGTTGAGCGACTGCAGCTCCTCCCGCGAAGCTTCCAGCTCCTCGTTCGTCGACTGAAATTCCTCGTTCAGGGATACCGCTTCTTCATTGAGCGTTGTTAGCTCCTGATTCGAGGCATCGAGCTCTCGGATCGTAGTCTCGAGCTCCCTGCGGTTGGTCTGGAGCTCCCGCTCGAGCTGCGCGACGCGCGAGGCTTGGGCGCGCGAGGTCTTCGGGCGGACGATCCTATGCTCGGGCTCGTCGACGAAACTGACGAGCAGCAGCTTTTCGTTCTCATGCCGTACCGGCCGAGCCGAAATGCTGACCGTGACGTCGCGGCGGGCGCGCTTGAGCCGCGCACCGTGGACGGTCACAGTGCGGCGGCCCCGGCTTGCCTGGCGGACGGCCTCTTGGAACTTGGCAGCCAGACCATCGCGCAACAGAGCCGGCAGAAACCGGCTGGGCTCGCCCGTTGCGACGCGTAGATAACGATCCGTGGGCCCGGAGAAATAAAGTCCTTGGTACTGACGATTGACCAGCACGGCAGCCGGCACATACGCATCGAGCAGCAGCCGCAGCGCAAAATCGCCGAGATTCGGGCGGTTCGGCTCGACGTGCCCGACCACTCGCGGCCATAGCGAATGGGCGAGCTCGCCGATGCTCGGAGTAACGACCCGCTCCTGCGGTCTATTCCCTCCGAACCGGCGAAATACTCTCACCGCATTGGGCACCGGCACGAAGAGGTCGCTGCGCGTGCCGACGCCTTCCGAGCTGCCCAGAAACAGGATTCCACCCGGCCACAGCACCCGATGGAACAAAGACAACACCTTCTCCTGCTCTTGGGGCTGCAGGTAGATCAGCAGGTTGCGGCAGGATATGAAATCGAGGCGCGAGAACGGCGGATCGGTGAGCAGATCTTGCACGGTGAAGACTATCGAATCGCGCAGCTCCCGGCGTACCCGATAGCCATGATTCTCGTGCGTGAAGAAGCGAGCGAGCCGCTCCGCGGACACGTCGTCCTTGATGGACTCGGGGAACACGCCATCGCGGGCATAAGCCACGGCCTCACGGCTCACGTCGGATGCAAACACCTTGAGCTTCGAGTTCCTTGCCGCGGCCAGCTCCTCCAAAAAGAGCATGGCGAGAGAGTAGGTCTCCTCGCCCGTGCTACAGGCGGGAACCCAGATGCGGATCGGCCGATCCGGCGAATGCTGGCGCACCAATTCGGGAATGACCGATTTCGCAAGCGCATCAAAGGCCGGCGGATCGCGAAAGAAGCTGGTCACATGAATCAGCAGATCCTTCGCGAGCAGCTCGAGCTCGGCGCGATCCTTTTGCAAGGTCTTCAGGTAATCGTCGACGTCCTTGACTCCAGTAAGGACCATCCGGCGCCGGATGCGCCGCTGCAATGTCGCCTTCTTGTAGTGGGTGAAATCCTGCGACGCGCTTGAGCGCAGAAGGTCGATGATCGCGGTCAGCGATTTCTCCATCTTGTCGTCCAGCGGCACAACCTTGCGATCGGAGGCAAGCTCCGGATGCTGCACGTGCCTGAAGAGGGCCTGCGGGATTCTCGCAACCGGCAGCACGAGATCGACGAAACCCGTCGCGATTGCGCTCCTCGGCATGCCGTCGTAGGCAGTCTCCGCCGGGTCCTGCGCAATGACGAGCCCGCCCTTCGTGCTGACGGACCTCAGTCCGACGCTGCCGTCGCTCCCGGCTCCCGATAGGATGACGCATACCGCCCGTTCGCCAAAGCTGTCCGCCAGCGAGTGCAAAAAGAGGTCAACTGGCAAATGGGGATGGCGCACCCGCGGCGGCGAGAGCCGTAAGACCCCCTCGTGGACCGAGAGATCGGCATGCGGGGGGATCACGTACAGGCAGTTGCGCCGGATCGGCATGCCATCGCTAGCTTGTGTGACCTTCATCGGCGCATCCCGCGCCAACAAATCGACCAACATGCTCTTGTGGGTAGGATCTAAGTGCTGGACAAGCACAAACGCCATGCCGCTATCGACTGGGATCGCTGCAAGCAGGTTCCTGACCGCCTCGAGGCCGCCGGCAGAGGCACCGAGCCCCACCACGAGAAAGTTATTGCTTCCGGGGGAAGCCGTCTCCTTCAGCCCTGCGTCGACGCGTCGTCGAGAACCTGCCGGCGGAGGGGACTTGCCCGGCTGCGGGGTCTTGCCGCGGACCCTCGGTGTTGGGCGCGCCGAGGTCCTGGGTTGTGCTTTACCTGCCTTTGACATGTCGCATCCAATGATCCGCGCCAGGCAGTGCAATGTTGGACGTTCTCAGTATTTTCCGGGGCTGCTGTCCTGACTCCGCGATAGGTTAGCATTATGTCTAAGGAAGTGGGGCTTGATGGAATAGCTCGCTGAAAGCATCTGCGGGTCCGGGTGGGCCCTGTGTTCTCAGTTGCACTGTTGGCCAATCTTTACAGGGAGTATCGCCGTGTATTTCCATGTCGGTCCCGGAGTGCTACAGACGCAAACCATGGATCGATCCCTGCTGCAGGATTCATGGGCTGAAGTTCTCGAACATCTGCCGGATGCCGTATTCATGGTAGTCGGCGAGGGAATGAGCGGCAAGATCAAGTATTTGAACGCCCAGGCCACTCGAATGTTCGGCTATAAGCCGGGCGAACTCATCGATCAATCCATCGAACTTCTGGTGCCGCCGCAGCTGCGAGAGAGTCACGTGCAACATCGACGCGTGTACTCGGAGTCCGCACGGCTGCGCACCATGGGTGCGGGGCTGCAGCTGCTCGGGTGTCGGCGCGACGGAAGCGAATTTCCCATCGATGTGATGCTCAACCATATCGGCGACCGCACGCCACAAGTGACAGTCGCGGTCGTGCGCGACATGACCGAGCGCGAGCAGATGCAGGAGGCCATTACGCTGGCTCGAGATTCCGCGGTGCGTGCCAACGAGGTGAAGTCTCGATTCCTGGCCGCCGCGAGCCACGATCTGCGGCAACCACTGCAGACCATCTCGAGCCTGCAGTCGATGCTAGGCCGGGCGCTCAAGGGGACCGAATTCGCACCGCAGCTAGGTCTGCTCGAAGAATCGGTGCGCAGCATGGATGAGATTCTCTCCTCATTGATCGACATCAATCGGTTGGAAAAGGGCGCCATTCAACCGATCGTGCGGGATTTTCCGCTGCGCGATATCCTGTCCCGTCTGCGCTCGGAGCTGGGCTATGCCGCGGCCAGCAAGGCGCTCGTCTTGGACGTCGAGGATTCTGCCGAGATCGTGAGCAGCGACGCCATGCTTCTGCCGGTGATTCTGCGCAATCTAATCGGCAACGCCATCAAGTACACGGCGTTCGGCACGGTTCGGCTGCGCGTCCGGCCGACGGCGTTGCAAATCGCGATCGACGTGACCGACACCGGCGTGGGCATCCCACCCGAGAATCTGCAGCGGATCTTCGACGCGTTCTATCAGATCGACAATCCTAGTCGCGACCAGAGAAGGGGGGTCGGACTCGGTCTGTCGATCGTTCAGACCCTTTGCCGGCTCCTTGATCACACGATCACGATAGAGTCGCGAGTCGGGGTCGGCTCCACCTTCAGCATACGGCTGCCGCGCGGCCTCGCGACCCCGCTCCCAGCGGAACGGGTGCCGCTCAACACTTTCGTGCCGGCATCCATGTCGAGCGGCATCAAGGTGCTCCACATTGAAGATGATCCCGGTGTCGCCAGGTCCATGCAAATGCTGCTGCGCCTCGAGGGCTTCCAGGTCACGAGCGCCGCCTCGCGCGAGGAAGCGCTGCGCCACATCAGCCTCGACGGGCTGCGGCCCGATTTGATCCTGTGCGACTACCAGCTTCCACTGGGAATCACAGGCGATGAGATCATTGCGGAAATCACCGCTCTGCTTCACGCGAGGCCGCCCACGATCATGCTCACAGGCGACATAGCCGACAAGCATGTTGCGCAGGCGAGGACAATCGCGGATCGGATATTGCCCAAGCCGGTGGACATCAATCTGCTCCTGTCAGAGATCGAGACGCTGCTTGGTGGCGCGACAACCCTGAATCATTCCTGACCCCTCGGCTCGCCGTCCCTCTAGAAGTCAAACAATGTTGAGTCCCATGGAGCATCGATGGGGTAAACGCGCGTTAGTCGATGTCCCTGTTCGGCTTCGATGCCGCGCCGGCCGCGTGGCGGGCGGCCGCATCGTCAACATCAGTCGAAGCGGTGCGCTAATCCGAACACACCTTGCGCTCGCTCGATTGGCTTACGTCGATATCCACATCAACGGAGTCGCAGCGGCCTCATTCGTCACGCGTGTGGAAAGCGGTGGCATCGGTGTGGAATGGTGCGAGGCATCGCTGGAGATATTCACGCATGTATTGCGCACCACGGCCAATCGCCTGACGTAACGGCCCGCACCTCGTCGGTGCAAGGCCTCGGGAGTCTTTTCCAGAACTCGGCTATCGGGACCGACGAAAACCGTTAGCTGCGACAGATTTTGATCGAGCGTCGACCATTAGCTGCCCATCGGGTCCATGAGCCCATGGCGATGGCGACGCCCCCATGAGTGCAATTGGCACTCCACGTGGACGAAAGCATACCTGCAGCGAATCCGGAAGAAATCCTGACAATGCTAAGGCCCAGACGTACGTCGTCACCGAGAATCATCGTGGGTAGGCGCGGCGGGCCCTATCGGACGTCATCGAGAAAGGCAAAGTCATTCTCGAGGCCATTCGGGATAATAATTCAGGTCGACAGCAGATGCGGCTAGTGGCTGCACTGCGACTTCCGCAGCCTCCTCGGGGCCGCCCCCCGATGCTATGGTGATCGCTTTCGTTCGCGCCATCCAAGTCATCGCGAGAGTTTTGGGCGGGATCCGCGCTCGGGGCCGATGGGAATGGGCCTTGATTTGTTGGCCGTTCGCAAAAGTGGCACCAAGTTTCCGGTGTGTTTCTACACCACATATTCCGCCATACCTCGATCTCATCGAGACTCGTGAGCCCATTTAAGAACTTCGCGAGCTTTGCACTTTCACCCGCTTACTCTGGGAGCTGTCGCGAGCCGTGTCGATCCGGAGTGCCGGCGCGTCGGCAACGTGCGGGTGCGATCGCGGGGCAGGGACATCGCCTGGGAAGTCATGCGTATCGCGCGTCCCCACGCGGCTGCTTGGGGGCGTGGGGTCAGGCGGATCGTACGGAGGAAGCGGCGGCACCGGAATCGGCCCAGGCGGGTACTCATTGTTCATCACTGAAGTCTCCTAACAAAGGCTAAAGCAGGGACGCAAGTTCCAAGCATACGCCGCTCAAGCGCACGGGTGAGGGGGACAACCCGCGAAGGCCTAGGGGGAATGTGCAGATCCTCCAGCCTTCTGCCGGCTGCCACTGGGCCACGCTACTCCTGGCACTTTTCTACACAAGCGCATAAGCCCCATGCAGCGATATGCGGGCCCCATGATTGGAATCTCTTGCATGGGGTCGACGAAGTCACGGGTTGGTCGAAGCCCTACTCAATTCCGCAATTCGGTGTACTGGTGTGACCGGCGGTCCGGCCTAGATAGAGAACGCGTCAATGCAGTGGTGGTTCAAGTCAAGCAAAATACCTCCGCACCTCGTTCGCTCGATGATCGATTTAAAGGCGGACCCCTACACCTTTCTGGACGCGGCAATCCTAATCTCAACAAGTGTCGTGCAACCCGGCGCCGATGAGTTATTCACAGGAAAACCGCTACTCTCTGCACGTTTCCGTAAACCTCATTTGTATAAGTATTATCCCTTAGGTTGCAATCACAACTCCGAATGGTATCGAGCGCAGCGCAGATTCACCATCATTGAGCCAAGGCCAAGACGGTCTGTTATCCATAATCAGAGAGGAGTAACGCAATGAAGACACATCTCATCAAGGGGCTCGGGCTCGCAGCGGCGGCCTGTGCATTGAGCACCGTGGGTGCTGCTCAAGAGCTGAAAGAAATCACGATCCAAGCGACGCGAATCATCAACACGAAGACTGTTGGTCGCGACGTCAGCACCGGCTCCCCGATCATCGATGTATCTCTCAGCTACGGCATCAAGGTCTCCGACTTGGATCTCGCTTCTCATTACGGGCCAATTCAACTCGAAAAGCGAGTCCGGGATACGGCCCTGTTGGCGTGTCAGGACCTCGGACGAAAGTATCCGGATTCGACGCCGAGTGACAGCGAATGCGCGAAAGCAGCGGGAGACAAGGCAATGGTGCGCGCCAATGAGTTAGTCGCTGCCGCCAAGACGTCCGCCGCCAAATGATTCGCTGACGTATTGCGCGGTGATCTGCGCACGAGCGATCGGCAGTTTGCAGTGAATTGATCGTGCTGCGCGGCGAGTGGCCGTGACGTAGCCGACCGGTGCACGGCGCAGAGCTGGATCTCAAGCGGTTCGGCAAGTACCCGCAAGACTTCGGGACGGTCGAGCTTTCGCGATACCGCCGAGGATCATGCTGATCTCCTTACCCTCACCTTCCGCGGCGACTCCGGGTATTGCCAGGCTCTCATCCTGAACTAGCCTCTTGCCCGGGCTCGAGTACGTCTGCGTCGCCCAGAGTACGTATGAGCGGCCGTCGGCCAGCTGGCGGGTTCATGCTCGGCCAAAGTTGTCGCTAGCGATCCCGGACGGGCTCCCAGTTAGCCAAAACGGGGGTTAGCGGGTAAGCCTCCCGAGACACTCGGTGGTGGTCGACTACAATGGTGTAAAACCGACATATTTAGTCGCCGGCGCACGCCGAAAGCACATGTGACTGTTCTGTAAGGAGATTATTATCAGTCACCGACTGCTTGGCTGTGTTGGCGGGGTGTCCGCCCGCCTTGGTCTCTTCAAGAACTGCATGCGCTAATTCTTGAGTAGCCGCGCCGCGTAGGTAGATCCCACGATGACCGAAGGGCGCAGCGCCTGGGAGTATTCGTGGACCTGCGGCGCCGGGGGGGCGGGCGATGGAGGATAGGATCCAGAAAAACTTGGCTGGCAAGATGCCACCAAATCTCGTGGATTATGCGGTCGAATGCGCGCGCTTTTCTTGGGCGGATGCGCGCCGGGCGCTCGACGGGTTGCCCGAAGGCGGCGGGCTGAACATCGCGCACGAGGCGGTGGATCGGCATGCGGCAGGTGGGCGCGCGCAGCATCTGGCACTTCGCTGGTTGGGAAAGAGTGGCGCCGTCCGCGATTTCACCTATGGGGATCTATCAGCGTGGAGCAATCGCTTCGCAGACGTTCTCAGAGACCTCGGGGTGGCATCGGGAGATCGAGTCTTCATCCTCGCGGGGCGCATACCCGAGCTGTACTTCGCGGTTTTCGGAGGGCTGAAACACCGATGCGTGGTGTCGCCGCTGTTCTCCGCCTTCGGCCCCGAGCCGATCGCCACGCGTGTCGCGATCGGCGAGGGCAGCGTGCTGGTCACCACGACCGGTCTGTACCGCAAGAAGATCGCCGCTCTGCGCGGCCGCCTCCCGACGTTGAAACACGTTCTGGTCGTCAGAGACGAGCCCGACGATACGATTCCGGAAGGGACCCTGGATCTCGTTGCGCTTCTGGGCAGCGCGTCGGACATCTACCATATCGGGCCCACCGACCCGAATGACCGTGCGCTCTTGCATTTCACGAGCGGCACCACTGGCAAGCCCAAGGGCGCGATCCACGTGCACGAGGCCGTGGTCGCGCATCACACCACCGCACGTCTGGCGCTCGATCTGCATCCCGAGGACGTGTTCTGGTGCACCGCGGACCCCGGCTGGGTTACAGGCACCTCCTACGGAATTATTGCGGCGCTCACGATCGGCGCCACGATGATCGTCGATGAGGCGGACTTCGATGCCGAGCGCTGGTACGACACGCTGGCGCGCGAGAGGGTCAGCGTCTGGTACACGGCGCCAACGGCGGTGCGCATGATGATGAAGGGCGGTGCCGAGACGGTACGTCGGCGCACGTTTCCGGAGCTGCGCTTCATCGCCAGCGTGGGTGAGCCGTTGAACCCGCAGGCCGTGCTCTGGGGCATGGAGGCTTTTGGCTTGCCGATCCACGACAACTGGTGGCAGACCGAAACCGGTGGGATCATGGTCGCGAACTTCCTGGCCATGGATATCCGTCCCGGCTCGATGGGGCGGCCGCTGCCCGGCGTGGAAGCCGCCATCGTGCAGCATCTCTCCGACGGCGGTGTACGTGAGATCGATACACCGGGGGTCGAGGGAGAGCTCGCGCTCAGGCCCGGTTGGCCATCCATGTTCCGCGGCTACCTGAACGATGATGAGCGCTACCGGAAGTGCTTCGTCGGCGGCTGGTATTTGACGGGCGATCTCGCCAAGCGCGACGCCGACGGCTATTACTGGTTCCTCGGGCGCGCCGACGACATGATCAAATCCTCCGGACATTTGATCGGGCCCTTCGAGGTGGAGTCCGCATTCATGGCCCATCCGGCGGTGGCGGAGGCCGGCGTGATAGGCAAGCCCGATCCGGTCGCGGGCGAAATGGTGAAGGCCTTCGTCGCGCTCAAGCCCGGCTACGCGCCGGACGAGACGCTGCGGCGCGAGATGCTGGCGTTCGTCCGCAAGCGCCTCGGCACGGCGGTGGCTCCGAAGGAGATCGATTTTCTGCCCGGCTTGCCGAGAACTCGCAGCGGCAAGATCATGCGCCGCCTGCTCAAGGCACGTGAGCTGGGTCTGCCCGAGGGCGATACTTCCACGCTGGAGTCCTCCTCGTGAACATCAACCGGGAGCAGGCGCTTGGGTATCTGCGAGATATGACGCGCATACGCCGATTTGAGGAAACGTGCGCCGAAGTCTACAGCGCCGGGAAGATACGCGGCTTCCTGCATCTATATATAGGCGAAGAGGCGGTCGCATGCGGGGTCCTGCCCGAGCTCTCTCGGGATGATGCCGTGCTCGCGACCTACCGCGAGCACGGCCACGCACTCCTGCGCGGCGTGCCCGCGCGCTCGATCATGGCTGAGATGTACGGCAAGCAGGAGGGCTGCTGCCGCGGCCACGGCGGCTCGATGCACTTGTTCGACGCATCGCTGCGCTTCTTCGGCGGCAACGCCATCGTCGCCGGCGGGTTGCCGGTGGCTGTGGGCTTCGGGCTTGCCGACCGGATGCGCCGCACGACGCGCATCACCGCCTGTTTCTTCGGTGACGGTGCCGTGGCCGAGGGAGAGTTTCACGAATCCGCCAACCTTGCCTCGCTCTGGAAGCTCCCCGTGCTGTTCCTCTGCGAGAACAATTTGTACGCCATGGGGACCGCGCTCGATCGATCCGAGGCTGACACCGACCTCTGTGAGAAGGCGCGCTCCTACCGCATGACCGCAGCGAGTGTCGACGGCATGGACGTGCTGGCGGTCGCCGAGGCGGCACGCGCGGGAATCGATTACGTGCGCGCCGGCAAGGGTCCATACTTTCTCGAGCTGAAGACCTACCGTTTCCGCGCCCATTCGATGTTCGACCCGGAGCTCTACCGCAGCAAGGCCGAGGTCGAGGAATGGAAGCATCGCTGCCCGATCGAGGCCTTCAAGGTCCGAGCGCGGAAGGCTGGGTTGATTCAGGATGAGGATATCGCCGCGATCGAGGCCGATACGGCGCGCGAGATCGAGGACGCCCTGGCATTCGCCGAAGCCGGGACTTTGGAGTCGGTGGAAAACCTCACTCACGACGTCTATGCACGCGAGCAGCGAGTTGCGAAGGAGGGCGCGTCGTGAGCGCCACGATTCGCATCAACTATCGAGAGGCGTTGCGTCAGGGCTTGCGCGAGGCGCTGCTCCGTGACGAGCGGGTGTTCTTGATGGGCGAGGACGTCGGCCGCTATGGAGGCAGCTACGCGGTGAGCAAGGGACTGCTCGAGGAGTTCGGCGAGGAGCGAATCCGCGACGCGCCGCTGTCCGAATCCGCCTTCGTGGGGGCGGGCATTGGCGCGGCGCTCAACGGCATGCGGCCCATCGTCGAAGTGATGACCGTGAACTTCAGTCTGCTCGCTCTCGATCAAATCATGAACAATGCGGCGACCCTGAGGCACATGTCCGGCGGCCAGCTGAACGTGCCGGTCGTGATCCGCATGACGACAGGGGCCGGACGTCAACTGGCCGCCCAACATTCGCACAGTCTCGAGGGCTGGTATGCGCACATTCCGGGGCTGCGCATTGTGACTCCGGCGACGCTCGAGGATGCCCGTGGAATGCTCTTCACGGCGCTGCAGGACCCCGACCCCGTGCTCATCTTCGAGCACGCGTCGCTCCTCAACGTCGAGGGCGAGATCGCCGCGGAGCCGCGAGCGGTGGATATCGACTACGCGGCCGTGCGGCGAGAAGGCACCGACCTCACCCTCATCACCTACGGCGGATCGTTGATGAAGGCGATGGATGCAGCGGTGAAACTGGCCGAGCACGGCGTGAGCGCCGAGGTCATCGATCTGCGTACGTTGCGCCCTCTCGACGATGCGACGATTGTCGCGTCGGTGGTGAAGACACACCGCGCGCTGATCGTGGATGAAGGCTGGAGGAGCGGCGGCCTGTCGGCCGAGATCATGGCGCGGATCGTGGAGCAGGCGTTCTACGAGTTGGATGCGCCGCCCGGCCGGGTATGCGGCGCCGAGGTGCCGGTCCCGTATGCCAAACATCTGGAGGACGC
Source organism: Steroidobacteraceae bacterium (assembly GCA_049513515.1). Lineage (GTDB taxonomy): Bacteria > Pseudomonadota > Gammaproteobacteria > Steroidobacterales > Steroidobacteraceae > Bog-1198. The sequence goes on from JBEKWA010000002.1 coordinate 265,461, forward strand.
CGCGATTCCTCAGGTGGACGGCATCGTCGCCGCGGCGCGCGATCTGGTGAAGTGACGTGTACGAGTTCAAGATGCCCTCGCTGGGGGCGGACATGGAGGATGGCACCTTCACTGAGTGGCATGGCGCGCCGGGGCAACAGGTGGCGCGCGGGCAGGTGATCTGCGTCGTGGAGACGCAGAAGGGCGCGATCGACGTGGAGATTTGGCAAGCGGGAACACTTGCGAAGTTGATTGCCGCACCGGGGCAAAAGATTCCGGTGGGGCAGCTTATGGCGCTCGTGGCCACTGAAGGCGAGGACTGGAAGGCAATCGCCGCTGCGGCTGCCGAGCCGCCGCCGCGCGGCGCACCTCGGCCCGAAAGGCCGACCTCGGAGAGCGTCCCGGGACGAGCGGCGCCCGCTGTTGCGCCGGGCGAAGCGCCGGTCGCGGTGCCTGCAACACCGAGCAGGGTCAAGATCTCGCCGGCTGCGCGCCGGCGCGCCGAGCAATTGGGGGTCGACGTGACGACGGTGAAGCCCTCCGGCATGCACGCCGCCATTTCCATTGCCGATGTGGAACTCGCGGCTCGAGTGGCCAAGCCTCCCGTGCAGCCGACGGCCGCCAAGCCGCCGGATCGGCAGGCCGCGATGCGCGACGCCATCGCTGCCGCCATGTCGCGCTCAAAGCGGGAGATTCCCCACTATTACCTCGCCAGCGGCATCAACGCGGAACGCGCGATAAGTTGGCTGGAGAAACGCAACGAGGCGGTGCCGATCGGCGAGCGCGCGCTATTCGCGGCGCTCGAGCTGAAAGCGGTGGCGCTCGCTCTGCGTGAGACGCCCGAGCTCAACGGATTCTACCAGGCAGGCTCATTCCGGCCCGGGGCCGGAATGCACCTCGGAGTGGCGATATCGCTCCGCGGCGGTGGGCTCGTGGCGCCGGCCCTGCATGATGTGGACCGCATGAGCCTCGCCGATTTGATGGTGCAGCTGAAGGAGCTGTTGCGGCGGGCGCGCAGCGGGCAGCTGCGCAGCTCCGAGATGTCGGATCCGACGATCACTGTGACGAACCTGGGCGACCTCGGCGTCGAGACGGTGTTCGGGGTGATCTATCCGCCCCAGGTAGCGCTCGTCGGTCTCGGCCGACTGCAGATGAAGCCTTGGGTGATCGATGGGGCGATCGCGCCGGGGCGCGTGTTGCAGGCCACGCTCTCAGCGGACCATCGCGTGAGCGACGGCATGCGCGGTGCGCGTTTTCTCGTTGAACTCGATCGCCTCTTGCAACAGCCGGAGATACTTGCATGAGCACGAGTCGTGATGAAGTCCGCAGAGCCTTGATCGATTGCATCCTCGCGGTGGCTCCGGAGGCCAATTTCTCAGAGGTTCGGCCCGACCGGCCGGTGCGCGACCAGCTCGACATCGATTCCTTCGATTTCCTGACCATTCTTCAGCATCTGCACGAGAAGATCGGCGTCGACGTTCCGGAGTCCGACTACGGCAAGATGATCACGCTCGACGGATCGGTGGATTATCTGATGCGCCGGCTTTCCGAAGGATGACAAATACGGTCCGCGGCTTCTGGGTACGATTTCATCAAAGTGCAGACACGGCCCGCCAAAAAAGGCCTGTACATCATGATGAGTCGCATTCTGTTTGCGCTCGGCGGCGGAGCCCCGCAGTACCACGACTACTACAACTTGGGGCGCCCGACCGTGCCACTTGCCAAGGCCATCAACGACGATCGATCGAAGGCGAGCGACTGACCTGCACCCGTAGTTCACCATTTGGGTTAGGAGGGTAATTCTCGCAGATACAGCAGATGAAGAATGGCCGCCGACGATGCGCTCAGAGCGAACTTCGGGATGGATTTAAGACGCTTGCTCATAAACGGTTCGCTCCTTTCGGTGCATATCCCAAGCCGATATCACTCGTATAAGTTGGTCGAAATCTCTCAGCGTGAAAGAGATGTGTAGAAAATTGCGCTTACGGATGTCGGCGAATCTCGCCCCCAGGCATACTCGAAACTCGCCCCAAGGGGATCTATGCGCTCCTGCAGACTGTAGAGCTCATCACGCAACGAGGCGATTAGACGGCGTCCTTGCACGGTCCGTTCGTTCTCAGCATCCTCCAAGACGTCGGGTAACGCGCGGCGAAGCTTCGAAACAGTAACAGGCAGCACGATCCCGTACTCCGCCAAAAGCCCGCGAATCTGATTGCATAGGCCGGTACGTTGGTCAACTAATCGCGACCGGATCCGATGAAGAGCGAGTAGATCTTGCTGCTCAAGGGACTTCGCAGCGACGAATCGCATCGTGGGCCGCTGTGCCGCCTCGCAGATCGCCGCAGCGTCGTTCCAGTCGTTCTTATTGGTCTTCACGAATGGTTTGACGAACTTTGGATGAATATGTCGAAATGCATGCCCCAGCTTTGAAAAGGCTCGCGACCAATGATGGGCCCCACAACCGGCCTCAATCGCAATCGTGCAGCGCGGGATATTGGCCAGGTATGCGATTGGCCGATCTCGCATCAGCTTATGCCGGAGCACTACCTTCCCGGCAGCATCCTCGCCGTGGAGGAAGAAAATCCGCTTCGCCGCGTCGATACCAATCGTCGTTGAATGTGCCATCGCCCTGCCTCCTCGAGGGAAATCCTCGGTCGCAGCGATCTTCCCGCTACCTCGGCCGAGGGAAAAGCGGGAGGGTCCATACCATCACCGATGTGGTCGGTAAGGACCGGTTCGGTTGAAGTCGAGGTGACAGGATTGAACCTGCGACTCCTACGTCCCCTCCCCGGGGCCTCGTGCGCATTCGCCGTGACACCTATTGCCTCCGCCAGGAGCTTCGGCTCAAGATGGCCATCGGCGTACTTGGGTACTGGCCCGCGATCTCGAATATGAATCGGCGCAAATCACGGAAAGGACTTTCGTCGTCCCGAGCGACATGAGCGGTCGCGGCTGGATCCTCGGCGCACTGCTGATCTACTCAGGCGGGTATGGACAAAACGTGCCAGATCCGACCCTCCGCGGGGAAGTCCTCATTGGAGAATCACTCCGCGAGGCGACGCTGCAGGGTCTGAACGGTCCGAATAGGGCGCTCAGTGAGTTCCGCGGCAGACCCCTTGTGATCAACGTATGGGCGAGCTGGTGCGGACCTTGCAGACAGGAAATGAAGTCGTTGGATCGCCTGGCCTGGCGTGCAGGCCGTCCGGACTTCTCGATCATAGGCATATCGACGGATGACGATGCCGAAGAGGCACGACGGCTGCTGCTCGAGACCCACGTCACCATCAGCGAATTCATCGACACCGCCCTGCGTATGGAACGCATGTTGGGGGCGTCGAGGTTGCCTCTAACGGTCTTCGTTGCGCCCGATGGCCGAGTTCTGGAAAAGATTTACGGAGCTCGGGAGTGGGACGGACCCGAGGCCTTGCAGCTCATCGATTCCGCATTCGGTAAGGGATCTCGAGCTGTGCACTAGTTGGCGGTAGCGCGCTTGATGAACTGTCCCAGCGCCTCGCGCCCGTCCTCGAAGAGCGTGAACGGCGTGTCCAGACGTTCTTGCGGCATACGGACCGTGATCCCGCGGCTTGCGGCGAGATAGCCCAGAGTGGTCGCATCCGCCGGATATGCCCAAACGACCGCGTCTCCGTGACTCGGGACGTGTAGCTCGCGCCCGCGCGCGAGGCTGATGGGCAATTCCGGCAGCGGCGTCAACTCGATGCTCCGTCCGTCGGCGAGAATTCGCAGCTCACCTTGCTGCGAGTCGGGCGGTGGCGACATGCGGCGGTCCACGGTGGACCAACGGTAGAGCAGCAGATAATCGCTGTATTTTCCGGAGTGATCGATCTCGAGGGCAACCAGCGTCGCGTAGTCGCGCGCATGCGCCGCGACGTCGGTGCGCTCGCGCGCAAACACCAGAGGGTGCGCGGCAACCAACAGCGTGTTGCCATTTTGCTCGTCGAGGATCTCGGTGGGCGCGTCTGCAGCGTGGGTGGCACACGCGCTCAGGGCGGCAAGCGCGGCCAGCAAAACCGTGCGAATGGGCATAATTCTAAAAACGCAATCGATACGTAGCTGAGATATATAGAGAACGCTGATCCAGTGTACCTGTGACCGCCTGTCCTGTCTGCGTTTGCTGCTGCAGGACGGCTTGCTGCGTCTGCAGCTGATAGCCGCCGATTATCTCGAACACGGACCTTCTGCTGGTCCAGTCGGCGCGCAGCTCCGGAAGGTACAGCATCTGCTTGCCGCCGAGCGACGGATCATTGAGCTGCTCGACCGCAAATCGGGGCCCAAACCGCCACGCTCCAGGCAAGGCGAAGCGCGCGTCCCAAGACAGCGTGGTCGACCGCGCCATCGGGGAATCGTCGAAGCGCACGCCGAAGATATGCAGATCGCTCGCTTGCATCAAGCTCGAGCCGGAGAGTTGCAGTGTCACGCTCTTGTCGAGCCCGGTCGAAGTGGTCGCATCGACACCGAAGGAGGCCGGCGTTCCGCTGAGCCGCAAAGCGGCGACGTCCGCGAGTACTTGCCAGCGCTCCCCGAACGGGCGGCTTGCGGATAGAGTGAACGTGTCGCTCGTGGCCGTCCGGTCCAAGGCCATCTGGCGGATTTGCGACGGTGTGAACTCATGTTCGAGGGTATTGAGATCGGGCGCGCTCTGCCCGATGAGCGCGTTGCTGAGCTCGAGCAGCGGGCTACGCCGGTGGTCTGCATCGAATCCGAGCACCCACGACCGACCGATGCCGAGATTGCCGATGAGCGTCAGCGAATTGAGCTGGTTGAACGCGATATCGTAGTCGCCGAGCAGGATCGCCGTGCGCCCCGGCTCCGAATACCGCGTCTGAAAGCCGAGCGAGCGCCGGCCGGTAGCACCCTCATCGGTTTGGTTGAAGAGGTAAGTGTCGAAGATCCAGCTGCGGAACGGGCTGTATTCGAGGGTGACGGTCTCGAACTGCTGCTGTGTCGAGAACGCCGAGTAGCTCGTGTAGACGGGATAGCCCGCGGCCGCGCTCACCGAGAATTTCGGGTCGATTTGATAGCCCACGAACAGCCCATCGAACAAACCGATGACCCCTTGGCTGGCGAGCGATTGCCGTCCCAGCCGGCCGCTGAGCCCCAGCGTGTGGTCGGTCAACTCCACGAAGGCGGCGGTGGTGCGGTCTTGATTGCCGCCGGCCGATGTGACGAGATTCTGGGTGTATCCGGCATCTGCGCGCGCCGTGAAATCGTAGCGCGCACCCCGATCGCGGATCAGAACGTCGGCGTAGGCAAGCGCACCGTTGACGGCAGTCGTCGTGGTCGAGGTGCCGCTCGACACGGTCTGCTCCTTACCGTATTGATAGGCGAGCGCGACGCTGCCCGCGACCGTCCAACGATTATTGGCCGGCGCTCCGAACTCGCCTGTCGACTTCGGGGCGAGCGACGCGGCGGCGAGCGCCTTGAGTCGGCTGCGCACGCGGGCGGCGCCGGGGCCGTCGGGATAGCGGCTCAAATAGGCCTCATCTTCCGCTTTGGCCAGCGCCAACTGGCCCGCTCGTTCGCGAACGAGTCCCATCAATTCCTGCGCGTCGACGCGGGCGGGATACTCGGGTTGGCGCAGCAGGCGGGTGAGCAGAGCGATCGCCTGCGGATATTGGCGTTTCTCGAGCGCGTTGCGCGCCTCGCGCAAAATGGCGGCGCGCTCATCGTCCGGCAGCGGGGGGTCCGTCGGTGTGTTCACCGCCGCCGACGGGACGCCCGCTCGCTCCACCACAGCAAGATCCGTCGCTTCATCGTTGGTTGCGAGCCACGCGCGCGGGTAACTCGACAGCGCGATACTTAGCACGCGCTCCGCTTCCTGCCGCGTCGTGAACGGTCCGGCGCGCAGACGGTACCAATGTTGATCCTCGATGTCGGTCTCGGAGACATAAGCCTGGGTCTGCAGACGCGCGGCCGCCGTCTCGACCGCCCCCCGATCGAAGCTGCTCTCGGACGACTCGAGATTGACGGCGTAACCTTGCGGCGCCTCGGGCTCCGCGGTGTATACGCTCGCCTTCTTGTGGCCCGTTCCGATCAGCCGGAGCCGCAGTCCGAGATCGCTTGCGGTGGGAGCCATCACGAAATCGAGATCGCGCGACCAGCTCAGCTCCAAGGTGACTTCGCCCGGCACGTTCGACTCGACCCGGGCACCGGTCACGAGCTGCCCGCCGCCCCCGACGAGCGGAAATTCCGGGGGGAACGAGCCGAGCAGACCGCCGCAATCCGGGCCGAGCCGCAGCGTGATCCGTGTGCTGTTGCCGTGGTTCAAGGGCATGTTCGCGATGTAGCGCGCGCTGCATGCGAACTGCACGTTGATATCGGCGTGATCCTCGTGCTCCTCGGTGTCGACTACTTGCACGAGCTGACCCACCGGCATGCCGCCCGGGAGCGCGCCCGCCGCCGTCGCCGGCGCATGCGCCGCGAGAGCCGCCAGTGCCGCCAGGAGCGCGCCGGCGCGGCGAATCGAATTCTGCCTCAGCAGATCTCTAAACTGCACCGTCGGTCACTTGTTCGGTATTTGAGGGCGCGGACCGCGGGTCGGCGGCTGCGGCTGTGCGGGCCGACTTGAGGTCCAGCTGATCGTGGTGTGACACGAGCCGCAATCGAGCATCGTGGCGGGATGATCGAGTTGCTTGCCCGTGGCGACGGTCCCGTTGTGGCAGCTACGGCACGTCCCGGTGATGGCGTCATGCGTGAATGCCGCAGCCGCCCACACGATCGTGCCATGGCAGGTGCTGCAGTCCGCCGTTGTGCGGACATGCTGGATCGGCTTACCGGAAGCCTGAACGCCGTTATGGCAGCTTGCGCAGCTCGCGGTGATTCCCTGGTGATCGACGCGCGCCGGCAGCCACGCAAGCGTCGTGTGGCAGTTCTCGCAGGTGTTGTTGGTCGCGACGTGCCCGGATCCCTTTCCGGCCGCCAACGTGCCGTTGTGGCAGCTCGCGCAGTTGCCGGCGATGCCGGCATGCGACAGGGTGCCGACGGTGAGCGGTGTGGTCGACGCAAGGCCCGGGCCGGTTCGAGCGGCGACTGCTGCGCTCGCGCCGTTTGCCGCGCCGGCCACGGTCGCAGTCGCCGCCGAACCGGCCCTCATTTGCGCCGGCGTGACGACGCTGGTGACGGTGCTCTTGGTTGCAGCCTTCTTCGCCTGCGCACCGCCGTCCCAGTTGTTGGTGTTGTGACAGCCGCCGCTCCCGCAATTCTGCCCGGCGTGGTGGCTCGCGCTCGGACGCACCGTAAGATTCGTGACTCCGTAAAAGCTCAGCTTCGGGCTGGTGAGCTCGTGGCAGCTCAAGCAATTGTTTCCGATCACCGTGAACATCGAGGTGTGCTTGGCCGAGCTCATCGTGGTGCCGCTGAAGGCGGTGAAGCTGATGGCGTGACAGTCCTCACACGGCGTGGTGCTGGTTGGGATGTGGACCGGAGACAGCACTGCGTCCTTCGGCGTGTAGTTGAGGTAGAACACCGGCGGCGTGGCGTTCGGCGCACCGTGGCAGGTTATGCATCCGGTGGTGATGCCGGTGTGCAACACGGCATTGGCCGCGAGCGTGGCGTAATTACTCGGCGCGGCCGTGTGGCACACGGTGCAGGCCTGATTGGCCGGATTCGGCATGTGACCCGCCGGCATGACGGTGCTGTTCCAGTTAGCGGTCGTGTGGCAGATGCTGCAATCATTCGGCGCCACCATTTGACCGGAGGTGTGATCCGCCGGCCGTCCCTGCAGCGCGGGGCTCGCGGCGCCCATGTAGAACGACAGCCCGGCCTCGTGGCAGGTGATGCAGGTGGTTGCCACGAACGAGTGCGTCGCCTGGGTCATGTTCATCGGGCCAAAGCTGCCGACCGCATAGGTGGTCGTGGTATGGCAGGAGCCGCAGCTCGCGCCGCTCAAGAACGGAATGTGCGACGGCGTGAGCACCGCGTCCTTGGGAGTGAAATTGTTGTACCACGTGAGGGCGGTGGTGCCGCCGTGACACTGCGCGCACTCGCTCGAGGTGATGCCGGTATGCAGCACTGCATTCGCCGCGAGGGTGGTGTAATTCGTGGGCGCGGCGGTGTGGCAGACCGAGCAGGCCTCATTGGCCGGGTTCGGCATGTGGCCCGCGGGCATGGTGGTGCTGTTCCAATTGGCCGTGGTGTGGCACAGGCTGCAATCGTTCGGCGCCACCTGCTGACCTTGCGTGTGATCCGCGGGTCGCCCCTGCAATGCCGGGTTTGCCGCACCGAGGTAGAACGAGAGCCCCGCCTCGTGGCAGGTGACACAAGTGGTCACCACGAACGCGTGTGTCGCCTGGGTCATGTTCATCGGGCCAAAGCCGCCGGCGACGTAGTTCTGGGCATGGCATGAGGCGCAGTCGGTCCCGGACAGATATGGGATGTGCGCCGGCGTGAGCACGTTGTCCTTCGGGTTGTCGTTATTGTTGTAGAAGGTCAGCTGCGAGCCGTTGCCGTGGCACTGGCCGCACTGGTTCGTGATGCCGGTGTGCAGCACCGCGACGCTCGCGAGCGTCGCGTAGTTGGCCGGCGCTGCCGTGTGGCAGGTATTGCAGGCCTGATTTGCCGGGTTCGGCATATGGCCCGTGGGGAGCACCGTCGTGCTCCAGTTAGCAGTCGTGTGGCATAGACTGCAATCGTTGGGCGCGACTTGCTGGCCTTGCGTGTGATCGGTCGGGCGGCCCTGCAAGCCGGGGCTCGCCGCGCCCATGTAGAAGGAGAGTCCCGCTTCGTGGCAGCTGACGCAGGCCGTCGAGCCGAGCGCAGCATGCGTCGCCTGCGTCATGTTCATCGGACCGAAGCTGCCGGCCGCATAGGTCGTGGTGGTATGGCAGTTGCTGCAATCCGTGCCAGTGAACGCCGGGATGTGCGGCGGAGTGAGCACCGCGGCTTTCGGGTTGTCGTTGTTGTTGTAGAACGTCAGAGCCGTGGTGCCGCCGTGGCATTGCGCGCAGCCGGTGGTGATCCCGGTATGCAGTATCGCGTTCGACGCGAGCACCGCGTAGTTGGAGGGCGCAGAGGTGTGGCAGACCGTGCATTGCTGACCGCCCGGATTCGGCATGTGCCCCGCGGGCAGAGCGGTGGAGGTCCAATCCGTCGTCTCATGGCATCCCGAGCAATCGCCGGTCTGCATCTGCGGCGTGCCGTTCGGGGGCATGTGATCGGCCGGCCGCCCCTGCAGCGCAGGCGTCGATGCGCCCATGTAGAACGACAGGCCGGCTTCGTGGCAGGTATCGCAGGTCGTCGGCACGAACGCGTGCTTGGCCGCGCTCATATTCGTGGGGCCGAACCCTCCCACGGCGTAGTTCGCCGCGTGGCAATTGCTGCAATCCGATCCCGCGAGATACGGGATGTGTGCGGGCGTCAGCACGTTGTCTTTCGGGTTATCGTTGTTGTTGTAGAAGGTGAGCTGCGTGAAGGCGCCGTGGCACTGGCCGCAGTTGCCGGCAATCCCGGTGTGCAAAACGGCGACGCTCGCGAGCGTCGCGTAATTAGTCGGGGCCGCGGTGTGGCACACGGCGCAGCCTTGATTGCCGGGATTCGGCATGTGGCCCGCGGGCAGCACCGTGCTGATCCAGTTCGCGGTGGTGTGGCACAAGCTGCAGTCGTTCGGCGCTACCTGCTGCCCTTGGGTGTGATCAGCGGGCCGGCCCTGGAGCGCGGGACTCGCGGCTCCCATGTAAAAGGACAGGCCCGCCTCGTGGCAGGTCACGCACGCAGTCGGCACGAAGGTGTGGGTCGCCTGCGTCATGTTCATCGGCCCGAACCCGCCGGCGACGTAGTTCTGCGCGTGGCACGAGCCGCAGTCGCTTCCGGAGATGTAAGGAATGTGCGCAGGGGTGAGTACGTTGTCCTTGGGATTATCGTTGTTGTTGTAGAAGGTGAGCTGCGTGAAGGCGCCGTGGCACTGGCCGCAGCCGTTGGTGATGCCCGTGTGCAGCACCGCGATGGTCGCGAGCGTCGCGTAGTTGGCCGGCGCCGCCGTATGGCACGTCGCGCAAGCCCGGTTGCCTGGATTCGGCATGTGGCCTGCCGGCATGACGGTGCTGGTCCAGTCGGTCGTCGTGTGGCAGGCGGAGCAGTCGCCCGTCGCCTGCTGGGCATCGCCGCTCGAGAGGTGATCGGCGGGACGTCCTTGCAGGGGCGGACTCGAGGCGCCCATGTAGAAAGTGAGGCCGGCCTCGTGACAGGTATCGCATGCCGTCGGCACGAACTTGTGCTTGGCCGCGCTCATGCTCGTGGGCCCGAAGCCGCCCGTCACATAGTTGCCGGCGTGACACGAGCTGCAATCGCTTCCCGACAGATAGGGGATGTGCGCGGGCGTCAGGACGGCATCCTTGGGCGTGAAGTTGTTGAACCACGTGAGCGCCGCCGTGGTATTGCCGTGGCACAAGCCGCAATCGCCGGTGATTCCGGTATGCAGCACGGTGTAGGCGGCAAGTGTCGCCGGCGTGTAGTCGCTCGGCGCGGACTTGTGGCACGTCGCGCAGGGGAGATTGGCGGGGTTCGGCATGTGCCCGGCAGGCATCACCGTGCTCACCCAGTCCTTGGTCTCATGACAGAGCGAGCAGTCGCCCGTGGCCATGCTGGGGTCGCTGCTCGTGACGTGATCCTGCGGCCGCAGCTGCAGCGGCGTGCCCGAGCCGACGTAGAAGCTCTTGCCGGTGTCATGGCACGTGTCGCAGGACGTTGATACGAACGCGTGTTTGGCCGCGCTCATCGCGGTGGCCGGACCAAATCCCCCGGACTGATAGGCGGCGCCATGGCAGCTGCTGCAGTCGGTGCCGGTGAGCACGGGAATGTGGGGCGGAGCGAGCGGCGTCTTCTTGTACGGCGAGATTCCGGACGTCGACATGGGAATGTACGGCGCGGGTACGCCCGCGTACGTCTCCCCGGCGTGGCATTGCAGGCAATTGCTTACCGGCAGGCCGGTATGGAGGGTGGCTATGCTGGCCGCCAGCACCGTCCACGTCTCGGCGCTCGGATTGTTGCCGTGGCATACGCCGCAGTCGATCGACGAGGGAATCGGCGGCACGTGATTGCTCGGCTGGCCCGGCACGAAGCCGGTCGAGATCTTGACGGTGCCGTTGTGGCAGGTCTGGCACGTCGTGACCGCCATCTGCGTGTGATCGAAAAGCGACGGCACCCAACTCGGGGTCTTGGTGCCGATCCCGGTCGTATGGCAGTTCTCGCACACGTTGGTAGTGGGCATGTGATTGCCCTGCTTGCCCACGGCCTTGATGCCGTTGTGGCAGCTGAAACAGCCGGTCTTGATGCCGGTATGATCGAAGTCCGCGCCGAGCCAGGAAAGCGTCGTATGGCAATCGCCGCACTCGAGCGAAGTGACGACGTGGCCCTTGAGCTTGCCGGAAGCCTCCACACCGTTGTGACAGATGATGCAATAACCCGCGACCGCGAGCGGGATCTGGGTGTGATCCACCGTCTTCGGCGGATTCCACGACATTACCGTATGGCAGGCGGCGCAGTCCTGGCTAGTCTGCGGGTGGGTCGGGCCTTCGCCTTGGGCTATCGAGCCGTTGTGACAGCTCACACAGCTCCCCATGACCTCGGCATGGTCGAAGTGCACGTCGGGCCGGAAGGAGATCGTGTTGTGGCATGCCGCGCAGTTGTTGCTGCTCGGTATGTGTGTCGCGGTTTTCGGCGTCGCGTTGAACGGGGAGCCGGTGATGTGGCACGTGCCGCAGTCGCGCGGCGTGCCGCGAAATAGGGCGTTGAGGTGGCACGACTCGCACGGCAGGTCGCGGTGCACGCCGTCCAGCTCGAAGCCCGTGGCGAGGTGATCGAAGGGCACCGTGATGGGCGCCGCCGCGGATGCGGCGTGCGCTCCGAGTGGCAACGCCGCGAATGCAGCGAAGGTCAGCGCCGCCAAGCTCATGGCGCGGATCCAACCGAATGTGCAGCGCTGTCTCACGGATGCACGCCTATTGGATCCTCGCGCCTTTCCACGAGTAGGCCGTGTGGCAGCGGTCGCACTGTGCGCCGTATTCGCCCAGGTGCCGATCGTCCTTGTGATGGCAGACGCCGCACTGCTGCGAGAGCTTGACCGTGCCCGGCGGATCGATGTGGCAAGCCGCGCACTGCAATTTGCGATGTGCGCCCAAAAGCGGAAAGTGCGCCTGCTTGGCATGGTCGAACATCCACAGCGGCCAGCCGTTCGGCGAGTGGCAGTCGTCGCATTTCTTGCCGAGCCCGCCCTTGTGCACATCGTCGTGCGCGTGGCAGTCGATGCAGGAGCTCGCGGTCTTGCTGAAGGCCATGGTCGCATGGCATTGAGCGCAGCTCACCACGCGATGCAGCCCGAGCAAGGGGTAATCGGTGAGGTCGTGATCGAAAGAGATCTCGGTGGCCCAGGAAGTCTGCCCGTGACAGGTATCGCAGCCGCCTTTGAGCTTGCCGCCATGTGGGTCTTCGCTGCGATGGCATCCGGTGCAGTCTTTTGCGAGCTTCTGGGTCGCGGTCGGCGCGGTGTGGCAGGCATGACAGTCGATCCTGGCGTGCGCCCCCACCAGCGGAAAGTGATCACGCGCCGTATGATCGTAGTCGACCGGGTGCCATCGCTCGTTGTCGTGACAGTCCTCGCATTTGGGCCCAAAGCGGGCGGCGTGAGCGTCGTCGGCACGGTGGCAGCCGTTGCAGTCCTTGGGGATCTTGTCCTTATAGTTGCCGCTTCGGTGGCAGGCGAGGCAGTCGATGTCCGCGTGTACCCCGACCAGCTCGTAATTCGCTTCCTTCAGGTGATCGAACTTCGCGGTCTTCCACTCTTTGGTCACATGGCACTTGCCGCAGTCGGGGCCGCGCGCGCCGCGATGCTCATCGTCGGTCGCGTGGCAGTCGATGCAGGCCTTGGGGGTGTGCTTGTAGTGCCCGCCGACGTGGCACGCATCGCAGGTCAGCGCCGCGTGCGCGCCGGTCAGCTTGAATTCGGTCTTGTCGTGATCGAATCGACCGCCGGTCCAGCTCGTCGCGCTGTGGCAATCGGCGCAGGATTGCGTCAATTGTCCCCGATGCACATCGTCGCTCTTGTGGCAGCCCGCGCAGGTCGCGGTCACCTTGCGCCAGGCCTGGTGCGGCTTGTGGCATGCCGCGCACTCGAGCCCTGCGTGCGCGCCCTCGAGCGGGAAGTCCGTCAGGCGATGGTCGAACTGCGCGCGGCTCAACTGGACGATGTCCGAGTCGCGGCCCTTGTGCTCGGTGTGGCACGCGCGGCACTCGCCTGTGCCCGCATTGGTCATGCGCCCGTGATATCCGCGCTTGTCGCGGATGTCCGCGGCGATCTCCTTGTGACAGTCGAGGCAGAGCGAGGTCTGGGTACGCACATTCGTGCGGTCATGACAGTTCGCGCAGGTCTCTTCCTGCTTCTCGTGCGGGCGCGTTACCTTCCCGGGCATGAGCAGCGTCTCCACGGACGCCGCGGAAGCCGAGCGGGGCGTCAAGGACATTGCCAGCATGCAGGCGACTCCAATCGCACAAAGTCCTCGTCCTGTCATGAATGCGACGGTCAGTACACGTTGATCGCTATCACGTGTACGATCCCCGCGATCAACAGCATGAAGAAGAGCGGGATATGCAGCACGTGCCAGAACGAAAATAGCTTGGCGTAGATCTGGTACTCCGCGACGCGCCGGCCGGCCTCGAGCCGCCTCTCGGCATAGCGGCGCGCCACTTGGGCGATGCGCTGCGCGTGGCGCGCGATCACCGCGGATTCCTGCATGAGCGCGCGCTCCACCGCCAGGTCGATCTCGCGCCGCACCTGCCAGCGCGCCATGACGAGGCGCGGGCCGCCGGTGAGCAGCTGAAACAGCCGCTTCACGCGGCCTTGCGGCGGCTCGATCAGCCGCCGCTCGATCGAGTCGATCGCGTCTAGAAGTCCCGGCAGGAAGGAGATGGACGTGCGCTGCGAGCGGAGTCGCTCGCCGACCGCCTTCAACTGCTCGAGCGTATCCTCGTTGCCGTCCATGTGGGCGTGCAGGCGCGTGTAGATGTAGCGTCCGATCACGCCGCTCCCCGCGACCACGAGCATGCAGGTGAGCGCGACGTTGCTGTTGGTTGCACCGAGATGAAAGTTGGCGTGAAACAGCACCAGGATCGGGCCGACGACGCCGAGCGTCATGTGAATCTCGAACCAGGCCGGAATTCCCCCGAGCCAGCGCAGCCACGCGTAGCGCTTACGCGCGGAGTAGATGAGCAGCAGCAGCATCATCGAGCCGCCGCTGATGCCGAGCCAGTACCCAAGACCGCGCTGCGGAGTGACGTAACGCTCGAGGTGCGCGTGCATGCCCCAGTAAACCAGCGCAGCGACCACCACCGTCCACACGATCGGCCAGTGCAGGCGTTTTGACTTCGCCGTTACAACCTTGGTGGCCACGACGTTCATGAGATCACGTGATCGATCAGAATCTTGAGCGGCCGCGAATCCGACGGATCGATCACGGCCGTCGTGCCTTGCAGGTCGCCCGCCGAGGGCATGGCCTGGCCGCTCAATGAAACGCGGGCCTCGATGGTGACGCGGCCGGCATTCGAGAGATTCCTCCCGGGCATCATCGATTGGGAATCGTCAAGCGTGAACTTGAGCGGCCACGCACCGACACTGCCGCGAAATACCGCGACGGGTGCGCCCGGCGCGTCGAGCGACTTGGCCACGATGAAGAGCGTCGCGCCCGCCGGCACCTTTGCGCGCAGCGGCGCGGCGAGCGTCACTTCGCCGCTGATGGCGCGGCCCGCTGCCGCGAGAGCGGGACCCGCCGGGGCGTCGTCCGGCACGGGAGGCAACTGATGATTGCGCGCACGAGCCGCATCCTCAGAACGGCCGAGGAACTCGAAGGACTTCGCGAGGAGTTCCCAATCACCGGGAGAACCGCCGCCCTTCGCAAGGCGAGCCTCGAGCGCCGCGATCGCAGAGCTCATTGAGCCCGCCTTCGAACTCATCCCAGGGTCCGAGGGGGAGGCGAGCGGGGCGGCCGGCGTTTCAGCCGCGGCCGGGGCTGGGCTTGCGAGCTCGGGATGGCCGAGCCAGCGATACAGACCGAACACCGCCGCGAGGACGAGCAGGGCGGCGATGCCCGCCTGCCAAGGCAGCGCCGGCAGCGGGCTCAAATGGGGTATCGTCCGCAGCCAGGGCAGAATCACGATGAGCACCGCGAGCGTGCTCAGAACGCCGGCGAGGAACCAGATCAGCGGCAAGTCGAGTCCTCCTTGGAAAGTTTAAAAAAACCGCCCGGGCGCTACCCACATGATGCTCGAGCGGCGTTTCTTGATCTTTGCATTACTTTGCAAAACAAAGGAAAGTCTAATCTTCCTCTAGTTGTCACGAGAAATGTGTGCGAAAAGCGACATCTAGGAGAGTCGCGATACATTGTCTACATAATTAGATCCATTATTTTTTTAATTCGCCCCAGGCACTCGTCACGAAAATTCACGGTGTGTGTGACGAGGTTCACGGAAAGATTGTTCGATGAACAATAAGTTGACGCTCTCTGCGGCTGGTCTGGGTAAGCGCTCGTAGCATGGACGTCGTCGTCTCGATCGTCATGTACGCCGTGCCCTGTGTCGCGATTCTGTTCATCTATGTTTGGCGACAGCGGCGCATCCACGCCCGCCACCGGCGGACGCACGAGGAATCCATCGCGGCAGGCCTGACCGAGCCCGCCTCGCTCCATCCGGTCATCGACCCGGCCAAATGCCTGGGATGCGGCGCCTGCGTCAAGGCATGTCCTGAGATGCCGCACCATCAGGTACTCGGACTCATCAACGGCAAGGCCGTGCTCGTGGGTCCTACCGAATGCATCGGACACGGCGCCTGCAAGATCGTCTGCCCGTTCGATGCGATTACGCTGGTGTTCGGCACCGAGAAGCGCGGCGTCGATATCCCCGTGCTCAAGCCGAACTTCGAATCGAACGTGCCGGGGATCTACGTCGCGGGCGAGTTGGGCGGGATGGGCCTGATACGCAACGCGCTCACTCAGGGTCAGCAGGCGCTCGAGGCGATCGCCAAGAATCTCGCCAAGCGAGCGGATGCGCTCGATGTGCTCATCGTCGGAGCCGGTCCCGCCGGACTCGCGGCGTCGCTCGCCGCCAAGAAGATGGGCTTGAAATACCTTACCGTGGAACAGGATTCCCTCGGCGGCGCCGTATTCCAGTACCCGCGCGGCAAGCTGGTGATGACCTCGCCGGTCGAACTGCCGATCGTCGGCAAGGTGCAATTCCGCAATACCTCGAAGGAGGAATTGCTGAAGTTCTGGACCGACGCGTGCAAGGGCAACTCGTTGAACATCCGCTACCAGACGAGGGTCGAGGCCATCGAGCAGCAGGGCGGCGTCTTCCATGTCACGGCCAATGGCAAGAAGCTCGCGGCCTCGACCGTACTCCTGGCTATCGGCCGGCGCGGGACCCCGCGCAAGCTGGGCGTGCCGGGCGAGGAATTGCCGAAGGTGGTGTACCGCCTGATCGATCCCGAGCAGTACCGCGGCCAGCGCGTCATCGTCGTCGGCGGCGGCGACAGCGCGCTCGAGGCCGCCGCCAGCATCGCCGAGCTTGGCGACACATCGGTCGTGCTCTCTTACCGCGGCGATGCGTTCCAGCGCGCGAAGCCGCGCAACCGCCAGCGCGTCGAGGAAGCGCGCGCCCAGGGTTCCCTCAAGGTCATGTTCAATTCGCAGATCCGCGCCATCCGCCCGGAGGGCGTTACGTTGCAGAATGCCGAGAAAAGCCTCGAAATAAGCAACGATGCCGTCATCGTCAGCGCGGGCGGTATCTTGCCCAACGAATTCCTGAAGTCGATCGGCATCGAAGTCGAGACCAAATACGGCACCGCGTGAAAAGCTCTTTCGCCAACCACCGATGGATCGCGGCGCTCTGCTGCGCCTCGACCTTGTTCTCGGCTGCCGGCACGGCGGAACGTGCTCTGGGCGCGCCCGCGAAATCCGCGGCGCCTGCAAAATCCAATGCATCCGCGAGATCCAAGGATCCTCTCGAGCCCGCGCGGGCGGCGCTGCGCACTCTGCAGTTCGATAAGGCCGTGCAGATTCTGAGCACGGGTGCCAATGCCGCCAGTCCGGATGCTCAGTATTTGCTCGGGCTCATCTACCTGAACGGAGTGGGTGCCGCAGCCGATCCCGTGCGCGCCCGCGCTCTGCTGAAAGCGGCTGCCGAGCACGGGCATGCGGCCGCGGCTTATGTGCTCGCCGCCGAACTCGCGCATGGTGCGGACGCATCGCCGGACGCGTCGCACGAGTGGCTCGAGCGCTCGGCCAAGCTCGGATATGCCCGCGCCGCCGAGTCATTGCGCTCCGGCCTGCTCGAGCGCGAATCGGTGGGCGCCGCGACTCCGGAGTTTCTGACGGCCTGGGCGATCGAGTGCGCACGCAAGAACGACGCTGCGGAGCTCCGCCGGCTGGGCGCCGCCGGCGCCGCCGCGCGCGACGATTTCGGGCGTGGCCCGCTGTTCTATGCCGCGGAGGCGGGCAATGTCGCGGCCGCGGGCGCGCTGCTGGATCTCGGAGCCGATCCGCGTGCGACCGATCGCGCCGGCAGCACCGCGCTGATGGTCGCTGCTGAGCGTCCCGATGCGGCGATGACCCGCTTCTTGCTCGAGCATGGCGCCGATCCGGGTGCTGCGGATGCCGAGGGGCGAACTGCGCTCTTTCATGCGTCGCTCGCCGATCGGGCCGTGACGATCGAGGCGCTGCAGCAGGGCGGTGCAGCGCTCGACGCGCGCGACGCCCGCGGCTACAACGCGCTCGATACGGCTCTCGCCGTGGGCGCCGAGTCTGCAGCGGCTGCGCTCAAATCGCTCGGGGTGCGCGCCAACCAGGTCGCGGCCGAAGTGCGCCGCACGGGAAAATTCGATCCGGCGCACCCGGGCGAGATCTACCGGGGCTGGCCGCCGCTCGCGCTCGCGGTCGCGCGCAACGACACGGAATCCGTGCAGCAGCTGCTCGCCGCGGGCGCGGATGCGCGCTTGCGCCTTCCGCAAGGCGATCCGCTCCTCAAGGCGGCCGCGGACGCTCACGCGCTCGGCAGTCTATCGTTGCTGTTGGCTCACGGCGCGGATCCGACCGCGACCGATGATGCCGGCCACAGCACCCTATGGCTCGTCGCGACGCGCAACGACACGACGGTGCTCAAAACGTTGCTGGGCGCAGGCGTCCCCGCGGACGCGCACGCCGTCTCCGAGCAGCGCCCGCTGCTCGCGGCGCTGCGCGCGGCCAGTCCGGATACGGCGCAGCAGCTTCTGTCCGCGGGTGCGAGCGTCGATGCGTCCGATGTGCAGGGACACACGCCGTTGATGCTAGCCGCCACGGTGGGGCGGACGGCTCTGGTACGCATGCTGGTCGATCGCCATGCGAAGATCGACGCACAAGACGATCAAGGCCGCACCGCGCTCTGGTATGCGGCCGCCGCCGGCTCGCGCGATGAGGTGGATCTACTGCTCGGCGCCGGCGCCAATCAGGCGATTGTAGACGCCGGCGGGCTCACGCCGCTGCACGCCGCGGCCAGGCAGGCGGACCCCGCGATTCTCGAGCCGCTGCTCGCCTCTGACGCGATCAATAAGCGCAGTCTGGTCGGCGACACGCCGTTGCTGATCGCCGCGGCGGCAGGCCATACCGAAATCGTACAAGCCTTGCTCGCCCGCGCGCCCCGTCTCGACGTGCAAAACAAGGCGGGCGACACGGCATTGATCGCCGCAAGCCGCGGCGGCCATGCCGCGATTTGCCACATGCTCTTGGCTGCGGGGGCGGACAAATCGCTGCGCAATGCCGCGGGCGTATCCGCCGAGGATGTGGCTGCCGGCCGCGGGTTTGCAGCCATCGCGAAGGAACTCACCGGCAAGGGCTGAGACTAGAGCGAGACCGCACTCGAGAGGCGCGGGCGGCGCTCAGTAGGCGTAGTAGGGTCCGGTATAGATATCGGCGACTCGCTGGTCGATGCCGATATAGATTTTGCGGCCGTAGAAAAACGGCATGCCCCAGGTAAATGTCGTCGACCCGCCGCCTCCCGCCAGATCGATGAAGGCGGCAGCGCCGGCCACGAAGGTATTGGGATCGGCGATGGCAAAATCGACTGTGTCTGTGACCGGGTTGGCGCCCACGCCGGTGTTGATCGCGAACGCACTCTGAGGGGCGACTACAGGGCAGTAGTATCCGACAAAGGCGCCGGTAGCGCACACGCCGAGGCTGGGGTCATTGAATGCATACGAGTCGGTGCCCGAGTCAATGAGTGCTGGGAGCACCGTGGGATTGCCGTTATAGGTCGCGGTGAAATCGCCGCTTCCATTCGCGCCGAGTACGATGATCCCGGTGGCGGGCAGCGGGTTATCAGCCTGTGTGGCGATTCCGAAGATCAACGAGCCTTGTACGGACACATCGCCATTGGCGTTCTGCAAGTTGGGCAGTTCGACGATGACGCCGTTATTGTCGGCTGCGAACTGCGCCACGGGATTCGTGACCTGCGCCGTGAGCGGCTCGTTTTCCGCCGTGCAAACGCCCGCGCTGGTGCACGCGTAGTACACCGGAAGCGGCGCCCCGGCAGCCACGCAGGCCTGCCCGCAATCCTGAGCGAAGACGCCTACGCCGAGCACGCCGTTGGCGTTGAAACCCGTCACGCCGTTGATGAGCGTACCGTTGGCCCCGCAGGTCGCGGGCGGCGGCGCGCCCGCGCCGGTATCGTCCATGATCTGCACCGGCACTTTGGCGGCGGTCTCACCGGCGATCGAGACGTCCGCCGGGGCGACTGGCCCCCAGGTCTGACCCCCGTTGAAGCTGACGCATTCCTCGACCGACCGCCCGGAGGCGTCGGCCTCAGCGGACAACGCGAGCTGGTGTGCCGTCAGGATCGATCTCACCAGCCGCAATCCGAAAGAGCCGGTGTCGAGCAGCACGTGGTCGACGGTCGCGCACGCGGTCTTACTGCCCGGCGCACAGACGGTGACGGTGACATACGCATGATTGATGGAGCCGGTCGCCCCGGCGGGCCCCGAATCGACGACCAGCGGCGCGGTATTCGCGACGGCGGGCGGCGTCACCGCGGTCGCGGCACCGTTCTGGCCGCCGATACAGGCGCTCAGCAAGCCCGATGCGAGCAGCGCGCCGCCGAGGGTGAGCATGCTGGGTGTCGGATGAAGGTGCATGGCTCGATCTTCAGCGAAATTCGCCGGGGACCACACCGCCCGGCAGCAACGCCGGCAAGTAAGCTCGACCGCTATAGGCGCGCAAATGTCCGCCGGCCTCGACGATCAAATCCGGCGTCGCCACGCGCACCGAGCGCTTGAGTCCCGGGTGCGCGAAGGCGGCGAGACCGGCCGCGTATTGCGCGAAATGGATTCCGAGGAGTTGTCGCATATCCGGCGGCACGGGACCCGTCCAGCTCACTGCGAACACTTGCCCGGCGCGATCGACGTACTCGCGCACGATCACGCCGCTCCCGGCATCGATTTCTCCAACCTCGTATTGCGTCAGGCTCTGCCAGCGCACCTCGCTCCCGACACGCGCGGCCTCGGCCGCGAGGTCCGCGGCTGCGCCGCCGAGCGCCGCCTGCGCCGGCGGGGCGCAAAACGCGGCGATCCCGATCAGCAGGATGAGTGTGCACAGAGGATGCGGGACAGTGCCGGTGCGACGATGCCCGCTAAGTGGTGAAAGGTTGTGCCCAGCATCGGAGTCGGTAGGCATCATTGCGCTTTGCAGCGCAAAGCGCGTGACTTCCGCCTCATGTTGCAGACACAGTACCTGCATATTGTCCTAGGCACGATCTTGTACGCTGATTTAGGGGCAATCCAGTCTTTCAGGCCTACTGAGGTCTGTCCAGACGCGTAAATGTGATCCATACCTTACTTCGATCTGATAGGAGGAGGCGCTAGTCGACCTCGGTGGATCACCTGAAGGGGTGGGGGGCGCCGCTCATCGCAGCAGTAACAGACAATAAATGATAGCGGGCGCGGAGTAGTGTTGAGCTTCCAACAATACTAAGGGAGCCGCCATGGCCGGTATCGACCGACGTTCCTTTCTGAGGTCCGTAGGAGCGGCCTCCCTTGCGCCCGCTTCAGCCCTACCCGCGGCGGCGTTGGCGCAGAGTGCCGCTACGCCGGAGGGAGTAAGCGGCCGAAATAGCGGCGCACGGCTGATGGGACCGGTGGCCGGGCGGCTCGATGACGCTGATATTGCGGCGGTCTCTGCCTACCTCGCTCATCCGGAACAGGGATCGGGACATTGACGTGAGATACTTGCTCAATGGAGGTAAATCATGCGAAGGCCCTTAACGCTCATTGCGATTTTGACTGCAATCGCCCTGCCGGGCCTTTTGACGCTGCGAGCGCAAGACGCCGCCAAACCCGAGCCGGTGCGCACAGTGCTCGAGCGACATGACCAGAGCGGCTTTCCCGGCAAGGAGATCGTTATCGGCACGGCCACTCTGCCCAAGGGTTCGACGATCCCGTATCACACGCATCCTGGCGATGAGGCAGGGTACGTAGTGCGTGGCACCTTGATCTTGAAAGCCCGTGGGCAGCCGGACCGGATACTCAACGCCGGCGACAGCTTCTTCAACCCGCGCGGCGCGGTTCACAGCCTCGCGGCAGTGAGCAGCGACGGGGTCGCGGCGTCGGCCTGGATCATCGACAAGGGAGCGCCGCTCGCGACTCCCGTTCCGTAACTTAGTCGGGATCCTGTGACCGCGCACAAGTCACGGCGCCATTGCCCGTTAGGTCGTACTCCCGCCAAGGAAGCAACTTGCGTTGCGGATGTGCCGACCCCCGCGCTCGGCGTATAATTATTCACATGAGGTCCCCACTCGGCCGGCTTGCCTGGTCTACGGCCCTCCTTCAGGCCGGAGATTTGGCGCGGCTGCGGATCCATCCGCAGGGGATAAAGCGCCTCGTCAGCAAGTTCGAACTTATCCGCGTCGGCCGCGGGCGTTACATCCAGGCTCGATGACAGAAACTCAGGCGATCGATGCCGTCGACTGGCACCTGCGTCAGGGCGAACCTCTGCTCGCCTACAACGCCGTGCAGGAAGGACTGGCACTCTGGCCGCAGAACCTCAGACTTCGGCAACTCAAGGGCCTGGCGACCGCCCGCAGCGGCGACACCGAACGGGCTAACAAGCTGCTCCGCGAGCTCGCTGACGCCGGCCATGCCGATGCGGAGACGCTAGGCATTTTGGCGCGCACCCATAAGGATCTGGCCCTCAGGGCCGGCAACGCCACCGGCCGCGCCGAGCACCTCGCCGCCGCCTTCGGCATCTATCACCAAGCTTACGAGGACGCGCGTGCAGCGGGGGATGTGGCGGATGTCGGGTATACGGGAATCAACGCCGCCGCCATCGCGGTACTGCAGGATGAACTCGCGAGCGCGCGCCAGATCGCGCGCGAGGTGCGCGCTCAGTGCCTGCGCGCTCAGCATTCGCGGACGAACGACTATTGGCTCGCGGCGACCTTGGGAGAGGCGGCACTCATCCTGGGCGAGCGCGCCGAGGCAACGGAGCACTATGCGCGCGCGGCGCAACTCGTCGGGGGAGGCCATGGCAACCTCGCCAGCACGCGACGCCAGGCGGTGCTCTTGGCGCAGCATCTGCCCGGTGACCTTGGCTCGACCGCTGAGGTCTTGAGGGTTCCGCCATTGCTGTTGTATACGGGGTACTTGATCGACCCTCTGACCGGCACGGCAGCTAGATTCCCTCGCCGCCTCTCGGAGAGCGACATCGCCGCTGAGATTGGTCGGCACCTGGAGGCGGTTCGTCCGCTGGCCGCGTACGGATCCGCAGCATCGGCCACCGATATTCTCGTCCTCGAGGCCATGCAGAGCTTCGGTGGCGAAACCCACATCGTCTTGCCCTTCCCGGCGGCCGATTTCCAGAGGATCAACGGCGCCGGCAGTTGGCTGCAGCGCTTCGAGCGCGTGCTGTCGCACGCGACCTGCGTGACCATCACCAGCGATCATCGCGCCCACGGCAGTACAGCGACCTTCGAATATGCCAACCTCATCGTGTCCGGCAAGGCGCGGCTTCGCGCGCAAGTCTTGGACGCGCGCCTTTCGAGCCTCGTGATCCGGAACGGCGGGGAGCATTTGCACCATGACGGCGCGACTTCGTTGGTGCGACTGTGGCGCACCCAGCGCATCGAAGTGCAGGAAGTGATTTTGCCCTCGGAAGACATCACCGCGGCCGCCGCCGTGCCGTTTGAGGCCGAACTGGATGAGCACGAGCGCTTGCCCGACGGCTTCTCACACGAGATCCGGGCCATGCTGTTTGCTGACGCCGTGGGCTACAGCAAGTTGAGCGAGGATCAGACCCCGAATTTCATCACCCAATTCTGGGGGGCCGTCGCGGATCTGACTGCGAGGGCGATGCAGCGTCCGGACCACGTAGAAACCAGCGGCGACGGCCTGTACATGGTGTTTGCCGGGGTGCGCGAGGCGGGCCGCTATGCCCTGGAGTTGAGTGATCTCGTGACGCGTACAGACTGGAGCGCGCGCGGACTGCCGGAAGGGATGAACATCCGTATCGCTTTGCATTCGGGCCCCGTCTATAGGGGACGTAATCCGGTCACTGGATCGATCACCTACACTGGGCCGCACACGAGTCGTGCCGCGCGCATCGAGCCGATCACGCCGCCCGGACAGGTCTATGCCAGCGGTGCATTTGCCGCCGTGACCGCCGCCTATGGCGTGGAGGATCTATCCTTGAACTACGTCGGACGCATGCCGCTCGCCAAGAACTACGGCGCATTCGAGATCTACCATGTGGACTTAGCGAGGCCAGGCCTCGCCTAGCGGCAAGCTTGGGTGCTAGGGCACGCTGGCGCGGCGCAGGCGCTCGGTAATCACCTGCATCATACTGAGCGCAAAGTGCGGAGTCGCTTCCACGAGGTGGAGGAAACGCTTCTTACTGATCACCGCGATGCGGCTGTCGAGGGCCGCGATCGCCGTGGCGCTGCGCGGTCGCTGGTCGATGAGCGCCATCTCGCCGAAGACGTGCGTCGGGTGCACGCGCTCGAGCGTTTCCGCGCCTATCTGGATGTCGATGGCACCCTCGACCACTCCGAACATGCAATCCGAGCCCGGATCTCCCTGCTTGAAAACCGTCTGGCCCTTCTTGTAATCGCGAATATCAGGTTCGCGGCGCAGGAATTCGAATGTTGTCATGAAAGCGTATCCCTGATAGCTGACCTTAGCGGTAGATGATTGCACATTAGTGACATCCGGGCGCGGACCGGCGTGAAACTCTTTGATGCCTACAGGTGGCGGGCGTCGATATGAAATGTATTCAGCACGAGGATTTGTCGGACATTCATCGCTTGTTGCGCGAGGCGCTGTCAATGGAGGGGCAGTCACTGCATGTAAAGTCGGGAGTGGCCGCCAACAAGAAGCACCGAGTGTCTCTGCTGCGCCGCACTAAGAACTGCAATCCGATGGCTCATACCGCCTCTTTATCGAATCGCATGCGTTTCGCGACAAGCGCCGATCGAAGATCCAGGTGAATTGATCAGCTCGAATCCGAGAACATCCCACACCCGCAAAACAGCGCTTCGCGCATCAATGGCAGCTCCGAGAATAATGGCGGCACACAGTAGAAGGCCAAGGTCAAAGCATCGGGGCAACAAGCAGGCCACACCGTCTATGCTAGGCTAGTTAACTAATTCACGCGGAGTAAACCTTATGACGACAATTACAGTGACGGTGAACGGGCCGCTCAAAGTAGACAGCGCGGATGCCACGCTCGTTGACTGGAACGGCGCCGCCTATCCAATAGCCAGGCGCCCGTTTTTCCTGTGCCGTTGCGGTGCCTCGACGAATAAGCCATTTTGCGATGGGACGCATTCAAAAATGGGATTCAAAGCCGCTGAAGCGGCGGTGCCTGGGAGCACGGACAAGCCTGCCAAGTAAAAAATGAATCGCGAGGCAACCGGGAACTCCAGAGGGAAGCGATCGGCCGAACCACGAACATGCGTGAAGTGCCCCAACTCGCGGTGCAGAGGCTCAGTCCCGGAGATCACTTCGTCGGTGATGCCGTGGCGGAGATCACGGTGCTCCGCGACCTTGCCATAAGGTGCCGATCTCGGCTGCACGGACGGAGATTCTCAAGGCGATCGCAGTGCTGCGCGACAAGAGCAGCCGGTAACGACGCCCCTATGCGAGCACTTGCCGCATCAACGCCACCACTTTCTGATGAATATAGGTTGGAGTGAGTTGGTCTAACTTGACCTTGTCGACATCTCCGGAATGACCGCCGCCGGTCGGGCCAATGGTATTCTCATAGACCACCACCAATTTCTCGTCTTTGTTTGCGACGAATTTCAAGTAGGGCCACGTCTGAACGGCACTTCGAGCTTTATCGCCGATTAGGAGATTCAGCGAAATGGCGGCGCTTCTCTCATGACTGTTTCGGTCAATCGACGTTTTCATTCCGCGATTCTCGATATATTCCGCGGCCTCCTTGAGTGCGGGCTCTATGACGCGGTCTCTATGGTCCGAATACGCGCGTAAAAAATCCTGTTCGATTTCCTTTTGGGCCGTCACGGCTTTGGCGAGATCTTCGATCTTCTTTGCATGCGAGTCGAGGATCGCATCTAGTTGGTCGCTGATAGATTTGTCCATGATCCCCACCTCCATAGCCGAACACGCATCCCAGTTTACGCCGTCCAACGGCTCGCCAGCGTTCCCCCGTGTCCGACCTAACTGTCTACTGGGGTTGATTCGAGCAGTAACCCACATCTCGGTTGCTATGGCCGCGTCCCCGGGATTCGTGGCTCCAAATTTCTCGCTACGGCATCGCTATGTCATAGCTAGTGTTCTTGCTGCCGCCCTGATTGCGTCGAAGGATTGCGCGCTCAACCAAGTCGTTGATGTCGCGCTGGGCACTCGGGATAGAGACCTTGGTAAGTTCCGCCCACTTCTTCGCTGTAAGCTTGCCCTGGAATCCATCCAGATATCGGTTCAGCACGGTCTTCTGCCGGTCCGTGAAAGACTCGCGGGCATATCGCTGCCAGAAGTCGGCTTTGCGTAACACGCTGCTGGTTGCCGTCAGTGCACCGTCGATGGCGCGCGAAAAACAGCCAAGGAACCAGAGGAGCCAATCGGTCACGTCTACATCGCCCTTCTGTGTACTTTCTAAAGTGTCGTAGTAATCCGAACGCTCGTTTCGGATCTGGCCGGAAACGCTGTAGAAGCGTTGCCCGGAGGCTTCCGATTGCGCCAGCGCTTGATCGGCGATCGCGCGCGCGATGCGTCCGTTGCCGTCGCCGAACGGGTGAATGGTGACAAACCACAGGTGTGATAGGCCGGCCCTAAGCAGACCCTCCGGCCCGTGTTTGCCGTTGAACCAATCGAGAAAACGCCGCATTTCGGTTTCAAGCCGTGCCGCCGGTGGTGCTTCGTAGTGCACGCACTGTCCGCCGATAGGTCCCGAGACCACCTGCATCGGACCCTCGGCGTCATCGCGCCAGGAGCCGGTTTTCACGCGGTGCAAACCCGAATACCCGGTTGGAAAGAGCGCGGCCTGCCAGGCCCACAGCCGCTCCCGCGTGAGCGGCGCCGCGTAGTTTTGCGTCGCATCGAGCATCATCTCGACGACCCCTTCGGTGCGTCGGTCGGGTGGTGCGACCGCGGCTTGAGGTACGCCCAGGTGGCGCGCGATAGATGAACGGACGCTCACTCGATCGAGGACTTCCCCCTCTATCTCCGAGCTCTTGATGGCGTCCTCGGTCAGAGCATTCAGTTGTGCTTCGAGCTGTAGGGTGAAGCCGATTCGCGCCATGCTACCGAGAAGTTGGCCCTGTTTCAGACGCGCAGCAGCCAGCGGCTCGATCAGTCTACTGTCCTGCCATCGGAAATTAGGCCAATCCGCCCGTTGCCAAATATACATATTCCCCTCACAGAATGAGGGGAATATGGACTCTTTCTCCCCATCCCGCAAGCGCTTCTAATCATAAAATGAGGAGAATTCCGGGGATTCCTCACGGCAAACGAAATCCGCGACCTGCTCAAAGGGTCCGACGGACTGCAATTCCTTCGCGGACGCTGGGTCGAGGTGGATCGAGACAAGCTCAAGCAACTCTTCGACCGATTCCGCAAGCTCGAAGCGGCAGCGACAGACGGCGGACTGCCGTTCGCCGATGCCTGCGGCTGGTGGCCGGCGTCGCGGGAGGCGAGGAGAAGTTGGGCAACCCGCCGGATCCCGACTGGTCGAACGTGAGCGCCGGGTCATGGCTAGCGGAGATTCTAAAGGGCCTGCGCAGCCCAGACGGGCTCGCCCGCATCGAGCCGGGTTCGGCACTCCAAGCGACGTTGCGAGCCTATCAGCAAGCAGGTGTTCGCGGGATCTACTTGCTGCATCGTCTCGCGACCCCCATGTTCGCGCGCTTCTCGACCGTCGCCGGCGAGAAGGTGCAGGCGTTGCTCAGGCGCTTGCCCACAGAGGTTCTACAAGTTCGGCGGACGACCGTAAGATCGCCTGACACAGGGTTGGACCAAGGGCGCGATGCACTGGCGGCCGATTTGCAGGGGCCCCGACGCGTAGATTGCCTCGCGGCGTCTTCGACTTGCAGCTCGGCTCTCCTGGTGCGAGCCGGCGTGCCACATCGGAAGGCTCAATACATTATCGCCTGGCAGTCGAGGGGCCCGAACGGCAGGGTCTTGCTTCTCAGTCGGCAGCGATCGCACCGTCCAACCACCGCCCAGCGCTCGGATCAGCGACACCGACGCCTGCATCTGGAGCGCGGTTACTTGCGCAACGGCAAAATGCATTAAATGTGGCCGCCGCGGCGCACATTTATGTTTCATGCCCTCCCGCCGATACCGCTTACAAGAGTCGCCGGCGAGGCTTCCCTTAGGGAGCACTTTCAGCAAGTTGTCCGCCGGCGCCTCTGTGTGCAACCGGACTGAGTCACGTTTGCGGGGCCAGTAATGAACAGTGGCGACCAAGGGAAAATGGTCAGAGCTTCCGGCACGGAGTCGGTCGCGCCAGTGGCCGTTTCTAACAGGATCGCGCGCAGCCGCAACTGGATTAGGAAGCGCCCCATTGCCGCCCGAATGCTCTTACGCGGCCTGTTGCGATTTCGCCGACAATATAGCTGCTTCTCATTGGTAGTCCTGCTAAGAGAACCGAGTTCTTAGGGGTTCTCATGACGCCCGATTTTCGTCTGCTTTTTGAATCCTCACCCGACTCCTATCTCGTCCTAGCGTGCGACCTCACCATAGTCGCGGTGAGCGATGCCTACCTGCGAGCTACCATGACGCGGCGTGAAGAGATTCTGGGCCGGCCGCTGTTCGAGGTCTTCCCCGACAACCCAGACGACTCGACCGCCACGGGCGTCCACAATCTGCGAGCGTCCCTCCAGCGAGTTCTGCGGGATCGAAGCCCCGATACGATGCCCGTGCAGAAGTACGACATCCAGCAACCGGCCTCGGAAGGCAGTGGATTTGAGGAACGCTTTTGGAGTCCGGTCAACTCTCCTGCTCTCAACGACGCCGGTGAAGTGACCTACATCATTCATCGCGTTGAGGACGTAACAGAGTCCTTGCTGCTCAAGCGACGAGGTATCGAGCAAGTTCAAGCCAACGAGGACCTGCGTAGGCGCGCCAGTCAGGTAGAGGCGAGGTTTCGCGCGCTGCTCGAGGCTGCGCCAGATGCGATTGTCATAGTGGACCGCACGGGCCAGATGCAGCTCGTTAATTCACAAACTGAGAAGCTGTTCGGCTATTCACGTGCGGAATTGCTGGGTCAAAACATCGAATTGCTCATGCCGGCGCGATTCCGGGAAAGGCATCCTGGTCATCGCAACCACTTTTTCTCCAACGCTTCTGTCCGACCCATGGGAGCCGGGCTCGAGCTGTACGGTCAGCGTAAAGACGGCGGCGAGTTTCCCGTGGAAATCAGTCTCAGCCTGCTCAAGACGGAAGATGGTGTCCTAGTGTCGAGCGCCATCCGAGATATCACGGATCGCAAGAGAATCGAAAATGAATTAAGAGAGAAGAACCTCGCACTGCAGAATGCCAATCGTGCGAAGGATCTTTTCCTCGCGAGCATGAGCCACGAAATACGCACGCCCATGAACGGCATTATTGGCACACTCGACGTCCTGCAACAAAGTAGCCTGATCGGTCCGCAGCTGGAATTGGTCAATCTGATTCGCGAGTCGGCCGACTCCCTGCTCACAATTATCGACGATATCCTGGATTTCTCGAAGATTGAGGCGGGCCGGTTGGACATTGAGCGAGTCCCCATGTCGGTTGCCCAAGTGGTGGAGAAGAGCTGCAATCTGGTCAATCGTTTGGCAGAGCGTAAGGGAGGGATACTCACGGTATTCGCGGATCCGACGATACCGAAGATCGTGCTGGGGGACGCGTCACGCCTGCGGCAGATACTCCTCAACCTTATCAACAACGCCATTAAATTCTCCAGCGGCCGAGAGCATCCTGGACGGGTGTGGGTGCGCGCCACGCTGGTAGGTCGTCAAGTGGACAACGCGGTGGTGGAGTTTCGAGTGACCGACAACGGCATCGGCATGGATGATGTCGCTTTGGCGAGGATCTTCACTTCATTCACGCAGGCCGACGCCTCGACGACCCGGACGTTCGGAGGAACCGGACTGGGACTCGTCATTTGCAAGCAATTGGCAGGCCTGATGGGCGGGCAAATCGAGGTAAAGACGAAGGTGAACGTGGGATCCACGTTCACGGTGCGCGTGCCCTTCGATCTCGCGCCAGAGGAGGTGGGTGCCGCGCGCAGCGTCTCTGAAATCGAGGGACTCACCTGTCTCGTCATCGGTGGGCATGCAGGTCTCGCCGACGATCTGGCGACCTACCTCGAGGCGGATTCGGCCTCGGTGACACGGGTGCCGGATCTATCGGCCGCCCGCGCGTGGACCCGTGAGTACCCACGCGGACTGGCCGTGTGGGTCGTCGATGCCGGTGAAGATCTGCCCGCTTTGGGCGAGCTGCAATCCGTCCTGCGGACCCGTGCCGACCCGGATCAGCGGGTGGTGTTGGTGGTCATCGGGCGCGGCCGGCGCCGTAACCCCAGAGCCGAAGCCGACGGCGTCATTATGATCGATGGCAACGCGCTCAACCGTCACACATTGACTAGAGCCGTAGCGAAAGCTGCCGGGCGGGCATCTGCGGAGCCGGAAGCCCCCTCTGGCCATCACAGAACGACCAGATCGCCAACTCCATCCCGCAATGAGGCCTTGCGGCAGCACCGGCTGATTCTGGTGGCTGAAGATAACGAGATCAATCAAAAAGTCATCCGCCGACAACTCGATCTACTCGGCTACGCGGCGGATGTCGCGACGACCGGTCGCGAAGCCTTCAAACGCTGGCAAAGCGGCGACTATGCACTGCTGTTGACGGATCTACACATGCCGGAAATGGATGGCTACGATCTCGCGTTGCAAATTCGCCTGGGCGAAGGCAGCGGCGCGCGTATGCCGATCATTGCATTGACTGCGAATGCATTGAAGGGCGAGTCGGAGCGCTGTCTCGCCGTGGGCATGGATGATTACCTGAGCAAGCCCGCGCCGCTCGCGGACCTCTCCGCCGCGCTTGAGAAGTGGCTGCCGGTAAACAGCCCAGCGGCGCCACGGCAGCCCACAGGGTCGGTTCCTGTGGATGTGGGCGCTCTTGAAGCGCTGATTGGAACCGACCCACAGGTCATTAAGGAAGTTCTGCAGGATTTTAGAGTGAGCGCCGTGCGGTTATCGGTCGACCTCGCCGCGGTCTGTGCAGCGCAACGAGCAGACCAAACCGCGGCAATTGCTCACAAGCTCAAGTCATCCGCTCGCTCTGCGGGCGCCTTAAGACTAGGTGAGCTGTGTGCTGAAATTGAGATCGCGGGTCATGCCGGTGATCTCACCGCCGTGGCCGCGTTGCTGCCCGACTTTGAGAAGGAGATCAGGACGGTCGATGAATGGCTGAGTAGTTTGTCTGTGCGCGATCCGACAACCGAACAAAGCGCTTGAAACAGATGAATCCACCCAAACTACACACTGCTCGGATACTGCTGCTGGATGATGACCCGTTCATGCTCAAGATTCTGAGGCACCAGTTGGCACAACTGAGCTACACGCAGGTAGAAGCGTTCGACAGTGGTGAGAAGGCTCTAGAGCAGCTCAATTCGTCGAAGGCACTGTATGACCTCATCTTTCTCGATATCAACATGCCCGAGATGGATGGAATTGAGTTTATTCGCCGACTCGTGGAATGCCAATATAGTGGCAGCGTGATACTCGTCAGCGGCGAGGTCGGCCGCATTCTTGAAAGCGTCGAGAAGCTGATCGAGGCGCACCACCTAACCGCCCTGGGTCACTTGCAAAAGCCGGTGAACCCGAGAGATCTGGCAACCCTGATCAGCCGTTTAAAACCCAATATTGGCCCTGGTATTACGGGCGGAGAAATCCAACATTCGTACGGTGCAGAGCGACTGCGTGCAGCCATCGATAATGGGGAACTCCTCAACTACTATCAACCCCTGGTGGCCTTGGCGACAAGCGAAGTGGTCGGAGTGGAGTGCTTGGTGCGTTGGCAGCATCCAGTGGACGGGCTGATTTTCCCCGACCAATTCATTGAGCTGGCTGCAGAGCATGGACTAATCACTGAAGTGACCCGCACGGTGCTTACGGCGGCGATGCAGCAAGCAAGTGCCTGGTTGCAGTCTGGCTATCATCTGCCGGTTGCCGTCAATGTATCGATGGACGATCTGACAGCGCTCGATTTTCCGGATGTTGCCGCAGCACTGGCGCGCTCGATCGGGATTGATCCGAGTTTAATCACCCTGGAAGTGACAGAAGGGCAAATGATGCGCACACTCAGCACCATACTCGATGTGCTCAGTCGGTTATCACTCAAGCGCTTCCGGCTGGCTATCGACGATTTCGGCACGGGTCACTCGTCTTTGGCACAGCTGCGCGACTTGCCATTCGACGAACTCAAGGTGGACCGTGGTTTCGTGCATGGTGCGTCAACTGACGAGACACGAAACGCTATCTGTGGCGCCAGTCTGCAAATGGCGCACCTTCTCCAAATGCAGGTGGTCGGGGAAGGGATTGAGAACCGAGAGGACTGGGAATACCTGCGTCTTAGGGGATGCGACGTTGGCCAGGGCTACTTTATTGCCCGGCCGATGCCTGCGGGGGACGTGGTTGACTGGGTGGATGCTTGGAGCGCACGAACAGGCGCCGCGAGCGCTTTTAAGGCATGAGCGGAGGAGTAGGACGCAAAAGGTAGATGTCGGACAAACACCAGCCTTCGGGTTCGGGGTTCCGAATGGAGAGTCTATGCAAAGCTTGCGCGAGCTTCTAAAATCGGAAACAGCCGATCTTCATGGGCGATTGGAAACGCTGCCGTTCTTTCGCGCTTTGCATGCAGGGAGCTTACCGAAGCCTGCGATCGTGAGCTTTCTGCGTAGCCTCTCGATCATTCATGCGGTGCTTGAACGAAGCCTTTCCTTGGTTTCGAGCGGCCCAATCGCCGAGCTTAGCCAGCACGCACCGCCCAAAGTCCCTCTATTGGTGGCTGACCTCGAAGCGTTGGGCACGGAAAGTCTTCCGAGCGTCACCGCGGCGATTCAAGGCGCCCTCGACTATGGCGCCGAGATGCTTAGAACTGCCGACAACCCACTGAGCCTTGTCGGTGCACTTTACGTGCTAGAGGGGTCGCAAAATGGTGGAATTGTGCTGAAGCATGCCTATGCCCACTGTTTGAGCATCCCCGAAGATCGACTGTCATACATCGGCTGCTACGGTAGCGGTACGGCGGCACACTGGAAAGCGTTTTGCGATTCCTTGGATGCCCTCGCACTCGATGACGAACAAGCGAGGCACGTTGCGCAGTCCGCGATGCACTGTTTCGAACGACTCGAGAATATCTGCGCTGCGCTGTATCCGTATGGCGACAAAGACCTCAAACACCATGTGGCAGCCATCAACTTTGAGGCAGGTAATCATGCCATGCCACAGAATCCGCTCGAAATTGCCTTGGCGCTGCGGGCCGGCAGAGCCGCATGGGAAAAGTATCCGTACCTCGAGTATAGGTTCGGCGAGCGCGGGAAGCGCTTTACAAGCAGTGACAGTTGCTGGTTGGTCGCTCTGACCCGGATGTCCGTAGAAGCGGCCACCAAGAATCTCGAATGGCTGCGCACGGTTCTAGCGAGCCGGGGAATTCCCACCGTGATCCTCGAAGCGCATCTCGCCGCCATCTCGCAGGCGCTCGCAATGGAGTCTCCGGAACAGGACCAACTGCGCGCACGCTTCGACCGGTTTCTGTTGAGTCGCGATGCCGAGCGCCGAGCCCTCATCGACGCACAGAGCGTGTCGCAGCTGATCGATCAGTTTGACCGGCGGCTTCGCGCTTGCGCCGGGTTAACAGTCGATTCGACTGCCCATCTGATCACATCGGCTTGGATCGATGAACGCTCCGGCATCACCGGTGCCCTTGCATCTGTGCGCGGCTGGTTCGTCGATCCTGATCGCTTTTCAAACGCTTGGACCGCTAACGTTAACGAGCTTGTGACAAAGCTTGATCAAGCAGCAAAACCATCATGCTGAAGTGGTGTTCCTATTGTCAGCAGTTTCTTGGAGAAATCCCTGATTATGAAAAGCTTACGATCACACATGGAGTATGCGCAGCATGCGCGGCCAACGCACTTGACTTCACGGAATCTGATTTCAAACTCGCAGAATCCTTACGGCACATTCAACATCAACTCCATGATGCCGGACGGCGCAACGATCTGGAGGCGGCAGAGCACATCATCGAAAACGCAGCCCGGGCCAACATCAGAGCAGTCGATATCCTAATGGGAATTATCGCGCCGATGCTGTACCAGGTCGGTGAGGACTGGAAACGAGGCATTCTCAGTGTCGCCGAGGAGCATCGTTTCACTTCGTTCTGCGATGAAATTTTCAAGCGGGTCGCTTCCAGCGCGAAAGTTCCGATGCCTGTTGGCGCGACGGAAGCAAAAGGGCCGGAAGTTCTGTTGATGAACGCGCCCGGCAATAAACACACCCTAGCAATACGCATCCTGACCTTGTGGCTGTGGAACAAAGGCTTGCGGGCGCGGGTGATCGATGTGCCTCCCACCCTCGAGGACTTGACCACGCAGCTCATCAGGACTCAATCCAGACTCATTCTCGTCTCAATGGCTCTCGCCGAGCAGTCTATCGGTGTAACAACCATTGTTGAGCGCATCGCGGAGTTACCATCGTCTATCCGCCCAAGGATCATCGTAGGCGGATATGCGGTGAAGCTTGGCCTGGTTCCAGCCATCCCCGGCGCGGACTTCATGGGTGACATCAGCTCACTTCAAGATCAGGCGCCATGACTATTGCAACTAAGCACCGGTCTCGAGTGCTTTGCGTAGATGACGACGCCTTGCTGCTGGACATTCTCGCGCGAACGATCCGAGGCGATTACGAGGTGCTGACCAGCAGCAGCGGCGCAGAGGCTTTGCAGCTCATTGAGAACTCCGAACCCATTCAGGTCGTGGTATCCGATCATCGCATGCCTGGGTTATCTGGAGCACAGCTCCTGCAGAGAGTACGCGAGAAGTACCCGCTGATTGTGCGGGTGCTGCTGACTGGCGAGACGGACTTGGTCGAAGCCGTCGCCGCCATGAACCAGGCGGGTCTGTTTCGGTTTCTGCTCAAGCCTGCCGCGCGCCCCGTACTGCTCGATACCCTGCGGGCAGCGGTCGCGCAGTATCAATTGCAAGTCGCCGAGCGTGAGCTCTTGCAGAAGACGCTTATCGGCACCATGCGTGCCCTTGGCGATGTTCTCGCCATCGCCAATCCAATGGCCTTCGGCCACGTCGGCCGTATTCAAGAGTTAGCGCTCGCGGTCGCAAAGCAAATGAAACTGCCCGAACAGTGGCCGCTTGAGTTTGCTTCGCTCGCCTCGCAGTTGGGACATATAGCATTGCCCGAACGAACTTTGCGTCATCTGTATGCGGGAGAAAACCTCTCGCCCGAGGAAAGCGCCCAAGTTACTCGGTCGGCCCTGGTAGCCGAGCGTATACTCAAGCGGATCCCTCGCCTAGGCCCGGTTCTGGACATTCTGTCCATCCTGGCTGCTGGCCGGAGAAGCGATGGGTCGCGGACCTACGAATCGATTGGCGCCGAGATCCTGCGGGTCGTGTCCGCGTACGAAGCGGTGGAAAGAACGACCGCATCGCGCGACACTGCAATCCATCGTCTACGGGCACAAGCGGCGCGATTCGATCCAGAAGTAGTGAACGCCCTGACCGAACTGTTAGGCCTTAAACTCGCGGAGGACGAGGCCATCGAAGTCCCAATCGGTCGATTGTGCGTCGACATGATCGTCGCGGAGGACGTTTGCACTCGCACCGGTGCTTTACTCGTACCAAGCGGCTATCGAGTCTCCGAGAGCTTCATGGCCAGACTCGGAAATTTCAATCATGATCTCCTGCCCAAAGTAATCCGCGTGCGGAATGCACCTTGCTTTACACCCCGCTCTGCGTCTCCGACGGTGCGAAGGTAAAGACACTCGAATAACGCGCGTCACTGATCGCTCTTGCGGGCGGCCATTTCGTGTCCCCAGGGATTTTTGGAGTACTTGATGGGTGTGGCAGAACCAACGTAAGCATTGCGCGACATCCAGAGATGGCAGATCATCGGAGAACAGATCATCGGACTGGGCAAGAGTGCCTCGACACGCAAAGGATTCCCGGCGGTGACGGCGTACTCTCGCTGAGCAGCACGTCCTGCGCCGGCGGTAGCCTTCTGGTACCCAGGTGCGTCTGCGCCAGTGCGTCGGTAAGGGTCAACAGTACTGGAACATCGCAAACGGTCAGATCACCGGAATTGGTGGCAGCTGTCTCGATGTTTCGGGCGGCGCCCCCGTGGACGGGGCGCCCCCGTGGACGGTGCGCGGGTGATTTACGTAACCTGCAACGGGAGCCCCAGTCAGCACTGGATCTATGCGAACGGCCAGATCACCGGCATCGGCGGCAAGTGTCTGGATTCACTTGGTGAGACGGACGCGGAGGGCGTGCCGCTCATTATCACCTCTTGCACTGGCGCGCCCACGCAGCAGTGGCAGGTGCACTAGGCTATTCGCGACGTCTCCAGCCAGCGCCGCAAGGTCTCGGTAACCGCCGTCGGTTGCTCAAGCGGGGTGAAATGGCCGGATCTCGCAATGACGCAGAGCTCCGCCCCCCGAATCGCCGCGGCCATTTCACGATGAACGCCGACGGGAGTGCGCTGATCCTCCGCGCCGCAGATCAATACGGTCTTGCAGGCGATCTGGTACAAAGGGCCGCGAAATCCTGGGTAAGCAAGCAGCGCCCGCATTTGACGCACGGCCACCTCGGTACCGAGATCTCTGCCCATGGCAAAGAAGGTTCGCCTGATGCACACATCGCGCACTTTTTCCGGCGCGACATACTTGGGGAAGGCGTCGGCGAGGTACGCATCCATTCCCCCCGCCTCGAGATCTGATATGACCTCCTCATAATGCTGCCGCACGGCAGGCAGCAGTCCCGCAGCGCGCGTGCTCAGCAGCGCAAGGCATCGTACGCGTTCTGGGGCGCGCGCCAGGATCTCCAGCGCCACGCACCCGCCCATCGAGAAACCGGCCAACGCAAATCGTTCGGGACCCTGATGCAGCACGACATCGGCCATCTTCTCGACGGAATCACAGGTGCTGAGGTCGATCACACTGCTGCGCGCGACATCGGCTAAACCAGCGATCTGCTGTATCCACAGCCGCCGATCACAGAGTAGTCCGGGCAAAAGCACGAGCTCGATCTGCATCGGCGGTACGCCGGCGTCAGGCTGGTCGTTGTTTTTCGTCGCCGTGCTGCGGCAAGAGACCTCCGGTGTCGGCTGGATACCCAGCTGCGGCAAACTGGCGCATTTTGGCGGCAAAGTAGGCTTGCACCCATCGGAACCGAGCGCCGCTCTTCGACAGCCCCACCGCGTCCGCAATCGAGGCGAGGCTGATCGTCCTGCCGCCACTACCCCAGTTGCCCTCGGTGACCTCCTCTATGATGACGAGAACGCTGCTACCCTGCCGAGGTTCACCCGCATCCTCACTCAGTACGCGCAGGAAAGCAGCGTTGACCATTGCGTGCACCTCGCTTTTGTGTGTCTGGCTCATATAGCCTTCGGGGACGCTCACCCGAACCAGAAATTTCCCTGGTTTGCTGACGTAGCCCGCATCCGTTCGCCCGCCGACCCACCAGTCCCCTGCGGGGATCGCAGTGAAGAACACGGTGGCGAAAGCAAGACCGCCCCGCGTTCTGGCTCCGCCTTCCATGTCCAACAGGACCTCGGTAAGTTGGCCGGCGAGCGCGGCCTTGCGATCGGCGGACAGGGCATCCTGAGGGTAATAGATCTGAAGTATAGGCATCATGGTCCTCCCGGCCTGGTTAGGAGGGACGCTCCTCCCGAATCCAGGCCAATGGTGTTATCGCGGTGTCAGGGCGCGGACTCGACTAGCAAAAGGTCCGTA
This sequence comes from Steroidobacteraceae bacterium, assembly GCA_049513515.1. GTDB lineage: Bacteria > Pseudomonadota > Gammaproteobacteria > Steroidobacterales > Steroidobacteraceae > Bog-1198. Next base: position 302,920 of record JBEKWA010000002.1, read on the forward strand.
TCTTCGGCACCCGTACGCAACTTGATGCGACCCCCGGTTGCCCATAACCCGGTGCTGTCTCGTCGCGATAGGGCGGTATCGTTGATCCATGCTTGCCCTTCGATCACGAAAGCGTACAGGCCGTGCTCTTCGGCGGCCAGTGAGTACTCCAGTGTCATGGCCCTATCGCTCGAGAGGCGCGATATCTTCACATTTTGCGCAAGGCGCAGGGCGCCGTCAGCATTTCCAGCCAGCGTTACCAGTCGGTTGCGATCCCCGACCGCATCGAACCGACCCCGGGCGTAGGAGGGGGGCAGTAACAGCTGATCCGGCAGAATCCAGATGTAGATGATATTGGCGTCTTCGCTGCGCAGGTTGAGCTCGGAGTGCTTGCCGCCGGCGCCTGCGGAAAAGGCGTAATAGTCCCCAGCGCTCAGTTGGTCGATGTTCCCTACGGTGTTGATATGCGTGAGCTGGCCGTTGAGGACAAAGGCGCAGATGATGAAATTGTGGTGGCGGTGAATGTTGTAGCCACATCCCGGACCACTGAATACCTCATCTCCGAAGACGCGCAGCTTTCCAAATCCCTTGTGACCGCTTTGGAACGGACCGAAATTGAAGCTGGAGTGGCGCGTCAGCGTCGCTTCCGGATGGCCGGCGATATAGGAGGAGCTCTCGCCGGTTGACAAGAACTTGTTGTAGCCGCGTTCAGCTGCGGGCAGTACGAAAGTCGTATTCATGATTCTAGTCTCCTGGTTGTTGTTCAAACTGCCACGCGCACGACGGGCTGACCCGCTGCGTACGGTATCTCGACCATCTCGAACAGGTGTTTCGGGGTGCCGCAGTCAGGACAGACCCAGTCTTCGGCTACGTCTGCCCATCGGGTACCGGCGGCGAGTCCGTGCTCGGGGGATCCCAACTCCTCGTCATAGAGGAAGCCGCATCCGAGGCACATCCAGCGTTTGAAAGGCTCCAGATCCATGGTTCGTTCTCCTAGGTGGTTCGTGACACTCATTGCAACCAATCAGTGAGTCAGGCCGCTTGCCTCGAGCCACAGCAACCCGAGTTGATTGCCGTCGACTTCGATGGCCAGCGTGCGTGCGTTGTCGATGGGATAGTAGCCCCAGCCGGTGTTGGCGGATGGGTCGTTCGGGTTTAGACCCGTAAGGCTCAGCGTGCCGTTGCCGGCGTTCTGCGAGCCGCTGATGGCGATCCCCGAAGAGGGCGAGCCGTCATTGTTGAGGTCGACCGTGCCCGACAAAGCGCCCGTGGTCACGCTTACCGGGCCGACCGCGCTGAAGGTTCCCGAGTTCGCGTTGAGTCCGAGAACAGTCATGCCATAGGAGCCTGAGAGCGCGTTCGCGTTCGAGGTCTGCGCGAACGCCGGGCCTTCCGTGGTCTGGAAGGAGTCCATGCCGATCACCAGGCCGTTACCGTTCCCGTCCAGATAAAGCTGAAAGGATAGAGTTACTCCCGTTGTCGGGAAGCTTACCGGATTGATTGTCACGCGCCCATTGGGGGCGACGGTCCACGAACCGCTGAGCTGATTGCCCTGATGCACATTGTAGTCAGCGAATGCTGCCGCGCCGGAAACCGACCCGTCCGCGTTCAGACCGAATCCGCCTGCGATGGTGACCGGACTGCCCGAAGGCGCAGCATTGTCCAGACCCGCAACCCCGAAGGCGTAGCTCGCTCCGGCGACAGTGGTCATCGTGAACTTGCCGGCGTTGGCGCCCTGGCCCAGCCCCGTGCCCCCGAGATTTGCATTGGCAACGTCGGCTTGATCCTCGATGAGGTAGATTCGCGTGCTGCTGACGCTGTAAGCGCTGAACGTCATGCTTCCGATCGTGGTTGGGACGAGCGCGATCGTGACTCGGCCGTAGGCATCGGCAGTGCTCACCGTCCCGGAAGTGAACGTCTGTCCGGTAAGCGCCGAGCCACCGTCGTTGATATCGAGCACGCTATCGGTGACCACGAGCGAGCCGCCGTCTAAGTGCATGATTCCACCGGCGACGAGTGCATTACCGTTATTGGTGTCGCTTCCTTGGACGGCGAATGCATACGTGCCGTTGGGGGCGGCAGCGCTGGTCTGCAGATCGAGGGAGCCCGTGGCGGTTGCCCAGTCGTCGTGCTCCGATATGAGCGCGCGGCCGGCAGTTACCAGAGTGCCACGCAAGGTAAGGAGCCCGTTGACGCCGATGACCGGGGCTCCCGACGTGTCGCCGGGCATCGCCTGCAGAGTTACCTGGAGGTCATTGCCTGATGTGCTGAGGGAGGACTTTGAGGGGTCGAGGTTGAAGTGATCACCGGAGGAGAGATCGGTGAAATCTTCCTCGCCGCCGGTGATCAGGCCGTTCGCAACCTTGAAGGCGCCGGCAATGCTATAGGGTCCTTGGCTTTGGTCGACACCGGCGAGATGGAACACGTAGGTACCGTCGGCCAGTACCGGATCCGCGCCTCCGGTGATCGTGACTTTTCCGGATGCCGACTTGGTGCTGTCCGCCACCGAGGTGGCTGTTATGGTTACGGTGCCGCCGCCGGGTGCCGCGGCAGGCGGCGTATACGTGGTCTGCGCGCCGCTGGCCGTCTGTATCGGGTTGAACGACCCGCAGTCCGAACTGCTGCAGCTTACGGTCCAGTTCACTCCGGCAGCGCTGCCGTCGTTGCTGACTGTGGCGGCAAGGCTTGCAGTGTTGCCGACCTGAATCGTGGCCGGTAACGGTTGCGAATAGGCCACTTGGATCGGCGGCGATGATCCGCCGCCGCCGCCGCAGGCGGACAGAAGCACGGCGGGAAGGGCGAGAAATATCCAGCGAACTTTCATGATGATGCTCCCTAATCGATGTTGCGTGTGATAACCGGACGAAAAGCGGGCGACGCCCTCGATGTAGTCGCAGGGTCTCGCGGCAATAAGAGGTAGTGGCTTCATGGAAGAGCTCATGTCTGCGGGTTGGGGCCAGCCCTATCCTCGGCAAAGAATTCCACGAACACTCCCACGGGCCCGACGGGCTCGACTTCGTGCAGCTGTCCGGGCCAGACAACTCCGGGTCGTTCTTTGGTGAGGATCTCCTCGTGAAACGGGTCGAGAACCCGGTAGCGAAGTGCCCCGTAGGTCACATGGATCAGGGCCCAGACGCCGGCCTTCGTGCGGTGCTCGCGCCGCAGACCCGCTGGAAGTGTGTGTTCATCGAAGATCGGCGTGCGCTTGTACGCCTTCAGGCCCGCTGGAAGGATGGGTTTCATGGGTGCTCCCCGCGCGGCTGGAG
>JBEKWA010000003.1:0-199726 GCA_049513515.1 Steroidobacteraceae bacterium
TGCGCCGCCTCGTGCACCGCGCGGTTCAGTTGCCGGGTGCTTAAGGAGTCCATCGGATCGAGCCCCGGGAATAAATAGCCGCCGGGCAGAACCTTGCCCTCGGCTCGGGCGTAACGCCACCAATCGGACCCCAAGCGGTCCTTTGCGAACGGCAACTACAGGGAACTCCTTACGGCGGAAACTTTACCACCGCGAAAGCATTGCACCGTTCCCACCCCGCTTCATTGGAATGATATCTGTTTCAAATTGTGCTTCGCGAGAATGCCGTTGATCTCGGCCGCCATCTGTAGCGCATTTGACATGGCGTGTGTCTTATACTCATTTGGCTGCCTCTGCAACGCGTCACGAAATTTCAGAAGCATTGGGTCATTTAATTTGCTGTTAAGACTCTGCAGTTCCGCGTCCGTGAACGACTCAAGCGCCCCTCGAATGCGGTTATCGAAGGGGCTTCCTGGCCCGGAACTCATCTTTGTTAAAGCCACTGCCGTATCAGCGCGTACTTCATCCCATGTACGCGAATCAACTTCCGGATTCGCATTTTTCGCCGCCGTTAAAGTCGTCGTCACTAGCGGGGACTTTTCAGTGACCGGTGTCGGCTTACCGATGGCTTCCTCGATTTGATTGACAAGATCATTGCGATTAGAAGTTTGCGCCTGTGCGGTGGCAAACAGAAAGATCATTAGCACCATGACTGTCGATTTCATTGCTGACACTGTCCGCACCTCCGGCATGCTTGAGGTTAAGTTATATGGGTTGCCCCACTATTTCGTCCGTAGTCGTAAAGGAAGGCATATTCGCCCGTGTGTCTTTGAAGTCGCGGCGTAGTTAGCCTACCGTAATTTGTGAGCGACTGTACTCGGGCAGTTAATTCGGTACCCTCAGTGACCGCAGTCTGGCCGGTCAGAGCCCTTCGCGAACAAGTAACTACTGTTGGCCACAGGCGCGATCCAAACCTGTAAACCCGTACAAGTCACCAGCTCTGTCGTCGATTTGTTAGATCAGATTGCCCCGGCGGCGACACTCGACTCGGAGCATCAATTTCTGATTGCCAACCTTGGCCTGTCTTGCTAAGGCCACCAGTTGCTTCACAAGCGTGACACGAGGCCCTACGCGCGAATCGTGATGCTCGCCTTTCGCCTTGTGCTTACCGGCGGCGCTATCCAAACGCGGTCCACGCATTTTCTGTAGGGCTTCCTCTTGTCGTGCGCGGAGCAAGCGGTACCACTCCTGGGCGATCTGGTCTTCTTGTTCTTCTGTGAGAGCTGCGAGGACATCGCAAAACGGCGCGGAACATGCGTAGATGTGCACGGCCGTCGATGAGCGGTGATCGGTTATGCCCACCTGCTTGATGGCGTCGGTCCAATTTCCATCGGCGTGCGATTTCGTGCCAACTAGAATTATTAGGCAGTTCGACAGGAATGACATGTCGAGAAACGCACTGCCAAATTGTGGGCGCTCCGCAGGCACCGGTTTTTCAACATTCACCCAATCTTGATCCGAGTGCGCGACAAAGGCCGTCCCATAGCAGACCACATCATCGAGGGATGGCGCCTCCACAACCGGAGATTTTCCAGGTTTCATTGCAGCACCATTTTATTGGATCAGACCGTCGGTGGCGAATGCCCGCTTCACGGCAACCATTTCAATGTTGCCTGCGGCGGGTATTGGCCGCCAGGAGCCTGTCGCATCGCCAAGCCGTCGAATGAGTCCTCACGACCCCTTTGCGACGGTCACGAGCGTCCGTACATGGACGCCCCCACTTTGCCAAGCTTTCACTTCATGAGGGCTGACAGGATCAGATTGCAACCGTACATTCGGACTTTCGCTGTGGCCTGAGGCCACTGTCCCTGATGGGTTTGGCTGATTGGTTCCCCTTCGCTTTCTCGCACTCGAGGTGCTGCGGACGCTCTGGGTTCGACCAACCACGGTCCGACCTGTTTTGCCGTCACTGTTTGATAGCCTGAGCAATCGGTGGTGTGTGCTCCTGTTCTGCCGTTCCAGTCAATAACCTTTCCGGCTATGCGGCCATGCAGGATTTCGAGTGATTGGACCCCCCTGATTTCGTCTGAATGGGACCACCCGATTTCGGGGTAATGGACCCACCCGATTTCGTCCCATTGGGACCACCGTCCGGAGCCGCTTTTCGACCCTGAGCGGCGCGTTTTTGCGTCGCCGGGATCCCAGGAGCGGACGGCGATGACAGCGCAGATTGGTCGGTTTTCCAGGGTAGGCTTTGGTCGGGGTACGCGCCGATCGTGGCTCCTGGGCCGTCTGCGACGGTCTGCTTTCCGGCATCACCCCCCAAAAGCGGACCTCGGTCCACTCACACCGCAATCCAGTACCGTCGTGGCACACCACGAACGGGAGAGCTGGATGGCGCGAAGGAAGCTGACGGTGGATAGGCATGAGGAAATCAGGCGCCGCCTGGCCGCCGGGCGAGGTCTGCGGGAGATCGCCAGCGCGTTGGGCTGCTCACGGCGACTGGTGCGCCAGATCCGCGACGGTGAACGGCTTACGCACGAGACGGCGGCGAGCCCTGACCCTTTGTGGATGGCGCAGCTCGAATGGCCAGTGATCATCCATGAACTCGGCCTCGGCCACCCGATGAAATTTATCTGGGAGGAACGAGCGAAAGCGCTCATCACGTACCCGAACTTCTGGAAGCAGTTTTACCGCAAGTTCCCGCAGTACCGCGAGGCGACGGTCACCGCCCGCGAGTTCGAGCCCGCAGAACGGGTCGAAGTCGATTACGCCGGCGATCCGATCGAGTGGTATGAGATCAAGACCGGCGAGATCCATAAGGCCTACGTGTTCGTCTCGGGCCTGGGCTTTAGCCAGTTGCTCTTTGCCTGGGCGGCGGAGGATATGAAAAGCCGCAACTGGCTCGGCGCTCACCGGCGGATGTATGAGTGGTACGGCGGCGTGCCTCACGTCACCGTTCCCGACTGCTTGAGAACTGGCGTCGTCAAATGTCATCTGTACGATCCGGATCTGAACGAGGACTACGCGTATTTAGCCGCGCACTTCTCGACCGCTATCGTTCCTGCGCGTGTCAGAAGACCGAAGGATAAGGCGAACGCTGCGAAGGACTCGTCAAGATCCTTTGCCGCTACTTTCGCTTCCGCTTTCGTCGCTCCCGATTTACCTCGATCGAGGAGATCAATCGCGCGCTCATGGTCTGCGTCGAGCGCATCAACGACCAAACCCACCGCCGCTTTGGCGTCTCTCGGCGCGAACGGTTCGAGAAGATCGAGAAAGCCGCTCTCAAGCCCCTGCCCAGTGTGGAATACGACGGCGGCGAGTGGAAAACGGCGAAGCTGCACGCCGACTGTTACCTCGCCGTCGATGGCGATTACTACAGCGCTCCGCATATCCATCGACACAAAAAGCTGCGAATCAAGCTCACCGAGCACCATGTGGAGATCTTCTTGAACCTCGAGCGCCTGGCGATCCACCCGCGGTGCCGGCAGAAAGCGGGGATGCGGATCAGGATCCTCGAGCACTTCCCAGCGAACTCGATCGCGTTCTACGAGGCGACGCCGCAGAAACTCTTGTCGCAGTCGCGCTTCATCCATCCCGACCTCAACACGCTGTTCCTCGAGCTGTTCAACGCCGACGTCTACGCTCATTTGCGCCGCGCCATGGGCTTGGTCTCCGCATGCACCAAGGAGCAATCAGTCGTTCCGGTCATGCGCTCGCGAGCGAACACATCGTCTCCGCCATCGCCACCATGCGCCGCTACAACCGCATCCGCACGCCGTACTTCCAGGATCTGCTCAAGCAGGCACGACGACAGTCCATGAACCCGCAGCCGGTCCGCGACATCGTGCGCCGGCCGGGTAATCCGTTCCTCCGGTACGTTGGCGGCGCCGCGCTGCAGGCCACTGACGAACCCCTCCATCCCACCGACTGCAGCGCAGGAGAAGTTACCGTTATGAGTACAGCCATTGCCAAGAACCACATGGCCGAGATGAACATGCTCGGCATGCTGGCGGTCTTAGATAAAACCCTCGCCGACGCCACCCGCGATAAAATCAGTTACAGCGAGTTCGTCGATATCCTGCTCCAGGCGGAAGCCGACTACCGCCAGGAACGAAAAACCGTCAATCGCATCAAAGCTGCCAAGTTCACCGTGCGTCCCGCGTTCGAGGACTTCGACTTCACCGCGAAACGCTCGATCACGAAGGCGGAAATCAAAGAGATCTACACGCTCGGATGGCTCAATGACGCGCGTCCGCTGCTGCTCATCGGCGAAACCGGTGTCGGCAAGACCTTCATCGCGCAGGCGGTCGGCCTGCACGCCTGTGCAAGCGGCAAATCGGTGCTCTACATGAGCATCACCGCGCTCCAGGAGAACCTCGCCATCGCCCGATCGAGCGGCGCCTACCTTCGCTATCGCGCAAAACTCGCCAAGTTCGATCTCATTATCTTTGACGAGATGGGAATGCGGAAATTTACGGCGACCGAAGCCCAAGATCTGTGCGAAATCATCGAAGAGCGATCCATCGATAAGTCGATCGCCTTTACCTCCCAGCTCCCCGTGGACCACTGGAACGAAGTGATCCCCGATACCGTCATCTTCGATGCCATCCGTGACCGCTTGGAGCACTCCGCGCTCACCGTCAACATCACCGTCAACATCACCGGCGACACCTATCGGGGTGTCAAAGCTAGAAAACTTGCCTCAAAGAAAAAGGACGCGTAGAACTCTCAAACCGCGGCTCCGCCGGTAACCCATGCAAGGTGGGTCCATTTACCCGAAACCGGGCGGGTCCATTACGAGAAATCGTGCAGCCATGCGTGTCGCCACATAGTCGGCCTTAAATTCGCGCCCGTGAGCAAGCAGCGCCCACACGGTACGTACGTTCTTGTTGGCCAACGCTACCGCCGCAATATTCGGATGGCGACGTTTGAGCAGATTGGTCAACCATCCCTGGGTGTTGTCGACCTTGTTCTTCGCCGCCAGGATGGCCGAGCGCGCTCCGTGGATCAGCAGCGTGCGTAAGTACGCATCGCCGCGCTTACTCATCCCGAGCAGTGTTGGCTTGCCGCCGCTGGAGCTTTGACGTGGAACCAGACCCAGCCAGGCGGAGACTTGCCGGCCGTTGTCAAAGCTGCGCGCATCGGCGATCGATGCGACCCGTGCGCTCGCAGCCAGAGGGCCAATGCCTGGGATCTGCTCGAGCTTGCGGCTGAGCTCGCTACTACGGTGCCAGGCGATAATCTCCCGCTCGAACTCCTTCACCTGCCGATCCAACTCCTTCAGATGCTCGGTCAAGCGATCGATCAGGTGGCGAAACGGCGCGGGTAGTTCATTGCTGGCATCCTCAAGGATCTCGGGTACTCGCTTGGTGACATTGATGATCCCTTGGGGGATGACCAACCCAAACTCGCCCAAAAGACCCCGGATCTGATTGGCCTGCGCGGTGCGGGCCTTCACAAAACCCTGGCGCACCCGATGTACCGATAAGATTGCCTGCTGCTCGATGCTCTTGATCGGCACAAAGCGCATATTCGGTCGGTCCACCGCCTCGCAGATCGCTTCAGCATCGGCGACATCATTTTTGTTTGTCTTCACGTACGGCTTCACAAATTGCGGTGCCATCAGCCGCACCGTATGCCCAAACCCCTGCAGGGTACGTGCCCAATGATGTGCACCGGCGCAAGCCTCCATCCCAATCGTGCATGGCGGCAGACTTGCAAAAAATACGGCTACTTGCGCGCGCCGCAACTGCTTGCGAAGCACCGCCTTACCCCGTTCATCGATCCCATGCACCTGAAACACGTTCTTCGCCAAATCGACCCCGACCGTTGTAATCTTCATGGCGGACGCTCCTATCCGTTTAAGTAGTTGCTCGACACTTCCACTTTGGCACGTTGATGCCGTTTAGGGTGGGGGCGTCCATCCCATTGCTGTCGGGTAAGCCAGCAATGTCTTGAATTGCGTCGTCGATGGGCTTACGCGGCAGCCCTTGCGAATTCTTACCCGAGGACTTTCTGGTGATAGGCGTTTTTCCCGCCAGGAAATCGCCGAGTTATCTATTCGTGGTCACGCTGCCGGTCGACTTTCGGGAGAGTTGATGTCGATCCGTCGGTAAACCACCTCAGTATTGGCGATCGAACTATGTGCCCTTAGTCTCTCGGCTCGATCCCCAGTACATTCGCGTATAGGCGGTTGGAATTGGAAGCGTATAAGATATTTGGGCTTTCTGACCGTCAAGGGATGAGCGTTTCCTAGATTATTTTGCCGCTCGAAACGGTGCTACGACGCAGGCAATGCATCGGGAGAACGCCGATGGCGCACAGGTCTGGCCTGACCAACCTCTTTGACAGGAGCGTAAGCTGATATGTCCTCTCATGCCGCAGTCGTCGAGAAGATTCCCGCCCATGTGCCCAAGGAACTAGTGTGGGACAAAAGCTTCGATGCCTTTACGGCGGAGCTGGGCGATCCCTATCTGGCCATCAGCCGCCTGCACGATGGCCCCGGTATTATCTGGGCGACCGATGCGAGCTATGGCCGGCCGGGTTGGGTCGCGACGCGCAATGACATCATCTCCGAAGTGTTCATCGATCACGAGCACTTTTCTGCTGAGCGTCCGGGCATGATCGCAGACTTGCTAGGCGTCAACTTGCGGCTCAATCCGATCGAGATCGACCCGCCGGCGCACTCCGGCTTTCGCCGTATACTCAATCCCTTTTTCACGCCCAAGGCCGTCAGCAGTCTCGATGAGCCGGTCCGGCAGGCCTGCCGGCAGCTCATCGGCAAATTCGAGGACAAGGGCGGCTGCGAATTCATCGAAGACTTCGCAGTGCCGTTCCCGTCGTACATCTTCTTGGACCTGATGGGCATGCCGCACGAGAAGCTGCCCGACTTCATCGAATGGGAGAATGCGTTGATGCGCGGACGCGATATCGCGTCTCGCGTTGCAGCGGCGCGCTCGATTTACCGCTACCTAGAAGAGTTCCTTGAAGAACAGCGCAAGAACCCCGGCAACGACCTCATAAAGGCCATCGTGACTGGCGAGGTCGACGGACGCCCACTCGACCACTTGGAAACCATGGGGATGCTCTATGTCCTCTATGTCGGCGGGCTGGATACGGTGTACAGCACGCTGGGCTGGGTGATGCGACACCTTGCCACCCATCCCGACCTCCAGGAAAGGTTGCGCGGCAATCGCGAACAGATTTCGGCTGCGGTCGAAGAGTTCACCCGGGCCTTTTCAGTAGTAGTCACGCACCGTGTGGTGGCAAAGGACTTCACCTTTCACGGAGTGCTGATGCGCGAGGGCGACGAGATCAACCTGCCGATCTCTCTCGCCAACCGCGATCCAAGCGTCCACGCCAATCCGGATGTGATCGATATCGACCGTAAGCCGCGCCATATCAACTTCGGGACCGGTGTCCACTTCTGCGTCGCCATCCATCTCGCCAAGCGGGAGATCCGAATCGTGGTTGAGGAATTCCTCAAGCAGTTCCGCAACATCCGAATCCGGGAGGGCGAAATCTACCGATATCACACGGGGCGTACCTTCGGCATAGATTACATGCCGCTCGTATGGGATTAGAGCCGGATGACATTTGATTGAATCAACGCTTATGCTGAGAAGGGGTTGAGCTTGTCGACGCCCGTTTCGAGGTACGTACTGTCCTTAGGATAGGAAGAGTAAACATCCCGTTCAGCAGGAACCAGCGAATCAAATTGCCTGATACGCTCGAATGGCAGTCGCCATCGCTTGGGAAGACCTTTGCGGCTCAAACGAAGCCCATCAATACTGCGTTCGAGCTTTTTCACCCTTCGGTGACCGATCACTTGCCCGACCATTTGCGCTGTACCGGCGTCATAATTGTTGCTTGGTCCGAATGTGCATAGGATGCCGACCGAGTCCCGAAGTCGTCAAGCGTTTGGTGTATGCCTTAAAGGCGCGGAGAGTCGCGTAGATTCTCCTACCATTGACGATGTTTCTGCACACGCGACGGATTTTTTTCATGGAACGAGGAATCTCTACTCCGCTTGCTGAAATCGCAGCAGTAGGTTCCGTCTTTTTCGGCTGGATCAAAGGCGCAGGCGCTGAGTGCGTTGGCGAAGCTTCACTCGGCGTCTCACTTACAGGAACGACGACATCGCGGTGAGCGAACCCAACAACCGCGCCAGTAACGACCCCCAAAAAAGCATGACAATCCGAGCGCGTCTTTGCACAAGCGCTATATTCATGACGAAACCCGTTCCATTCAGACGTATCAAAATACTGGGGCGGGTCATGTCGCCGCAATGGTCGTAACTGGGTGGGTCGGAATGGATTCAGCTGGATCATCCTGCGGCAGCGTAAGCTCGGGCCCAACCGATGCGGTCGGGCTGCCACTAGAAAAGTTGCGCGCGGCTTTTCGGGTCTTTCAAAATTGCCTGGAAGCGAGGATCGTCACGCAGTGGCAGGAATGCCGGGCTGGTCCGAATGTCGATGAGCGGAATGCCTGTGGGCTGGCGCACCAACTCCGCCAGACCGGTCAACGCTTCATCCTTGCGGCCGGTCATCGCGCAGCCTGAGAGGTACCAATATCGGACATCGACCCCAGCGACAGCGTCCCGGGACGGAGGCAGCAGGCGAGCGGCCTTGGCTAAATGCTCCATCGCCGCGTCCGGCTGGCCGCTCAGAAGCTCGAGTTGGCCGAGGTTTCCCCATGCGAGATAGTTGTCGGGCGTGCTGGTCACCTGTTTGCGTGCCTCCTCAACAAAGGGCGCGACCCGTGCCCGTGCCAGCGCCTGATCGCCCGCGCCCCAATACGCGAAGCCTGAGAAGATGGCGCCGACCACGGGCGAGCCATCTTCTTCGTATGGCTGTTTCTCGTCGAGGCGCCTGAATTCCGCCAAGTCGCCGGCATCGCGCGCCCAAACCTTGCGGCGGAAGAGCACATCGGGGTCCTCCCGCTGGGCGGGAGTCAGCGAGGATGGCTTGCGCTGCCTGCAGCGATTCAGTCGTGTCGTAGACAAGGTCGGCTAGGAGCAGCAATTCGTCGAGGTTACCCGGCCGAAGGGCAACGACGCGCTGTGCAACCTCACGGGCTTCCGTGTAGCGGCGGGCAATCATTAGCATGCTGACGAGGTTGCGTTGATACGGAATACTGCCGTAGTCCAGCTCCGCCGCCTTGCGCAGGTTGGCAAGCGACTCAGACCAGCGACCCTGGCGACGCTGAATGAGTCCGAGGGCCGAAAAGACGGTCGGGTCGTTGGGTTGCACGGCGGCCAGCCGCAAGTACTGTGCGGCAGGGGGTGTCGATCGAGGCGATGCAGCACCCGTCGATGTCGTTGGCAGCGCCGAAGACAAAACGCTGGTGGCGTTGGGCGTCGTGGGGTCGGGTGACAGTAATCGGCGCGCCCGCTCGACAAAGGCTTCGGCGTGCTGGCCACCCGGCAGGCGCGTCCACTGCACGTCGCGAAACCGGTCCGGCACCTTCTCGTCCTGGTCTGATGTGTCGTCGATGACGACTGGGAGAAGGAACGGTCGGTCGGCGACCATCAAGTGACTGCGGTCAACGGCGAGCTTCCACTCAAGCCGAAAATACCCTTCGTCACGCGTGTGCGTATGGCGCGAGATGAGCGGGATAAATAAGGCGCAGGCTTTGATCTGGCGGCGAATTGACGCATCTCAGGCATCGCCACCGCGAAGTTCGCTCTGGTCGAACCAGACCTCGATACCGGCCTGGCGCAGCGCGTTGCACAGCTGCAGTGCAGCCGCGGCGTCCTGGGACGCGTAGCTAAGGAACACTGCCTGGCCTGGGTCGGTCACGGCGCCCGCGTCGCGGCGGGCCTCTGAATATTTTGTGTTTGAGAGCGGTCGGTCATTCACGTGCTCTTGGTTATCTTCCTAATAGCCTACCTGAATTCCTTGAGTTGCAGCCTCTCTGCCTCGATTTCGTCAGCTCGAGTTTCTCAAACTGGTCGACCGGAACCCATCGCGGACATTACCGCAGACAAAGGCGCGTCACGACCCGTTTCAGCCGATCGCGAGCGTCTCCTTCCATGAGGGCAGATTCTGCTTCCCTACTAGCGCAGTGCGTGACCCTCCGTTCCTCAACGGGCCCGGTCTCCTTTTTAAGACACTGTCCCGCGCGCCCGACAGGTTGCGATCGATCATGAAGTCCTCCCTACTGCGCCCAATCACCCCCAATTCCATGGCGCACTAGAGACACACAATGGGTAAGAGTTTATTGATCGCAGCACTGCTAACCGTAGGCGTGGGCGTGCGGCTCAAACCGATGGTTGCGCATGATTCACCTGGCGCGCGGGCAGCGGAATCTCCGGTGTCACTCGCCAGCTGGGCAAGTCGCGACCGCACTCGGCGTAGCTATTTTTTTAGTTCACTGGTACTCCCTCCACCGAGTAATCAACCTTGATACGGCATTCAATTGGCAGCCACGTGCTTATCTAAATCGTTGTCGGGATCGCCGGCGCGGGGTCTATTTCTGGTGTCGACCCATCATAGCCACTCCTGGCCGTCCGCTTCCGCTGCACATTCGCTCCAACTTTCGTCACGTTGATCGGTCCGGCCGGTAAAAGAACCTGATATATCCTCCAGGCAGCAGCGCCTATGTAAGCCAAAATCAAAAGAACTGAGTATATGAGTCCGAAAGGCAATTCTTCTACAGTAACCACTGAGTTATGGGCACGAACTGCGAAGGTACTCGTGGACCGCGTTAGCTGCGACCACACAACGTAGACTTCCCGTCGGTCTTCGTAGTGTTCGTTGGCGACGGTTTTGCTGCTCGAATCATATGACAATGGAATATAAGGCCCTGGGCCGACTGCCTCGAGACGCTGTCTCGTCGCCCCTAACCTCGCGCCGGGGATTGAACATCGGCCGCGCCTCCGACCCACCCCCGAATCCGGGCCAGCGCTTTCGATGCAGCTCCACAACTCAGTTGCAGTTCGGACAGCCTCCGCCTTCGAGTCCGTCTTTCTTCAAGATCGCCCGTTAGCGCCGACGATCGTCGCCGGCGCTAACGATGGCCCGAGTGAGCGTTATTGCTTGACGCTCGTGAACGAGCCGGACGTGCCGTGCAGCAGGTCCTTCCAGGCCACCGTCATGGTCTTGCCATCCGCGGATACGGTCATGTGCTCGGTGCTGATCACCTTGCCATCGCGCTTATCGATTTCGTCGACCGTGCGGTCGTCGATGCGCTTGATCGACACGCTGGTTTGGCCGGGATCGCCGCTGAAGGGGGAATCAGTGCCATCCACCGGTGCGGCGAAGGACTGCCCGGTGGGTGCCGTCATCCGGAGGGTGGACCCGCTGAGCGCGTAGGTGACCAGCTCGCCGTTGTCCGACACGCTTTCAAACTTGGTCATGCGCCAGCTGCCGGAGATCGCATGAGATCCGGCCGTGCCCTTCGCGACCCGCGTGAGTTCGATCTTGGAATCAACCGGCGCGCCATTGCTGTTGCTGCTGTCGCTGGAGGTGACCAGCTCGGTCATGCCGTCCTTCGCCACCTGGGTGGTCGTGACGGTGACTGTCTTGCCACCCTTCTTGTCGGTCTCCTCGATGGAGCTGTCATTGATAATTTTGATCCTCACAGTATCGAAGTATGGGTGGCCTGCGACCTCGTGATCCTGGCCGTCCGCCTTGACACTGTAGGGTGGTGCGCAGATCTCGCAACGATAGACGTCGTGGATGAGCAGGTATCGGAAAGGCTGCTTCGGCATCTCAACGTTATTGCTGAGATCCGCCTTCCACGTGCCGACAAAGGCGCTCTGCGCCATAACTAGCACCGGAAGCAGCAGCGCTGCGGGTAGCGTCCGTAACAGGACTTTCTTCATTGTAATTCTCCCCGAATGATTATTGGTATCGAGATTCAGAGGCTTGCGCTGGGAAATCTACGCGCGCGCGCTGTGATACGCAAATACACGGCCTCCGCCAAGGCGCGCGGCAGATCTCGTGCCGTGGTGCGAGCGAGGCACTCCGCTCTCGAACTATACTGCCCCCACTTCCAGACATGCTTGGTTAATCGAGTCTTAACCTATACAAATCCTAGTCTCGCTTCCGTCTCGCCGGGCGCAGAGTCGGAAGCGATCGAACTCCGTCCGTGGGACAGCTGAAACGTACCGACGCCTCGGCGTTAGCGAATCGTTTTGGACACAGTGGGAGAAACACTCCCTTTAATGCCGCGGTCGGTGAAAGCCACGATACGGAAATAGTAGGTGCCGGGAGTAAGTCTGTCGACTGTATATGTTGTCACGTAAGGGTCGGGAATTTTTATTATTACGTTTAGATCAGTCGGGCTTCTTCCGTAGTAAATGAAGTACCCGGCCAGATTACTGATCGTTGAGTCATCCAGGTTTCGCCTCGGTGGTTCCCATGACAATGTGGCGGTGCCATTTCCTTGAAAAGACAGGCCCGAGGGGGATGGCGCTCGGCGAGTACATGCGGACAGGATTATGAGAACCGCAGTAATGCCAATCGTCGCGCGTCTAGTGGCGGCACGTTGGGGCACATGACGACCTTTGTCTAAGCGAGTCGAGTCTGAATTTGTACAGATCATAGTCTTGCGGCTACCTAGCTGAGCCGACGAATCGGCGGCCCACCGATCGCTCTATGTGGGGCAGTTGAAGCGATCGGAGGTCTCAGAATGTTCGATGTCCTCCGGTCCCCGTCTTTGCTAACGCCGCCTACTCCCCACGCCTTTGCGTCGTTCAAGGGGCGTCCGTTGTCCGCCACGTCCAAATATCGACTAAACGGTGGTCAATATTACTGCTGTGGACGAGTGAGCACTAAAGCGTCAAGACAGGTAGTTCTTGGATTAGGGTTTGCGTTTGCTGTTGCGCGCTATCGCCACTTTTAAAAAGACCACTGCGTGCGGTGCAACTTCGGCCGCCAAGCTTGCGGTTGCCTTAGGCCTGTCCTGATGTAGCCACAGATCTCGCACGCTCATCGTCACGTAGGACGGTAGATGCAGCGCCGACCAGTCGAGGCGAATACTCCGCCGCTCTGCGCTTCGGTTCAGCAGTACCACTGCTTGAGAACCGTCGGCGAGCGATCTGACCCAGATCTCCGTGTCACCGAGCTTGACCGCTCGGCGGCCCTCAATGCCGAGCACATCCTGGTCGACCGCAATGACCTCGCGGTTCGTCAGAATCGCACGGACGGCGGGGCTCATTGTCGTCAGGCTATTGCCCGCCATTAGCGGCGCCGCCAGTATTGCCCAAAGGCTAAAATGCGCGCGATATTCGTCGTCCGTCATGCCGGCGTTCCCGACCTCCAGCATGTCCGGGTCATTCCAGTGACCAGGGCCGGCGAAACCTATTAGATCAACCTGCTGATCGAGGATACTCAGGACGCTGGCCCAGGCCTTATGAATATCCATGGTGGTGCGCCAGAGGTTTCCGCCGATCGATGCGGCCCACTGCCAGGGTTGGTGCGTGCCCCACTCACAGATACTATAGACAATGGGTCGACCCGTTGCGCGCAAAGCATCAGACATCGTTTCATAGGCGGCGCGTGCTTCCAGCGATTCGCTGTAGCACCAATCGTACTTTAGGTAATCCACGCCCCAAGCCGCGTATTGCGCGGCGTCCTGGTATTCGTGGCCGCGGCTGCCCGGCCTATTCTGGCAAGTCCTATCACCTGCATCCGAATAAATGCCGAACTTCAGGCCCTTGGAGTGCACGTAGTCGGCCAACGCCTTGATGCCCGAAGGAAAACGCTCTGGATTGGCTTGAATATTACCAGCCGCATCGCGCTCGCCATGCCAGCAGTCGTCGACAACGACATAGATGTAGCCGGCGTCCTTCATTCCGGATGCGACCACGGCGTCGGTTTGCTCGCGGATCGTCGCTTCGCTTATGTTGCAGCCGTATGTATTCCAGCTGTTCCAGCCCATCGGCGGCGTCAGCGCCAAACCGTTGGGGTCGCGCCGCTCAAACTTCTGGTCGGCGGAAGCGACGCCAAATGCGATTGCGAACAGAGGCAGTGCCGCGAGAATCCGCCATCCTTGTTTCACGAGCAGCACCAAGCCTCCCTCTGATTTGACCCGCGCGGGGCAATCCAGCATTTCATCCCCTGCCGCTCCAGGACCGTGACATTGAGCGTCAGCTTGAGTAACACGTCGCTGCTGACAGGGACGCTCCGCAGGCCGCGCAGTCAATCTGGGTTTACGCTCGGACCGATAAAAGCTATTACAAGTCCTTCCTCAACAAGTGATCGATTTGCATCAGCTCAACCGGCGCTCCGTTCACTTCGATGAAGGCGACCAGCACCCCAATGCTCGGGCTGTTGGGGTCAATGATCACCTTCTGATCCCGGATCGCCTCCGCCAGGTCATCGACTTCGAAAGCAACGTGCGGGACGGCCTTCACCAGCTCTGGATACGGCGCGCCGTCCCAGTATCTTTGCCACTGAATACCAAACGGGTTGTTCTTGTGGTCGCTTACCGTCACTTTCAAATGCGGCAATGGGATCTCGCCATCGAACGTGACGGTCGTTGGGATCCCGATGTGGTTGTATTTCATGTCAGGGCTTCCCTCTCCTTACCGTCTAACCAATGTTACCCGAGGCTTGGCTATCGTCTGGCGTAGTTCGTGTATCTCGCGGCGGCGAGCAAAGCAACTCGGGCAGGCAATTTGGCCTTCCTCTACGAGCCCGATGGCGACTTTCTAGGCTCATACCGCATCGCCACCACCCCCGAGCCGAGCTCCAACCGACTCACGAGCTTCAAGTCGATGCGCTTCGATAGCCCCGCGAACAACGTCGGCCCGTGGCCCGCCAGCCTGGGCTGTAATAAGAATTCGTACTCATCGATCAATCCCAGCTCCGCCAACGTTAGCGGGAGTTTGACGCCTCCCACCAACAGCCCCTTACCCGACTCCCGCTTGAGCTGCTGAACGGCCATCCCCAGATCCCCGCGCACGAGTTCCGCGTTCCAATCGACCCGCTCCATGGTGCGCGACACGACGTACTTCTTTGCCGCGTCGATTATTCGAGCGAAGGGCTCCATCCAAGCAGGCCTCGCTCCCGTCCCCGCCGGCGGACGAAACGCTGCCTCCATCATTTCGTAAGTCGTCCGACCATAGAGGAGGGCATCGGCCTGGGCGATGTTCTCGGCCGCGTGACGATGCAACTCTTCGTCCGCAAACATTGCACGATGATCGCAGCACCCGTCCAATGTGATGTTGATGGAATATCGAAGGGGTCGCATTGCGTAAGCGTAACGCCGACGGGGTAGACCAACAAGTTAGCCAAGATCGACATGGCATTGCCCGGAAGCAGTCGGGCAACTTCGGGTCCGCAAAGAAAGTAGAGACTTCACCGGCGAACGCCCTACTTCAGACTATTGATCCTCATGTACTCGATCGATACGCCGTGGGTGTGACCCCCATGACTCGGCGAAAAAAATGATTGAAAGTCGATAAATCGCCAAATCCGTGCTCTAGCGCGATACGAGCGACGGGCTTGTTGGTGGCGCGCAGTGCCGTCGCAGCCGTGCGCAGGCGGCGACCCAGAATATATTGGTGAGGCGTCACGCCGCTTGTGTACTTGAAGGTTCGAAGAAAATGATACTTGCTCATGGCAACGTGCGCGGACAACTCGGCAAGGCTCATGTCGCTCCCTAATCGGGCATCGATATAGTCAAATACCGCTGCCATCCGTCGGGTCGCCGACGGTTTCGGCCTGTGGGGTGGTTTGTGGTTCGTTCCCGCTACGCGCACTACGGTCCCGACCCCTGTGAGCATGGCTTCCTCGAGGGCAAGTCCCGATTGCTGTATTGAGGCCTGCTGAATTGACACCGAGATAGACGCCAGGTCGGACACGGCCGGCAGCATGTTGGTGCGAAAGCCGCAGTGAGTCGAACCCGATGAGCCCGCGGCGATCTCTTTAAACAATTCTCGGTCGATATGCAGGGCCAAGCATCGGTCTCCCTGACTGTGCTCGTGCCCGCACTCATAACAGGAGCCGGCGTTGCCCAAGAGGAAAGCGCCCGGATACAAGATCCCCTCGCCCGTGTCCGTTCGATATCGAAACGTGCCTGAAGTCACGAGCGCTATCGACACTTGATCATGTCGCTCTTCAAAGGTCCGATCATGGGGTCCCGCCGAGCACACATATTCCGTGAGCGACCACAGCGGTTCACGCGCAATTGGCCTAAGTTTGGGCGGCACGTTTGCGAGTAGAGGCGCGCGCTGCATGGGTGTTTGCAAGCCCATGTACGCAATTTTCCCCAAGTTCCCGAGGAATTCCAAGGGGTATCCTTGCACGTGGTGTAAACCGCGCTGAGTTGCGACCTGGTAGGTGCTTATGCTCGATCACAACTTACAGCCACCCTTATCAGCCACCAGGCAGTCCGCTGCCCGCGTGACGATACTTAGCCTCTGCTTATCGGCATGCATGAATGGGGACGCATTGATGTCAAACAGGAAATCATCTGGCTTGATCGCGGTATTGCACTCGGACGGGCCGGCAACCGATCGTGCAGAGGCGCTCGCATTGTACGGTCGGTTCATCGGCGATTGGGATGCAGATATCGTCACTTACACACCGGACGGAGTGCGCCATCACGGCCAAGGCGAGATTCATTTTGACTGGATTCTTGAGGGCCGCGCGATTCAGGACGTATGGATGATCCCCCATCAAAAGGACCGTGTCTCGCACGCCCCGGAGATGCCCGTCGCCGGCAACTGGTACGGTACGACAATTCGAGTCTATGATCCTACCCTCAATGCCTGGCGCATCTATTGGGTGGACCCCGCCACCAACAGCTATCGCCAGCAGATTGGTCGCCGGCAGGGAGCCGACATCGTGCAAGAGGGCCCCACGGAAACGGGGGCGCTGTCGCGCTGGAGCTTCACTGAGATAACGCCACTATCCTTCCATTGGAAGGCCGAGGCATCGATGGACAATGGCATATCATGGTGCCTTTTTGTGGAGGTGTTCGCTCGTCGATGGCCCGGCTAATGGTCGCCTGCGCGAGATTTTGTAAATGCCGGCGGGAGGCAGGGTCGCGCAGGGTACGTCGCCGATGCGGCTGCATGATGGCCGCCTCTTCCTCCCTACTGAGCCTTCGGCTCCTCCAGCGTCTTCGGATCGGTGAGTGTGCCTCCGGGCAGCGTCAAGATACCCACCGCGAGAATGATGGTCACCATGCCGACGACCTGCATGGTCGACAGGCGCTCGTCCAGGAATTGCCAGCCGAGATAGGCGGCGATTGCCGGGTTCACGTAGCCGTAAGTACCGGTGACCGCGGGCGGTGCGTGCAAGCTCAACCAGCCATACGCTGTGTACGCCAGGCACGAGCTGAAGAAGGTCAAGTAGCCGAGCGCGATCAATCCGGGGACGTTGAACGTCCAGCGCGCGGGATCTCCATGAGCGAGCGCGACCGTGAGCAGCATGAGGCCGCCCATGCACATCTGCAGTGCCATGAACATCAGCGAAGTCAGGTTGGTATCGATGCTGCGGTAGTAGAGCGTACCGAGTGCCCAGGCGCAGCACGCGACGAGCGCTCCGATCTCGGCGAGCAGGCTGCTCGTGCGTAGGCCTCCCTTCGGGATCATCATGAGCACCGTGCCCGCGAAGCCGATGATCATGCCGATCACGGCCGAGCGTGTGAGGGGATGACCGCGCTTGCCGAACACTCCGAGACCGGCGATCCAGAAAGCCGCGGTCCCGTTGAGGAGCGCCGACAGATTGCTCGGAATGTAGTTGATTGCCCAGATGTTGAGGCCGTTGCTCGCGAATACCATGAAGAAGCCGGCAATGCCGACGTGACGCCACTCCACGGCACGTCGTGGAAAGGCATGGCCGCCGACGAAGTGCGCGATCAGCGCGAGCAGCACGCCCGCAGTGAGGAAGCGGACCGCCGAAAAAAGCGCGATCGGGAGATGAGTCACGGCGATCTTGGAGAACAGGAAGCTCGATCCCCACACCAGATAGATGGTCGTGAGGCACACCGTGAGGTTCGCGGAATACCGGGAATCGTGCTTCGGCATCTCGTCTTTAGACGCTGGTGGGCCTTGAGACCACGCTCATCGTGCGCCGGTACAAAAGACCGATGACGGTAAAGAAAACGATCGCACCCCCGATCAGCGCGAAAGGTGCGAAGCTATCGCCCACCAGGGCGAACGGGCTACTCTGGCCGGATACCACGACGATGCCGGCGTACAGCACACCGAACAAACTTTCGCCGACGATCATTCCCGTCGCCATCAGCACTCCCATGCGCCGGGCAAACGCCGGATCGGCTTTACGATCGGCCCAGCGATCATAGAAATAGCCCATCACTGCACCAAACACGACGGGCAGGGTGGCGCCCATCGGCAGGTAGATGCCGAGTCCGATCGCGAGCGGCGGCAGCCGCATGCGCCCGGCGCGGCCCAAGAGCGCATCGACCGCAATGATCAATGCGCCGGCAAGCGCGCCGTATTCGATCATGCGCAGGTTCAGATGCCCGCCGAGCATCCCTTGCGCCAGCGCCGAGATAAGCGCCGCCTGGGGCGCGGCCAGCGCGTTCGGTCCCACACCGGGTGTCCCCGCGAATCCGTAAGCCGTATTGAGAAGACCGAGCACCGGCGGGATGATCAGCGCGCCAAAGATCACGCCGAATACGAGCGCCACCTGTTGACGCCAGGGGGTCGCACCGACGAGCTGTCCGGTTTTGAGGTCTTGCAAGTTGTCGTTCGAGATGGTGGCGATGCCAAACACGATGCCGGTCGCGAAAAGCGCATAAGCGATCATAGCGCTCGATTGCTCGGTGCTCGAGCCGCGGCCCACGACTGCTATGAGCATGAGTGCCGCGGCGATTACGCCGAGAATGCCTACACCGGAAACCGGACTGTTCGACGCGCCGATCAGTCCGGCCATGTAACCGGTGATCGATGCGATCACCACACCGGCCAACAGCACGAACACTAAGGTGGCGCTGATCAGCGCGGGTGCATTCCCGGCCAACGGGCCGCCGGCGATGAACTGCCACAGCAACAGCGCAATCAGCCCAAGCGCCACGGCCACCACGGCGCCGACGATCTTGATCGGCAGATCGCGCTCGACGAGCGCCAGCTGGCCGTGCACGCCGCGCGCGCTGGATGCGGCCATCGCGGAGCGCAGGCCGGTGATGATGGGCCCGAGAATTCTCGAGAAGGTCCAGAGCGCAGCCACGCCGATGACGCCTGCGCCAAAAAATCGAAGATCCGAGCGGAATATCGTGAGCGCCGCAAGCTGGGCCGATTCCGTCGCCGGCAACGCCGCCGTTAGCACCGGCACCAAAATACCCCAACCGATGATGATGCCGACGAACATGGCCACGCCCACCGACAGACCCACCAGGTGTCCGACGCCCACCAGCGCCATGGACAGGCTGGACGATACGCCGGTCGAGCTTGCGCCCACGCGAAAGTAGACGGCGGCCTCGTCGACCGCGAGGCCTGTTTGGCTCAGGGCAAAAAACGCTGCGGATGCCACGGAGTTGACCGTGATCGCGAGCAGCCCCTGGCGGCTCTCCCGACCCCCTTCGCGCGACTGATCGCCGACCAGGAGCACTTCGGCCGCGGCACGCCCTTCCGGATACGGCAGGTCGCTGTTGACGACCAAGGCGCGCCGCAGGGGCACGGAAAACATGACGCCGAGAATGCCACCCAGCCCGGTGGCCGCCATGGTCATCCAATACGGAAAGCCGTGCCACCAGCCCACGATGACCAAGCCCGGGAGCACGAAGATGATTGCCGCCAGCGTTCCGGCGGCGCTCGCCACGGTCTGAACGATGTTGTTTTCGAAAATGCTCGACGATTTGAACAGTCGCAGCACCGCCATCGAGATCACCGCCGCCGGAATCGAGGTGGCGAAGGTCAGCCCGACCTTGAGCCCGAGGTACACATTGGCCGCGGTGAAGGCGACGGTGATCAGCCCGCCCAGCAGTATCGCGCGGACGGTCAGTTCCGGCAGACGCCGATCGTCCGACGAGCTCAGCACCGTAGGACGTCTATCACTGCACGTCGCCCATGAGTTTCCTGACCGGCCTGCTCAGAGCCAGAAGCACCGCACCCAAACCCACGGCGAAATAGACGATGTGCATGTATTGCCCGGGCATCGCCGCGACGTTGTTGGCATCGAACTCACCTGCAATCAGTCCGGCCACCAGGTTACCCAGCGAGAGCGACAGAAACCACATGCCCATCATCTGACCGACGAGGCGTTTGGGCGAGAGCTTCGTCACGTAGGAAAGACCCACCGGACTCAAGCACAGCTCGCCCAATGTGTGCAGCAGGTAGGTCGCAATGAGCCAGTAGGGCAGCACTTTCGAGCCGTGTGCCACGATCGACGCCGCGATCGCCATGACGACGAAGCCGGATCCCATCAAGATCACCCCGAGCGCGAACTTTGCCGGAGCGGATGGATTGAGTTGGCGTCTGGCGAGCGCGATCCAAACCCAGGCGACGAAGGGCGCGAACGCGATGACGAACGCGGGATTGAGCGACTGGAACCAGCTTGCGGGAATGACGAATGAGCCGAGCATGCGGTCGGTATAGCGCTCCGCGAACAGATTGAGCGAGGAACCGGCCTGCTCGTAGCCCGACCAGAAGAGGGCACTGCCGAGAAACAACACCACGATGACCAGCGTGCGGCGTTTCTCCTCGCCCGAGAGATTGCCGGCAAAGAACAAATACGCGAAGTAGAGCACTGCGGTCGCGGTGATCACGAGCGTGCTCGCATGCGCGAGGCCCACCGGATCGAGTGACAGCCAGCCGAAGCTCAAGGCAGCCAGCGCGAGTGCCGATATGGCGAGCGCGATCCAGAGTCTGCGCCAGGGCCCGCGGACTTGCGCCCCGGAGCCCGACGGCACGACGAGTTGGCCGGCCGTGCCGAGATACCGTTGCGTGAGGTAGTACTGCAGCACGCCGGCCGCCATGAAGACCGCCGCCACGGCGAATCCCGCACGGGGGCCGATGAGTGTCTGTGCCTCGCCGGTGAGCAAGGGACCCAAGGTCGCCCCCAAATTGATACCCATGTAGAACACGGTGAAACCCGCGTCGAGGCGCGCGCCGCCCTCGGGGTAGAGTTCCGCCACCATGGCGCTGACATTCGGTTTCAAGAGCCCGACACCGAGCACGATCACCACCAGACCGAGATAGAAGCCGCGCGGGGTGGTCGAGGCAGCGAGTAATGCATTCCCGAGCGCTATGCCGACGCCGCCGATGAGCACCGCGCGGCGCGCGCCGATCAACCGGTCGGCGATCCAGCCGCCCGGCAAGGCGGCGAGGTACACGCCGGCCGTATACAGGCCGTAGATCGCGGCCGCCGTCTTGTCGTCGATGCCGAAGCCGCCGGAGGAGACCGCGCCGACCAGGAACAGCACCAGCACGGCCCGCATGCCGTAGTAAGTGAAGCGCTCCCACATTTCGGTGAAGAACAGAGTCGCAAGGCCGCGCGGATGACCGAAAAAGGTCGCGCTCACGAAGCTCCGGTCTCGCGCTCAGCTTCCTCTGCTTTGGCGCGCGCGGCGATCTTGTCCTTCAGTAACAGGCCCGCCATGACGATTCCTATCTCATACAAGAGGTACATGGGTATGGCCATGGCACTCTGCGAGACGGCATCGGGCGGTGTCACGAAGGCTGCGAAAATGAATATCCCTAACAGCACCAATCCGCGATTCTTCTTGAGCGTCGTTATCTTTACGAAGCCGGTCCACACCAATAGTACCGTAGCCACGGGCACTTCGAATGCCGCGCCGAAGGCGAGCAGCAAGACCATGACGAAGTCCAGATAGCTCCCCATATCGGTCATCATCTGCACGCCGTTCGGCATGGTCGAGACGAAGAAGCTGAGCATGACCGGTGAGACGACGTAGTACGCGAATGCCGCGCCGAGATAGAAGAGGAGAATGCTCGAGATGAGGAGCGGCACCGCCAGCTTCTTCTCATGGCGATAGAGCCCCGGCGCCACGAATGCCCAGGCTTGGTACAGAACGAAGGGCATGGCCAGGCCGATGGCGAGCACGATGGCGAGCTTGAACGGTACGGTGAAAGGCGCGACCACGCTGGTGGCGATCAAACTCGCGCCGGCCGGGAGCTTCTTCTTCAGAGGCTCGGCCACGAAGCTGAACAGCTTGTTCATGTAGGCCGCGCATGGGATGAAGCAAATGCCGACGGCGAGCATGGCCTTCAGCAGCCGATCGCGCAGCTCCAGAAGATGAGAGATCAGCGTGCCTTCGGCGAGCCCTCCGGGATCGCCCTCCGGGGCGCTCATTGGGTCGATTGCTGCGGCTCGGCGCTCGTCTGCGGGGGCGGCGTCGCCGGATGCATGGCGGCCGCGGAAGTCGGATGCATGGCTGCAGCCGATGTGGGATGCGGCTCGCGGCGCGCGGGCGGCACAGCCTCAGCCTCAGCGGGTTCGGTCGGCGCAGGAAGTACGGCGGGCGAGGTCGGCATGGAGATCTTCGTCTGCTGCTTCAGCAATTCTTCGGCATTGACTTCGCGTTCGAGTTGCTCGGAGAGTTGACGGGCCATCAGCCGCGCGCGCCCCATCCAGTTGCCGACCTGGCGGGCGACCTTGGGCAGCTTCTCGGGTCCGAGCACCACCAGGGCGATGGCCGAGGTGAGCAGGATTTCAGAAAATCCGAAATCGAGCATGGGAAATCAAGCGTTGGGTTTCGGGGGCACCTTGACCTCGGCTTCGCGGGGTGCAGCGCTGGGTGCGGCCGCCTCGAAATCGGCGTCTTTGTCCTGCTTGAGCTGCCGCATCTTCTCTTCGGACTCGCCCTCGTTCATGGCTTGCTTGAAGCCCTTCACGGCGGCGCCCAGATCCGAGCCGATCGTCCGCAGTCGCTTCGTGCCGAAAATCACGAGCGCGATCGCAAGAATGACCAGTAACATTTTTGAGTCGAACATGTAGCTACTCCGAACCCCAGGGGATCAGTCTCGGCGTGGATGATACGCCTAAAAAGATTATGACATTCGACACCGCGACTCGATGCGTGTTCGGTCGCATTTAGCCGCTCGGCCCCCTCAGCTCTCCATCCACAGCGTGACCGGGCCGTCGTTCGTGAGGGATACCTGCATGTCGGCGCCGAACACCCCAGTTTGCACCGGCGTATGCAGAGAGGATGCTGTTTTGACGACGAAATCGTACAGGCGCTGACCTTGGTCGGGAGGCGCTGCTCCCGAGAAGCCCGGCCGCAAGCCGTGCCGCGTGTCTGCCGCTAGGGTAAATTGCGGCACCAGGAGGAGATCTCCGCCGATTTGGCGCAAATTTAGATTCATTTTTCCTGCTTTGTCGGCGAAAACACGGTAATTCAACAGACGGTCCACCAGTTTCGCTGCGCGCGTCTCGTCGTCTTCGGGTTTGACCCCGATGAGCACGAGTAAGCCGTGGCCGATGGAGGCGTGGCGCACCCCCGCGATCTCCACCCAGGCCGCGGTGACGCGCTGCAGCAGCGCGATCACGAGCCCGGACGCTTGCGAGCGGCCGCCGCGCAGAGCGCGTGAAATCCTGAGGCCACGAAGGGCGCCAGGCGCTCGTGAACGCTGTCGAGATCCGCCGATTTGCACAGGCCGTCCGACAACCGATCGATGCGTCCGGTCTCGGCGAAAGTGAGCGTGAGGGCACCGGTCAAGAACTGATAGCCCCAGTAGATCTCGCGCGGCTCGCACCCGGGCAACGCTTGACCCAACGCCTCGATGAACTTCACCACCAGCGGATCGAAGTGCTGGGTCATGAGCACCGGCCCCCATTCGGGTGAGTTGTTGACCTGGGCGACGAGCGCGAAGTAGCTCTTCCATTCGGCGCCGCCCCGCGCCGAACGCTCGAGCATGGGATAGGTGAAGGCGTAGACGATCTGCTCCACCGTGGGCGTACCCGGCAAGGCGGCCCGCTGCACTTCCTCGAGCATTTCGAGGCGCTCGGGGTTCATGAGCTCGGCGCGTCGCTGGAAGACGGCGGCAAATAGCTCGCGCTTGCTGCCGAAATGATAGTTCACCAGTGCGACGTCGACCTCGGCCGCGCGCGTGATATCGCGAATAGACACCCCGTAAAAGCCGTGCCGCGCGAACAGCCGCTCAGCCGCGTCCAGAATGCGATCCTTCTTGGGCTTGGTGTCGGCTTTTCTGGTTTTCTTCTTGCGGCGCGCGGCCATGGGGCATTGTCCCAGGGTTCAAGCGAGCCGTGCAACGCCGGAGATGGCTTGACCGTCCTTCAACAATCGTTGAGTATCGGACGGCGACCGCTCGGCCGCACGGGGGATGCGGTGGACGATTCTAAGCAAGCGACGCTCGCGCCGCCGGCGGCGGATACGGAGCTTCCCATGGCGACCGCATACCGCAGCTACGTGCTCGGTATTCTCGTGGTCGTTTACACGTTCAATTTCATCGACCGGCAGATCCTCGGAATTCTCGCGGTACCGATCAAGACCGAGCTCGGCTTGAGCGATGGCGCGCTCGGGATGCTGGGCGGTCTCGCATTTGCGCTGTTCTATACCTTTCTCGGGATTCCCATCGCGCGCCTCGCCGATCGTGTGGGTCGCGTGGGCGTCATCGCCGTGGCTGTGGGCCTGTGGAGCTTCGCGACCGCGATATGCGGCGCCGCACACAGCTTCGCCCAACTCTTTTGCGCGCGCCTCACGGTGGGCGTGGGTGAGGCGGGCGGTGTCGCCCCCGCCTACTCGCTGATCTGCGACTATTTCCCCAGCCGCCAGCGGGCGCGTGCTTTGGCCGTGTATTCCTTCGGCATTCCCATCGGCAGTGCCTTGGGCATCGTGCTCGGCGGATTCATCACGCACTGGATGAACTGGCGCATGGCCTTCGTGATCGTCGGCAGCGTGGGATTCTGGACCGCCCCGCTCCTCAAGCTCACCGTGCGCGAGCCGTCGCGGGGCGGTGTCGAACGCGCGAGCGACGTCGCCGGTGTCAAGCAGGCGGCGCAGCCATCGTTGTCGGCGGTTCTCAAGACGCTCGGCTCGAAGCCGAGCTTCTGGGGCTTGGCACTGGGCGGTGGGACCTGCTCGATGATGGGCTACGGCCTTTTCTTCTGGATGCCTTCCTTCCTGGTACGCAGCTTCGGACTTTCCGTGCTGCAAGCCTCGCTCGCCTATGGGGGACTGGTGCTCGTCGCCGGCACGGCCGGTATCTGGGCGGGAGGCGCCTTCGCCGACCGCCTGGGTGTGCGCCGCCGATCGGCCTACGCCCTCGTCCCGGCCGTCGCCTTTCTGTGCACCGTGCCCTTCTATGCCGCGGGAGTCCTGTCGGTGAACCTCGCGCTGTGCCTCGTGCTGCTCGGCATCCCGACCGCCCTCGCTCTCGCCTGGCTCGGGCCGGTGCTGGCCGCAATTCAGCATCTCGTGCCTCCCGGCCAACGCGCGACGGCCTCCGCCGTGTTCTTGTTCGTCAATAACCTCCTCGGCCTCGGAGTCGGCACGATGCTGATCGGCGCCATTTCCGACGTGCTGCACGTGCGCGGCGGCATCGGCGTGGAATCGCTCCGCTATGCGATCCTCGCGGGCCTCGGCTGCTACTTGGCCGCTGCGGGGTTGTTCATGTGGAGCGCTGCGTTTCTGGAGCGGGACTGGGTGGAGGAGCGGGCCTAGGCGGATGTTCGCCAGAAATTTGGAATACCCCTTCCACTTTGACTCATCGACGGACGCATAAATACCTTCTATAACCCACTTGTGAGTAAATTCTTAAAAAGTGGGAAATATTTCCTAAGACAGGCTTCATCTCGCACTAGGACACACGCACTATGCCTATCTCCTCCACAAAGTGGGAGTAAAAAGCACGAGTAGCGTGAAAACCTCCAGCCGGCCGAGCAGCATGGCGGTGGAGCATACCCAGGTTTGAAAGCCGGTGAGCACGCCATAGTTGCGTCCGGGGCCGACGGCGCCGAGCCCCGGGCCGGCGTTGTCGATGCAGGGGATGACCGAGGAGAGCGCGGTCATGAAGTCGAGGCCGCTCGCGAGTTGCACGAAGATGAGCGTGACGATGCTCATGAAATAGAGAAACACGAACGCTAGAAGCGCGAACACCACTCGGTTGGCAATCACGGCACCCCCCCACCTTGAGGGGGCGCACCATGTTCGGGTGCACGAGCTGCGTCAGCTCGCGATGCGCTTGCTGGGCGAGTACGAGCGTGCGGATCATCTTGATGCCGCCGCCGGTGGACCCCGAGCTTGCCACGATGCAGCTCAGGAACATCATCTACATCGGCGCGAAAATCGGCCACAACGAATAGTCCTGCGTGTGCAGGCCGCTGTCCGTGGCGATGGATACGACGTTGAACGTCGCGTGGCGCAGCGCCGTCGGGAAATCCGCGTACGTGCCCTTCACGAACAGGAACACGGCGATTCCCACGCAGCTCACGGCGATGATGACGTCCTCGCCGCGCACCACCGCGCCCAACGTCGTTCCCTGAGGCAGCTTGATGTCCTCGATGCGCCGGCCGATCACCTTCGAGCTGTCCGTGTCGCCGTGCACGACCACCTCGATGGCTTCCGCCGCTCCGCGCCTGAGTGAGTGCACCCGCACGACGTCGCCGCGGCGCACGTGTGCGAGCAGCGAGCCGATGGTCACTGTCTGCGGCGATATCGCGACGTCGATGGAGCCGCTCTCGATGAGCTCCGCGTAGGAGGGCTTGTTGATCAGCGCCATCACCTTGTGCGCGCCGAGCCGCTTGGCCAGCATGGCCGAGAGAATGTTGGCCTCCTCGGAGTTGGTGAGCGCCGCGAACACGTCGACGCTGTCGATATTCTCCTCGAGCAGCAGCTCCTCGTCGGCGGCGTCGCCCAACAGGACCGTGGTCCGGTTCAAGAGCTCCGAAACCCGCCGCGCGCGCTCGCTGTCGCGCTCGATGAGCTTGACCTGGTTCTTGTCCTCGAGCTCGCTCGCGAGCCTGAAGCCGATGTTGCCGCCGCCGGCGATCACGACCCGCCGCGCGGGTGCCGCTTGCTTGCGCATTTCGCTCATCACCAGGCGGATGTCTTTGCGCGCGGCCAGGAAGAAAACCTCGTCGCCGTCCTCGACGACGGTATCGCCCTCGGGCTGAATGCTCTTGCCGGCGCGATAGATGGCGGCGACGCGCGCATCGGCGCCCGGGATGTGCTCGCGCAGCGTGCGCAGCGCTTGACCCACGAGCGGACCTCCTTGCAGCGCGCGGATGCCGACCAGCCGCACGCGCCCGTCCGCGAAGTCGAGCACTTGCAGCGCACCGGGATAGCGGATGAGACGGGCGACATACTCGGTGGCCAGCTGCTCGGGACTGATCCACACGTCGCCGCGACGCCGTTCTCGCCGAACAGCGCCTCGCGCTCGGTGAACGCGGCGGAGCGCACGCGGGCGATTTTCTTCGGGGTCCGGTAGAGCGTCCAAGCAATGTGACAGGCCAGCATGTTGACCTCGTCACTGTTGGTGAGTGCGACCAGAATGTCCGTGCCCGCGATGCCGGTCCTCGTTCACGTCGACGACGGTGACGTCGTTGGCCTCTTCCCGTGAGAGGTGATACGCCGCCGTGCGGCCTACCTGCCCGGCGCCCAGGATGATGATTTTCACGACGGGTTTAGTCTACACGACCTCTAGATTCGCATAGGAAATCATCAGCCACTTCGTGCCCTGCCTTTCGAAGTTCACCTGGATGCGGGCCTGCGGCCCGTTACCCTCGAAGTTGAGCACCACGCCGTCGCCGAACTTCGCGTGCCGGACGCGGCTGCCGAGCCGCATGGCGCTCGGCGGCGCCTCGTCGAGACTCGCGCGCCGCGTGAAAGCCGGGCGCGAGACCTGCAGCCGGGGCCGGATTTCCTCCACGAGATCCGCCGGCAGCTCGTTGATGAAGCGCGAAGGCTGGCCGTATTGATCGACACCGTAGAGGCGCCGTTGCTCGGCGTAGGTGATATAGAGATGCCGCATGGCGCGCGTCGCGCCGACGTAGCAAAGCCGCCGCTCCTCCTCCAGGGCCGTGACGTCCGCCGCGGAGCGCTGGTGCGGGAACAAGCCTTCCTCGACGCCTGCGAGAAACACGACCGGGAATTCGAGGCCCTTGGCGGAGTGCAGCGTCATCATCTGCACGCAATCCGCATACGGATCGGCCTGCCCCTCGCCTGATTCGAGCACGGCATGCGCGAGAAAGGATTCGAGCGGCTGCATGTCCGTCTCCCCTTCCGGCGAGAAACCGCGTGCGGCGCTTACGAGCTCGAGGAGGTTCTCGACGCGCGCCTCGCCGCGCTCGCCCTTCTCCTTCTTGTAGTGCTCGATGAGGCCGCTCGACTGCACGACGTGGTCGACCTGCTCGTGCAGCTCGAGCCCGCGGACCTCCTCTGCCAATTTTTCGATGGTCTGCAGAAATGCGGAGAGCGCCAGGGCCGCGCGCTGCGCGAGTCCTTCGGTGACGCACACCGAGGCGGCGAGCCACAGCGACGTGCCCTTGGCGCGCGCCGTCTCGCGCAACAGATCGAGCGTCTTCGCCCCGATACCGCGAGCGGGCAGATTCACGACGCGCTCGAACGAAGTATCGTCCGCGCGGCTCGCGATCAGCCGCAGATAGGCGAGCGCATCCTTGATTTCCGCGCGCTCGAAGAACCGCAGGCCGCCGTACACGCGATAGGGCATGCGCGCGTTCAAGAACGCCTCTTCGAAGACGCGCGATTGCGCATTCGAACGGTACAGCACGGCGACCTCGCTGCGCGCGCCGCCGCGCTCCACCCAATCGCGAATGCGATTCACGACGAAGTCCGCCTCGTCGCGCTCGTTGAACGCGGCGTACAGCTTGACCCGCTCGCCGTCGGCACCGCTGGTCCATAGATTCTTGCCGAGGCGCCCGGAGTTGTTCGCGATGAGCGCATTGGCGGCCTTCAAGATCGTGCCGGTCGAGCGATAATTCTGCTCGAGCTTGACGAGCTGCGCTTGTGGATAGTCGCGGCGGAACTGGTGCAGGTTCTCGACTCGCGCGCCGCGCCAGCGATAGATGGATTGATCGTCGTCGCCGACCACGAACGGCAGACCCGTCTGGCCGATCAGGAGAGTGAGCCACTTGTACTGGATGGCGTTGGTGTCCTGGAACTCATCCACCAGTACGTGGCGAAAGCGCGTTCGGTAGTGCTCGAGGAGCGAGGGATGCTCCTTCCAGATCTCGTATGCGCGCAACAGGAGCTCCGCGAAGTCCACCACGCCGCCGCGCCGGCATGCTTCCTCGTAGGCATGATAAATCTGGATCAACTGACGGCGCGTCGGATCGCCGTCGTCCTTCAGATGCTTGGCCCGCAGCCCCTCATCCTTCTGCGCATTGATGAACCAGAGAATCTCGCGCGGCACCCAGCGGGTCTCGTCGAGTTCGAGCGACTTCAAGACCTTGCGCAACAGGCGCGCTTGATCCTCCGCATCGAGAATCTGAAAGCTCCGCGGCAGCCCCGCCTCGCGCCAATGCAGGCGCAGCAGCCGATGCGCCAGTCCATGAAAGGTGCCGATCCACAGCGACCCGCCGGGGTGTCCGAGTAGCCCTTCGATACGGCGGCGCATTTCCGCGGCCGCCTTGTTGGTGAAGGTGACCGCGAGAATGCTGTGCGGCGAAGCCCCTTCCACCTGGATGAGCCACGCGACGCGGTGCACCAGCACGCGTGTCTTGCCGCTGCCGGCGCCGGCCAGCACCAGCACGGCTCCGAGGGGCGAGGCCACCGCCTGACGCTGCGCATCGTTCAGGCCGTCGAGTAAATGTGATACGTCCATGGGGCCGGGGATTCTACTTCAGTACGCGCGTTCGGTAAGCCCCTATCCGCCGTGCCGCATGTCGGCGGGTTCCTCCGCGAATTTGACGAGCTCCAGCACCAGCGAAAGCACCACCGGGCCGACGACGATACCGATCGCGCCGAAGGCCGGGATGCCGCCCAGCACGCCCACGAAGATGGCGAGCGCGGAGATCCGTCCCCGGCCGGAGATCAGGAACGGCCGCAGCACACTCTCTACGCCGGTGAGCATCAGCCCCCACGCCAACATGAAGATGGCAAATCCCCACCGACCCTGATAGAGGAGCCATCCGATGGCCGGGACCCAGACGATGGCCGCGCCGCCCACCGGCAGCATCGACAGGAGCGCCGCAAGAACGCCGAAGACGAGGGGAGAGGCCAGCGAGGCGATTGCGAAGCCGATGCCCACGAGCGCGCCCTGCACCAGCGCGGTCAAGGTGGTGCCGAGAACGATGGCGCGCGTGACGTCGGAGACGCGGCGGAACAGCCGCTGTTTGCGCGCCTCGTCCAGGGGGATGAGGCCGCGGGCGCGAGCGATCATCGCATCGCCGTCGCGAAGAAAGAAAAACAGCAAGCACAGCATGATGGAAAACGCCAGGACCGATCCGACGGCCCCGAGCACGAACGAGCCCGATACGCCCGCCGCCCGCTGCAGCAGATTCTGACTCGCTGAAACGATCCAGGACTGGATGTGGTCCGCGGTAATGCCGGTGCGCGCCTGCAGCCAGCCGTTGGCGCGCGCGATCCAGGGAAACTGCTGCAGGTCCGAGAAGGTCTTGATGTCGAGCTCCTGAGCTCGCTTTTGCAGCAGCCGCACCAGCGCCGACACCTGCGCAACGAACTCTATCGAGACCGCCGCCAGCGGCAAAAGGATGACCACCGGCGTGAGCACCGTCAGGAGTCCCGCGGCACGCGCACTGCCGTGCAAGCGGCGCCGCAGGCGCAGATTGAGCGGATACAGAAGGAATGCGAGAAACATCGCCCAGGTCAAGGAATTGAAGAAGGGCGTGAAGATCTTGAACAGGGCATAGCCCAAGAGCGCCGCCACGGCCAGCGCGAAGACGCGCGAGTAGAAAGTCGACCAGGTCGCCATGAGAGCATCGTACCATCCGCCCGCGATGCCGTTCCTCGCTACAATCTCGCGGGTTCGTGTAGCATCTGGAGCGCTCGAGGGAGACTTTCCGATGGCCCTGATATCCGTCAACGACCGCACGATCGACGTGGACGCTGCGCCCGACACTCCACTTCTATGGGTCCTGCGCGATCACCTCGCGATGACCGGAACGAAGTACGGGTGCGGTATGGCGCTCTGCGGCGCCTGCACAGTGCAGGTCGATGGCATCGCGATGCGCTCCTGCGTGCTGCCGCTCGGCGCGCTGGCCGGCAAGCGAGTGACGACCATCGAGGGACTGTCGGTGGATCGCAGCCATGCCGTGCAGCGCGCCTGGATCGAACTCGACGTTCCGCAATGCGGCTACTGTCAATCGGGACAGATCATGTCCGCGGCGGCGCTGCTCGCCGTCAAGCCGGATCCTAGCGACGCGGACATCGATGCCGCCATGGCCGGGAATCTCTGCCGGTGCGGCACCTATCCGCGCATCCGCAAGGCGATTCATCGAGCTGCGCAGTTGCTCGCGCCGGCCCGAGATACCTGAAGGTGCCGATGCGCGATCAGGCGCGCGCCAAACGCGCAAGCGCGAGAAGCACGGCGCCCGCCGACATCGGTCGCCGTGATTTCTGCCGCCGCACGGCAGGGCTCGGCGGCGGCTTGCTGCTGGCGATGACTGTACCCGCCTTCGGTGGGCGCCCCGGAGCGCGGGCCTCGGGCGGTCCGGGCACCGCTGCGCCGGGGGCCGCTGCGTCGACCGAGCTCAACGCCTGGCTCAAGATCGCGGCCGACGACTCGATCACCGTCCTCGTCGATCGCTCGGAGATGGGACAGGGCGTGTACACGGCGCTCCCCATGCTGCTCGCTGAGGAGCTGGAGGTCGACTTCACGACCATCCGCATCGTCGCCGCTCCCGCCGGCGACGCCTATGTCAATGCCGGTAACGGTGGGCAGATCACCGGCACCAGCAACAGCGTGAGCGATGCGTGGGAAAGGCTGCGCACCGCGGGCGCCCAAGGCCGCACCTTGCTGATTGCCGCGGCCGCCGACAAGTGGCATATCGAGCCCGAGCGCTGCCGCGCGCACCACGGACGCATCGAGAATGACCGCGGTCAGAGCTTCTCCTACGGGCAGCTCGCCCAGGCGGCCGCGAAGCTCAAGGTGCCGAAGGATGTCACGCTCAAGCCCAGGGCGGACTTCACGCTGATCGGGACCTCGCAGCCGCGGCTCGACACACCTAGCAAGGTGGACGGCAGCGCCGTGTTCGGACTGGACGTGAGGCTCCCGGGCATGCTGTACGCCGCGATCGCGCAGTGCCCGGTGCTCGGCGGACGCGCGCGCACCCTCGACTCCCGCGCGGCCGAGGCGATGCCCGGCGTTCGCCGCGTGCTCGCCACGCCGAGCGGCGTCGTGGTGGTGGCCGAGCACTTTTGGCAGGCTCTGCAGGCGCGCGATGCCCTGAAGATCGCCTGGGACGAGGGCGCGAACGCGAGTCTCGACAACGCGGTGATCCGCGTCCTTCTGGACCGTGCGGCCGCCGCCAATGCGGGCCTCTCGGCGAAGCAGGTTGGTGATCCGAGTGGTGCGATTAAATCGGCGGCGAAGAGCTTCGCCGCCGTGTACGAGCTGCCGATGCTCGCGCACGCCACGATGGAGCCGATGAATTGCACGGCGGACGTCCGCGCCGACCGTTGCGATCTATATGTCGGCACGCAGGTGCAGCAGCTGGCGCAGGCGGTCGCGGCGGAGGCCGCGGGCGTCCCGCCGGCTCGAGTGAACGTCTATACCACCTTGCTCGGCGGCGGCTTCGGGCGCCGGCTCGAAGTGGACTTCATTCCCGCCGCGGTACTCGCATCCAAGGCGCTGAGTGCGCCGGTCAAGCTGGTCTGGACTCGCGAAGACGACATGACCCATGATTACTACCGGCCGCCCGCGCGTGAGGAGATCCGCGGCGCGCTCGATGCCCATGGCAAGCTCATTGCCTGGCAATTGCACATCACCGGACCGTCGATCACCTCGCGCTTCGATCCCACCAACAAAGATCCCTTCGACTCCGTCATCGAGTACGTGCAGAACTATCCCTACGGCGTGCCGAATTTCGGCTTGACCTACACCCGCCGGGAGATCGGCATCGACGTGGGCTATTTGCGCTCGGTAAGCCATGCGCCCAACTGCTTCGCAGTGGAGAGCTCCATCGACGAGCTCGCGGCGGCGGCCGGCAGGAATCCGCTCGACTTCCGGCTCGAGCTCCTCGCCTCGAAGCCGCGCCACGCGAATGTGCTCAAGCTCGCAGCCGAGCGCAGCGGATGGGGCCATCCACGCGCGGGACGCCATCTCGGGATTGCGTTCATGGAGGGGTACACCTCTGTGATCGCGCAAGTGGCGGAGATCTCCGTGGAGGACGATGCGCTCAAGGTTCACCGGATCACCTGCGTGGTCGACTGCGGACAGATGGTGAATCCGCGCATCGTCGAATCGCAGATGGAGAGCGGCATCGTGTTCGGACTGTCCGCGGCGCTGTGGGGCGACATCACGCTCGGCGCGGGGCGCGTGCGCGAGACCAACTTCAACAGCTATCGATTGCTGCGCGCGAACGAGATGCCCGAGATCGACGTGCTGTTGGTGACGAGCGATGCGCCGCCCGGCGGCGTCGGCGAGCTCGCGGTGGGGCCGGTGGCGCCCGCGATCTGCAATGCTCTGTTCACGGCCACGGGACGGCGAGTCAGATCCCTGCCCTTGACGGCGCACGGGCTCGCCTGACGTCAGACGAAGAACGGCAGGTAATGATCGATGACGAGCGCCGCGAACAGCAGCATCAGATAAGTGATGGAGAACCGGAACGTGCGCATCGGCAGTTGCGGCCGCGAGTGCCGCTCGCGGTTCAGCTTGAGCACGAAATAAAGAAAGCGCGCATTGAGCGCGATCGCCGCAACGAGATAGATGAGGCCGCTCATGCCGGACAGCACCGGCAGCATCGTGGCGACGCCGAGGAGGATGGTATAGAGCACGATGTGCAAGCGCGTGAACGGGATGCCGTGCGTGACCGGCAGCATCGGAATGCCGGCCTTGGCGTAGTCATCGCGCCGGGCGATCGCGAGCGCCCAGAAGTGCGGCGGCGTCCAGGTGAACACGATGAGGAACAGGAGCAGCGCATGTGGATCGATGGTGTTGGTCACCGCTGCCCACCCGAGCACCGGCGGCGCCGCACCGGCGGCGCCGCCGATCACGATGTTCTGCGGGGTCGCGCGCTTGAGCCACAGGGTGTAGACGATGGCGTAGCCGATCAGCGAGAAAAAGGTGAGCAGCGCCGTGAGCCTCCCGACCGTCGGCCACAGCACCAGCATCGATGCGAGCCCGAGCAAGCTCGCAAATACCACCGCCTGATTTGTCGCCAAGTGCCCGGTGGGCAACGGCCGGCCGCGGGTGCGCGCCATGCGCTCGTCGATGCGGCGATCGAGGACGTGATTGAAGGCCGCCGCCGAGCCGGAGGCGAGCGCGATGCCGAGCGTGCCGAAGACCAATGCCGGTAGCGGCACCATGCCGGGTGATGCGAGCACCATGCCCACGATGGCCGTGAACACGATCAAAAGGCTCACCTTGGGCTTGGTGAGCTCGAGGTACTCGCGCCAGCGCCAGCGTGGGATGCCGGAAGCCGCGAGCAGGGGATTATCGGGGAGCGTCGACACGGCGTAAGGTTACCACGCCGCCGGCGGGCTCCGGCGGCCGCGCGGAGGCGCTGGCCGCGCCCGGTTCCAGGGCGTGCGGCCAGAGCGTGCGCAGCAAAGTCACCATGACGATGACCAGCAATGCGGCGCCGCCGTTGTGCATGGTCGCGAGCACGAGTGGGATATGGAAATGCACCATCGCGATGCCGATGGTGATCTGTAGGAGCACCGCGAATACCAACAGCCCGCCCAGCAAACGCAGCGGTCGCCCCGCGGAGCGGGCGATGGTCAGGAGCCCCGTGCCGATCAATACAGTGCCCACGACGACCGCGCCCAGTCGGTGCGTGAAATGGATGGCGACGCGTGCCGGGCTCGCGAGCACGCCGCCTTCATAGTCGACGCCGAGCCCGCGCCACAATACGAACGCGTTCTGGAAATCCATGTCCGGCCACCATGAGCGCTGGCATGTCGGCAGATCCGGGCAGGCGATCGCCGCGTAGTTGCTGCTGGTCCAGCCGCCGAGCGCGATCTGCAGCGCGAGCGCGCCGAGGGCCACGAATGCAAATTTGCGCAAGCTCAGCTGCGGATGAGTGAGTGGGCGGCTCCTGGGCTCGAGCGACAGCCACCATAGGAGCGCAAGTGTGGTGAGTCCGCCGAGCAGGTGCGAGGTGACGATCAAGGGTTGCAGCAGCAACGTCACGGTCTTCATCCCGAGCAGTCCCTGCACGCAAACCAGAAGCAGCAAGGCCGCCACGGCCGCAAGCGGCTGTCCTCGAGCTTTGCGATTCACAAAGGCCCAGACGAGCAGCGCGACGATGATTGCGCCCAGAGTGCTCGCGAAATAACGGTGCACCATCTCGTGCACGGCCTCCGCGAAGCGATGCGTGGTCTGCGGAAACAGATGGCCGTAGCACCCGGGCCAATCGGGGCAGCCGAGACCGGCATCGGTGAGGCGCACCCACGCTCCGAGCACCACCACGCACGCGGCGAGCAGCGCTCCGCAGCGCGCCAGCCGCCTGAACCAGAGTACGCGTCGCTCTTCGGTCATCGCCCGTCCGCCTCTCAGCCCACGTGCGACAGACGCAACAGTTTCTTGAGGTCCTCGAGCATGCCCTTGGGCCGCGCGTCCGCGGCATAGGACATCATCAGGTTCCCCAGAGGATCGACGAGGTACACACGGTCGGCCGGCGCGGGGCCGCGGGCGGCACGCTCGAGGATCGCGGCGAGCGGCGCGGTTGCCGCGCTCGCCCGCACCATGATGAGGTCCGGCTGCTGCACGCGCAGCCACTCGAGGTCGCAGCATTCGCCTTCGGCCAGGAACACGCGCTGCACACGCTCGCGGTCGGCGCCCAAAGCCGCGCGCACCTGCCGGGTGTTGTATAGATCGGTGCGGCAGCTCGCCGGGCAGCTCCCGGGGCCGAAGTACAAGAGCGTCCACTTGCCTCTGAGGATGGGGGCGGCCGGCAACGCGGGGTCGGGCAAAGGCACGGGCGGTTCCACCAGATCCCCATGATTCACCCGCCCGCCTGGTCTCCAGCCAACTCCATAATAAAGAATGAAAGCGAGCGCCAAGGGCGCGAAAAACAGCAGCGCCAGCGCGATGAGCGCCCGCCGCTGGCGGCTCCGGTGCCGTGGGTCGATCGCGCTCACGCGTTCGCCCTCCCCGCTCGCCGAACATTGGTGACGAAATAAATCACCGTCAGCGCGGCGGCGAGGGAGAACCATTGCACCGCGTAGGCAATGTGTCGCACCGGCGGAAAGCCCGGAGGCTGCCACTGGCGCACATAGCCGTCCGGCTCGCTCGGATCGAGCAGCACGAGATTGGCGGCCGCGGCCCAGCGGCTCTCGCGCAACAGCGCCGCGATCTCCGCATGCGTGGGAAAATTCGCGACCACGGGATAGGGCGGCGCCAGAGGCACCCGCTCGCCCAGCTGCATGCCGGCGCGCGGCAGCTCGTCGGTACGGCCTCTGATCTCCCGCTCCTGCGTCGACACGGCGACCTCTGGTTTCACGGCGCGGCTTGCACCCACCGCCACCCAGCCGCGATTCACCAAGATCCGACCGCCGCCGCGCAATGCGAACGGCGTGACGACGTAATACCCCGCCCGTCCCTCGGCATTGCTCATGTTGTCGATCAGGATCTGATGCTCCGGATCGTAAGAGCCCACGGCGTCCACATGCTGGTATCGGGGCAATCGCGGCGTTGCGGCATCTATGGCCCGGGTCGCGTCCTTCCCGGAATCGAACAGCGCATAAAGCGCACGCTTCTCCTCAGCGCGGTGCAGCTGCCACCGTCCGAGCGACACGAGCGCGACGACCAGCGCGAGAGCGAGCAGCGTCGTGAATGCGCGCGGCTCGAACACGCGGGAACCTAGCTTTACGCTCACGATATACTGGCTGCTCTGCTACAGGAGCCGTCGGCAGTGAGCTTCAAATATCTGATCATTCTGATGCTGGTGCTGATCGTCGGAAGTCTCGGCAAGGCTCTGTACCATTTGTCGGCGCGCACTCCCGGCGACAGCCGCAAAATGATCAAAGCGCTGACCTGGAGAATCAGCCTGTCCGTCGGGCTGTTCGTATTGCTGATCGTCGCCTACTACGAGGGCTGGATCACGCCGACGGCAGGACGCTGAGAGACCCGGCGCATCGCGGGCGCGCGGTCCCGCGCATCACAGCCAGTAAACGAAGCAGAACAGGCCGAGCCAAACCACGTC
Organism: Steroidobacteraceae bacterium; assembly: GCA_049513515.1. Lineage (GTDB taxonomy): Bacteria > Pseudomonadota > Gammaproteobacteria > Steroidobacterales > Steroidobacteraceae > Bog-1198. The sequence continues at coordinate 37,173 of JBEKWA010000003.1, forward strand.
CACGAAGTGCCAGTACCACGCGACCGCCTCGAATGCGAAGTGTCGGTTTGGCGTGAAGTGGCCCTTCAGGACGCGGAACCAGATTACCGTCAGCATGATGGCGCCGATGGTGACGTGCAAGCCGTGAAATCCGGTCAGCATGAAGAAGGTGGACCCGTACACACCCGTGCCGAGCGTCAAGCCCAGCTCGGTGTATGCCTCATGGTACTCGTGCGCCTGCAGGCCGACGAAGGTGAAGCCCAGGAGGAAGGTCAGAGCAAGGAAAATCTTCAAGCGCGTGCGGTTGCCGGCGATCAATGCGTGGTGCGCGATGGTCACGGTCACGCTGCTCGACAGCAGGATCGCCGTGTTGACCGCGGGCAGCCCGAAAGCCGGTATGGTCTCGAACGTGCCGTTCGCTCGCGGACCGACCGCAGCCGGACCGTTCGTCGGCCACACTCCGTCGTAGTTCTTCCACAAGAGGACGCCATTCAAGGGCTTGGTGCCGTGACCGGCGAGCCAGGGCGCCGCGAGGTGCCGCGCATAGAACAGCGCGCCGAAAAAGGCGGCGAAGAACATCACCTCGGAGAAGATGAACCACATCATGCCCATGCGGAACGAGCGATCCACGTGCATGTTGTACACGCCGTGCTGGTTTTCCCCGATGACGGTGCCGAACCAGCAGAAGAACATGATCGCGAGCATGGCGAAGCCCGGAACCAGCGACCACGCGGGCAGCCAGTTGTTGAGCAGTGCGACGGCCCCCGCCATGACGGTGAATAGCGAGACGGCCGCGAAGATCGGCCAGGGACTGCCGTGAGGTATGTAGTATGTATCCGCGTCGGTCGCGTGCGCTTGCGCCATGTTCAACTCTCTAAGCGATGTGGAAATTCATTCTAGCCGGTCTAGGGTGCCGCCGCTTCGGTCCTGTCGTAGAACGTATAAGCGAGGGTGATCTTGTCGACGTTGTCCGGCAGGTTCGGATCGACGATGAAGCGTACCGGCATGTCGCGTCCCTCGCCCACGCCGAAACGCTGTGGGCTGAAGCAAAAGCATTGTGTCTTGTGAAAGTATTGTGCGGCGACGGTCGGCGAGATGCTCGGCACGGCCTGCGCGACCGATCTGCCTCCCGTCAGGTTCTTCGCAAAGAACTGCGTGTCATAAAGCTTGCCGGGGTGCACGCGCATGGACGCCACCTCCGGCCGGAACTCGAAGCTGCCCACCGTCGCGGGATCGGCGATGAACTCGACCGTGACCTCGCGGTTCGGATCGACGGCCTCGCGCACTTCCGCGGCGCCGGCCTTCGCCTGAGCGTTGCCGATGCCAGCCACTTTGCAGAAAACGTCGTACAGCGGCACGAGCGCCCAGCCGAACGCGAAACTGCCCGCCGTCATGATCAGAAGGCTGCGGGTCAAGCGCCGGTTGGCGCGCTTGCGCTCGCTGAGTCCGGGCTTTGCGGAATCGGATTCCACGCGGCTCTCAGTGGCGACGGTAGATCGCGATCGCGATGAACCCGAAATAGAAGGCGAGCGCCACCGACATCAGGATCAAAGCTCGGCTGCGGATCAGGCGCCGTCGGTTCGGTAGCTCCATCGAGCTCATTTGATCTCCGGAGCGACGGTGAAGGTATGGAACGGCGGCGGTGACGGCAAGGTCCACTCGAGACCGGTCGGCAAGGCGCCGTCCCACACCGCGGCAGTGGCTTTCTGGCCGCCGCGCACGCACTGCACGATCAGAATCACGAACAGGATCTGCGAAGCGCCGAAGGCGAAGCCACCGATCGAGGACACCATGTTCCAGTCGGTGAATTGCACGGCGTAATCCGGGATGCGCCGCGGCATGCCCGCGAGCCCCAAGAAGTGTTGCGGGAAGAACAGCACGTTCACGAAGATCGCCGATAGCCAGAAGTGGGTCTTGGCGAGCGTCATGTTGTACATGTGTCCCGTCCACTTGGGCAGCCAGTAATAGACCGCCCCCATCACGGCGAAGATGGCGCCCGGCACGAGCACGTAGTGAAAGTGCGCGACCACGAAGTAGGTGTTGTTGTACTGGAAGTCGACCGGGGTCAAGGCCAGCATCAGGCCGGAGAAGCCGCCGATCGAGAACAGGAACAGGAAAGCGATGGCGAACAGCATGGGCGGCTCAAAGGAGAGCGAGCCCCGCCACATCGTCGCCGTCCAGTTGAACACCTTCACGCCCGTGGGAACCGCGATCAGCATGGTCGACATCATGAAGAAGAGCTGCGCCGCCATGGGCATTCCGTCCACGAACATGTGGTGCCCCCACACGATGAAGGACAGGAACGCGATGGAGGCGATGGCGTAGATCATCGAGGTGGCGCCGAACAGGGGCTTGCGCGAGAAGGTCGGCAGGATCTCCGAGATGATGCCGAACGCCGGCAGAATCATGATGTAGACCTCGGGATGCCCGAAGAACCAGAACACGTGCTCGAACATGAGCGGATCGCCGCCGCCCGCAGGATTGAAGAAACTCGTGCCGAAGAAGTGGTCGGTGAGGAGCATGGTCACGGCCCCGGCGAGCACCGGCATCACGGCGATCAGCAGGTAGGCGGTGATCAGCCAGGACCAGCAGAACAGCGGCATCTTGAGGAGGTTCATGCCGGGGGCGCGCATGTTCATGATGGTGACGACGATGTTGATCGCGCCCATGATCGAGGAAGCCCCCATCAAATGGACGGCAAAGATCAGCATGGGCAGGGAGTCGCCGCTCTGCAGAACCAGCGGCGGATACATCGTCCAGCCAGCCGCAGGGGCGCCGCCCGGCATGAAGAACGAGCCCAGCAATAGCGTGAACGCGAACGGCAGTATCCAGAAGCTCAGGTTGTTCATGCGCGGCAGCGCCATGTCGGGCGCGCCGATCTGCAGCGGCACCATCCAGTTGGCGAGGCCGACGAAGGAGGGCATGACCGCGCCGAAGATCATGACCAGCGCATGCATGGTGGTCAGCTGATTGAAGCGCTCCGGGTCGACCAGCTGCAGGCCCGGCTTGAACAACTCGGCCCGGATCACCATGGCCATCGTTCCGCCGAGGAAGAACATGATCAAGCTGAACACCAGGTACATCGTCCCGATGTCCTTGTGGTTGGTCGAGAACAACCAGCGCTTGATGCCGGTGGGTGCGTGACCGTGATCGTCATGGGTGTCGTGGGCGGAGTCGTGCGCGAGATCTTGGGCCATGTGCGATGTCTCTTTGAAAGGTCTGTCGAAAGTGTCTAGTTCAGTGCTTGGGCCGAGCGAGGCGCATCGGCGCCCGGCGCATCGGTCGTCGGCGCGGCTGCTTGCTTCAGCTGCGCTTTCTGCTCATCGACCCACTTCTTGAAATCGTCGGGAGTTCTGACGTCGACCACCACGGGCATGAATCCATGGTCGCGGCCGCAGAGCGCCGCGCACTGGCCGCGATAGATTCCTTCCTTGCCCGGATCGACCTTGAACCACAGCTCGTTGATGAAGCCCGGGACGGCCGAACGCTTCAGGCCGAAATCGGGCACATACCAGGCGTGAATCACATCGCCCGAGGTGAGGATGAGTCGCACCTTGGTGCCGCTCGGCACTACCAGGGGATGATCCACGTCGAGCAGGTAGTTGGGCACCGCATTCGGGTCGATGCCCGAATGCAGCTGGCGCGCGAAGTTAGAGTCTTGCTTCAGGGTCGAGAAAAAATCGATCCCGGCGCCGGCGTCCATGTACTGGTACTGCCACTTCCACTGGTAGCCCGTCACGCGGATGGAAAGATCGGAGTTACGCATGTCCTCCATCTTCAATATGAGCTCCGCGGCCGGTATCGCCATCACCACGAGGATGACCACGGGGACGATGGTCCAGATGATTTCCACCTTCGTGCTGTGCAGCATGGTGGTGTCCGGCACCGCGCCCTGCGATGCCCGGAACTTGACGAGCGAATAGATCATGGCACCGAACACGACGATGGCGATGCCGACGCAGATCCAGAACGCCTCCATGTGCAGGCCGTAGATGTCCCGGCTGATCTGGGTGACGCCCATCGGCAGGTTGTACCCGTTCGAGGTGTTGGCACCCGCGGTGGCGGATAGGGCGCAGGCGGCGAGGGCGGCGGCGGCCTTCAGCATGCGGTCGGGGAAGAGGCCGCGGGGCCGGTGGGCGCGATTGTCGCTTGCGGATGCACTCATCTCATCGGGTCCTTAAGTTTTTACTCGATCACTGTTCAAGCGGCGGCGACTCGTTCATCCCGCCCACCAAGCCGCGCAAACGCTGCGCAAGGCGGCATCTTTCCTCTTCGGTGAGGAAGCTGCCGACCTCGCACGCTCGACCCCGGCTCTCGATGGTCAATCTGCTCGGGTACAGGCGCGTTCGCGGACTGCGCAGTCTAACCTTCGTCCAATGCCGCGCAAACTCCTGTTTGGCCTCACCGCGCCTCGATCGGGTCACGAGACTGACCATCGAGTCGGTGATGAGCACGGTCTGGGTGTAAAACCGGCGGCGCATGCTGCTGTGAAGAGCGAGGCCGAGCGCACCCATCTCGAGCGCCCAGAACGGCAACACGGGCCAGAATCCGTGGACCACGAAGATCATCGCAAAAGCCAATGAAAACAAACACGTACAGACGAAGAACAGCCGCGCCGTCGTGGGCGTGAGCGAGCAATTCGGCGCGAGCTCAATGCGCTCTTCCATGCGGGCAAGGATAACTCAAGCGCGGCCGGGTCTTAACCCCGGCGTCTGGCTGCGAGCTGTTCTCGCAGCGACTCGAGTGAGACAGCCTGCGTCGAGGTCCTTGCCTCGAGCGGCACCCAGGCTTGCGCGAAAACGACTTCGCACGTGGCCGGCAGGCGCCCGCCCTCGCGATAGGCTTCGTAGGCCATCTGCATGGCCGCGAGTTTGCGCGGCGAGGTGAGGCCCTTGAGTCGCCCGGCGGCGGCGTTGCGCGCGCCGGTCGCCTTGAGATCGGCCATGAGGCCGCGCACGTCGGCGTAGCTTAGGGTGTAGCGCTCCACGTCGAGCACCGGTGCGGCGAATCCGGCACGCACCAGGGCATCGCCGAGGTCGTGCATGTCGAGGAATTCGCCGACGCGGACATGAGTGTCCGCCGCGGCCCACGCGGTTCTGAGCTCCTTGAGTGTGTCGGGTCCGAGCCCGGTGAGGGTGAGAAGACCACGCGGCGCGAGCACGCGCCGTAATTCCGCGAGCAGCGCGTCGGGGTCGCACCACGGCAAGAGCAGATTGCTGAACACCATATCGACGCTCGCCTCGGCAAACGGGAGCCGCACCGCATCGGCGCACACGAGCCCGAAGGGTCGCAGCCAGCGCCGCCGCCGGCCCGCAACGCGCAGCATGCTCGCGGATACGTCGACGGCGATGACCCGCGCGCTCGGGTAGCGTTGCTTGAGTGCGCGTGCGCCCTGCCCGGTTGCCGCGCCGAGATCGAGCACGACGCGCGCCTCGAGACGCGTCAAGTCGAGCCGCTCCAGGAGCACATTGCGCACCTGCGCCTGCAGTACCGCTGCTGCGTCGTAGGTCGCGGCGGCCCGATCGAAGGAGCGTCGCGCCCAGCGAGCATCGGCCCGATGGGAGTCGAGGTCCGCGCTCAAGGGCGGAATTGGTAAGTTAGAAGCACGCCGATGAACACCGACATGCCGAAGTAGTTGTTGTTGAGGAACGCCCGGAAGCAGGCATCGCGGTCGCGGTTGCGGATCAGCCAGAGCTGGTAGACAAAAAAGCACGCGCCGGCGATGAGCCCGGCGTAGTACCAGCGGGTCATGTGCAGGATGCGGCCCGCCAGATACAGCGACAAGAGCGTCATGCCTTGCAGCACGGCGATGATGTGCCGGTCCGAATCGCCGAACAGAATGGCCGTGGAGCGCACCCCGATCCTGAGGTCGTCGTCGCGATCCACCATGGCATAGAGGGTGTCGTAAACCGTTACCCACAGCATGTTCGCGATCACGAAGAGCCAGGCGACGCGTGGGATGTACTCGACCTGGGCTTCGAACGCCAGGGGTATCCCCCAGCCGAATGCGACGCCCAGATACAGCTGCGGCACGGAGAGGAAACGCTTGACGAAAGGGTAGGTCACCGCGAGAAAAGCGCCCGGCAACGCCCAGAGCAGCGTCATGCGATTCAGCTGCAGCACGAGCATGAGCGCGAGCAATGACAGGGCCGCGAACAGGACGAGCGCCTCGAGGGTGGTGATGCGTCCCGCCGCGAGCGGACGCGTCCTGGTGCGCTCGACGTGAGGATCGAAGCTGCGGTCGGCATAGTCGTTGATCGCGCAGCCGGCGGAGCGCATCAGCACCGTGCCCAAGACGAAGATCAGAAACACGTGCGCATCCGGCTTGCCGCGCCCCGCGATCCACACGGCCCAGAGGGTCGGCCAGAGCAGCAGATAGATACCGATGGGACGATTGAGGCGCGTGAGCTGTATGTAGTCGTGCAGGGTGTCGAGAATTCGCGGCAGCTCGTTCGTCGTCCAGGGGTGGAACTGGACCCGATAAGTGAACCACCGCCAGCGCTGGCCGATGCGCTCCAGCAACTCCGGCCCTGAGCGGGGCAAGGGCACGCGGCGGACCCTTAGGTGCGGCCCGTTGACGGCAAGAAGGCTTCCTGCGCGATGAGTGGCGCCCCACGCAGCAGAATGCGCGACCGCCGCGCCCACAGGCCTGCAGGGGCGAGGTCGGCACCACGCAAGGCGCGCTTGCTCAACGGGTCGTCGGCGGGGAGCCAGGCGTACTCATAAGAGCTGCGCTCGACGCCGGACAGCGTGGAAAAGAGCTCGCCCAGCGAGCAGTCGCCGAGCTCGGCAAGCCAGGGATATAGGGATAACGTGTCGTCCGGGATCACGGACTGCGCGAACACCCACACCTGATCGCCGCAGCACAGCTCCACCTCGCGAAACAATGCCGCCGAGTCGCCGATCTTGAGGAATGCCTTGAGCTCGCCCGACAAGAGGCCGGTCCACTGCTCGACCAGGCGCGCCGCGTAGCGCTCGCCGCAGGCGTCCTTCATGCGCAGGCTGATCAGCCCCTTGCCGATGAGCCAGGGCCGCATGCGCGGATCCACCTGGAGCTGTCCCAGGCGCTCCGCGGGCAGCCATTGGGCGCTATCGGGCTTTCGAGTATCGCTCGGTCGAGGCTTCGCGTTTGGATTCATGGGCGGGCATTCTAACCGACGCGCCCGTATTGCTCTCCATGTCCGACCCAACGGCGGATGAGCGGCGCGGCGTGCGCCGGCCATTCCCGCAGCAACCTCTCCGCGGCGATTTGCACTCGGGGCAGCAAGTCCGCGTCACGCGCGAGATCGGCGACGCGCATCTGGGCGAGCCCGGTCTGGCGTGTGCCGAGCACTTCTCCCGGTCCGCGCAGCTCGAGGTCGCGCCGCGCCACCTCGAAGCCGTCGTTGGTGTTGCGCATGACGGCGAGCCGCTCGCGCGCCATCGGCGAAAGAGGTCCTCGATACAGGAGCAAGCACGAGCTCGCGTGATGTCCTCGCCCGACCCGTCCGCGCAGCTGATGCAGCTGCGCGAGGCCCATGCGCTCGGCGTTCTCGATGACCATGAGGGTCGCGTTCGGCACATCCACGCCCACCTCGATGACGGTGGTGGCCACCAGCAGCTGAATCTCGCCGTCCTTGAAGCGCCGCATGGTGAGCTCCTTGGCGGCTCCCGGCATGCGACCGTGCACCATGGCGACGGTGAGGTCGGGCAGCGCTGCCGCGAGCGCCGCCGCCGTCTCTTCCGCGGCCTGGAATGGCATTTCCTCGGATTCGTCGATGAGCGGACACACCCAGTACGCTTGCCGGCCCGCGAGACACGCCGCGCGAATGCGCGCCACGACCTCATCGCGCCGCGCCTCGGCAAGCGCCGCGGTGGCCACCGGCGTGCGGCCGGGCGGCAGCTCGTCGATGATGGATACGTCGAGGTCCGCGTAGGCGGTCATCGCCAGGGTGCGTGGTATGGGCGTCGCGGTCATGATCAGCTGATGCGGTTGTCGGCCGTCGCGGGAGCCTTTTTCGCGCAGTGAGAGGCGTTGATGCACGCCGAAGCGGTGCTGCTCGTCGACGATCGCGAGAGCGAGCGAGGCGAACTCCACACCTTCCTGAAACAGCGCGTGGGTGCCGATCACGAGCGGCGCGCGGCCCTCGCGCAGCGCCTGGCGCACCTCCTCCCGCGACTTGCCCGTCTGCCGGCCCGTGGCGAGCGCGACTTCGATCCCCAGTGGCTCGAACCAGCGGCGAAAGTTGCGGGCGTGCTGGTCGGCGAGCAGCTCCGTCGGCGCCATGAGCGCGACCTGATGCCCGGTCTCGATGGCGCGTGTCGCGGCGATCGCCGCGACCAGCGTCTTGCCGCAGCCGACATCGCCCTGCACGAGGCGCAGCATGGGCTTCGCGAGCTCGAGGTCCGCCTCGATCTCCTCGAGTACCCGCACCTGGGCGTGCGTCGCCCGAAACGGCAGCGAGCGGAGCAGCCGCGCCTTGAGTGCGCCGTCGCCGGTGAGCGGCCAGCCGGGATCTTGCTGAATGCGCCGGCGCAAAAGCTTCAGGGACAGTTGATGCGCGAGGAGTTCCTCGAACGCGAGCCGCCGCTGCGCCGGATGGCGTCGATCCTTGAGCAAGTCGACCGGCGCGTCGGCGGGAGGGCGATGCACATACTGCAGGGCCTCTCGCAGGCCGGGCAGATGCGAGCCCTCGAGGAGCGATGCCGGGAGCCAGTCCGGGAGATCCCCGGCGGCCGTCTGATCGAGCGCCGTTCCCACGAGCTGTCGCAGTCTTCCCTGCGTGAGGCCTTCGGTCCCGGGATAGATAGGCGTCAGATGCTCATCGGCACCTGCCGCGGCCGCCGCGTCGGCGCGGCGGTATTCGGGATGCACCATCTCAAGACCGGCGGGCCCACGCCGCACTTCGCCGAAGCAGCGGATGCGCACGCCGCGCGCGAGGCCGTCGCGTTGCCCCGCGGTGAAATGGAAGAATCGCAGCGTGAGAAAGCCCGATCCGTCGGCGATTCGCGAGAGCATCTGGCGCCGGCCGCGGAAAGCGACCTCGGTGAGCAGAACTTCGCCCTCGACCACGGCGCGGCGGCCGGCAGAGACCTCTCCCAGCGCAACGACGCGCGTTCTGTCCTCGTAGCGCAGCGGCAGCAAGAACAGCAGGTCTTGCGTCGTTTCGACGCCGAGCGCGCGCAGCCGCTCCGCTTGCCGCTCGCCGACCCCGCGCAGCGCCGTGACGGGCTTTGCGTCGATCACGGCTGGCGCGCGCGCCCGGCCTCGCGCAGCGGGGCGCTCGGGCGGCGCGCATCCGGCCCGCTCACAAGGCGAGGATGCACTCCACTTCCACCTGTGCGCCGCGCGGCAGCGAAGCGACGCCGACGGCGGCGCGCGCGGGATAGGGCTCGCGAAAATACTCGGCCATGATCTTGTTCACCAGCGCGAAATGCGACAGGTCGGTGAGAAACACGGTGGCCTTGACCACATCGTCGAGTCCGGCACCCGCCGCCTTCACGATGGCCTCGATATTGCGGAACACCTGGTGAATCTGCGCCTCGATTCCGCCGCCCACCAGCTCTTTGGTCTTTGGATCCAGCGGGATTTGCCCTGAGACCCACACGGTATTGCCGGCCCGCACCGCCTGGGAATAGACGCCGATGGCGGCGGGTGCGTCGGGGGTGGAAATGATTTGCTTGGCCATGAATGCGTGCTCCTCTTAAGCAAGCGTGCGGAAAACGCGCTGCACGTCCGGCATGCGGCGAATGGTGCGCATCACGCGCGCCAAATGTTTGCGGTCCCGCACCTGCAGCTGGAAGCGGAGCGAGGAGCTGTTGCCGTCGCGCTCCTCCAGCGACACTTGATCGATGTTCGTCTCCGTGCCCGCAATGGCCGATGCAACCGCCGCTAGGACGCCGACGCGATTGTTGATGTCGAGCTGGATCTCGGAGGCGAACGATCGCCCCTCCGTCGCCTCCCACGCTACCGACAGCCACTTTTCCGGTTGCTTGCGGTACTCGGCGAGGTTACCGCAATTCTGCCGGTGGATCATCACGCCGCGGCCGGCGGACAGATACGCCATGATCGGATCGTTCGGGATCGGAAAGCAGCAGCGCGCGTACGTGACCAAGAGCCCCTCGGTGCCCGCGATCATCAGGGGCCCGCTGCTCGCACTCGAGGTGCCTTCGCGTGCGGGCTGCAGGTGACGCGCGACCAGCGCCGCGAGCCGCTCGCCGAGGCCAATTTTCTCGAAGAGCTCATCGGCGTCCTTGAGGTTGAGCTCCTTCACCACGGCGTCGATGTCGGCCGCGGGTATCTTCTTCAGGTTGAGCGACAGCTCTTCGAGCGCGAGGCCGAGCAGTCGCCGCCCGAGCTCGATCGCCTCGCCGCGCTTCAAGTTCTTGAGATATTGGCGGATCGCGGCGCGCGCCTTGGCCGTGACCAGGAAGCTCGACCAGGAAGGATTGGGCGTCGCACCCTTGGCAGTGATGATCTCGACGGTTTGGCCGTTGCGCAGCGGCGTGCGCAGCGGAACGAGGCGCCGGTCCACCTTGGCGGCGACGCAGCGGTTACCCACGTCGGTGTGGATCGCGTATGCGAAATCCACCGCCGTCGCGCCGGTCGGCAGCCGCAGGATCTTGCCCTTCGGGGTGAATACGTACACCTTGTCCGGAAACAGGTCGACCTTGACGCTTTCGAGGAACTCCTCGGAACTTCCGCCCTCCTGGATCTGCACCAGGCCGGCGAGCCACTCGCGGGCGCGGTCGTGCTCGATGCCGCCAAACGAATCGCCGCCGGATTTGTACTTCCAGTGAGCGGCGATGCCCGATTCGGCGACGCGGTGCATCTGCTCGGAACGGATCTGCACCTCGATCGGCACGCCGTTCGGCCCGAACAGAGTGGTGTGCAGGGACTGATAGCCGTTGATGCGCGGGATCGCGATGTAATCCTTGAAGCGCCCCGGCATGGGCCGGTAGATCCCATGCACGAGTCCGAGCACGCGGTAGCAAGTGTCGACATTGTCGACGATGATGCGAAAGCCGTACACGTCCACCATCTCGTTGAGGGAGATGTGCTTGTTCTGCATCTTCTTGTAGATGCTGTAGAGGTGCTTCTCGCGGCCTTCGACGTGCGCGTTGATCCCGGCCTTCGCGAGCGTGGCCTTGATGGTTTCCGCGATCTTGCTGACGAACTGCTTTTGATTGCCGCGCGCGCGCTTCAGCTCACGCTCGAGCACCCGGTAACGGTACGGGTAGAGGGCGCGAAAGCCGAGGTCCTCGAGCTCCAGCTTCACCGCATACAGGCCGAGGCGCTCGGCGATGGGCGCATAGATCTCGAGCGTTTCACGCGCGATGCGCCGCCGCTTCATCGGCGGCATCACGCCGAGGGTGCGCATGTTGTGCATGCGGTCCGCGAGCTTCACCATGATGACGCGGATATCGCGCACCATGGCGAAGAGCATCTTGCGAAAGCTCTCGGCTTGCGCCTCCTGCCGATTCTTGAACTGGATTTGATCCAGCTTGCTGACGCCGTCGACGAGATCGGCGACGACCTGCCCGAATATCGAGACGATCTCCGCCTTGGCGGTCGGGGTGTCCTCGATCACGTCGTGCAGGATCGCGGCGACGAGAGTGTCGGCGTCAAGCTTCAGATCGGCGAGGATGTCGGCGACCGCGACGGGATGAGTGATGTACGGCTCACCCGAGACACGCTTCTGTCCCTGATGGCGTTCGGCCCCGAAATCGTACGCCTCGCGCACACGCTCGACTTGAGCCGGGGGAAGATAGCCTTCGAGCTTCTCTAGAAGCTCACTGATTCCCGTGGTGCGTCTTCCACCGGGTAGGAAACCGAGTATGGAAGACGCATAGTCCATCGATACTTAGCGGCGCGTGTCAGTCCCCTAAGCCAAGCTGCGGAGCGCGGAAATCCGACGGAATCTCCATATCGTTCGTCGGCTGCTGCGCCGGCTCTTCGGGTTCCTCGAGCATTTCGAGCGTGATGTTGCCCGCGGCGATCTCGCGCAGTGCAACGACGGTCGCCTTGTCGTTCTCCCATTCGACGGTTGCTTCCGCGCCGTTCGCCAGGCGCCGCGCGCGCTTTGCCGCGAGCAGCACCAGATTGAAAAGATTCGGCTCGTTCTGCAGACAGTCCTCGACGGTAATCCGCGCCATGGCTCTTCGGGGGTTCGTTAAAGGGATCGAAAGCATAGCAGGAAAGGGGCCCCTGCGGCCAGTGCGAGGGCGGCCAAGCGTGATCTATGCCAGCAATTCCACGGCGAGCCGCGCCACTTCCGGGCGGCTGCGCCGAAGCGCATCGCCTTGCTCGCGCACGATGGCCTGGAAATCGATCACCGCCTGCTCGAAGCGGTCGTTGATCACCACGTAGTCGAACTCTATCCAGTGCGCGATGTCGCGCTGCGCGTCTTGCAGGCGCCGCCGGATCACCTCGGGGGAGTCGGTGCTGCGCGCCGTGAGGCGCTCCTCCAGCGCGCGCCGCGTCGGCGGCAGGATGAAAATGCTATGGGCCGCCGGCATGCTCGCCCGCACCTGGCGCGCGCCCTGCCAATCGATCTCGAGCAGCAACCGCTGGCCCGCCGCCAGCGCCTCGCGCACCGCCGCGCGTCCCGTGCCGTAGAAATTGTCGAATACCCGGGCGTGCTCGAGGAACTCGCCCCGCTCGACCATCCGTCCGAACTCGTCGGCCGTGACGAAGTAGTAGTCGCGGCCCTCGACCTCGTTGGCGCGTGGCGCGCGCGTGGTATAAGAGACGGAAACGGAGAGTCCCGGCTCACGCTTCATCAGTGCTTTCACCAGGCTGGTCTTGCCGGCGCCCGAAGGGGCCGAGACGACGTACAGACGGCCGGCTTTCGCGGTCGGCTGCGTGGGCTTGGGCGGAGCCGCCGGCATTGCCTCTACTCGACGTTCTGCACTTGCTCGCGCATCTGCTCGATCAGCACTTTCATGTCGAGCGCCGCGCGCGTGGTCTCGATGTCCTGCGACTTGGACGACAGCGTGTTCGCCTCGCGATTCAGCTCCTGCATGAGAAAGTCCAGGCGTCGGCCCGCGGGCTCCTGGCCTGTGAACGCCTTGCGCACCTCGGCGACGTGACCGCGCAGCCGGTCGATCTCCTCGTCGACGTCGAGACGTTGCGCGAGAATGGCGAGCTCCTGCTCCAGCCGGTCGTGATCGACGTCGGCGGTGAGCTGCGCGATGCGGTCGAGGAGCTTGGCGCGCATCTTCGCGCGCACCTCCGGCAGGCGATCCGCGACCCGGGCGGCGAACTCCGTGAGACCCGCGCAGCGCTGCTCGAGCGCCTCGCGTAACCTGGCGCCCTCGCTGTCGCGGAAGCGCGCGAGATCGATCAGTGCCTCGCCGAGCAGCGCCTGCGCGGCGGCAATCAGCGCGACGGAGTCGCGGGTCTGATCGCGCATCACGCCCGGCCAGCGCAAGAGGTCGAGGATGTCGATGCGCGCCGCCGGGCCCGCCCGAGTGGCGAGCTGCTGGGCCCGTTGCGTGAGCGCGGCGAGGACCTCCGTGTCGAGCTCGAGGGTGCCCGTGGCCGCGGCCGGGCGAAAATGCAGGGAGCACTCCACCTTGCCGCGGCGTACCGCGGTCGATATGGCCTGGCGGAAATCCGCCTCGGCTGCGCGAAACTCCTCCGGCAGCCGACAGCTGACCTCGAGATAGCGGTGATTGACCGTCTTCAGCTCCCACGCCAGAAGTCCCCACGGGTACTGGCGTTCGCGCCGTGCAAAGCCGGTCATACTACGAATCATAGGGGTCTCGAGCCGAAATCGGCCATAATTCGGGGCGAGTCTATCGGAGCCCGTAGGAGCTGTCATTGCAGATCGAGACCGCGGATGTGAGCTTGATCGGCCATCGCGAGGAGAATCAAGATCGCGTCGCAGTGGCGGCGGGCGAGCACGCCGTTCTGCTCGCGGTGATCGACGGCATGGGCGGTCACGCCGAGGGAGCGCGCGCCGCCGAGACGGCGCTCGCGACGTTGATCGAGGCATTCTGGCAAACGCCTCACCCGATATTCGATCCGCTCGGGTTCCTGCATCTGTCGTTGGGCAGAGCGCATGAGGAAGTCGTCAAGCTCGGCGTGGGCCTCTCGGTCGAGGCGCGCCCTCGGGCCACCTGCGCCGTGTGCCTGGTGCAGGATACGGCGGCCTACTGGGCGCACGTCGGCGACAGTCGGGTGTATCAGCTGCGTCAGTCGCAGGTGCTCGAGCGCACCCGTGATCACAGCCACGTCGAGGTGCTCTTGCGCGAGGGACTCATCACCGAGGCCGAGGTCCAGGGACATCCCATGCGCAATTACGTCGAATGCTGCCTGGGCGGTGATGCCGCGCTTCCCGAAATGAGCATATCAACGCGGCGTCGGCTGAAGCCCGGCGATGTGCTCTTGCTGTGCACCGACGGGATGTGGGCCAATCTGGGAGATCAGGATTTCGTGCGATTCGCGCAAACGCCCGGCAAGTCGCTGCGCGATAGCCTCACCGAGCTCGGCACACAGGCCGTCGCCGCCTCCGCGCCCTATAGCGATAACTGCAGCGCGGCCGCGCTGCGCTTCAAGGCCGCATGAGCGTGCGACCGAGCGGTCGCGCGCCCGACGAGCTGCGGCCGTTGAGCTTCGTGCGCGGATACACGGCGCATGCCGAAGGGTCCGTGCTCGTGGGCTTCGGCGGGACGCGAGTGCTGTGCACGGCGAGCGTCGAGGACGGCGTGCCCTCCTTCTTGCGCGGTGCGGGCCAGGGGTGGGTGACCGCGGAGTACGGGATGCTGCCGCGCGCGACGCATACGCGCAGCGCGCGCGAGGCAGCGCGCGGCAAGCAGAGCGGGCGCACCCAGGAGATTCAGCGCTTGATCGGCCGGGCGCTGCGTGCGGTGGTCGATCTCAAGGCCCTCGGCGAGCGCACCGTCACGATGGACTGTGACGTGCTGCAAGCGGACGGCGGGACGCGCACGGCGGCGATCACCGGCGGATTCGTCGCGCTGGCCGATGCAATCGACACGTTGATCAAGCGCCGCACGTTGAGCGCGAATCCGATCCACGGCCAGGTCGCGGCGGTCTCGGTCGGCATTTACCGGGGCATCCCGGTTCTCGATCTCGACTACGCCGAGGACTCCAACGCCGAAACGGACATGAACGTCGTGATGAACTCGGGCGGCGCCTTCGTCGAGGTGCAGGGCACGGCCGAGGGGCACGCTTTTCGCCGGCACGAGCTGGATCGGTTGTTGGACCTCGCCACGCAGGGCATAGCGCGGTTGCATGAAGCACAGCAGAGCGCCCGCACCCCTTAGGAACCTGGTGATTGCCACGGCCAACCCCGGCAAGCTGCGTGAATTTCAAGCGCTGCTGACAGGCCTGCCGTTCGCGCCGATCGCGCAGGGAGCGCTCGGCATCGCGACTCCCGAGGAGACCGGCACGACGTTCGCCGAGAACGCCCTGCTCAAAGCGCGGCACGCCGCCGCGGCGAGCGGTGCCGCCGCGATCGCGGATGATTCGGGACTCGAGGTCGACGCGCTCGGCGGTGCGCCCGGTATCTACTCGGCGCGCTACGCGGGCGAGGGCGCCGCGCATGCGGCCGCCGTGGATGCGGCGAACAATGCAAAGCTCATAGCCGCTCTCGAGGGAGTGCCCTTCGAGGCGCGCCGCGCCCGCTACCGCTGCGCGCTGGTCTACCTGGAGAGTCCCTCGGACCCCGCGCCGCTGGTCACCCAGGGAGTGTGGGAGGGGCACATTCTGGAACGGCCGCGCGGCGCCGGTGGATTCGGCTACGACCCTTACTTCTGGCTTCCGGAGCTGGGCGCCACGGCCGCGGAGCTCGAGCCCGAGCGGAAAAACTGCTTGAGCCACCGCGGCACGGCGCTCCGCGCGCTACGCGACGCGCTCGCCGAGCGTGTGCGATGAGCGCCGGAGCGCTGCCGCTCACGCTCTATGTCCACATGCCCTGGTGCGTGCGCAAATGCCCGTACTGCGACTTCAATTCGCACCAGCTCAAGTCCGCCGCGCCCTCGAAAGACTACATCGGTGCTTTGATCCGGGACTTCGAGTCGGAGCTTCCCGATCTCGGCGGTCGCTCGATCGATGCGATCTTCTTCGGCGGCGGCACGCCGAGCCTGTTCGCGCCGGAGGACTTCGCACGGTTGCTCGATGCTTTCGCGGCACGCTGCACCTTGGCCGCCGATGTCGAAGTGACGCTCGAGGCCAACCCCGGCACGATCGAGCGGGGACGCTTCGCCGGCTACCGCGATGCCGGCATCAACCGTGTGTCGCTCGGTGCACAGACGTTCGCGCCGCGCGCGCTCGCGCGCCTCGGGCGTATCCACAGCCCCGAGGACACTTTTCGCGCCGTTGAGGAGCTGCACGCGGCGGGCTTGGCGAACTTCAACCTCGATCTCATGTACGCGCTGCCGGAGCAGGGACTCGAAGAGGCGCTCGAGGACGTGCGGCGCGCCTGCGCGCTCGAGCCTCGCCACATCTCGCACTATCAGCTCACGCTCGAGCCGGGCACGGTGTTTCACAGCCTGCCTCCGGCGTTGCCGGACGAGGACGTAGCCTTCCGCATGCAGAGCGAGTGCCAGGCGCTGCTCGCCCAAAGCGGCTTCGAGCACTACGAGGTTTCCGCCTATGCGCGGGAAGGTGCGCGTTGCCGCCATAATCTCAACTACTGGCGCTTCGGAGACTACGTCGGCATCGGCGCCGGGGCCCACGGGAAAATCACTGCGAGCCTGCCCCACGGCGTGCAGCGCACGGAGAAGGCACGCCAGCCCCGAGCCTACCTCGAGGATGTCGGCGGCATCGATGGGAACGGAAACATCGCGCGGAAAGGCAACATCGACGAGTTCGGCGGCGCAATTCCGCAGGCGAGACGCATCGGTGAGCGAAAGCCGGTGCTTGCGAGCGATCTTCCCTTCGAGTTCATGCTGAACGCCTTGCGGCTCAACGACGGATTCGCCTTGGCGGACTTTGAGTCGCGCACCGGACTCGGCGCTGGCACCGTCGAGCCTCGCCTGCGCGCGGCACTCGAGCGGGGACTGCTCGAATTCGAGCCTCCGCGATGGCGGGCGAGCGGGCTCGGCCGGCGCTTCCTAAACGATTTGCAGGCCGGTTTTCTGCCCTGAGCTTATACACATCGACCGAGGTGTCCCGCTGCGAGTGGCACCTACAGCACATTGCGTCTGCGTTAGGTCAGATGCGGATCGCAAGCTATTGAAAAAACTAGGTAAAACAGCCTGTCTATTTTTTGACCAAGTTAACATTTATCCGTATTTCATGCGTGTGAACGGCGCAGGACGAGACCCATCCACAGACTTATCCACAGATTTTGTGGAAAAGCGGGCTCCCGGAGGGAGGCGCGGAAGCGTTCCAACTCGCCGGCGCGAAATGCTTGTTGGAGCGGACGCTTTGAGCTAAGGTACGCGACCCTCGATTTTGCGAGGTTACCCGGCGTGGCGATGCGTTTACTTGAAAAGGACTTTCGAGGACCCATCGATTCTGCCTAACACGAGAGTCGAGGTTTCCATGAAAGCCGGCATTCACCCCGAGTATCAAGAGATCAACGTGACGTGCACCTGCGGGAACACGTTCAAGACCCGGTCGACCATTGGTCACGACCTGCAGGTCGAGGTCTGCTCCAACTGCCATCCCTTTTATACGGGCAAGCAGAAGATCGTGGACACCGGCGGTCGCGTCGACAAGTTCCGCAAGAAGTACGCCACGCAGGCCCCCAAGGCGCAGGCGCCAAAGGCCTAAGATCGCGCGCTCGCGCCTCCGCGATCGAGGCGCGATTTCTCCCCGAGCTGAAAGACGCAGCGCCCCGGTTTAGCCTCGCGGCGCGTCGTCGGCCGCGCCTCGCCGGCCGCGCCTCGCCGGCCGCGTCGCTTCGCGCGCTGCGACGTGCGTGCTTGATTCATTCGATCGACCGTGCAAGGCTTCCGGGCCTCATCAATATGGTAAGCCGGTAGACGTATGGGCACGAAATACGAGCTGAAGAATCTTTCCTCCGGCAAGACGGCTGCGCTGAATGCGCTGGCAGGCACCATCGGCCCGGAATGCCTCGATATCTCACACCTCACCCGGGACCTCGGCGTATTCACGTTCGACCCCGGGTTCATGGCCACCGCGAGTACGGAAAGCAAGATCACCTACATCGACGGCGACGAGGGTGTGCTTCTTTACCGGGGCTACCCGGTGGAGCAGCTCGCCGAGAAGTCGTGCTTCCTCGAGGTCGCATATCTGTTGATCTACGGCAGCTTGCCTGACAAAACGCAGCTGAGTGCGTTCATCACCTCGATCACCCGCCACACCATGGTGAACGAGCAGCTGCTGAGCTTTTTCGAGGGCTTTCATCACGACGCGCATCCGATGGCCATGGTGTCGGCCGTGGTGGCCTCGATGGCTGCCTTCTATCACGACACCACCGACATCAACGATCCCCGGCACCGGGAGATCTTTGCCCATCGCATTGTCGCAAAGCTGCCGACGATCGCCGCTGCCGCTTACAAGCACACGCTCGGCCAGCCATTCATCTACCCACGCAACGACATGCGCTATTGCACGAACATGCTCAACATGTTCTTCGCGGTGCCTTGCGAACCTTACGCGATCGATCCGGTGGCGGCCGAGGCCATGGACCTCTTGTTCATCCTGCACGCGGATCACGAGCAAAACGCGAGTACTTCGACCGTGCGCCTTGCGGGGAGCACCGGCGCGAACCCGTATGCGGCCATCTCAGCCGGAGTGTCCGCGTTGTGGGGGCCGGCGCACGGCGGCGCGAACGAGGCCGTGCTCAATATGCTGGACGGCATCGGCTCGGCCGCCAACATCGACAAATTCCTGGCGCGCGTCAAGGATAAGTCCGACAGCGTGCGGCTGATGGGATTCGGCCACCGCGTATACAAGAACTTCGATCCTCGCGCGAAGATCATTCGCGAGATGTGCTATCGCGTGCTCGAGAAGCTGGGCAAGGGCAACAACCCGATGTTCGATCTGGCGCTGAAGCTCGAGGAGATCGCGCTGAGGGACGAGTATTTCGTGTCGCGCAAGCTGTATCCGAATGTGGATTTCTACTCGGGCATCATCTACAGCGCGCTCGGCATCCCGAGATCCATGTTCACGGTGCTGTTCGCGATTGCGCGCACCGCCGGCTGGGTGGCGCATTGGCAGGAAATGGTCTCCGATCCTCATATGCGTATAGGCCGCCCGCGTCAGCTCTACACCGGCCCCACACGACGGGACTACTGCTCGATCGACAAGCGCTGATGGCGCCGCACGATCTGGCACGACGGCCGGCATGTCCGACCCGCGTGGTCGCGGTCGCGGTAGCGATTTTGACGGGATTCGTCGCGGTGGCCGGGGGCGCTGCGGCGCCGCGCGCCGACGAGCCACCGGCCTCCGCGCCGTCCGGGGACGCGCCGGGTCACACATTTTGCGCGGAGCGAGACGGCGCGGTGGCCCTGGGCAGCGCCCAATGGAACGGCTGGGGCAGAAGTCCCGACAACACGCGCTACCAACCTGAACCCGCCATTCGTGCCACCGATGTGCCCAAGCTCGCGCTCAAATGGGCGTTTGGCTATGCCGGCGCGCCGGGCGCGGGACAGCCGACCCTCGTCGACGGGCGCCTGTTCGTCGCGAGCGCGTCCGGCCGTATCTACTCGCTCGATGCGAAGAGCGGGTGCATCTATTGGACCTATGACGCCGCCGCCGGCGTACATACGAGCATATCCATCGCGGAGCTAGCAGCCCCCCGCCACGCCGCGCCGCCCAAAAAGTCGAGAAAGGGACAGCACAAGCTGACCAATGCGCATCTCGACGTCATCAAGGCACCGTGCGCAGCCTTGTTCGGCGACGACAAGGGGACGGTGTACGCGCTCGACGCCCAGAGTGGCGCGCTGCTGTGGAAGGCACAGGTCGAATCGCACCCGCTCGCCCGCATCGAGGGATCGACGCTCCATCTCGGCCGTCTGTATGTGGCCGTCGGCTCGAGCGAGCCCGAATCGGCCCGCGACCCCGGCTACGGTTGCTGCACGTTTCGCGGGAGCGTCGCGGCGCTCGAGGTCGCGAGCGGCCATGTCGAATGGAAGAGCTATCTCGTGAGCGAGGAGCCGCGGCCGGTGAGCCCCGCAGCCGGCACTCCGCACTTCGCGCCGGCCGGTGTCCCGGCCACGGCGGCGCCGACTGTGGATGCGGCGAGAAGCCTCCTGTACGTGGCGACGGGGGATGCCTACGACCCGGCGTTCCCGCAGCCGCTGGCCGATGCGGTGGTCGCGCTCGAACTCGCGGATGGCAAAGTCCGCTGGTCCAAGCAGTTCGCCGCGCCGCAAGCCGGCCTCGCGCGAATCGACAGCCCGCCCGTGCTGCGCACTCCAGCGAGCGGCCGGGAGACGCTGCTCGTGAGCCAGCGTTCCGGCATGGTCTACGCCCTCGATCCGGAGCACACCGGCGAAGTGCTGTGGCAATTCCAGGCAGCCGTCCCGGACCCACCCGGCGGCATCGCGCGCGGGGACGCCGCGGATCACCGCAGTCTCTACGTCCCGCTCTCGGGACTCGACGCGGAGCCGCCCAACGCCGCGGGGAGTCTCACCGCCATAGACATCAAAGCGGGAACCAGGCGCTGGCTCACAGCCTCGCCGACGCCCGTCTGCAGCTGGGGAGAGTCGACGGCCTGCGCGCACGCGCAAGTGCAGCCGGTCACGGTGATTCCCGGCGCCGCCTTCTCCGGCTCGATGGACGGCCATCTGCGGGCGTATTCGACCATCGACGGCAAGATTCTCTGGGACTACGACACGGCCAAGGATTACCGGACCGTGAATCAAGTGCAGGGTACCGGCGGTTCGCTGCAAGCGGGCGGCGCGACCATCGTGAACGGTGTGGTGTACGTGAATTCCGGCGGTGCTCAGGGACGACCGGGTAACGTGCTGCTCGCGTTTTCGGTGAACGGTCAATAGGAAGCAGGTTGAAACCGATGCGTCTTTTCTCGCGTGTGGCCTGTCTCGGACTGTGCATGTTCGCCCTGGGCGCGGCGCTGCCGTCGCACGCTGCTCAGCATGCCTCGAACGAGCCGCCGGCCATCGAGAACTCCGTGGTGAAGATTTTCGCGACCATGCGCTATCCGGATCCGTTCAAGCCCTGGACCAAGCAGGCGCCTACGGAGGTGAGCGCCTCCGGCGTAGTCATCGAGGGCAAGCGCATATTGACCAACGCTCACGTGGTCCTCTACGCCACGCAGGTGCAGGTGCAGGCCAACGCCACGGGCGACAAGCTGCCGGCTACCGTGGTGGCCGTCGCGCCGGGCATCGATCTCGCGGTTTTACAGCTCGACGATGCCGGCTTTTTCGACACGCATCCGGCGCTGCCGCGCGCGAGCGAACTGCCGCGCATCAAGGATGCGGTGCTCGCCTACGGCTTCCCGACCGGAGGCACGTCGCTCTCGATCACCAAGGGCATCGTCTCGCGCATCGAGTTCGTCTCCTACAACTTCCCCGTGTCGGGGCTGCGCATCCAGGTCGATGCCGCGATCAATCCCGGCAACAGCGGCGGTCCGGCAATCGCGGGCGACAAGATGATCGGCCTCGCCTTCTCGAAGCTTGGCGGCGACACGCAAAACATCGGCTACATCATCCCCAACGAGGAAGTGGATCTGTTCCTGAAGGACATTGCCGACGGTCATTACGACGGCAAGCCGGCGATGTACGACGACCTGCAGACGCTCGAGAATCCCGCGCTGCGCGAGTATCTGAAGCTCGATAAGTCGGTCGAAGGCATGGTGGTGCACCGTCCCTACAAGAGCACCGCGAGCTATCCGCTCAAAGAGTGGGACGTGATCACGCACATCGGCGATGTGCCCATCGACAATCAGGGAATGGTCAAGCTCGACAAGGATCTGCGCGTGCACTTCGCCTACATGGTCCAGCATCTCGCCAAGAACGGTTCGCTGCCGCTCACCGTGGTGCGCTCGGGCAAGGTCGTGAAGATCGAGCTTCCCGTGTCGGTCGAGCATCCGACTTTGGTCGGGGATCTGCATGGAAATTATCCGTCCTACTTCATCTACGGGCCCATGGTGTTTTCGACCGCCACCTGGCAACTCGTCTACGGTCTGGAGAGCAACGCCACCACCCTGCGCGCGCTCGGATTCGTGAAGAGCCCGTTGATCACGCGTGCGCTCGATCCGCCCGATGATGAGCAGCAAGAGCTCGTCGTCGTGTCCTCGCCATTCTTTCCAAACAAGCTGGTGAACGGCTACTCGAGCCCCGCGGGCTCGGTGGTGAGTTCCGTCAACGGCACGCACATCAAGAGTCTCGCGCATCTCGTGGCTGTGCTGCGCGATCTCAAGGATCCCTTCGTCACCATCGAGTTCGAGCAAAAAGGCGGCGAGGGGCTGGTTTTCGCGCGAACGGCGATCGTCGCCTCGACGGACGACATCCTGACCGACAATGGCGTGCGCGCTCAGGCTTCTCCCGACATGCTCGCGATCTGGCAAGGCAAGGCGGCTAACTAGGGGGGCGCGTAGCCGGGGGCGCCGAGCCGGAGCGCATCTAGCCGAGCGCGTCCACCGCCGCGAGTATCGCGTCATAAACCCGCTCGAGATCGTCTTCCGTGACGCAGTAGGGCGGCAGCACGTACAGGGTATTTCCGAGCGGCCGGAGCAGCACCTCGCCCGCCTGGAACGAGGCCGCGAGCCGCGGTCCCAGCGCGGCGAGGTAGCCGCGCTCGGTCGAGCACACGTCCATGGCTGCAATCGTGCCCGTCTGGCGCACGCGCTCGAAGCGAGCATCGTCCCGGAAGCGCTCCAGCCGCTTTGCTTGCATCGCTTGCAGCGCCGCGATGCGCGCGCGCACGGGCTCGCTCTCCCAGATCTCCAGATTGGCGAGAGCCGCGGCGCAGGCGATCGGATTGGCCGTGAACGAGCTCGAATGGAAGAAGGTGCGGCGTCGATCCTCAGCGTAATGCGCGGCAAAAATCTCGCGACGGCAGAGCGTCACCGCGAGAGGCAAAGAGCCGCCGGTGAGCCCTTTCGAATAGCACGCGATGTCCGGTGCGATGCCGGCCTGCTCGCAGGCGAACATGCTGCCGGTTCTGCCCCACCCGGTCATCACCTCGTCGGCGATGAAGAGCACGCCGTGGCGCGCGCAAATCTCGCGCAGCTGCGCGAGCACGGGCGGCGGATACATGAGCATGCCACCGGCGCCGAGCACCAGGGGCTCGACGATGAGCGCGGCGGCTTGGCCCGCGCGGCAGTGAGCCTCGAGCGCATCGAACGTCGCGTCTTCGCGTCCTACGGCGGGAAACGGCACACGTGCGACGTCGAACAGCAGAGGCTCGTAGGCCTCGGTGAAGGGCCCGCGCTCACCCACCGACATGGCGCCGACCGTGTCGCCATGGTAGCTGTGCTCCATGACGAGGATTCGATGGCGCGGCTCGCCGACGTGGCGCCAGTAGCCGAGGGCCATCTTCAGAGCCACTTCGACGCTCGTCGAGCCGCTGTCGGAGAAGAATACGTGCGTGAGACTCGGGGGCACGACGGCGAGCAGTTTGGCGGCGACCCTCTCGGCCGGCTCATGCGTGTACTCGGCGAAGATCACCTGGTCCAGGGTCTCGGCGGTGGTGCGGATGGCGGCGACGATGCGCGGGTGCCGATGGCCGTGAGTGATCACCCACCAGGACGAGATGGCGTCGACGATACGCCGGCCGTCGGCAGTGAAGATATAGGCGCCCTCGGTGCGTACCGCTTTGGGAAAGCGCGACCGTAGCGCATGTTGCGTGAACGGATGCCAGATGGGCGAGTCGGCATCGCCCCTCAAGGCAGTCTCCGTGACGAGGCGCTGCGCGCAGCGGGGCTCGAGAACGACTCCCGCTCGAACGCTCGAGCGAACGCGGCCGCGAGCGTTTGTGGTGTGAGCGGATCGAGGTGCGGCAATCGCCCGAGAATGGCAACCTTGCCGAGAGACCCGACGATGCGCTCGTTCTCGGGATGCGCCTCTCCCACGAATGCGATGCCGAGCAAGGGGATCGCCCGGCGGCGCAGTGCCTCGATCGACAAGAGCGTGTGATTGATGGTGCCGAGCCGCGTGCGCGCGCACAAGACGACCGGCGCGCCCCATCCCGCGATGACCTCGATCAGCAGCGTCTGCCGAGTGAGGGGTACCATGAGGCCGCCCGCCCCCTCGACGATGAGAGTCCGCCCCGAGGGCGGCAACGCCAGGGCGTGCGGGTCGATCTCGACACCGTCGATCTCGGCCGCGAGGTGCGGTGAGGCGGCGGTGCGCAATCGCCAGGTCTCCGGCAGCACGCGCTCGGCCGCCAACTCGCCGAGGCGCCGGACCGTCTCTGTGTCGGTCTCGCCCGCAAGACCCGCCTGCACCGGCTTCCAGTACACCCCGTCGAGCAATCGCGTAAGCCCGGCGCAGAACACCGTCTTGCCGACATCGGTGTCCGTGCCCGTGACCACGATGGCCGAGCTCATGCCGCGAGCATGCCCCGCTCCGCCGCGAGCGCCGCGAAGAGGGCCTCTACATCGTGCTCATCGACGTTGAGCGTGATCGAGATGCGTAGGCGGGCCGTTCCGTCCGGTACCGTCGGAGGACGCACTGCGCGCACGTCGAAGCCGCGCCGCTGCAGGCCCGCGGCAAGCGACAACGCTGCCCGATCGTCGCCGACGATGACGGGAAGAATTTGCGAGCCGGTCGGCGTCGCTGCGCCGCTTGCGAGCGCCGCGCGCCCGGCGGCGGACACCAAGTGCGCGAGCCGCTCGCGCCGCTCGGGCTCCTCTCGCAGGATCTCGAGCGCCTCGAGCGCCGCCACTGCCATCAGCGGCGACGGCGCGGTCGAGTAGATGAACGGCCTGCCGCGGTTGAGCATGAAATCGCACAGCACGCGCGGTCCCGAGATGAGCGCCCCGGCGCCGCCGAGCGCCTTGCCGCAGGTATGCAGTGCAATCACGTTGTCGCGACCCTCGAGGCCCCAGGCGAGACCGCGGCCATCCGGTCCGTAGAGCCCGGTGGCATGCGCTTCGTCGACGAGCAGCATCGCATCGTACCGCTCGACAATCGCGACGAGCTTATCGAGCGGCGCACGGTCGCCGTCCATGCTGTAGAGACTCTCGACGGCCAGCCAGATGCGGCCCCGCCCGCCACCGTCGCGCCACGCGCGCATCGTCGCCTCGAGGGCTTCCGCATCGTTGTGCGCGACCTGGGTGACCTCGGCGCGGCCCGCGCGCGCGCCCTCGCGGGCGCTCGCATGCACCAGGGCGTCGAGGATGAGCAGATCGCCGCGTTGCGGCAGCGTCGAGAGCAGGGCGTAGTTGGCGACGTAGCCGCTGCAAAAGAAAAGCGCTCGTTCGGCGTGAAAGAACGCTGCGGCCCGCGCCTCGAGCGCCTCGTGCTCCGGCGCATTGCCCCGCAGCAGCCTTGATCCGCCCGCGCCCACGGGCGTGCCGCGCGCGATTGCAGCCGTCAATGCGCCGGCGAGACGCGGCGAGGCCGCGAGGCCGAGGTAATCGTTCGACGTGAAGTCGATCCCTTGGCGCGGGGCGAGCGAGCGCAGGCGGCTCGAGCCGGCCAGCTCATCGAGCGCCGCCTGATAGGACGCGAGACCGGCAGCTGTCACGGCCGTGACGGCTCCAGTGGCTTGAGGCCGAGGCGTCGGAACAGCGCACCATCGTGGTCCTCGCTCGGATTTTCCGCGGTGAGGAGCGTATCGCCGACGAAAATCGAGTTTGCGCCCGCGAAGAAGCACAACGCCTGCAGCTCATCGCTCATGGCGCTGCGACCCGCGGAGAGCCGCACCATCGAAGTCGGCATGAGGATCCGGGCCAGCGCGATGGTGCGCACGAACTCGATCGGGTCCAAGGGCGGCGCATCGGCGAGAGGTGTGCCCGGAATCGGGATCAGCCGGTTGATCGGCACGCTTTCCGGCGGCTCGGGGAGGTTCGCGAGAGCCACCAGGAAGGCGACCCGATCGGCAGCCTCCTCGCCCATGCCGACGATGCCGCCACAGCAGACCTTCATTCCCGACTCGCGCACGTGCCTCAAAGTGTCGAGCCGGTCGGCCCAGGTGCGCGTCGTGGCCACCTCAGCGTAATAGCGCTCCGAGGTGTCGATGTTGTGGTTGTAGTAGTCGAGACCCGCTTGCGCGAGGCGCTGCGCGTCGTCCGATGTCAGCATGCCGAGGGTCATGCAGGTCTCGAGTCCCAGGGATTTGACGGCACCCACCATGGCGGTGAGACGGCCCATGTCGCGTTCCTTGGGACCGCGCCACGCAGCACCCATGCAATAGCGGGTCGCGCCCGCGTCACGCGCTTTACGAGCCTCGGCGACCACCTCGTCGACGCCCATGAGCTTCGTGGCGCCGACGCCGCCGTCGTGCCTTGCGGATTGACTGCAGTAGCCGCAATCCTCCGGGCACCCGCCGGTCTTGATGCTGAGCAGGCGGCTGCGCTGCACCGCATTCGGATCGAAGTGCAGGCGGTGCACCCCGTGGGCGCGAAACAAGAGGTCGGCGAACGGCGCCTCGTAAAGACTTTGCGCGTCGGCCATGGACCAGCGCGCAGGGCCGGCGGAGGCCGCGGCGGGCGCGCGCTCGGAAAGCCCGTCAGAGAGGGTGGTGCTACCGATCAATTGAGGAAACCTCCTTAAGAGATGAGATCCGAGACTTCGCGCGCATCGGCGCGCTTCATGGGGCGCCCGTCCACGGGCGAGTAGGGCGCCTGCCGGATGCCGTCGATCGGAAACACGGTGGCATCGACGGTGCGGCCGCTCGCCTCGAAGCGCAGTGCGGGATAATTGATACTGCGCTCGGCATCCATCTTGACGCGTCGCTCGTAAAACTGATGGGGGACGCCGATCTCGATGAGCCGCATCGCCACCGTCTCCGAGCGGTCGGCAAACAGATGCAGGTTGATGTCGCTGTAGTCGGTGGCGGTTCCGGTGAGCACCGACCCGACGAGACGCGGCTGAAACTCCTCCAGCAGCCGCATCGTGTCGAGAGCGATGCGCCGTTGCTCCTTCAGCGTATGCCCGTGGGAGTCGCCACCGAAGAGCCGCTGATGCGCGCGCAACGCCGCCTCGATCTCGACATTGGAGGGCAGGACCGACACCTCATGCACGCCGAGACGATCCGCGGCCTTGCGCTTGGCCTGCAGGAAGTCCTCGATGCCGTGCTCGGCCATGATGCGCGCAGCCTCCTGCGCCAAGGCGCGCCGCAGATCTTCTGCGCGCTGCGAGTATCTCTTGGGCATATACCTAGAAGAGCGGTTTGTCGCCATCGTTCAGCGGGTTCTGCTTGTTCTGCCCCTCGGCGGTTTCCGGCTTGGGCAAACTGCCATCGATGAACTTCTCCATGATGGCGTTCGGATCGTCGGCGCTCGCCAGCAATCCGCTGTCGGGCGAGATGCGCACGGTCACGATGCCGTCCGGCACGGGAACCTTGTGACGCGGAACGCCGGCGAGGGCCTCATGCATGAAGAATATCCACGTGGGCAGGGCGGCGCGCGAGCCCTGCTCGAGCTCACCCAGCGTCCGGTCCTGGTCGAAGCCGGTCCATACGGTGGCCACGAGGTCGGCATTGAAGCCCGAAAACCAGGCGTCGTGCGCGTCGTTCGTCGTGCCGGTCTTGCCGGCGATGTCATCGCGTCCCAGCACCAGGGCTTTCATGCCCGTGCCGTGCCGGATCACGTCGGCCATCATGTCCGACAACAGGTAGGCCACTTGTGGACGGATGATCTGCGGTGCGAGGTTGCGCGACGGGATCAGCGACTTGCCGTCATGTACGCCCTCATCGAGGACGCCGTCGCGCGCACCGGCCGGGGAGGTGCGTGTCGGGCGCGAGAGGCGCGCAGTGCCTGCGCCGTGATCGACGCCCGTATGATCGACCCCGTGATCCGACGTGGCGCTGGAATCGGCAGTCGCGACGAGACTTGCGCTCGGCGCGGGGCGGCCGTCCGCGAGCGCGGCGTTCATCACGCTCGTCGAGTCCGCTGACGCCGCGCACTGCGCGCAGGCGATCAGCGGCTGCGCCTGATAGAGGCTCTTGCCGCTCGCATCCAGGATGCGATCGACGTAGTAGGGGGTCACCCGAAAGCCGCCGTTTGCGAACGTCGAATAGCCGGTGACCACCTGCAGCGGGCTGAGCTCGGCCGTACCGAGCGCCATGGTCAGGTCGTCGGGCACGTGCGTCTTGTCGAAGCCGAAGCGCGTCACATAGTCGCGCGTGTATTCGACACCGATGTCGCGCACGAGGCGCACCGAGACGAGATTGCGCGAATGGGCGAGCGCCTCGCGCAGGCGCACCGGACCGTAGAACTCCCCCTCCATCTCCTTGGGCCGCCACCCGACGTCGTTGCCCGCCGTGTCGATGACCACCGGCGCATCGATCACGACGCTCGCCGGCGTGTACCCCTTGTCGAAGGCCGCGGCGTAGACGAACGGCTTGAACCCCGACCCGGGCTGGCGCCGCGCCTGCGTCACTCGATTGAATTTGCTCTGGAAGTAATCGAAGCCCCCAACCAGCGCAACTACCGCGCCGTCCTTCGGGTCCATTGCGACGAGGGCGCTCTGCGCCTCGGGAACCTGCACGAACTGCAGCGTCTGGGGGCTGTTGCCGACCGTGTAGATCACATCGCCGCGGCTGAAGATCTCCGAGACCTGGATGGGCGACCGATCGGTCTTCTCTTCCGGCAGCTCGCGCCGCGCCCAGGACATCTTCGCCCACGGGAGCGTCACGGAACCCATGTCCTTCACGTAGATCTTCGCGCTCCTTTCCTCGACCGACTCGACGATCGCCGGCCGCAGGCCGCCGACGGCGGGGCGATCTTCGAGCTCGGCTTCGAGGTCGGCATCGCTCGATCCCTTCGACAGATCGACTTTGTCGGTCGCGCCGCGCCAGCCGTGGCGCCGGTCGTACTCGAGCAAACCAGTGCGCAGCGCAACGGTGGCCGCCGTCTCGAGCCGCGAATCGATCGTGGTGAAAACCTGATACCCGGCGGTATAGATGGCGTCGCCGTACTTCGCCTGCAGGTCGTTGCGCACCATCTCGGCGACGTAGGGAGCGTCCACCTCGATGGACGGCCCGTGCATGCGGCTCTCCATGGGACTCGCCTTGGCGGCCTCGTACTCGGCGAGCGTGATGTAGCCGAGGTCGCGCATGCGCCCGAGCACATGAGCGCGGCGCTGCGTCGCCGCCTCGGGATTCGCGACCGGATTGACCGCCGAGGGCGCCGCGGGTATGCCCGCGAGTGTCGCCATCTCCGCGATATTCAGCTGATCCAGACTCTTGCCGAAGTACACCTCGGCTGCGGCGGCCACGCCGTAGGCGCGCTGACCCAGGAATATCTTGTTCACGTAGAGAGAGAAGATCTCCTCCTTGGTGAATTCGGTCTCCATGAGAAGCGAGATATAAACCTCGCTCATCTTGCGCTTCATGTCGCGGCGCGGCGAGAGGAACATGTCGCGCGCGACCTGCATGGTGATGGTACTGGCGCCTTGGCTGATACGGCCCGCGCGGGCATTCGCGAGCGCCGCGCGCAGGATCCCCTCCCAGTCGACGCCGTGATGACGGAAGAAACGGTCGTCCTCGGTGGCGAGAAATGCCTGGATGAGCTTCGGCGGCAGGTCCGAATAGCGCACCGGGATGCGCCGCTGCTCGCCGATCGAGGCCATCAGGCGTCCATCGCGGGTGTAAACCCTTAAAGGCACCTGGAGCTGAACGTCGCGCAGGCTGTCAACTTGCGGCAGTGCGGGCCGCAAATAGACATAAGCACACACGTTTGCGAACGCAATCAGCAGGATCGCCGCAACGAGGCACACGCAAATACGGGATATGAGAACCAGGTAACGTTTGGCCACAGCAAACCGCTCTAACTTATTGCGCCGGCATAGACAGGGCTGGCATATTACCGCGGCTTACAAGGGCATACTCATCGAAAGATGAGGACGCAAAGCCACCGGTCTAAGGGTTCGAAGCCTAAGACAGCGGGGTTGCCAGACCAAGCTTCCCAATCGCCTAGGGAGCATAGGCGAAAGAGGTCTGAATGAACGGTTTGAGAGATTTCTCGAGCGCGCTACGAAACCTTCGTAGTTCTCAATTTTGCGACATTCCCCTCTCTCGCGGTGATTACCGTGAGTAGGTTCACGTTCTCATTTAACAGTTTCCTGCTAACTTTGCCGAGCATGGTCAAGGCCCTGCGTCGCCCTCCAACGTACTGAGCGAAAAGGAAAAACCTAGTGTTCGCGCTTGGCAAAAGATACCGTCCGCTGTTGGGGCTGGACATCACCACCTCGTCGGTGAAGCTCATCGAGCTCACCATGTCGGGTGGGCAATACCGGGTGGAGTCTTACGCGGCCGAGCCCACCCCGCACAACGCCATTAACGAAAAGGCCATCGTCGACGCCGAAGCCGTCGGCGAGGCGATCCGCCGCGCCGTGAAACGCTCTGGCGCGAAGAGCCGCTTGGCGGCGATCGCGATCTCTGGCGATGCCGCAATCACCAAGGTGATTCAGATGCCGAAGAGCCTGGGCGAGCATGAGCTCGAGGGTCAGGTGGAGATGCAGGCGGATCAGTACATCCCCTTCCCGATGGAGGAAGTGAGCTACGACTTCCAGGTCGTGGGTCCGTCGGAAAAGGATCCCGACATGCTCGACGTGCTCTTGGTGGCCACGCGCACGGAGAACGTGGAACAGCGCCAGGCGGCCGTCCAGGCTTCGGGCCTGACGGCGCAGATCGTCGATGTCGAGGCATTCGCCCTCGAGAACGCCTGCGCTTTGATGCGCCACCAGATGCCTGACGGCGGCATGGATCGCACGATCGCGGTGGTCGACTTCGGCGCGAGCTCGACGACGTTCAGTGTTCTGCGCGACTTGAAGGTCATTTACACGCGTGATTTCGCCTTCGGCGGGCAGCAGCTCACCGAGGAGATCATGCGCACTTACGGGCTTTCCATGGAAGAAGCCGGACGCGCCAAAAAGGAAGGCGGCCTGCCGAGCAACTACCAGCCCGAGGTGCTCGATCCGTTCATCGACGACATGACCCAGCAGGTGAGCCGCTCACTGCAGTTCTACCTCGCCTCGGGTAGCGGTCGCTCGCAACCCGACCAGATCCTGATTTGCGGGGGCTGCGCCAACATCCCCGGCGTCGCCGAGGTGATCTCGAGCCGAGTCGGCGTGCCCGCCGACAAGGGCGATCCCCTGGGCAACATGAAGGTGTCGTCGAAGGCCAAGGCGCAGGCCGTGGGCCGCGACGCGACGGCGTTGTTAACCGCGTGCGGCCTCGCGCTGCGTAGTTTCGACTGAGGGCCGCCATGCCACGCATCAATCTACTTCCTCACCGCGAACAAGAACGCAAGCGCCGCCGCCGCGAGTTCGGTGCGTTCGCGGTCGCCGCATTCCTCGCCGGCGCAGTCGTTGCGGGCGGCGCGAAGGTCGTCTACTCCAGCTGGATCGACGCGCAGAACGAGAAGAACAATCTCCTCAAGAAGGAGATCGTCAAGCTCGACGCCGAGATCGCCGACATTCAGGATCTCGAGAACCGCAAGCAGCGCCTGGTCGCCCGCATGGAGATCATCGAGAAGCTGCAGCGCAAGCGCCCCGAGATCGTTCACCAGTTCGACGAGTTGGTGCACACCGTGCCTGACGGAGTCTATCTCACGTCGATCAAGCAGGCGGGCAACAAGCTCGAGCTCAAAGGCGTGGCGCAGTCGAGCACGCGTGTCTCGACCTTCATGCGCAACATCGACACCTCCAGCTGGATGGACAATCCGGAGCTTTCCGTGGTCGAGACGGCCAAGGACTCGCCCACCGGGGGATCGAATTTCACGGTGTTTGCGAACACCGTGGGAGTGAATCTGGAGGGGGGCGGCGAAACCACGGTGAAGAAGGCTGCAAAATGAATCTCCTCGATGAACTGAAATCGCTCGATCCCAAGGATCCCGGCCGCTGGCCGCTGGTGGTTCGTGGTTTCTGCGTGATCGTCCTATTCGCCATCTGCACCATCGTGTTCTCCTACATGTTCGTGTGGACGCAGGATCGGCCGCTTCTGCAGAAAGCCGAGGCGGACGAGCTCGACCTGCGCTCGCAATTCGAGAACAAACAGCAGCGCGCGGCGAACCTGGACGCCTACAAAGCGCAGCTTGCGGAAATGGAGCACACCTTTGGCGCGATGCTGCGGCAGTTGCCCGGCAAGACCGAAGTGCCGAACCTGCTGGTCGATATCTCGCAGACCGGCCTCGCGGCGGGCCTCAGCGAGAAGCTGTTCCAGCCCGGACCGGAGAAGAGCAACGGCTTCTATGCGGAGCTGCCCATCAAGATCCGGCTGGTGGGCTCATACCACCAGTTCGGCGCTTTCGTGAGCGGCATCGCGGCGCTGCCACGCATCGTCACGCTGCACGACATCCAGATCGCCCCGGTCGAGGGGAAATCCGCCGGCAACTACGACAATCTGACCATGGATGTGACCGCGAAGACGTATCGCTACATCGAGGACGAAGCTCCGAAGGCCGCTACCAAGAAAAAGACAGGAGGCGCGACGTGACAATGAGCACCGGTGATCGCATCGTCGCCAGGACTCGGATGATTTCCGCCGCGCGCGTGATCAGCGCGATCGCGCTCGTCGGATGCGTGACGGCGGCTTGCTCGGGAGGGCAGTCCGATCTGCAGCGATGGATCGCGGAGACCAAGAAAAAGCCGGGCGGCCGCATCCAGCCGCTTCCCGAGGTCAAGCCGTACGAAAACTTCGTCTATAGCGCGAGCAATTTACGCTCGCCGTTCCAACCCGCGAGCCCGAACCTCGCGAACGGCGCGGGTGTGCGTCCGACCGTGCGCCGCAATCGCGAGTTCCTCGAGGGAGTCTCGCTCGACACCCTCAAGATGGTGGGTACGTTCAAGGTCGGAAATAATTTTTACGGACTCGTGCAATCCAAGGACGGCTTGGTGCACAAGGTTCAGCCCGGCAACTACATGGGGCAGAACGACGGAAAGGTTACTGAGATTACGGGCAGCAAAATAAGCCTGGTCGAGATCATCCCGGATGGTCTTGGCGGCTATATCGAGCGACCGGCCTCATTGGCATTGCAAGATTGATGGGGCCACAGGGAGAGCAACGCATGACCAGATTGAAGATACGAATGGCGATGATCGGAGCGATGGCGCTCGCCATGATGTCGGCATTCACCTTGAAGACCCAGGCCCAAGGCGCCGACTCACTCAAGCTCGAGTCAGTCGACGTGCAAACGCTGTCGAGCAACCAGGTCCAGCTCAAGCTGCATCTGAGCGGCCCGGCTCCCGAGCCGCTGCCGTTCACCATCGACAAGCCGGCGCGCATCGCGTTCGACCTGCCCAACACCTCGCTCGCGCTTCCCTCGCGCCGCATCGACGTGCGCTCGGGTGGCGTCGACTCCGTGCTCGCCGCCGAGGCGAATGGCCGTTCACGCCTCGTGGTCAACGTCGATCAGCTCCTGCCCTACACGACCAAGGTCGAGGGCAACACCATCGTGGTCACACTGGGCCGCCAGCCGGGCGACGCCCTGGCGAACGCTGTGACGCACACCAGCAGCGCCGCGACTCCCGGGAGCGCGGTCGAGCGCTCCATCAAGACCATCGATTTCCGCCGCGGCTCGGACGGCACCGGCCGCGTGATCGTGCAGCTCTCCGACCCGCGCACCCCGGTGAATGTGCGGCAGGAGGGCAACCAGGTGGTCGTGGACTTCGCAGGCACCTTGATGCCCAAGAACCTCATGCGCCGCTACGACGTCATGGATTTCGCGACGCCGGTGCAGACCGTGGATGCGATCCGCGTCGAGGGTAGCTCGCGCCTCGTGATCAGTGCGCAGGGCGATTTCGAGCAGCTGGCCTATCAATCGGACAATCAGTACACCGTCGAGATCAAGCCCTCTTTGAAACACAGCGCCGCCGAGGAGAAGAAGGAGTACACCGGTGAGCGTCTAACGCTCAATTTCCAGGACATCGACGTGCGCTCGGTGCTGCAGCTCCTCGCGGATACCAGCGGCCAGAACATCGTGGTGAGTGATTCCGTGACCGGCAACTTGACGTTGCGGCTGCAGAACGTCCCCTGGGATCAGGCCCTCGACATCGTGCTGCGCACCAAGGGACTCGACAAGCGCCGCCAGGACAACGTCATCATCATCGGACCCACCGAGGAGCTCGCAACGCGCGAGAAGGCGCAGCTCGAGGCGCACAAGGAGGTCCAGGAGCTCTCGCCCATCCGCTCGGAGTTCATGCAGGCCAACTACGCCAAGGTGGCTGATCTCGCGAAGATGATCCGTCCCACCGGCGGCGCCACGGCGGGCGGCGGCGGGCGCAACTCCATGCTCTCCAATCGCGGCAGCCTTTCGATCGACGAGCGCACCAATACCTTGATGGTGCAGGACACGGCCGAGAACCTGGCGGAGATCCGCCGACTGGTACAAGCCCTCGACGTGCCGGTACGGCAAGTGCTCATCGAGGCGCGCATCGTGGTGGTCAGCGATACCTTCGAGCGCGACCTGGGCGCCCAGTTCGGCGTGACCTCGGCGCAGCAAAACGGCAGCAACGGCCTGCTGGCCGTCACGGGCTCGGGGACCGGTGCGGACACCATGATCCAGTCCGCCCTCAGCAACTTGAGCTCCGGCCTGCCGGTGGCGCCGGTGGCGACGCCCGCGCTCGCCAACCGCTACATGGTGAACACGCCGGCCGCGAATACGAACGGCAGCATCGGCATTTCGCTGCTGGGCGGCAGCTACCTGGTCGATCTCGCGCTGTCGGCTGCCGAGAACGAGGGCAAGAGCGAGACCATCTCCTCGCCTCGCGTGATCACCGCGAACCAGAAGCAGGCGACCATCATGCAGGGTGTCGAGATTCCCTATCAGGAATCGGCCTCGAGCGGCGCGACCACGACGCAGTTCAAGAACGCCGTGCTCTCGCTCAAAGTGACGCCGCTGATCACGCCCGACAATCGAGTCATCCTGGATCTGGACGTAAGCGACGATACCGTCGGCCAGCAGGTGACCAGCGCGACCGGCGGCAGCGTGCCCTCGATCGACACGCGCCAGATCCAAACTCAGGTTTTGGTCGGCGACGGCCAGACCGTGGTGCTCGGCGGCATTCTCGAGACGACCAAGTCGTATTCCGCCAACAAGGTGCCCTGGCTGGGTGATATCCCCGTGCTCGGTAATCTGTTCAAGAGCACCACCAACATCAACAACAAGACCGAACTCTTGATCTTCATCACACCGAAGATCTTGCGCGAAGGGTCAAATCTCTACTGACGCCGACATGGATCGAGCGAGGACCTAAAGACATGCGTAGTTTACTTATCACGGCGGCCGCGGCACTGACGCTACTCGCCGGCTGCGGCGGCGCTGACCTGGGCACGGAGAGCGCTGGCAGCTCCTCGGGGACGGGAACAGGCACGGGTACGGGCACGGGGACGGGCACAGGCACGGGGACCACCAATACCTATGAGATGGGTAACGGCAGCGGCTCGACCTTCCAATCGGGAATGATCGGGATCTCGTCCACCAACGTCGCCGCCGGCGGCACGACGAGCCTCACGATCACCGTCGTCAATCAGAGCGGTGTGCTCTACACGGCGGCTCCGGTCATCGTCTCGTACAGCTCCACGTGCATCAGCAATGGTCTTGCCGTCATCGCGCCTTCCGGCACCAGCACGGCCGGAACCACGGCGGATACCGTCCAAAGCTCGACCGGAACCATCGACGCGACCTACACGGCCAAGGGCTGCGCCGGCCAGGACGTAATCACCGCAACCGCCGCGGTCGGCAGCGCGACCCTGACGGCGACTGGCACCGTTACCGTGGCGGCGGCGGCCATCGGCTCGATCCAGTTCGAATCCGCCACCCCGCAATCGATCGGCCTCAAGGGCACGGGCCTGAACGAGACCTCCACCGTGGTATTCAAGGTCGTCGACTCGACCGGTGGAGCACGGCCGGGTGTCACGGTGAGCTTCTCCCTGAATACGAGCGCCGGCGGAATCAGCCTGTCGCCCGCGACCGCCGTCTCGGCCGCCGACGGCACCGTGCAAACCGTGGTGAGCTCGGGGACCGCGCATACGGCGGTTCGTGTGACCGCCGCGATCGCATCGCCGGCGCTCAGCACCGAGTCGAGCAACCTCACGGTCACCACGGGCTTGCCGGCGTCGAACGCTTTCTCGATTGCGGTCGGCGCACCGAACTACACCACATTGGCTTGCCCGAACGTCGAGGCCTATGGCATCGACCTGATTCCCGTGCCCGTGACGGTGCAGCTGGCCGACCGGTATAACAACCCGGCGCCCGATGGCACTTCGGTCGCGTTCACCACTAACGGCGGACATGTCGGGGGCAGTTGCACGACTCCGCTGACGAACCCCGGCGACGGCGAATGCCAGGTGACTTGGACGAGCGCGAATCCTCGTCCCGGTACCGGCAGCACGCCGCCGACCTTCAGAAATGGACGCGCGCAGATTCTGGCCACGGCCATCGGCGAAGAGTCTTTCGACGACGTGAACAGCACCGGCTACTACCAGGCCGGCGACCCTTTCTCGAATCTGGGCGAGCCCTATCTCGACGCCAATGAAAGCGGCGCCTACGTGAAGGGGGATTACTTCCTCGATTACTACAATACGGGCGTGTACCAAGGACCGAGCGGCAAGTTCATCGGCATCACCTGCACCACGTCGTCGTGCACCGAGGCCACGCTGGCGATCGGGGTTGAGCATGAGCTCATCATGTCGACCTCGAACGCGCTGGTCTTCGTCTATGACTCGACGACCATGAAGTTCATACCTGCGAATACCGCCTCCGTGAGCCTTGCGGTCAGCCCCGCCCCCCCAGCGGCGCCCAATGGCATCGGTTTGAACATTCTAGTGACCGACGGCAACGGCAATGCAATGGCCGCCGGTACGACGGTGGCAATAACCACTAACATCGGCACCCTGAGCGGCTCGGGAGCCTCCTATACGGTCGGCTGCGACGCAAGCGGCGGCCCGGGTTCCGGCAGCCCCAACGCTACCAGCCTGGGAGCCCCGCTGGACACCGTGGGAGGTGATGTCAGGGGCGTCTCCTTGGCGGCGCCTATCAATGCCGGCAGCGGCAGCGTCACCATCACGGTGACCTCACCTCAATCCAAATCGATCACCTCGTACTCGATCCCAGTGACCATCACCTGATTCGAGGCATCGATCGTCCCCTCACGGCCGCCCTCGGGCGGCCGTGTTCTTTCTGGGCTCGCTGTTTCTGTATCCTTCTCTCCCATGCTTTCGCAGCCCAATGTCTTCCTCATCGGCCCCATGGGATCCGGCAAATCGGCCGTGGGTCGGCACCTGGCCCGGCTCTTGGGGTTCTCCCTTCACGACAGCGACGCCGACATCGAGGCGCGTACGGGCGTCGACATCGCTTTCATTTTCGAGAAGGAGGGCGAGGCGGGCTTCCGGCTGCGCGAAAAGGAGTCGATCGAGCGCCTTACGCGCCTGGACGGCGTCGTGATCGCCACCGGCGGGGGCGCGGTGATCGATGCGGATAATCGGCGCATGCTCGCCGAGCGCGGCGCCGTGGTCTATCTAGAGACCTCCATCGGCCAGCAGCTGGAGCGCACGCGCCACGGACGCCACCGCCCGCTCCTCAATGACACGGATCCGAAGGAAAAGCTGGTCGAGCTGATGCGCCACCGCGCCCTGCTGTACGCCGAAATCGCCGATATCACGGTTTCGACGGACGGCCGGCGCGTCCAAGCGGTGGCCGAGGAGATTCACCGCGAGCTTCAGCGGGCGCGAGGAGCCCAAGCTTCGTATAATCCTTGAAGTGCAAACCCTCAAGGTAGACGTCGGCCACTCCCGGTATCTCATCACGATCGGCGCAGGACTGCTCGGTAACGCCGCGCTCGTCGAGTCGCAGATCCCGGGCAAGGACCTGATGATCGTGACCGACACGACGGTTGCGCGCTTGTATCTGCCGGCGCTGCGCGCGGCGCTCGGCGATCGGCGCATCATCCACGAGTGCATCCTCGCCGAGGGGGAGCAGCAAAAGACGCTGCAGACGGTGAGCTGGATATTCGATGCCCTGGTCGGCCAGCGGTTCAACCGCGATGCCGTGGTGCTGGCGTTCGGCGGCGGGGTCGTGGGGGATACCGCGGGCTTTGCCGCGGCATGCTATCAGCGCGGCGTGCGCTACGTGCAGATCCCCACCACCGTCCTGGCGCAGGTGGACTCCTCGGTCGGCGGCAAGACCGGGGTCAATCACAGCGGCGGCAAGAACCTGATCGGCGCGTTCCACCAGCCCATCGCCGTGATCGCCGATACCGACACCCTGAACAGCCTGCCCGATCGCGAAATCTCCGCCGGCATCGCCGAGGTGATCAAGTACGGGTGCATCTGGGATCTGGAGTTGCTCGGCTGGCTCGACACCCACATGGCACGGCTGCGGGCGCGCGAGCCCGACGCCCTCACCCACGCGATCTACCGGTCCTGCTCCATCAAGGCGGCGGTGGTCGCCCAGGATGAGCGCGAGGAGGGGGTGCGGGCGATCCTGAATTTCGGGCACACCTTCGGGCATGCCATCGAGGCGGCGACGGGCTATGAGGTGTACTTGCACGGCGAGGCCGTCGGGCTGGGCATGCTCATGGCCGCGGATCTGTCGCGACGGCTGGGCATGATCGACACCCCCGCCCGCAATCTGGTCCACGCGCTTGTGCGCCGTGCGGGCCTGCCCATCGAGCCGCCCCGCATCGGCGCAGCGCGCGCGCTCGAGCTCATGCAGATGGACAAGAAGGTGCTCAGCGGCAAGCTGCGGCTGGTGCTGCTCGAGCGGCTCGGGAATGCGACGGTGGTTTCGACGTACGACAAGAGCGCGCTCGATGCCACCTTGAAGGAGCATTTTGCATGAGCGCCTTGGCCACATATGCGGCGCACGAGAGCCAGTCGCGCGGCCGGCGCCACCCCGAGAGCCCTCCGGCCTATCGCTCGCAATACCAACGCGACCGGGACCGCATCGTCCATTCCACCGCCTTCCGCAGGCTGGTCTACAAGACCCAGGTGTTCGTCAACCATGAGGGCGATCTGTACCGCACCCGGCTCACGCATTCTCTGGAGGTGGCGCAAATCGCCCGCACCATCGCCCGCGCGCTCGCCTTGAACGAGGTGCTCTCCGAGGCAATCTGCCTGGCACACGACCTCGGCCACACGCCCTTCGGGCATGCGGGACAGGATGCGCTGAACGAGTGCATGCGCGAGTTCGGCGGCTTCGAGCACAACCTGCAATCGCTGCGAGTCGTGGACGAGCTCGAGGAGCAATACGCCGAATTCGATGGCCTCAACCTCACATTCGAGTGCCGCGAGGGCATTTTGAAGCACTGCTCGGCCGCGAATGCGCGAAAGCTCGAGGATCTGGGTGAGCGGTTTCTGCTTCGCACGCAACCCGGCCTCGAGGCGCAGCTCGCGAACTTCGCCGACGAGATCGCCTACAACAATCATGACGTCGACGACGGCATTCGCGCCGGCCTCATCACTGTGGAGGAGCTCGCTCAGATCCCGTTGTTCGCGCGCTACCACGAGATCGTGCGCCGGCAGTACCCGGCGCTCGCAGGACGCCGCCTCGTCAACGAGATTCTGCGGCGCATGATCAATCACCTG
This sequence comes from Steroidobacteraceae bacterium, assembly GCA_049513515.1. Lineage (GTDB taxonomy): Bacteria > Pseudomonadota > Gammaproteobacteria > Steroidobacterales > Steroidobacteraceae > Bog-1198. Next base: position 76,732 of record JBEKWA010000003.1, read on the forward strand.
GTCATCGATCTCATCGACACCTCCGCGGAACGCCTGCGCGCTTCGGGCGTCTCCTCGGCCGCGGAGGTACGGTCGCTGGCGACGCCGCTCATCGGCTTCGGCGCGGAGACGCAGGAGCTCAATCAGTCGCTCAAGAGCTTCCTGCGCGACCGCGTCTACAAGCACTACAAGGTGCGGCGCATGACCTCGAAGGCCCGTCGCGTGATGACCGCCCTGTTCGAAGCGTTCCTGGACGATCCGGCGCTCATGCCCGAGGAGCACGGCGCGAATGCGGCGCGTCTCGGCGCCGCGCACGGAGACGCAGGCCGCGCGCGCGCCGTGGCCGACTACATAGCGGGCATGACGGATCGCTACGCGATCCTCGAGCACCGGCGGCTGTTCGATGCGAGCGAGAGAACCTGACACATGACCCAAGCACTCAAGAACGATCTCTTGCTGCGCGCCTTGCTGCGCCAGCCGACGCCGCGGCGGCCGATCTGGCTCATGCGCCAAGCGGGCCGATATCTGCCGGAATACCGGGCGACGCGGGCGCGTGCCGGAAGCTTTCTCGCGCTCTGCACCAACCCTGAGCTCGCGTGTGAGGTGACGCTGCAGCCGGTGGAGCGCTATCCGCTCGACGGCGCCATTCTTTTCTCCGACATCCTCACCATTCCGCACGCCATGAACCTCGGATTGAGCTTCGAGACGGGCGCCGGAGGCCCGACGTTCGAGCGTCCGGTGCGCTCGGCCGCCGACGTGGCGAAGCTCGGCGCGCCGGATCCGAACGTCGAGCTCAAGTACGTGGTCGACGCCGTGGCGCTCATCCGGCGCGAGCTCAAAGGCCGCATTCCCCTGATCGGATTCGCGGGCAGTCCCTGGACCGTCGCGACCTACATGGTGGAGGGCGGCGGCAGCAAGGATTTTCAGCGCATCAAGCGCATGATGTACGAGAGCCCCGAGACGTTGCATCGCCTTCTCGACGTGCTCGCCCGTGCGACGAGCCTGTATCTGAACGCGCAAATCGCGGCGGGCGCGCAGGCGGTGATGCTATTCGACACCTGGGGCGGCGTCCTCACGCCCGCGCAGTATCGCGAGTTCTCCCTGGCGTACATGGCGCGAATCGTTGCGACACTCACCCGCGAAGCCGAGGGCCGGCGCGTGCCGAGCATCGTGTTCACCAAGGGCGGCGGCGCGTGGCTCGCAGAGATCGCCGAGATCGGATGCGACGCCGTGGGCGTCGACTGGACCACGGATCTAAGCGCCGCGCGCCGTGCCGTGCAGGACCGCGTCGCCCTGCAAGGCAACCTCGATCCGTCCGCGCTGTTCGCGCCTCTTCATACCCTGCGGGCGGCGGCACGGGGCGTGCTCGAGAGCTTCGGCACCGGGCCGGGGCACGTATTCAATCTCGGTCACGGCATCACCCCCGGCGTCGATCCCAACCAGGTGGGTGTCCTCGTCGAGACGGTGCAGAATTACGTCGCCTGACTGCCGCGGGGTAGAGCCGGGGCGGATGCTGTACCGGTGGACGCAGCCGCATCGGGCGCCGCCCCTGTATTCGCCCCCCCGCGAAGCTCATCGCGCAGCGCGCGCCGCAGGATCTTGCCGACGTTGGTCTTCGGCAGCTCGGTGCGGAAGTATATGTGCTTGGGCACTTTGTATCCCGTGAGGTTCGCGCGGCAGTATTCGACCAGGGCCTCGGCGGTGAGGTTCGGATCCTTCTTCACCACGAACAATGCCACCGACTCGTTGGAGCTCTCGTCGAGCTGCGCCACGGCCGCCACCTCGAGCACGCCGGGATGCTCCGCCACGACGGACTCGACCTCGTTCGGATAGACGTTGAATCCAGAGACCAGGATCATGTCTTTCTTGCGGTCCTCGATGAACACGAATCCCTTCGCGTCCATGCGGCCGATGTCTCCCGTGCGCAGCCAGTCGCCGAACATGACCTTCTCGGTCTCGTCGGGACGGTTCCAGTAGCCGCGCATCAGCTGCGGTCCGAACACGCAGATCTCGCCCACCTCGTTGGTACCCATTTCCACACCGGCATCGTCGCGAATGGAGACGTCGGTGGAGGAGATGGGCAGCCCGATCGATCCGTTGAAGTCCAGGCCCATGGGGTTGATACAGGCGGCGGGTGCGGTCTCAGTCAACCCCCAGGCCTGCGTGAGCACGTTGCCCGTGATTTTCTTCCAGCGCGCGGCGACCACGGCCTGTACCGCCATGCCTCCACCGAGCGTGATCTTGAGCGAGGAGAAGTCGAGCGAATCGAAGCCCGGCGTGTGCAGCAACGCGTTGAACAGCGTGTTCACGCCGCTGATGTAGAAGAACTTGTGCTTGCGCAGCTCCGCGACGAAGCGCGGGAAATCGCGTGGATTGGTGATGAGCACGTTCTTCGCGCCGAGCCGCGCGAAGAGAAGGCAGTTCGCCGTGAGCGAAAAGATGTGATAAAGCGGCAGCGCGGTGATGGTGATTCGTTGCGGTCCCGGCTGCAGCGCCGGGCGGATCCAGGCGCTCGCCTGCAGCACGTTGGCCACCATGTTGCGGTGGGTGAGGACGGCGGCCTTGGCGACGCCCGTCGTTCCGCCGGTGTACTGCAGGAACGCGATGTCCTGCGAGCCCACCTCGGGGAGCGCGAGCTTCAGACCGAGCCCGCCGCCCAGTGCGCTCTTGAGCGTGATCGCTCCGGGCATGCGCCAGGGCGGCACCTGCTTGCGCAGCCTCAGGACCAGATTCACGAGCGCTCCGCGAGGAAATCCCAGAAGGTCGCCGATGCGCGTCACGAGGACCTGCTTGAGTTCCGTATGCGGCAGGACCTGCTGCAGGATATGCGCGAAATTCTCGACGATGACGATGGCCTTGGCGCCGGAGTCCTTGAGCTGGTGCTCGAGCTCGCGCGCGGTGTAGAGGGGATTAACGTTCACCACCACCATGCCCGCGCGTAGGATGCCGAAGAGCGCGACCGGATACTGCAGCACGTTGGGCATCATCAGGGCGACCCGATCCCCCGCCACGAGGCCCGATTTTTTCTGCAGCCAGGCTGCGAAGGCGCGGCTCAGGGCGTCGAGCTGCGCGTAGGTGAGGATCGCGCCGAAGTTCTGATACGCGGGAAGGTTGCCGTACGCCGCGCACGCCTCTTCGAACATCGCGTTGAGCGAGGGGTACTGGTCCGGGTCGATGTCGGTTGGCACACCGGGCGGGTACTGGTTCAGCCAAACGCGTTCCACGGGTGCGGCTCCTGATTTTTTGTTTCGCGTGTATAGCACCGGACGAAGACCGCAGCAACGTCGCATGTCGACGGGTATGCTGGTCGGGTGGGATCGCATCGGCCCTCGGCCCCTGAATCGGAGACGGAATGACAGCCTGGCGTTCAATTGTGATCGGGATTTCCTTTGCGGCCGCGGGCTGCGTGCACGGCTACGGCGGGTGCCTCTGGACCCAGCCGGTGAAGCACACCCTGTCGGGACGGGTGCATTTTCGCTCCTACCCCACCCCCGACGGTGTGGACAACGTGCCCGTGCTCACGCTCGATCGCGAGGTCTACATTTATTCCCCGGCGCAGAGCTTCATGTGCCAGTCGGCCGATCAGCTGCAGCTCGTCGGTATTTCCGAGTTTCCGGAAAACGTGGTGGAGGATTCCCATGTGTCGGTGGAGGGAAAGCTGTATGCCGCCGTGTCCTCGCACGATCACACGAGCTTTCTCATGAACGTGATCACCCTGCTGCCGGACAACGCGGGTCCGCGCCGCACCCAGGAGTAAATCAAAACAAGTCGTTACTTGGCAGGCGGCAGGCGGCAGGCGGCAGGCGCACCCTAGCGCTTGAGCAACGGCTCCAGCGCCGGCCACATGGCGGTGAGCAGAAGCGGCTGTGCCGCTTCGTCCGGATGCACGTCGTCGGCCTGCATGAGGTCGGGGTGCAGGGCGACGGAGCTCAGGAAGAACGGCACCACCGGGAGGTGCTTCTCGCGGGCGAGGTCGGCGTAGACGGCGCTGAACTGCTCCGTGTACTGCGGACCGTAGTTGGGCGGCATGCGCATCCCGAGCAGCAGGACTTTCGCACCCGCGCCCCGTGCCAGATCGCTCATGCGCGAGAGATTCGCGCGCATCTGGTCGATCGGTAGTGCCCGCAGGCCGTCATTGCCGCCGAGCTCGAGAATGACGACCGCCGGGTGGTGCACGGCGAGCGCCCGGGGAAGCCGCGCGAGGCCGCCCGCCGTCGTCTCGCCGCTGACGCTGGCATTGACGACCTCATAACCGTAACCTTCGCTCTTTACTTTCGCCTGCAGCAACGCCACCCAGCCCCGTTCGACGCGCGCAAGCCCGTACCCGGCGCTGATGCTGTCGCCGAACACGAGGATCGCCGGCGTCTCTGCGTAAGCCGGGACCGCCGCCACCCACAGGATCAGAAGGACGAATATCCGGTTCACGGACTGCTCCATGATGCAAATTCAAACCGCACTCGAGGCCAGGCACCTGACCAAGACCGTTTCCAGCCCCGAGGGGCCCCTCACCATTCTCTCCGATGTGAGCCTCACTGTGCGATCGGGAGAGACCCTCGCGGTGGTGGGCGCGTCCGGCGCCGGCAAATCCACCCTCCTCGCCTTGCTGGCCGGGCTCGACTCGCCCACCTCGGGCGAGGTGCTGATTGCGGGGGTCGAGGTGACACGGCTCGATGAGGACGGCCGCGCGCGCGTGCGCGGGCAGCACGTCGGCTTCGTCTTTCAGTCCTTTCACTTGATCCCCGCGCTCACCGCGCTGGAAAACGTCATGTTGCCGCTCGAGCTGCGTGCTCGCCGCGATGCCCGCGCCGCCGCCGCCGCCGCGCTCGAGCAGGTCGGGCTGACGGCGCGCGCCGCTCATTATCCTAAACAGCTGTCGGGCGGGGAGCAGCAACGGGTCGCGATTGCTCGCGCCTTCGTGACGCAGCCCGCCGTGCTGTTCGCCGACGAGCCGACCGGCAATCTCGACACGCACACCGGCCAGCGGATCACGGATCTCTTGTTCGAGCTCAATCGCAGCATCGGCAGCACCCTCGTGCTCGTCACGCACGATCGCACGCTGGCGCAGCGCTGCGCGCGCATGCTCGAGCTCGACGCCGGGCGAACGGTGAGTGCCGGGCCGGTCGGCCCCGCGGCGGTGAGCTGATGCAAGTGCTGCGTTTCGCGCTGCGCAATCTCTGGCGGGACCTCAAGTCCGGTGAGCTCTCAGTGCTGCTGCTCGCTTTGTGTGTCGCCGTGCTGTCGCTCACGGCGGTCGGATTTTTCACCAACCGCATTTCGCAAGGCGTCAGGGCGCAGGCCGCGGAAGTGCTCGCCGCCGATCTACGGCTTGAAGCGCCCACACCGTTCCCCGCAAGCTATTTCGCGAAGGCTGGAGATCTCGGACTCGCCACGGCGCAGATCCTGACGTTCCCCACGGCGATATTCAACGGCGAGGTGAGCCAGCTCGCGGCACTCAACGCCGTGACGGCTCGCTATCCCCTGCGCGGTCACGTGCGCATCGCCGACAGCCCTTTCGGCGCCGCCCGCACTACGGAGTCGATACCGGGCCACGGCGAGGCTTGGGTCGACGCGCGCATCATGGCGCAGCTCGACATCCGCACCGGCGGATCGATCCGCGTCGGCGCGGCGACTTTCAAGGTGGGGCAAGTGCTGGACTACCGCCCCGACCAGGGAACGGGGTTCGTGAACCTCGCTCCTGCGGTGCTCTTGAACTACGACGATGTCGCCGCGACACAGCTCATTCAGCCCGGCAGCCGCGCGACTTATGCGGCGTTGTTCGCGGGCCCACCGGCGGCGGTCGGGGAGTTTCGCGACTATCTGCAGGCGCACAAGGGCGCCGGCGAGCGCCTGCGAGAGGTGGATGAGTCCAGCCGGCAGCTGAATTCGGCGATCGATCGGGCAGGCCGCTTCCTCAATCTGGCGAGCCTCGCCTCGGTGCTGCTCGCCGCGGTCGCGGTGGCGATGGGCGCGCGCCGCTACGCAGCCCGGCACATCGATGCGGTGGCGCTCATGAAATGCATGGGGGCCTCGCAGCGCTTCGTGCTCGCGATCTCCGTCATCGAGCTCACCATCCTCGCGCTCTGCGCCGTTGCGGCCGGCGCGCTCTTGGGGTATGGCGCGCAGTGGGGACTCGCCTGGCTGCTGCGCGATCTGATCCGCATGACCCTGCCGCGCGCATCGCTTGCGCCGATCGCGGTCGCGCTCGTGACGGTGAATGCGATGCTGGTCGGATTCGCTTTGCCCGCGCTGCTGCACTTGAAGAACACGCCGCCCGCACGCGTGCTGCGGCGGACCATGACCGCGCCCCCGCTGCGATTCGGCGTGGTGTACGCGTTCGCGGTCGGCGCGCTCTTTGCCATTCTGTGGAGCCTGGTGCGCGACACGGAGCTAGTGGTGGGCGTTCTTGCCGGCGTGCTCGGCGTGGGGGTGGTGCTGGCCGCCGCCGGCTACGGGCTGGTGCGACTCACGGGGCGGCTACGCGGCGGGGTCGGCATTGCGTGGCGCTACGGTCTTGCGAACGTATCGAGACGCGGCACCGGAAGCGTTCTGCAGATCGTTGCGTTCGGCCTCGGCATCATGGTGCTGCTCCTGCTCGCGGTGGTGCGCGGCGATCTGCTCACCGATTGGCGGCGGAGCCTGCCGAGCGATGTGCCGAACAACTTTCTCGTCAACATCCGCCCGGACGAGCGTGCGCCGCTCGAGGAGTTCTTGAGCTCGCGCGGCTTCGGCCAGCCGCAACTGTATCCGATGGTGCGCGCGCGCATGACCGCCATCGACGGGACTCCCGCCGACTCGCGCAAGCTCGAAGGTGATCGCGCGCGGGGTTTCGTCGAGCGCGAGCAAAATCTCACCTGGTCCGCCGCGATTCCCGAGGACAATCAGCTCATCGCCGGCCGCTGGTGGACCGCTGCCGAGTCCGCCGAGCCGCTGGTGTCGATTTCGTCGGAGTATCAGGAAGCGCTGGGCCTGAAGCTCGGCGACACCCTGAGCTTCGACGTGGCGGGCGAAAGTCTCACCGCTCGCGTCGCGAGCATCCGCAAGGTGCGCTGGGACAGCTTCCGGCCCAACTTTTTTCTGGTATTTCCGCCCAAGCTACTGGACGGTGCGGCCGGCACCTACATGACCAGTATCTATTTGACGCCGCAGCAGCGGCCGGCGCTCGTCGATTTGGTGCGCAAGTTCCCCACGATCTCCGTGTTCGACGTGGACGCGATCCTCAAGCAGATTCGCGAGATCATGGACCGAGCATCACTTGCCGTGCAGTACGTGTTCCTGTTCACCCTGGCGGCGGGGGTTGTGGTGCTGCTCGCCGCGGTGCAGTCGACGGCCGACGAGCGCCGCTACGAGAGCGCCATGCTGCGCACGCTGGGAGCGAGCCGGGGCACTGTGCTCCGCGGCGTCGCCGCGGAGTTCTCCGCGCTCGGTTTTCTTTCCGGGACACTCGCCGCGTGCGGTGCCAGCGCCGTGGGATGGATGCTGGCGCGCCGCCTATTCTCACTGGAGTTCAGCTTCGACCCGTGGGTATGGGTGCTTGGTCTCGTCTGCGGCACGGTGCTCGTGGGGGTGAGCGGCACGCTCGCGACGCGGCGCGTGGTCAATACGCCGCCCATCGTCACGCTGCGCGACCAAGCGCAGTAGTTCCGCGCGGCTAGCGCACCTCGAGGAGCAGCCAGCCATCCGGAATCGGATCGCCGCGCGGCGGAATCGCCTCGATGCGCACCGTGTATATGCCCGCCGAAAGGCCCGTGGTGTTGAAGGTCATGCGCAAGTCGTTGTTCGAATCCTTGAGCAAATTGTTCAGAATCAGCGCCCGGCCCTGATCCTGCTTGTCCACGGTGATGCGAAACAGATTGAGCTTCTGCGTATAGGTCATGTCGAGATACAGGTCCATGAGCTGCGGCGCGGCGGTGTTGACGGCGATGCGGGCTGCGTTGAGCCCCGGGGCGTGATCCGGCGAGATATGCCGTTCGGTTCTCACCGCCGGCTGCACCAGGGGACCCTGCTTGGCGCGCAGCTGCACATCCTCGAGCTCGCCGCGCAGCCGGTCGTACTTGCCGACGAGAAGCCAGGTTGCGGCGAGACTCAGCAACGTCGCGGCGGCCAAACCGATGAGCAGATACGGCGACTTCCACCAGGGCTGTTGCGGCTCGCGCAGATCGACCGGGTGGCCGCTCGCCTCCAGGAGCTTCAAGCTTGCCTGCGCGCGCTCCGACAGATTGAGTTTGTCCAGATACTCGGGGTGCGCGCGGCACCAGTTCTCGAGATCGACGGCGCCCCTGAGCGGCAGCTTGCCCTCAAGATACCGCTCGATCAGCTTGTGCTCCTCGATGAATTTGGCATCGAAGCGCGGCGCGGCGGCCACGGCTTTCGCTTGACCTGCGGGAACAGTTCGGGCGTTCATGGCCGGCAATCCTTTGGAATGTGATAGTGCCCGGGGTCGCCGCAGCGATATGTGAAATATTCGGCAAAAAGCGGGCCGCCGACGGGAAGCACATCGCATTTGCGGCGAGATGTGGGTAATTGTCGACACATTGGCCGCTCCTCGGGAGCGTGGGGGCGCTGGGATGGTACCGGGGCCCATCCGGGTGCGCCAGGGCGGCGGCCGGGGCCGCGGCGGGGCAATCTCAAGCGAGCGAGGCAGCGGCGGACCCGGGGGTGGCCTCTTCCGGCCCGTCGAGGTCCGCCATCACCGCCTCGCGCTGCGCCGAGTCGAGCCGGCGCCAGTCGATCTTCGCGGCTTCGACCGAGCGCAGCTGCGCATCGTCGATGCGCCGCTCACGGACGGGTTTCAGAGCGCAATGGCCCGCGAGCTCGCGGGTGGTGCCGGCACGGATGAGATCGACGATCGCATCGATGATGCGCGGGCTGCTCGCGAGATTGCCGTGGGATTCCTCGGCATAGAACGTCTTGAGCCCGGGCACTTGCGTCATTGCGAGCGGCACGGTCCCATCGCCGTGCGGATTGGATCCGTATTCGAAACCCGCGCTCGTGCGGCGTACGCTCACCACGGTCTGGCGGTTGACGCCCACGATCTGCAGCATCCGCGCGTCGGGCTCGGCCATGCCTGCCCGCACCTCGGCGACGCGCGCGAGCAGCGCCGGACGCGGCGTCGCTCCGTCGCTCGGCCACGACGCGGGATCGAGCAGATCGAGGTCCACGCTCGAGTCACGCTGCGGCGGCAGCATGTGATAGAGACCGGGGAAGCTTGAAAACACCTGCGAGGCCAGATAGTCCGGCGAATGCTCGAGGTCGAGGCGCGAGAGTTTCTGCACGAACGGGTAGGTGCCGCGCAGCGCGAGCACCGGCGCGAAGGAGCCGCGGTTCGGGGCACCCAGCATGATGAGACGGCGCACTAAGCGCTTCGGCAAGCGCTTCATTGCGACGCGCGCGGCCAGAGCGCCCATGCTGTGGGCGACGAGCACCGCGGGCTTGCCGGCCGCGATGGCCGCTGCAAGCGCCGCACCGATCTCGTCGATTCCGAGGCGCCAGTCGTAGGCGAAGAATCGCGCATCGAATCCCTCGACCGCGAGCCGCAGCTTCAGTCGTGCGTAGGAGGACAGGAGCACGCCCCGCGGACGGATCGTTCGGCGCGACGGCAGGACCAGATCCTTGAGCCGCCCGCCGGCGATCGATACCGGATCGATCCAGAGCAGCCGTCCGCGCCGGCTTTTCGACGCGGTCACCTCGCACAGGCGCGAGCCCATCATGCCGGGAATCAGCAGCACGCGCGGCGCGCGCGAGGTCTTCACCTCGCGGGCGGCGCGGGCGAGAACGGACAGCTCCTGGTGAAGGGCGGTTCCGAAAAACTCGCGCAAGCTCTCGCAGTGCCGCTGCCGTGCGAGGGCCTCGAATACGGCGGAGTTGGTGGCGTGAAACGCCCAGTCCACACCATCGCCGTACTCCGCACGCGAACGTCGCGGCGGCCTGATCTTCTTGGATCGCGCCATTGGTCGTGGTCGGTCAGCTTTTCGCGGCCATCGCGCCACCCACGATGTCGCACACGGCGTCGATGGCGGCGCCGCGCGTGGTCGACTTGCGCCACACCGCACCGACGGTTCGCGCCGGTGCCGGCTTGGCGAACTGACGGATGACGAGTCCGCGCTGCGAGCCGAACGGAGATTCCACCGCGAGCTCTGGCATCAGGGTGACGCCGAGGCCTGCCACTACCATGTGCCGCAAGGTCTCCAGGCTGGTGGCGCGAAAGTCCTCGGCCTCGCGAATGTCGATGCGACTGCACACCTCGAGCGCTTGATCGCGCAAGCAATGCCCATCTTCCAGCAGAAGCAGCGTTTGGCCCTTCAGATCGGTGGTCTTGATGAAGGGCTTCTGGGCGAGGGGATTGTCGCTCGGCAGCGCGACCGTGAACTCTTCGCGATACAACCGCCGCGACTCCAGTCCGTCCGGGTCCACGGGCAGGGCGAGGATCCCGAGGTCGATCTCACCGTCCTTGAGCCGCTTCAGCAGCTCCTCGGTTTGGTGCTCGTAGAGCATGAGACCCAAGTGCGGCAGAGCCTTGCGGAGCTTTTGCATGATGCGCGGCAACAAATACGGACCTATGGTCGGAATGAGCGCGACCTTCAGCTTGCCCGATAGAGGGTCGGCGTTGTTGCGCGCCAGCGCGAGAATCTCGTCGCCCTCGCTCAGCATGTGCCGCGCTCGTGCCACGATCTCCTTGCCGACCTCCGTGAGCTGCACGTTCTTCGGATGGCGCTCGACCAGCTTCACGCCGAGATACTCCTCGAGCTTCTTGAGCTGTGCCGACAGCGTCGGCTGGCTCACGAAGGTGCGCTGTGCCGCGCGGCCGAAATGGCCGGTATCGGCCAACGCAACCAGATACTTGAGGTCCTTGAGGTTCATCCGTTCGCACCCATCCATCGCTATAGACAGAGTCTATCAAATGTATCCATTTAATCAATTTTACTAATCTCTGATGTGAAGGCATTGTGGTCGCATCGATGATTAACCAGAGGAAATTCTCATGTCGCTGATCAATACTGAAATCAAGCCATTCAAGGCTACCGCTTACCATCAGGGCGAGTTCGTGCAGATCACGAACGAGGACCTGAAGGGCAAATGGTCCGTGTTCGTGTTCTACCCCGCGGACTTCACGTTCGTGTGTCCGACCGAGCTGGGCGACCTCGCGGAGCACTATGCCGCATTCAAGAAACTCGGCGTCGAGATCTACGGGATTTCCACCGACACGCATTTTACCCACAAGGCGTGGCACGACACGTCGGACACCATCGGCACGGTGCAGTACCCGCTGATCGGCGACCCCACGCACGCTCTCGCGCGCAACTTCGGCGTACTGATAGAGGAGGAAGGCCTCGCGTACCGTGGAACCTTCGTCATCGATCCGTCGGGCAAGATCAAAATCATCGAGATCAACGACAACGGCATCGGCCGCGACGCCAAGGAGCTGCTGCGCAAGGTCCAGGCCGCTCAGTACGTCGCTGCTCACCCCGGTGAGGTGTGTCCTGCGAAGTGGACTCCGGGCGCAAAGACACTGTTACCCTCCCTCGACCTCGTGGGGAAGATCTGATCATGCTCGATGACGGCCTCAAGACGCAGTTGCAGGGATACCTGGAGCGGCTGCAGCAGCCGGTGGAAATCCTGGCCTCGCTCGACGAGAGCGACGGATCGCGGGAGATGCTCGAGCTGTTGCAAGACATCGAGGCTCTCTCGCCGCTGGTGACGCTCGAGGTCCGGCGCGACGACGCCGAAATCAAGCCTTCCTTCGCGCTGCGCCGCAGGGGTGAGGAGGCTCGTGTGCGCTTCGCCGGCGTACCCCTGGGTCACGAGTTCACATCGCTCGTGCTCGCGCTTTTGCAGGTCGGTGGGCACCCTCCGAAGGCGGATCCCAAGACACTCGATCAGGTGCGCCTGCTCGAGGGGGAGCTGCGTTTCGAGACGTTCGTTTCGCTCAGCTGCCAGAGCTGCCCGGATGTGGTCCAGGCGCTCAATCTCATGGCGGTGACGAATCCGCTGGTGCGTCACACCATGATCGACGGCGCGCTGTTTCAGGCCGACGTCGAGAAGCGGGGCGTAATGGCCGTTCCCTGCATCTTTCTCAATGGCGAGCCGTTCGGCCAGGGTCGCATGCTGCTCGCGGAGATCGTCGCGAAGCTGGATATCGATGCCCCGCGTCGAGAGGCGGAGCGTCTGGACGGCCGCGCACCCTACGATGTCCTGGTCGTGGGTGGTGGGCCCGCCGGTGCCGCCGCTGCCGTATACGCGGCGCGCAAGGGCATACGCACGGGGATCGCGGCAGAGCGTCTGGGTGGACAGCTCCTCGACACGGTCGGCATCGAGAACTTCATTTCCGTGAAGGAAACCGAGGGCCACAAGCTCGCCGCGGGCCTCGATCAGCACGTCGGTGCCTACGAGGTCGACGTGATGAACCTGCAGCGCGCGGCGGCCCTGATTCCTGGAGAGTTGATCGGTCTGGAGCTTGCGAGCGGCGCCGTGCTTCAGGCGAAGTCAGTGGTGATCGCGACCGGCGCGCGCTGGCGCGAGATCAACGTCCCCGGCGAGCGCGAATATCGCAACCGCGGCGTCGCCTATTGTCCGCATTGCGACGGACCGCTGTACAAGGGCAAGCGCGTTGCGGTGATCGGCGGCGGCAACTCCGGCGTCGAGGCGGCCATCGACCTGGCGGGTCTCACGAGCCACGTGACCTTGATCGAGTACGAGCAGGAGCTGCGCGCCGATGCCGTGCTCAAGCGCAAACTCGCGAGTCTGCCGAACGTTGCGGTGCTCACGAGTGCGCAGACTTCACGGATAACGGGCGACGGCGCGCGCGTCACCGGCCTCGACTACAAGGACCGCCGTGACGGCACGATGCACTCGCTCGAGCTCGCGGGGGTGTTCGTGCAGATCGGTCTCGTGCCGAACACGGACTGGTTGAAGGGCGTGGTCAAGCTTTCGGCTCGCGGCGAGATCGAGGTCAACGCGCGCGGTGAAACCTCCGTGCCCGGCGTGTTCGCCGCCGGTGACTGCACCGTCGTGCCCTACAAGCAGATCGTAATCGCCATGGGTGAAGGAGCGAAAGCCTCGTTGAGCGCGTTCGACTACCTGATCCGCTCGCCGTTGTCGGCCGCAGCCTGACAGCTGTCGGCCGGTTCTGCCGCTTATCCGGGGCCGCGCGAGGAGTACAATGGCCTCATCGGATTTCCGAGCGTACGGAGTATGCAGGCAGCCCCATCGAACAAGAGATTGTCCGCCGGCGTGGTGATCGTGAGCGTGGTCCAGCGCAAGCTGAAGTTCTTGCTGCTGCGCGCATATCGGAACTGGGACTTCCCGAAGGGACTGGTCGAATCGGGCGAGGAGCCGATCGATGCGGCGATTCGCGAGGTGCGAGAGGAGACCAACCTCGACGACATTTCGTTCGACTGGGGTCTCGTGTTCATGGACACCGGTCCCTACAACAAGGGCAAGATTTCCCGGTATTACATCGCGCGTAGTAAGGAGACCCACATCATCCTTCCGGTCAGCCCGGAGCTCGGAGTTCCCGAGCACCACGAGGCGCGATGGGCCGACTATCAGCGAGCCCTCACCATGGTGTCGCCGCGTCTGGCCCCGGTGCTGCACTGGGCCTACCGCATCATCAACCACGGTCTCGTTCCGGCGGCGGCTGCATCCGCTGCCAACCCGCTCGGCTAGAACGACACCGTACCCCTGCCGATCTCGATCACGTCACCCCCCACGCGGACGCGGCGCTCCTCGGTGACCTCGAGGTACAGCGACGAGGGGCGTGCGACCTGCTCGCCCTGCGCGATCTCGATCCTTGCGGGCAGCGGCCGATTCATCGCGAGCCACCAGCCGCCGAAATTGGCGGTCGCGGAGCCGGTGGCCGGATCCTCGAGCATCGCCGCGCCACTGGGAAAGAAGAAGCGCGCGAGCGTCGCGTTCTTGCCGCGCTCGGCGAATATGTAAGCCATGCCGATGCCGTCCTCGCTGCGAATCGCGGCGAAGTCCTCGGGCCGGGGCGAGGCCCGCCTCACGGCATCGAGCGAGCGCAAGGGCACGATGAGTTGCTCCTTGCCCGCCTTGAGCCAGAGCGGGCGCTCGCCTAAGTCCGATTCAGTGAGCCCGAGGGCTGCCGCCAGCACCGCACGCGGGGCGTCCAGTTCACGAAACGTGGAGCTCGGCGCCGTGAGCGTCCAGCGATCGTTCTCGGCCGTGACCTCGATGAGGCCCGCCTTGAGGTCCAAACGCAACGCATCGCCGCCCAGCCCGAGTGCTCGACAGACGTGAGCGGTCCCGAGCGTCGGATGGCCGGCGAAAGGCATCTCGTAGCTCGGCGTGAAAATACGCACGGCCGCCTCGCCGCGCGACGAGGGCAGGATGAAGGTAGTCTCGGATAAGTTGAATTGGCGCGCCAGCGCTTGCATGGTCGGAGAGTCGAGGCCGGAGCCGTCCTCGAACACGCACAGGGGATTGCCCGTCAGCGGCCCCCCTTCGTGGGTGAATACGTTGATCAGGCGGAAGGCGCGGTTAGGCTTGGCTGGCGGGCTTGGCATGCAGGGGAAGTATAGAGCGGCCGGCTGTGCCGGCCGCACCCACTCCGCTGCTCACCTAAGGCCTCAAGGCCGGACCACGACCACGGGGGCCGGGGCGACGACCGCGACTCGCGGACCGTAGTAATAGGGCCGCCCATAAGGCGCCACCACGCATCCCGCCATGGCTAGAAAACTCAGTGGAATCAATAAGGTAAATAAGCGCTTCATGGACCCTCTCCTAGAAATTTGCTCCCAGGCAATAGAACGCCGCAGCTGTCTAGGGGATGACAGGATGAAGGAACGTAAGGAGTGGTCCGGCACCTCCCGGGCCGGGCGCTTTCGGGCGCCCGAGGGCAAGCTCAAGCGAGGGTGTGGAATACCTTCTGCACGTCCTCGTCCTGCTCGAGCTTGTCGATAAGGGCCAGCACGTCCGCGGCCTCATTCTCGGGCAGCTCCGTCGGCACGGAACAAATGTACTCGTGCTCCGCGGAGAGGGGGGTGATGCGGCGTGTCTCGAGTGCCTCCTGGAGCTTCCCGAAATCGCCGAAGGCACAGCGGATCACGAGCTGCGGCTCGCCCTTCTCGCCCGTGCTCTCGCCCATCTCCTCGAGCCCATAATCGATGAGGTCGAGCTCCAGCTCGTCCTGGTCCTTGACGGTCGAGGGATCGAGTCGAAACACGCCCATTTTTTTGAATAGGAAGCTGACGCTTCCGGTGGTGCCGAGGTTCCCCGCGTTGCGGGTGAAGAGGTTGCGCACGTTGCCGACGGTGCGGGTGGGGTTGTCGGTGGCGCACTCGACCAGGAGCGCGACGCCGTGCGGAGCGTAGCCTTCGTAAAGGATCTCCTGATAGTTGGCCGCCTCCTTGCCCATGGCGCGGCGAATCGCCGCTTCTGTCTTATCCTTGGGCATGTTGACCGCGCGCGCGTTCTGCAGGACGCGTCGCAGGGTCGGGTTCGAAGCGGGGTCCGGCCCCCCCGAGTGCACGGCGATGGTGATGTCCTTGGCCACTCGCGTGAATTGCTTGGCCATCCGGTTCCAGCGCGCGAACATCGCGTGCTTTCTGACCTCGAATATGCGTCCCATGGTGACTATCCCAGGCGTTGCGCCTCATTGTCCGGACGCGCATGGTAGCAATACCCGGCCAAACCGCTAGACTTGCGCGTGGCCGACAGGGCGGTCCGCCGACGGCGCGCCACTCGGAGGTATCTCATGACTGAAGTGCACGCGGACGATACCGCGAGCTTCCCGAGCTTTCGCGAATTGGCGCTGTCCGAGGCGGTGCTTCGCGCGGTCGAGGAGGTCGGCTACGAATCGCCCTCGCCGATTCAGACCGCCACGATTCCGGTGTTGCTCTCGGGCGCCGACATGCTGGGCCAGGCACAGACCGGCACCGGGAAGACGGCGGCCTTCGCATTGCCGGCGCTGTCGCGCCTGGACCTTGCCGGGCGCGATCCCCAAGTGCTCGTGCTCGTGCCGACCCGCGAGCTCGCGCTGCAGGTGGCGGAGGCGTTTCAGCGCTACGCCGCGCACCTTCCGGGTTTCCACGTGCTGCCCATCTACGGCGGACAGAGCTATCAACCGCAGCTCAATGCCCTGCGGCGCGGTGTGCACGTCGTGGTGGGCACGCCCGGGCGGATCATCGATCACATGAACAGGGGAACCCTGAATCTTTCGAAGCTCACGATGCTGGTGCTCGATGAGGCCGACGAGATGCTGCAGATGGGATTCATCGAGGCAGTGGAGTCGATCCTCGAGCAGACGCCGCGGAACAGACAGGTGGCGCTCTTCTCCGCAACGCTGGCGCCGCCCATCCGCCGCATCGCTCAGCGGCATCTGCGCGCGCCCGTCGAGGTGACCATCAGAGCGAAGCCCGGCACTTCGTCCCGCATCCAGCAGCGCTTCTGGATCGTGAGTGGACTGCACAAGCTCGACGCGCTCACGCGGATTCTGGAGACCGAGACCTTCGACGGCATGCTCGTCTTCACGCGCACCAAGCAATCCACCGTGGAGCTCGCGGAGAAGCTGGAGGCGCGCGGTTTCTCGGCGGCGGCGCTCAACGGCGACATTCCGCAAGCGCAGCGTGAGCGCACCGTCGCACGGCTGCGCGCCGGCGATATCGACATCGTGGTCGCCACCGACGTGGCGGCTCGCGGTCTCGACGTCGAGCGCATCAGCCATGTGGTCAATTACGACGCGCCGTACGACGGCGAATCATATGTACATCGCATCGGCCGCACGGGCCGGGCCGGCCGCAGCGGCGAGGCGATCCTGTTCATCGCGCCGCGCGAGCGCTCGCTGCTCAAGGCGATCGAGCGGGCGACCCGTCAGAAGATAGAGCCGATGGATCTTCCCAGCGTCGATGCCGTCAATGCTTCGCGCATCGCGAAGTTCAAAGTGCGCATCTCCGACACCGTCGCCAAGGGGAGGGCGGCGGAATTTCGTCCCATCCTACGCGAGCTGGAAACCGAGACGGGGATGCCGCTCATCGATATCGCTGCGGCGCTCGCGAGCCTTGGGCAAGGGGAATCGCCGCTGCTACTCAAGGGAGCGGAAACTTTTCGCGCGGACGAAGGGTCGGTACGAGGGATGAAGCCGGTGCGAGGAGTGAAGCCGGTTCCGGGCGCCGCACGCGGCAACGGCAACCGCAAATTCCGCAGGCGCGCGCGGCCTTGAAGTTTCGGGGTGACGTCGAATCAACAGGAGGAGCACGCGATGGGCAAGGGCATGGATCGAAAGAAAGAGGGCAAGAAGAAGCCCACCAAGACGCTGGAAGAGAAGCGCGCCGCGAAAAAAGCCAAGCGCGAAGCGCGAGGCTGAGAGCGCACCTGCTGCGATAGCGAGCCGCGGGGCGATAGCGGGCCGGGGTGCCATATAGCGCGGACGGGCGGTCAGATCACCCGCCCGCGCCGCCCACCTCGCAGAAAATCCGCGATGTTCTCGGCCATGTCGTCGATGCAGCGTTGGCGGGCCTCGCGGGCCGCCCAGGCGATGTGGGGCGTGAGGATCAGATTGGGAATGCCGGGATCGAGCAAGGGATCGCCGTCGGTGGGTGGTTCCTGAGGCAACACGTCGATTCCGGCGCCGGCCAGCCTTCCCTCGGAGAGCGCCCGCGCCAGGGCCGCACCGTCAACCAGCGCGCCGCGCGCGGTGTTGATGAGCAACGCATCCGGCTTCATGAGCGCAAGCTCGCGGGTGCCGATGAGCCCGCGCGTCGCCGGCGTCGAGGGGCAGTGTAAGGACACGATGTCGGCGGTTGCGAGCAGCTCATCCAAGGTCACCCGACCCGGCTCGGACGGCGTGCCGGGCCGGTTGCAGACGAGGGTGCGCATGCCGAACGCCTCGCCGACCGCCGCAACCCCGCGGCCAAGCGTGCCCCATCCCACGATGCCAAGCACGCGACCCGACAGCTCCCGGATAGGATGTGCGAGCACGGCGTACTTTTCGTTCTGGACCCAGGAGCCGTCGGTCGCGAGCCGCGTGTACTGCGAGAGGTGCTGGGTTAGGCTCAAGATCATCGCCCACGCATGCTGAACCACCGAAACCGTGCAATAGCCGCGCACGTTACACACGGCGATTCCGCGCTCTGCTGCGGCGGCGAGATCGACGCTGTCCGTGCCCGTGCCGGCGAGCGCGATCAGCTGGAGTTTTTGCGCCGCCTCGAGACGCTCGCGCGTGAGCATGATCTTGTTGAGGAGTACGATCCGCGCATCCGAGATGCGCTCCATAATCTCTTTATCGGCGGTCAACGGATAAAAGCGGATGTCCGGCGCCGCTTGCTCGAGGCGCGAGGTGTCGAGGTCGCCGTTGGAAACCGTCTCGTAATCGAGGAATAACGTCCGCATGGCGCTAGAATGTTCGTTCCGTCATGAAAATCTCCGCCGTCATGCTCATCATCGCCGCCAACGTCGCGGTGTATCTCGTCGAGGGACCTCCTGACGGACCGGTCACGATGCTCTTCGCGCTGTGGCCGCTCAAGCCCGATGCCGATGGCCAATCTTACTTTCATTTCTGGCAGATCGTTACCTACGCGTTTCTGCACGACCCGCGCAACCTGGCGCACATCGGCTTCAACATGCTCGGCGTGTACATGTTCGGCGCAGAGATCGAGCGCTACGCGGGTCCCTGGCGGTTGCTCGCGTGCTATTTCGCTTCGGTGATCACGGCCGCCGTCGCGCAGCTCCTCGTGCCTCCGCTGCTTGGCGCGCCGTCCGCGCCGGCGCTGGGTGCCTCGGGCGGCGTGTTCGGGCTGTTGTTCGCCTACGCGATGATGTTCCCTCATCGCAAGGTCATCCCACTGATCCCGCCGATCCCCATGCCGGCCTGGCTGTTCGCCACGCTGTACGCGGGGGCCGAGTTCCTGTTCGGCGTCACCGGCACTCTGTCCGGCATCGCGCACTTCGCGCACCTGGGCGGCATGGTCGGTAGCGCCCTGGTGGTGCTGCAGTGGCGGCGGCGCGGGCGCGGGCGCGTGGCGCGCTGAGCGCCGTACCCATCGGCGCGCGAAACCGCTAGGCTACCCGCCATGAAAAACTTCCTGAAGTTCACTGCGTGCGCCGCCGCGATGTGGTGTGCCGCGCTGCCCGCGCACGCCGAATGGGTGCGTCGCGTCACCGACGGCATCATGGGCACGCGCATCACGGTGGAGCTTTGGGCCGACGATCGCGCACAGGGCGAGCATGGTATCGACGCGGTGCTCGACGAGATGCGGCACATCGATGAGACCATGAGCACTTACAAGCCGACCAGCGAGGTGTCTCAGGTCAACGACAAAGCGGCCGACGGGCCCATGCACATCAGCAAGGAGCTGTTCGACCTCCTCACCACCGCGCGCCAATACTCGGAGATCACGGATGGCGCGTTCGACATCACTTATGCGAGCGTCGGCTACATGTACGACTTCCGCAAGCACGTGCGGCCCGACGAAGCGCAGATCGCGAGCGCGTTGCCCGCCGTCAATTACCGGCACGTGATCCTCGACCCCGTCGACCAGACGGTGCGGTTCACGCAAAAAGGGGTACGTATCGATCTCGGAGGCATCGCCAAGGGCTATTCCGTGGACCGCGGTATCGAGGTGCTCCAGGGTCTCGGCTTCACTCGCGCCTTCGTGAGCGCGGGCGGCGACAGTCGCATCATCGGCGATCGGTTCGGCAAGCCCTGGATCGTGGGTATACGCGACCCCATGAAGGGTGAGGGCAACGTCATCGCGCGCATTCCGCTGGTCAATGCGGCCATCTCGACATCCGGCGACTACGAGCGGTTCTTCGACGAGGGCGGCGTGCGCTACCATCACATCATCGATCCCCACACCGGCCACTCGGCGAGCAAGGTGCGCAGCGCGACCGTCATCGGGCCCTACGCGACGCGCACCGATGGGCTGTCCAAGACCGCGTTCGTGCTCGGGCCCGACAAGGCGCTCGAGATCTACAACAAGCTGGACGACATCGACGCCATCATCGTGAAGCTCGATGGAACTGTCGTGCACTCCAATGGCATGAGCCACGCACCGCCGCACGGGGACGTGCCGGCGGCGGCTGCGCATTGATCGACTAGAGATTTGGTCGAATAGGGCCGTTGCCGCGGCCACCCCGATCGCTCCGGGCGACGGCGAGCGAAGTGACGAAATGAAAATTGCTCCAGCCGCGCGGGGCAACGCGGGCAGAGCTCGGCGAGCCGTTGAATGGGGCGACGCAAGAGCGAATCGGATGATCGGCTCATCGGCCGGGCCCTGGTGGTTCCCTCTACCATCCGGGATCACCTTGTGCGGGAGCAGTTTTCCTTCAGCTGTATCTAGCTCCCCCCGCGCGAGGGCCGTCAAGCGACGAATCCGCCGCAATCGCGCAGTTACGGCTCACCGCGCACGGCACTCCCAGGGTGGCGCCGCAGGGCGCCGCTAATCCCGGAAATTATTGTATTGCAGCGGCACCTCGAACGAGCCCTTGCGCAAGAGAGCGATCGCCTCCTGCAGGTCGTCGCGCTTCTTGCCGGTGACGCGCACCTTCTCGCCCTGAATCTGCGCTTGCACCTTGAGCTTGGAGTCCTTGAGCAATCGCGTCACCTTCTTGCCCGTTTCCTGATCGATCCCGTGCCTCAGGATGACGTCCTGCTTGGCGGTCGCGAGATTTACCACAGGATCCTTCACTTCCAGGCACGCGACGTCGATGCCCCGCTTGGCGACCTTGAGCTTCAGTATCTCGAGCATCTGCTTCAGCTGGAACTCGGCCGGTGCGCTCATGGTGACGGTGAGCTCCTGGAGCTCGAAGCAGGCCCCGGTCTCCTTGAAGTCAAAGCGCTGCGCGAGCTCGCGGCTCGCCTGGTCGACGGCGTTGGTAAGCTCGTGAGTGTCGATTTCGGAGACTACGTCGAACGATGGCATATGCCGTCAACGATACCCGCGCGCTTGCAGGGTGAAAAGCTTCGCGTAGCGACCGTCTTCGGCGATCAACGAATCGTGGCTGCCGCGCTCGACGATGCGCCCTTCTTCCAGCACCAGAATCTGATCGGCCATGCGCACCGTCGAGAAACGATGCGAGATCACGATCGCGATGCGGTTGCGGGTGAGCTCGCGAAAGTGCTCGAACACCTCGGCCTCCGCCGCCGCGTCGATCGCCGCAGTCGGCTCGTCAAGCACCAGGATGTCCGCCTCGCTGCGCATGAAGGCGCGCGCGAGCGCGATCTTCTGCCACTGGCCGCCGGAGAGCTCACGGCCGTCCTTGAACCATTTGCCGAGCTGAGTGCGGTAGCCGGACGGTAGCGCCTCGACGAATTCTGCGGCGAGGCCCTGCATCGCGGCACTGCGCCAGCGCCCCTCGTCATCGAAGGCCCGCACGTCGCCCGCGCCGATGTTCTCGCCCACCAGCATCTGGTATCGGGCGAAATCCTGGAAGATCACGCCGATACGCTGGCGCAGGACTGTTTCGTCCCACTCGCGCAGGTCGAGCCCGTCGAGCAGGATGCGGCCGCGGGTAGGCTGGTACAGTCGGGTGAGCAGCTTGATCAACGTGGTCTTCCCCGAGCCGTTCTCGCCGACGAGCGCGAGGCTCTCGCCGGGCCGCACGTGCAGGTCGATCTGCGCGAGGGCCGGCTGCGTCGCTCCGGGATACACGAAGTCGACGCCCTCGAATCTAATGCCGTCGCCGGGCTGAGGTCCCGCGGTCAGCGACCCCGTCGTGCTTCCCACCGGCTGCTCCAGGTACTCGAACAAGTTCGACAGGTACAGATTGTCCTCGTACAGCCCGCTGATGGCCGTGAGGGCCGCGCTCACGGCGGCTTGTCCCTGTCGCAGCAGCATCAGGTACATGGTCATCTGTCCGACGGTCATGGCGCCGAGCACGGTCTCTGTGGCAATCCAGGCATAACCGCCATACAGCGCGCCCGTGCCCAAAAGGCCGAGGCCGGCGCCCCAGGTGTCGCGGCGCACCGTGAGGTCGCGATCCTCCTTGTAGAGCCGCGTAAAGATGTCGCGATAGCGGCCCAGGAATCGAGGGCCGAGCTGGAACAGCTTGACCTCCTTGGCGTTCTCGTCGCGCGCCAGAACCGATTCGAGATAGATCTGCATGCGCGACTCGGGGGCGCGCCAGCGGAACAAACGAAACGCCTCGCCCGAGAATTTCGCCTCGGCGAGAAAGGCGGGCAATCCCGCGAGCACCAAGAGCACGACGGCCCAGGGTGAGAAGCGCACCAGCAGCCCGCCGAACGACGCCAGTGAAACCGCATTCTGCAGCAGCCCGAACGTGCGCATGACCAGGCTCAGGGGGCGGCTGGAAGCCTCGCGGCGCGCGCGCGTAAGCTTGTCGTAGAACTCGGAATCCTCGAACTGCACGATGTCGAGGGTCAAGGCCTTCTCGAGGATCATGACGTTGACGCGCTGTCCGAGCTGCGCGCGCAGAAGCGACTGCACGAGCGACAGTCCGCGCTGCGCGAATGCGGTCGCCGCGACCAGCACGGCCTCGCACGCCACCAGGATCATAACCGGGCGCAGCGCTACGGCACCGGTGCGCCGGTGCAGATCCGCCGCATGGATCACGGCGTCGACGATTTGTGCCCCGATCCAGGCGACGCCCGCGGGCAAGATGCCGGCGACCACGGTGAGTAGCGCCAGGGCGATGGAGAGCGCTCGATTGGTGGTCCACACCAGCATGAGCGCACGCCGGCTGTACTCGACCAGGCCGGCGAGCCCGCGCCTCCAGGTCGCGCTGCTCCCGTTTCGCTCCGCGTCGGAGTGGGCTATCGGACGAGGGGCCAAGCGCTCCTCACCGGCACGGCTTCATCAGTCACAGGCAGATGGGGTCTCCGGCTTATAATTGTCGCGTCAGTCCTTCGCACTCAAGTCCCGTATGGCGGAGTAATCGTGAAATTCAAGGCCCTGCTCGATCACTGGAAAAAAGCCCCGCCGCCGGTGCGCACGGCCCGAGAATACGCCATGCGCCTGCCGCTCGAGGACGCGGCGCGCCTGCACGCGCTCTGCGAGCTGTTCCCCGGCCGCACCGTGGAGGAGCTGGTCACGGACTTGTTGCACGCCGCGCTCGAGGAAATCGTCGCTGCGATGCCCTACGAGGCCGGCCCGAAGATCATCTCGCGCGATGACCAGGGCGACCCGGTGTACGAGGACGTCGGCCTCACGCCGCGCTTCGCCGAGCTCACCCGAAAGCTCAAGAAGAGCCTGCTGACGGGCTCCTAGCCACCGCACCGGATCGCGCGATGCGCGCCTCATGCTTGACGACGCCCGCTCGCCGCGGCGATACTGCCCACGAATGTTGTACGCAGGCACTGTGCATGCCGGTTGGTGGCGAGCTTCCTCACGGGAGAGGGCACTGGCCGCGTAAGTCTTTCTAGTCGATATACCAGAGAACCCATCCCCGCCCTGCAAGACGGTGATGGGTTTTTTTTTGCTTGGCCGAGGTGGGCTGTCGTGATGAAAGCGCCTTTCGACATAGCCGCGGATCTGGACACGCCCGTCTCGGCGTATCTGAAGCTCGCGCCGTTTCGCCCGCGCTTCTTGCTGGAGAGCGTCGAGGGCGGCGAGCGCCTGGCCCGGTATTCGTTCATCGGTTTCGGCGAGTGCCTGGAGGTCAAGCTCGATGCGCACGGCCTTTGCATCGGCCACGAACGCGCGCCACGGCCGCGTACGCGGCTCGAGCTCTTGAACGCGTTGCGGGCGGCGCTCGCACGGGCGCCGCAGCCGCAGCCGCAGATCCCAGGCGTGCCCCTGTCGGGCGGCCTGGTTGGCTACACCGCCTACGATGCCGTGCGCTATTTCGAGCACCTGCCCGGGCGAAGTCTGGAGGCGACCGTCACTCCGCACGCGCATTACGTCGCGCCGTGCTCGCTCTTGGTGTTTGATCATCTGACGCGGAGCGCCGCGCTCCTGCATGACGGTCCCGAGTCCGAGCGGCAATCGCTGCGGCGGGAGATCATGCGCGCGCTGCGCGGCGCCGTCCCGGCGCTGCTCGCACCGGGGAGATTCTCGCCTGCGACACCCTCACTTTCGGAAAGCGATCACGCGACCCTCGTGAGGCGCGCGCAAGCCTACATCGCTTCCGGCGACGTGTATCAGCTGGTGCTCGCCTCGCGCTTCGAAGGACGACACTCGCTCGCGCCCTTCGAGGTCTATCGCGCGCTGCGCCTGCTCAATCCCTCTCCTTATATGTTTTTCTGCGAGCTCGGCGACATCACGGTCGTGGGTTCTTCGCCCGAGGCGTTGGTGAAGTCCCACGGCGGACACGCGCAGCTTCGCCCCATCGCGGGCTCGCGGCCCCGCGGCGGCGATCCCGACCGGGATCTCGAACTCGAGCGCGATTTGCTCGCGGATCCCAAGGAAAACTCCGAGCACGTCATGCTGGTGGACTTGGCGCGCAACGATCTCGGTCGTGTGGCGACGGCCGGGTCCGTGCGCGTCGATCCCTACCGCGTCATCGAACGCTACAGCCACATCATGCATATCGTGAGCGGTGTGCACGGCGAGATGGCGCAGCAGCACGATGTTTTCGATCTATTCGCGGCCACCTTCCCGGCGGGCACTCTGGTCGGCGCGCCGAAGGTGCGCGCCATGCAGATCATCGACGAGCTCGAGCCCGTGGGGCGGCAGTTGTATGGCGGCACGGTGGGCTATTTCGGCCGGCAGGGCGACATGGATCAGGCGATCACCATCCGCACTCTCGTATTCAGCGGCGACCAGTACAGCTATCAGGCAGGCGGAGGCATCGTCGCCGACAGCTCGCCCCGCGCCGAGTACGAGGAAGTCCTGGCGAAGAGCGCGGTGCTGCGCCGAGCGCTCGACATCGCGGCGGAGGGCCTATGAGCGCTCGGCCCCGCATCTTGCTGATCGACAACTACGACTCCTTCACTTACAACCTGGTGCAGGCATTTCTGGTCCTCGGTGCGGAGGTCGACGTACACCGCAACGATGCCATCACGGTGGAGGCCGCGCTCGCCGGGACGCATTCGCATCTCGTGGTCTCGCCAGGCCCCGGAACCCCGCGCGACGCCGGCGTGTCGATGGCGATGATTCGGGCTTTTGCAGAGCGCATCCCCGTGTTCGGCGTATGCCTCGGCCATCAGTCGCTGGTGGAGGTGTTTGGCGGCAACGTGGTGCGCGCCGCGCGCCTCATGCACGGCAAGGTGTCGCCGGTGCGCCATGACGGCAAGGGTCTTTACAGCGGCTTGCCGCAGGAGTTCAGCGCCGGTCGTTATCATTCGCTGATCGCTGAGCCTGCGAGCATTCCCGCGGTGCTCGAGGTTACGGCGAGCACGCCCGAGGGCGAGATCATGGGCGTGCGCCATCGCTCTCTGCCGATCGAGGGCGTGCAATTTCACCCCGAAAGCGTCCTCACGCCCGAGGGTCCGAATCTCATGGCGAACTTTCTGAGGCTCTGAGCGCCGCATGCGCACGCCGCACCAAACCCTCGAGCGGCTCTTGAACGGCCACGCCTTGAACGAGGCCGAAGCGGGCCGGTTGCTCGAGCAGCTCACCGCAGTGGATCTTGCGCCGGCACTCGCCGGCGCGCTGCTCGCGGCCGTGCGCGCGAAAGGCGTCGTCGCCGAGGAGCTGCGCGGTTTCGCCGGCACGATGCGCGCGCTGGCGCGCAAGCCGGCGCTTCCGACCGATCTCGACGCCATCGACATCGTGGGCACGGGCGGAGATTTCTCCGGTAGCTTGAATTTGTCCACCGGCGCGGCCCTGCTAGCCGCAGCGTGCGGCTTGCCGGTCGTCAAGCACGGCAACCGCTCGGTGACCAGCCAGAGCGGAAGCGCGGATCTCATCGAGCGGCTCGGCCTCGCACTGCCGCTCGATGAGCACCGCGCCGCGCAATGCTTCGCGAGCACCGGATTCACGTTCCTGTTCGCACCCTATTTTCATCCGGCGATGAAAGCGCTGGCGCCGGTGCGGGCTGCTCTCGGCGTGCGCACCGTGCTCAATTTGCTCGGACCGCTCACAAACCCGGCGGCGCCGCGCTACCGACTGATCGGTGCCTACGACGAGCCGAGCGCGCGCCTGATCGCGGATGCCCTGGCCGGCATGCCGATCGCGCGCGCGTGGGTCGTGCACGGGGCGAACGGCTGGGATGAGGCCACGCCCGTCGGGCCATTCGTCGCGTTCGAAGTGACGCCGGGTGCGGTGTCGCGACGGACCCTGGATCCGGCCGAGCTCGGGTTGCGGCCCTGCACGTCGGACGATCTCAAGGGCGGGGATGCGGCAGCGAACTGCGCGGCCATGCGCGCCGTGTTCGCGGGACACGATGCCGGACCGCATCGCGATGCGCTCGTACTCCAGTGCGGGCTGGCGCTGCACATTGCCGGGCGCAGCGCCTCGGTGGCCGCGGGCGTGCGTGCCGCCGGGGAGGCTCTCGACAGCGGCCGCGCCCGCGACTGGCTCGGGCGGCTCGAGCAATTCTCCGCGCAAGGCAAGGGCGCCTCATGACCGACTTCCTCTCGGAAATGGCGCGCTCGAGCGCCGCCCGCTCCGCCGAGGCGGCAAGCCACGAGCCGATCGCAGAGCTCGAGCGCCGCGCGCGCGCGACGCCGGCCGCTCCGCCGCTACGCCTTTCGCCGTCGGGGTTCGATATCATCGCCGAGATCAAGCTGCGATCGCCCGCCGTAGGGGCGCTGCAGGATCCTGCCCATGACCGTCTGGGTCGCATCGAGGCATACGCCCGGGGTGGGGCCGCGGCCGTGTCGGTTCTCACCGAACCCTCGCGATTCGACGGGTCGCTCGAGCATCTGCGCGAGGCGGCCACGACGCTCGCGCCCTTCGGGGTGCCGGTGATGCGCAAGGATTTTCTCGTCGATCCCTATCAGGTGCTCGAGGCGCGCGCAGCCGGTGCGGGCGGCGTGCTGCTCATCCTCCGTATGCTGCGTCGCGAACGGCTCGCGCAGATGCTCGAGGCTGCCTACGAGCATGGCCTGTTCGTGTTGCTGGAGGCATTCGATAACCGCGATCTCGATCTCGCCGGAGAGCTGCTCGCCGGCGGTCGGCCGCGCGGGAGCGTGCTCGTCGGCATCAATTGCCGCGACCTCACGAGCCTCCGGGTCGTGGCGAAGCGCTTCGAGGAACTCGCTCCCCGGTTGCCGCCGGGCGTTCCTGCGGTCGCCGAGAGCGGCGTCGCAACGCCGGCCGATGCGCGAAGGGTGCGCAATCTCGGTTACCGTCTGGCTTTGATCGGCACGGCGCTCATGGGGCGTGAGGATGCGGTCGGGCTCCTCGCGGAAATGCTTGGCGCAGCGCGGACAGTGTCGCGCTAAATGGCTAAACTCCCCGCCATGTTCATCAAGATCTGCGGCATCACGAGTGCCGATGCCGTGGCTGCTGCAGCGACAGCCCAAGTGGACGCCATCGGCTTCGTGTTCGCCCCGAGTCCGAGGCAGGTGACGCCGGGGCAGGCCGCGCAGCTCGCGGCACTTGCGCCGCCGGGTATTCTGCGCATCGCGGTCGCACAGCACCCGCTGCAGATGAAGGTCGATGAGATCTGTCGCGTGCTGAAGCCCGACTACTTTCAAACCGACGTCGAGGACTTGCGCGAGCTGCGTATCCCGGCGCACATCAAGGTGCTACCGGTGCTGCGCTTCGGCCGCAAGACCCCGAGCCCCTTGCCTCGCCGGATCGTGTTCGAGGGTCCGACCAGCGGCATCGGCGAGCTGGCGGATTGGGGGCGGGCCGCCGAGCTCGCGCGCCAAACCGAGCTGATTCTGGCGGGCGGACTGAACGCTCAGAACGTGGCGGAGGCCGTGCAAGTCGTGCGGCCTTATGGCGTCGACGTGAGCACGGGCGTCGAGCAGGATCATGGGGTGAAGGATCCGGGCAAGATTTACGAGTTCGTGCGCGCCGCACGCGCGGCCGCGGCGCAGCTGGAGCGAGAGCCGTGAGCGCGCCGAAGACGCAGCGCATCTCGGGGCCGGACGCAAAGGGCCGATATGGTGCGTTCGGCGGCTCCTATGTGCCTGAGACCTTGGTGCCGGCGCTGGACCGGCTGCAGGCCGGGGTCGACCGTTATCTGCACCGCGAGGATTTTCAGGCGGAGCTGCATCACGAGCTAATGACGTGGGTCGGCCGGCCCACGGCGCTCACGCACGCACCCACCCTCAGCGCGCGCTGGGGCGCGGACATCTGGCTCAAGCGCGAAGACCTGGCACACACGGGCGCGCACAAGATCAACAACGCTCTGGGCCAGGCCCTGCTCGCGAAGCGCCTCGGCGCGCGTCGCATGATCGCCGAGACGGGCGCGGGTCAGCACGGCGTGGCGAGCGCCGCGGCGGCGGCGCGCCTGGGCTTGCCGTGCGTCGTCTACATGGGTGCGGTGGATGTTGAACGGCAGGCCCCCAATGTCGGCCGCATGCAGCTCCTTGGCGCGACGGTCGTGCCCGTCACGACGGGCGATCGCACTCTGCGCGCCGCCATCGACGAGGCGCTGCGCGACTGGGTGTCCGATCCCGACGGCACATTCTATTGCCTGGGTTCCGCGGTCGGACCGCACCCCTATCCGTATTTGGTGCGCGAGCTGCAATCGGTCATCGGACGCGAGGCGCGCGCGCAGATGCTCGCGCAAGCCGGTGAATTGCCCGACGTCGCCATCGCCTGTGTGGGGGGCGGCTCGAACGCCATCGGATTATTCCATCCCTTCCTCGACGACGCCGAGGTCGGGCTCCTGGGCGTAGAGGCCGGGGGTCGCGGTCCGGGACTCGGCGACAATGCAGCCTCGCTCACGTTCGGCACGCCGGGCGTACTGCAAGGCAGCTACACCTTGATTCTCCAGGATGCGTTCGGCCAGGTGCGCGAAACACATTCGGTGTCCGCCGGGCTCGATTACTCGGGCGTGGGGCCAGAGCATGCGTACCTCAAAGAATGCGGCCGCGTCAGCTACGAGAGCGCAACCGACGAGGAGGCGCTCGATGCGCTCGCCGAGTGCGCACGCCACGAGGGCATCTTGCCCGCGATCGAGACCGCACACGCGATCTTCGGCGCGCGCAAGTATGCGCACGCGCATCCGGGCGCGCGCATACTCGTCGGCTGTTCGGGCAGAGGCGACAAGGACATGAGCATCCTGCAGCGTACGCTGCTCGACCGCTCACCTCATGGCCGCACGTGACAGCATCTCGGGCGCCATCAGCGCTGCCGCGTCGCAGGGCCGGCCGGCGCTCGTAGGGTTCCTGACGGCGGGATTTCCGAGTCGCGAGAACTTCAGGCAAAACCTCGCCGAGGTCGCATCCGCCTGCGACGTAGTGGAGATCGGCGTTCCCTTCTCCGACCCGATGGCCGACGGCTCGACCATTCAGCGCGCGAGCTTCGCCGCGCTCGGCAACGGCGTAACCTTGCCGTGGATCCTCGAGGAGCTCGCCGCATGCCCGAAGGGCACGGCTCCATTGTTGCTGATGAGCTATCTGAACCCGCTGCTTGCGTTCGGACTCGGCCGGCTGCCGAGGGCGGCCGCCGCCGCGGGAGTGTCGGGCTTCATCGTGCCCGACCTGCCCTTCGAGGAAAGCGCGGACCTCAAATCGGCTCTCGATCGGGAGGGTCTCGCGCTCATTCAGATGGTGACGCCCGTGACTCCGCCGGTCCGGCTGGAAATGCTCTGCGCCGCGGCGCAAGGCTTCGTATATGCGGTGACCATGACCGGCACCACGGGCAAGTCCGCGGAGGTTCCCGACGCGGTGCTCGACTACATGGACCGCGTGAAGCGTTGCTCCGGGGTGCCCGTGTGCGCGGGGTTCGGGATTCGATCGCGCGCGCAGGTGCAGCGCTTTGCCCCGCACGTTGACGGCGTGGTGGTCGGCTCGGCGCTGGTGGAGGCGCTCGAGCGCGGCGAGGACGTGCGCGCCTTCTTGACGTCGCTGCGCTAGGACGGGCCGATGAAGCGGGTCTATCGGGCCGCATCGCTTCTGCAAGTGGCGCACGCGCGCAACATACTCATCAGTGCCGGTATCCAATGCGAGCTGCGCAACGTGCACCTGGCCGGCGCCTTGGGCGACCTGCCGATGATGGAAACATGGCCGCAGCTCTATGTGGACGACGCCGATGAGCGCTACGCACTCGGCGCATTGGCACGCGCTGCCGCAGCGCAACCCGGCGCGCCCTGGTCTTGCGAGGGATGCGGCGAGCAGCTCGAGCCCCAGTTCACCTCGTGCTGGCGCTGCGGACGGGAGCGGCCGCCCTGAGGGCGGGCACGGTGCATCGCCTGTGCCATGTCACCTTTCGCCTCGCCGACACGTCACTCCGCCGCCCGTGTCGCATGTATACGACGTTGACGATCAGTCGGTTAGTGCTGTCTGTCAGACAAACACCTACAGGAATTCGCGCAAAGTCTGAGATCAGGTTCAGCGGCGCACCATGGCGAGCGCATCTCGCGGCGGTTAAAGATTACTCCATGCCGCGTGTAACGATTACACGGTGGCGCAAGTGGAGGATTTCAGCGTCATGAATGCAGCCATCACCAGTATCACAGAGCAGTCGGCCCCGCTGGCAAGCTCAAGCCCGCTGTCGGGCGCTTCGCCCGCCATGCAGGAGGTCTTCCGGCTGATCGAGCGGGTCGGCCCGACCGAGGCGAGCGTGCTGCTCACCGGCGAGAGCGGTTCGGGCAAAGAGTTGGCTGCCAAGGCGATTCACGATTGCAGCGCGCGCCGCAACGGGCCCTTCCTCGCCATCAATTGCGGAGCCATTCCGGGGGGACTCATCGAGGCGGAACTGTTCGGGTTCGAGAAGGGCAGCTTCACCGGCGCGGTGCGCGGGCATGCGGGCGTATTCGAGCGGGCTGACGGCGGCACGCTGCTCCTCGACGAGATCACCGAAATGCCTCTCGACATGCAGACCCGGCTGCTGCGGGTGCTCGAGACCAAGAAGTTCTACCGGGTGGGAGCCAACATCGAGCTCTCGACGGACGTGCGCGTCATCGCCGCCACCAACCGCTGCCCCCTGCAGGCGGTCCAGAGCGGTCAGATGCGGGAGGACCTCCTGTACCGGTTGGCCGTATTTCCGATCCACATGCCGCCGTTGCGCGACCGGGGTAACGACATCGACCTCCTGGCGGAGCGATTCCTGGACGATCTCAACGTCCAGGCGGCCGCCCAGAAGCGCTTCACCGCCCTCTCCCGCATGACTTTGCGGCGGCACAGCTGGCCCGGCAACGTGCGCGAGCTCAAGAACTGCATCGAGCGCGCTTTCATCCTCGGCGATCAGTGGATCGAGCTGGCCCCGCTCATCCAGAAGCCGACTCTGGAGACCAGCGCCCCGGCCGATGATCGCGAGCGCCTCGATATTAGAGTAGGCTCGAGGATCTGCGACATGGAACGCTCGCTGATCGAGGCCACCCTCGAGTACTTCCAGGGCAACAAGCGCCGCGCCGCCGACGCTTTGGGGTGTAGTTTGAAAACTTTGTACAACAAGCTCAACGGATACGCGCAACGACGCGCCAGCGGCTTTGCGCAGAGCCGCGTCAACGGATATCCGCAGAGTCAAGAGTGCGCAAGCAGTTAAACCCGTCAAGAGGGAGAGGGTAGAGACGTGTCACGAGTACTGATCGCCGATGACCATGCGGTCGTCCGAGCGGGCTTCAAGCAATTCCTGGAAGCCGATCCCACCATCAACGCCGTCGGTGAGGCCGCAAGCGGCAACGAGACGCTCGATCTGCTGCGCAAACAGGATTGGGACCTGGTGCTGCTCGACATACACATGCCGGACCGCAGCGGCCTGGACATCCTGCGGCACATCCAGACCGGCCATCCGGGCGTGCGTGTGCTCGTCATGAGTGGCTTGCCCGAGCAGCAGTATGCGGTGAACGTGCTGCGCGCCGGGGCGAGCGGATATCTGCCGAAGGACAGCCCGCCCGAAGAGCTCATGAAGGCTGTACGTACCGTACTGTCGGGCCGGCGTTATGTCAGTGCGGCGCTGGCGGAGATCCTCGTGGCGGATCTGGACGGTGATCCCGACAAGCCGCTGCACGCGCGGCTGTCCACGCGTGAGTTTCAGATATTCTGCAAACTTGCCGCGGGGCGGGGCGTGTCCGACATCGCGAACGAGCTGAGCCTTAGCGTCAAGACGGTGAGCACTTATCGCAGCCGCATCCTGGAGAAGATGAGTTTCCACGCGAACGCGGATATCACCTCGTACGCGTTGCGCAACGGCCTTATCCAGTAACGCCCGCGCCGTGGGAATAACCCTACATCACGATCGGCCGACCGGCCTACTTTGGCGCGCCCAGCGGCGCTAGCATCACTGAGATGCCCTCCAATCATGCGGAAAGTACGGCGAGTGTGAAGGGACTTAGAGTCTTGCTCGTGGAGGACTCGAAAGTGCTGACGGAGCGCTTGACCGAGGCAATCCGGCAAATACCCGAAGTCGAGCTCATCGGCACCGCGGACACGGAGGCGGCCGCGCTGGCGGCCGTCAAGCGCGATGCGGTGGACGTAATCATCCTCGATCTGCATTTGAAGCAGGGCACGGGATTCGGTGTGATGCGCGCGCTCGCGACCGCGCAGCCGAAGCCGCGCATCATCGTCCTCACCAACTACGACTTGCCCGAATACAAGAACGCCGCGATCGCGCTCGGCGCCACGCACTTTCTCGACAAGGCGCGCGATTACGGCCGGCTCCCCGAAGTGCTGCACGAGATCTGCGAAGCGCACGTCGCCAAACATTGAACGTTGCGTTGCGCGTCAGCGCGCACCGACACCCGCGCGAGATGCAGGAGAAGGCCGTCGTAATGTCTACCGACGCGTCCGGAAATTTCTACATGCGCGTCGCGTGAGATCGGCAAATCACAGCATTCTTCCAGGCTAATTCTGCGTTTCGCGCGTTGGCACGTGCCTTGCTCTCCTAATCAATACCGGCCGACTTCGTGCGGGCTGTAGCTGCGAGCTGCGGACGCTAAGGACGGCATTTCTTAGGAGGATTGCACGATGACGACTCAACGAATGATTGCGAGCGGTGCTTGCGCCGCGCTGATCACCGCACTCGCGGCATGTGTCTCCGGCCCGGTCCCGCTCGAACAGCTCGCGGTGGCCAAGTCCTCGGTGGAGCGCGCGGAGCAGGCGGGAGCGACCGAGCTCGCACCGGTCGAGCTTGCGACGGCGCGCGACAAGCTGCAGCGCGCGGAACAGGCGGCACAAAATCATCAGGGACAGACCGCAACCCGGTTGGCGGACCAAGCGAACATCGATGCCCAGCTCGCCGAGGCGACTGCGAGAGAGCATAAATCGCAAAAGTCCGAGACAGAGCTGGAGGCGAGCCTGCAGGCGCTGCGGCAAGAGGCCGCGCATGATCCGCCGCCGCCACCGCCGGTCGTCGTGCCGGTGCCCGTAAGTCCGCAGCCCCCTACACAATAATCGGAAGGTGACATCATGAGTCAGAAATACTTGACAGTTGCCGCTCTCACCCTCGCGCTCGGCGCATGCGCGACCGCGCCCCAGCCGAATGCGGCGCTCGAGACGGCGCGGGCGCAGGTGGCCGCGGCCGAGGCGGACCCTAACGTCGCGCAGTACGACGCGCTCGACCTGCAGGCCGCACGCCAGGATCTCGCCGCCGCCGAGGCGGCAGCCACCCACAACGACGAGCCGCAAGTCGACCAGATGGCATACATCGCGGCGCAGACCGCGCGCCTCGCGCAAGCGCGCGCCGGAGCCAAGGCTTACGACGCGCGGGTTGCCCAAGGGACGGCGGAGCGCGATCGCATCCAGGCGCAGGCCCGGGGTCGCGAGGCCAACGCGGCGGTTGCGGAGCGCAATGCGGCACTCGAGCAGCGCAATGCGGCGCAGCTGCAAACGGCGCAGCTGCAAACCGAGATCGAACAGCTCAAGGCGAAGCAGACGGATCGGGGGCTGGTGCTCACCCTGGGCGACGTGCTCTTCGATACCGGCCGTGCGACCCTGAATCCCGGAGCGGCGATGAAATTGGACCGCCTCGCGGCGTTCCTGAACGAGCATCCGGACCGGCGCGTGCAGATCGAGGGTTTTACCGACAACGTGGGCGGCGACGCCTATAATCAGGACCTCTCGGAGAGACGCGCCGAGGCAGTCAAGGCGGCCGTGACTATGCGAGGCGTCGATCCTTCCCGGGTCACAACGGAGGGCTACGGTAAGGCCTTTCCCGTGGCGAGCAATAGCGACTCGGGTGGCCGGCAGTTGAACCGTCGGGTGGAGGTCGTCATCGGTAACGCCAATACCCCGATTGCACCGCGTAGCTAGACGCGGTCGGCGAGACGCGGTTACGAGCGCACGGGATTCATGCAACAATAGCTTGGCCGGCACGCCGGCCGAGTTTCCAACTAACGAACGAGACATTTGTTCCAGGAGACCGACATGGCAACGACATTTGATCCGTACGGAGAGGAACTCGGCGCCGCGGGTCAGCGCCTGCGCGACGACTCTGGCCACGCCGCAAGCCACATCAAGAGCGTGGCCGGCGATGAAATCAAGAATTTGATTGCCGACGTCGAGGATCTCGTGGCACGGCTCGCCGATCTCAACGACTCCGACATTGCGAGCCTGCGCAACAAGGTCATGTCCACCGTGGGGATCGCGAAGGAAACGCTGGCTGAAGGAGCCGACACGGTCAGGCGCGGGGCGCAGCGTGCCTTCAGCGGTGCCGACGACTACGTGCGCGAGAGCCCGTGGGTTGCGATCGGGCTCGCCGCCGTCGTGGGTGCCGTCGCCGGGATCCTGGTCGCGCGGCGCTCCTAGGAACATCGCGATGCGGGTGCTGTGGTTACTGCCCAAGGCGGCGCCTGCGTTGCTGCGGCACATCGGTGCCTACGTTGAGCTCGTGGCGTTCGATCTGGAGCAGTCGCGTCGCGACTTTACCGCCAACGTTCTCGTCTCGATGGTGGCCGGCGTGTGTGTGTTCTTCGCGGTGCTCATGGGGTGCGTGGTCATCATCGCGCTCACCTGGGATACTCCGTATCGCGTCGCCGCGGTGGCGTGGACTGGCGGGGGGTTCTTGACCATTGCCGTTCTCGCCTTGATTTATCGATCCAAGGCAATGCAGGAGCATAAGCCGTTCCTCGACTCGGTTAAGCGGGAGTGGCAGGAAGATGTCGTCGTCCTCGAGGCCATTTTGGCGGAGCACGAGCCGGCACGAGCGGAATCGGCGAGCGTGGCCCCAATGAAAGGGACGGCCCCGTGAATCCCCGCGACGAGGCGCAGCGCAACGCCATCCTCGCGAGGCTCGCGGAATCGCGAGCCGAGATCAAGCGGCTCCTCGAGCCACGTTCCGAAGACGAGGGCGAGGCGCCGAGGGAAGACGGCATGGGTTTTCCGCGCAGCCGTACCATGCGTGCGCTGATGAGCGGCCGTGGACTCGGTGCGGTCGGTGCCACGGCTGCGGGATTGCTCATCGCACGACCCGCCCTTGCCTGGAAGCTGATGCGCATGCTGCCCGCGGGCGCCTTGATGCGTGCGGCCCTCGCCCGCTTCCTCGGCGGGATGCGCGAGCGGCGCGCCTCCAAGCCCTGAAACCTCAGGCGAAAAACCTCACCCGAGCGTGATCCGCGCGTAGTGATACGATCCGTCGTCCGTGAGGGCGATGTCGCACGGCGACACGGAAATGTCGCGCCCGTCGAGCGAGGCGCGAATGATGCCGCGACACACCGCGTGCGGATTCTCCACGGCGATGCGATAGCGCGACGAGCCGTGCTTGTAGGTGACCTCGAACGCGGGCCAGTTGCGAGGAATGCACGGATTGATGCGCAGGACGCCGCCCCGCAAGCTGATGCCGAGGATGCCTTCGACGGCCGTGCGATACATCCAGCCCGCGGAGCCCGTATACCAGGTCCAGCCTCCGCGTCCGATGTGCGCCGGTGCCGAATACACGTCCGCACACACCACGTACGGCTCGACCTTGTAGCGGTGAATCGCCGCGCGCGTGCTCGCGTGATTTACCGGGTTGATCAGCGAGAACAGCTCGCCGGCCCGATCGCCGTCGCCGAGCAGAGCGAAGGCGAGCGCGCACCACATGGCTGCGTGGGTGTATTGGCCGCCGTTCTCGCGAAGTCCCGGCGGATAGGCTTTGATGTAACCGGGATCGTGCGGGCTGCGATCGAACGGCGGTGTGAACAGCTGGACGAGGCCCTCGCTGCGGCTCACGAGCTGTGCATTGACTGCCGACATGGCACGCGCCGCGCGGGCGGGCGGCGCGCCGCCCGATATCACGGCCCAGGATTGCGCGACGGAGTCGATGCGGCATTCGTCGCTCGAGACCGAGCCGAGCGGCGAACCGTCGTCGAAATAGCCGCGCCGGTACCAGTCACCGTCCCAGGCCTCGCGCTCGATCGCCTGCTGTAGAGAGAACGCGTGCTTGCGCCAGAGTGCGGCCTTGTCGGCATCGCCGCGCCGCTCTGCCAGCGGGGCGAATCGTATGAGCGTCGCGTGCAGGAACCACGCGAGCCACACGCTCTCGCCCCGGCCGCCCACGCCAACTCGAT
The DNA here is from genome assembly GCA_049513515.1 of Steroidobacteraceae bacterium. Lineage (GTDB taxonomy): Bacteria > Pseudomonadota > Gammaproteobacteria > Steroidobacterales > Steroidobacteraceae > Bog-1198. The sequence goes on from JBEKWA010000003.1 coordinate 113,113, forward strand.
TCATGCCGTCGTTCCAGTCGCCGGTGCCGAAGAGCGGCAGGCCGTGCGAGCCGATGGTGAGGCTCGAGTCGAGCGCGAGAGCACAGTGCGCGTAGAGCGGCTCGGCCGCCGCGGGCAGCGGTGCGCCGAACAGCTCCAGCTGGCCGGCCGCGAGCGGGCCGCCCTCGAGAAATGCGACGGGCTCATCGAGCAACGCGAAATCCTCGGTGACCTCGAGGTAATGCGCAACCACGTACGGCAGCCAGACTCGATCATCGGACACGCGTGTCTTGATGCCCTGATTGGTGACCGGCAGCCACCAGTGTTGCACGTCGCCGGCGCGGAACTGGCGAGCCGCGGCGCGCAGAATGTGCTCGCGAGCGACGGCCGGCCGGGCCACGCACAGCGCCATCACGTCCTGCAATTGATCTCGATACCCCCACGCGCCGCTCGACTGATAGAACGCCGTGCGCGCCCACAGGCGGCAAGCAAGCGTCTGATAGAGCAGCCAGCCGTTCAAGAGCACGTCCATCGACGGGTCGGGCGTCTTCACCTGGATCGCGCCGAGCGTCTGGTCCCAGAACTCCGCGACCTCCCTGAAGGAAGCGTCGAGATCCGCGGCGCGGTAGCGCTTCAGCAAGGCCGACGCGGCCGCTCTTCCGGCCTCCTGGCCGAGGAACAGGACAACCTCGGTCTCCTCGCCCGGCTGGAGGCGAAGGCTCGTCTGCAGGGCGCCGCACGGGTCGTACCCCGCGCCCGCCACATTCGACAGGGGTTCGGGTTTGAGTAGCGCCGCCGGCTCGGCGAGCGAGCCGTGCTTGCCCAGGAACTCTCCACGGTCACCGCAGGCGGTCAGCTGCCTCCCGCCCATGTCCATGAATGCGACCCGCGAAGGAAAATCCATGCTCCAGGGATTGCGGGCGAGAAGCGCGGAGGTCTCTGCGTCGATCTCCGTGATGACGAAGGGCGCGGCGCGCGCACGTTGATTTCCGAGCACCCATTCGAGGTAATAGGTGATCGAGAGGTTGCGCACCGTGTCGGCCCGGTTCGCGATTTTGAGGCGCGCCACCTTGATGGGATCCGCGAGCGGCACGAACTGAAGCAGCTCGAGCGCGATGCCGCGCGAGGTATGTTGAAAGCGCGTATAGCCGAAGCCATGGCTCACCACGAACGAGGATCCGGCCTCGCGGATAGGTAACGGTGTCGCGCTCCATAGATCGCCGCTGTCCTGATCGCGGATATAGACGATCTCCGCGGGCGCATTACTCACCGGATCATTGGACCAGGGCGTGAGCTGATTTTGCTGCGCATTGATCGAGTAGGTGCTGCCCACCCCGTCGGCGGAGACGAGAAACCCGAACTCCGGATTCGCGATGACGTTGCTCCAGGGAGCCGGCGTCCATTCGCGTTCCTTGAGCACCGTAACGTACTCGCGTCCCGAGCCCGCGAAACCGCCGAGGCCGTTGAAGAACTCGAGCGGAGGAACGTTGCGAAGCACGTCGAACGAAGGGTCTTCCTTGTTGGCGAGTCGTGGGCGCGAGCGCGTCTCGCGCGCACTCCGGCCGTGGAGCTGTGCGCGCAGCTGCGCCCGCAGCGATCCGGCGCGGTCGCGCAGCACGGCACGCGCGGCGGTCTGCAAGAGCTCCCGGGCACCCACGGGCAGCGTCTCGCCGCTCAGGGAAAACACGCCGCCGCGTAGCTCGCCCTCGGCTGCGCGCCCGTGAGATTTCTTGGCGGATTCCTCGAGCACTCGCTTGAGCTCGTCTGCGGCGGCGGGCGCCTCGTTCAGGATCACCAGATCGATCGCGAGGCGCTTGCGCCGCCAATATTCCAGCGCCAGCAAGAGCTCCTTCACCAGCTCGCCGCCGCCGTCGGTCTCGAGTTGCACGAGCACGATGGGCAGATCGCCCGATATGCCGCACGCCCAGAGGAGCGACGGCCCCGACTCGTTTCGCGCGAGAATCGGCTGTGCGGCGCGCAGCGAGCGGTCGGGGTAGAGCACGTGACCCGCGATTCGTTGAAATCGGCGCGCCTCATCCGCGTCGATGCCGAGCTCCTCGAGCTCCGCGCGGGCCTGGTCAAGAGCTGCGGCCGCGATGCGCTCGAATGCCCCCGCGTTGCGGTACTTGGTCGCGGCAGCGAGTGCCTGGGCACGGCTCCCCGCGACACCGGTCCAGAAGTCGATCCGTGCAGTCCCGCCGGGCGGAATGCGTGTCCGGCGCCGCAACGCGAACACCGGATCGAGCACGGTGCCCGCGGTGTCGGACAAAGGCAGTGCATCGCGAATCGATACGGCCGTGCGCACATCGCCGCCCCGGCCTAGAAAGCGCGCGCGGTCGGTCTCGAATTGCAGCGCGCCGACGCCCTCGCCCTCGAGCACGGCGATGTGGAACATCCAGAGCGGCGTCTCGGAGGGCTCTTTGTGGCGACGCGTGGCGAGCAGGGTGCCGCCGCCGTCGGCGACGAACTCCGTCTGCACGAACATCTTGGAGAAGGCCGGATGCGCGAAGTCGGCCGCCGGGTCGGCGAGCACCACCTCGGCATAGCTCGTGAGCTCGATCTCCCGGGTGCTGCGCCCCGAATTCGTCAAGTGCACCCGGCGCACTTCCGTATCGTCCTCCGGCGATATCAGGATCTCCGTCGAAGTGAGGATCGGGCCATCGGCACGCACGATGCGCGCGCGCTCCTCGGTGAAGGAAACCTGGTAGCGGTCGGGCTCGCTGCCGATCGGCTGATAGCCGGCGGACCACACCCGTCCGTTCGCGACATCCTTGAGGTAGAGGAAGAATCCCTGCGCGTCGCAAGTCGGATCGCCCCGCCAGCGCGTCAGCGCGATGTCGCGCCAGCGGCTGTACCCCGAGCCCGCGGCGGTGATCAGGACCGAATACTCGCCGCTCGCGAGCACGTGCGTGAGCGGCGAAGCCTCCTCGCCAGTGGTGTCGACAGTCATGGGTTGAGCGTCATTGGTTGAGCCGCCATATGCTGAAATTCAACGCCAATGCATAAGTGGTCCAGGCAAGATAGGGCACGAGCATCCAGGCCGCCACGGCGCGCACCGGCGCGAACGCGCGAACCGTCCAGGCGAGGGCGAGCCACAGCGCGACCATGATGAAGAGCCCGGCGCCGATGTTCCCGGCGCCGAAAAAGAGCGGTGCCCAGGCGGCATTCAAGACGAGCTGCAGGAAATAAGCTGCGAGCGCGGCGCTGCGCCTCTCGTGATAGCGCTCACGCGATACGAGCCACGCCGCCGTCCCCATGAGGCAATAGAGCGTGGTCCACACCGGGCCGAACCATCGACTCGGCGCGATCCAAGGCGGCTTCGCCAGGCCGGCATACCACTGCGCGGTGGCCGGCGAGTGGGCGGGCGAGAACAGAAAGCCGAGCGCACCCGCGCCGAGCGCGATGCCGACGAACAACATCAGCGTGACCCAGTTGGGCCGTGCATTTCGCCCGCGGTACGAGGTCGGATTCTCGATGGGAATTCTCATGGACTGCGCCGCCCCGGCCTCGACCAGCCGAACCCGACGAAGAGTCCAGCTGCCGCGATGAGTAGCAGCCAGCCGAGCCAGCGAACATGCACCGCCGTCGCGAGCCACATGAAGCCCGAAAGCCACAGAATGACCGCCACTAGCGTGATGTCGCGCCGCAGCGCGGTCATGCGCAATTCGCGGCGCAGCCCCTCCATCTCTGCGCTCTGCACTTGCCAGCGCAGGCGTCCCTCGGCGGCCTCGCGCACCGCCGTGTTGAAGAGCTGCGGCAGCTGCTTCAGCGCCTCGACTGTGTCCGGCAGTTGTGCGCGCGCTTCCTTCAGCAGCGTTCGCGGGCTCATGCGCTCGCGCATCCAGCGGCGCAGGATGGGCTGCGCCGTCTTCCACAGATCGAGCTCGGGATAGAGTTGCCTCCCCAGACCCTCGATGTTGAGCAGCGTCTTCTGCAAGAGCACGAGCTGAGGCTGAACTTGCATGTCGAAACGGCGCGCGACCTCGAATAGACGCAGCAGCACCTGCGCGAACGAGATCTCCTTGAGCGGTTTGTTGAAGATCGGCTCGCACACCGTGCGCACCGCGGATTCGAGCTCGTCCACCCGCGCCGTTCGCGGTACCCAGCCCGATTCGATGTGCAGTGCGGCGACCCGGCCGTAGTCGCGCTGGAAGAAGGCGAGGAAATTCTCCGCGAGATAATGCTGGTCGCGCGGCTGCAACGTGCCGACGATGCCGAAGTCGACCGCGGCGTAGCGCGGATTTTCCGGATCGTCGGTCTGCACGAAGATGTTTCCCGGATGCATGTCGGCATGGAAGAAATTATGCCGGAACACCTGAGTGAAGAAGATCTCGACCCCGTTTTCGGCGAGCTTGGCGATGTTCGTGCCGCGCGCGCGCAGCTCGTCCATGCGGCTCACGATGACGCCGTGGATACGCTCCATGACCATCACGTTGCTCCTGCAATAGTCCCAGTACACGGCCGGGACGTAGAGGAGCGTCGAGCCCGCGAAATTGCGCTTCAGCTGAGCGGCATTGCCCGCCTCGCGCATGAGATCGAGCTCATCGAGAATGGTCTTGCGGTACTCGCTCACGAGCTCGAGGGGCCGCAGCCGCCGCGCGTCCTCCCAGTACTCGTCGGCGAGCGCGGCGAGGGCGCCCAGCACCTCCAGATCGCGCTCGATCACCTCGTGCATGCCGGGGCGCAGGATCTTGACCACGACCTCCTCGCCGCTTTTCAAGGTTGCTGCGTGCACCTGGGCGATGGAGGCGGCCGCGAGCGGAGTCGCCTCGAAGGTCGCGAAGATCTCCTGAATCGGCCGGCCGAAGGCCTGCTCGACGCTCGCCATGGCGACTGTGCTGCAGAAGGGGGGGACGCGGTCCTGGAGCTTGGCGAGCTCGTCCGCGATGTCGACGGGCAAGAGATCGCGGCGCGTCGACACCGCCTGCCCGAATTTCACGAAGACCGGTCCAAGCTCCTCGAGCGCGAGCCGCAGGCGTTCGCCGCGGGTCGCGCCGGCGCTGCGCTGAAACCACGTCCAGGGCGACAGATAGAACAGGAATCGAAACGGGCGATACAGATGAGTGGCGCGCACGAAGTCATCGAGTCCGTGGCGGACCAGAGCACGGTGGATCTCGAGTAGCCGGGCAGCGACGCGCAGCCGTGTCACGCCGAGCCCTCGATTCGGCGCTCGAGCCGCGCAAGCCGTGCTTCGACGCGGTCGGCGGTCTCGCGCAGCTCATCGACTTTCGCCACGAACTCCGCGACCTCGGGCTTGCTCACCAGAGTGCGGCTCTCCTCCTGCAGGTATTCGGCGACGTTCGCCGAGGCGGTGCGCGCAAATCCGCGCGCCCAGGAGAGCGCCGCGTGCGCCGCGAGCGAGATCCGCCGCGCCGGCAGATCGCCGACGAGGCGCGACAGCTCCTCCTCCCAATCGGGGCGAGCGAGCTCGAGCAGAACGCGATAGTTCGCGGCGATCTCAGCGTCGCCGGTGATTTGAACTCGCTCGGCTGCGCGGGGAGCGGAGCTGTCCTCGCGCCGCGCGAACAGATCTAGAAGCGCGAGGGGAGAACCTGCAATGGTGGCATCCGCGCCCGCCCCGCCGCCTCTCGCGAGCGCGAGGCGGCTCGAGGACATCGCAATGCGAATGGGTGCGAACCCCTCGATGCAGAGCTCCATGGAAGTTCGATTCAACCGGCCGGCCGCCGCAGAGGCCCGGATGGACTGATCGATCCCGCGGTTGAGCAAGGATTCGAGGGCTGCCAGCCACACGGGAGTCGCGGGCATGTCAGATCTTGTACCCGCGGTGGACGGCGACGATGCCGCCCGACAGATTGTGGTATCGGGTTTGCCCGAACCCCGCCTCGTTGAGCATCCCGAGCAGCGTCTCCTGGTCGGGGTGCATGCGGATCGATTCCGCGAGGTAGCGGTAGCTTGCCGCGTCCTTCGCCACCCATTCGCCGAGGCGCGGCAACACGCCGAAGGAATACGCGTCGTAGAGCGGCTTGAGACCCGGGGTGACGGGTTTCGAGAACTCGAGCACGAGCAGCTGACCGCCCGGCTTCAACACGCGGTACATGGAGGAGAGGGCAGCGGCCTTGTCCGTCACGTTGCGCAGTCCGAACCCGATCGTGACGCAATCGAAGGAGTCATCGGCGCACGGCAAACGCTCGGCATCGGCGAGCACGCACTCGACGTTGCCGGCAAAGCCTAGATCGAGCAGCCGGTCGCGGCCGGCCGCGAGCATTTCCGGGTTGATGTCCGAGAGCATCACCAGCCCGGTCTTGCCCACCTGGCGCGCGAGCCCGGCGGCGAGATCGCCGGTCCCCCCCGCGACGTCTAGCGCGCGCTGGCCGGCCCTCAAGCCAGTGAGAGAGAGCGTGAAGTGCTTCCACAGCCGGTGCACGCCGAAGGACATCAAGTCGTTCATCAGATCGTATTTGCCGGCGACGGAGCTGAACACGGCGCGTACGCGCTCGGCTTTCTGCGCCCAGGGCACTTTCTCAAATCCGAAATCGACCGAGCGATCGGAGGTTTTCATGGCGCTCCAGGCACGAGCCCTGCGGACGTGAGTATTAAACCCGCAATCTTAGCGCGCGATCATAACTTGCGCTTGACTCCGGCCTCGGCGCAGCGCTCGAGGTAGCGTGCCCACTTCGCCGATTGCTGCACGCCGAGCTCGTGCAGCAAGCTCCACGAATACAGTCCCGTGTTGTGGCCGTCGTCGAAATGCAGCCGCAGCGCGTAATTGCCCACCGGCTCGATGCGAACGATCCCGACGTCCTCCTTCCCGGTCTGTAGCACCCCCTCGCCGGCGCCGTGGCCGGTGACCTCGGCGGAAGGAGAGAACACGCGCAGGTACTCGAAAGGCAGCTCGAAATGCGCCCCGTCGTCGAAGGAAACCTCGAGGATGCGCGAGCGCGTGCGTGCCTTGATCTCGGTCGGCTGCGGCATGCGAATCGGTTGTGCGCGTTGCTACAGGATGTAGCGCGACAGATCCTGATCGCGCGCGAGCTCGCCGAGATTGCTCTCGACGTAGGCTCGGTCTATGACCAGCTTCGAGCCGCTGCGGTCCGCGGCATCGAAGGACACGGCCTCGAGCAGGCGCTCCATGACGGTGTGCAGGCGGCGCGCACCGATGTTCTCCGTGGTCTCGTTCACCTCGAAGGCCACCTCGGCGAGGCGCCGTACGCCCGACTCCTCGAATTGGATCTCGACGCCCTCGGTGGCCAGCAGCGCGGAGTATTGACGGCAAAGCGAGGCGTCGGGCTCGGTCAGAATGCGCACGAAATCCTCGATTTTGAGCGGCTCGAGCTCGACGCGTATGGGCAAGCGGCCCTGCAGCTCGGGAATGAGGTCCGAGGGCTTGGACATGTGGAAAGCGCCCGAAGCAATGAATAGCACGTGATCGGTCTTGACCGTGCCGTACTTGGTGTTGACGGTGCAGCCCTCGACCAGCGGCAAGAGGTCGCGCTGCACGCCTTCCCGCGAGACGTCGGCGCCGGCGGTTTCCTGGCGCCGCGCAATCTTGTCGATCTCGTCGATGAAGACGATGCCGTTTTGTTCCGCGTTGCCGACCGCACGCAGCTTCAGCTCTTCCTCGTTGATCATTTTCGCGGCCTCCTCGTCGAGGAGCAGCTTCAGCGCCTCGCGTATCTTGAGCTTGCGCGAGCGCGTCTTCCCGCCGCCGAGACTCTGAAACATGCCTTGCAGCTGCTGCGTCATTTCCTCCATCCCGGGAGGCGCCATGATCTCGACGCCGACCGGCATCGCCTTCAGCTCGATTTCGATCTCCCGGTCGTCGAGCTCGTGCTCGCGCAACATCTTGCGGAAACGCTGCCGGGTATCGTTGTCGCGCGGGGTGGTGTCCGGCACAAAGCCTGCCTGGGCACGCGGCAAGAGCACATCGAGGATGCGGTCCTCCGCCGCATCGGCGGCACGGTGGCGCACCTTGGCCATTTCCTCTTCGCGGGTCATTTTAACGGAGATCTCCACAAGATCGCGGACGATCGAGTCTACTTCTCGCCCAACATAGCCCACTTCCGTGAACTTGGTGGCCTCCACCTTGATGAACGGCGCCTTCGCGAGCCGCGCCAGTCGGCGCGCGATCTCAGTCTTGCCCACGCCCGTCGGGCCGATCATGAGAATGTTCTTGGGGGTGATCTCGGCGCGCAGGTTCTCCGCCACCTGACCCCGGCGCCAGCGGTTGCGCAAGGCGATCGCGACGGCGCGCTTCGCCGCCTTCTGGCCGACGATGTGCTTGTCGAGCTCCTCGACGATCTCGCGCGGGGTCATTTGCGACATCGAACTCAGAGCTCCTCGATGGTCAAGTTGCGGTTGGTATAAATGCAGATATCCGCCGCTATGTTGAGCGAGCGCTCCACGATTTCACGGGCCGTGAGGTCGGTGGCTTGCATCAGGGCCTGCGCGGCGGCCTGTGCATAACCGCCGCCCGAGCCGATGGCGATCAGATCGTGCTCGGGCTCGATCACATCGCCCGTGCCCGATATGACATACATGCTGCTCGCATCGGCGACGCACAGCAGGGCCTCGAGCCTGCGCAGGCTCCGGTCGCTGCGCCAGTCCTTCGCCAGCTCGATCGCCGCGCGGGTGAGATTGCCGAATTTCTCCAGCTTGGCCTCGAAACGCTCGAATAGCGTGAAGGCATCGGCCGTGCCGCCTGCGAAGCCGGCGAGCACCTTACCGCCGGAAAGGCGCCGCACCTTGCGCGCATTGCCCTTCATCACGCTCTGGCCGAGCGTCACCTGGCCGTCGCCGCCCACCGCCACGTGGCCGCCCCGCCGCACGGCGAGAATGGTAGTACCGTAGATTCGCTCCGGGTCGTGATGCATGAAGTCTCAATCACTGGGGGCGCGTGAGCGCCGTTTCAAGCGCGGCGGCGCCGGGCCCGCGGGTGTGAGGCGTCGTAGACCTTCGCCAGGTGCTGGAAATCGAGATGGGTGTACACCTGGGTGGTACCGATGTCGGCGTGTCCCAGGAGCTCCTGGACCCCGCGCAGGTTGCCGCTGGACTCGAGCAAGTGCGTCGCGAAGGAGTGGCGGAACATGTGCGGGTGTACGTGAACGCCGAGACCTTGCCGGCGCGCCCACAGGTCGACCCGCAGCTGAACGGCCCGCGCCGAGAGCCGCCGCCCGCCGCGGCCCACGAAGACCGCGCCCTCGTGAGTCTCCGGAGTCGATTTCGCGCGCCGAGCGCTCCGTCCGGCGCCGCCGAGGAGCGTCGCACGTTCTGCGAGCCAGCGCTCGAGAGCCGCGACCGCGTAACGGCCTATCGGCAGGACGCGAGATTTCGCGCCCTTGCCCATCACCCGCACCATGCGGTCCTGGAGATCGAGCGACGCGAGGTCGAGGCTCACGAGCTCCGTCAAGCGCAGTCCCGAGGAATAGAAGAGCTCCATGACGGCCTTGTCGCGCGAAGAGAGCGTATCGTCGGTGCGAAAGGCGAGCAGCCGGCCCATCTGATCCGCATCGAGCGTCGTCGGCAGCCGCTTTTTTTGCTTGGGCGCGCGCACATCGAGCGCCGGGTTGTGCGAGCTCGAGCCCTCGCGCACCAGGAACTCGTAAAACGTTCGCAGCGCCGAGAGCCGCCGCTGAATGCTGCGCGCGGAGAGGCCTCGCGCGTGATCCGTTGCCGCGAAGGTGCGCACCAGCAGAGCGTCGATGTCGCTGAAGCGCGCGATCTTGCGCGCGTCACAGAAAGCCGCGAGACGGGCGATATCGGCGAGGTAGGCCGATACGGTCTGGGCGCTCATGCGCCGCTCGTGCTTCAAGTGCGAGGTGAAGCGCTCGATCCATGCGCTCTCGGTCGGCTGCACGTGGGGCCGGCGTCTTCAGCGCGTCAAGGCATTCGCGAGCAACTCACCGATGCGCGTCAGGAACTCCGTACTCATGGCGGGGTGGAACCGGTTCGCGTCGCTCGCGCCGATCGCGAGCAGACCCAGAGCCCCCTTGGTGCCGAGCGGCGCGAGCGCGACGGAGCCGATCTCGATGGAGTCCTTGCCGAAGAGAAAGTCGCGCTGGGTATCGCGGATCTGCCCGCACCGAGGTTTCCCCGATTGCAGAAGCGACTCGAACGTCTTGGCCACGGGATCGGCGGGATCCGCCGTTTTCAGGAAGCGGCCGGCGGCGCCCTCGAGCTCCCGGGCCTGCTCCATGAACAAGAGCAGCACCGAGTCGCGCGCATCGAAATCCTCGCGCAAGCTCGTCTCCAGGGCGTTGATGGTCTCGGGCAGCGTGTGCGCGCGGATGAGCCTTTGGCTCAGTCGATGGATGCGATCCGCCAGCGCGTCGTTCGCGCGCGCGACATCCACGAGCTCGGAAAGCCGGCGCTCGAGCGCCTGATTGCGATCGCGCAGCACTTCCACTTGCCGCTCGACCAGGCTCACCGTTGCGGCGGAGTCGCGTAGGTGCGGCAAGCGGAGCTTGGCGAGCAATGCGCCGTTGCGCTCGAAGAAATCCGGATAAGTCTCGAGATATTGGGTAACGCTGCCATCGTTGATGGCGTCCTGTTTGATGCCCCGTGCCTGACTGGTCATTGCTCTAAGCTCCCCGTGATGTCTCGTTAAATGTCCACTACGCCGCTGAAAACCGTAATCGCAGGTCCGGTCAGCCACGCGTGCTCGCCCGGACCTCCCCAAGATACCCGTGCGGTTCCGCCCGGCAGATCGACCTCGACGTCCGACCCGAGCAGTCCCTGGCGGACGCCCACCGCCACGGCCGCGCAAGCGCCGGTGCCGCAGGCGAGAGTCTCGCCCACGCCGCGCTCGAACACGCGTAATGCGATGTGTCCCGCTCCGAGGACTTGCATGAAACCCACGTTGGCCCGCCGTGGAAAGCGCGGATGGCGCTCGATGGCGGGACCGAGCCGCGCGACGGGCGCGCTCTTGACGTCCGCGACGCGCAGCACCGCGTGCGGATTTCCGATCGATACGGCACCGAACTCGACGCTCTCCCCTCCGACCTCGATCGAGTAGCTCGGGCGCACGGCGGGCACATCGAGTGGAATCGACGCCGGAGCGAAATTGGGCTCTCCCATATCCACCGATACCAAGCCGTCAGGCTGCACGCGCGCGTGCACCGGTCCTGCCTTGCATTCCATGACGAGCTCGCGCCCGCGCTCGGGAGCGCGCGCATACAGAAGCGCGGCGACGCACCGAACGCCGTTGCCGCATTGTTCCACCTCGCTGCCGTCGGCGTTGAAGATCCGATAGAACACGCGAGTGCGCGGGTTGCGCGGCGCTTCGAGCATCAGCGCCTGGTCGAAACCGACGCCGGTGTGCCGATCGGCGAGGGCTCGCATCCGGCCGGCATCGACGGGTACACCCGCGAGCGGGGCGGGGGCGTCGAAGACGAGAAAATCATTCTGGAGGCCCTGCATCTTCACGAACTCGATGCGCATGCGGCGAGCATAGCCGATGCCATGCAGCGCTGCGAGCGATGCGGGGACATACTAGGATGTGCACCGAGGAGCCGGCGTTGCGCGTCAAGCTGTTCAAGTCCGACCGAGAATTCGAGACCGCCGCCGAAGAGACGGTGCTCGATGGCGCTCTGCGCGCGGGACTTACGATGCCCCATCGGTGCTTGGGCGGCAATTGCGGTGAGTGCCGAGCGAGGCTGCTCGAGGGCGAGGTGAGCTACCGGAACGGCCGTCCGCTCGGGCTTGCGGATGCAGAGACCGCCGACGGACTGGTGCTGCTCTGTCAGGCGCACGCCCGGAGCGATCTCGTCCTCGAGACATTCGAGCCGGGCATGGCAGGCGCGCTGCAGGTCAAGCGTCTGCCGAGCCGTGTCGAGCGCATCGAGCGCCTCTCGCATGATGTGATGGGGCTTTATCTGCGGCTGCCGCCTGCCGAAAGCTTCGATTTCAAGCCGGGGCAGTACCTCGACGTGCTGCTGCCCAAGGGCCGGCGCCGCAGCTTCTCGATCGCATCGCCGCCGCACGACGCGCGTCCGCTCGAGCTGCACGTGCGCCGCGCCCCGGGCGGTGAATTCTCGGAGCAGGTATTCGTCGAGGACATGCGCGGCGCCGTGCTGCATCTCGAAGGACCCCTGGGAAGCAGCATCTATCGCGAGACCGCGAGCGGAGAGGTGCCGCCCATGCTGCTCATCGGAGGCGGCACCGGCATCGCTCCGCTGAAGAGCATCCTGCGCCACGTACTGGAGAACGGCTTGCCCCGCCGCATGACGCTGTATTGGGGCGTGCGCACCGAGCGCGATCTGTACGCGCATGCCTTTCTGGAAGAGGCGGCCCGGCACGACGCCCGCTTGCGCTACGTCCCCGTTCTCTCCGAGCCCTCGGCGGCCTGGGAAGGGCGCCGCGGACTGGTGCACGAGGCGGTGCTCGCCGACATCGACCGACTCGCCGATCACGAGATCTATGTGAGCGGGCCTCCGCAAATGATCGATGCAGTCCGCCGCGAGCTCACGAGGCGGGGTGTCCCCGAGTCTGCAATGTCCTTCGACTCCTTCGATTACGCGCCGGATTCTGCCGCGCGCCAGCGGATGAGAGCGGACACGAGGTCCTGATCCTCGGCGGAGCGGGCGAGCAGCGAGGGGCCCTTCACACCCCCTTCGCGCAAGCTCTGCGCCACGCGCTCGCTCGGCACGACCCAATGCACGGTATCGAAGGCACGGCGCAGCCGCGGCGTCGCGAGCGCGAGCAGATTCGCAGCGATCTCGACGCTCGTGGCCGTGACCGCGTCTATCTCGCGCGCCGCGAATCGTGTCTCGAGCGCCCTCATCTCGGCCTCGCTCGGGCGCGCGCATTCGCGCCGATAGACTTCGGCCACCGAGATCTCGGCGCCGCGGCGCGCGAGCTCTTGCTCGAGGAGCTCGCGACCCTGTGTTCCCTTGATGAGCAGAACGCGCTCGCCCGCCACGGCGTTGAGCTTGGGATGACGCAGCAGGCTTTCCGAATCGGCGCCCTCGCTCGATTGCACCGACACGCGATAGCCGGCCTGATTGAGCGCGCGGGCCGTGGCCGGACCGATCGCGGCGAGCGGCAGGTCGCGGCGTTGCTCGAGCAGCGCCGCACCGTACCTCACGGCGTTCGCGCTCGAGAAGATGATGAGGCCGAATTTTTCCAGATCGCCGAGCCGCGCCACCCAGTCGCGACGCTCGTCGATGGGCTCGATATCGATGGCGGCGAAGCGCTCGACGCGCGCACCCTGCGCCTCGAGCAGGCGGCACAGCACGGCGGCTTGATGTCGTGGTCGAGTGACGAGGACGCCGGTGCCGTGCAGTGGAAGCATGCGATCAGGCGGTGCGCAGCCGCTCCAGCAACTCGCCGGCGCCCAACTTGAGCAGGCGCCGCGCGAGCTCCTCGCCCAGCTGCTCGGCGCGCGCACACCCACCGGAGACGCGTTCGCGCAGCAGCCGCGAGCCATCGGGCTCCGCCACCAGGCCCTCGAGCGTCAGCCCGTCCTGCTCGATGCGCGCCAGGGCGGCGATCGGCGATTGGCAGCTCCCGCCGAGGGCTCGCGCGAAGGAGCGCTCCGCCGCGAGCGCCGTGCGCGTGGCGGTGTCGTCGAGCGCTTTCAAGAGCGCGCGCGTATGCGCATCGTCGCTCCGGCATTCGATGCCGATCGCTCCTTGTCCGACGGCCGGCAGCATCGTCGCGGGGTCGAGACGGACACTGATGCGCGATTCGAGCCCCAGGCGGGCGAGACCGGCGCAGGCGAGGACGATGGCCTCCAGCTCGCCGTTCTCGAGGCGCTTGAGGCGCGTGTCGACGTTGCCGCGCAGCGGCTGGATGCAGAGGTCGGGGCGTGCCGCCAGGATCTGTGCCGTGCGCCGCAGGCTCGACGTGCCGAGCTTCGCGCCCGCGGGCAGCTCGGCGATGGCACTGCCACTCTTGCAGAGCAGTGCGTCACGAGGGTCGGCCCGCGCGAGGAACGCGGCGATCACGAAGCCCAGCGGCATTTCGGCAGGCACGTCCTTCATCGAATGGACAGCGATGTCGGCGCGTCGCTCGGCGAGCGCAACCTCGAGCTCCTTGATGAACAACCCCTTGCCGCCGATGGCCGCGAGGCTTCGGTCCTGGATTCGATCGCCCTGCGTCGACATCGGCAGGAGCTCAACCGAAAGTCCGGCGTGCGCACTGCGCAGAAGGGTGGCCACGTGCTCGGCTTGCCACAGAGCCAGCGGGCTCTTGCGCGTCGCGATTTTGAGCACGGCGCCGGTGGTGGGCGCGCTCATGAGCCGGCGGGTTTCGTGTCGGGGAAGAGCGCGGATTTCAGCCGGTAAATGGCAGAGATGTCCTCGTCGCCGAATCCTTGGACCACGAGGGTGGCGTACTCTTTCAACGTGGAGTCGACGATCGGGAGCCGCGCCCCATGCTGCGCGGCCATGTCGCGGCAGATGCGCAGATCCTTCGCATGCAGTCGTACCCTGAAGCCTGCAGGATAACTTTGTCTCGCCATGAACGGCGCTCGATTGACGAAGTACCAGCTCGAGCCGGCGCCCTTGCCGAGGACCTCGATCACCCGCTCCAGCGGCAGCCCTTCGGCCTGGGCAAACGCCATCGCCTCGCCCACGGCTTGAATGATCCCCGCGCACATGATCTGGTTGGTGGCCTTGGTCGCCTGGCCGGCGCCGCTCGGACCCATGTGCGCGATGGTCTTGCCCATCTTCTCGAGCACCTCCGTGGCGCGCGAGTAATCCGCCTCGTCGCCGCCGACCATGATGGCGAGGCTCGCGGCGCGCGCACCCTCGACGCCGCCACTCACGGGGCAATCGAGGAAACCGACGCCCAGGGGCGAGAGGCGCGCGTGCATTTCGCGCGCCGTGGCCGAGCCGACCGTCGAGCAATCCATCACGATCATGTGTGGACTCAATCCCGGTTCGAGTCCGTCGACCACGGCGCGCACATCGTCGTCGGCCGACACGCAAATCACCACCGCGTCGCTGTTGGCCGCGAGCTCCGCGAGATCGACGAAGGCGTGACACTTGAGCTCCGCCGCGAGCGCCGTCGCCTTCTCGGCGGTTCGATTCCACACTCCTCGGAGCAGGCCCGTGCGGGCGAGATTGCGCGCCATTTGACTGCCCATCGCGCCCAATCCGACGAAGCCGGTTTGCATAGAACGTGATCCTCGAGGTGTAAATGCGCCTCTAGCGTAAGGCTTTGCGCTCTAGGCGGCAAAATCGGCGGGGACGCGCGCGGGCGCGGGGCGCCTATCGGCGCCGCGAATTAGGTCGGGCTATTGCAGGTATCGTCGATGTCCTGTTTGGCGCTGAGGCGCTCTTGATCGATTTCCTGCGAGCTCAGGTACACGCGCTCGCCGTTGTCGCCGGTCTTGTAGATATGCCGGCCCTCGATGAGCTTCTTGTAGCGCTCCTGCGCATCCGCGCATTGCTTCTCGCGGGTCGCAGAAACGTCGTTTGCGACTGCCTTCTTGGTATCACTCGTGACCGGAGCGGCGGGCCCGCTGGCCGTCGACGCCGGCGCCGGCGAGGAGTTGGGGCGCGAGCTGTGCGTTCCGAGACCCTCGACCACTTCGGCGTGCACGCCGTCCGGAGGACGGTCGCCGTACTGGATCTTGCCTTGCGCGTCGACCCACTTGTAAACGACCGCCGACGCGAGAGTCGACCATGCCATGAGCACCGCGCACAACAGAACGCGTTTCATCTTCTAAGATCCTCGCTACAGCTACAGAGCGCGCGAACCCGCCTCACCCGTGCGGATCCGCACCGCCTGACCAAGTTCCGAGACAAATATCTTACCGTCGCCAATTTTTCCCGTGCGGGCGGCCTCGATGATGGATTCCACCACCCGGTCGACCTGATCGTCATCGACGGCCAGCTCGAGCTTTACTTTGGGCAGGAAGTCCACCACGTACTCAGCTCCACGATAGAGCTCAGTGTGACCTTTTTGGCGGCCGAAGCCCTTGACCTCCGTCACGGTAATGCCCTGTATCCCGACCTCCGCGAGGGCGGAGCGCACGTCGTCGAGCTTGAAGGGCTTGATGATGGCAACGACCATTTTCATGGAACAGAGTCTCCTATGGGATCCAGCATGCCGATTCCCTGCGCGGATTGCACCTCGTTTTGCAGTGCAGCATGATCTCTCCCACGCCTTTTATAATGTATACCGCGCGGCATCCCGGCGCCGATGGTGCAGCAAAAAAAACGGCGCGGGCCCTCGAGAGGAACCCGCGCCGGCGGGATGTCGCACCGACGGGGGAGTTGGCTGGCTTGCCGGCGCGAGATGCTCCTAAATCGTCCTATGTCTGCTCAAACGGAACCATGGGGCGAGGCGAGTGGCGCGGGCTAGGCGCCCCCGGCTAGATGGCGTCCGGACCGGTCTCACCAGTGCGCACCCGCAGGGCTTGCTCCAGCTCGATGATCCAAACCTTGCCGTCACCGGCCTTGCCTGTCCTAGCCACGTTACAAACTGCCTCCAGCACCTGTTCCGCAATCGAATCATCCACCGCGAGCTCGACCTTGGTCGTCGGCAAAAAATCCACCCGATGCTCGGCCGAACGATAAATCTCCACGTGACCGAGCTGACGTCCGTAGCCCTGCACCTCGGTAACCGTGACTCCTTGAATACCGATGTCGGCGACCGCTTGCCGTACCTCGTCCAGCTTGAACGGCTTGATGACGGCGGTGATCAGCTTCATGCATTTATCCCCGCATCCGGCGCTTAATCGAGCGACCCTCGGTCGAGTTCCGCGTACTATTGCTCTAGGCAATGCAGCTTCCATGCCAGGCGTATCGGGTCGCCACATCAAGGAGTTGCGAGCCGGGTCGAGCGTTCCGTGCATCGCTTTGGCGCGTGTGCACACCGCTGGTGCGTTATCGAGGGGCGGCGCAGGCCGCGGAGGTATGAAATGAGCTTCATGAGTTCCACCGGTCTCGACGATCTCGCGCGCCGGCTTGCGGACGCGGTACCTGAATCCCTGCGCGGCGTCGGCCGCGACCTCGAGGCGAACTTCAAGGCCGTCCTGCAGGCGCAGCTGGCGAGGCTTGACCTTGTGAGCCGCACCGAGTTCGACGTGCAGTCGGCGCTTCTGGAGCGCACGCAGGCCGCTCTCGACGCCATGGAACAGCGTCTGAAGGACCTCGAGGCCAAGATCGGCGGGGCCGCCTAGGCAGCCCCGACGGCCCCCGCCCAGCCGCGCATCTGGAGAACGGCGTGACGGGCGGCATGAGCACGGTCGTGAGCCGAGCGCCCGTAGGACTCGCCGCGCCGCTGGTGCGGGTTGAGGTTCACCTTGGATGCGGATTACCGGCCTTCGCGCTGGTGGGCCTGCCGGAAACCGTGGTGCGCGAGAGCCGGGAGAGGGTGCGCTCGGCGATCCTCACCTCGGGCTACGAATTTCCCAGCGGACGCATCACCGTGAACCTGTCCCCCGCCGATCTGCCGAAAGAAGGCGGCCGATTCGATCTGCCCATTGCGATCGGCATTCTGGCAGCGAGCGGCCAATTGCCGGCGCGCGCGGCGTACGGCTGCGAACTCTACGGCGAGCTCGCGCTGAGCGGGGAGCTGCGCCGCACGAATCAGCTCCTGCCGGCGCTCATCGCCGGTGCCCGCACCGAGCACCAGCTCATCGTGCCGGCTGCAAACGATTGGGAGGCGAGCTGGGTCGCGGGCCCGCGAGTAAAAATGGCGCGGCATCTGCGCGAGGTGTGCGAGGCCTTGCGTGGTGACGCACATCTGCGTAGCGCCGACACGATCGCGCTCGCTCCGCCCCGGGCGCGCCTCGACCTCGCGCAAGTGCGCGGCCAGTTCACCGCCAAGCGTGCTCTCGAGATCGCGGCCGCCGGCAGCCACACGATGCTCATGATCGGTCCGCCGGGCGCGGGCAAGACGCTGCTCGCGCAATGTCTGCCGGGCCTGCTGCCGCCGCTCGATGAACGCGAGGCGCTCGAGGTCGCAAGCCTGGCCTCGGCAGCCGGCCAGCGGCCGAGGGCACGAGTCGAACGACCGTTTCGAAGTCCTCAGCACACAGCCTCGATCGCCGCGGTCATCGGCGGCAGCTCCTTGCGACCCGGCGAGCTCTCGCTCGCGCATCATGGGGTCTTGTTTCTCGACGAGCTGCCGGAGTTCTCGCGCAATGTCCTCGAGGCGCTGCGCGAGCCCCTGGAAAGCGGCGTCGTCGTCGTGGGGCGGGCGCGCCGCACCTGCGAATATCCGGCCGGGTTTCAGCTGATCGCGGCCATGAATCCGTGTCCGTGCGGGTATGCGGGCGAGAGTAGCGGGCGCTGCCGCTGCACACCGGCACACATCGCGCGTTATCGACGGCGCATTTCAGGGCCGCTGATCGATCGTATCGACATGCATGTCGAGCTCAAGCACGTGCCGGTCGAGCACCTCGTCGCCGCGAGCGACGCTCCGAGCGGACCCGCGCCCGTGAGCGTCGAGACCAGCGCCGCGATCGCGGCGCGGGTCGCTGCCGCGCGATGTGTGCAACTGGCGCGCCAAGGCGTGCTCAATGCGCGCCTCGAGCCGGCGCAAATCGGCGGTGTCTGCCACTTGGATCGCGAGTCCCGCGGGCTCGTCGCGGCCGCCATCGACCGCCTCGGCTTATCGGCGCGCGCGTATCACCGCGTACTCAAGCTCGCCCGCACCTGCGCGGACCTCGCGGCGGAGCCAGGCATCCGCCGCTGCGACGTCTCGGAAGCGATTGGACTGCGAGCGCTGGACCGCACTTCGCAGGGGGATGTTGCCGGGCGAGAACGCTACTTGGCGAGCGAGACCATGTAGTCGACGGTCATGCGAATCGTCGCATCCGGCCAGGTGGTACCACCCTTCGGCGGCATGAGCCCCTTGCCGGAGATCGCATCCTTGTAAAGCGTGTCCTTGCCTTGCGCAATGCGCGGCGCCCAGGCCGCCTTATCGCCGGCCTTGGGTGCGCCGTTGAGGCCGGTGCCGTGACACGCCGAGCACACCTCTTTGAACGCCTGCTCTCCGGTGGTGGGCACCACGGCCACCGAGCCCGATGCACCGCCCGCGGGAGCCGCGGTGATGGCGAGCGCGCTGTTGTCCTGTCCGGCGATCGCCTCGCGCGCGAACGGCGCCGTGTTCTCCGCAATCTCGTGCTTCAGCAGGGGGTCATCATGCACGTCGCGCAGTTGATACTCGCGCCCCAGCCCGCGCGCAAAGGCGAACAGGCAGATGGTGAAGGCGATCAGGATCCCGAGGACCACGCTGAAGGAATTGAAGAAATGGGTATCGGAGGATTCGGGCTGGGACACGGTGGCTGAAAACCCATTGGAAAAGGAGGCGGGAAGTATAGCTGCACCGCGGGGATGGCGGAATAGCCGCGCGGACGGGCATTTGCGCTTTCATCCGCCGCACAAAATGGCGCATCATGCGCCGGGCCTCGCCCCGGGAGATCCGCCGTGCAGTCCTCCAAGATCGCCTTCGATGCGGCCGAGCTCGAGCACGCAGCTGCGCTGGTGCATACCGTCGTGCCGCCGACGCCGCAGTACCCGTGGCCGAAACTCGCCGGCCGCGCCGGCTGCAGCGTGTGGGTCAAGCACGAGAATCACACGCCGACAGGCGCGTTCAAGGTCCGCGGCGGGCTGGTCTATCTCGATCGGTTGCGCGGCTCCCATCGAGAAGTGCGTGGAGTCATCACGGCCACGCGCGGCAATCACGGTCAGTCGATCGCCTTCGCAGCGGCGCGCGC
This sequence comes from Steroidobacteraceae bacterium, assembly GCA_049513515.1. Taxonomy (GTDB): domain Bacteria; phylum Pseudomonadota; class Gammaproteobacteria; order Steroidobacterales; family Steroidobacteraceae; genus Bog-1198. The sequence continues at coordinate 132,725 of JBEKWA010000003.1, forward strand.
CGGCCTGGGGGCGACTATCTACGTGCCTCGCGGCAACTCGCCCGATCAGAACTCGGCGATCGTTTCGTTCGGCGCGAAACTCGTGGAGTTCGGACGCGATTTCGACGAGGCGAAGCACGAGGCGCGCCGCGTCGCGGAGCACGAGGGACTGCACTTCGTGCCCTCTTTTCACGAAAATCTCGTGCTGGGTGTTGCAACCTATGCCTGGGAGCTGTTGCGCTCGGGCCCTCTCGATGCCGTGTACGTCGGGGTGGGCATGGGGTCGGGTATCTCCGGGCTCATCGCGGTGCGCGATCTGCTGGGGCTTTCCACCGAGATCATCGCGGTGGGCGCCGCCCGCGCACCGGCGACCGCGCTGTCTTTTGCGGCCGGCCGCGCTCTCACCGCGCCTTCCGCCACGACCTTTGCCGATGGACTCGCCACCCGCGAACCGCACCCCGACGCCATTGCGACCATATGCCGCGGAGCGGCGCGCATGGTTCAGGTGAGCGAGGATGCGATCGCGGAGGCGATGCGCATCTACTTCGACGATACCCATCAGGTCGCGGAGGGTGCGGGCGCGGCCCCGCTCGCCGCGCTGCTCGAGGAACGCGCGCGGATGGCGGGCAAGACGGTTGCGGTGGTGCTGAGCGGCGGTAACATCGAGCGCGCGCGATTTCAGCGCGTCCTCGGCGGCGAGACGCCGTGGGCGGGCTAGGGCGCTTGCGGCGAGGCGAGGCAGCCGGTGGGGTTGTATACGCGGCGCGTCGAGGCCGGATGACGTGCAAGCGCGGCGTCGGGCCGCCGCGGCCGAGCGAGGAGCTCGCCGCCGCAGTTCGGGCATTCTCCTCCGAGCCGCCCTTCGGCGCAGTCCGCGCAGAACGTACATTCGAACGAGCAGATCCGCGCGAGCGTGGACGCCGGCGGCAGTGGAACATCGCAGCACTCGCAACTCGGTCTCAGCTCGAGCATGAGGTCCTCCTGATTCGATGGATGGGATCCTAATGCAGGGGCCCGGCGCGGAGCCACAGCTTCGTTATCGGCGACATGCGGAGCTCGTCGCCACGGCGGCGCTCGGGATTGCGGCGGTGAGATCTTTCACCGCCCATATCCCGGTGGCTTTCGCATTTGCATGCTACGGGGCGCTGCACGCCCTGGCGGTCGCACTCTGTCTGCGCCCACGACCCCCTCCGCGGCGTGCACTCGCGTTCGTCGCGGCCGCCGCGCTCCAGAGCGGCCTCCTGGCGCGCCTCGGCTTCGTGGCGCTGCCGCTCCTCGCCGGAGCCGATATCGACGCGGCCGCATTGCTCGTGGTCGCGGCGAGCGCGTTCATCGGCGCGCTCGGTTACGGCGCGCTGCTGCGGGGGTTACTGCGCTATCCCGTGGGCGCCGCGCCGTTCGTGACGATTGCATTTGCCTGCACCCTTGCCGCATGTGCGGCGCTCACCCTGACCCGGCGTTTTCCCGCCGCCGGCAGCACATGGCTTGCCATTCTCTGGTGGCTCGCATTCTCGGGAGGCCTTTGCGTCGTGGCCGGCAGGCGCAGCCGCTCCGCGGGCCGCTCGGCCGGCGCGACGCAGCAACGAATGCCTTAAAATGCCGGGCGGCGACCATTGTCTGGGAGGGACTACCGTGGAACAAGCCGACGGGGGATGCACCTGTCGTTTCGTGCGCTACCGCATGTCGGGGCTGCCCATGATCGTGCACTGCTGCCGCTGGTGCCAGCGCGAGTCGGGCGCGGCGTTTGCCCAGCGGATCTCGCGGTGTCCACGATGCCGCATCGCCCTGTGGAGCAACTACGCGGCCGCGGGCAGCGCGATCCACTTCGTGCGTGTCGGAACGCTCGCTGAGCCCGACCGGCTGTCACCGGACGTGCACATCTTCACCGCCTCCAAGCAGCCCTGGGTGGTGCTTGCCCCCGACGTTCCGGCCGTGCCCGAGTACTACAAGGCGTCGGCGATCTGGTCCGCGGCGAGCCTCGAGCGCCGCGAGCGGGTGCGTGCCCGACGCGAGCAAACGCAGTAAACTACTCACATGAAAACGCTACTGCTGATCGTCGCGTGGTGTCTGTTGTTCGTGCTGTGCTGGCCGCTCGCCCTGGCGGCGATCGTTCTATGGCCGCTCTTGTGGCTGCTGTCGCTGCCGTTCCGCATTTTTGGTGTGATCGTCGAGGCACTCATCGCCTTCTTGAAGGCCGTGCTGTTGCTGCCGGCGCGCATCGTGCGCGGCCCGACACCCGGCCGCAGTCCTTAAGTCCGCATGATGCCGGCACGGGAGGCGCTCGCGCTGCTGCGAGAAGGGAACCGCCGTTTCGTTGCCGATCTTCGCAATCCGGAATCACTCCATGCGCGGCGCATCGAGCTGGCCACCGGCCAGGCCCCCTTCGCGGCCATCCTCGGCTGCTCCGACTCGAGAGTGCCGGTCGAGATCGTCTTCGATCAGGGCCTCGGCGACTTGTTCGTGATACGCGTCGCCGGAAACATCGTTGCACCTTCGCAGATCGGCAGCATCGAATTCGCCGCGGAAAGGTTCGGCACACGCCTGGTGGTGGTGCTCGGTCACTCGAACTGCGGTGCCATCGAGACGACGCTCCAGCAGCTCACGAGTCCGAGGGAAAATCAATCGCGCAACTTGCACTCCATCGTCGATCTCGTCCGGCCGTCCGTGGAGAGCCTTCTCGCCACCGAGCTCAAGCATGATCTGCCGGCGTTGATACACGAAGCGGTGCGCGCCAACATCCGGGCCTCGGTGAGAAATCTGCGGCATGGCTCCGACATCATCGAGCATTTGATCCAGAACGACGGGCTGCTGGTGATCGGCGCGGAATACTCGCTCGACACGGGCGAGGTGGAATTCTTCGATGAGACCGAGGAGAGCTATCGCTCATGATCCCAAGTTTGGTCGCGTTCAACGAGCGCGGCATCGGCAAATTGCCCGCCTACATGGGCATCGTTTTCACTCAGGGCGAACGGAGCATGCTGTGTGCCGAGCTCGAGCTGAAGGAGTACCACATGGCTCCGAACGGATTCTTGCACGCGGGCAGCATCGTCACCCTGGCCGATACGACGTGCGGTTACGGCTGTTATGCGAACCTTCCGGAGGGCGCAACCGGTTTCACCACGATCGAGCTCAAGTCCAATCACCTGGGCACGGCGCGTGAAGGCACCATCGTGAGCCGTGCGACGCCGGTGCATCTCGGCAAGACCACGCAAGTCTGGGACGCCGTGGTGACTCAAAAGGAGACCAGCCGGACCATCGCGCTGTTTCGTTGCACGCAGCTGGTGCTGTACCCGAAATAGCCGCGTGCCCCCGGGCGCTGGACGCCGCGGAGCGGCGGCAGGTAGTATCGCGTCCCCGCCAGGCGTGCGCCCGTAGCTCAGCTGGATAGAGTGTCGGCCTCCGAAGCCGAAGGTCACTGGTTCGAATCCAGTCGGGCGCGCCATTACCGGGAAAAGACCACCCCATGAGGGTTCGCCGAACCCTTCCAGCCGTGCGGCCACTCGCGATCGTCGAAGCTGAATCCCGGCTTGCCATCCGCGTCATGGAACGCGGTGTCCATCGTGATTGCGCCGCTCGTCGGGTCGAGCTTGAGCATGAACAGTCGATGCTCCTTGTATCCCGTCACCACGAGCCGCTGCGTCTTCGCATCCCAGCCCGTCCAGTGCGGACCGATCACCTCGTCGAGCTTCAGGCTTGAAACGACTCTGGGCTCTGCGGGATGCGAGATGTCGAGAACCGTGACCGCATGCTCGACAAACACGCTTTGCACCAGGAAATGGCCTACGATGGTCGGCACGCCGCAGAACTGTCCGCGAAACATGTAAACGAGCTGCGATCTCGGCGTGGCCGTGTCGACCCCGGTTATGCGCTCGAGACCGCAGGACAGCGTCTGCACGAAGATCGACCCGTCGGGGCCTCGTCGCGGCTCCTCCGGATCGATGTCGCCGTAGCGGTGTCCGCCCGTGTCGAAATATTCAGTCTTGAGGAGCTTGAGGTCCGACAGCCGGAACACCTGATAGGTATGGCCGTGGGCATCTTCGGCATGCATCGAGGAGTTAGTCACTACGACGCGATCGATGTCGGCAAGCACCACGAGGCTGTACGGCATCAGCAAGGCGTCGGGATAGGCCGGATCGGCGGAGCTCGCGGCACGGATCACGCGCCCCTGATTGTCGATCTCCACGAGCCCACCCGAGCTTCCCATGGCCATTTCACCGTCGTCGTGGTGCATGTGCTGGAAGCTCGCGAGCACGTGTCCGTTGGAAAGCCTCAGGAACGAATGCGGATGGCTATAGCCCGCCATGTCGGTGAACGAGGTGGACACCTTCGGATCGGTCGGATTGCGCAGATTGAATATGAAGGTGCGTCCCGCGAGATGGTCATTCGCAAACAGCCGGCCGTCCTCCGGCATGGTGTACTCGGTGTGATGGACCTGCATGCTCTTCTGATCGGTCGCGACCGTGGTGATCAAACGCCCGTAGGATGGCGAGCTCGGATCCGCATCGATGACGGCGAGGAAGTCGTTGCCTTGTTGAGCAACGTCGCCCGCCCAGGCGAACATGTAGTGTCCCGACGAGGGTGGACTCTCCTGCGAGAGCGCGGGTGAGCCAATTACACAAAGAACCAGGGCCAAAGAACGGATTTTTATTGTCATGAGTCATCCCAGCTCGATGAAATGGCGGCGCCGAGCTCGATGATAGCGCGTGTGGTCTGTGCGGGGTGCGCCCTGGGGGCGCTCATCGGCACGATCGCTATTCGTTGGGAGAAACGGCTTCGTGGGCGCCCTTGAGGGCCGAGCACGAGACGTTGCGCACGCTGCGCGAGATCTCGGGCCAGAAATTCGGTCAGGGCGCCGGCGCGTTTCCGAAGTGCAGCACGCTGAGGGCACCCGAGACTCGTGAGGGTTGCGAGGAGGCCGAGCGCGTGATGTGCGTGGAGCCGCCGAACACCGAGACGGGGAACAACTGGTCGAGCAGTCCGTTCGTGGCGCCGCCGCGATTGAAAAGGTGGCTGGTCCATTGCACTGAAGGATCGCCCTTGCGATCCGTCTGGATGGAGACGGCGCTCGCGCCGGTATCCCACAAGGTGAGGACGCGGATATGGTCGCGGCTCTTGTACTGCCGCAATTGCTCCATGAGGTCCTTGCTCTTGTTGGAGCCGAGGTTGTCCACGGGTACGCCGAGCCGCGAATCGGAGTCGAAAATCGAGCGCCCGCGAGGGCGGAAGTCCGTCGTCGAATACGATTTCGTCTCCGGGATTTCGCTCAACCGGTACTCCCTCGGTGCGGTGAGCAGCGGATCCGACAGGGTGTAGTGCTTGGTAAACTCGGGAAGCGCTGTCGTGGAGAATGTCTGGCGCGATGCACGGCCGTGCGGGGCCTCAGTCGTGGCGGCAAATGCCAGATCGCCGGCGCAAGCTCCGCCCGCGCGCAACAGCGTAAGGACCGCCGCACTCAACAGCAAGCGGTTGGCCAGTGCGGCACGCAGCGCCGTCACGACGCCCTTTGGCGTGCCTCCATGTGCAGCGGAGTAAGACATATCGAGATACTACGTGGCAGTCCGAATCGTACCGCCTCAGCATCTCCCAACTCCGAAGTGGGGCCGCGAGATGCACGTCACAGTATCGTGCTCCCGCGCGCTTGAACGTGTGTGCGCTTGAACATAACGCGCGAATGGCGCTTGATTATGTCGGCTTGTTGTGAGATGGCGACAGTCGCGCCGCCGCGCTAGGTGTCGCGCCACGCGGCGCGCGCCGCATCCCAGTTGCGGCCATCGTAGGGCAGCACCGCCATCGATTCCACGGTGCCGCCGTCGAGGCAGCGCGCGTTGACGCTCACACCATCGGGGTGGGATCGAGGGATGTAGAAAGACTTCACGCCGCAGTGCTTGCAGAAATAGTGCTGGGCGACGCCCGTGTTGAACGTGTACGTGGTGAGCTCGTCGCGCCCCGTGAGCAGGCGGAAGCGGTCCGCCGTCACGATGAGATGCAGGTACCCGAACTTGGCGCATATCGAGCAGTTGCACTCGGCGACCTCGATCCGGGCGGCGGCCTCGACTTCGAACCGTACGCAGCCGCAATGACATCCGCCCGCGTGCGTGACGGTCGCGGCGGATGTGAGGCTCACGCGAATCGCCCTAGTGCTTGTGTTCTTGCGCGGCCAGATCGCCGACCAAGGACATGAGGCGCTCGGGAGTGCCCGCGGTGCGCACGTCGGCGACATATTTGCCGTTGATCACGAAGCTCGGCACGCCGTCGATGCGGTAGCGCTGCACGAGGGCATCGGCCTTCTGCAGGTCGGCGTCCACGGAGAACGAGTGATACGCCTTCTTGAACTCGTCATCGGCGATGCCTTGCTTCTTCGCGAATGCAGTCTGGATGCGCTCCGTCTCGGCCTCGTCGCCATCGGCCGCGACCAGCGGGTTGCCGTTGACGTGAATCTCCTTGAACACCGCGTCGTGCAGCTGATCGAGCTTGCCCAGACTCTTGAGCGTGTAGAATAAGCGGGCGAGCGCGCGGTGCCCGTCGCTCCAGGTCACCGGCACCCGCGAAAAGCTGATGTAGGCGGGCTTGCTCTTTCGCCAGGCCTCGATCTGCGGGTCGAGGTCATAGCAATGCGGACAGGCGTACCAGAAGAACTCCAGCACCTCGACCTGCCCGGCGGGCACCGAGGTGGGCTGTGCGGGCACGATGAGCGTGTAGTTGACGCCGGGTTGCCAGAGCGTCGGGCCGAGCGGCTGGGCGTATGCTGCCGGAGTGGCCGCAGCGACCGTGGAGGCGACCGCCGCCAGCAGCGCGTTGTGCGTCCCGTTGTCGCCCGCGCTCTCTTCCATCGTCTCCGATCCGTCCTGATTCGGACGCAGCGTCTTCGGAGTCGCCTCGACGGCAGACCGCGGCGCGGCCGTGCTCGCGGACGCGGCGGGAGCCGCGACGGCCGGCGGCTGTGCCCTGGTGGGCAATGAGCGGTGCTCGCTCGCTGCCTGATGCTTGCCGCAGGCGGCGAGGGTGAGGGTCAGGTACAGAAGGAGACCTAAGCGCGAGGCGCGCATCCTCAGCGAAGCCCTTGTACGTAGGAAGCGACGTTGCGGATATCCTCAGCCGACAAGCGCTTGGCGATGACGGGCATGATGCCGCCCGGCCCCGGCGGCCGCGCGCCCGAGACGTAGTCATTCAGCTGCTTCACCACGTATTCCGCGTGCTGCCCGCGCAAGGCCGGGAATTTCGCGGGTTCGTTGCCGGCGCCGGTGGGCCCGTGGCAAGCCATGCAAGCCGGAATGCCACGATCCTTGTCGCCGCCCCGGTAGAGCTTCTCGCCGGCCTGCCAGTAGCTCGGATCCGCCTCGAGGCCGGTGTTCACGAGCGTATCGAAATAGGCCCCGAGATCCGCCATGTCCTGGGGAGCCAGAGGCGCCGCCAACGGCATCATGATGGGGTTGTTGCGCTTGCCGTCCTTGAAGGACTGCAGCTGCTCGGCGATGTAGTCCGCCCCGATGCCCGCGAGGCTGGGGAACTGCGGACTGATGCTGTTGCCGTTCGCGCCGTGACAGGCTTGACACACGGCGGCCTTCCCGGCACCTGATTGCGCATCGCCCGGGCGCACGTCGCCCGCGGGCAGTGCCGCCCCGCTCACGATCATGCCGGAGATTGCCGCTGCGAAGATCGAAAACCGATTCATATGGTGTGTCGCCCCATCTTCCGAACTGCTCCCGGCCGCGAATTGTACACTACGGTCGATATTTAGCGTCCAAGCGAATCATGGCGATTTATCCCAATGTGAGATTCCTGACGAGTGCTGCCGAAGCGCACCAGCTCGCGCCCGACACCGGACGCGAGGTTGCTTTCGCAGGTCGCTCGAACTCGGGCAAGTCGAGCGCGATCAACGCCATCACGGAGCGTGTGGGGCTCGCGCGCGTGAGCCGTACGCCGGGCAGGACTCAGCTGATCAATTTTTTCGAGCTCGGCAATGAGCGCCGCCTCGTCGACCTGCCCGGATACGGATTCGCGAAAGTGCCCGAGCAGGTGCGCGCGCGCTGGCTCGAGCTCATGGAGCATTACTTCAACGTGCGCGAGTCGCTCGCCGGACTCGTGCTCATCGTGGACAGCCGTCGCGGGCTCAAGGCCGAGGATGCGGCAATGCTCGAGTGGATGCTCGCGCGCGGACGGCATGCGCACGTCCTGCTCACGAAGGCCGACAAGCTGAATCGCCGCGACGCCCAGCGGGTGCTCAAGGAGACGCAGGCGGCTTGCGCCGACACGGCCGTCACCGCGCAATTGTTTTCCGCGCACGCACGCACGGGCCTCGATGCCGCGCGCGCCGTCATGGACGGTTGGCTCGACGGGCGGGAGCCGCCGACGGCTGATGGGTACGCGAACGGCTGACGGATAAAAAAAGGCCCCGGTGGTCGCTTTACGCAGCCACCGAGGCAGACCAACCCGGCATGGGGATGACAAACCGGGTCTGCCCGCCCAGGGAGAAGAGCGGGGAGCGTTTTACCGCTCACGAGATTAGATGGGGGTGCTCATTGAAAGTTCCAGCCCCTGGCGCGCGAAATGTTTCACTTGAAACAGCCTGGCGAGCCGCGCGCGCTTTGTGGCCTAAAGCGCTTTGAAAATCCGTACTTACTAGACACTGCTCATCAAACCTTTGCAGTCTTTTCCGCCGGAGACTGCCGTTAGCGCAGTGCGTCGAGAGTCAATGTGCCTCATCCCAGTTAAGGCCTATTCCTACGTCGACCTTGAGCGGCACCGAGAGTTCTGCAGCCTGGATCATATGTTGGCGCAGCTCGCCGACGGTGTGCTGCACGGCCTCCTCCGCCACTTCGAGCACGAGCTCATCGTGCACTTGCATGATGAGCCGCGCAGCCGTGCGCGTGCGTACGAGCCACGAGTCGACCGCGATCATCGCGCGCTTGATGATGTCGGCGGCCGTGCCTTGCATGGGGGCATTGATGGCGCTGCGTTCGGCATACTGACGCAAGGCGGCGTTGCGGGAGCGGATGTCCGGCAGATAGAGCCGCCGGCCGTACACCGTCTCGACGTAGCCGAGCTCGCGCGCTTGATTGCGCGTCTCGTCCATGTAGCGGCGTACGCCCGGATAGCGTTCGAAGTATCGGTCGACGTAGCGCTGCGCCTCGCCGCGGCCGATGCCGAGCTGACGCGCCAGGCCGAATGCGGACATGCCGTAGATCAAGCCGAAGTTGACCGCCTTCGCCGAGCGTCGCTGATCCGCGCTCACCTCCGCGAGCGGGATGCCGAGCACCTCGGCCGCCGTGGCCTGGTGCACGTCGCGATCCTCCGTGAAGGCCGCCACCAGGCTCGCATCGCCGGAGAGGTGCGCCATGATGCGCAGTTCGATTTGCGAATAATCCGCGGCGACGAGGCGGTGGCCCGGCGGCGCCACGAACGCTTGCCGTATACGCCGGCCTTCGGGCGTGCGGATCGGGATGTTTTGCAAGTTCGGATCCGACGAGGAGAGACGTCCCGTGGCGGCGACACCTTGCTGATAGGTCGTATGAATGCGCCCGGTCCGCTCATCGATCTGCCCCGGCAGCTTGTCCGTGTAAGTCGACTTGAGCTTGGTGACGCCCCGATATTCCAGAATCAACCGCGGCAGCTCGTAAGTGGCGGCGAGCTCTTCCAGCACGTCCTCGGCCGTGGAGGGCTGTCCGGTCGGAGTCTTGCGAATCACCGGCAAGCCCAGCTTGCCGAACAGCATCTCCTGGAGTTGTTTCGGCGAGTCGAGATTGAAAACGCCGCCGGCGGTCGAGTGCGCTTGCGCCTGCAGCTCGAGCATGCGCGCTGCGAGCTCGGTGCTCTGTGCCCGGAGCAGCGCGCGGTCCACGAGCACGCCGGCGCGCTCCATGCGATAGAGCACCGGTGCGAGCGGCTGCTCGATGGTCTCGTACAGATTTTTGAGCGTCGGCACGGCCTCGAGCTGCGGCCAGATGGCCTGGTGCAATCTCAAGACGACGTCGGCGTGCTCGGCGCCGTACTCGGCCGCGCGGTCGACCGCGATCTGCCCCAAGGGCAGTTGCTTAGCGCCTTTGCCGGCAATGTCCTCGAGGCGCACAGTCTTCAAGCGTAGATACTTCTCCGCGATCGAGTCCATGTCGTGGCCCGTCGCGACGCTGTCGAGCACATACGACTCGAGCATCGAATCGTAGCGTTGACCGCGCAGCTCGATGCCCTGGTCCGCGAGAATATGCGCATCGAGCTTGAGCTGATGCCCGAGCTTGGGCAGCGCCTCGTTCTCGAGGAGTGGTTTCAAGGCCGCGAGCGTGCGTTCCAGATCGAGTTGCTCGGGTGCTCCCGGATAATCGTGACCGAGCGGCACATAAGCGGCCTCGCCCGGCGCGATCGCAAACGACAGACCGACCAGGCGGCCGCGAATTCCATAGGGCCGCTCGGTCGCGGTTCCGAAACACACCAGAGGCGCCGCGGCGAGCTTGTGGATCCACGCATCGAGCGCTTCCCGTGTGAGGACCGTGGCGTAATTGCGCGGTTGCGGCGGCTCGAGTGCGGAGAATGCAGTGGCGGAGGCGCTCGTGACGTCGACGGCGCCGGACGAGCCCTCGGTTTCCAGGACGGCGACTCTCGCGGCGGCGGCGGCGGGGAGTGTGGACTCCAGAGACTTCAGCAGCGCCCGCAGCTCGAGACGCGTGTATAGCTCGCGCAACCGCGAGTGGTCGGGGACACCGGGCGTGAGATCTTCCGGAGACAGCTCGAGTGCGAGACGCGTATCGAGCGTGGCGAGTTTCCGCGACAGCTCGAGCGCGGTCAGCTCGCTGCGCAGGTTTTCGCCGACCTTACCGGTGATGTCCGCGGCGTGCGCGATGAGCGCGTCCAGTGTCTGGTATTGGTTGAGCCACTTGGCCGCGGTCTTGGGTCCGACGCCGGTGATCCCGGGAATGTTATCGGAGCTGTCGCCCACCAGCGCGAGATAGTCGACGATCTGCTCGGGATAGACGTCGAACTTTGCCTTCACGCCGGCTCGATCGAGCCGGGTATTGCTCATGGTGTTGACCAGGGTGATGCGCGGACCGACCAGCTGCGCCATGTCCTTGTCACCGGTCGAGATCAGCACGTCGAATCCGCCGTCCGCGCCGCGTAGGGCGAGCGTGCCGATCACATCGTCCGCTTCCACACCCTCGACGCGCAGCAGCGGCAACCCCGAGGCGCTCACCGCATCGAGCAGAGGCGCGAGCTGCGAGCGCAGATCGTCGGGCATGGGCGTGCGATGCGCCTTGTACTGATCGAAAAGGTCGTCGCGAAACGTTCGGCCCGGGGCATCGAACACCACCGCGACGCGGTCCGGCGACTCCTCCTTGATCAGCTTGCTCAGCATGTTGAGAACGCCGAGCACCGCACCGGTCGGCTCGCCGCGTGAGCTTGACAGCGGCGGCAACGCGTGAAAGGCGCGATACAAGTACGAAGAGCCGTCCACCAGGAGCAATTTGCGTGCGGTCATGTAGAGGGTCGGACCTAGGCCTGCGGCGCAGGATTCGGCGTCGAGTTCGTTTCGGGAGCCGCCTCCGGCGGCGCGGGGGGCTCCGACGGCGTCGTCGCGGGCGATGACGAAGGAGCCTTCGGCGTGGCCGGGAGCCTCACTTTCTTGCGAGGATGCTGCGCGTCCGGCAGCACCAGCGGGCCTTTCTGGCCGCACGCCGCTGCCGCGGCCGCAGCAGCGAGCACGAGCAGGACCGAAACACGCAAGAATCTCATGCGAGCAATTATACCCCGCTGCGCCGACGTGCCTGCGGTTCGGAACTTCTCGCGGCGCCCGGCAGTCCCAGAGTGCAGTGATCAGATTGGAGATATCGATGAAGCGTTCGTCATGCTTGCGTGCGTTGATTGCCCTGGCTGCGGTCGGCATCTCGACCGCGGCTCTCGCCGACAACCCGCTCGGTGCTTACGTGGGCGCCGGCGTCGGTGCCTCGAACGTCGGAAACAGCTATGACTACGGCTATTACGGCGGCTACCACGGCGATGACGTGGCGTGGAAGGCGATCGTCGGGATCCGACCGGTACCCTTCGTGGGCGCCGAGGCGCAGTGGATCGACTTCGGCAGCGGCCATGGCGACAACGGCTACTACGGCTTCGGTGACTACTACGCGAACTCGGTCTCGCATCCGAAGGCCGCGGTGCTGTACGGCGTCGGCTATCTGCCGCTGCCCGTGCCGTTCCTCGACGTGTACGGCAAGGCGGGCGTGGCCCGGCTGCAGACCGATCTCACCACTTTCCAGTACACCGGCGGCGGCTACTGCCCACCGCCGTACTCCGCGTGCAACGCGCCGACGGCGTTTCGCATCGACCAGTGGAATACGAAATTCGCGTGGGGCGCGGGCGTGGGGACGCACTGGCAGGATTTCGGTTTCCGGGCAGAGTACGAGCGCATCGCGTCGCAGTACGGCAATCCCTCGGCATTCACCGTGAGCGCCACCTGGACGTTCTGATCTGAACTCAAGCCGATGACCGCGCCGGCGTTATACTGGCGCTGTGACCCCACTCTTCGTCGTCTTTCGCCGCGCTCCTGAGGCGCTTCGCGCGAGCGTGATCTGCGCGGCCGCGCTCGCATGTGCGTGCTCCGCGCACCGCACCGCGCCCGCACCCGGGCTGGCCGCGCCCGGGCCGCCCGCGCCATCCTCCGATGCAACGACGCGAGCGTTGCGCGACAAGGTCTCCACCATCGTCGTCATCTACGCCGAGAATCGCGCCTTCGACAACCTCTATGGCAATTTTCCCGGTGCTGTGGGTTTGACCGAGGTGCTCGGGCGCGATGGGCATCCGCGTCCCGCCTACGCGCCCCAGCGCGACCGTGACGGCTCGGTGCTACCCGTGCTCCCGCCGACGTGGGGCGGCGTGACTGCGTCGGGCTACGAGCCCGTGATCACGCAGGCCGAGAGCTCGGGTCTGCCGAATGCTCCCTTTTCCATCGAGCACGCATTCACCGCGCAGTCCGGGGTCACCCTCACCAGCTCATCGATCAGTCGCGATCTGGTGCACCGGTTCTTCGAGCATCAGATGCAGATCGACGGCGGCAAGAACGACGGCTACGCGGCGTGGAGCGATGCGGGCGGGCTCGCCATGGGCTACTGGGACACGAGCGGCGCGGCGCTCTATGCTCTCGCCCGCGAATACGTCCTTGCCGATCACTTCTTCCAGGGCGCCTTCGGCGGCTCTTTCCTCAATCATCAGTACCTCATTTGTGCGTGCGCTCCGGAGTATCCGTCCGCCGATACGGCAGCCGCGCATCCCTCGATCGCGATCCTGGAGAAGGATGCGTCGGGCCATTATGTGCCGCGGCTCAAGCTCGCCCCGGGAGCGCCCCGGTCGGCCCTCGACGGGCCGCCGCGGTTCGCGCTGACCGGCAACATCACGCCCGCGAATTATTTCGGCGACGGCAAGTTCTACGCCGTCAACACCATGCAGCCTCCCTATCAGCCGAGCGGCAATCCGCCGGCCGCGGACGGAAGGGATCTGTACGCCGATCCTTCGAAGGCGACGACGTTGCCGCCGCAGAGCGCCGCCACCATCGGCGATCGACTCGACGCCAAGCACATCTCCTGGGCGTGGTATGCGGGTTCCTGGAATGCGGCGCTGGCCGACGGCCACCAGCCGCCGGAGAAGGCACGGCGTGCAATCTATGCGCCGCCCACGCCGGGCGGCAGCCCGGATTTTCAGCCGCATCATCAGCCGTTCAACTACTACGCGGAGTTCGATCCCCTGAGCGGCGCTCTCGCGCGCGCGGCGCATCTCAAGGACTACGCCGATCTGCTCACCGACGCCGCGGCGGGCCGCTTGCCTGCCGTGGTGTTCTACAAGCCGCAGGGCAATCTCAATCAGCACCCGGGCTATGCCACGATTGCGGCCGGCGATGCGCACATCGCGGATCTGGTCGTGAGGCTGCGCGAGAGTCCGCAGTGGAGCCGCATGGTGATCGTGATCACCTACGATGAGTTCGGCGGTGCCTGGGATCAGGTCGCCCCGCCGCACGGGGATCTACTCGGACCGGGTGCGCGCATTCCCGCGATCGTGATATCGCCGCTCGCCAAGCGTGCAACGGTGGATCACACGCCTTATGACACCGCCTCGGTGCTGCGGCTGATCATTCGGCGCTTCGGCCTCGATACTTTGCCCGGCATCGTCCGTCGCGACAGCGCTCTCGCCGAGCACGGCGAGCCGCCGCTCGGCGACCTCACCAGCGCGCTCGATCTCGGGCGCTAAAGGCTACGGCTGGGTCGGGGGCTTCGGCGCCGCGGTGCCGGGACCACCGGGGGCGGGTGCCGCAGCGGCCGGCTTGGGCTTCGCGCTCAGCAGCTCGACATCGAAGATCAACAGCGAATTCGCCGGAATTCCGGGCCGCGGGCTCGGGCCATAGGCGAGATCGGGCGGCACGAACAGCTCCCAGTGCGCGCCGGGGTGCATCAGCAGCAGCGCCTCCTGCCAGCCCTTGATGACGCCGTTGGCCGGAAAGGTGGCCGGCTGACCGCGCGAATAGGAGCTGTCGAATTCGGTGCCGTCGATCAGCTTGCCGCGATAGTTGACGCTCACTTCGTCGGTCGCGTTGATGGGCGGGGCCTTGGCGTCCCCGGCCTTGACGATCTTGTACTCCAATCCCGAAGCTGTGGTCTGCACGCCCTTCTCCTTGCCGTTCTTGGCAAGAAAGTCCTGGGCCGCGGTCTTGTTGCGGGCGGCGGAGGCCTGCACCGCCGTGCGGGCATACTCGTTCAGCTGTTGCCGCTCCGCCGGCGTGGACTTCTTGCCGCCCATGGCGTCCTTCACGCCGCGCGTGACCGCGTCGAGCTGCACGTCCGGGATACCGATGCCGTGCAGCTGCTCGCCCAAGGTGAGGCCGAAAAGATAGCTCGCCTCATCGTTGCTGAGTGCCGGAGCGGGCGGCGGTGCCGCCGGGGCTGCCGGAGCGGCAGGCGCTGGCGGTGCCGAAGTGTTTTGCGCAAGGATGAGTGGCGCGAACGAGATCAGGACGGCGCCCGCACAGGCGCTGCGAATCATGCGACGGGTGGTGTATTTCATGGCCCCGAACGATACTCACTCGGGTCTGTAATTGCCAGTGACTTTTCCGTGGCCACGCCCTCCCGGGGGCTCAATGCCTAAGGCGCATGCGCCCGCTCAAGGACCGCCATGGTGAGGCGTGAAATGCAGACGAGTGCACCGGCGTCGTTCACGATTTCGATCCCCCAGACGTGGCTCCGGCCTCCGATGTGCACCGGCCGCGCCGTCCCGATCACCCGCCCGCTCCGGACCGAGCGCAGGTGATTGGCATTGATCTCCTGTCCGACACACAGGAAACGCGTCGGGTCCACGCACATGTTGGCGCCGGTGCTGCCCACGGTCTCGGCAAGAGCAACCGAGGCGCCGCCGTGCAGCAGTCCGTACGGCTGGCGCGTGCGCTCATCGACCGGCATGGCTGCGCGAATGAAATCCGCACCCACCTCGGTGAACGCGATGCCGAGCGGGCCCAGGATAGTGCCGTCGATGGTGGCGTTCAGCTGTTCGATCGACAGACAGTGATGCCAGATGCTCACTTCGGCTCTTTGAGCGTCGCGGCCACTTGCCGGTACGCATCGCGAAACGGCATGTTCTGCTTCACCACCAGAGCATTCGCCGCGCCCGCGGCGTGCACGCTCGGGTCCATGCGAATGCGCTCGGGCCGGAAGCGCACGCCGGCGAGGGCGGCCGGCAGGATGGCGAGCGTTTGCCTGCACGAGTCGATGCCGCGAAACAGCGGCTGCTTGATGAGTTGCAGATCGCGATGATAGCCGGAGGAGAGCTTCTGCGTGATGCCGAGCACCTCGACGAGCGCCGCCAGTGCCACGGCGCTGCGTCCGCGCATCAGCTCGAAGACGTCGGGATTACGCTTCTGCGGCATGATGGAGGAGCCGGTTGTGAACTCATCGCTCAAGGCGACGAATCCGAACTCTTGTGTGTAAAAGAGCAGAAGGTCGGAGGCGAGACGGCCGACGTCTTGCGTGAGCAGCGTGATCTCGAACAGGAGATGCGCCTCGGCCTTGCCGCGGGAGAGCTGCACGGCGGTCACCGGCTCGTGCGTCACGGCGAAGCCGAGGCTCGAGCGCGTGGCTTCGCGGTCGATGTCGAGGTTCGGCGTGCCATATCCGGCCGCCGAGCCCAGCGGATTCTTGCCGGAGCGGCGTTCCGCGAGCCGCAAGCCCTCGGCATCGTCGCGAACTTCGGCGCTGAAGCCGAGCGCCCAGAGCGCCACCGTGCTCGGCATGGCCTGCTGCATGTGGGTGTAACCCGGCAGCGCGATCGCGCCGTCGCGCGCGGCGAGTGCCTCGAGCGCCTCGGCCACGGCGAGCGCGCCGGCATGCAGCTCGTGTGTCGCATCGCGAAGATACAGACGCAGCGCCGCGAGCACCTGATCGTTGCGCGAGCGGCCTGCGTGCAGCCGCCCGCCGGTCGCGCCGATCCGTTCGGTGAGCCGGTTCTCGATGGCGGTTTGACAATCCTCTTCGGCGAGCGTGAGGCGCCAGCCGCCCGCTGCGTGCTCGGCGCCGATGGCACGCAGGGTGTCGCGGATCGTCGCGTGATCGGCGGGGGACAAAAGCCCCGCACGCGCGAGCATGTCGGCATGCGCGATCGACGCCTCGATGTCGTAACGCACCAGCCGCTCGTCGATGAGATGGTCCTCGCCCGCGGTATAGGCGAGCACGCGTTCATCGAGCGGCGCTCCCTTGTCCCACAAGCGGCTCATGGGGAGGTCGAACTCTGTTGCTCGGCGGGACTGAGAGCAGTCAAGTCCGGCACCACCAGGGTCCCCGTGCCTTCGTTGGTGAAGATCTCGGCGAGCAGGCTGTCGGGCGACTTGTAGGTGATCACGTGCACGCGGCGCACGCCGCCGCGAATGGCGGTCTCGATCGCCGCGGCCTTGGGTAGCATGCCGTCCGTGAGGCTGCCCGCATCACGCAGGCGGCCGAGCCCCTTGATGTCGGTGTAGGAGATGAGCGAGCTGGTATCGGTGGATCGCTCGAGAATGCCCGGTGCGCCCGTGCACAGCACCAGCTTCTCCGCGGACAGCGCGCCGCCGATCGCCGCAGCCACGGTGTCGGCATTGATATTGAGCAGGGTGCCGCTCGAGTCGGCGCTCAAGGGGCTGACCACCGGCATCAACCCGTTCTGCAGCAGCTTCTCGACGACCGCCGCGTTCACGGAGTCGATGTCGCCGACGAAACCGTAGTCGACCATCTCGTCCGAGCCCGGCGCGACGGGCGCGGGCCTGCGCTTGTGCGCGCGGATGAGGCCGGCATCGACGCCCGAGAGACCGATCGCCTCGATGTCGAGCGCGCGGCATATCGCGAGAATGCGGGTATTGATGAGGCCGTTCAGCACCATGGCCGTCACGTCGATGGACTTCTGATCGGTCACGCGGCGCCCGTTCACCATGCGAGTCTCGAGTCCGAGCATCGCTTGTACGTGATCGAGCTGCGGGCCGCCGCCGTGCACGAGCACGGTCTTGATGCCGACCTGGTGCAGGATCGCGACTTGCTCGATGAGCGCGCGCGTCGATGTATCGTCCGCGAAGACGGCGCCGCCCGCCTTGATGACGAACACCTTGTTCTTGTACATGCGGATATACGGCGCCGCGCTTTTCAGTGCGCGCACTGCGATCGAAGGATCCGGCCGGTTCATCATCATCTCGAGCTACTCCGCTGCGTTATTGCTCAAAGGGCGCCGGTGAGCATGCGGTAGAGCACCGCCGTCTGCACCGTCAATCGATTCCGTGCCTCGAGGAGCACCGCGCTGCGCGCGCCGTCGAGCACGTGCTCCGCGACCGAGACGTTGCGCCGCACCGGCAAGCAGTGCATGAGCCTGGCGCCGGGCGATGCGCCGGCGAACCACTCCTCGCGCACGCACCAGTCCTTCAAGCCGGCACGCGCACGCGTGTCGGCCTCTCCATCGCCGTAGTGGTCCGTGCTGCCCCACTCCTTGGCGTAGACTACGTGCGCGCCCGCGAGCGCGGTACCGCGATCGTCGGTCTCCGTGACCGAGCCGCCGGACGCACGCGCAGCGGCGTGCGCTTTCTCCATGACCGCGCCGGGCAGGGCGAAGCCCTGGGGACGTGCCACGACCACGTTCATGCCGCGCATCGCGGCCATGTGCACGATGGCGGAGGGAACCGCGAGGGGAAGCGCGCGCGGATGATAGGTCCAGCACAGGACGAACTTGGCCCGCTGCGGCACCTCGAGCTCGTCGAGCGTGCGCCAATCGGCGAGCGCCTGGCATGGATGGTTCATTGCGGATTCGAGGTTGATGAGCGGTGCATCGCATAGCGCATCGATGCTGCGGAACACGCGCTCGTCGAGATCCTCCTTGAGATTCTTGCCTGCGGCGAAGGCGCGCACTCCGAGCGCGTCGCAGTAGGAGGCGAGAACGGGAATGCCTTCGCGTATGTGCTCGGCCGCCGCGCCGTCCATGACGGTGTTGGGCCGGGTCTCCAGCTGCCAAGTTCCTTGGCCGGGCGTGATCACGAAAGACGTGCCGCCGAGTCGTCCCATGGCCGTCTGAAACGAAGCCAGGGTGCGAAGCGAGGGATTCAAGAAGACGAGACCGAGCACTTTGCCTGCGAGCACCGCTCCCGGCGGGTGCTCGTGGAGCGATTGCGCGAGCGACAGGAGATCGAGAATCTCGGCGCGATCGAAATCGGCGAGGTCCAAAAAGCGCTTCATGCGGAAATCTTCGACAGGGCATCGCGCAGGATGTCGACGTGCCCCTCGTTCAAGATGTAGGCGGGGAGCAAGCGCAGGATGTTGGGATCGGCGCTCGTGCCTGCCAGTATGCCGCGCTCGAGGAGGGCCGACTGCACTTCCTTGGCGGGCCGGGAGGTCTTGAGGCCGAGCAGGAAACCCAAGCCCTGTACCGCGGTCACCGGTCCGATGAGGCAGTGCGCGCGAATATAGTCCGACACCTGACGCACGTTCGCGAGCAGCGACTCCGCCTCGATGGCCTCGATCACCGCCTCGACCGCGGCGCAGGCCATCGGCCCGCCGCCGAAGGTGGTTCCCATGTCGTCGTACTTGATGTGTCCCGCGACACCCGCCGACAGCATCAGGGCCGACACCGGGAAGCCGTTGCCGAGCGCCTTGGCGCAGGTGAGCATGTCGGGCGTGACGCCGTGGTGATTTGCTGCGAACGGCGCACCCGTCCGTCCCACGCCGCACTGCACCTCATCGAACACCAGGAGCGCGCCCATCCGGTCGCAGCGTTCGCGCAGCGCCTGCAGCATCGGCTTGCCGATATCGTAGGCGCCGCCGAGGCCCTGCACGGGCTCGATGATCACCACGGCCGTGTGCCGGTCGATGTGCTGTTCGAGGCTCCGAGGATCGTTGCGCGGCGCGAAGCTCACGTCGAACGGCAGACGCGGGAATCCATACCACTTCTCGAGTGCGCCCCAGGTCACGGCTCCCGCCGCGGCGGTTCTGCCGTGCCAGCCGTGCTGGAGCGCGACGGCTTTGGTGCGTCCGGTGATCTTGAAGGCGAGCTTCAGGGCGTTCTCATTGGCCTCGGCGCCGGAATTGATGAAGAACACCGTATCGAGGCCGAGATTCGCGAACTTGACCAGGCGCGCCGCGGCTCGCGTGCGCACGGCGAGCGGCAGCGCGTTGGTTTGAAAGCTCATCTGCCGGGCCTGCCGCTCGATCGCGGCCACCCAGCGCGGATGGCCGTAGCCGAGGCCCGCGACGGCGTGGCCGCCGTAGAAATCCAGGATCTTGCGTCCATCGCGCGTGTGCAGCCACACGCCTTCGCCGTGGGCGACCTCGATCGGGTACTGGGCGAAGACCTGCGCGAGGTGACTGTGGATTTTCATTTCAGGTCCAGCCGGGGGCGGGCGCGGTGAGCCCTGAAGTCTCGTCGAACCCGAGCAAGCGATTCATCCATTGCACGCCGCCGCCCGCGGCGCCCTTGTTCAAATTATCGAGCACGCACATCACGGCGACGGAGGTGCCGTCGGCGACGGCATGCAGATGCGCGAAATTGCTCGTGGCCACATCCTTCACCCGTGGCGGCGCGGCAACGAGGCGCACGAACGGGCGGTCGCGGTAGTGCTCGGCGAGCACCGCTTGCACCTCGGCGCTCGAACGGGGCTTCTTCAGCACCGCCTGCACCGTGACGTGAATACCGCGCGCGAACGGACCCGAGTGGGGCACGAAGTGGATTTCTGCCGCGACGCCGCTCGCCCGCTCGGCGCAAGCCGCGATCTCTGGCGCGTGCCGGTGTGCGAGCGCGGCGTAGGCGTACATATCGCCGTGACGCAGCGGATGGTGCGTGCCCTCGACGGGCTTGCGCCCCGAGCCCGTGCTGCCGGTGACGCCCGCGATGAAAAGCCGGGGTTCGACGAGCCCCGAGGCGAGAAGGGGCACGCTCGCGAGCAGCGACGCGGTCGCGAAGCAACCCGGGTGCGCCACGTGCGGCGTCGGCGCGACGTCGAGGTGCTCCGGCACTGCGCAGGTGAATGAAGGGATGCGCGCCGGTGCGCCGTGCGAGTGCTTGTAGACCGCCTGGTACGCCTCCGGGCTCGCATAGCGGTAGTCGGCCGAGATGTCGACGCAGTGCGTCTCGGTCCCGCCCGCCTGGGCCGCGGCGAGCAGCCGGTCGATCAGCGCCGCCGCGGCGCCGTGCGGCGCGGCGCTGAAGAGCGCCGAGCGGCGCGTGTGCCGGATGCGCGACTCGAGGTCCTCGAGGCCGGCGAACTCGAGCAGCGGGTAGGCGCTCGCGAGGTGCGGAAAGGCCGCCGCCACTGGCGTGCCCGGCTGACCGTCCGACATCACGGCGGCGAGCTCGAGCCGCGGATGCTGGGCGATGAGCCGCAGCAATTCGCCGGCGACGTACCCCGTGCCGCCGAGCACGAACGCCGGGGTGCGCTCGCTCACGCGTCCACGACCTTCGACTCGCTCACGTTGCCGAGCGGAAGCCGGGAAATCAGGTGATCGCCCAGCTCGGCGGGCGAGCTGATGGCGTTGAACGCCTCGACGCCGAGCTGCTCCCGGATGATTTCGACGCCCACCAGATTGTCGGTGGCGGGGCCGGTCACCACGCTCGGCTCGATGCCGAAGCGCTCGCGCAGGAGCTTCACGCCGCCCCAGGCGGCCACCGGGTCGTTGGCGGACAGCACCACGCTGGTCAGCGCGGCCTTGATGTCGGGCTCGCGCAAAATCGACTCGACGCCGTAAGTGCCGAGCAGGCCGTCGCCGAGCTCGAACACGATGACGTCCGGTTTCCCGGCGGCCATCTCGCTGAGCATGACCCGTGTCAGTGCCGGGCCGCAGCGCTCGGTGGTCGTGACGATGCCGAGATCGGTGAATATCATGGTGCGCCGCGCGCCCGAGTCCTCGAACGCCAGGATGTCGCGGCGCAAGGAAACGCCCGTCGCCTTGAACGCATCAACGATGAGGCCGCGGTGGCGCATGCGCGCGATGATGGCGCACGCGGCCGCCGTCTTGCCCGCCTCCATGCAGGTTCCCGCGAGCGCGACCACGGGCACGCCGCGCGCATCCAGCGCTGCGTCGTAATCGAGGCGCTTGTAGCCGGTCCTCGCCGTGACGCCGATGCGCTCGCCCAGATAGGGGAAGGTCAGCACCGCGCCGAGCACCTTGCAGTCGAAGGGCTTGCCCTTGTCCGGCGTCGCGGAGTCGCAGATCCCGAGAACGCCGCCGATGTTGAGCATCTGGATCACATCGCCCGGCTGCAAGGAATCCGGAATGTGGCCGGAATAGCCGAACAGCGCCTTGCGATGACCGAGCGCGCCCACCACGACGTCACCGCGCGCGACTTTGGCCATGCGGCCGCTGGTGAGCTCGAGCGTGTTATAGGTGGATTTGTTGTTCAGAATCTCCACCACCACCACCACGCCCTCCTCGCAGGGAATGTCGGGGGCGATGCGGATCTCGCGCGTGAGGCCGAGCGCCTGCGTGACGGAGGCGATCTTGTCCACGACGACCGTGCGCATCGCGCTCATCATGGCCGACCCTTGAGCGCGGCGTCGCCGCCGGTGGCGGGTCGTGCGGCGCCCGCGCGCTGATAAAAAATGCCCGTGAGCGCCAGCATCTTGGAGTAGCCGAGCGCATCGGCCGGTGTCCATTCGCCGGCGGCCTCACCGTAAACCCCCTTCGAGGCCGCCATCAGGGAATGCGGCGAGCTCACGCCCTCGATGAAGGCCGCGCCCGGGCGCAGCAGTACGCTCACCTCGCCGGTCACGCGCGCCTGCGAGGAAACGAGCAGGGCCTCGATGTCGCGGCACACGGGGTCGAGATGTTGTCCCTCGTGCACCAGATCGCCGTACGGCTGCGCGACGGATTCCTTGATGCGCGCCTGCTTACCGGTGAGGACCAGCTTCTCGAGCTCGCGATGGGCGGTGAGCAGCACCTCTGCTGCGGGGGCTTCGAAGGCGACGCGTCCCTTGGTGCCGATGACGGTGTCGCCCAGATGAATGCCGCGCCCGATGCCGTAGGGGCCCGCGAGCTGCTCCAGCTTCTCGATGAGGTCGACCGGCGGCGCTCGCTCGCCGTCGAGGCTCGCCGGAACGCCAGCGACGAAGCCCACGACGTGACGCTCAGGCGCACGCGGGCTACTGAAAGCCTCCTTGGACAGCACCCAGGCGCTCTCCGGGAGGCCGCCCGCGGAGGTGAGTGTTTCTTGACCGCCGATAGTCACCCCCCACAGGCCGCGATTGACCGAGTAGGCGGCGCCAAAGGGCGGAATCGGCAGGCGGTGATCCTTGAGGTACTGGAGCTGTTCGGGACGTTTGAAAGCCCGGTCGCGCACGGGCGCGAGGATGGTGAGCTCCGGTGCGAGGGTGCGCAGCGCCACCTCGAAGCGCACCTGGTCATTGCCCGCCGCCGTGCAGCCGTGCGCAACCATGGGTGTCTTCAGCGACAAGGCCATCTGCGCGATGGTCTGCGCCTGCAGCACGCGCTCGGCGCCGACACACAACGGATAGGTGCCGCCGCGCCGTACGTTGCCCATGATCAGGTACTTCAGCACCTGATCGAAATAGGCGGCGCGGGCGTCGATGAGATGATGCTCGAGCGCGCCGAGCTCGGCGGAGCGCGCGGCCAGCGCCGTGCGCGCCGCGGCGTCGAGCCCGCCGGTATCGACCGTGACCGTGATCACCGGCCGCCCGTAGGTCTCCTTGAGCCAGGGCACACAGAACGAGGTGTCCAGACCGCCGGAAAATGCCAGCAAAATGGGCGCAGCGCCCTGATCGAATTGGGATGTCATGAGGGTTTTAGAGTCCGAAGAGTGCGCTGAGGCGCTCGCCGAGCTTTTGCTGCTCGCGCGCCCCGGCGGTGGCAATGAATATCGTGTCGTCGCCCGAGATAGTGCCGATGACCTCGCCCCAGCGAGCCGTATCGATGGCCACCGCGACACTTTGCGCCGCGCCCACGGTGGTTCGCAAAACCGTGAGATTGGTGCCCGCGGTCTGCACCGACCGCACAAATTGCTTGAGGGTCGAAAAATCGTCTTTGACCGCTGCCGAACCCTCGGGTAGCACGTAACGATCGCCGAGCTTCGCGACGCCGAGCTCGCGCAAATCGCGGCTCACGCTCGACTGGGTCGCGCTGTGGCCGTGCTTGCGCAGCATGGCAACGAGCTCTGACTGCCGCCCCACGGCTTGTTCGCGAATGATCTTCGCAAGCGCCATTCGGCGTGCCGGGGCTCCGGCGTTGTCGGTCTGAGTATGCATAAAGTTGCGATTATTCTGCATAAAAATGCAGCGCCCGTCAACCGGCTCGACGGCACGCCCGCGGATTCTTGTACGCTATGCCCATATGCTGGAAACCATCGAAATCGAGACGGCGCCGGATCCCGACGCCGCGATCATCTGGATGCATGGCCTGGGCGCCGACGGACACGATTTTGAGCCCGTCGTGCCGGAGATCGTGCGCCGCGGCGAGCGAGCGTGGCGGTTCGTTTTTCCCCATGCCCCGGTGCGGCCGATCACCATCAACAACGGCATGAGCATGCGCGCCTGGTATGACATCCTCGGATTCGAGCGCGGGGCCAGCGAGGACGCGGAGGGCTTTCGCGCCTCCGACACCGAGGTGCGCGGCCTGATCGGACGGGAGATCGCGCGCGGCATCGCGCCGCATCGGCTGGTGCTCGCCGGCTTCTCCCAGGGCGGTGCGGTGACCCTGTATTCGGGGCTGCGCTATCCGGAGCGACTCGCGGGCCTGATGGTGCTCTCGAGCTATTTACCGATGCGCGCGACGCTGCATCTCGATCGCGCGCCCGCCAATGACGGAGTCCCGATCTTCATGGCACACGGGATCGACGATCCGGTCTTGCCGATGAAGCTGGGCCTCGAATCGCGCGACTTTCTCAAATCGCAGGGATTCGATGTGGAATGGCACCAATACCGCATGCCGCACTCGGTGTCCCAGGCCGAAATCGCCGACATCCGGCATTTCTTGTTTCGCGTCCTGCCCTGACCGTATCCGAGCGCGCCGCATCTCGTCTCGGACCGTGGCGCTATGTCGATGTGGGCGCTAAGCTTGCCGTCCGGATCGAAGCGGAGCGCATCATGGCGATGAAGCAATCGGGAGTTCAGCGGGTCAAGGCGACCGCGGCGAGCCGGCGTCTAGCCGCGGCCGCGAAGCGTGCGGTCGAGCGCGCGGCCGAGGCGAAGGAACGCGTGCGCGACGCGAAAGCCCAGCTCAAGACGTTGCGCAAGCTCTCGAAGCTGGCGAAGAAGGCGGCGAAGAGCGCGCTCAAGAAGGCGCAGGCCGCCAAGCCCGCGGCGCCGCCGCGCGCGGCGGCGGCTCGAAGTGCAGCCGTCCGCACGGCCGACGCCCCCACCCTGCGCGCCACGGCGCCGAGACGCGATCGCAAGCGCTCAGCCTCCAAGGCCCCAGCATCCAAGGCAACGCCGCACCGCCGGCGGGCGGCCGAGGTGGCGCGCTCGGTGATCCGCAGGATGAAGGACGAATCCGGTCGCGCGGCGCGCGCGACCCCGGCGGCCGAGACCCGCGAATCCACGTCCAGCCGAGCCGCAGACGTGAGGGCTGCAGAGGTTCCGGCCGCGCAGCCCGACTCGCCGAGCAGCGGCAGCTAGACCGCCGCGTCCGGCCGCGGTCGGAGAGTGCGCGGCGCGGAGCGGCGTCACGGGGTGCCGAATAACGGTGCCGTCAACAGGTACACGAACAGGATCGCGAGGACGGCGACGACCTGGCCGAGTACCAAGATCCCGAAGGCTTTGGCGTTCGATACGCCGAGGACCTCGCTGAAGCCCATCACCTGCAGCACCACGCTCCACATCAGAAGCACGACGTAGCTCAGAAACTGCATCCCGAGCAAGATACCGACGAAGTCATCGACCGCCTTCGGCGCTTGCACGAACGTGATCTCGCCGGCGATGAGTGCGGTCAAGACCCAGATGCCGAGCGACGCGGCCATGGGCACGCCGCCATAGGCGAGCACGTGTACGGCCTGGCGGCGCGTCGCAGTGCGGCCCGCGCGGGCGCCGATGCGCGCATAGATCGTCGCCATGATGTGCAAGCTTGCGATGCCGACCACTGGTCCGGTCACGCTGGCCGTGAAAAGGATCTCACCCAGGCCGAATTTCGCGCCGAAATCTTTAGCGCGACAGTAACCGAGCATGGTCACCATGCCCTGCGCTGCGCCGAGTAGATGATCGACGAGACCGACGGGTTGCGAGGCGAGCTCGCGAAAGACGCGCCGCGGTCGCAACCAAACATCATGCAACGGTCGGATCGGTTCGTTCGGGATCACCATTCGAGCGTACGCAATCCCCATCAGCGACTCCAGCGTCAAGCGAGATGACAGCGGACTTTTTCGGGGCTACTCTCACGTGCAGCCCTATTGACCGCGAGGAGATGACTGACCATGGCAAAGAAGAAAGCGAAGGGGAAGAAGCGTACGGCAGCCAAGGCAAAGCGCGCAGCCGCCAAGAAGAGCGTCGCCAAGAAGAAAAGCCGCCCTGCAAAGAAGGCGAGCAAAGCGAAGGTAGTCAAGAAGGCGAAGAAGGCCAAGAAGGCAGCGCCGAGGAAAGCACCGGCGAAGTCTGCGAAGGCTGTACCGCCGAAGGCCGCGTCGGCGCCGAAGAGTCCGATGGCGCGTC
Source organism: Steroidobacteraceae bacterium (assembly GCA_049513515.1). Classification (GTDB taxonomy): domain Bacteria; phylum Pseudomonadota; class Gammaproteobacteria; order Steroidobacterales; family Steroidobacteraceae; genus Bog-1198. The sequence goes on from JBEKWA010000003.1 coordinate 158,814, forward strand.
CGAAGGCCGTTGCTCCGGTTGCACCGCCGCCCGCACCTGCGCCGGAAGTCGTGCCCAGCAGCGACTTCGGTCACGAGCCGCCGCCGCCGTCGACGAACACGGATCCCTTCGCCTAGGGCGATCGGCGAGTCAGCGTGAGGCGCGCATCGACCAGGAAGCGATGCGCGCCGCGCTGCCGTCGATGAACGCTGGAGCTCCCCCAAGCTCACGTGATCGTATCTTGGCGCGGTCGCCGCGCCGCCATCGCGGCCGGGCATCCGAGGCTCCGCGCCCCACAATCCTTCACCTTTTTAGAGTGCAACCTCGGCGCGTCGGCACGGTCTGACAGGCAAATGCACCTTGCGCTGCTGTCGGCGTAAGACGCTCCCGAAACATAATTAAGTTATTGAATAGACTGGGCTCTTTTGATAGCTGCATTATGTCAGCCGCAGGCGATTCGATGACCGACTGGCGAATGAAGGACGTCGAGGACGCTGCAGCCGCAGCGCTACTGACGCGAAGGCGCGCGAGGCCGCTGGACACGGCCGCGACCGCACCGCTCGCCGGTACGCACCTGTCCGCGGCGGCAGAGCTCGCGACGCTGCGCTCCATCAATGCCAGACTGTTGCGCGAGATAGCCGCGCTCAAAGAGCGCGAGGCCCATGCGTTGCGTCTCGCGGATCGGGATGGCCTCACGGGCCTCTACAACCGGCGCCGCATGTCCGATCTCATTACCGCGGCCATCGGTGAGGCCGCGCGTGGCGGTCAACGGCTCGGCGTGCTGTTCATCGACCTCGACGGCTTTAAGCGCATCAACGACCATTATGGGCACGCCGCAGGCGACGAGCTCCTGCTCGCCGTCGCAGGGCGCATCGCGACGCGGGCGCGCACGGGCGACCTCATCTGCCGCTATGGCGGCGACGAGTTCATCGTGCTCCTGCCCCGCATTCCCGATCGCGAGGCTGCGCTCGACGTGGCGGCCACGATCGGCGCGCGCGTGGCATTGCCCTGCCGGGTTGCAGCCGAAGAGCTGCGCGTGACGGCGGCGATCGGTGTGGCGGTCTACCCGGAGGACGGGCGCACGGTGGGAGAGCTGCTCCAGCGCGCCGATGCGGAGATGTATCAAGTGAAGGCATCCGCCGATCCGGCCGATGCACGGGTGTTACTGCCGGCGCCGCGCCGGCGCAGCGAGGATAGGACCAAACGGTCGTGGTGACCGCGCCGCTCCGGCGCTATGCTTCCATGCATGCACCGCCTAAGGCTTTTTCCTCTATCGGCCATGGCCGCATTGGGTTTCGCACTGTCGGGCTGCGCCGTACCGCCCGACCAGGGGCACACCGTCGACGGCGTCGTGATGGTTGCGCCGCCAGCGCCGCAGGTGGAAGTCATCCCCGCGCCGCCACAGCCCGGCTATGTGTGGATCGGCGGTTACTGGAACTGGATCGGCGGCCGGCACGAGTGGGTGCCGGGCCACTGGACCGCGCCGCGACCCGGTCATCACTGGGTGGCGTACGAGTGGGTGCGGCAAGGCGACGGCTGGCGGTTGCGTCGCGGGCACTGGGAGCGCGGATAGCTCGCTGTCGTGGGTGGCAGCCGGCTAGCGACGCGGGCTAGCGACGCACCTGCCGCCGGGGCTTCGGCGCGTGCAGTTCGCGCAACGGGACCGCTGCCGCGACATCGAACCAGTGCTCGATCAAGCGGAACGAGATGGACACGTTCGGTGGCAAGAACGGCGTGCCGTTCACGATATCTTTCCGTGTGAACCAGCGGGCGTCCTCGAGTTCCAGATCGCGCAGATGAATCTCCTGCGATACCGCCCGTGCCGTGAAGCCCAGCATGAGTGAGCTCGGGAACGGCCAGGGCTGGGAGGAGTGATACTCGATCCCGTCCACCAGGATGCCGGTCTCCTCCTGCACTTCGCGCGCTACCGCATCCTCGAGCGATTCGCCAGGCTCGACGAACCCCGCGATCGTGGAGTAGCGCCCGGCGGGCCATGACGCTTGCCGTCCGAGCAGGACTCGATCGCCGTCCGTCACCAGAACGATGATCGCCGGATCGATGCGTGGAAATTGCTCGTGCCGACAGGTGGGATTCGTGCAGATGAGCACGTGCCCGGCTTTCGCCGGCACCGTGCGCGCCCCGCATCGCCCGCAATGCCGGTGAGTGCGCCGCCAGTTGACCATCGCTCGGGCATAGCCCAGAAGGCCGGCCTGATCCTCCGGCATCATCGCGGCCACGGTGCGTAGCTCCGCGAAACGCGTTCCTTCGGGGGTGGCCGGCGGCTCGTCGGACTCGATTTCGTAGGCGAACAGATCCGTGCCGTCGCGACGTCCGAGGAGCACCAGTTCCGGCTGTCGCTGCGGTGCAATCTCGTCGATGCCGAGGAGCGCTGCGCGCAACATTGTGTCGTCCGCCGGCTCGCCCCCTGCGACGAGATTGAGCGAGTTCCATACGAGCAGGACGCGGCTGCGCGGATCGGCGAGCGCGCTCTCGAGCCAGGCGGGGTCCGCGCGCAGGTGTCCGACCCGCTCGAGATAGGCACCCGCGAAGACGTTCTTCTCCGGCATCCCGGACATTCTAGCAGGGCGCCGGAGATCCTTAGGCGGTGGGCGGAGCCGCGAGACCCGGCGCATTGCAGCTCGCGCACTCCGTGCGGTGCCTCGACAGCAAGTCGCGCACCCGTACACCATCGCAGGCGGCGCAGCGCGCCATGCCGAGCTCGTCGCCGCGGGCAAGGGCGAGCAACAGAAACCAGGCGTGCTCGAACGAGATCGCGGCGGGGGCGTGCAGCTCGGCATAAGCCTCATACGCTTTGCAGAACAGGGCTCCGGAGTCGAGCGATCCGACGCGATAGCGCGGCTCGATACCGAGCGCGGTCCGGCCCAGCAAGCCGTGCAGTACCAACAGGCTCGCGAGCTGCGCCGCCTGAAAATTCACCTCCGAGTTGCGGAAGAAGAAGGCCGCTTGACGCGGCGACTTGCCCCGATGGCGCAGCACAACGGCCGCATCGGCGCTCATGACGTAGCTGCGATAAAGCTTGCGGATCCGATCGTCGCTGAGGCCTGTCCATTGGCGGATGGTGAAGGTGCGCGCTTCGTGACGGATCAAGCGCAGCGCCAGATCGAAGCGCTCGCGGTCGCGGGTGTAGCGGTCGTCAGAGACTCTCATGGGCGGCTCCTTTTGGTGAGGCAATTCCAGGGGTATGCATGCCAAAATAATTTGACAGAAATTAATCACAAAGTTAGCGTTCCTGCCAACCGGCTTTTCCGCACATACGCGACGGAAATGCCCCGGCGGGCTTCGAGGCATCGCGGGAGGGGGTCATGCAGGATGCTTTTCCATGGGCGCGGCAGGCGAGCTTCTCGGCGCAGACGCGCGCCTCGCTGCGCGAGCTGAATCACCGATTCTTGGATCTCGCCGCCGCGCACAGCGACCACATGAAGCTGCCGAGGGAAACGTCGGCGCACATCGCGAGCCTGTCGGCGCAGCAGCGCTCCGCGGCGGCCGACTGTCCCTACGCGCTGTTCGATCTTCGTTTCCACGACGACGCGCACTGGCGGGCGCGTCTCGGCGAAGCGTGGCGCATCGCCGACGAGGCGGCGGTTCAGCAGGACGTCGCGGCCTTCGTGCGTCTCGCGCTCTTTTACGCGTGGCATCTCGCCTCGACGCCGAGACTCGGCGCGCAGCTGTGGCTCGGCATGGCCGAGCCGACGGCCGCGGCATTTCGCGCCGCGAGCCTCGAGCGTTTGCCGGCGCTGGCCGCCGGCGAGGCCGCCAATCTGTCGGCGCGCTGGTGCACGAGCAGGTTTTACTGGAGTGCGCTCGCTTGCGCGGCGGCGCAGGACGATTCCAGGCGCTTGCGTCGGGTGCAGCTCTTCGGTTTGCAGCTCGGCGCCGCGCTTCTCTTGCCCTGACGCGCGGCGTGAGGCGGCGAGGTGTCAAGTTGCGGGTGCAGCCTCCCGCAGTTTAGTCTACGCGGCTCTTATGCATGCTCTTGTCCTACGCCAGCTCACGAAGGTCTACAAAAACGGCATCATGGCGCTGAAGGGCATCGACCTGGAAGTCGACGAGGGAGATTTCTTCGCCTTGCTCGGACCGAACGGTGCCGGCAAGACGACCATCATTGGGATCGTCACCTCGCTCGTCACCAAGACGGGCGGCAAAGTCGAGGTATTCGGCCACGACATCGACCGCGAGCTCGAGATCGCAAAATCCTGTATCGGCATCGTGCCTCAGGAGATCAACTTCAATCTATTCGAGTCCCTGCACACGATCGTCGTGAACCAGGCTGGGTTTTACGGTATACCCCGGCGCCTCGCGAAGCAGCGGGCGGAGAAATACCTGAAGCAGCTGCAGCTCTGGGACCGCCGCAACTCGATCGCGCGCTCCTTGTCGGGCGGCATGAAGCGCCGACTCATGATCGCCCGTGCACTGATGCACGAGCCGAAGCTCCTCATCCTGGACGAGCCGACGGCCGGTGTGGACATCGAGATCCGCCGCTCGATGTGGGAGTTCCTGCGCAACATCAACGACGCGGGCACGACGATCATCCTCACCACGCACTATCTCGAGGAGGCGGAGAACCTCTGTCGCAACGTCGCCATCATCGAGGGCGGCCGCATCATCGAGCGCGACACCATGGCGAACGTGCTGCGCAAGCTCCAGACCGAGGTGTTCGTTTTCAATCTGAGCGAGTCGGTGGGCATGCCGCCGGCGCTGCCGGGATTCAGGAACGAGATGACCGACGATCACACACTCGAAGTGGAGGTCTCGCGAGGGCAGAGCTTGAACGAGATCTTCACGCACCTCACCTCGCAGGGCGTGCGGGTGAACAGCATGCGCAACAAGGTCAATCGGCTCGAGGAGCTGTTCATGCGTCTGGTCGACCACAGCGCCCGCGCGGCGGACAAAGGAGCCTGAAGGTGCGGGAGTCCTTGGCGCGCACCGAATGGGTGGGATTCACGACCATCGTGATCCGCGAATTCAACCGCATCGTCCGCATCTGGGGGCAGACCATCGTGCCGCCTGTGGTGACCGCCACCCTGTACTTCGTGATTTTCGGCAGTCTGATCGGCAGGCGGGTCGGGCAGGTGGGCGGCTACGGCTACATGCAGTTCATCGCGCCCGGGCTCATCATGATGACGGTCATCACGAATTCCTACGGCAACGTCGTGTCCTCGTTCTTCGGCGCGAAGTTCGGCAAGCACCTCGAGGAGCTTCTCGTCTCGCCGCTTCCGAACTGGCTGATTCTGTCGGGCTACATCGCGGGCGGCATCGTGCGCGGCCTGGCGGTCGGGTCCGTGGTCACCGTCGTGGCCTTGTTCTTCACGCGCCTGGCGGTTCACCACGTGTTTGCCATCATCTCCGCGGTGCTGTTGACGAGCGTGGTGTTCTCGCTGGGCGGCTTCATCAACGCCTTGTTTGCCAAGAACTTCGATCACATCTCGTGGTTTCCCACGTTCGTGCTGACGCCGCTCACCTACCTCGGCGGAGTGTTTTACTCCGTGACCATGCTGCCGGGCTGGGCACAAGCCCTGTCGCACGCAAATCCCATCCTGTACATGGTCAGCGCATTCCGGTACGGCTTTCTCGGCGAGTCCGACGTGGACCTCAAGCTCGCTTATGGGATCATGACCGGTGCGGCCGTGCTGATGTTCGCGCTCGCCGTGACCCTCTTGAACAGAGGTACAGGTATCCGCGACTGAGGCCTGCGCTGGCCGCCGCCTCGCCGGCCGCTGGGTTCCTCATCGACGCCGTTGTCGTGTATCGTGCCGCCTCAGGGTTGACACCATTTTAAGGAGATGAACGATGAACGAAGAAAAGCAGCAAAAGTTCACCGCCAAGGTACGTCGTGGGCTGGTGTGGGTGCACAGCATCGCGAGCGCCGAGCTTGCCAAGAAAAAAGCGGAAGCGACCGGCGTCAGAATCGAGGGGTTCACCGCCAGTGAGCTCGCCGATGTGGAGTCCGCCCTGACCTGGATCAGCCAGAAAAAGGAAGAGAGCGGCGCCCCCGCCGCCTGACATCGGCGGCGCATCATTCGCTGTATGCGGCACGCGACATGCCGTCGCGCGACCGCCTCACGCGGCTGCTGCGCGCCGGCCGGGTGATGCATAGCGCGAGGCTTCTAAAGAGAGTGCGCTAAACTAACGCCATGGGGCAAAAGCGTGCGTTGGTGGTCGACGATTCAAAGTCGGCACGGGTGATCTTGAGCAGGATGCTCGAGAAGTACGACATCGAAGTGGACATGGCCGAATCGGCCGAGCAAGCCATTGAATATCTGAAGCACGGCAGACCGGACGCCATTTTCATGGACCATCTCATGCCGGGGATGGACGGTCTGCAAGCCGTGCAGGCCATCAAGAGCAATCCGCAGACGGCGACCATTCCGATTATGATGTACACCTCCCAGGAGGGGGAGCTGTACGTCGGGCAAGCTCGCGCGCTCGGCGCGATGGGCGTGCTGCCGAAGCAGGTGCGGCCGGTCGACGTATCGAAAGTGCTGTACGAGCTGCATCTGTTGCCCGACCGGCGCGAGCTAGACGAGCCCGCGCTCGTGCCGGTGGAGATCGGCTCCGGCGGTCAAGTCGAGCGCCCGCCGGCCGGGGTCTCATCAGACGTCGGCCGACGTATCGAAGCGGCGGTCAAGCAACAATCCGTCGACCTGCGCCGCTTCATCGTTGCGAGCCTGGACAGCATGGCAAGCCGTCTCGAGGCCGACCTCTTGCGCCCCGTGCCGACCTCGGGGCTCCCTCCCGAGCCGCCGGCGCCCGCCCGGGCGACTCAGCACGCATGGCCCTGGGCCCTCGCAATCCTCGGGCTCGTCCTGCTCGGCGGCATGAGCGCGCTCCTGTGGCTATCGCACAGGGATTTGATGCGCACTCAGCAGGAGCTGGCTGCGCTGCGCTCGTCCAACGCCGACCTCAGGCAGGCAAGCGAGCAAATCGCGGCTACGGTCAAAGACCTCGCCGCCGCGGTCGCGGCAGGCGCGGCGGCGCAAAAGGGCAGCTCCTCGGAGGGCGCGCTGGCCGACGGCGCCGCGCCCGCGGACAGCGCCGCGCCCGCCGAGGGTGCCCCACGGGCGGACGGTGGCGCGCGGAACGCCGCGGGAGTGTCGCGATCCGAGCCGGTCCCGTATGGGGAGTTGCCCTTCGATCGCAGCCGCGTCGATGTGCTGCGCGATGTCCTGAGCAAGCTCGAAGCGCAGGGTTTTCGCGGTGTGGTGAAGGTCACGAGCTCCCCCGGGATCTTCTGTCTCACGGGCAACGCCGCCGACGGATTCGTGCCGGCTGCGCCCAATCTGCCGGTAAGCAAATGCGATGTCGTCGGCAATCCGTTCGAGGACTCCTTGTCCGGCCAGCAACGCCAATCGCTCTCGTTCGCCAACCTCGTGGCGGGCGTGCGCCAGCGCACCGCAGGCGCCATCAACGTCGTCACGGAAAATGCCAGCGCGCCGCGCGCGCCGGCGGCCTATCCGCCGCACAGCGACACGCTCACCGCAGGTGAATGGAATCGTGCGGCGTCCGCCAATAATCGCGTGGAGTACAGCGTCGAGCCTGCCTCGTGAGGGCGCTCGCCTCGACGCCCGTCTAGAACGAGACGCGGACGAAGAGCTGCGGCCCCTTGGTGTTGAAGTCGAAGAGCCCGGAATCGGATGTCTTGGTCGACGCGACGTGCGCCTTGGTCTCGGTGTAGCCGAGGGAGAGCGAGACGTTTTGCTGAACGCGATACAGGAGGTTGAGTTCTCCCATGGCGAGCGATCCGTCGAGATCGCTGATGTGCAGGTTCAAATATTGCACGCGGCCGTCGAGGTAGAAGTGCTTGGTCACCGCCCAGGTCGCCGCTAGGCCCGGCGTGGGAAAGGGACCCGCCGCGGTTTCCGTCTCGTTCACGTGCACCTGCTCGGTTGCCACCTTGGCCTGGGCGTTGATATCCACCGAGGTGACTCCCAGAGTCGCGGCGAGCTCGAGCTTCTCGCCATGCCAGAATGAATAGCCGTACGTGAGGCTGAGCAGGCGCAGATCGAGCGACGATTGCAGCGGCTCGCCGGGCTGCAGCACGACGTTGCGGAACACGATGGGCTCCTGTACGACCGTGCTGCCGTCGCGATCCAGCGTGAAGTAGTTGAGCCACAGGCGGTTGCGCGTTCCCGCGCGCACCATGACCTCGAACTTCGGCTCGTAATTCGATTTGTCCAATCCGAACTGGTCCTCGCCGTTCACCACCGTCCCCGGTACGCCCGTGGTGCTGTCGGCGCGGATGGTGGTCGAGGAGGACACGTGCATGGCGCCTAGGGAGACGCGCACCCGGTCGTCTGTCGGACTGATGTAATCGCCGTCCGCGCGGGCGAGCGGCGCGAGCAGCGCGAGCAGCGCGAGTCCGAGCGCTGCGGTGCCGACTCTGCCAGGTTTCATCATAGGGCTCTCCTCAACACCAGCTGATCCGTCGATGCTCGCCGCCGGCTCTCTCCGAGCGAGGGCTGGATGCGCTCGAGCACGTGCTCGGCGGCCGCGCGCCAACCTGTGAGTTTGCCCCCGTAGATTCCGAGCACGCGTGGATACGGGTCACGGTCGGTGGTAAAAATCGTCTCCCGGGACCGGCCGAAGGCCTTCTGGGACGCGGCGGGCAGGACGCGCAGGCCCGCAAAGCGCTGCACGATGTCATTGCGTGTGAAGCCGTTCGCGGCCGAGAAATAGTGGCGCGCGACGGCTAGCAGGTATTCCTCTTCCTCGGGGAGCGGCGCGACCTGGTCCGGTTCCCCGCGATACGGCGTCTCCGTGGTGCCCACCAGGGTCCCGTCGTGCCACGGCATCACGAAGATAGCGCGGCCGTCGCTCGGACTTTCCACGTAATAGATGCCTTGGGTCACGCGCATGGGGAGGGCGATGTGCGTGCCTTGGACCAGGTCGACGTCGGGGATGTGGATTGCCGGCTCGACCGCGCGCGCGACCTGCGGGGCCCAGGGTCCGGCGGCGTTCACGAGCACCCGGGCGCGGCATTCCGTGCGCTCGCCGCCGCTCTCGAAGGCCACCCGCACGCCGTCATCGAGCAGCGTCGCGCCCACGAACCGGGCCGGCATGGCGATCTCCCCGCCGAGGGCGCGCGCCGACTCGACGACGGCACGCGTCAACTGCGCATCGTCCGTCTGAGCGTCTTGATAGCGGATGATCGCATCGAGACCGCGCGTCTTCAGGCCGTCGAGTCTCGGCCACTCACTCTTCGGCACGTGGCCGAAGCGCATGCTCGCGTCGAATCCGCCGAGGAGCGCATACAGCCACAGCCCGAGCTTGAGCTGCCACGGGCGGCGGCGCGTTTCTTGGTAGACCGGAATGAAGAAGTCCCTGAGCTGCACCAAGTCGGGCGCGATGCGCAGGTGCACCGCTCGCTCGTGCAGGCTCTCGCGCACCAGTGCGAACTGGCCGGACTCGAGGTAGCGCAGTCCCCCATGAATCAATTTACTCGAGCGGCTGGATGTGCCGCTCGCCAGCGCGCTCTTCTCGATGAGGAGCGCGCTGTGTCCGGCGGCGACGGCCGCCTGCAGCACGCCGGCTCCGTGGATACCTCCACCCACGACGACTACATCGAATGCTCGCATCTACGCTCGAGTGCAAAAAGTGCCTAGGATGAGCGAATCCGCGCCAACACACAAAATTTGCCGTGCGTGTCGCCGTTCGCGCACAGCGGCGGCTTCATCTGCCGCGCTTTTCCTCGAATTCCAGCATCGGCGTATCGGAGGTGACCTCGATGTCGCCGTCGATGATGGCACCCCTGGCGATCGCGATGGTGCGCGCGCTCACCGTGCCGCGAATCACGGCCGTATAGCCGATCTCTAGCTTGCCCTGCACCTTGAGGCCGCCGGTGATCTTGCCGGCGACGACCGCCTGCTCGGCTTGAATATGTCCGTTCCAAACGCCCGTGACGGCCAGATTCAAGCTGCCTGAGATCTCGCCGTCGCCGCGCACCTCGCCGGAGACGACGAACTGCCCCGCTCCGCGGATGTCGCCGACCACGACGGACTCGGCACCGATGACGGTCGGCGTCGGCAAACCGAGATCAAAGTCGAAGAATCGCCGCTTCGGCTCTCTCATCCGGCTCTTTTATCCCAACTCGCCCCGCCGCTGATGTGACGAGCTTGGCGTCGCCGACAGAGGCCGAAAATCTAAGTAGAATGGCGCGTCCAATAATTACTCGGCCGTCGAGAAGGGAAAAAATGCTCCGAACAAAACTCGTAAATCTGTGCTGTTGCGCACTCATTATCGGTCTCGCCGGATGCAGCCGGCAGCAAAGCGACTGGCAAAAGACCCGGGAGAGCAACACACCCGAGGCATACGAGCAATTCGTCAAGAAATATCCGAGCGGTGAGTTCACGCCCCAGGCACAGGCGAGACTCAAAGAGCTTTACGACGACCGGGACTGGCAGAAGGCGCGCGATGCCGACACTCCGGAGGCTTACCAGGCATATCTGAATCAGTACCCCGACGGCCAGTCCGCGAGCGAGGCGCGCAATCGGCTCGAGAATTTCAGCATGGCCCAGCCTCCGGCCGGGACGCCTGCAGCCCCAGGCACCGCGCCGGAAGCTCCCGCCGGCACCGCCGTCGGCGCAGGCGCCCCCGGCGAGGAGGCACCGCCGGCCCCGCCGCCGGCAGTGGCCGGCGGCGTCGCGCCCACGCACGCACCACGCAAGATTGCGCCGGCCCCGCCCATGGCCTCGGCGGTACCTGCGCCCCATCACGCACCCGATCACTCGCCCGCCGCCCAGCAGGGCGAGGGTAACTTTGCCGTTCAGCTCGGCGCGTTTCGCTCCGGCAGTGCGGCGGCGAACAAGCACTGGGATCGCTTGCAGAAGGAATATCCCAAACTTCTCGCCGGTCTCACCCCGAAGGTCGTGCCGAAGAAAACTGCGAGCGGCACGCTGTACCGATTGCAGGCCGTAGGCGCAAGCGAAAGCCAGGCGCGCAAAATCTGCAGGGACCTCAAAGCCAAGTCCCAACCCTGCGTGATCGTGCGCGGCGAGCGGGCCTGAGGCGAAGGGCACGCCCGGGCACGGCGAGGGCGCGAGGGCGCCCTCGTTTGACTTAACTCCGGCTCCTTGGTCCAAGCGCGTCACCGGACTGACAATTCTTGTCAGTCCTTGTCCTGGACCCCTCACTCAACTTATTGATCTGACTGCCTTCTCGCGCTGGCACGGGGATTGCTTGCTATAGGTCATAGAGTCTCGAGCCGAAGGTCAGCGGAATGCAATCGAAGATCGTCGCAATGTTGATGCCGGCAGGCAGCCCAGGGGCGGCTTTGCTGGTGCGGCGTTCGAACGGTCAGTTTGCCTTCGAAAGAATCGATGCGCGCGTGGCTTTCGCCGCACGCGCCGCTGCAAAGTGGTCCGGCACGGATGGCTCCGGCGTGGATCGCAACGGCTCGACGCTCATTGCCTTCAAGTGTCTAGATTGATGTCGATGCATTGATGTTTATTGCGTTCTCCCCTTTGGTTGGAACTTAGGCGCCGCGACTCAGCTTCCCCGCTTCGCGGCGCCTTTTTTTCCCCCGGGGCTGTCCTCAACCTCAAACGCGATGCTCACTCGGCGATGCCGAGTTCCTTGAGCAAGAACGCGTATTCCATCGCGGTCTCCCGGTGGCGCTCGAAGCGGCCTGATTTGCCGCCGTGACCGGCCTCCATCTCGATATGCAGCAGCAGCGGGTTGGCGTCGGTCTTGTAGCGGCGCAGCTTCGCGACCCACTTGGCGGCCTCGTAGTATTGGACCTGACTGTCCCACAGACCGCAGGTGACGAGCATCGATGGGTAGCGTTGCGCGCTTACGTTGTCATAGGGAGAATAGGACAGGAGGTAATCGTAGAACTTGCGGTCGCTCGGATTGCCCCACTCGTCGAACTCGTTCGTCGTCAGGGGAATGCTCTCATCCAGCATGGTGGTGACCACGTCGACGAACGGCACCTGAGCGACGACGCCGCGGTAGTCCTGGGGGCTCAGGTTGGCGACCGCCGCCACCAGGAGCCCGCCCGCGCTCCCGCCCATGGCGAATACCTTGGTGCGATCCGCATAGCCCAGTGATGTCAGGTGCCGCGTCACGTCGATGAAGTCGTGGAACGAGTTTTTCTTGTGCAGCAGTCGCCCATCGTCATACCATCGGCGCCCGAGCTCCTGCCCGCCGCGCACGTGAGCGATAGCGAACACGAAGCCGCGATCGAGCAGGCAGAGGCGCGCCGACGAAAAGTAAGGATCCATCGATAGCCCGTAGGCGCCGTAGCCGTACTGCAGGAGCGGCGCGGTACCGTCGCGCGTGAAGCCGCGGCGGTAGACGAGGGAAACCGGCACCTGCTTGCCGTCGCGCGCGGGGACCCAGAGAAACTCCGTCTGATAGCTTGCGGGATCGAATGGCCCGAGCACCGGATCGCGCTTCAGCAGTTGCCGCGCGCCGGTGCGCACATCGTAGTCGTAGATGGTGGTCGGTGTGGTCAGAGAGGAATAGCTGTAGCGCAGAATGTCGGTGTCGAGCCGCGGATTCATGCTCAAGGCCATCGAGTAGGCGGGCTCGTCGCTCGCGACGAAGAACTGCGGAGCGCCTGCCGCATCGCCCGCAGGCCCGAGCGGCTGGATGCTGATCTTTTGCAGCCCGCCCGCGCGCACGCTCAAGGCGATGAAGCGCTCGAACACGTCGAAATCCTGGACGAAGGTGTCCTCCCGGTGCGCGACCAGCTCCTGCCAGCTCGAGCGCTCGCCCTGCGCATTTACGGTTGCGCGCATCAGTCGGAAATTGCTCGAGCGCCAGTTGGTGCGGATGATGAAATGCTCGCCAAGATGCTCGATCTGGTACTCATGGTCGCGCTCGTGCGGCAGAAAGACCTTGAACTCGAGCGTAGGGTCGTCGGCATCGGCATAGCGCCACTCCGAGGACACCGTGCTCTCCATAGAAATGAAGATGTAGCGCTCCGATTTCGACTTGACGACACCCGTGTAGAAGCTCGTGTCGGTCTGCGTGAACACGATGGGATCGAGCGCCGGATCGGTGCCGAGCGTGTGCTTCTTCACGTAGAGCCCGAGGAGGGTCTCCAGGTCCTTCTCGACATACAGCACGGTGGCGTTGTCGTTCGCCCAGGCGAGGTCGGACTCGACGTTCGGGATAGGGGTCTCGAACACCTCGAGGGTGCGCAGATTACGGAAGCGCAGCTCGTACTGGCGCCGGCCGACGAAGTCCTCGCAGAAGGCCAGCCACTCACCGCTGGGCGACACCTCGGCGGCGCCGAGCTGGTAGAACTCGTGGCCGGCTGCGCGGCCGAGGGCCGCGCGCTCATTGCCGTCGATGACGATCTCCTCGGGCGCCTCGAGCGTGGTTTTGCGCCGCGCAAAGATCGGGTGCTCTTTGCCGGTCTCGAAGCGCGTGTAATACCAGTACCCATCCTTGAAGTACGGAACGCTTGCATCGTCCTGCTTCAGCCGCGCGATGATCTCGCGGTACAGGGCCTCGCGCAGCGGCCCGGCGAGGTGGCGCTCCTTGTACGCATTTTCGGCCTCGAGATAGGCCCTTACCGCGGGATCGCTGCGCTCATCGTCGCGCAGCCAGTAATAGGGGTCCACGCGATCGCCGTTCGGCGAGGCGACCGCGTGGGGCCGGATATCGGCCCGGGGCGGGGTGTCGGGGGCGCTGTCCTCGCGGTTCATAGGTCACTTGTCCTGGCAAGAGGCGGGAGTATAGTCATTGGGGACGGAGGCCGATTAGCCTCTGCCGGATTTGCCCTGCAACGCCTTGGGGCCGGTGAGTTGGGGGTTCTCATGCAGACTGTCAGTCATTTGCTGCGTCAGAAAGGCGACGAGTTCTTCTGGGTCGCGCCCAGCGATTCGGTGCGCAAGGCCATCGAACTCATGGCCACTCACCATGTGGGGGCGCTTCTCGTGATGAACCCGGGATCGAGCCCCGGATCGCAATCAGGGTCGCTCGTCGGGATCATTTCCGAGCGCGACTATGCCCGCAAGGTGATTCTGAAGAACCGCTCCTCCCAGGACACCCCGGTGAGCGAGATCATGACCTCGCCGGCCGTCACCGTGACCCTTACCGAGACGGTGCGGCACTGCATGGAGCTGATGACCCAGGGCCGCTTCCGGCATCTGCCGGTGGTGGACGCCGGTCGCGTGGTCGGCATCCTGTCGATCGGCGATCTGGTCAAAGCCGTGATCGAGGAGCAAACCGCCCAGATCGAGCAACTCGAGCGCTACATCGCCGGTTGACGGCACTCGCCGCCCCGGTATCATGACCCTCATACTAGGCGCGCTTGAAGGCGTTTGCCCCACCCGGCGCGGTCCTCTCGAGGACGCGCCCCGAACCGAGCGCCCGGAACCGATTTAATTTCTTTTGCGGCCGATCTCGAGCGTTGTCGCGCTCGAGATGCGGCTGCGTACGGGCGTCTATGTCGAAGCAACGAAATCCGGATGGATTGCCTGCGCGCGCGCAGGATCCTCGGGCAACCGATTGGGGTCTCTATCGCGCGCGCTATGAGCGCGACTCCTGCGGATTCGGCCTGATCGCGAGTCTCGACGACCAGCCGAGCCACTGGGTCGTGCAGACCGCCATCAGCTCCCTGAACCGCCTCACGCATCGCGGCGCCATCGCGACGGACGGCAAGACGGGCGATGGCTGCGGCCTGCTCATCAAGATGCCCCGGCGTTTCTTGCGGGCGGTGGCCCAGGAATCGCAGATCAAGCTCGCGGCGCAGTTCGCGGCCGGTCTCGTGTTCCTGGATCACGATCCGGTCAAAGCCGACGCTGCGCGCCGCGTGCTCACGGCCGAGATCGAGCGCGAGAAGTTGAACGTCGCGGGCTTTCGCCCGCTGCGCGTCGACCCTGCGGCTTGCGGCGAGGAAGCTCTGCGGACGCTCCCGCACATTGAGCAGGTATTCGTGAACGCGGGGTTCGATATCGACGAGGCCACCTTCAACCGGCGGCTCTACATGGCGCGGCGTCGCGCCGAGAAAATCCTCGAGGCGAGCGATCCCGCGTTCTACGTTCCCTCGCTCTCCGCGAGCACCATCGTCTACAAGGGCATGGTCATGCCCCAGCACCTCGCGCAGTTCTACCCCGATCTCGAGGATCCGCGCATGGAGGCCTCGGTGGCGGTGTTCCACCAGCGCTTCTCCACTAACACGTTGCCGCAATGGCGGCTCGCGCATCCCTACCGCTATCTCGCCCACAACGGCGAGATCAACACCGTGCAGGGCAACCGCTCCTGGGCGGTGGCGCGCGGCCCCCTGTTCCGCTCGCCGCTCCTGCCGGACTTGGGCGAAGTGCTGCCCGTGGTCTCGCTCACCGGCTCCGATTCGCAGTCGCTCGACAATATGCTGGAGCTCCTCCTGATGGGCGGTCTCGATCCCATGCATGCCATGAGGATGCTGGTGCCGCCGGCCTGGCAATCGGTGGACATGATCGATCCGGACTTGAAGGCGTTCTACGAGTACTACGCGACCCACATGGAGCCCTGGGACGGTCCGGCCGGCATCGTGCTCACCGACGGGCGCTACGCATGCTGCACCCTCGACCGCAACGGCCTGCGTCCCGCGCGTTGGGTGATCACCAAGAACCGCCACATCACCGTAGCCTCGGAGGCGGGTGTATGGGATTACCTTCCGGAGAACGTGGTGCGTAAGGGCAAGCTCGGGCCGGGCGAGATCCTGGCGCTCGATCTGCAGACCTCCGAGCTCATGGACTCGAAGCAGGTGGACGATCTGTTGAAGAGCCGTCATCCCTACAAGGTATGGCTCAAGAAGGGCGTGCGTTATCTGCAGACCGATCTGATCGATCCACGTCTCGCCGCCGAGCCGTTCGACCGCGACACGCTCGCGGTCTTCCAGAAGATGTACAACGTCTCGGCCGAGGAGCGCGACGACATCATCCGCGTGCTCGCCGAGGACGAGAGTGAGGCGGTGGGCTCGATGGGCGACGACACACCCATGCCGGTGCTGTCGACCAAGGTACGCTCACTCTACGATTATTTCCGGCAGCAATTCGCGCAAGTCACCAACCCGCCGATCGATAGCTTGCGTGAGAGCATCGTCATGTCGCTCCAGACCCAGATCGGACCCGAGTGCAACATTTTCGTGCCGGCCGCCCAGCATGCCGAGCAGATCGTGCTGAGCTCGCCGGTTCTCTCGCAACGCAAGCTCCGCCAGATCATGGGTCTCGAGGACGCGGGCGTGCCGCATGCGTTCATCGACCTGCAGTCCGACGACGCAGTGGACCTCAAGACCGCGATCCTCAAAGTATGCGACGAGGCGGAGGCGGCCGTGCGCGCGGGCAAGCTGGTGCTGCTCCTGTCCGACCGCTACCTCGTGAAGGGCAAGACCCCCATCCACGCGCTGCTCGCTACGGGCGCGGTGCATCACCGCCTCGTCAAGACGGGCCTACGCTGCCGCTGCAACATCCTCGTAGAGACGGGGACCGCGCGCGATGCGCACCACTTTGCCTGCCTGATCGGCTACGGGGCGACGGCGGTGTATCCGTATCTCGCCTATCAGACCCTGTTCGATCTCATGCGCAAGGGCGCGCTCACGGACGCCGACTCACGTCAGGAGCTCGGCCGCAGCTACCGCCGCGGCATTCGCAAGGGCCTGTTCAAGATCATGTCCAAGATGGGCATCTCGACCATCGCGAGCTATCGCAGCGCGCAGCTCTTCGAGATCGTGGGTCTCGGTTCGGACGTGGTGAATCTGTGTTTCGAGGGCTCGGAGAGCCGCATCGAGGGCGCGGATTTCGAGGATCTTAAGGCGGACGCCGATTATCTCGCGCGGCGCGCGTGGGATGCGAGCGTGAGCGTGAGCCAGGGGGGACTCCTCAAGTACATGCACGACGGGGAATACCACATGTACAACCCCGACGTGATTGCGACTCTGCAGGCGGCCGTCACGACGGGCGATTACGAGCAGTACCGGCAGTTCGCGGCGCTCGTCAACGACCGGCCCGTGTCGTGCATCCGCGATTTGCTCGAGCTCAAGAGCGGCCGCGCGATTTCCATCGAGGAAGTCGAGCCCGTGGCGGCGATCCTCGCGCGCTTCGACAGCGCCGGCATGTCGCTGGGCGCGCTCTCGCCCGAGGCGCATGAGGCACTCGCCATCGCCATGAACCGCCTCGGGGCGCGCTCGAACTCGGGCGAAGGCGGCGAGGACCCGGCGCGCTACGGCACGGAGAAGAACTCGAAGATTAAGCAGGTCGCTTCGGGGCGCTTCGGTGTGACGCCTGAATACCTGATCAACGCCGAGGTGCTGCAGATCAAGATCGCCCAGGGCGCGAAGCCCGGCGAGGGCGGGCAGCTTCCCGGGCACAAGGTGAACGACATGATCGCGCGCCTGCGGTTCGCGCGCCCGGGCGTCGGACTCATCTCGCCGCCGCCGCATCACGACATCTATTCGATCGAGGATCTGGCGCAGCTGATCTTCGATCTGAAGCAAATCAATCCGCAGGCGCTCGTGTCGGTGAAGCTCGTGGCCGAACCCGGCGTCGGCACCGTGGCCGCGGGTGTCGCCAAGGCCTATGCGGACCTCATCACCGTCTCCGGCTACGACGGAGGCACCGGCGCGAGTCCGCTGTCCTCGATCAAGTACGCGGGGACGCCGTGGGAGCTCGGGATCGCCGAGACTCATCAGACCTTGCGTGCCAACGATCTGCGGCATCGCGTGCGGCTGCAGACCGACGGCGGATTGAAGACCGGGCTCGACGTCATCAAAGCGGCGATCATCGGCGCGGAGAGCTTCGGCTTCGGCACCGCGCCCATGGTGGCGCTCGGCTGCAAGTACCTGCGCATCTGCCATCTCAACAATTGTGCGACCGGCGTCGCCACGCAGCACAACGTGCTGCGCGCCCGCTATTTCGTCGGCCTGCCCGAGATGGTCATGAACTATTTCCGGTTCGTGGCTCAAGAGTGCCGGGAGATCATGGCGAGCCTGGGGGTGCGCAGCATCGCCGAGCTGATCGGCGCGACCGACAAGCTGGAAATTCTGCCGGGCGAAACCTCGCGACAGCGCAAGCTCGATCTCAAACCGCTGCTCGCGAACGCGGCGCTCGTATCGAGTGCTCCCCAGTACTGCACGGAGGCGCGCAACCAGCCTTTCGACAAGGGCGTGCTCAACGAACGAATGCTCGCCGACACCGCCGCCGCGATTCACGGCCGGCTCGGCGGTCAATTTGCTTATTCCGTGAGCAACTTTCACCGCTCCATCGGGGCGCGCGTGTCGGGCGAGATCGCGAAACGCTGGGGCAACAACGGCATGGCCGATGCCCCCTTGGTCGTGACGTTGAAGGGCTCCGCCGGCCAGAGCTTCGGCGTGTGGAATGCGGGCGGGCTGCACTTGCACCTCGAAGGCGAGGCCAACGACTACGTGGGCAAGGGCATGGCAGGCGGCAAGATCGTGTTGAAGCCTCCCGCGGCGGCCTCGTTCAGCGCCCGCGATACGGTGATCATGGGCAACACCTGCCTGTATGGGGCAACCGGCGGCGAGCTGTATGCCGCGGGCACGGCGGGCGAGCGCTTCGCCGTGCGCAATTCCGGCGCACTCGCCGTGGTGGAGGGCAGCGGCGATCATTGCTGCGAGTACATGACCGGCGGCGTCGTGTGCGTGCTCGGCCGCACCGGAGTGAATTTCGGCGCCGGCTTCACGGGCGGATTCGCCTACGTGCTCGACCAGGAGCGCGATTTCGTCGATCGCTACAACCATGATTTGATCGACATTCACCGCGTCTCGCCGGAGGGCATGGGCACCCACGTGCAGCACTTGCGCGGGCTCATCGAGCAGCACGTGGAGGCAACCGGCAGCGTGTGGGGGCAGCAGATTCTCAACGACTTCCGCACCTATATCGGACGCTTCTGGGTCGTGAAGCCGAAAGCGGCCGCCATCGCCTCGCTCCTCGTCAATCTGCGGCGCGCGGCCTGACGGCCGCGCCGAGCCTCACATGGCCGACAAGTACCTGCAATTTCTGGATATCCCGCGCCGCGACCCCGACAAGCTCGACGTCGAGGCACGCACCCGGCATTTTCACGAGATCTATTCGCAATACGATGCCGACGGCGCCGCGCAGCAGGCGGGACGGTGCCTCTCTTGCGGCAATCCCTTCTGCGAGTGGAAATGCCCCGTTCACAACTACATTCCGAATTGGCTCGCGCTGGTCAATGCCGGCAAGCTGTTCGAGGCTGCGGAGCTTTCGCACCAGACCAATTCCTTGCCCGAGGTCTGCGGCAGGATCTGCCCGCAGGATCGGCTGTGCGAGGGCGCCTGCACGCTGAACGACGGCCTGGGCGCGGTGAGCATCGGCGCGATTGAAAAGTACATCACCGACGAGGCGTTCAAGCAGGGCTGGAAGCCGGACCTCTCGCGCGTGGTGCGCACGCACAAGCGCGTCGCCGTCGTCGGCGCCGGGCCCGCCGGTCTCGGCTGCGCCGACATCCTGGTGCGCAACGGCGTCACACCGGTGGTGTTCGACCGCAACCCCAAGGTCGGCGGACTCCTCACGTTCGGCATCCCGCCCTTCAAGCTGGAAAAGGATGTCGTCGAGAAGCGCCGCGAAATCATGGAGGACATGGGGGTCGAGTTTCGCCTGGGAGTGGAGATCGGGCGCGACATCGCCTTCGAGGATCTCCTGCGCGAATTCGATGCGGTGTTCCTGGGGATGGGCACTTATTCGTACGTGAAGGGCGGATTCGCCGGCGAGGACCTACCTGGCGTGTACGAGGCGCTGCCCTACCTCGTGTCGAACATCAATCGCGAGCTCGGCTTGGCCGATGCAGCCTCGGAATTCATCGACATGCGCGACAAGCACGTCGTCGTCCTCGGCGGTGGCGATACCGGAATGGATTGCAATCGCACGGCCATTCGCCAGGGTGCGCTGAGCGTGACGTGCACCTACCGGCGCGACGAGGCCAACATGCCGGGCTCGAGGCGCGACTACAAGAACAGCAAGGAGGAGGGCGTCACCTTTCTGTTCAACCGCCAGCCGATCGAGATCGTCGGCTCCGACCGCGTGGAAGGCGTAAAGCTCGTACAGACGCGTCTCGGACCGCCCGGTCCGCGTGGCCGGCGCGTGGCCGAGGTGGTTCCTGGAACGGAGGAGACCATACCCGCGGACGCGGTGATCGTGGCTTTCGGCTTCAACCCGAGCCCCCCGGGCTGGTTCGAGACTCAGCGGATCGCCTTGCATGCCAATGGCCGCGTGCGCGTTTCCGGGGGCCCGCCGCGCAAATTTCAGACCACGAACCCCAAAGTCTTCGCCGGCGGCGACATGGTGCGCGGCTCCGACCTCGTGGTCACCGCGGTGTTCGAAGGCCGCGAGGCGGCCCTCGGTATCCTGAGCTACCTCGGGGTGCGCAAGACCGACAGAGAGTAGCGACGCGCGCCTACACGGCGTGCAATCGAAGTGTCACGATCCGGTGCAATGGTGCTGGGATGCTGACACATCTCGACCCGGCGTCGGCGCTCGCCATTGCGCTGTTGATCTTCTGCTTCGTGATGGTGATCCTGTTCGAGGCCACCAACGGCTTTCACGATGCGGCCAATGCCGTCGCCTCGGTGATCTACACCAAATCGCTCTCGCCGGTACAGGCGGTCGTGCTATCGGGATTTCTCAATTTCTTGGGTGTTCTGCTCGGCGGCATCGCGGTGGCCTATACGTTGGTCGAGCTGATTCCGGCCGAGGTGCTGTCCCCGCCCGACGGCGGCCCCGCGGTGGGCATGCTGGTAGCGCTGTTCATTGCAGCGCTTTTCTGGAACATCGGCCACGTGGTGGCTGGCGCTTCCCAACTCGAGCTCGCATTGTCTCATCGGCTCCCTGATCGGCGTCGCCGTGGGCAATGCGCTCGCGCGCTCACGCAGTCCCGCCGAGAGCGTGCACTGGCCGCAGTTGTGGAAAGTTCTGGAGGCGCTCGCCGTGTCGCCTATTCTGGGATTCGTGCTCGCCGGGCTCCTGTATCTCATCTGCCGCAAGACCTTGCACGACGAGAATCTCTACAAGCCCGTGGGCGACAAGCCGCCGATCTGGTGGATGCGCGGCATCCTGATCCTGACCTGCAGCGGCGTTAGCTTCGCGCACGGCACCAACGACGGGCAAAAAAGCATCGGGCTCATCATGCTGACCATCATCGGATTGTTTCCCGCGACCTACGCGCTGAACCCGCAAGCGTCGCGCTCGCTTGAGCAGCTGCCCGCCATCCTCAGGCAGGCCGAACCGCTCGTGACCAAGTACGGTGACGATGAGAAGCAGACGGCGCTCGCCGCCGCGCTTTCCATCGAACAGCGAATGAGCGGCTCGCCGGCGGACGCACCTGGCGCGCCCCCTGCACCCGCTGCGCCCTCCGCGAATCCCGCACAGCCCGCTCCGCCACCCGCCGCGCCTGCGCAGACCAAGCAGCAGAAGTCGAACGTACGCGACGACGTCTATCGCGTCATCTCCCAGCTCAAGCACGCCGAGGATTCCAAATCGATCACGCCGGCCGAGAAAAAGAAGGCGCAAGAACTCGCCAAGGAGATCGGCAGCTACGTCGAGTACGCGCCGCTGTGGGTGCGCATGCTGTCCGCCGTGGTTTTGGGGCTCGGCACGATGATCGGCTACAAGCGCATCGTAAAAACCCTGGGTGAGCGCGTGGGCAACGTGCACCTGACCCCCGCACAGGGCGCCTCCGCCGAGGTGGTGTCCGCGCTGCTGATCGGAACGGCCGGTTTCACCGGGCTGCCGGTGAGCACGACGCACATCGTGACCTCGGGGATCGGCGGCACCATGGTGAGCTCCGGTGCCGGACTTCGCTATGCGATGATCCGGCGCATCGTCCTCGCGTGGGTGCTCACGTTGCCGGTGACCATAGTGGTCGCGGGTGGGCTGTATTACCTGCTGGCAAGCCCGAAGTTCTGAAAACCCTCAGGAGATTTGCAGCATGGCGAAGCTCATCTTCGGATTGTCGCAGTCCCTGGACGGCTACGTCGACCACCTGGAAATGCACCCAGGCCCCGCGCTCTTTCGTCACTTCGTAGAGCACGTACGCGACCTGGCCGGCTGTGTGTATGGTCGCCGCACGTACGAGATCATGCGTTATTGGGACGAGGACCTGCCCGAGTGGGATGCGGAGGAACTCGACTTCGCGGCGGCGTGGCGAAGCCAACCGAAGTGGGTCGTGTCGCGCTCGTTGAAGTCAGTCGGGCCCAACGCCACGCTGGTGCAGAATGACGTCGGGACCGTGCTGCGCGCGCTCAAGGCTCGGCTCCTCGGCGAGATTGACGTCGCCGGACCCGAACTCGCGCGAAGCCTGACCGACCTTGGTCTTGTTGATGAGTATCGACTCTATTTCCGGCCCTTCGTGCTCGGTCACGGCACGCCATTCTTTGCGGGCCCCCGGCCGCCGCTGCGCTTCGTGGCCAGCGATCCCATTGGCGAGGACACGATCAGGTTGACGTACGTTCCCGCTTAATCACGCAACTCGCCCGAGACGCGCTACCATCCAGAAAGTGAGGCAAGCGGGGGGGTAGTGAGTGCTTACCAAAGACCAGGCCTCGGCAGTGGCCGATCAGCTCATTGCTGACGCAGAAAGCAAGAGCAACAAGAAAGCTCTCGCCCGCCTCGTGTTTCGCGCAGGGCAGCCACCTCAGGGGGTATCAACCCCAAGATTCAAAGATCTGGTGGATGAGGCGGAACGACGTGTCGCAATGTCGTGGAAGCTTCTTTGTCCGGCCGGTGCCACCATAATCATTATTGTTGCGCTCTATTACGTGCACGCTGCGCAGGTACTGATTGGATTCATTCCATGCGCACTGTTGTCACTAACCATGATTCGCCGCAGGCTCGTTCGGTCCTATATTCGGCATGCGGTTGGCGCAGATGCCTTAAGTGTCGATGAAGCAAGCTGAGGGTCTTCGCCGCCGGGATTAACTGTCAGTGAGCGATCCCAGCAATGGGTCTTCGTTCCTATTTGATACGGGTATGCAGGCTGCAACTTTTGACGGTGCGAGCCTCAAAATTGCGTTCTATTCTTGGCCAACCACCGGTTCTGGCTTGCTGATTCTAGCGGCCCTCGAGCTCCCATAATCTTCCGAGCTGCAGTTGATTCTCGTTGTATAGATCCTCGTCGTTGGGCGTGCCATCTGGGTCGCGGGAAAGCTTCCCCTTATAGAGACTCAAACAGACAAAAGGGTAGACGAGGCAAGCAACCGCCACACTCGCAATGACAATCGGCACGATCAGCATTACTGCGATCCAGGCGAAGGCGGCTCGGGCTAAGGTCTGGGCCATAAGGTCGTACCTCAAATTGACCGCGACTACTATAAGAGTGATGCTGATGCGCTTGTCGATGGGTGGCAACGCTGCATTTGTACATGCGCGCTATATGTCTCAGCCGGCCATGCGATATGTCACGGTAAACACGCGATATGTCATGGGCTCCTTCTATGGGAAGTCCAAAACTAACCCTTATACCCAAGTTGAAGAATGGGGCGTAGCCTACTCATCGAATCGACACCGCCCGTTCCTCGCTGGTAAGACAGCCACGAACAATTCCAGTCGAGCCGGGCCGCTAACTAATAAGGGGTCCTATGAATACCTCGGATCGCGTGAAATTCTTGCGTGTTGCGCTAATCGTGTTCGGTCTTATTTTTCTGGTGGGCGTTTATCCGCTCACGATCGTATGGCCTGCGGGCTGGGCATGGCATCAGACCGGACAGTCCCTGTACCTGCAAATGATCCTTGGGATTTACGCCACATTGGGAGCCTTTCTCCTCATTGCATCGCGCGACCCACTCGCAAATCGGAGCCTGATCTGGTTTACCGTCTGGTCGAGCGTCGTGCATGGCGGAATCATGGCCGCGCAATCAATCGTATTTCCCGAACATCGTGGACATCTCGCGGGAGACGTCCCAGCGCTCTTAATCGTCGCCGTTGTCCTGGCATTCCTCATGCCGCGCCGCACTGCAGAGACTAGTTGAGATCGCGGGGTAAGTGATGCCTCAGACTCCCCTCACTTCACTATGTATTGCGCAAGCGCCGGATTCTGGCCGGCGAGCAAGGGCTTTTGCAGACCCTTGAGATGGCGATCGAAGAACGCAATACCGTATTCGGCCGCGAGCCGCGCGTTGTCAACGTGCTCGAGGCACGACTGCGTCGTGTGCTCACGAGCGCAGTTGACCCAGGCGAAGTGTCCTGCCCGCCGCAGCACGACTAAATAGGCGGGCGCGTTCGCGCTTGCATAAGCGCCCTTGGCGCCCTCGAGAAACGGAGTGATGCCGGCATCGAGCGTGCCGCCCTGGTACATGAGCGGTATATGGATGTCCGCCAGGGTCTGCTTGACTTGGAACGGCATAACGTAGGGCGACAGGGCGAGCACCGCGCGTATCCGCCGAAGACTTCAACCGTGAAATGAGTCCATGTCCTGGAGGCGTCTATGACGCGGGATAAGGCGTGCCATCCTTGTGCACGAACCGGCCGTCGGTGCTGGAGCTCATCATGTCGACGTCGGAGCAGGTAGTGAGGTCTTTCGGGTTGCGCGATCCCACCTCCAGATAGACGGCCATCGCGGAGGATTTATTGATCAGGTGATGGCCGTTGCCGCTACCTTTCGGGAAGGCCGCGCAATCGCCCGCGCGCAACGCCGTCTCGCCGCCGTCTTCGATGAGCCTGAGTTCGCCTTCGAGCACGTACACGAACTCGTCCTCGTCGCTGTGCCAGTGGCGTTGGCTGGACCAGCCGCCGGGCGGCAAGGTCATCAGATTGACGCCGAAATCGCGCAGGCCGCCCGCCTGCCCCAGGCGGCGCCGCGTACGTGCGGCACAGGGCGCATCGAACGGCGGCGGGTAGCCCGAGCCCGGGCGTGCCGGCACGGCGGCGATGTCGATCTTGGGCATGCAGCTGCTCCTTTGCTCGAAATAGTCATGTCCGAAAATGGCGAGTATTCGCCTCGGGCAAGGTTTAATCTAGCGCCATGTTGTTCGACGCGGAAGCTTGTTTTCGTGCGGTGCGGGCCCGTGACCGGCGCTTCGACGGGCGCTTCTTCACGGCCGTATCCTCGACCGGTATTTACTGCCGGCCGATCTGTCCCGTCAGGCCGCCGAAGCGCGAGAACATGCGATTTTTCTCGAGCGCCGCCGCCGCGGAAGGCGCGGGCTACCGCCCGTGCCTGCGCTGCCGCCCGGAGCGGGCGCCGGGACTTGCGAGCGTCGACGCGGCGAGTCGGCTCGCGGGCGCCGCGATCGCGGGCATCGAGGAACACGCGGTATCGAATGCGCGGGTCGGCGATCTCGCGGCATCGCTCGGCGTCAGCGACCGTCACTTGCGCCGCGTCACCGAGGCCGAGCTCGGAGTGTCACCGATCGAGCTCGCGCAAACCCAGAAGCTCCTGCTCGCGAAGCGGCTCCTGAGCGAGACCTCGCTCAAGCTGACCGACATCGCGTTCGCTTCCGGATTCGGCAGCGTGCGGCGATTCAATGCGCTGTTCAAAACGCGCTACGGCCTGAACCCGAGCAGCATTCGCCGCAGCGGCGATGCTGCGCGCGGCCTCAAGTGCCTGCTCGATTTCCGTCCGCCGCTCGCCTGGGAGAGCTTGCTCGCCTACCTGCGGTTGCGGGCCATTCCGGGGGTGGAGTGGGTCGATGGCACGCACTATCGGCGCACCGTCGCCATCGGCGAGCACCAGGGATTCATCGGAGTGTCGCTCGCCGCGGGCGGTACGGCGCTCGAGGTCGAGCTCTCGCCGGGCCTTGCGCCTGTGATCGGTGCAGTGATCGTGCGGGTCAAGAACCTGTTCGATCTCGGCGCGACGCCCGACGCAGTGGCGGATGTCTTGTCGCAAGATCCGATGCTTGCCGGGGTCGTGCGCCGCCTGCCCGGGTTGCGGGTAGCAGGGGCGTTCGACGGCTTCGAGCTCGCAGTGCGTGCGGTGCTCGGCCAGCAAGTTTCCGTCAAGTCGGCTACCACGCTAGCCGGGCGCTGGGCGCGCGCCTTCGGCACGCCGATCGCGACCCCTCATGCGGAGCTCTACATGCTCGCGCCGAGCGCGGCGCGCATGGTGGACGTCGCCGCCGCCGAGATCGCGGCCCTCGGCGTGGTCGGCGCACGGGCGCGGTGTCTTAAGGCGCTCGCGCATGCCGCGGCGGAGCGGCGCATCGTCTTGGGGCTCGCGGCGGATGTCGAGGAGCAGATCGAGCGCCTAACGGCGCTTCCCGGCATCGGTCCGTGGACCGCACAATACATCGCCATGCGCGCCATGCGCTGGCCGGATGCGTTTCCGGCCGAGGATCTCATGGTCCTGCGCGCTGCCGGGCTCGGCAAGAAGGAATTGCGGGCGCATGCGGAAGGCTGGCGGCCGTGGCGCGCCTACGCCACTCATTATCTATGGCAATCTTTAGGAGTCGTTCCATGACCTACTACAGTCAAACAGAGAGTCCCATCGGCCTCTTGATCTTGAAGAGCGATGGTGGCGCGCTCACCGGCATCTACATGACGGGCACTTACCTGAATGCTCCCAGCCGGCCGCCGAGTGATCTCGATCACTGGGTGCTCGACCCGAGTTGTGACCCGCTTTGCCGGACCGCGCGCCAGCTCGACGAATACTTCAGCGGAGAGCGGCGCGATTTCGACTTGCCGCTGCGTCTCGACGGCACGGAGTTTCAAAAACGCGCGTGGCATAACTTGATGGAAATCCCTTACGGGGACACGCGCTCTTATGGGGAGCAGGCGCGGCGCATCGGTAATGCGAACGCCTCGCGCGCGGTGGGACTCGCCAACGGCAGGAACCCCATCCCGATCGTCGTGCCGTGTCATCGGGTGATCGGAGCCAACGGATCGTTGACCGGATTCGGCGGAGGCATCGAGCGCAAGCGCTGGCTGCTCGAGCACGAGCGGTTCCACGCGCGCGAGCCGCTGAGTATGAGCGGCAGGACCACGGGGCTGCAGCGGGAGCTCGAGTTACCGGTGCAAGCGCGCGCTATATGAGCGGCAGTATCACGGTAAAGGCCGCTCCGCTGCCGTCGGAGCGGTTGGCCGCGAGCGCTCTGCCGTCGTGAAACTCGGCAATGAGCCGCACGATGTAGAGTCCGAGCCCGAAATGCGGCTTATCATCGCTTCCCTGACGGTGCTCGAACAGCGACTCGAATAGCCTTCCGAGCATCGCCTCCGGGATCGACGGCCCGTCGTTCTCGACGCTCAGCTCGTAGTTGCTCCCCGCGCGAATCAGCTTCAAGGCGATGGTTCCTCCTGGCGGCGTGAAATCGACGGCATTCTCGACCAGCTTGTCCAGCATCTGAGCGAGGAGCTCGGGCGCACCGAAGAGAAGGCATCCATCGGCCGGCGCCTCGAGCACGAAGCGCGCATCCGGGAACGCGTCGCGATAGCCTGCGACCGCCGCACGCAAGAGCTCGACGAGATCGAAACTCACCCGCTCCGCTTGCTGGATGCTTTCTTCGACCCGGCTCGCCGCCCCGAGCGCGGCGAGGATCGACTGCAGCCGGACGGTGCCCTCGCGCGCCCGTCCGAGGTAGCCGCGCTGGTCGCCGCGCACGCCCTCGGATTCCAGATTGTCGAGCGAGGAACGCACGATGGTGAGCGGCGTGCGCAGCTCGTGTGAGAGCTTGCCGCCGAGCGTGCGCAAATACCGCGCGTGCTCGTCGAGGCGCGCGAGCAGCCGCTCGAAGGCCCGCGCCAGCGCCCCGATCTCATCGTGGCTGCGCGACTCCGGCATCTCCAGCCGGATCCTGCCGTCGTTGCCGACCGCTGAATCGGCGGCGGAGCGTAGTCGCCCGATACGCACGCTGATGAACGTCGCGAGGCTGAAGGCGAACAGCACGGCGAGCGCGGTCGCGAGCAGAGTGAGATCAAAGAGGTGCGCGAGCGCCCGGTCACGCAGGTCGAGCAGCTGATCGCCCGATTGCTCCAGCACCACGGCACCCCGGGTCCGGCCGTCGACAGCGATCGGCGCGGCGGCGAGCAGCAAGAGGTCCTCTGCGCCGCCACCCGTGCGCAGCCACTCGGCCGCGGGCCGGCCGGCGAGAGCCGTGGCGACGCTCTTGCCGGTGATCCGCTCGGGGAGCGATGCCTGCAGGGGCCATGACGAGGTATCTACGGTCACGAAGCGTCGATACCAGGTACCGCCCGCATTCTCCTCGAGGTCGGCGGCGCCCAGCGCGCCTGCCGTGCCGAGCTTCAGGCCGTTCGCATCGACCACGGTCACGCGGGTTCCCGCGCGGATGAAAGTCGCGAGCAGCTCTCCGAGACCGGACGTGGCCAGGAACAACCGGCCTCCTTCCGCGGCATCCACGGCAAAGCCCGCCTTGCGGCCGCTCGCATCGCGGGCCTCGATCCACAGCCGATTCCCCACGAGCGCCAGCGGCACGCGGGCCTCGAGGTGATAGCCGCCGGCGGTCTCGAGCCAGTACGCCTGAATGCGCGGCTCGCTCGCAATGCGCGCCGTACCGTCGCTTTGGATGACCGTCCTTTGCGCTTCGATGAGGCCGGGCGCTCCGCTGGCAAAGAAATAGGATTCGAGTGAGCCGTCGGGCTGCTCCAGGGTCACATCGATGCGGTCGAACCGGTCCTTCTCGACATCGGGGTTGGCCGGCTCGGGCGCGAAATGCGGATCGTCCACCTCGACATAGAGAAAGAGATACCGGTCCGTGGATCCCACCAGCAAGCGCGCGCCGTAGCCGTCCGGGCTCGGCAGGCGCTTCGGCTCCGCCGCGACGCCCCAATCCTCGCGATATCCATCGAGGAGCGGCGGGCTGCGCAGCGCGAACACATACAGGTCCCCCTGCTCCTCGACGTACGGCCGGGGGTCCTCGGATGAGCGGAATACGCGTGCCGGCTGCGCCGAGAGCGCGAGCGCGATCGTGTCGGCGGTCGACTCGAGCGCATTCTCCTGCGATACGCGCAAGGCGTTTTCGAGCTCACGGGCATACTGGCAACCGGCCCACGGCAAGATCAAGGTGGTCAGCGCGACGATCAGCAGTTGTAAGCGGATGCTCACTCGACCCAGCGATAGCCCATTCCGTAAACGGTCTGAACGGCGTCGAAGGCCGGATCGATTTCCAGGAATTTGCGCCGCAGGCGCTTGATGTGCGATGTGATGGTGCTGTCGTCCAGCACCACGTTCGCGGCGTCCATGAGCTGCTGGCGATTCTTGACGTGCCCGGGGTTCAAGGCAAGCGCATGCACGATCCAGAACTCCGTCAACGACAAGGTCACCGCCTTGCCGTTCCAGGTGGTCTGCATCTTTCCGGCATCCATGACGAGCGCGCCCCGGCGCACCATGTCGGCGGCGTTCTGCGGAAGGCGCAGGGCGTCGATACGGCGGAAGAGCGCCGCCACGCGTGCCGCCAGATGCGGGAGGCTCACGTCCTTGGTGAGAAAGTCGTCGGCTCCGAGCCGCAGGCCCGAGACGGCGTCGAGCTCGCTGTCGCGAGCGGTCAGGAAAATCATGGGCAGCTCGGCGGACATGGCGCGCAGGTCGCGGCACAGGTCGAAGCCCCCTTCGGCCTCGTCCTCGAGAGAGATGTCGATGATGGCGAGATCGGGCAGGCGCGTGGTGAAGGCCTGCATGGCGAGCTTGCGGTTCGCGTAGGTCTTTACCTGATAGCCGTGGCGGGCGAGGGCGGCCGCGTAATTCTCGCGCAACGCCGGCTCGTCCTCGACGATCGCAATGCTCTTTTTCACAGGTGAATCATAGCCCAAGCACGCCGGACGATGACGTGCGCGAGGCCGCGAAATTACCATTGCCAGCATTTGCCAGAATCGGCCCCGGGAATGCCTCGATCGAAGCTCTCGGCTCCAATTGTTGCGCCCGACACTAGCTCTCGCAGGAAGGCAACGAGGAGCAAAGTCATGCGTGTATCGGACTCGAGGCAGGTGGTGGGTATGCCGGATCATCTCTGGTGGCAGCGTCGCGAGGCCGCGCTCAACTGGATCGCTTTCGGATTGCTGCTCGCGGCGTGGAACGTTGCGGACGATGCGCAGCCGGCGCCGCGTCGGCCCGAGGCGCTGCGCGGTTACTCGCAAGTGTCGGTGCGCGCCGTCGAGCGAAATTCGGCCATGAATCTCGCCGCGGATCCGAGCGTGCTCGTGGCGCGACGATGAAAATCTTTTCGAAGGGTCACAAAAGCGTCAACTAAATGTAAAGCTGCATCTCTCTAATGTCGCGGCGTCTATGATGGCCGCCGAAACCAACAAGCAGATTCTGATCGTCGACCGGGATGTCGCTGCAGTCGAGCCGCTGCGTCAGAAGCTTTCCGACGCGGGGTTCGTGGTGCGGGCCATCACCGACGGCGCCGCGGCGCTTGCCGCGGTGACGGAGCGGCCTCCGCATCTGGTCATCATTGATTGGAACATGCCCGGACGCTTCGCTTTGGACGTGATCCAGGGAGCCCGCCGGGTTCGCTCCACGCCCTCCGTCCGCCTCATTATATTGTCCGCGCTCACCGAGGAGCAGGATGTCGTCACGGGCCTCAATCTCGGGGTCGACGACTACATCGGCAAGCCATTCTCGCTGCGCGAGGTCGTCGCGCGCGTCTCCGCCGTCCTGCGCATACGCAATCATGAGCG
Source organism: Steroidobacteraceae bacterium (assembly GCA_049513515.1). Taxonomy (GTDB): domain Bacteria; phylum Pseudomonadota; class Gammaproteobacteria; order Steroidobacterales; family Steroidobacteraceae; genus Bog-1198. The sequence goes on from JBEKWA010000003.1 coordinate 189,338, forward strand.
ACAACAGCCGGCGCTCGAGTGCGACGAGCTGGTGCTCGATTCGCCGGCCAATCGGGTAACCGCCCGTGGACGGCTGCTCAACCTGCGCGGTGTCGAGTACCGGTTGCTCGAGTTCCTCATGGCCCATCAGGGAAGGACCTTCAACCGCAACCAGCTCCTCGCCCAGGTCTGGGGCGGCGACAGCGAAGTGGACGAGCGCACCGTCGATGTGAATGTGCAGAGGCTGCGCAAGATCCTGAGCGAGCCGGGCTACGGGGCCTATATCCAGACTGTGCGCGGGTTCGGCTATCGCTTCGCGCGCCCGGGCGGGGTGTGACGGGCGTCACATTTCGTGTTTTCCACGATGTTCCGCGCGTAAGTTCCTTATCTTGTAAAGAAAAGTTCTTCCTCAAGTCATCCGTTCGTCACATCGGATTGCGATTCTGGCCCCCCGAAGCCTAGGAGCTTCGGAGGACCTTATATGGTGGAGCGCAACGCCCCCGCGCCGCTCAAGCTGCGAACAGTCTTCGTTTCCGACATCCATCTCGGTTTCAAGGGCTGTAGTGCCGAACTTCTGCTCGATTTCCTGCACTCGGTGGAGATGGAGTACCTGTTTCTGGTCGGAGACATCATCGACGTCTGGAGCATGAAGAAAAGCATGTTCTGGCCGCAGGCCCACAACAACGTCGTGCGCACCATCCTCGGCAAGGCCAAGCGTGGCACCAAGGTGGTCTTCGTTCCGGGCAACCACGACGAAGTCTTCCGCGAGTTCGACGGGGCGGTATTCGGTAACCTGGAAATTCACAACGATTACATCCACGTGGGCGCCGACGGGCGCCGCATGCTGATCCTGCACGGCGACGAGTTCGACAGCGTGGTCAAGTTCAGTCCCTGGCTCGCCAGGCTCGGCAGCAACATCTACGACATCCTTCTCGCGCTCAACCCTTACATCAACTGGTGGCGCCGGCTGTTCGGCCTGCCGCACTGGTCGCTGTCCGCCTACCTCAAGAACAAGACCAAGAAGGCATGCCAGTACATCGGCAGCTTCGAGGAGTCCGTCGCGCAAGCGGCGCGCAAGCGCGGCGTCGACGTCGTGGTCTGCGGTCACATTCACCGCGCGGAGATGCGCGAGATCGAAGGCGTCCTCTATTGCAACGACGGCGATTGGGTGGAGAGCTGCTCCTCCTTGGTCGAGGACATGAACGGACAGCTACGATTGATCGATTGGCCGAAGCTCAAGGAGCAGCTGCCCGGCGTGCCGGTCGCCATCCCCGTGGGCCAGGCGGCGTGACGGAAATGCCACCGGCCCTTCACATAGCTGTCAACTCCTCGCGATCTAATGCCATCGTCGACCTGAGCCCCATGGGCGACGCATTGGAGTCGTGGAGTATTCCTTGGCAGGCCTTACAACGAAGCTTGGCGCAAGGCTTCTGCGTCGAAATGAGCAGCGAGGCGAGTTTCCGCAGAAGCCTCTCGGACGCCCAATTCAAGCCCGCAGAAACGGCCAGCTGGCGCGTGCGGGCGTGCGCACTCGATATCCGCCGCTCACGTTCGCGCGGCTAGCGTCGCCCAGACAGATTCCTCCGGACCTCATCGTCACCCTGCGGTTGGGCCCCCGCAGGGGCCCCTTCTTGCGTCCGCTCGTGTCGGGTCTGCCATCCATCAACCGTCATGTTTACGAATCAGGATTCACATCATGACCACACGCAAGAACCACGAGCCGATGGCTCGGCTCGACACGGACTTCGACATCGAAATGAACCGCCTGGAATTCGAGTGGCGACAGGGTTACGAAGCCAGCATCGCCGCACGCGCCGCGTACCAGGCGCTGGCGGCCGATCGCAATGCGAAGGTCGAGCTCCTCGATGCGGCGCGCGAGCGGCTGGACCGCGCCGAGGCGGCGAAATCCAGGATCATGTCGAAGATCGACAGGCTCGAAGACCACATGCTCAGCCAAGGTTGATCGATATGCACACCGGCTTCGACGAAGACGACACCGCGCGCGCCTCGATCGAGCGTCGCTGGTTTGCGCTGCATCGCGCGGCGGGCAGATTGCAGGCGGAATGCGAGGGATTGTGGGAGCTGCTGCAAGCCACGCAAGATGCCTGGCGCGACGCGCGATCGCGACTGGCTGGCATCGAGGCCATGCGAGATGCGTTCGGCGAGGAGCTCGCGCGGCGCGATGCATGCCGGGCGTTGACGGCGGTACAGGTGGAACGCTCGGTGGGTTCGGCGGCCTGATGGGATGCCGCTTCCCAAGCAAAGGTCCGCGGCGGTAAAGGCCGGTACTGCGTCGACCCTCAGACTAGAGGCCGCGGCGAATAGCGCATACCGCAGCATTGCCTTGACCATGATCGTCAGCTTCACGGTGACCTTCGCGTATTTGTATTGGAAACAGAAGACCTCCGAAGTGCCTGCACGCGCGACCCCGCTCGTTGCAATCCCGCAAGCGGTCCACGCCCCGTCGCGAATATCCCCTCTCGCGCCGAGCACCCCTGCCGACCCGCCGGTGCGTGCCGCGGCAGTGGCAGCGCCCCGGCCGCTCGCGGCGCCGTCTGCCGAACCTGCCGACGAACAGTCCAGTTTGCTGCCGGTCACTTTGCGCATGCGGCACATCCGCCGGGACAACAGGGTCGAAGGCTTGATCAAGAGCTTGTCCGAGAATCCACTCAGCGTCACATTGGTCAGCAAGAATCATGAAGGCGATGAGACCGCGCGGGTCTCCATCCAGCTCACTCCCTTCGAGTCGAAGCCGTTCAGTACGGATGACGGACTGGACCTCGAGTCGGGCGGCCAAGTGCTCTTGCAAAGTCAGGGCTATCAGGACCGGCAAGCCCCCATACCATGAGCGCGACCTTGAAACCCGGTAGAAATGATTCCTGCACCTGCGGTAGCGGAAAGAAATACAAGAAATGTTGCGGCCACAGTGTATCTGGAGAACACCTCGCCCGAGGACGCAATGAAGCGCCGGTAGGGCTGGAGAGCCGCCGGGCGCCCGGGGCGGTGTCGCTCGCACAGCTACAATCGCTTGCCGGCATGGTCAACGCCGGACGCCATCTGGAGTTGGAGGCCAGGGCTCGGAAACTGCTGGTCCACTTTCCGAATTCCGGCCTGGTGTGGAAACTCCTGGCCTTATCGCTCTGGATGCAGGATAAGGACGCTCTGCAATCCTTGAAGAGGACAGCCGAGCTGCTGCCCAATGATGCAGAGGCGCATGGCAACCTGGGCAATGCATTCAGGGCCGCCGGGCAGCTCGAGAATGCGGTGGCCAGCCAGCGCCGTGCGCTCGCGCTCGAACCGGATTATGCGCAGGCCCACAATAACTTAGGCAGTGCTCTGCTCGATCTCGGCCGCCTGGACGAGGCCCTTGCAAGCTTTGGTCGCGCCGCGGCGCTCAACCCGGATTTCGCCCTGGCGCACAGCAACTTGGGCAATGCGCTGATGCTGCACAATCAGCCCGATGCGGCCGAATCGAGCTGCCGGCGCGCGCTGGAAATCGATCCACGTCTAACCGCGGCGATCGTGCAGATCGCCGAGATACAGGCGGCCCACGGACGGTTCGACGAGGCGGGGGAGACGCTGCAGCAGGCCATCTCCGCCGAGCCGGATATGCCGGAGGCCTGGTCCGCTCTGGTGCGTTTACGAAAGATGACCGTCGCCGACACCGCCTGGCTCGCCCAGGCGCAGCGGATCGTCGCGCAGCCGCTGCCGCCGCGCCGTGAGGTGCACCTGCGCTATGCCTTGGGTAAATATTTCGACGACGTGGGGGACTACACCCAGGCATTCGAGAATTATCGCCGAGCCAACGACATATCGAACACAAATCGGCCTGAACATGAGATGCGGCATTTGACGCAGGGCATCGATCGCCTCATCCGTACCCACACTCGGGACTGGCTCAGCCGAGCCCCAGCCGATTCAAACTCCAGCCGGCGCCCCGTGTTCATCGTGGGGATGCCCCGCTCGGGCACCACGCTCGCGGAACAGATCCTCGCCTCGCATGCGCAGGTGCATGGCGCGGGCGAGCTGGATTTCTGGCGCAAGGCGGCTACGTCGCAGGACAGCTCTCAAAGCCTGTTCGATGATGAGCCGCGAGCCATCGGTACGCTGGCCGAGAAGTACCTCGCATTGCTCTCGAGCCTGTCCGCGGACGCGCAACGGGTTGTCGACAAGATGCCCGGCAACTTCATGTATCTGGGGCTGATCCACGCGGCGTTGCCCAACGCGCGCGTCATCCATATGCGACGCGACCCAATCGACACCTGCCTGTCCATCTACTTCCATAACTTCGGGCGCCTTCATCCCTATGCCGGCGATCTGAACGACCTGGCTATCTTCTTCGCCGAGTATTCGCGCCTCATGGATCACTGGCGAGCATTTTTTCCAAAGGATGTGCTGTTGGAGGTTCCTTACGAGGCCTTGGTGGGTGATCAAGAAGCATGGAGCCGCCGTATGGTGGAATTCATCGGGCTGCCCTGGGACCAGAATTGCATGGAGTTTCAGCGCTCCGCCCGCACGATCAGCACGCACAGCAAATGGCAGGCGCGGCAAAAGATCAGCGGCTCCTCCGTCGGCCGCTGGCGAAACTATGAAAAATTCTTGGGTCCGCTGTTGACTTTGGCCGATGGGCGCCAACGCGCGGCGCGGGAAGCATCCACATCATGTATCGGCTAGAACTGCCATGCGCGCGCGCAGTCGTCGAGCCTGGATCCGCTCTCGACACCTCGCCCTACGTGGTCGGTGCGATGATGACGGCGAGCCATGCGCGATTCGGCGTTCGCCTTTCGGACTCCTGCCGCGCTCATTCGCTGCCCCTGGCTCTTTTCGAAGTACCGACCGTGCACCGCTCCATCAGCGTGAAAGGCTCAGACGACCCGCGATATACGAAAGCCCACTTCATACGCTTCCTGCTCGATCGCTTCGAGCGTCCGGTCCTGTATCTCGATGTCGATTGTGTGGTGGCACGACATCCTGCGCGCATCGACGACCTGTTTGAGGACCGGGTGGACTTCGCAATCTTCAACTGGCTCGCCGAGGAGCACACCGAGGCCTACGTGCGGGCCGAGGTGACCGTCCAGCACGGATCCGCTCGCCGCTGCGTCACGAGTGACCGCTTCTATCGATTTTCCCACAGCATCGATTCCTTCTGCGACAGACAGCTCTTGTGCAGTGGTGCGGTCCAGTGGTGGAATCGCACGCCCGCCGCCATCGCGCTGCTCGAGCAATGGAGGCGCGTGATTGAACGGTCGCCCGGCAGCGCCGATGACAAGTGCCTGGATCATGCGTTCAACAATTATCCTTCCGGGACGGTGCATCTGCGGGCGGCGTGGCTTCCCAAAGGCTACGCCCGCTATGGTTGGTGGATTTACGAGCAGCCCTTCATCGATCATCCGGAGATTCCCGCCTCCGCAAATGGGTTCGTCCCTCTCGATGAACTGGACGGAAAGCGGCGAATTTACACCCAGTACTTGAAGGAACGCGAGATACCCTATGTGTTCCCCAAGGACTGCCTGATCGATACCGAAGCAGGCACATTGTTTCGACTGAGCAACGAAGGTTGGCTGCCGGTGGCGCCGTTCTCGACTCCCCTGTGGCTCTAATGAATCGCGGTATCGAGGATCTGGCGCGGTAATGCACGTGACGCCGGGCAGAAACGACCGATGCCCTTGCGGCAGCGGACGAAAATACAAGCATTGCTGCGCGTGCAAGGACGGATCGCCTGCGGCGGCGGCGATTGATCAACTACCGGCACAGGGCGGTGGCGATCGGCGCCGTGAGCCGCCGCTGACGCAACCCGCCGTCGCCGATCTCGTTGCCCTCGCGACCGCAGGCCGCTACGCTGAAATGGAAGCCAGGGGGCGCGAGCTGACGGCGTCCCACCCCTCGTCGGGCCTTGCGTGGAAGGCTCTGAGCGTTGCCCTGCAGATGCAGGGCAAGGAGGCGCTGGACGCTCTGGGGCGGGCGTCGCGCCTTCTGCCCAACGATGCCGAATCGCAGAGCAATCTCGGCGCAGCCCTGCGGCGATACGGGCGGCTCGAAGAAGCGGTGGCATGCCTGCGCCGGGCGTTGCAGATGAGACCGGATCTCGCGGAGGTCTGGAACAACCTGGGAAATGCCGAGAGAGATCTCGGACATTTCGATGCCGCCTTCGCGGCATTGCGCGAGGCGCTCCGATTGAAGCCCGGATTCGCCAGGGCGCTCAATAACCTAGGCAATGTGCTGCTGGACCTTGGCAGGCTCGACGAGGCGGCTGCGAGCTATCTTCGGGCGGTGGAGCACGATGCGAATTACACGGAGGCGCACTGCAACTTCGGCTCCGTGCTGCGCCTGCAGGGCCGCTCGGCAGAAGCGCAATTCCGGTGCGCGCTCGCGCTCGCCATCGACTCGAGTTACCCGGCGGCCAACATGCTGCTCGCGCATCTGCGATCGGACCGAGGACAGTTTGCGGAGGCGCGAACGCTTCTCGAGCGAGTCATCGCCGTTGACGCGAATTGCGTCGAGGCTTGGGCGGGATTGGCGGGGCTGCGCCGGATGTCGCGCGAGGACGCGGACTGGCTCGTGGGCGCGATGCGTATCGCCGAGCGGGCTGCGCCTCGAGACGAGATTCCCCTTCGCTTTGCCATAGGAAAATACCTCGACGATGTGGGAGACTACGACGAGGCGTTCATCAGCTACCAGCGCGCGAACGCCCTGGCAAGGACGTACCGTCCTCGGCACGACCGGCATCTTCTTACGGCGGATATCGATCGCTTGGTTCAATCGCAGACGGCCGAGTGGCTGCACCGCGCCGGATCATCCTCGATACGCTCTGAGGGACCGGTGTTTGTCGTGGGAATGCCCAGGTCTGGAACGACGCTGGCGGAGCAAATACTCGCCTCAAATCCACAGGTGTACGGAGCCGGCGAATTGCCCTACTGGAATAGCGCAGCCGGCCGGTACGCGGCGCTCGGCGCGGATGCCGCCGGTGAGGCGAGCTTGCGGCAGCTGGCCGACGATTACTTGGCGTTGCTCGGCGGGGTGGCGCCCGACGCCCTACGGGTCGTGGATAAGATGCCGGCCAACTTCATGTTTCTGGGATTGATTCACGCGGCACTGCCGCTTGCCCGAATCATCCATCTCGAGCGCAATCCGATCGACACTTGCCTTTCCATCTACTTTCAGAACTTCGGACCGACTCACTCTTACGCGAACGACCTGGACGATCTCGCGCATTATTACAGCGAATATCGGCGCATCATGGATCACTGGCGGCGAACCCTGCCGGCAGGGGTGATTTTGGACGTGCCTTACGAGGGACTCGTCCGGAATCCCGAAGACTGGAGCCGCAGGATGGTCGAGTTCATCGGCTTGCCGTGGGATGCGCGCTGCCTGGATTTTCACGGCACCGCGCGCGTCGTCAGCACATTCAGCAAGTGGCAGGCGCGGCAGCCCATCAATACGGCGTCCGTCGAGCGCTGGCGTCATTACGAGAAATTCGTGGGGCCCCTGCGCTCGTTGCTAGCGTCGGTCCATTGATTCACCGTTCGTAGCGCATTGCCGGATTCTCTGGATTCGAGCAGAAGACGGGCGAGTGCGTCCACAGCACCCAAGTCCGCGAACGCGGCCCCGGCATTGAGCCGCATCGTTTCGCGAATCCTCGTGCGATGTGCCGGATCCTCCGCCAGACCGACGGCGAGGTCGATGTACCGTGAATGGTCCGCCGCCACCAATTCCGAGAGACCCACGCGCGTCAGAATTCCACTTCCCAGGCGGCCCCGCATGAACCGCCCTTCATGGGTCACGCACGGCAGCCGGCATTCGACTGCTTGCATCATGGTGTTGAATCCCGAGAAACCGATGGTATCGAGGTACACGTGTGCTTGGCGCAGCAGTCCGAAAAAGGCGGCCCGCGGCTGCCATGGAATCATCAGCAGGTGGCGTGCGGGATCGACTCCGGCGCGGTGAAATGCGGCGGCGATCCGCTCATGCAGCTTGCGGCTAAGCTCCGCAGCCTCGTGCCGAAAGAATACGAATGTGCCGCGCCCGAGGCGCCGCGCAATCTCAGCCAGAATCCAGTCGTGCTGCGGTCGGTACTTGAAGGGCACGCCGGGACAAATGAATACCGGGTCGTCCGTCGGGATCCCGAGCGTGCGCAGGTCGATGTCCATGGGTGTGACGCCATGGGGTTCGCAGTGCACCCCAAGATGCGGCAGACGCACGAGGAGCTCTGAATAGTGATCCTGCGCCTGCGGCGGCTCGAACAGGTCGGCTGACAGGTAGCCATCGATGGTGGGAAGGCCGCTCGTCTCCGGATGGCCCCAGGCGGCGAACTGGCGCTGCGCCAGTCTGGTAGCCGCCAGCGCCAAGGTGGTTTCGTTCATGCCGAGTTCAGGATAAATCACCGCATCTAGATCGTAATTGCGAATGGCGCGAATCCACTCGCAGGTCGGCCCGGCACCGCTCTCAAAATAGTCCACCGACTCGCGTGCGTGCCGCGTCATCTCATCGTGCTTGGAGCCCACGCTGAAAAGGTGCAGCTCGAATCGCTCGCGCTCGAGGTACTTGAGCCACCCGCGCAATATGGCCTGGAACACGGAGTGATCGTGCACGTGGGCCGACACGAACCCCAGTCTGAAGCGCGGTGAGCCCTGCACGTCATGGCCATGTGCGACCGGGACAGGCGGCGCCACATTTCCCGTGACCTTGAGAGTCGCGAGCCGAGCCGCGGCTGCACCGCGGTAGCGCTCGAGCAGCGGCCGATTGGATTCTTCCTCGTAGGAAAGATAGAAAAACTGCTGCTGGGCCACGGTGAGCGCATCCTCCACATCCAGAACCTTGGAGCCGAGCCATGACTCGAATTCCAGAAGTTCGGCATCGAAGGTGCCCCGCGCCTCGTGCGCTTGCGCTTCGGACAACGGCACCGAAGGGATCAGGCGCGCGAGCAATCGAGTTCGCGCTTGAATTTCATCCGGAGCGAGATCCACGGCCCGTCGATAGGACCGCACGGCACCCACGTGATCGCCCATCTCGTGCAGGATCTTGCCGTGATTGCACCACGCCTCGACGTATCCCGGTTCCAGCGCGAGCGCCCGCTCCAACGATTCGAGCGCCGCGGCGCAACCGCCGAGACGGCGCAGCGCGCCCGCTCGCACGTTGTGGGCCTGAGCGCGGTGATTGTCCGCTTGCAAGGCCAGGTCTGCGCACTCGAGCGCATCGGCGGGCCGTTCCAACGAGAGCAGCATGAAGGCTTTCTGAGCCAGCGTCGCGGCGTCCCCAGGCCGCAGACGCTGGGCGGTCTCTAAGCACTCGAGTGCCTCGGCGAATCGCTGCTGCCGCGCGAGCACGGCGCCGCGGCCCGCCCACGCCTCCACCAAGTCGGGCGTCACGGCGAGCGCGCGTCCGAACGAGATCGCGGCCTGGTCGAGCTCGCCGCTCTCGGTCAGGGCGAGGCCGAGATTCACGTGCGCGATGGCGTAAGCAGGATCGAGGCGCAGCGCCTCGCGATAGCTTGCGATGGCTTCGCGCCGGCAGTTGAGCTGCATCAATGCCTGACCGAGATTGTTATGGGCCCTCTTGTTGACCGGCTCGATCTTGATGGCGGTGCGCAGCGCATCCGCAGCTTCGGCCGGCCGGCCGGTAGCGAGCAGCGCGGCCGCCAACCGCCGCTGCGCGGCGGCATCCTGCGGACGCAAGTGCGTAAGTTGCTTCAGCAGGTCCACCGCGCTGGCGGCGCGTCCCGTGGATTGATGAATCTCCGCGAGCAGCGATAAGGCCTCGACGTCGTGACGAAAGGTATCGAGCCTCGCCTGGCAGGCGATTTCCGCCTCATGAGCCTTGCCGAGTCGAAGTAGATCGAGCGCCGTGGTTGTACTCATCCCCGCCACTTTATATGGCCCGCGTGAACCTTTTGGAGGCGGGCAAGAGCTCGTTGCAGATGAGTTGTACGATGACTGTATGACAGTCGTGTTGCATCCGTTTCTCGTGGCGAAACCGTCGGCGAACACACTTCAACGACATAACCTTCAATGCTGAGCAGATCCAATAGTGATCTTTCAATGTTTTCGCCAAATACCTTACTAATCCCACGGGTTTAGAAATCATCACTGGTACGAACTCGGGAGATTCAATGAACAAAAGAGCTTCACTCAGCGCCGCGATTGCTTCGGTGCTGACCTCGGGCACGGCAATGGCCGCTCAACCCACACCTGCGCAGGCCGCAAGCCCGACGGTCGGTCTCTATATCGCCGGCGCGTCGGCCCCAAGGCCCGCCATTTTGAGCGCTCTGGAAAATAGCGTGCACTTCTGCGGCGGTTCTTACTCGCTGTTCAGCAGCACCGGCGACACGAATTTCTTCGCCGTGTCCTGCACCCCCGCGGCCTCGACGGGTCTTCCCAGCGCCAACGGCACCAATGTCTTCACCATCTGGTATCG
>JBEKWA010000004.1:0-198270 GCA_049513515.1 Steroidobacteraceae bacterium
TCGAGCGGCTGTGGCGCAGTGTGAAATATGAAGAGGTGTATCTGCGGGCCTACGCGAACGGGACGGAAGCGCGCGCGTCGCTGAAAACCTATTTCCGCTTCTACAATGAAAGGCGCCTTCACGAGAATCTCAATTACGCGACGCCGGACGAGGTGTATTACGCCAGCGTGGCCGTATCGATGCCGGCGGCGGCGTGACGGCCATGATTGACAAGGCACTCGTGACCGATATTTCCGGGGATGCGCAAGTAGCGGGTACCTCGATAAATCGGCTCCTGGAGCCTATACGGCGGTCGGATTTTTCAGGCCAAAGGAAAAACCCGGAGCTTCTGCCGCTGAACGCGGCAGACTGCGCCTGTTCAAGACCATTGACGAAGAACGAAGATGAAGAGACGATTACTATCAACCGCCCAGGCAAATCCACTTATCCTGAAGAGAAATCCGTCTTAACAAGCGGAGCCACCCCTCAGTAACCGCCGCCGGTTGCTCAAGTGGGGTGAAATGGCCGGATCCCGCAATGACGCTCAGCTGCGCTCCACCTCCTGGCCGGGAGTAGGCTGAAATGTTGTATGCGAATAGACAAATGTTCAAGAACTCGGCCAGCTGACCCGTGTTGTGACCCCTGTCATTGATGCGGTTTTGGCCCTTGTTAAGGAGCGTGGGCGGCGCGCTGGCTTATATGCTCCCATTGGCGGCACTCAAGGGTCAGACACGGCGGACACTGTTGATCAGTGCGTTAGTTGAGTGGTACACGGCCCACCAACTCACTTCGCTTCTTGCCGTACCCTGCAAACAGTCGCATGGGTAAGCTGCCTACTGTGCTGCCAGACCCGCTTGCTGGTGCACCGGATCGCCAAGACTCTTCGCCATGAAGTCGATGAACACTCGCGTACGCGGCGGAAGATATTGACGCGAGGGATACGCGGCGTAGAGCTTTATCTCGTCGCAGGCGTAGGGGGCTAACAATTCGACGAGTCGACCGGTTCGCAGGTCATCCTCAATATCCCAGTGCGCTTTAAGAGCCACACCGCGTCCGGCAAGCGCCCACGCGTGTAGGACCTCGCCGTTGTTGGTAGTGAGTGTTCCGCGAATGTGAGTCTCGGTAACCTTGCCGCCTTCCATGAAAATCCAGCGGTCCATGACGTACCGGCCGCGTACGTAGCGAATGCAGTCATGGTCACGCAACTCCGCGGGGACGGATGGTGCGGAATGTCGCGAAAGGTACTCAGGCGTGGCACAGACCACGCGTCGGCTGGCAATCAGAACCCGTGATATGACGTTGCCATCGCTGGGCAGGTCGACGTGCAGTCCCACATCCAGCTCATCGCCTAGAACGTCGAGCCTGGCATCGTTCAACAAAAGCTCAACCTGGATGGCGGGGTATTGCTTCGTGAAGTCAGCGACCAAAGGCGCGATGCGCTGGCGGCCGATCTGCAGGGGTGCCCCAACTCGTAGACGGCCTCGCGGTGTCTTCGACTTGGCGCTCGCTTCGGCTTCGGCCTCATCCAGCTCGCTCAAGATGTGAACGGCGCGGTCGTAGAGGAGGCTCCCTTCCTCGGTCAAGGTGAAGCGGCGGGGGCCGCGCTTGATCAGTCGCACTCCTAAGCGCGCTTCCAGCGCGGCCAGCCGGCGGCTCATGGCCGGGAGCGAGCTATAGGTGCGTCGTGCCGTCTCCGACAAACTGCCTGCCGCGACCATTCGGGTGAAGAGGCGCAGATCGCTGATTTCATCGGCCAAGAGGCGGCTCCTTCCGAATAATGGAAGGGTACCATCCGCACGCGCCGGCTACTAGATCAAATGCGTGAGGTTTCTAATACCACCACCATTTTTCGGAAGCCAAGGCACGACTACCATGAACGCCACCAGTCCATCCGCTGATCGGGACTTCGCTGTCGCCGGCACTGCCTTCAGGGAGCGTGCCACTGCTTCCGACCTGCGGTCCCGTGTCAAGATCCTCGCGACACGGTTCGGCATCAGCGCACTCATCGTCGCTCTGCTCGCCGCCGGGGTGATTTTCGGTCATCGCTATTGGACCGTCGGCCGCTTTTTAGTGTCGACCGACGATGCCTACGTCCAGGCGGACTCCTCGACGATAGCGCCCAAGGTTTCCGGTTATGTGGCGAGCGTCATGGTCGATGACAACCAGCCAGTGAAAGCCGGGCAAATTCTTGCGCGCATCGATAGCCGGGATCTGCAGACAGCGCTCGATGAGGCGGATGCCAATGTGGTTGCCACGCAGGCTTCGATTGTCAACCTGAGCGCTCAACTCGTCGTCCAGCAATCGCTGATCAAGCAAGCGGATGCGAACGTATCAGTCGCGAAAACGGCGCGCGCGCTCGCAAAGCGCAACGAGGAGCGCCGGCTGGAAATGGCCAAGGTCGGTTACGGCTCCGATGAGCAATCGGATGATGCCTCCGCCGACTCTGTTGAAAAGGCATCGCTCGTGGCCCGCGAAGAAGCCGCCGCGTCGACGGCGCGTAAGCAAGTCGAGGTTCTCACCGCCCAGAAGGCACTGGCAGAGGCGCAACTCGCAAGCGCGCTCGCGCTGCGCCATCAAGCGGCGCTCAATCTGAGTTACGCGACGATTCGCGCGCCGATCGACGGGACCGTGGGCGCCCGATCTATAAGGGTGGGGCAATACGTGCAGGCGGGTACGCAACTCATGGAGATCGTGCCGCTTAGCCGGACCTACGTCGTCGCGAATTTCAAGGAGACGCAGCTCACGCACATGCGTGCGGGTCAAAGAGCGCGGATCGCCGTGGATGCATTTCCCCAAAATGAGCTAACTGCGCGAGTGGCGAGTCTCGCTCCCGCAAGCGGGCTCGAGTTCAGCCTTCTGCCGCCCGACAACGCGACAGGCAACTTCACCAAAATCGTGCAACGCGTGCCAGTCAAGGTCGTGATCGATAACGGCGGACAATTGCTGGGTCGCCTCCGCCCTGGTATGTCCGTCACCGTCAGGGTGGATACCAAGGCTCCCGCAACGAAAGACGAAGTCCGCTCGGGATCAGCGGGATAGTCATGTCTGCCGTACTGACATCTCCAGCTTCCGACAGCACTCGAGCCGGGACGACACTCGCCGTCCCAAACGCCGTCGTCGACAAGAAAACCTGGTTTGCCGTGGTCGGGGGTTGCCTCGGCGCCTTTCTCGCGATTTTGAATATTCAAGTAGTGAGCTCATCGCTTGCCGACATCCAGGGGGCGATCGGCGCGGGCGCCGACGAAGGCGGCTGGATCGTCACAGCGTACCTCGTCGCCGAGATCATCATCATTCCGATGAGTGGTTGGCTGGCCCGCATCCTGTCGCTGCGAACGTACTTGCTCGCGAGCACATTCTTGTTCCTGGTACTCACCGTCGCGTGCGCCTTTGCCAGCAATCTAGAGCAGATGATTGTCGTGCGGGCCTTGCAAGGATTGGCGGGTGGAGCGCTGATTCCGCTCGCCTTTTCAATCATCATGACGCGCTTGCCGCCTTCGAAGCATCCGATCGGCCTCACCATTTATTCGGTCTCTGCCATTTTCGCTCCGTCGATCGGGCCGGTGATCGGGGGGTATTGCAATGACACCTTCGGGTGGCAGTCGATCTTCTACGTAAGTGTTCTACCCGGCGCCGTCATGTTTGGGATGTTGTGGTTCTCCCTCGATCCCGCGCCTCGGCAACTGGGCGAGCTGCGACGCGGCGATTGGCTCGGCATTGCCACGATCGCGATCGGCCTCGGTGCGCTCGAGACGGTTCTGGAGGAGGGTAACAAGAACGATTGGTTCGGCGCAGCTTGGATCCTGCAGCTCTCGATCGTGGCCGCGGTGTCGCTGGTCCTATTCACGATTGTCGAGCTAATGCGCAAATCTCCGCTTCTGCACCTGCGACTGTTCGGCCGACGCAATTTCGGATTGGGTTCGATCGCGAATTTCTTTTTCGGTTTGTCGATGTATGGCTGGCTTTACATCGTTCCGGTATATCTTGCGCGCATTCAAGGCTACAACGCCGAGCAGATCGGTGAAGTGCTCATCTGGATCGGTCTGCCTCAACTGCTCATCCTGCCGATCATCCCTAAGGTCATCAAAATCGTGGCACCTAAGTACCTGGTGATTGCGGGCTACATTCTATTCATTTTTGGGAGCCTTCTCGCCACTCATCTGTCGGACAATTTCTCCGGCCCGCAATTCATGGCATCGAGCTTGGTGCGCGCGCTCGCGCAGTCGATGGTGATGATGCCCTTATCCGCGATCGCCGTTTCCGGAATCGAGCACGAATACGCGGGATCTGCCTCTGCCATGTTCAACATGGTGCGCAATTTAGGCGGTGCAATCGGCATTGCCGTGCTGCAAACGTTCCTCACCAAGCGCGAACAGTTCCACTCCGACATCCTGACCTCACAGGTGTTGCTCCTTGGCGAAGCGACTCGAGCGCGGCTCGCGCATCTCGCCGCCTTTTTCGGGGAGCGCTTGTCCGCCGCTCCTGATCTAGCGCAGCACGAGGCGGCGATCGCCACGGCGCGCGTGCTGCGTCGTGAGGCGATGATCATGGCATTCGATGACACGGTCATTTTACAAAGCGCACTGCTGGGATTTGCCCTGATCGGCATATTTCTTTTGAAGAAGGGCGCGGCTAAAGCGGGCGGAGAGGCACACTGATATGAAATCGACACTCCAGAGCTTACGACGCCTGGCGGGCTTGGTTCTCGCGAACGCAGTCCTGATAGGATGTGCGGCAGGCCCGAATTTCGTCGCCCCACAGCCACCTTCTGAAACGACCTACATCGCCGCGCCCGTGCAGGCATTCGGATCTGCGGGGCCGCTCGACCCCGAGCAGCGCCTCGCGCTCGGCGCGGCGCCGCGAGCGGATTGGTGGACCTCCCTGCATTCGCCCGAGCTTGACCAGGTAGTCGCGCTGGCCCTCAAGAACAACCCAACGCTCGAAATCGCCCGCGCCAACCTCGCGAGCGCTGCGGAAATGATCGCGGCGGCCAACGGGCAGCGCTATCCGCAGATCGACTCAGCCAACAGCGTGGGGCGCACTCGATATGGCGCGGCGTTTCTGGGGCCCGAGGGCACCACCTATCCGGTCTTTTCCGCGTATTCGGTGGGGGTCGATGTCAAGTACGACTTCGATATCTTCGGCGGCATCAAACGCGGCGTCGAACAGGCGCGGGCGGCAGCGGCTTATCAACGCGAGCAGTTCAGCGCGGCCCAGTTGAGCGTAAGCGGCAACGCGGTGCTGCAAGCCCTGCAGATCGCCTCCTTACGGGCACAAATCGAAGTGGTGCAGCACGTATTGGAGTCCGATGAAAAGACCCTCGCTCTGGTGCAACACGCGCGCGCTGCAGGCGTGGTTTCCGACATCGATGTGTTGAGCGCGACGAGTCAACGCGACAGTGATCGCACGCTTCTGCCCCCGCTACGCCAGCAACTCAACGTCGCGCAGGATGCCTTGGCGGTCCTCATCGGCCGCTCCCCGGCCTCGTGGTCAGCTCCGGATTTCGCACTCGAGCGGCTCAATCTGCCGGTAGACCTAAGCTTAAGCCTTCCCTCGGACCTGGTACGCGTGCGTCCCGATATCCGCGCCGCCGAAGCCCAGTTGCACGAAGCGAGTGCGGCGGTCGGCGTGGCGACCGCCGACATGTATCCACGAATCACCTTGAACGCAGGCTTGGCGGAGGAGGGCATCATCAGCGGCGGCACGGCGCCGGCGTGGAGTCTCATCGGCGGCCTTACCGCGCCCATCTTCCACGGCGGCACACTCTCTGCAAAGCGGCGGGCCGCGGAGGACGCCTATCAAGCCGCATTTGCCAACTACCAGCAGACCGTGCTCGCCTCGTTTGCTCAGGTGGCCGATACCCTCCACGGATTGGAGAACGATGCGGATTCCTTGCAGAGCCAGCAAAAAGCGCTCGCCTCCGCGAACTCGGCTCTCGAGCTCGTTCGGCAAGGCTACAGGGTCGGCAATGCGGGAATCGTCCAGATCGTGACCGCTCAGCGGCTGCAGCAGCTGGCCGACCTCGGCGTCGTTCAAGCGCGCGCGCAACGCTATGCAGATACGGTGAGGCTGTGTCTCGCCTCGGGCGGAGGAGTCATCTGACCTGGCGATATCAGGAGTCAGATCATGATTAGTGATCTCATTGTCTTGCTGGTCTATTACCCGTGGATACTGGAAAAAGTGCGCCGCGTGCTTGACGTTGCGCACCTGGGCTCATAGCTGCAGCTCCAGACATACACCCGACATGGTCAATAGATGACGATCGCTGCCAAACGTAACCAGCGGCGCGAGGCCATTATCAACGCCGCGCGCCTCGGTGGAGCGAAGGGCACTCTGTATAACTATTTTGGAAACAAAGAAGAACTGTTCGAGGCTCTGGTGCGCGACTTTTGCGCGCGCTGGGCGGATTGCATGCTGGGGGCGACACTGGGGGGGTCTCCCGCGGAGAGCCTGACGGCCTTCGCCGAGCAATATCTGACGCATCTATTTTCCGAGCAAGGGGTCAAGCTGCTCAGGGACGTGAAGGGCTGGAGGCCTATCTCGAGGCCTGCAAGGCCAAACGGCTGATCGACGCGCCCAACTGCGCGCTCGCCGCCGACGAGCTTTTAGCGGGTAACCGGCGCAGAGAACCCCTTATCTATGTGCTCGGAATAGTCTGTTACCTATGTGATCGGAGTGCACCTGGCCGTAACGCGAAAACGATGAGAACCGACCGGATCGGCCCGCCGCGGGGGCCGATGAATCAATCACTGAGCCCGCTGAACGATGGATCGACATGTACGCGCGCCGCCCGCGCCGCCAGCGCGCGGCTGGTGGCGCAGCGCCTCCTTTGTGCCCAAAGAAAACGTGGCTCCCAACTCTGGAAGCTTGGCACTGATGTTATGCTATGGACGCGACGACGGCCAAAAAACAAGTTCCCGGGCACAACCTTTCACCATCAGGCGACCCACGGCGTGCGAGATATTCCTCGAAAGAGTCGGTCACCGGTGAGCGACGGCAATCGCGGCACCGTCGCCGCGGCTTGCGCGGAACCATGCCAGCAGGCCGCGCGCTGACGGAGCTTCCGGCATTCTCGCCGCCGCGTGCGCTGCGAAACGGCCAGGTGCAGACGACGATCGGTAACCTGCCGCCCCAGCTGTGGTTCGCGCGGCGGCGCGGCGCGTTGCTGCTCGCGAGCGCGCGGCAATGGTTGCTCGACTGCGGCGAAGGCGTACGGCTGCAGGGATTTCTGAGTCCGGTGCGGGGATGCGGGATGCCGGCCCAGGCGCGAGAGACGCCGGATGAGCCCCTCTGCACGCGCATCGCGATCTTGCTGCACGGCTGGGAAGGCAGCGCGGATTCCTGTTACGTGATCTCTCTCGGTGCCGAGCTGCTCGCGCGCGGATTTGACGTTCTGCGGCTCAATCTGCGCGATCACGGAGAGAGCCACCATCTCAACCGCGAGATCTTTCATTCCTGTCGCCTGGCCGAGGTCGTAGGTGCGGCGCGGGCGGTTGCGGAGCGCTTTCCGGCGGCGCGGATCTTCTTGACCGGGTTTTCACTCGGCGGCAACTTCATGCTGCGAGTCGCGGCCGACGTGGGCGCCCCCGAGGCGATCGCCGGCGTAGTCGCCGTTTCGCCGGTGCTGGATCCGGCCGCGACGCTTGCAGCGCTCGAGCGCGGATGTTTCCTCTACCGCCAATACTTCGTGCGGCGGTGGTCGCGCTCGCTGCGGCACAAGCGGCGCGCTTGGCCGGATCTGCCCGACTTCGAACCTCTCCTGCGCAGCAAGGATCTGCGTGCGATGACCGCGGGACTCGTCCGTGAGTTCACCGACTTCACAAGTCTCGATGCCTACCTCGACGGCTACGCGATCACCGGACCGCGGCTCGCGACGTTGCGCTTTCCGGCGACAGTGCTGCTTGCGGAGGACGATCCGATGATTCCTGTCGCCGATCTCGCGCGGCTGGCGCCGTCCCCGTATCTGACCGTCGTACGCACCCGCCACGGTGGTCATTGCGGATTCGTTGAGCAACTCAACGGGCCGAGCTTTGCGGATCGCTTCATCGTCGCGCAGTTCGCCCGGTTCGAGCGGGAGACCCCGCAGCGGGCCCCGGCGGATATCGCAGCAGTGCCGGTGGGATTGTCGAGCTAGGCCGCTCGGCAAACTCTGTGTCTTGGCTTCACCGTGCAAATGATGTCGGAAGTGCCGATTGAGCTCACGTGGTTGAGAGTGGTGAGGGCAGTCAGTGCCCCAAGCGGCCAAACCTTTGGCCTTTGAATCAAAGACTAGGGGCCTGTCGTGAACTGCGACGCGTACGTCGCGAAGCGCAGAATTTACGCTTCTAGCACCGTGATGTGTCGGCCGCGTTCTTTATTTGCCTGGATCAGTTCAGCAATTCCGTTATCGAAGGTGGCGAGCTTGCCTTTGTGAAATTGCGCCAAGGATAGAAGGTACGCATCGGTCACCTGCCGGGGGCCGACAAAGGCGGCACTTGCGAAGGCTTCGGCCTCGGTAGGTGCGAGGGTATCGGGCCAAAAATGGTGACCAGGCACACTCACAATTTTTTTCAAGACTTCGAGCGCTTCTCGCGGAGTGACTGCATCGGCGATGATCTTTGGGTTTGATGAGATGCGAATGAATGCACACTGAATCAGGGGGCACGTGGCCCACCCCTTGCGTCCCGTAGCCTGAAACCATTCATGCGCTTTGGCATGGTGTACGTGGTGTGGCCACGACAGAGCGATCATCACATTGGCGTCCAGCAAGTGGACGCTCACAGCTCATCCTCATCCCGACGCACATCTTCGGGCGTGAGCGGTGGCGCACCTGTCGTAACCGGAAAGACCGGATAGCCTTGACGCGTGGTGACCTTTGCGCGGGCTTCGAGGCCCCGACGCGCAAGCTCCGAAATCACTTCACCGATGCTCTTGGACTTGGCGTCGGCGATTTGGCGAGCCGCGCTCAAGATGTCAGGATCAATTGTCAGGGTGGTACGAATCGAATCACCTCCTTTCGGACATATCCGTTGCGCATCATAACATCACAACATCAAAGCATCAAACTCACGATTTTCCTGCCGCCAGGGCGAGTCCAGCGGGCGCCAAGCACCCCAGTTTTTAAACTCCTGTTCTTTGACGGAGCAAGGTCGATCTCGCGAGCGCCCAGTGAGCGATGACCTTACAACGCTCACCGCTGGCGGCTCATACGATTGCACGAGGCATTGGCCAGACCCCGCGATGCAGTATCGGCGCGGCGGGGCGAGATTTCTCTCGTCGCCACGATCACGTGCTCGCACCGGCCGAGCAATTCGCAGACCGATGCGTGACGCCGGATGGGTCGGCGACGTATCCACAGTGACAGATGCCATCGCAAATCAGTCGCATCTTCGCGGATGCGGGTGGAGGAGCTGTTAGCCGACGAAGCAGCCTCACGACGGTGTCTGGCGGAGGTGGATTTCACGCCCCTGCTGATGGTCACGGTGCAGCTCGGGGATTGCCGATCCGTCCCGTCGTCCCCCGCGGGTCGATGCCGAGCTGCTCGAGAAGATGATGGAAGTTGCGGCCGGCGAGACGATCGGTCCCGACTACGTGGCGATGCTCGCCAACGACATGGGGTACGAGGCCAAAAGTGCGGTGGCTTCAAAAGCGCCGACTCCGTCGAGCCGCGTGCGCGTCGCGGTGGTGGGGGCAGGAATGTCGGGGCTGCTGGCCGGCATTCAGCTGCAGCGCGCGGGCATCGAATACACAATCTTCGAGCGCAACCCCGAAGTCGGAGGAACGTGGTACGAGAGCGTGTATCCAGGATGTGGCGTCGATACACCGAATCATTTTTACAACTACTCCTTCTACGCGAACAAGAATTGGACCCGATACTTCGCGAAGGGCCCCGAGATCCAGAAGTATTTCGTCGATACCGCGAACGAGTTCGTGCTTCGCGGCAAGATTCGCTTCTCGACGCGTGTAACCCGGGCGGCATTTGACGAGTCGCGGCGGCTCTGGACGCTTTCGCTGGTCGGCCCGGACGGCAAGTCGGAGACACACGAGGCGGAGGTCGTCATCTTCGCGGTGGGTCTGTTCGGGGACGCCGTCATCCCCGACATACCCGGGATCAAGGCCTTTGCCGGCCGCGTCATTCATACCAGTCGCTGGCCGAAAGGCGAGAGCATCGCCGGCAAGCACGTCGTGCGCCGCGCGGGGTCGCGCGCGACCGCGACGCCGCGGATCTCATCGGCGCGGGTAAGAAGTTCGAATTTCTCGGCCTCCTCGTAGGAATGGACGGTTTTGTACGGGGGCGGTTGCCCCCGGGTCCGGATGCGCACCAAGAGCTTCAAAGGGCCGCGCTCTATCTGGGCCTCAAGGTGCTTCTCGGTTACAAGCTGGTCCCTATAGGCCTGCGCCTCGGCGGCTTTATACGGGGGGAACTCGCGGTTGAGTTCGGGGCGGTGCTTGACGCGCACGATGACGGACTCCGTTGGGTGGGAGTCACGTGTAGGACGGTGGCTTTAAACTTTCGCCCGCCACCGCGAGTACGGGGCTCGGCGGCGGTGGCACCAATTTGGCACCGATGGTTAAAATCGGGCGTTTTTGGCACCAAAATCGACCCTGTGCTTTCGGGCACATAGGTTCCACATTATTCCGGACACATAGGTAACACTTTTGGGCATTTGCGGGAGATGCAAATGCCGTGGCAGGAGTGTTCCAAAGTGGACGAACGACTCAGGTTCGTGGCCCGGTTGTTGGAAGGCGAGAAGATGGCGGTGCTGTGCCGGGAGTTCGATATTTCCCGCACAACTGGCCACAAAATCTTCAATCGATACCGACAGTGCGGGTTGGAAGGGCTGACCGACCGAAGCCGCCGGCCTTACCGACAGGCCAACCGGTTACCCTTTCAGATCGAAGCGTTGATTTTGCAGCTGAAGAAGGAGCATCCGACCTGGGGCGCTCCGAAGATCCGCGAGAAGATCCGCCGCCGGCACAGCGAGATCAGTTTGCCGGCCATCAGTACCGTGCACGCGGTCCTAGACCGGAACAATCTGGTGAGCCGGGGCCGCAAGCCTCGTTACCATGCGCAAGGTACCCATCTATCGCGGCCGACCCGGCCGAACGATCTGTGGTGCGCGGATTACAAGGGCGAGTTCCAGCTCGCCGACAAGCGCTATTGTTACCCCTTGACGATCACCGACTCGGTGAGCCGCTATTTGATCGGCTGTGATGCCTGTTGATGGCTGTTGAGACCCGTGCTTTTCTGGCGATGGGTGCGTTTTTTAGTTGTTGGTTGTCGCGAGCAATTCGTGGCTGATTGATTTCATCGGTGTCCGTTCGGATCACCGAGTGTTTACCCTGATATCGGAGTAGCGCGGTCTGCCGCCAACGGCGGCAGATGGTATTGCTTTTGATTCGGCGCCGTCGAGGCGCTCTACAGCGCCTGCGATATGCTCGCGACGACAGATCAAAGAACCGAGGACCCAGGGTTTCTAGATTAGCGTCCGAACCCCCGAGCCCTCGGTGCGCAGTGCCTGGGAAAGGCGCTTGTGCAGGTCCTTTATGCCTGCCTTGCCCGAGCACTGTCCAGTGTTTTGGGAGGGGCATTGCGGGGGCTGGGCGAGCCGAGCTATCGGCTCTACAACTGGCGGCGTTGTGCGGTGCAGGTGCGGATCTGCAGCCGTTGCGATCACGGCAACATTTATTGTGCGGGTGAGTGTGCGCGGATCCGCCGGCGCGAGTCTGGTCGTCGAGCCGCAGCGCGCTATCAACGTACCCGCCGTGGAGCGCATCGTCATGCCGCCCGGCAGCGGCGGTTGCGGATACGTCGGCGGCAAGAAGTGACGCATCAGGGCTGTGCCCGGGGCAGCGGTTACGGCAGCGTATCGGAACCGCCGACACCGAACCCGGAACTGACCGATGCCCACCGCCCATACGTGGCTCTTTGCACACGAGGAACCTTCACCGAGGTCGGCGTGTGCTCGTTGTGTGGCGCGCCGCTGCCGCAGTGGACGCGTCCGCGGCGCTGGCAATGGAGCGGATAGAGCCGATCCGCGTGCCGATCGGTCCTCGGCATGATCTCACGTCACCTGGAGGCGGAGATTTTGCGGCTCTATCACGCCGAAGGCTGGCGCATCGGCACCCTGTGCCGGCAACTGAAGCTGCACCGCGACACGGTACGGCGCGTGCTGGCGCAGGCCGGCATCGCACCGCCGCTCCTGGCACGGCCCTCGATGATCGAGCCATTCGTGCCCTTCATCCAGGACACCTTCGCGCGCTTCCCGACGTTGCGCGCCAGCCGTCTGTATCGCATGGTGCGCGAACGCGGATACGCGGGCAGCGCGGATCACTTCCGGCACCTCATGCGCCGCTACCGACCGCAGCCGGCGGCCGAAGCGTACCTGCGCCTGCGCACCTTGGCCGGCGAACAAGGTCAGGTTGACTGGGCGCACTTTGGCACGATCCCGATCGGGCGCGCGCGCCGACCGCTGATGGCCTTCGTGATGGTGCTGTCGTACTCGCGGCACTTGTTCTTGCGTTTTTATCTGAACGCGGCGATGCCGAGCTTCCTGCACGGTCACGTTGCCGCCTTCAACCACTTCAATGCGGTGCCAAGAACCTTGCTGTACGATAATTTGCGCAGCGCCGTGCTCGAGCGCCTCGCCGATGCGATCCGCTTCCATCCGACGCTGCTCGAGCTCGCCGCCTGGTATCGGTTCCAACCGCGTCCGGTGGCGGTGGCCCGGGGCAATGAGAAGGGGCGGGTCGAGCGGGCGATCCGCTTCGTGCGCGAGCGCTTCTTTGCCGCCCGGCGCTTTACCGATCTTGCCGACTTGAACACCCAGGCGCTGCTCTGGTGTCAAGGCGAGGCGGCCGAACGGCCGTGTCCGGAGGATCGGGATCGCAGCGTCCGCGCGTGCTTCGAGGAGGAGCAGCCGCGACTGCTGCCATTGCCCAGCGAGCCCTTTCCCTGCGAGGAACGGGTCATCGTGCGGGCAGCGAAGACCCCCTACGTGCGCTTCGACTTGAACGATTACTCGATCCCGCACACTCACGTGCGCCGTACCCTCGAAGTGCTCGCCGGCGTTGCAACCGTCCGGGTCGTCGATGGATCCACCGTGCTTGCCGTGCATCCGCGTAGCTTCGACCGACGGCAACAGATCGAACAGGCCTGCCATATCCAGGCCCTGGTCGATCACAAGCGCGCCGGCCGCGCACACCGGGCGATCGACCGGCTGCACCACGCCGCCCCAAGCGCAGCGAAGTTCTTCGCCCTCGCCGCCGAGCGCGGCGTGCACCTGGCCGCGCTCACCCGCGGCCTCGTCGAACTGATGCAAGCCCACGGCGCCGCCGCGCTGGAGAGCGCTCTGGTCGCCGCGTTGCGCGAGGATACTGCGCATCTGGGTGCGGTCCGTCACTTCATCGATCTGCAGCGCGCCCGGCGCGGCCAACCGCCGCCGATCCCGGTGAGTCTGCCCAATGATCCGCGCGTGCGCGATATCACCGTGCGCCCGCATTGCCTGACCGATTACGAACAGCTGACCCGGGAGACCTGTGATGAACGCCCAGATGACGACGACACTGAGTAATCCGCCGACCACCTCACTACCACTGTCGCTCGAGTCTGTGCGCCAGCGCCTCAGGCGTGCCAACCTCTACGGCCTGCTCGCCCAAGCCGAGCAGATCCTGCATGAACCCTGGCTCGCGCATGTCCTCGAGATCGAGGAGAGCGAACGCCAGCGTCGAAGCCTGCGCCGCCGCCTCGACGGCGCCCGCTTAGGCATCTTCAAGCCGCTTGTCGACTTCGCGACTGGCCCAAGGAACTCGACCGCCAGCTCCTCGATGAACTGATGACCTTAAGCTTCTTGAGCGATGCCGCCAACGTCATCATCGTCGGCCCCAATGGCCTCGGCAAAACAATGTTGGCCAAGAACATCCTGCATCAGGCCATCCTGCGCGGCCACACCGCACGCTTCACGCTCGCCTCCGACATGCTCCACGATCTGGCCGCGCAAGATAGCTCCACTCAACTGACACGCCGGTTGCGCCGCTACACGACGCCCTCCGTGCTGTGCGTGGACGAGGTCGGATATTTATCCTACGACTCGCGTTACGCCGATCTGCTGTTCGAGGTCATCACGCGTCGCTATCAACAGCGTGCCACAGTTTTAACGACCAACAAGGCCTTCGGCGAATGGAATCAGGTCTTTCCGAACGCCGCCTGCGTCGTCACCCTAGTCGATCGGTTGGTGCATCGCTCCGAAATCCTCAGCATCGCCGGACCCAGCTACCGACTCAAGGAAGCCCAGGAACGCGCCGCGCGCCGCAAGTCCCCGCGCTCGTCGAAAAAATCAAAACAATAAATCCTATGGAGCCAAACGATCTGCCCATCGTCGTACTGCCGCTGGAGCTCTCGGATGACTCCGTGGCAAACCTGATCGACTTCCTGCGCGCCCTCATCGAAGGCCTCGAGCGACATTACGCCGGAGAACTTCTACGCCGCGAGCATCAGCGCTTTACGCAATCCCCGCCGCCGCATCCCTCAGATCCTGTCTCAGACGACGGTCCGCCGTTCTGACTACCAACCCCGCAACCCAATCGTCCCTCGTTCGACCATAATCCGCACATCGCAGCCAAATTAGCGCGGAATCTGGCAGCCGTTAACAGTGCCCTCACGACGACCAAGGAGCGCTACGCATTTACCGTATTTGAGCGGGTTTTCAAGGACTTTGGGCTCCCGCTGTCGATTCGCACCGATAACGGCGTGCCCTTTGCGAGCCCGAACTCGTTCTTCGGCCTCTCGAAGCTCTCGGTCTGGTGGTTGCGCCTGGGGATCGTTATCGAGCGCATCAAGCCCGCACATCCTGAGCAAAACGGCCGGCACGAGCGCATGCATTTAACGCTCAAGCTCGAAGCGACCAAACCCGCCGCCAAGAATTTCCTCCAGCAGCAAGGCAAGTTCGACGATTTCATCGAGTACTTCAACCACGATCGCCCGCATCAGGCGATCGGCATGAAGTATCCCGGCGAGCTCTATGAGCGCTCGGTGCGGCCCTATCAGGGACTATCCGAGCTCGAGTACCCCTTCCACGACCGCACGATCACCGTGAGCACCTGCGGGCGTATCTGCATGGGGCGCCGCAAGATCAACTTGAGCATCGTATTCGCCGGACAAAACGTCGGCATCCGGGAGGTTGCGGACAAGATCTGGCTGGTGAGCTTTATGAACTACGACTTGGGCTTCTTCGACCAGGAGTGCGGGAGGGTCACTAGCGCCGAAAACCCCTTCGACGCTAAAGTGTTACCTATGTGTCCGGTATAAATAGTTACCCATCTGTCCGGAACGGACCCCCTGGAAATGGTCGGGGTGACAGGATTTGAACCTGCGACTCCTACGTCCCGAACGTAGTGGGATACGGTGCCATTTTATGCGGCGATCAGGCCGATGCCTTGGTTTGTAGTGCTACGCCCAAAGACACTCAACCCCAGCTGCCGCCGCGATCTGCGGATCGCGCGTGATTAGTGGAAGGTCCAGTGCCACGGCGGTGGCGGCAATCAGGCGGTCGCCACGTTCCGAAATTGCATAGAGCCGTTGGGCCACGTACACGATTTCGGCCGTCAACTCCGCTACATGGTATTTTCCGCTGGCAAACGCAGCGCGTGCCCATTCTTCGAACGGTAGCGCCAGCGTCACTCGATCCTTGTGACAGGCTTCACCGAGCTCCGCCAAGGCGAGAGCAGGAACATAGATAGCGCACTTGGCCTCGTCGGCGTTGTCGAAGATCTTTCGTGCGTGCTTGCCCAGCCGCTTGCGGTTGCCATCGATGGCCCAGATAAGCGCATGCGTATCCGTGACAGCGAGCAGCGGTGCTTTCGGGTCCACGGACTATTTGCCGAACGAGGCCAACTTCTTCTCCCACAGCGCGTTCGCATCTCGTCGAATGTCCGCGAGAGGATCGTCAACTCCGTCGGCGATCCGCCCGCTCCCAATCAGCTTAAAGTCAGACGCCGGTTTCGCCCTGCCGGATTCAATGTCCCGCAATCGCTTGGCCGCAGCCTCCAGCTCGTTGAGATACGACTCGCCGACTAGTACAGCGTGGTTCTCGCTTCCTCGGCTTGTAATGACGATCTTACGCCCACGGTGGCCCGTAACTGTCTCGAACAGGGAAAAGAATTTCTGGCGAGCGGTGGAGATAGTAAATATGGGGGGCGCCATGGAATTTCCCTCACATGTACAAATAAGTTGTACATGGTACTCGATACCAAGTCGCGGGGCAACCCGATCCAGTATTGTCCAATAATTCGGCGGTGGGAATTTGACGAGCTGAGATACGGCTGAGCCGGGCAGCGTAGTTCTGCAGCCATTTCAGTTCTCCTCCTGATTTTCCCTGGTTGGGTCACCGCCATCAGTTGGACGTGATTGAATGTCATCAGGAAGAGAATCGCGTGCTCAAGTGCCGCCTGGGAGGGCGGCGAATAACCGGTAGGTGAGTTGTGCATGGGATTTCCGGGGAGCGAAGCTAGCCTAGCCTGCAGCGAGATCTGCAAGCAGCAGATCGGCGACAGCTTCTTCATGTACGGTGCGACGTTCCCTCTGCATCGCTTCCGCCAAGGCGGGGCACCACGGCGTCGCGAGCGTTGGTCTTTTCAATGCCTTGCCTTTCGGCGCCGCGAGGTAGTCGTCCGGTCCCATACGCCACGGCTCCGCCCCATAATCCATGATGATCGCGCTCGCAATTTCGATCCCTTTGCCGTCCAAGTCACCGTGATAGCGTAAGCGTGCGCCCGCCGCCACAAGTTGCCGCAAGAGGATTTTTACAGGCGTGGCGGGCTGACCGTTGACGCAGACCAGCGGAGCGCATTGACTCGCGAGCTGACGGGCAGCCAACGCGACAATAGTTGGATTTTCGCAGACGAAAATTCTGCGAGAGCTAATCGCCTGCTCGTGGTCCAGCGGATAGCGCATGAGCCAGCGCAGCGACAGGTGCAGGGGTTCGCCGGCTAGTGATGCCGTGCGCAGCAGTCGGGCCAGCGCTGAATCACTGCCGGCCGGCAGGTTGAGAAGCAGGGCGGGAGTGCTGAGTTCATCGAGGTAGATTCCGACACTGGCCCAAGCCGAACGACGGCCTTCCGCGTCGTCTTCGAACGGCACACCGGCGAGCCGTGTGGCCGCACGGAGCGCCAGCGTGGCCCGGGCGGTGCCTGCATCGAGGGCATGAGCATCTCCAAACAGGCGCGCGGCAAACCCTGCTAGCGGTTCGGCCCGCGCGGGCAGCGCGGCGACAACCATTGCTACTTCAGAGAGCAATTCGGATCCACGCGCAGGATCGCCCGCCGCTAGGCGTTTCAACATACCCTGAGAGGCGAGTTCCTCGAGCCACGTTACCAAGGGTTGGCTTACGTTTGACCATCGGTCATGCGCCTCGGCGAACACACGATTCCAAGCGGCTTCCACGGCGGCGGCGAGGTAGCGCCGGTTGACGACAGCTCCCGTGAGCGTTTCCACTGCGACTGTCAGGTCGGGGGCAACGCCGGCTTCGCGGAGGAGTATGGCCAACTCGTCCAAGTCGATCATGAGGGAGCGGCCCACCGTGGACCGGCGCGCGAACAGGTCGTCGCAAGCCTGACGCTCTTCGGGTGTCGCGTCGCGCAGCGTAAACCGCCCAATGAGTTCACGACCGAGTTCCAGCCTTCGGCGCAACGCGTCGCGTAGCCTTCCCAGGGCTGGAGAGCCCTTTGCGAGGACTCCCTGTCGACGAGCTCCGCGCCTCCAAGCGAGGGAAGCCTGGGGTAAAATTGCGTGAGCAACAGTCTTCGACATCCGATCTTGATGAGATCCGTCGGCAGCGCGCGAGGACTGGCGCGCCAAATATGAGCCGGGCAAGAACAGCTGATTGATGCCAACCGGTTACTTTGTGACGCCGTATGAGTATGCAGAGCCGCAATGGCTGCGCGCACTGGAGCGTCGTGCGTATGGCATCAAGAAGTTGTCTACCGGGATCGCGGACGCGATCGAAACCGGCACGATGAACCCAGCCGATGATCATCTCAACGACTTGCTGAAAGAACACTTCCCGGCGATATAAATGAGGAGTACCTACTCGGGACCCGCAATTCGGTGATCGGCGAGGCGCGGTACCAAATTAATCCGACGGTGAACTGCGGTCGTTGCGACCAACAGATGCATGTCTGAATATCGTCCCCAGCATCACCCCCGAAGGCTCGCGGAACTCGCCCCCAGTAAGGTTTGGCAAGTAAAAAAGCGATTTATGGAAATGGTCGGGGTGACAGGATTTGAACCTGCGACTCCTACGTCCCGAACGTAGAGGCACACAATACCAATCCTCTCACATAATATTGCCGCAAGCGGGGAAGGCAATCGCGATATCGACGGAATGGTCTTCAAAACTAGCCGGTTTCCAATCAGCCTAGCGCCTCGCGCTTGCCAAGGCACTGGAAATGTATATACTATGGCTATACATAGTATTTGGCGTTTTGAGGGCATCATGTCCGGACAATCCGTTTTGAAATGGGGCAACAGCCTCGCGTTCCGTATCCCGGCCGCCATCGCCAAGCAAATGGCCTTGAGCGTCGGAGAGCAAGTGGAGTTTCATTTCGACGGTGAGAAGTTGATCATCGAAAAATCCGATGAAGTCTCCCCCTTCAGCCATCGCGATCTGATGAGGGCATTGAAGCGGGCCAAGCGACAGCGCCAGGAGAAGGTCGACTTCGGCGCGCCGCGAGGCAGGGAAATTCTGTAGAGGGCGCGCCGATGGCCATCGCGCCTGGGGATATAGTGGAGATCGATGCGGAGGCGGCGATCGGCCATGAGCAGCAGGGGCGCCGCCCGGCGCTGGTCGTGTCGGTCGAGGCCTTGCAGAGCGCTTTGGGGTTGGCGATGGTGTGTGCCATCACGACCCATGGGGGCCGCTCCGAGGGCGCGCGCAACGATCTAGAAGTGCCCATCCCGCCCGGGCTTCCAGTGCACGGCGTTGTGCTGCCTCACCAAATGCGCACGATCGACTTGAAGGCGCGTAGCTCGAAGAAGCTTTGTTGCGTGCCGCGAGCGACACTCCAGGCCACGCGCTCGCGTCTGAAGACGCTACTCGGGCTTTAGCGCGACCGCACGTCGCGGCGATTTTCCCGCGCCGAAACAGGAACCGTTCCCGGAACCGCGAGCATCGTAGACCTGCAACCTGCCCATCCTCGATCGCTTACGGATTACCTCGTTCGCGATCGCCCACCTGCGTCGATTGGCCACGATGTGTAATCCCGCTTCAGCGAGTTTTTGAAAGCGAGCCTCACGGAAGGGCCGCAAGTCGTCACATTGCGCAGCGTCGAGACGGCAGTCCTCGTGCCGATGCGGGAATGGCGCAACCTGCGTGAGCGAGCGCGTCCGAGTTTGAAGACGTTGCTTCTTGTTCCGGAGCTTCGAGGGGAACTCAACATCCCGCCACGTGGGCGGATGCGACGCCGCACACTACGAACCACCGGCTGACTGAGAACTTTAAGACGCTGCAGGCGGCTCCAGCGCACCCGATCGTAAACCCGTGGATCAAAAGCGCAAGGTTGACCAATGGCCGGCATGCCGCAGAGGCTCTTTTGCCGTCGGCAAGTAGCTCGCCGAGGGATGAAAGCGCCACGCGCGGGCGAAGCCGCGCGACGAGGGTCGCCGTCGCAACCTGCCGGTGCATCGTCCTCAGCCAAGGCGTGTCGCGGACGTCACACCAAATGGGAAGAACGGATCTCGGCACCTCGTGTAGTGGCAGCCGCGGAAAGTACCGCAGAGCACGATAGGAGAGACTGTTTGTATGCAGCATGGGACGCTCCCGTAATAGAGACAAACCACGCCTATAGAGTCCCACTCGAGCGTTGTCGTGATCTTGTATTTGAGGGGCGTAACTGTCCATTCCTGTGGTGGGCCAAGGGTCTGACGCGATGCATCACGTTGATCTAACGGAAAAGCGCTATTGGCGGCGCTGGAGTTTACGACTACCTTTCGGGCAACTGCCCCGGGCGCAGTGTCGGCGGAAGATTGCGAAAATTCTCTACGATCCGCCAGCGATCGACGCGCGGGCCGGCTTCGAGCATCAGAACGGACAAGCCTGCATCGAGCATCTGCTGAGCGATCAGACAGCCCACGACGCCAGTTCCCACAATGACCACGTCGGCACCGTCTTCGTTTGCCATCGGCGAATCCCATTCTCCGAATCCCAATCGAATCAGAAAGTCGGCATCGAGTCGAGCGGCGGCGCCTCTGAGGTCCATCCGTTTGGGCCTGAAATGGCGTAAGTTGGTATTGTCATGACGTCGATCGTCGGCTGATACATGAGCGCTAATTCGTAAGCAAATACCTCGGCGCCTGGTGCATCGACGGTCACGCCGAGGTGCCAGGCTGAAATGATGAGCAGCGCGGTGTCCTTGAGAGGGCCGTCCGGGACATCCGAGAAGAACTCCTCGACGATTCTCGCGTTCTTCTTCTTGGCGATGTCGAGCAGGGCAGCGACGTGTGCGCCAAACTCGACGTCCTTCGTTCGAAGCGCAGCAGCCAGCCTCAAACCGACGTCCCGATCGAGCTGGTGCGGAATCAACAGCGACGAGAGTTGCATGAATTGGCTTGCGAAATCAGCGGTCGCTGAATCCCCGGTTGCGACCGGCATTCTCGTGCCCGCGGCTAAGCCGCCCAGCAGGAGGCCGCCGCCGACGATGATCTTCCGGCGAAACAGACTGAAGTCCGGCGGCGCATCGTCGCGATCCGAAGGACTCATTAGGAATCACCGCCGGCCTTAACGCCCTTTTTCGGAACGAAAGAGTCCTTGAAGCCCGGCTTCAGCACGATATAGGCGCGGCGCCATGGCTGATCGTCGATCAGGCGCCATTTGTGGCCGGTGCCGATATTGTCCTCAGCAAGGAGCACATCGCCCGGCCGCAACACGAATGTCTCTCCGCTGGGGGTGGTGAATTCAAGCGTCCCCGACAGTGTAATCACATATTGAGGCTCCGGGTCAGGATGCCAATCGTACGAAGAATGAGCCGGCGTTTCCTTGAAATGTATAGCGACGACATCGGTGCGCGCCTTCTCGTCGATCGTGCCCTCGAGCACGTGCGATGCGTTGTCGCTCCCCGTGTAGAGCTTGAATGCTCGTATGCCGGTGCCCGCCGGAGTGATCGCATCCGTGGCTGCGGCGCCGACCGCCGCTTTCCCCAATGTGCATACGCTCGCGGACGCAGCCGCCACTCCCACAACCGCCGCGGCGCGAAACAGATCGCGCCTGCCGAAGTGTGAGTCCACTGAGCTTTCCCGTTGCTTCATGATGGCCCTGTGCAAAAGAATGCCCCCCGACGGGAGCTTGATGTCAACGAATTGCTCCGGCGAGCACTGTCGCGCTGGCGGCACGTCCGTCAATCCTTACTGTTGGTTCGCGGACTCGACTTCGTCGAGAAGAAGTGCAGACCGGGAATTTCCCACGCGCGCGGCGGGTGACAGGATATGGCGAGGTCGCCGAGCGCGCAGGTCCGTGCGCAGTATTCCACGCTCTGCTAGCTCGGCAAGGTTTGAGATGACCGCGCGTGGGGTGGCGTTTCGGGACCGGTGTGGGGCCCTTGGCCGATCGCCCAGTCCCGCCTCACCGTGAGCGTCGAATCGGGCCTTCCATTTATAGAACGACTTGCGCGATAAGCCAAAGTGTCGGCAGGTCTGGGCAACACTCCTAGGCTCAAGACTGGCAGAACCACCGGCTACAAGATCTTTAATCGCTACCGGGAATGCGGGTTACAGGGGCTGAACGATCGCTCGCGCCGCCCCAGGTTCAAATATAACGCATCTTGACCTCGCCATATGCAAGGCATATGCTAACAGCCAGGTGGTCGGATAATATGCGATGAAGCGCGCGCCAATAGGAAAAACCAAAACAGTGACTTCGAAGGCGGCGGCGAAGTCGATATCCAATACCGTCTCCAAGCGGGCGTCCATATTTCGAAACGGGGCGAACCAGGCCGTGCGACTTCCGCAAGAGTTGCGGTTCCCGGCAGAGGTCAAGGAGGTCCGGATTCGAAAGCAAGGGGATGGGTTGCTCATTTCCCCGATCAAGCCAAACTGGGCTTCGTTCTTCGCAATGCAGGTGGACGTACCCGATGACTTTCTGGAAAACCGCGCCGATTCATTCCCGCAGTCTCGTGATGCGCTATGACGGGGTTCATGCTGGATACCGATATCTCCAGCTACATCATCAAGCGGCGACCTGCGGCGCTGGTTGATAAGTTCGAGAAACATTCCGAGACGCTCAATGTGTCGGTGATCACCGCCGCGGAGTTGCGTTTTGGCGCAGAGAAGGCGGGTCGGCCTCAACTCACTGAATTGGTCGAGGCATACTTGGATCGACTTGCGATTCTGGATTGGACCGACGAAGTTACTCCCCACTATGCACGGATCCGCTCAAAGTTGGAACTTTCCGGCAAGCCGATCGGGAACATGGACCTTCTCATCGCTTCCCACGCGGTTTCCCAGGGGATGACTGTGGTCACGAATAATGTCAAACATTTCTCGAATGTGCCCGGCCTCAAGGTGGAGCTGTGGAAGTGATCTCTTGCCCTTGAGGGCCACTCGGACCGCGTCCGACACGCGCGCCTCGACAACGTGCGTCAGACCGTGCAGATCGACTTTGGCGTGGGCGACGCTGTTCATTCTCAACCCCAAGTAATTAACTATCCAGTGCTGCTGACGAGTCCCCCGGTGCGGCTGAATGCATACCCGGTGGAGGCGGCACCGCCGGCGGCGTTGACGGCGAAGTTCCACTCTGAGCCCGTTCATGTCCGCCAGTGGGCTGCATTTGTGCGTAGGATTGGCGAGCCGGCTCTAGCGAACGAATTCTCGCGAGTCCCTGCCGATCTGGCTGAGTTTCTGATGCCCGCGGCCAAGGCAGCGGCGACGTCGGCTGAATATCCTGTTCGTTGGGAGCCGCTGGGTCGGTGGCAGCAGTCGTCAAAGATCTAGAGATGATGACTTCGAATCAAACTCCCGTGCTCACGCCGCACGGACACCTCACGCTCGCCCCGACGGACGAGGCAGGTATCTTGCCAGACAATCTGCGGGAACGTCTGGAGGCTGCGTTTGAGCGCGGTGCCGGACACTGGCTGCTCGAACTCGGGATTCGCGAAGTCGGCACGGCTCTGCCTGCGGATTTTGCGTACTGGCGAGATTTCGCGGTCCGCTACGTCACGATGTTGTGTACGTATGCGCAACCAGACGACGGCGCAAATGCCGCAGCGCTGAGTGTCGTCGCCGCCCCGCCGACGGAAACGCTGGCGGCTCTGGCGAGCGCCGCCCCGCCGATGCCGGGTGGGGAATACCTGAATGCGGATGTGCTTGCGGCGCTTTGGGAGCAGATCGATGCGGCTTGCCGTACCGAATGCACCGATGCGAAGCAAACGCTGCAGCAGTTCCTGAGGGGGAGAAATCCCGCCTGGCACCTCGTGGGCCGCGTGCATTTCAACCTGGCCGAGAATCGCTCCGATGAAGAAGCACCTTTCGCCTTCATTGCGACCTACACGACACGTCTCTCGGCTCAATCTCGCGCGCAGCACCTGCCCCTTGCCGAAGCCCTGCGCGAATACGCCGGCGCGAAGAACAGAGCGCGCCTGCTCTCGCTTCTTAAACCGGTGCAGGAAGCTGGGAGAGGGTGCGCATGGCTCAAGGCCATGGTGGAATCCGGGGAACTCTACCATCCCCTCAGATGGTCCGCGCATGAAGCATTTCAATTCCTGAACGATGTGCCCAATCTCGAGGCCGCTGGGATTGTGGTGCGGGTGCCGAGCGCGTGGGGCTCAGGCCGACCGTCTCGCCCCAAGGTCCGAGCGATCATCGGCGGACGGGTACCTTCCGTTCTCGGCAGGGACGCTCTGCTCGACTTTAAGGTGGAGATGACGCTCGGAGAGGAGCGACTCACGGCGGCCGAAATTCGCGCCCTTCTTAAGGGCTCCGACGGACTGCAATTCCTGCGCGGACGCTGGATCGAGGTGGATCGAGACAAGCTCAAGCAACTCCTCCACCGATTTCGCAAGATAGAAACGGCAGCGGCCGACGGCGGACTGCCGTTCGCCGATGCCATGCGGCTGGTGGCCGGCGTCGCGGTGAACGAGAAGGAGCCGGGTGACCCGTCGGATCCTGACTGGTCGACGGTAAGCGCCGGGTCCTGGCTCGCAGAGGCTCTCAAGGGCCTGCGCAGCCCTGATGGACTCGCCCGCATCGAGCCAGGACCGGCGCTCCAAGCAACATTGCGCCCTTATCAGCAGGCAGGCGTCCGTTGGCTCTATCTGCTGCATCGCCTCGGGCTTGGTGCCTGTCTCGCTGACGATATGGGATTGGGCAAAACCATCCAGGTATTGTCGCTGCTCCTGATTCTCAAGCGTGAATCGACGGCGCGACGGACGGCAACGCCGACGCAAGCCCTGAGCCTGCTGGTGGCGCCCGCTTCGCTTCTGGCGAATTGGGCCGCGGAGATCGAACGGTTCGCGCCAATGCTGAGATTCCTCATCGCCCACCCCTCGGCATCCAGCGCGGCCGATCTCAAGGCAATGACTTCGGAGACGCTCGCGGAGGTTGATCTCGTGATCACGAGCTACGGCGCCTTGTTGCGCTACGAGTGGCTTTCGAGCACCGAGTGGCGGGTTGTGGTTATCGACGAGGCGCAGGCAATCAAGAATCCGGGCGCCAAGCAGACGCGTGCCGTCAAGAAGCTCAACGCCCACACCCGGATCGCGCTCACTGGCACACCGGTGGAGAATCGTCTTGGCGATCTCTGGTCGATTTTCGACTTCACTCATCCAGGGCTGTTGGGCTCCGGTCAGGCGTTCGGGCGGTACGTCCGGCGCCTCGCCGAAGCGAAAACCTACAGGCCGCTACGCGAACTCGTGCGCCCTTATATCTTGCGGCGCCTTAAGACGGACAAGTCGGTGATCGCCGATTTGCCCGACAAGACCGAGATGAAAGCGTTCTGTTACTTGAGCGCCACGCAAGCAGCGCTTTACCAGAAGGCGGTCGAGGAACTCGCGGACTCGCTCGATAGGGCGGAGGGCGTGGGGCGAAAAGGCGTCGTACTGGCGTTCCTGATGCGCTTCAAACAGATCTGCAATCATCCGTCGCAGTGGATCGGCGACGGCGCGTGGGCCGAAACCGAGAGCGGGAAATTCGCGCGCCTGCGCGAGCTCGCGGAGGTGATCGCAGCCAAACAGGAGAAGATGCTGGTATTTACGCAGTTCCGCGAGGCGACCCAGCCGATTGCCGCGTTTCTCGGGCAGATATTCGGGCGAGAAGGCTTGATTTTGCACGGCGGCACCCCGGTATCGAAGCGCAAGGAACTGGTTCGGCGTTTTCAAGACGACGAGCTGACTCCGTTCTTCGTTCTTTCCCTGAAAGCCGGGGGCGCCGGCCTCAATCTCACCGCCGCCTCGCATGTGGTGCATTTCGATCGTTGGTGGAATCCAGCCGTCGAGAATCAGGCAACCGATCGGGCATTCCGGATTGGGCAGTTCCGCAATGTTCTCGTGCATAAGTTCGTCTGCCGCGGCACTGTCGAGGATAAGATCGATCAGCTGATCGAGTCGAAGCAGACGCTCGTCAAGGACGTTCTCGAAGGAGATACGGAGCTGCAGCTGACCGAGCTCAGCGACAAGGAGTTGCTGAATCTGGTGGCACTTGATATTCATTCCGCTCAGGCAAATGTCTGACACGCATCGATCATCGGGGCGACGCTGATGTATTTTCGCTGGAAACCGTACATTCCCGCGGCGGCGCGCCGGCAAACGGCGGACCGGACGGTCGCGAAGATGCGAAAAAAAGGTCGGATCCTCTCGCCGGTGGCCGCAAGCCGAGGCGCAATTGCGAAATCGTTCTGGGGTAAGGCTTGGTGCCAGAATCTGGAGCGTTATAGCGACTACTCGAACCGTCTGCCGCGCGGCCGCACCTATCTGCGCAACGGCTCCGTGATCGATCTCCATATCGGTCCGGGCGAAGTGACTGCCCAGGTGATGGGATCCAGTCTGTACCGAATCACCGTTAGTATCAGAGAAGTGGCCGGCGCACACTGGCAGGCGATTGCGCGCGACTGCGCCCGCTCCATCGACACGTTGGTCGAGCTGCTCGAGGGGCGACTGTCAACTTCGGTCATGGAGCGCATCACACGGCCGGGGATCGGTCTCTTCCCGTCACCGAAGGAGATTGCTTTCAGTTGCAGCTGTCCGGATTCGGCCGCGATGTGCAAGCATGTCGCCGCGACACTCTACGGAATCGGGGCTCGGCTCGATGTGGAACCGGAACTTCTGTTCGGCTTGCGAAAGGTCGACGCGAAAGAATTGATCGCGCGCGCAGGGGAGGGCGGGACACCGGTTCAAAAACTGCCAGACGCCGGTCGGATTCTAGATTCGTCGAAACTGTCCGACGTGTTCGGGATCGACTTCGGTGGTGTGGATGCGAAGCCGTCTCAAGCCAAGAAAGCGAAGTCAGTGGCCCCTCGTAAGGCCAAGTCCTCCGCTAAACGTGCCGGCAAGCGGTCGGCGCATGGGAAATCTGGAAACGCTCGAGATGTTGTACGTTCGATCGTTCATCCGGCGAAGCGCTCGTGATTTTGCCGACGCCTAAGAAGAGCCGATACGTTGAGCAATTTTCTTGTGCCGTAACAGGAACCGCTTCTGGAACCGCGAGCCACTTGGATCTGGAACCGTAAGCAGGTGACGGCGAAAAAACTTTTAGTAAAATCAATGGTCGGGGTGACAGGATTTGAACCTGCGACTCCTACGTCCCGAACGTAGTGCTCTACCAGGCTGAGCTACACCCCGAAATCGGCGCGTTCAGTGCTTGCGGGCCACGGCGAACTTCGCGAGTTCGCTCAAACCTTCTTTGAAACTGGATTCGGGAAGGGGTGCCAGGGCGGCAAGCGCCTGATCCACCTCGCTTTGTGCGAGGCGCGCAGTGTACGCAAGGCCCCCGAGGCTTGCAACGGCGCGGGTGATCTCCTGCAAATGATCCAGGCCGCCTTCTTCGATGGCCTCTCGAATCATGCGGCGCTGCGCATCGTTTCCATGCTGCAGTGCATAAATAAGCGGCAAGGTGGGTTTGCCCTCGGCGAGGTCGTCGCCCAGGTGCTTGCCAAGTGAGGATTCGTCGGCCTGGTAATCGAGTGCATCGTCCACCAGCTGGAAGGCGGTGCCGATGTGCTTTCCGAAACGCGCGAGGGACTCCTCGATGATCGGGGTAGCATTGCTCAGTACCGCGCCGACCTGTGCGCCGGCCTGGAACAGCCGCGCAGTTTTGCGATTGATGACGTCGAGGTATCGTGCCTCGCTGGTGTTGGAATCGTGCGCATTCATGAGCTGCAGGACCTCGCCCTCGGCAATCGCGTTGGTGGCATCTGCCATGATGTCCATGATGGACATGCGATTGAGGCGCAGCATCATCTGAAAAGCGCGGGAATACAGGAAATCGCCGACCAGCACGCTTGCGGGGTTGCCGAATTCCTCGTTCGCCGTTTTATGGCCGCGCCGGAGCGAGGAGCCGTCGACGACGTCATCATGGAGAAGGGTGGCAGTATGAATGAACTCGATGAAGGCCGCGGCGTCTATGTGTTCCTCGCCCTGATGTCCGCAGGAGCGCGCGGCCAAGAGCACGAGGAGGGGACGCAGGCGCTTTCCGCCCGCATAGATGATGTAGTCGGCGACCCGATTGACGAGGGCGACCTGGCTATATAGACGATGTTTGACGACCCTGTCGACGGCCTCAAAATCGGCGGCTACGAGCTCACGAATCTGTTCTAGTGTCATGCATCGCCCAAGGCTAACGCATCATGGTACATAAGAACTCGACGTGTGGGGGGTGGCGCTACAAAAGCGCGTCCCGGGCCCCTGTTGGAGGCCTCCCACCCCCCGATTTGACCGATTGAGCCCTCCGCCGTACAATTCGCGGCTCTTTTGCGGGCCCTAAAGCTCGCCTAGTCTGGAGCTCAACCATGTATGCCGTGATTGCCACGGGCGGTAAACAGTACCGCGTCCAAGAGGGCGCCGTGCTTCGTATCGAGAAGCTCGATGCGGAGACGGGCGCAAGCGTCGAGTTCGGCCAAGTGCTGCTCGTCGGCGCGGGTTCGAGCGTCACGCTGGGCGCGCCTTTCATAGGCAGCGCCAAGGTCGTCGCCACGGTGCAGAGCCACGGCAAGGGCGACAAGGTGCGCATCGTCAAATTCCGCCGGCGCAAGCACTACAAGCGTGAGGGGACCCACCGGCAGCCCTACACCGAAGTGAAGATCACGCAGATCGTCGCCTAAGGTTCGATGAGGAGATAGCAGATGGCACACAAAAAAGCCGGCGGCAGCACTCGAAACGGCCGCGATTCACACGCCAAGCGACTCGGCGTCAAGAAGTTCGGGGGCGAGGACGTGCTCGCCGGAAACATCCTCATCCGTCAGCGCGGTACCGTCTATCGCGCCGGCGTGAATGTGGGCATGGGCACCGATCACACCTTGTTCGCCACCGCCAACGGGATCGTGGAGTTCAAGGTCAAGGGCCCGGAGCAGCGGACCTTCGTCAACGTCGTCTCGAAATAAGCGCCTGCGGGCGTGTGCTCGCTGTCGTAAAGGGGGAGCCGGGCCGACCTGCTCCCCCTTTTAATTTCTGGCATCCCCCCTCATGAAATTCATCGACGAAGCCACAGTCAGGGTACAGGCCGGCAACGGCGGGCGCGGCTGTGTCAGCTTTCGGCGCGAGAAGTTTGTTCCCTTCGGCGGCCCCGACGGCGGCGACGGGGGACTCGGCGGA
This sequence comes from Steroidobacteraceae bacterium, assembly GCA_049513515.1. Taxonomy (GTDB): domain Bacteria; phylum Pseudomonadota; class Gammaproteobacteria; order Steroidobacterales; family Steroidobacteraceae; genus Bog-1198. Next base: position 28,741 of record JBEKWA010000004.1, read on the forward strand.
AGCGTGTACCTCAAGGCCGTCGAGGGCATGAACACGCTCGCGGACTATCGTATTTCGCGCATCTTCAAGGGACAGAATGGTGAGAGCGGCAGCGGCAACGACTGCACCGGTCATGGAGGGGATGACGTGTACGTGCCGGTGCCGGTGGGCACGGTGATTACGGACGTTGCCACCGGCGAGCAATTGGGCGATCTCATGGCGGATGGCGCGGCCCTGCTGGTGGCCAAGGGCGGGAAGGGCGGTTGGGGTAATACCCGGTTCAAATCGAGCACCAATCGCACCCCTCGCAAATCGGGGCCGGGTCTGCCGGGCGAGAAGCGCGAGCTCGCCCTCGAGCTCAAGCTAATCGCGGATGTGGGTCTCCTCGGGCTGCCGAACGCGGGCAAATCCACCCTCATTCGTGCGGTATCTGCTGCGCGTCCCAAGGTGGCTGACTATCCCTTCACGACCTTGTACCCCAACCTGGGCGTCGTCACTGTGGGCCCCGGCCGCAGCTTCCTCATGGCGGACATTCCGGGCCTCATCGAGGGCGCGGCCGAAGGAGCCGGGCTCGGAATCCGCTTCCTGAAGCATCTGCAGCGCACCCGCGTGCTCCTGCATCTGGTCGATATCGCGCCTCCCGACCCGGATGCAGATCCCGTGAAGGGTGCACGCAGCATCATCGCCGAGCTCAAGAAATTCGCGGTGGATCTCGCGGCCAAGGAGCGCTGGCTGGTCATCAACAAGATCGACCTGCTCGAGCCGCAAGAGGCGAAGCGCCGCGCGGCGGACCTCGTGCGCAGACTCCGGTGGAAGGGGCCGGTATGGCTGATTTCGGGGGCCACCGGTGCCGGCACCGCCGAGCTGAAGCAGGCGCTCATGACCTACCTCGAAGCGCACCCTCGAGAGCCCGCTACGGCGGACGCGGAGCGGGAAAGCGCCTAGAGGCTACTTGGCGAGCGCGCGTACCTGCTTGGTCAGGCGGCTCTTGTGACGAGCGGCCTTGTTGCGGTGAATGATGCCCTTGTTGACCATGCTGTCGATGATCGGAGTCGCCGAGGCGAGCGCTGCAGCCGCGTCGGACTGATTGCCGGCCTTGAGCGCGAGGGTGGCCTTACGGATGGCGCTGCGCAGCTGCGAGGTCAGGGCATCGTTGCGGGCGCGATGCGCGGTCGACTGTCGGGCAGCTTTTTCAGCAGATTTCGTATTCGCCAAGCGTGGACTCCTACAGGGATCTCGAGGCGCACAGGCCCCGAAAAGAGCCGCGTATTTTCCGGTTCGAGCCCTTAGTTGTCAAATACGGCGGGCCGGGTCGGGTGGTTTGCGTATAATTTGTGGCTTTAGCCATGGAACTAGTACGCGGTCTGCACAACTTGGCCCAAGCTGCCCGCGGCTGCGTGCTCACCGTGGGCAATTTCGACGGCGTGCATCGCGGGCATCAGCAAATGATTCGCGCCGTGAAGGAGCGCGCGGCGGAGCTCAAGCTGCCGGCGGCGGTCCTCGTGTTCGAGCCGAGCTCGAAGGAGTTCATCGACCCGGACGGCGCTCCGGCGCGCTTGACGCGCTGGCGTGAGAAATTCACGGCGCTCGAGGCTGCCGGGGTCGATCGGCTGGTGACGCTGCGCTTCAACGACTGCATGCGTGCGATGAGCCCGCAGGCGTTCGTCCATGAGCTCATGGTCGAGGCACTGGGGGCCCGCCACGTGGTGGTAGGCCACGACTTTCGATATGGCAGCAAGGCCTGCGGCACGATCGAGAGTCTGCGCGAAGCCGGGCGAGCGCGGGGTTTCGGCGTCGAGGAGATCGCCCCCTTCGTCGTTGATGGCGTGCGGGTGAGCAGCACCGCGGTGCGTGAGCGGCTGGAGGAGGGGGATTTTCCGGGCGCGGCACGCTTGCTGGGTCGCCCCTATCGCATGGTGGGGCACGTCGCGCACGGTCGGCGGCTCGGCCGCGAACTGGGATTTCCGACGGCGAATCTGCACCTCATGCGGCGCAAATCGCCGGTCTGGGGCATTTCGGCGGTGAGGGTGTTCGGCATCGCCTCGGCGCCCGTCGCTGGTGTGGCGAGTCTCGGCACCCGTCCCACGGTGGACGGCACCGAGCCGCTGCTCGAGGTGCATGTGTTCGATTTCGCCGGCGATTTGTATGGGCGATTGATCGAGGTCGAATTCGTCGCGAAACTGCGCGATGAGGCGAAGTTCGATTCGCTCGATGGCCTGGTCAAGCAGATGCAGGTCGATGCGGCGCAGGCCCGCGAGCTCTTGTCGAGGACGAATGGTGACTGATTACAAACTCACGATTAACTTGCCGCAAACCGGTTTTCCGATGAAAGCGGATCTCGCGAAACGCGAGCCCGCCATGCTCGAGGCGTGGGAGCGCACGAACCTGTACGGCAAGATCCGCAGCGTCACCAAGGGTCGCCCCGGCTACGTCCTCACGGACGGTCCGCCCTATGCGAACGGCGCGATCCATCTCGGTCACGCGGTCAACAAGATTCTGAAGGACATCATCGTCAAGTCGCGCACGCTCGACGGCTACGATGCGCCTTACGTGCCCGGCTGGGACTGCCATGGGCTGCCGATCGAGATGCAGGTCGAAAAGACCCATGGGCGCGTGGGGCAGAAGATCGACGCCAAAGGCTTTCGCGCCGCCTGCCGCGACTATGCCTTCAAGCAGGTCGACGCGCAGCGCAAGGACTTCAAGCGCTTGGGGGTGCTGGGCGATTGGGAACACCCCTACCTCACCATGGACCCTCGCTTCGAAGCGGAGCAACTGCGCGCGTTCGCGACGATCATCAAGAACGGCCACGTCTACAAGGGCTTCAAGCCGGTGCACTGGTGCTTGAACTGCCGCTCCGCGCTCGCGGAGGCGGAGGTCGAGTACGAGGATATCACCTCGCCGAGCATCTACGTGCGCTTCGAGGTGCTCGACGCTGCGGATCTGGCCGCGCGTCTCGGCATGCCCAGCGAGCCTGCCGATCTCGACGTTCCCACATCAGTGGCCATCTGGACCACGACGCCCTGGACCTTGCCCGCCAATCAAGCCGTCGCGGTCCATCCGCAGATCGAGTATGTGCTGGTGGAGTTCGACCTGGGCGAGGGACGCGAGCGCTTGCTCGTCGCGAACGAGCGCGTCGAGCCCTTGATGCAGACGCTCGGGCTGGGCACGTGGACGACGCTCGCGGGGGTCAAGGGCGAGGCGCTCGAGCACTTGAAGCTTCATCACCCGTTCTACGAGCGGACCGTGCCGATCATCCTCGGGGATCACGTCACGCTCGATGCCGGCACAGGCGCGGTGCACACCGCTCCCGGTCACGGCCTCGAGGACTACATCGTCGGACGACGCTACGATCTCCCCATCGACAACCCGGTGGGCGGCGATGGGCGCTTTCTTCCTTCGACGCCGTTATTCGCAGGAGAACAGGTGTTCGACGCGAACGCACACGTCATCGAGGTTCTGGCCGCCGAAGGTCGGCTCCTCAAGGGCGAGCCGTATCATCATGCGTACCCACATTGCTGGCGGCACAAGACGCCGGTCATCTTTCGCGCAACGCCTCAGTGGTTCATCAGCATGGACCAGGCGGGTCTGCGCAAGGGTGCCCTCGAGGCCATTGCGCACGTCGATTGGATGCCCGCCTGGGGAGAGCAGCGCATCAGCGGCATGATCGCAGGGCGTCCCGACTGGTGCGTGTCGAGGCAGCGCACCTGGGGCGTGCCGATCCCGTTGTTCGTCGACAAGGAAACGGGGGAGTTGCACCCGCGCACTCTCGAGCTCATCGAGGAGGTCGCGCAGCGCGTCGAGCGCGGCGGCATCGATGCGTGGTTCGATCTCGACGCGGCCTCGCTCCTCGGAGCGGACGCGCCGCGCTATGACAAATCGACCGACGTCATGGATGTCTGGTTCGACTCCGGGGTCGTGCACCACGCGGTGACGCAGCTGCGGCCCGAAATCGTCGCGCCGTCGGATCTGTATCTCGAGGGCTCCGATCAGCATCGCGGCTGGTTCCATAGCTCCCTCTTGACCTCCGTCGCCATGCATGGACGTGCGCCTTACCGCGGCGTGCTCACGCACGGATTCACGGTGGATGAGAAGGGCCGCAAGATGTCGAAGTCGGTCGGCAACACGCTCGTGCCGCAGAAGCTGACCAGCACGCTCGGCGCCGACGTGGTGCGGTTGTGGATCGCCGCCACCGACTATGCGAACGAGATGAGTGTCTCCGACGAGATACTGAAGCGCATGGCGGACTCCTATCGGCGCATTCGCAATACCTTGCGGTTCCTCCTCGGCAACATGCATGGCTTCGATCCGGCGCGCCATGCAGTGCCCTTTCATGACCTCGTGGCCATCGATCAGTGGGTCATCAGCAAGGCATTTGCCCTGCAAAACGACGTCGTGACGGCGTTTCGCAATTACGAGTTCCACAAGATCTACCAAGAGGTGCACAACTTCTGCGTGGTCGAGCTCGGTGGATTTTATCTCGACATCCTCAAGGATCGGCTCTACACGACCGGCGCCGACAGCCGGCCGCGGCGCTCGGCGCAGACCGCGCTGTTTCATCTCGCCGATGCCATGGTGCGCTGGCTTGCACCGATCTTGAGCTTCACCGCCGAGGAGGTCTGGAGCTTCATGCCGGGCGAGCGCAGCGAATCGGTGTTCTTGAACACCTGGCACTCGTTCCCCGCCGGCGCCGAGCGCACGAGCACCATCGATTGGCCCGCGTTCATCGCGCTCAAGGCTGATGTCGCCCGTCAGCTCGAGCGCCTGCGCACGGCCGGGGAGATCGGCGCGCCGCTCGAGGCCGAGGTCACGATCTACGCCCCGCCGGATCAGGCGCAACGCTTCGGCGCGCTGGGCGATGAGCTCCGCTTCTTGCTGATCACCAGTCAAGCGAAGGTGGTGACGACGGACACCCCGCCCGCCGACTCCGTGCCGAGCCACGCCGAGAAGGTCTGGATCGAGGTGAAACCGAGTACCCAGCGCAAGTGCGTGCGCTGCTGGCATCTGCGCGCGGACGTCGGCAGCGATCCGCGGCATCCGGAACTTTGCGCACGCTGCGTCGTCAACATCGAAGGGCCCGGCGAGGAGCGTAAATTCGCATGAGTCACCCAACCAACCGCGGCCGGGCTGCCGTGTGGCTGCTGCTGTCGGCCCTGGTCGTGCTTGCCGACCAGGTCTCGAAAAGCTACATCACGAGCCACTACGGTGAATTCGAGTTCACCACCGTGCTGCCGATTCTGGATATCACCCGCATGCACAACGTCGGCGCTGCGTTCAGCTTTCTCGCCGGCGCCTCGGGCTGGCAGCGATGGCTGTTCATCTCGCTCGCCGTGATCGTGAGTATCGGGATCGTCGTCTGGCTGTACCGCATGCCGCGCTCCCAAGGGTTGCTCGCGTGCGGGCTCTCCCTGGTGCTCGGCGGGGCGATCGGCAACGTCATCGACCGCGTCCGCTTGGGGGCCGTGATCGATTTCATTCACTTTCACTGGGATCGCGCATACTTTCCGGCGTTCAACATCGCCGACTCCGCGATCACGGTCGGCGCAGCGTGTCTGATACTGGATGCGTTGTTGGAACCCAAACGCGCACGAGCGAAGGCGGAGACCTGATGCAAATTTTGTTAGCCAATCCACGCGGCTTCTGCGCGGGCGTCGACCGCGCCATCGATATCGTCGAGCGCGCCATCGACCTGTTCGGTGCCCCCATCTACGTGCGCCACGAGGTCGTGCACAACAAGTACGTCGTCGACCGGCTGCGCACCATCGGCGCCGTGTTCGTCGAGGAGCTCAACGAAGTGCCCGACGGCACGACGGTGATCTTCAGCGCCCACGGCGTCTCGCGCGCCATCCAGATGGAGGCGGAGCGACGCTCGCTCAAGGTGTTCGATGCGACCTGTCCGCTGGTGACGAAAGTGCACATGGAAGTCACCCGCTATGCGCGCGAGGCGCGCGAGGTGTTCCTCATCGGGCACGCCGGACATCCCGAGGTCGAGGGGACGATCGGTCAGTTCGACACCTCTTACGGCGGCAGCATCTATCTGGTCGAGACGGTCGAGGACGTGCAAAACGTCAAGGTGCGCAACGCCGGTCACCTCGCCTTCGTCACGCAAACGACCCTGTCGGTGGACGACACGGCATCGATCGTCGCAGCGCTGCGCACCCGCTTTCCCGGGCTCAAGGCCCCGGTGAAGGAGGATATCTGTTACGCAACCCAGAACCGGCAGGATGCCGTGAAAGACCTGATCCATCGCTGCGATCGGCTCGTGGTGGTCGGTTCGCAATCGAGTTCGAACTCCAACCGGTTGCGCGAGATGGCCGACAAGGCCGGTATACCCGGATACCTGGTCGATGGGCCCGAGCATTTGCACCGCGAGTGGTTCGATGGGGCTAAGACGGTCGGTGTAACGGCCGGCGCGTCGGCTCCCGAGGTGCTGGTGCAAGGGGTCATTGCGCAGCTGCGTGGGTGGGGCGGCGAAGTCGTCGAGGAACTCAAGGGCCGCGAAGAACACGTGATTTTCGCGCTGCCACGCTCCCTTCGAGAGGTTCACAAGCGGGTGGGCAGCCTTTCGTCGGAGAGCTCGACGGGGTAAGATAGCGACCCTTTTCGAATCCGTGCCGCAATAGCTCAGTTGGTAGAGCAACGCATTCGTAATGCGTGGGTCCCCAGTTCGAATCCGGGTTGCGGCACCATTTTCACAGCGAATTGAGGAACGCGACCAGATCGTCCTTTTGTTCCTCCGTTAAATTCATCTGAAAGCGCAGATTGTAGAAGTTCACGAGTTCCTGCAAATCGGCAGCGGCCCCGTTATGAAAATAGGGAGCGCGAGCCGCAAGTCCACGCAGAATCGGCCCTTTGCCGCGGTTGAAGTCGCTGCACAGCCCGGAGATGAGCGCCTTGCCGGGATCCGTCGTGTAAAACGACTCCGGCTGTCCCGGATTGAACGGATTCGGACAACCGCTGATGAGATATACCGGCAGATCGGGCATGGAGAGCTCCGCAAGCGCTGCGGCGATGTTCGGATCCTGCTCAACGCCCGCCAGGACTGAGTGTCCGGTACCGATGTCGAGGGGTAGCGGAAATGAGTGGTTTCCTACATTCGGCGTGTCGTGACAGGTGGTGCATGTGCCCGCAAACGTGCTCGGCTTGCCAAGCACCGCGTTGTCGTTCAATCCCCGGACGTTGGAGATCTGCACGGGTGCGCTGTTGAAGAGGGCGGCGCCTGCAGCGATCTTACGTCGCTTCGCATCCCGGTACGTCTCGTTGCCGTCATCATCGTTCAGATTCAACCACGCGGAAAATAAGCTCATGGATGCCGGGTCAAAGCCCGCGCCGGTGGGATCCGCGCCCAAGGAGTCGTTGATCCCCGGATAATATGGCTGGCCGGCGAGATTGATGGGTCCTCCATACACGCCGTGCGAACTGAGAGACCCTGCCTCCGCGTCATACACCTGCGCGCTGAACAAGGCGAGCTCGAATCCCACGATATCCGCGAGCTGGCTCGTCGTCGGAGGCTGGGCCGCCTGCGCGTGAATGGTGAGTGCATTGAGTGCCTGCTGCGTGAGATCCGTGTTCAGGTTTGCAAGGAAGGTTTGCCCGTTGTTGAGCGGTACGTGCGTCTCGCGGCCGTCGAACATGATGGTGCTCAAGAAATTGAGATTGGTTGTGGGTAGCGGCCGGCGATACACGGAGATTACGGGTTGCGCGCCGTTCGCACCCGGGAGCATCGCGCATCCGTAGGAGTCGTGGACGACCGACACGCTGAACTGTGCATTCGCGGGCAGCGGCAGGAAGACACGGATGAGGCCGTGGCTCAGGAGCAAACTATGATCGTCGGGATTGCCGGTGCGAGCGGTCGGACAATTCGCACCGTCGACCGCAGCAAACAAGGGATCCCGTCCCCCGGTTTGCGCAAATAGAAGCTGGATCCCCTTCGCACTCAGGCTCATGGCTTGGCTCGCAACATGGCAGGTCGCGCACGTACGCCCGTTCGTTCCGAGGCTTTGAAAGAATGCGCTCTGCTCGCCGACCGGCCCCTTGACGTCTAGGGTTCCGACGATGCCCGTACGATCGAAGAAGAGCTGCAAGTCCTGCGGCGCTCTGTCGGGTTGCTCTGCGCGGGCAATGCCGCAGAGTGCGATTGCAAGCGCAAACATAGCCGAGCCTGCGAGCGGGCAACCCGGTCGAATTGGCGCTTTCCGTTGCCCAACGAGAGAGGTCTTGTTCTGCATGTGGTTAATCTCTTAACGGCTGCAAGGTCCCCTGTGTGATAGAACGGAATCGGAGGGCAAAATGTGCCATGGGAATACCGGCGCGAGGGTTGCCACGCTGCGGGAGCCTTGCCAAGTGAACTTATGGTGGCGGGTTGCGGCGGTGGCCTCGATTCGGCATGCTGAGCCTACTGACTCGGAGCCTGCGCATGGGGATTGATCCACCGGTCGCCGCGGGACAGCGACACGCCGCAGCCGATATCACCAAGAATCGGCAATTGTTCGCCTCGCTCTATAGCGAGCTCAGGAGACTCGCTGAGAATCAACTAGGTCGGAACGACGCAGCATTGGTTAGTCCAACGACACTGCTTCATGAGGCCTATATCGGAATGGAGAATCATGAGGCGCATTTCCCGGATCGTGAGCGATTCATGGGATATGCCGCGCGCGTGATGCGCCGCCTCATCATCGATCTCGTGCGCGAGCGGCGCGCGCTCAAGCGTGGCGGTGCTTATCACATCACCCAACTGCCCACCGAAATCGAGGAGTCCGGAGCGAGCGCGAACGATCTGGCGCGGTTATCGGACGCACTCGACGAACTCGCCGTCCGCGAGCCGCGTCTTGCCGGGGTTGTGGACCTCAAGTAGTTCTGCGGTTTCACCTTCGAAGACATCGCCTCGCAACGCGGAACTTCGCTGCGTACCGTCATGCGCGACTGGGAGAAGGCTCGCGTGATTCTCTTCAAAGGGTTGAACGAGACATAGCACAACTGCGGAGCGGGTGACCCATATTGGGTCGACATTCCGATTTAAACGATGGGGGATAAGACCCATCTCGCGAGGGAGCCCGATGCCAAACTTATCGGAGGCGCAATGGCGCTTGTTCAGCGATTACCTCGATCAGGCCCTCGAGTTGCCGGAATCGGAGCGTTTGCCGTGGCTCGCCGAACTCGCACGCGGGCGCCCCGAGATCGCCACTGAGATTGAAAAGACGCTCGCGATGCGCGATCGCAAGGAATATGGCGAGTTTCTGTCCAACTCTCCCTTTCCGGGCGAACCGAGCGCCGGCGCGACCCTCATCGGACGGCGCGTCGGCGCCTATCTCATCGAATCCGAGATCGGACGTGGCGGCATGAGTAGCGTCTGGCGCGCCCGTCGGGCTGACGGACGATTCGAGGGCACGGTCGCGATCAAGTTCGTCCATGCCTACTGGCTCGGTCGAGAGGGAGAAAGCCGATTCCGCAGGGAGGGCCGAATGCTCGGCCGTCTGGATCATCCTAATATCGCCCGCCTCATCGATGCCGGAGTGCTCGATGATTCGCAACCCTACCTTGTGCTCGAGTATGTGGAGGGTGAGCCGATCGATGCGTACTGCGATCGTCTGGAGCTCGATGTCGAGGCACGAGTCGCGCTGTTCCAGGGCGTGCTTGCTGCGGTCGGCCACGCACACAGCCATCTCATCATTCATCGCGACTTGAAACCGGCAAACGTATTCGTCACCCGCGAAGGGACGGTCAAGCTGCTCGATTTCGGCATTGCAAAGCTTCTCGCCCAGGGCGGCGACGCTGCCCTCACGCAAACGACCACTCAAGCATTGACTCCCCAGTACGCTGCGCCGGAGCAGCTTCTGGGCCGAGCCGTTACCACGGCAACCGACGTGTACGCGCTCGGACTTGTGCTGTACGTGCTCTTGACCGGGGGTCACCCGCTTGGCGGCGGTGCTCGTTCGACGCCGGAGCTAGTCCACGCCGTCGTCAAAGAGGAGACGCCCCGTCCCTCGATGGTCGCGAGCGGATCGAGGCGCCGCGCTCTCGAAGGCGACCTCGACACTATCCTCGGCAAGGCTCTCAAGAAGGATCCCGCGGAGCGCTACCCGTCCGTCGGGGCTTTTGCGGAGGATCTGCGCCGCTTCCTCTCCCACGAGCCGATCAGCGCTCGAGCCGACACGGTGCCCTATCGGGTCGCGAAATTCGTGCGCCGCAACCGCGGCAGCGTCGTATCAGGCCTTCTCATCGCCATCGGTCTCATCGCCACGAGCGCATTCGCCCTCAGCCAAATGCAGGCGGCACGAGCGCAGCGCGACCGCGCTCTCGAAGAGGCCAAGCGGGCCAATGCACAAGCCGATCTCACGCAATACATTTTGGACGACAAGTCGAGCAAGCTTTCCCCCGAGGCAGAGAGCCAGCGGCTCGATCGGGCACGCCGGTTCTTGGCAGCTCGGTTTCGCAACGACCCGCTGCTGGGCGCCCGCCTCTTGATCGACATATCGGGACGCTACATCGACATCGGCGATTTTCGGACGGCGGCCGCGGTGATCGTCGAGGCGGAGAGCATCGGGCATCGCTTCGATGATGCAGATATTCTGGGGCAACTCGCGTGCATTCGTACGGAAGATCTTGCCATCGCTCGCGACTTCATTGCGGCCCGCGCTCAGCTCACGCAGGGCCTTGCACAAATGCGCCGGCTCGATCCGGCGCCTCTGGGAATTGAAGCAGAGTGTGCCACCGCCGAAGCCTTCGTCGCGCAGGCGGAGGGTGACTTCGCACGCGCCGTCGACCGCCTGCGTACGACTGTCGCGGATCTCGAGCGAGCAGGGATGCGTGGATCTTCTCGCTATCTCGCCACGTCCAATGATCTCGCGCGCGCCCTTGCGATCGCGGGACAATATCGTGAGGCGTGGGAGGTCGGCAGCAGTAACGTGGTGCTGGGGAGTGAGATGGGGCGTGCTGACACCGGCTCCTACCTCGCCTACGTCAACGGGATATGCTTCGCTTTGCGCAACGGCGGACAGCCGAGCCGAGCAGTTGCATACATCGATAGCAGCACCGCCAAGGTGCGACATAATGCAGACTATGCCGACATGGGCGTCAGCAGCGAGAGCTGCTGGGCGTTGTCTCGCCTCGACAGGGGGGAGCCGCAGCAGGCGGAGCCGGCGATTCTCGAGGCAGCCAGGAAAGCCGAGCAGGGGGGGATTACGTATCAGGCTTCGCTCTTACATGCGTCGGCCGTGATCGCTGCCCTTGCGCGGGCGGACCTGGCGACGGCAGAGGCTCGCTGGGCTGAGCTGCTGCCGGATGAGGAGCGCCGGCTTGCAGCGAATGAAAAGGGAATCGAGGTGGTCCGTTTGCTGTTGGTGAGCGCACGGCTCGATATCGCCCGTAACCGGCCCGATGAGGCTTTGAAATCGCTCGAGCGTGCGAACGCCCTGATTGCGTCGCGCCGGCAGAAGACCAATCCTGATGCGCGCGAATTGGAGGTACTGCGAAGCTCCGCACTGTTGGCAAAGCAGCGTTACGTCGAAGCCGAGCAGCACGCGCAAGCGGCCATCGAGCTCGCGCGGATCAGCGCGGTCGATCCAAACTCATCGTCGTGGATTGGCGAGGCGCTGGTGCTCCGCGCACGTGCTGAGGCGGAATCCGGTCGCAAGGCCGCCTCGGCGACCGCCCAAGAGGCACTGACCCACCTCGTAGCGAACCTTGATTCAACGCATCCGCTTATTGCACAAGCGCGAGAGATCGCATCCAGTCCCGCGCCCTGAGCCGCCAAGATTTCTTTCGATGACTCGCTGATTCGCGCGGAGAAGGAGCACGCGGCCGCCTCATCTGGCAGATGAGACGTGTCTCGTCTACTGTGGCTACTTTTGTACCAGCACAAGCGGGGTTCCCTCGCCTCGCCGACGCATAAACCACGTTCGGCGTTTCCAAGATGTTGATTGACATGGACCGTACCAACAACCTACGAATTCGTAATGCGTGGGTCCCCAGTTCGAATCCGGGTTGCGCACCATTTTTACACTTAAAATTAGGTAGTCGTGGGCCGTAGCGCTATTGAATTACGGCGCAAACGCGCGTCGTGGTGCTCTCTGAGTCGGATCCGGAGTACCGTCCGCTGGGAACCACCTTGACTAGACCTTGATTTTGCTGAGCGCAAGATTGGTGGCCTCGAGATCGAAACGATTGGGATCGAATCGGCCGCCGACCCAGGTCAGATACTGCTCGTGTTCCTCGTGATCTGGATCAGCGATTGCCGCAAGGAATTCCGCATAGCCGCCGCTGCTGCCGACATCTTCAGGGGGGCACGAGTTCGCTCCGTCGCTGCAGTGGGCAAATGCGGGGGCGACGTCGAGATGCGGATGCTGGTCCTCGACGATCACGATGTGGTGCCAGTCGTCGCCAAAGTCATAGACGTAGTCAAAACACCGGGCATCCAAGCCGAGAGCTTTTACGAGTACCACATTTTTCTCATCCACGTGTCCGAGTTCGTCGCCGAGATCTGGATCCGGATCACTATAGCGGACACCCCCGATAACAAACTCATGCAGATGGCTGTTGGTCCAGCCCATGGCAGTTTGAAAAACCCGGTGCAGCTTTGGAAGTTTGATGGTCTCGGGCACGATGAGGCGACGCCATATTGTGGGCGCGATATCGAGCAGCTCGACTCTCAATTGCCAAGACCAGGCCTGTTTACGGGGAGCGACGCGCTTGGCCATTAGGCGGCGATCCGCTGTTCGTTGAGCTGGGAGATCAAGTGCCAGGGGAGCAGTTCATGAACCCGCTTGACCGGAAAGTCCGCGATCTGGATCAGCACGTAGCGCAAATAACTCTCCGGATCGGTCGCAAAAATTATCTCTTCGCTGGTGCTGACTGCGGCCACTGCCAAATTTAATGGCATCGCTGCTCGAGTCCTTGAGTGAACAGCTAGCTGCCGCCGTCCACTCCATCCGCTGACTTGACGCGTCGCCCGCGACCCACCGCCCGCTTGAGCGTTTCATCGATGCGAGTCTGCCAGCCCGGGCCAGTGGCCTTGTAGTGAGCCAACACGTTGGCAGAAAGGCGTAGAGATACTAACTTCTTCGTTGGCGCGATTTGCGGGCCGCGCTGACCCACTTTGCGCAGCTTCGCTTGCAAGCGCTTCGGTAACCCAGAGAATGGCTTGGCGCGCGCAAAATCGACCGAGGTCAATTCGCGGACCTCGCCTGATGCATCAGTCAATGGTTTTCGCTTTGCCATATCTCCTGACCTCTCGTGCATTTGCCTTGCGGAAGCTGATTACTCGAATACCACCTGGGGTGGCTATGAAACACAGTACATGTAACCGCCGATCCAAGTAGCCCACAGCTATCCGTCGAACTTCGCCGTAGTCCCTGCGGGTATCTGTGAAGTAAGCGGCTGTTTCGAAATCGAATTCCACCGACCGGTCAAAGGACAGCCCGCGCCCACGAATATTCCGCCTGTTCTTTTCTGGGTCGTAACTGACCTCCATATCGAAATGATAGCATGCGTGTATTTATTTGTATCTACAAAATGCGTTGGAATCCGAAAATCGCAGTATGGAAATCAGGGCCCGCTACTGTTCTTTTGTCGTTGTATAGCGCCTTGCCCTTGAAGGAAAACGACGAGGTACGCGCGATGACCTTGAGCCCGGGCGTGCGACCAAGCTGCTCTATTAGTTCCTCGGCGAGGCCATCGGAGAAGTACTCCTGATCTTTTTTCTCGCTCATGTCCGCAAACGGCAGGACAGCCACCGATTTGTCGGTCACCGCTTCTGGCGCGGTGGCCGCCGGGGCAGGCAGGGCTGCGGAGGTCGTCGCAGATGGCGCCGCGGGCTTCGGCATCCTGGACCTCTCGGCGAGCAGATACCCGACGCCGAGAATCAACACAGCACTCACGATCCAAGGCAGAACGGCGCCGATCGCGGGCGAGCGAGCCTGTGCCGTGCGATCAGTCGGCGCACATGCTCGACAAAAGCATCCGTGCTGGCGCCCGCCGGCATGCGCGTCCACTGCACTCGCTGGAAGGACTCTGGTACGTCGGCACCGGACTCCGGGGTAACGTCGATGCAGACCGGGACGATGAACGCCTTGTTACGCGCAATCATGTGCGAGCGCTGCTCGGCGATCGACCATTCGAGCCTGAAATAGCCTTCCGGCCGTGCAGCTGTGTTTGCTGATATCAGGGGAATGAAGAGTGCGCAGTCGCGGATTTCGCGACGGATCTTATGGTCCCAGGCATCCCCGCCACGAAGCTCGCTGCGATCGAACCCAGACTTCGATGCCCGCTGCCCGAAGTGCTTCGCAGATACGGCTTACCGCCGCAGAATCCTGCGAGGCATAGCTCAGGAACACCGCCTTGCTCGGTTCCGTCACGAGGGCCGATTGGGATTTTGTGGTTTGAGGCGTTCGGCCATTAACGGGCTCTTCATTCGCGTTCCGCATAGCTTACCGTAAGAAGTGAGCGTCTGCTTGCGGGCGGCTATTTCGAGGTTGTCACCGCCCGCTGTTGGCCTCAACACACCTGTGAAATCGTTGTTTCGGCTATCTCGCAAGCCCCAAAAATACAACCATCGCGCGGTTCAATCGCAAGACATCGTCGTCGTTTAATCTGCCGAGTCTTTTGCCGAGTCTCGCCTTGGGAACAGTCGTGATCTTATCGACCATCAGCCGCGAAGCAGTCTTCAAGCCGTTGAGGTTGGTCGGTTCCACCAGCAGGCGCAGCAACGGTGCGTCCGTCGGATCGCTTGTAAAGGCGCAGAGCGTGATGGAATTTGTGGCCTCAAATCGGTCTTCCTGCACGATCACGGCGGGACGCGGCTTACTCGCGTGGGGCGAGCCGCCCGACACAGTCCAGACCTCGCCCCGTTTCATTCGGCGATAATCTCAGAAACGGCGTCGATGAACCGCTGATCAACCCGCGCATGCTTGCTCGCAGCAACGGCCTTCGATTGCTTGCGTGCCGCAGCCACAAAGGAGCGCGCACGAACGTCCGGCACCCAAATTTGTACCGGGCGTAACCCCTGGGCGCGTAGGCGCTCGCGATGTAACCGTACCTTGTTACGGGAGGAGCGGGAAGCATCGAGCATGATAATCTCCGAATAGGTTACATGTAACCTTTCAAATTGGACTCGTTATCGCAATGATTGGACGCACGACGCTCGTGGAGCGCGGGACGGCGGATCATCGGATCATCGAGGACGTATCCTCGTGCACCGCACCCGAGTTACTGTGACCACTTTTGTACGGCTACGGACGCCGTTTCCCCGCCTTTCACCGACACAAACAGCGTTTGGCATATCCAAACTATTGATTCATAAGGGGCTGATAAGCGATCCGCGAATTCGTAATGCGTGGGTCCCCAGTTCGAATCCGGGTTGCGGCACCATTATTTAGAAAATAGAGTGGGATGTCCCACGGCGTTATTAAAGTCAGGGCGGCATAAACGCGCGTGCTCGGAAGTTTACCTTCCTTAGGAGAACTCGCGCACGGCTACTCAAGCAAATTCATCCTGCGGAGGAGCGCTCTATACCGTGCGTCTTCTCGCAACGCGGCGAATTCCGGATCTCCTCGGATACCCTCCAACTGATCCGAATCGCGCGATGCAAGTCCCTTCTCTAGCCACTTGAAGGCCTCGTTGCGCTCGCCGCGGTACGCGTACACCGTTGCGACGCTGTAGGGCCAGGTGTCGCCCGACTCGCGGATGAGGCTGGAAAGTGTCGCGTCGGAATCGCCTTTCCGGCGAAGGGCGTAATAAACCATCGCCAGACCCGCATTTTTTGCGTCGGACGTCACCTCCTGCTGTATTTCCTTAAAGGCCGCCTGGAATTCGTCACGCGCCAGGTCAATCTTGCTGAGCTGATAGTGATTGCCGTCGAAAGATGCATTGATCGCGATGGACTTCCGTAAAGCGACTTCCGCGCCCGCGAAGTCTCCGGCTGCCACCAGCATCTGGCCAAAATGCTGCTGTGTATAGGGATTGAGCGGGTCGACGGCAAGCGAAGCGCTAAATAGCCGTTGCGACTGCGGCTTTAAACCGCGTGCGCCCGCAATAATCGCTGCGTAGCAGAGTGCCGCCGAATCGCGCGGATTCAATGCGAGGGCCTGATTGATTTCGGTCTCAGCAGCGTTCCAGTCGAATTCGACTTCTGCGTGTACCAGGCCCAGCACGGCGTGAGCGGTGGCGGACTTAGCGTCGATGCGAAGGGCCCTTTGCGCCGCTTCCCGTGCGCTCTGCCATGCGTCGCGAGACAACACGGCCTCATCGAACCCCTGATCGACATGCGTCCGCGCCAACGCCTCCGCAGCCCGGAGGAACGCGGGATTCAGGGCAAGCGCCTGCTCGAAATCCCGGACTGCCTCATATAACTTCTCGAAGCTCTGCTGATCTTGCGCCAAAAGTCCGCGCAAATAGAGCGCGTAGGCCTGCGCGTTTGGCAATTGCCGCTGCGTTGCAGATTCGTCGGCATCGATGCTGAGCTGTAATGCTCGCGCGATGCCGGCGGCGATTTCATCTTGTAACGTGAGGATATCGCCAAAGTCTCGATCGTAACTCTCAGACCACCGGTGCGCGCCGGACCGCGCATCGACCAACTGCGCTGTCACGCGTATGCGCGGGCCGGATCTCCGAACGCTACCTTCGACGACGAATGCAGCGCCTAGCCTTGCGCCGATCGTTCGCAAGTCTTCACTCTTGCCCTTGAACTGAAAAGAAGAAGTGCGCCCGATGACGCTTAGCTCAGGAATCTTCGCGAGCAGGTCAAGTATCTCTTCCGCCATGCCGTCGGCAAAGTACTCTTGATCCTTGTTCTCGCTCATATCAGCGAACGGCATCACCGCAATCGATTTATCCGAGATTGCGGCGGGTGTCGTGTTTGCTTGAAGTCCATTCGACGCCGCGACCGCCGGAGCTTGCGCAGCGCCACGACTCGACCGCCAAATGTGCAGGCCCAAGGCAACCAAGGCACCCACTCCGATGACAGCAGCCGCGGCGACGATCAGCGGCTTCCCGATGCGTGTAGCGTCGACAAAGCGTTTGCCGACCGGATTTGCTTGCGTCGATGTTACCGACTCCTGCCCAACTGCCTCCGTCAATTTTGCCAAAGCCGCCCGCATCCCCAGCGCCGACACATCGATCCACTGCGACTCGCCAAGGAAATATTCGAGCGCCGGATTCAGAGGTGCTCCATCGAGTCGGAACGTGATTATCTGCTTGCGCTTGGACGCCGCCCGCTCGACTTCCCTGCCCACGTGCGATGAGGCGATCGCACTCGCTGACAGCACTAGCACTACGACTTGCGCCTCGTTGATCGCCCGGACGATGGCATCGGCATACTGAGCGCCGGGCTTAACATCGCGCGGTGCCATCCAGCAGAGGAACCCCACTGACTCCAGTGCCGAACACGTTTCTTGTGCGACCTCAGCATCCTGCGACGCATAACTGATAAACAAACGACGTGCCGTACCCGCCGTGGTCTCAGTTGCGCCCCTAGGACTTTCAGATTCAGCACGATCGGCCATGGCGCGGCCTCTTCTTTAATAGCCTTATAGCCTACCCCAAGCCGCGAGCGACCGCTTTGGCGCGGGTATTCAGTTCAGCGGCCGGCAAGTAATGGCCGTTCTCGATCGCTTGGGCCACGTCGGGCCTAGTAGTTGCTAGTCAGCCAATCCCATCACAAATGCCAAGGCAATATTTAGTCGCGAGACGTCCTTATCGTCGAGATGGCCTACCCGTCGTCCAATGCGTTCGCGTCGAACCGTAACGGGCTTATCGGCCATCACCTGCGATCTGACGCGCAATCCGTTATTTTCCGTCGGATCAATTGTCACCCGAAAATCCGGCGCATCGTTGCACTCGGAAGTCATCTGGCAGATCACGACAGATGCATGCTCAGTCGGCAGGGCATCCGTCTGGACAATCACTGCGGGACGGGGCTTACCATAGTCCCCGGTGGCAGCAACTGTCACAACGTCGCCGCGTCTCATCGGGCATCAAATTCCGAAACCAACTCGGTCCATCGTAATTCTTCCAACTCGCGCGATGGATCGAGCCCCGCCACCTGCTTGGCGACGCGCCTGCGGACTGCCTTCGAGCGCGCATCGGGTACGACCAAGCGTAGCTCCCGCAAGCCGCGAGCACGGCGTCGTTCGCGCATGATCTTCATTCGTTCGGCAGCTTGAGCCATCGGCAATGCTCCCATATTGTAACGCGTTACAGCGTAACGCGTTACGTAGCGCAAATCAAGCTATCTGATTCCCACCGATGGCCCCGATGGCGGCACCGGTACTGTGACCGCTTTTGTACGAGCACAGGCAGCCTTTCTCCACTTTTCTCCGACTCAAACAGCGCTCGGTGTATCTAAGCTATGGAATTCTAAGCGTGTTGCAAGCGACCCAAGAATTCGTAATGCGTGGGTCCCCAGTTCGAATCCGGGTTGCGGCACCATTTTTTACAAATTGTTATGTGCGATGGCGTCCTCGAATCGAGGCGCCATGAACGCGCACACTGCGGAACCGTTCGGCGTAACGCTTCACTTCCTTCTGCGCGGCCGGCCGCCGCTTTGCCAACGCCATAAGTTCCGGCGCCAGCGATCGTCATTTCCAACCCAGCCGCCGACGACCATTAAGTACAACCCCCTATTTCGAATTGGCCAAACCGGCACATACTGCCGTTGGGTGTGTCACGCGTGCTCGGCCACAGTGCGAATTTACGATTAGACCTCGCAACTCTGTGGTAAGCGGACACGCGATTACATTTATATATAGGCTAGCGAGGCCATGGAGTTTCTATGGAAGGGCAAATTGCAAGCTGGGCAATCAGTCTTATCACGGGCGCTGTCGGTGGCAATATAGCAGGCATTTTATTTGCGAACCTCAGTCTCGGAACGATTGGGAACACGATTGCTGGTGTGATCGGCGGAGGCGTCGGAGGCCAGATTCTAAGCGCAGTACTCGGATCAGGTGCTTCCGGCAGTGTGGTCGGAAATATTGTCGGCTCGGGCGTCGGCAGCATCGTCGTGATGGCGATCGCCGGTCTAATAAAGAACGCGATGGCGAAGAAAGCCTAGATCACAATTGGATCGTTGGAAGTCTAGCGCGCTATTGCAGAGAGCCGCCCGCGAGTTGACTGCGGTTTTCTTCGTGTGTGCCGAAATCTAAATTGCATTCTCGCGTGGTGCTTCGAGCGCACTGCTCGTAACGCTTCAGTGACGTGACGATACACTAACCGAAAGGCACTCGCTCACTGAGCGTGTCCAGCATCCATTCAGTGAGCGTGCGCGCCTTACCGTCACCGCTCGATTTTGACGGACGTACGCGCGTGGTGCTCACAGAGTTGCAGCCTCCGGAATCAACCTGGAGGTTTCAATGCAGCTTCGCGGACGGCGTGGCACCTTCGGAGAGATAATAGTCGACGACCAACACCGATGCTGCACTCGACCGTGGCGAACGTGGCGTGGCCGTGAAACCTCGAGGTGCACCGATCGAAGGTGCAGCGCAGGAACGTCTTTCCATCGACGTCGATGATGGCGTCCTCCGTGAATAGCTTATCGGTGATAGTCTCCATGCTCCCTCCGTGTGAAGCCTCGGGAAGTAAAGTAACACACGCATTCACTCGATGAGGTGCACCGCGTTCTTGTGACGCTTCGCCGCTTTCGCGTTCCGCCCGCGCTATCCCAGCTTCCACCGGGCATCTTCACCCACTAACTTCGTGCAATTAAAAACTTTATGCCGTGACATGTCCAGCGACACCGCGCATGCGTCGATAATGGCGCCCCGCAGCGCGCCCGGCGCGGATAGCGTTAGAAGCACTTGCTGAGGAACGACGCTGCTTTATCCGAGATGCCGCCGATTTTGTTAGTTGCTTGCCGATAGAATTTGAAATTGAGCTCAGTCCCCGGGAGGCCGTCATTCCAGTTGGTCAGATCCCTGAGCTCGCGACGCCCCATTGGCCGTTTCGCGAGCGCCGTTCGCTTGATGGTCAGGCTCACCCGCGGCGTTTGGCGTGCTATGCCGCGTTTCTTCCGCATGACTTCGACGCGAGTGACAACACCGCGCGCGATGAGGCCTTGGCCGCCCTGGGTCTCGCTCGCGAATACGAAAACCGTGTCACCTGCGGCGATACGCTTTCCGCCATACATCGTCTTTTGAGCAGTGAACGTGAACGTCCTTGCCCGCGAATCCACAATCTCGGCTTTGATCGCGTACGCCACGAACCGCTTCATAATCTTAGGCAGCCCCCGTAGTTGCCCAGAATGGTCGCGTATGATCGGCGGGTTGGCAACCGGCGCAGATTGCGGGATCGCGGGAGGTCCGCTTCGGGGACCAAATTCGTCCGCCGAAACTTTCCTCGGCGGAACGTAAGCGCGCCCGGCGGAAGTAACCATTTGACGGGTGTTTAGAATCACGGTGCTGGCGACCTACTACGGCGAAATAAAATGGGTGCACATCGCCTGCGCTCTGGCGTCGGGTACGCTGTTTTCCGTGCGAGGCGCGCTTATGTTGTACGGCTCGCGCTATGCCAATCACGTGGCGCTCGCGAGACTCTCGTACGTCATCGACACGACACTGCTCGCGGCCGCAGTGCTGTTGGTCCTCACCATTCACCAATACCCATTCGTTCGGGCGTGGCTTACAGTGAAGGTACTCTTACTGTTCGTTTATATATTTTTGGGGATCTTTGCCCTACGACGCGGTAAGACGCGGCGGAGTCGTGCCGGCTTCTTTTTGGCCGCCCTCGTCGTGTATGGATTTATCATTAGTGTCGCGGTCACGCATAATCCGGTCGGGGTGTTCCAAACGAATGTATTCTCCGCTCTGATTAATCGTCGAGGCTAGCATATGGACGATATCACACTCCATCCGCTCGTCGTCTTTGCGGTGACGCTAAGTATTCTTTGGTTTTGTGCGTGGCTGGGCGCCGCTCTGTTCCGCCGGCGGGGTGCGCTGACAGAGAGCGCACGCGAGGATTTTGGGCTGATCCTCACCGCGACGTTGGCATTGCTCGGCCTGATCATCGGCTTTACCTTTTCGATGGCCATCAGCCGCTATGATTTGCGCAAAACCCACGAAGAAGCGGAGGCCAATGCAATCGGGACGGAGTTCAAATGATCGATTGCTCTTCGCAGGCTAGTCTCTGCCTTGCACATATCGATCAAGCTCCCGGTGCATGTTCAGGATCAGTTTCTCCTGCTCGGCGGCAAACCAGACCTGCTTGCAGCCGCGCGAATGCAGGCCCTTTTGCATTCGGGGGATGTTTCCAAGGTCCTGCCGTGGGATCAGCCGCACCTGCTCGGGGTCACCTAGATCGGTCACTCTGTGCACCTCCGCGCGCGGCGGTTTGACCGCAGCGGGGTAGGTTTTGGTCGAGAAGATCTCGAAGATGGACCGATTCGGATCGAGGCCATCCGGCCGCGAACGGTACATCATGGCGTTGCCGCCCTGCGGCAGAATCATTAGATTGGGAAAGATATAGACCTCGCCGCCCCACATGCCGAGATTCTCCGGGGTCGGCTTGGGCATGGGGCGTCCTTGTCCCGCGGCGCGCGCGTAGAGAGCCCTGACGTACTCGGCGCCCAGGTTCGAGCCCTCGGGAATCGGTTTGCCTTGGAGTGAGCGCACTACTTCGACGTCCTCGGCGAGCACCTGTGCATCGAGACCTTCGACCAGCAAGTTCAAGCGCGCGGCCATTCCCACCACCGGGTCGTCGCTCTGGGTTCGGACCTGCCCCTTCATCGGGGTCTTCTTCCCGGCGAAACGCCCATGGCCATTGGCATACGCGTCGTAGGCGATATGACGGTGCGTGTAATCGACTTCGGATTCCGGTCGGCCTTGATAGATGACCTCGGCCGCGGCCACTTCCAGCTGCGGATGAGTCGCCGGCACATGGTAGCCCTCGAAGAAAGCTTCCTGAGCCACCTTCCAGTTGGCCGGAACGGGGATCGACTTCCACCAGTAGTGATGCATCTCGCCGATCGCCAAGCTCTCGATCAGCGGACGCACCGGCGCGATAAAGTCGTCGAAGGAGTCTGGATTCGGATCGAGGTTGATGAAGATGAAACCGGCGAACACGACATGGCGCACTTCGCGCAGCGCGACGTCGCCGTCGGCGAGCCGACCTCCGCGAAACTCGCCTCGCTCCAGCACGAATTCGATGTTGCCGGAGGTGTTCCAGCGCCAGCCGTGAAATGGGCAGATGATCTTACCGCCGGCGAAATGGCCGCAGCCGCCGGGTGTGAGCGCCGTACCGCGGTGGGGGCAGGCATTGTAGAAGGCCTTGATCGTACCGGCGTCGACCCGCACGATCACCACCGATTCCTCGCCGATGTCATACGTCGTGTAGTCGCCGCTTTCGGGAATTTCATCGAGGCGTGCCGCCATCTGCCAGACTCGGCTCCAGAGTTTCTCGTATTCGAGCCGTGCAAATGCCGGGTCCGTGTAGCGACCGCTGCGGACACCGTGCGTGAGCACCTGCCAGCTGTCCCGCCAGTGGCTCGACGCTCGACCATCGATTCCGCTTGCAAGAGTGCTCATAAGACCTCCCCTCAGGTTCGGAAAAAATTCGGCGCCGGCATTGCGGCTAGAGCAGTTGAGGCGCACCGCGCCCCATGTACCGAGCGAGGTTGCGGTGTAGATTGCTCACCTTCTGTTCCTGATGTGGATTGGGTAAATTGCCGCGAAAGCCGCGCGAATGCAGGCCACGCTGCACTTCGATCATGTTCGAGAAGTCCTGCGCGATGACTCGACGCCAGTTTTCCTCGGTGGGCTCCGCATACTTCCATTCCGTTCTAGGCTCCTGCCCCTGCGGGAAGCGCTCGATGGCGATGGCCTCGAAAATGCACTTGTCGGGGTCGGTGCGATATGGGCGGACGCGGTAGTAGAGCGCGAAGGTGGGTCCCGGCAGGATGTTCATGTTGGGAAAAACACTCAAGGCGAGGCCGGCATCCGCCATCTGCTTGTCCGAGATCGCGGGCCAGATCACGCCGCGTGCGGCATCGTCGCGTTGCGCCGACTCGAGCCAGTGGTGATGCACCTCGTGCGGCGGCGTTCCTTCCGGCAGCTCCTCGACCAGGCGCTTGGCGGCGTTGACCAGCGTCTCCGTGGTGCTGGCTCCGATCGTTTGCCAGAATTCCTCCTGCATCTGCGCGATCGCGATGCGGGCATCGACGCCCTTGGCGGCCCGATGCACCGTGGTGTCGGCCGCGGATCCCGCATGCGGGTTGCGCGTGTCGAAGCCGTCGTTGCCATGCAGGCCTTGCGCCTTGCTCCATGCATAGAAGTCGCCGTATTTCATGAGCTGCGGATGCGTGCCCTTCACGTGATAGGGCTCCAAGAACGCCTCGAGCGCGACTTTCCAGTTGCAGTCGAAGATGACCCATTGCCGGAAGCGGTAGCGCATCTTGTCGAACTCGAACGGATCGAGCAGGCTCGCGATGGGCTCGAGATATTTGCGCAGGGGTATGCAATTGGGATCCATATTGATCCAGAGCCAACCGCCCCAGGTATCCACCTTGACCTCGGCGAGGCTGGTGCGTTCTTCGGTCAGTTCACCTTTCCAGTCGTCCCGGTCAAGGATGTAGGTGGCCTTGCCCTGCAGGTCGAACGTCCACGCATGGTAGTTGCAGCCGAACTTGCTCGCCTTGCCGCAGGCGCGATTGGAGCCGCGGGGCGTGCTCACCAGCCGGCGGCCGCGGTGCGGGCACACATTGTGGTAGGCCTTGATCTCATCGGGCGTGGTCCGCACGATCAGGATCGAATCATCTCCGACCTCATAGGTGATGTAGCTGCCGACCTCGGGAATCTCCTCGACGCGCCCGACGTGCTGCCACACCTTCGCCCAAAGCCTATCGCCTTCGGCACGAGCGTAATCCTGCGCGATGTAAGCCTCGACCGGGAAGGTGAGCGGCTCCGATAGATCTTCGGCCCTGATGGTATTTGCGGCATTGGCGGTGGGGTTCACGAGGTTCTCCTAGTTCATGCTTCAACTGGGGCATGTGTGGCCGGGGTTGCGACCTCCAAGTTGAGGCCTCGCAAGCTGCCATCGGTGCGCCACTGCTCCAGCAGCGCCTCGAAGGCGTAGAAGCCGCGCCCATAGGGCTCGCCCAGGTACCAGCGAAATTCTTTTTCGCCCTCGTTATTGAAATAGCCCGGCGTACATTCTTGAGCGAACTGCTTCGCGCCCTCGTTCGCGTTCTCGCGAATGGTCCTCACCCAGTCGTCCTGGGCTGTCTGGCTAGGCTCCACGGTCACAGCGCCGCGCCGCAATGCCTGGCTGACGATGTGGCCGATATGGCGGCCCTGGGAGACGAAGGTCACGCTGTTGGTCGCGTTCAATCCCGCCTGCGTGAACCCGGTAAAAAACAGATTCGGGAAGCCGTGGGTCGTCATGCCGTGCAGCGTCTTGAAGCCATGCGCCCAGTGATCGTAGAGCGATAAGCCGTTGCGGCCCGCGATGGAATCGATACCCCATCGCTTGCGCAGCTCGCTCGTGATCTCGTAACCGCTGGCGAGAATGATGCAGTCGACCTCGTATTCGACGCCATCGTGGACGAAGCCCTTTTCGGTCATCCGTTCCACACCCTGGGTTGACGACACGTCGATCAACTTCACGTTCGGGCGGTTGAAGGTCTCGTAATAGTCGTCGTTCGAGCAGGGCCGCTTGCAGAGGAAGCGATACCAGGGCTTCAAAGCCTCGGCTGTCACCTTGTCGCGCACGATGCCGTCGATGCGGCGGCGCAGGCGCTCCATCACTTGATAATCGATGAGCTCGCGTTCCGCGCCGTATTCATCGGGTGTCAAATCACGCCAGCCCTCGGTCTCGAGCTTCGCATTCAAGTTGCGATTGATCTCGGTCCAAATATCGCAAACCAGGTCCGGCTCGCCCTTGCTAAAGCGTTCCATCGCGCCGTGATGAAAGTTCATCTGCCGACGCTTCTGCCAGCCGGGCGCGAGCGTTTTCACCCATTCGGGATCGGTTGGCGCGTTGTGGCGCTCGTCCACGCTCGACGGGGTGCGCTGAATCACGTAGGTTTGCTTGGCGTAGCGACCCAGATAGGGGACGACCTGAATGGCCGTGGCGCCCGTGCCGATGATCGCCACACGCTTGTCGGTGAGCTGATCGAGCACCGGATTTTGCGCAGTCCCGCCGGTGTACGCGTATTCCCAGCGCGCGGTATGGAAGATCTTGCCCTTGAATTGGCTAATGCCGGGAATGCCCGGCAGCTTGGGCTTGTTCAGCGGGCCACCCGCCATGACCACGAAGCGGGCGCGGATATCGTCGCCGCGATTGGTGGCGAGCCGCCAGCGCTTGATCGACTCGTCCCAGCGCAGCGCGGTGACCAGCGTGTGAAAGATCGCGTGCTGATAAAGGTCATAATGCTTGGCGATCCGCACACTGTGCTGGTAGATGTCCCAGCCGTCCTCGAATTTCTTTTTCGGCATGTAGCCGGTTTCTTCGAGCAACGGCAGGTAGCAATACGCATCGTTGTCGCACTGAATGCCGGGATAGCGGTTCCAGTACCAGCAGCCGCCCCAATCCCCGGCCCAGTCGATGTTCTTGAAATGGCTAACGCCCGCCTTCTTCAGTTCAATGGCTGCCAGCATGCCGCAGAAGCCCGCCCCGAGGATGGCCGCATCGATGTCCATCGAGATCGGTGTGCGGGGCACGACGGGCATGTGGGGATCGGACTCATAAGCGTTCGCGAAGCCGCCCAGAGGCTCCATGTATTGATGTTGGCCTTCAGCGCGTAGACGCTTGTTGCGCTCTTGCCGATATTTTTCCCGCAACGCCTGGATGTCGACGTGCTCCGGTGTCTTGGTCGGTTCGCACTTGATCATGTTGCGGCCCCGATAGGCGAGGGCGCGCCCGTACCCATGTATTTCGCGAGATTGCGATGCAGGCTCGCGACTGCTTGCTCGGCTTTCGGATTGGGGATGATCCCGCGGAAGCCCAGGTTCTTCATGCCCTGTTGCACGGCAGCCATGTTGGAAAAATCCTGCGGTAGGACGCTGCCCCATCGCGGGTCCTGCGCCGGGGTGTACTCCCACTCGGTCTGCGGCTCCTCGCCCTTCGGGTAGAGCTCATAAACTGCGACTTCGAAGATGCATTTGTCGGGGTCATAACCGTAGGGGCGAGCGCTGTAGCACAGGGCATTGTTGACCGCATGGCCGATCTGGAAATTCGGAAATATCTGCCAGGCCGTGCCGCTCTTGCCGACATGCTCCGCATCGACCGTCGGCCAGGTCACCCCGCGCGCGGCATCGTCACGGCGAGCGGACTCGAGCCAATGCTTGAGGACCTTATCGGCCGGCGTTCCTTCCGGCAGCTCATCGACCAGTCGGAGCGATGCGTTGACGAGAGTCTTGGTCGTGTTGGTGTTGACCTGCTCCCAGGTGTAGAGCTGCATTTCCGCGGTCGACTTGCGCGGATCGCTGCCCGCCCCCAGCCGCAGCTTCGCCTTGTTCTCCTCCAGCCCCTTGGGTGCGTCGTAGCCGAGGTTGCTGTGCTTTCCTTGCGTCTTGGCCCAGCCGACGAAATTTCCAAACCGCATGAATTCCGGGTGCGTCCCGGGGACGTGGTAAGTCTCGTTGAACGCCTCCAGGGCGACCTTCCAGTTGCAGTCGAAAATGATCCACTTGCGCCATCGGCAGCGCATGTTCTGAAGCTCGAAGGGACCGAGCATACTGGCGGCGGGCTCGAGATAGTCGCGCAACGGCACGCAGTTGGGATCCAGATTGATCCAGATCCACCCGCCCCACGTGTCCAGCTTCACCTCGCCCAGGCGAGTGCGTTGATCCGTGAGCGCACCGTTCCAGTCCTCTTTCTGCAGGATGTGCGTGCAGCGGCCCTCCAGGTTGAAGGTCCAAGCATGAAAGCCGCAGACGAAGCTCATGCGCTTGCCGCGGGCGTTTCGGGCGCCGGGCGGCGTATCGACCAAGCGGCGCCCGCGATGCGTGCAGACGTTGAAGTAAGCCTTGATCGTGTCGGGCGCGGTGCGCACGATCAACACCGAGTCATCGAGGATGTCGTAGGTGAGGTAATTGCCGACCTCGGGGATGTCCTCCAGGCGGCCCGCTTGCAGCCAGACTTTGCGCCACAGCTTGTCGCGCTCGGCCCGCGCGTAGTCCTCGGATATATACGCCTCCACCGGGTAGATGACCGGCTTCGACAGATCCTGAATGCTTTCGGCAATCTCCCCGTCCCTGGTCCTTACAGTACTGCTCATCGCCTTCAACCTCCGGGAATAGCCGTGAATCACATGGCGAAATTATAGTCAACAGTGTTGTTTAATAGGTCTACGTACTTTCGCGTACTGCGCGAGCCCCGGAAACTGAGCATACTTAGTATTGGCGGACCGATAGCAGTGTCGAAATTGACGTCGCAGCCGGCGAGGAGGGTGTCATGGGAGCCAATGCGGTCGCGGTGGTAGCGGACGAACTCATCCTGAGATATCAGGACATCCAGCCGAACATCGGCAGCAGAGTGATGAATAGCAAAAAGGAGCTGCTGAGCGGTGCCCTTTCCCGCAAGCTCCGCGAGCTGATCGAGCAGCGCGGTGTGCTGGTCTTCCCGGAAATTCACTTCACCGACGAAGAGCAGCTCGCTTTCACCAGGACGCTAGGCACGTGCTTGACTGAGATCCAGGGCGCGGAGGTCTTCAGAATCTCGCTCGACAAGCAATACAACAAGAAGGCCGACTATCTCAAGGGCTCTCTCTTCTGGCACATCGACGGCACGATGAACAGGGTGCCGATCGGCGCCGCCATCCTGACCAGTAAAGTGCTGCCCACCTGGGGCGGCAATACCGAATTTTGCAACACCTACGCCGCGTACGACGCGTTGCCCACCGGGAGGAAACAAGAGATCGACAAGCTGCGCGTCGTCCATTCCATGTGGAATACCCAGCTTTACCACCGTCCCGAGCCGACGCTCGCGGAGCTCGAGGAATGGATGGCGATGGGCGAGATCGAATTGCCGTTGGTCTGGAAGCACCGCTCCGGCCGCAAATCCCTCGTGTTGGGCAACACCGCACAGTACGTCATCGGCATGGAGCCGAAGGAAAGCGCAAAGACGCTTCACGGCCTGCGCGAGTGGGCCACGAGTGAGCCCTTTCATTACGCCCACGTTTGGAAGGTCGGCGATGCGGTGATGTGGGATAACACGGGCACGATGCATCGGGCCATGCCCTATGACCCCGATTGCGGACGGCTGCTCCATCGCACCAAGCTTGCGGGCGAGGAGCCGTTTAACTGAACCCAGTTGGGAGGGCGGGCAACCGGCCGATGCGTTTGGTAACCTTGGAGCCCCGCGCTTTGAGGCTCTTCGATGACCATCAAACGCTTGTTGCCGACTATTCTCCTCGCGATGGCTCCGCTCATGGCCGCCCGCGCCGCGTTGCCCCGATTTCCACAGCCTTTCGGCGATCGAATCGTATTCGTCGCGAATGGCAATGTCTGGTCCGTCCCGAAAAGCGGCGGCACCGCCGTGCGGCTCACGAGCGCACCGGGCCAGGACATGCTTCCGCGGGTCTCCCCGGACGGCAAGTGGATCGCTTACACGGAAGCGAGCAAGGCAGGCACGGACATTTTCGTGATTCCGGCCGCGGGGGGTGCTGCGCGGCGCCTGACGTTCCGTCCCGCGACCGAGGCCGGCACGGGAGGCCGCCACGGGCCGGACAACATGGTGGTCACCTGGACGCCGGATTCCAAGAACGTCGTCTACCTGTCCAAGGGCGATCAATGGAACGGCTGGATCCAAAATCTCTATGAGGTTCCCGTCGCGGGCGGGCTGCCCAACCCCATGCCGATCGATAGTGCGGTTGGCTTGCTGAGCTACGGGCCCGATGGGCACACGATCGCCTACAACCGCATCTTTCGAAATTTTCGCACCTGGAAGCGCTACAACGGCGGTCTCGCCCAGCAGATCTTCAGCTACGACTTCAATACCAAGCAGCTCAAGCAGCTGACGAACTGGTCCGGCACCAACACCTCGCCGATGTGGTACGGCAATCACATCTATTATCTTTCCGATCAGGACGCGAACCGCCGCGCCAACATCTGGGTGATGGACACCGCCACGCAGCAGACGCGGGAAGTCACACACTTCAGCGATTACGATATCGATTTTCCGGCGTTGGGCGGTGATGCAATCGCCTTCCAGCAAAGAGGCAAGCTTTACAGGCTGGATTTGCCCGGCGAGCACCTCGAGGAAGTTCCCGTCCTGCTACCCGACGACGGTTTGCGTACTCGCCCACGCGTGGCCGACGTCAAGGATGAGATTCGCGCGACCGACCCAGCACAACAGGTGGATTACGCGCTGGCGCCGAACGGCAAGCGGACGTTGTTCTCGGCGCGCGGCGATATCTTCAGTGTACCCACTGAGAACGGCGCGACGCGCAATTTGACGAGTACACCCGGCGTCGACGAAGACCACCCCGCCTGGTCTCCGGACGGGCGGACCATCGCCTATACGACCGACGCCGGCGGCCGGCAGGAGATTGCGATTCGGCCGGCGGAGGGAGGGCCGGAAAAAATCCTCACCTCGTTCGCCGAGGGGTACTTTTATGCGCCGATCTTCTCGCCCGACGGGAAAATGCTGGCTTTCTCGGATGGCGCCCACCGGCTCTGGATCGTCGGCACCGACGGCGGAGCAGCGAAGCAGGTCGCTCAGGATAAATTCGCGGAAATCCATGATCAGGCGTTTTCACCGGACGGGCGCTGGCTCGCGTTGAGCCTCACCGCGATGAACCGCAGGCGCGACCTCGCGCTCTACGAGATTGCGACCGGCAAACTGACGCGAATCGGCGACGGCAGCGGAATCGATAC
Organism: Steroidobacteraceae bacterium; assembly: GCA_049513515.1. Lineage (GTDB taxonomy): Bacteria > Pseudomonadota > Gammaproteobacteria > Steroidobacterales > Steroidobacteraceae > Bog-1198. The sequence goes on from JBEKWA010000004.1 coordinate 58,512, forward strand.
AAATCCCGCCTGGTCGTCCGACGGCAAGTATCTCTACTTCATCTCGAGCCGGCATGAGAATCCGGTTGGTTCAGACGTCGACTTCGATTTCGCAATCCTCAAGTCGACCGGAATCTACGCGATCGCTTTGGCGCGTGATTCGGCCTCGCCGGTCGCACCGAAGTCCGACGAGGGCAGCGGGCCCTCTTACGACGGGCCGTCGGCGCCGCCGGACGAGGCCAAGCACGAGCAGGAGACGAAGCCCGGCACGCACGATGAGCAAAAAAAGAAAGACGACTCGGCGACCGAGCCCGCGGGACCGATCAAGTCGGGGCCGATCAAGCCGATCCGGATCGATCTCGACGGCCTGATGGCGCGCGCCGTCGCGGTGCCGGTCGATGCGGCGAACATCACCCAGCTGGATTTGCGCGGAGATCGCATTTTCTATCTTGTCCAGCCTCTGGGGCTTATCGACGGCATGCTCGCTGGCGAGAAGTCCGAGCTGCGCTTCTACGATCTCAAGACGCGCAAGTCCTCGCTGGTCACCGAGGACGTGGACGGCTATTCCTTGTCGCGCGACGGGCTGCGCGTGCTGATCCGGCACGAAAAGGATTACACCGTGCTCGCGACCAAAGCCGATGCCGCCAAGGACGCGGAGACCAAGAAGCCACTCAAGCTCGATCATTTGCGTGAGCTCGTCGATCCAAAGCAAGAGTGGACGGAAATGTTCGAGAACGCCTGGCGGCTCGAGCGCGACCTCTTTTACTCGCCGCCCATGAACGGCGTGGATTGGAAGTCTGAGCACGACCGCTATCGGTCGCTCCTACCGCTCGCCGGCTCGCGCGAGGATCTCAATTACTTGATCGGGCAGATGATCGGGGAGATCAGCAATTCACACACCTACGTCGGCGGCGGCGACGACGGGGAGACCACACCGCAGGCGCACAGCGCTTTGCTTGGCGTGGATTGGGCGCTCGATACGGCCTCGGGCCGTTACCGATTGGCGACGATTTACCCGGGCGACAACACGCGCAGCGATTATCGCAGTCCGCTGGCGCAGCCGGGGCTCAACGTCAAGGCGGGCGATTATCTACTCGCGGTCAATGGCGCCGAGCTGAAGGCCCCCACCGATCCAGATAGTTTGCTGCAACTGGCCGATGTGGACACGACGGTCGAGCTCACGATCGCCGATCGGCCGGACGGTGCGCGCCGTCAGATCGTCGTCACTCCGGTTGCCAAGGAGCTGAGTCTGCGCGAGGCCGCTTGGATCGCGCACAATCGCGAGGTGGTCGACAAGCTCTCAGGCGGCCGCGTGGGCTACGTCTACATGTCCGATATGGAACAGCTGGGACTGCAGCAATTCGTGCGGCAATTCTATGCGCAGCTCGGCAAACAGGCCCTGATCATGGACGACCGGTGGAACGGCGGCGGGTTCATCGCGCCGTTCGCGATCGAGCGCTTGCGGCGCATGCTGGTCTTTCTCGCGACCGATCGCGAGGCTGGAATTGCGACCGAGCCCGAGGAGGTCTTGAATGGACCTAAAGTGGCGCTGCTCAATCATTGGTCGGCATCTGACGGCGATATCTTCCCTTATCTGTTCCACCTTTACGGTCTCGGCAAGCTGGTCGGGACGCGTTCCTGGGGCGGCGTGCGTGGCATCCGCGGCAACTGGCAAATGATGGACGGCGGGTACATCACGATTCCCGAGCAGGCGCTCTACACGGTCGACAGCCAATGGGCGCTCGAGAACCATGGCGTCGACCCGGACATCGAGGTCGAAAACCTGCCCGCCGATTTGCTGGCCGGCCACGATGCGCAGCTCGAGGCCGCGGTCGACTTGATGCTCAAGGCGCTCGCCGGTAAACGCGAGGGACTACCTCCGCCTCCTCCATGGATTCCGGCTTACCCGGCGAACGGAATTGTGCCGCCGCAACCGTAGTGCTGCGCAGAAATCTCTGGGCGAACTCAAGCAATTCTCGGAGCCAGGTCGCGGGTATCGAATAATGAGATCGGCTTTGCCTTCGGACCCTCATTTACCGGCCTTTTGGGGTGTGCTAGTTTCAAAGCGTGACTGAACTCGCCGCCCGCAGCCGCAGCGAATGGGAGCGCCTGGTGACACCGCTGCGTCCCGAGGGACGTGCATTCATCAACGGGAAGTTCGTCGCCGCGCGCGACGGCCGGGTGTTCGAGAAAAAAAGCCCCATCGATGGCCGCGCCATTGCCCAGGTGGCGCGCTGCTCGCAAAAGGACGTCGATGATGCGGTCGCCGCCGCGCGCGCGGCGTTCGAGTCGGGAGCGTGGCGCCGCACGGATCCCAAGGAGCGCAAGCGGGTGCTGTTGCGCTTCGCCGAGCTCATCCGCCGCGATCTCGAGCACCTCGCGATGCTCGAGACGCTTGATGTCGGCAAGCCCATCATCAACTCTCTCGATGTGGACGTGCCGAAAGCGGCGGACACGATGGCGTATTACGCGGAGTTCGCAGACAAGCTCTACGATGAGGTCGCACCGACCGGGCCGGACGACCTGGCGCTGATTCGCCGCGAGCCGCTCGGTGTGGTGGCGGCCGTCGTTCCCTGGAACTACCCGCTCATCATCACGGCCTGGAAGCTCGGTCCCGCGCTGCTCACCGGCAACTCTGTCGTGCTCAAGCCCGCCGAGCAGTCCCCACTCACCGCCATCCGCATCGCGGAGCTCGGTGCCGAGGCCGGGTTGCCGCCGGGCGTACTCAACGTCGTGCCCGGCTTCGGCGAGGAGACGGGTAAGCCGCTTGCGCTCCATAGCGACGTCGACATGGTGAGCTTCACCGGATCGACGGAAGTCGGCAAACTGATGCTGCGCTACGCCGGCGAATCCAACATGAAGCGCGTGTCTCTCGAGTGCGGCGGCAAGAGTCCGCACGTGGTGCTCGCCGACGCCGATCTCGAGGCCGCCGCCGATGCCATTGCCTGGGGCATCTACTACAACGCCGGCGAGACCTGCAACGCAGGGTCACGGGTCATTGTGCACTCGAGCGTCAAGGACGAACTGCTGGCAGGCATCGCGCGCGTGGCGAAGAAGATCACCCTCGGCCATCCCTTCGATCCCGCGACTCAGATGGGTGCGCTGATCGATGAGGGGCACATGCGGCGGGTGCTCGGCTATGTCGATATCGGTGTCGCGGAGGGCGCGCACGTCGCGCTCGGCGGCAAGGCGGCCATGACCGAGACCGGCGGCTACTATGTCGAGCACACGATCCTTGACGGAGTGCGCCCGCAGATGCGGGTCTCGCGCGAGGAGATCTTCGGCCCGGTCCTTGCCGTGACCGCCTTCGGCGAGGAGTCCGAAGCGCTCATCATGGCGAACGACAGCGTTTACGGACTCGCCGCGGCGGTGTGGACCTCCAACATCAATGCCGCGCATCGGATTTCCACCGCGCTGCGCGCCGGCACCGTGTGGGTCAACAGCTTCGATCGATCTTCCGTGTCCACGCCCTTTGGCGGTTTCAAGCAATCCGGTTTCGGTCGTGATCGCTCGCCGCACGCCATCGACAAGTATGTTGATCTCAAGACCATTTGGACGGCCTACCAATAACAGTCCGCCCAACCGGTCAGCATGACCCGGTCAGCGTGACCCGGTCAATCCCCTTCGTCTTCGGCGATCAGGGCGGAGCCTTTCTCGGCGACCATGATGGTGGGAGCGTTGGTATTGCCCGTGGGGATCTGCGGAAAGATCGAGGCGTCCACGATGCGCAGCGCGCGTACGCCGTGCACACGCAGCCGCGCATCGACGACCGAGCCGGCCGGGTCCCGCCCCATGCGGCAGGTGCCGGTGGGGTGGAAGGTGGTCGACGCGCGGTCGCGAAAGTCCTGCAGGAGATCGGCATCCGACTGTTTGTTGGGACCGGGAGAGACTTCGCGCTCGATGATGCGGGATAGAGGCGCACTCGCGCCCAGCTTGCGCAGCACGTGCATTCCGGCCAGCGCTTCGCTGCGATCGTGCTCGGTGGTGAGGCAATTCGAATAAATGAGCGGGGCATCGAGCGGATTCGCCGAGCGGATTTCCACGCGCCCCCGGCTCGTCGGCCGGCAGATGTTGAATGACACCATGAAGGCCGGGAAGGGATCCGGATTCATCAGCCGGCGGATCGGCCATTGCGCGCGCGGGTACGTCAAAGGGCAGAAGTAGAGCTGCAGGTTGGGGTGCGGCTGGCCCGCATCGCTGCGCACGAAGCCGCCCGCCTGGTTGATGCTGATGGCGAGCTGGCCGCGTCGTGTGAGCAGATAGCGGATGCCGGCCTTGAGCTTCCCCAAGAGCGGATGGAGGTCGTTGTTGAGCGTCGGCACCTTCGAGCGATACAGAAACGTGAGATCCAGATGGTCCTGAAGGTTCTGACCCACCGCGGGGCTCTCCACGGACACCTTGATCCCGTGCCGCTGCAAGAGCACACCGTCTCCCAGGCCGGAGAGCTGCAGGAGCTGCGGCGTGTTGATCGATCCCAGGCAAAGGATCACGGCCTTGCGCGCTTGCGCCTCGAGCGTCGCGCCTCGGTAAAGGTAGGCAACCCCCGCGGCTCGATCGCCGTCGAAGAGAATTCGTAGCGCATGCGACTTCAGGCGCAGGCTGAGATTGGAACGCTTGAGCGCGGGGTGCAGGTAGCCGCGCGCGGTCGATTCGCGGATGCCGTTGCGCGTGGTGATCTTGTAGATGCCAACGCCTTCGGGGTCCTTCGAGTTGAAGTCGGCGATGCGGGGATAACCCAGGCTCTCGCATGCTTCGATGAACGTCCCGCACAGCGGGTGAACGTCTCGCGACATGTCGCTGATATGGATCGGGCCGCCGTGGCCCAGGCTCGCCGCGTCGGGCGTCTCGCAATAGTCCTCCGCCATCTTGAAATACGGCAATACGTCGGTGAATCCCCAGCCGGGGTTGCCGAGCGCGCGCCAGGCGTCGAAATCTGATGAGAGCCCGCGGACGTACACCATGCCGTTGATCGAGCCGGATCCTCCGAGGACCTTGCCGCGCGGCCAATAACCGCGCCGTCCGGCGAGCGCGGGGTCGGGCTCCGTGCGGTACATCCAGTTGACTCGGGGGTCGGCGAAGGTGCGGCCGTAGCCCACGGGAACTCGAAGCCAGAATCGGCGATCCGTGCCGCCTGCCTCGAGCAACAGCACGCGGTCCTTGCCTTTCTGCGACAACCGGCTCGCGACCACGCATCCCGCGGTTCCGGCGCCGACGACGATGTAGTCGAATGGCTCACCGCCGCGCTCGGTCATCGTCGCTCGCTCGAGCGGTATTGCGCGCGCGCGAGCCAGTCGGGATCGATTTCCACGCCCCAGCCGGGCTCTGCGGGAATGCTCACGCAGCCGTCTTTGATGGCGAAGGGATCTCCCCGGAAGAGTCCCTCTTGCCAGGGATAGTAGTCCGGACCCTCGATGGAGAATTCGAGATACTTGCCCGGGTTCGGAATGGCACCGAGAAGGTGCATGGTGCAGACCGTGACCAGCGAGAGGTTCGCGCTGTGCGGCGTGCACGGAAGTCCTGCCGCGGCGGCCATGCGCACGACGTGGAGCGTGCGAGCGATTCCTCCCATGTACATCACGTCCGGTTGCACGACATCGACTGCGCGCATCTCGATCATGTGCGCCCAGGTGGCGAGGTCCCAATCCTGCTCGCCTCCCGTGACGTCGATCGCGAGGGCATCGGTCACTTGCTTGGTTTCCTCGAGTTTCCAGTAAGGGCAGGGCTCCTCGTAGTGGGTCACGCCCTCGGATTCGAGCAGGCGGCCGACCTCGATGGCGCGTCGCGGCGAGTAGCCGCTGTTGGCGTCGACCAGTTTCGCCACCTCATCGCCGAGCGCGCGCGCGACGCGCGGCACGATGGCCTCGGTGCGACCGGGCCACTCATCGATGTCGTGCCCGCATTCAGCGGCGACCCGCCACTTGAACGCATCGAACCCCTGCTCATCGCGCAAGCGCACCAGACGCTCCGCCTCGGCATCGGGCGAGATGTCGCGCTTCATGGAGGATGCATAGGCGCGCAGGCGCTTAGAAGTGCCCCCCAGGAGTGCGACCACCGGCTTGTCCTCCATCCTGCCGCGCAAGTCCCACAAGGCGGTATCGAGACCCGCAATGGCGCGGCAACGGTAGCTTCCCGGAAACTTGTGTTCCCGCTCCTCGATGCGCTCCACCAGAGCGTCGATGTCGAGCGCATTCCGTCCGAGGACCCACGGGGCGATTTGGCGGTGGAAGATGGTCGCCGTGATATCGGCGTTATAGGTCGAGGTCTGTCCCCACCCGATCGCGCCCGTGTTCGCGGTGACGCGCACGAAGCATACGAATTCGTTGCTGAAGGTCTCGAGCTTGTCAATCGTAGTCATCGATCACTGCTCCCGGCTGATCGAGGCGGGATGCTATCCTAATCCAACACAGGGTCGCTCGGTCAGAACAACAGAAGCCCGCCGATCGATCGAGGGAGACCGATTTGAACGGGCGAGAAGCGCCGTTGCGAGAACCTCCGCCGCCGCCGGCGGGTGCCGTGCAGATCGCGGGCCTGCACCGCGTTCTGGGAACCTTCGACGTCGTGCTGCTCAACGTCGCAGCGATCATTTCGTTCCGCTGGCTTGCGGTCGCCGCCCAGGTCGGACCCTCGAGCCTCACGTTGTGGGCGCTCGGTCTTCTGACATTCTTCGTGCCCTCGGCCCTCACGGTGCTCGAGCTCAACTCCCGCCTGCCCGGAGAAGGGGGGATGTACGTTTGGTCGAAGACGGCATTCGGCGACGTGCATGCCTTCATCGTCGGCTGGTCGTACTGGGTGGGCAATCTCGTGTTCTTTCCGTCGATCCTCCTGTTCGCGGCCGGTGTGTTCCTCTACAGCCATGACGGCTGGCTTAAATTTGCGGACAGCGCTTCCTACAACGCCGCGTTCTCGCTGACGGTGCTCTGGCTCGCGATCATCTTGAATGTCTTCGGCCTCGAGCGCGCCAAGTGGCTGCAAAACATCGGGGGTATCGCCACTTGGATGGCCGGGGCCCTCGTGCTCATCGGCGGGATCCTCGCCTGGCACAAGTTCGGCTCCGCCACGCACTTCGGCGCACGCTCGCTCGCGCCCGACGTCGGATCCATGGCGACCTTCGCCAGTTTTTCGACGATGGCGCTCGCATACCTGGGTCTCGAGCTCGGACCCGTCATGGGCGGCGAGATCAAGAATGCGCGCCGTTCCATCGCACGCGCCTTGCTGGTCTCCTGTGTCCTCATCACCGTCATTTACATTGCCGGAACGGCCGCATTGCTGATTGCGCTGCCGGCGGGCGAGATCAATTTGATCAGCGGGATTCCCCAGGCGCTCGCGGCCGTCGGTGCGCGACTGGGTATCGGCAGCTTCGGAGTGATCGCGGCGGTGCTGCTGACGGTCTCTCAGATCGGAAGTCTCGGCGCGTGGATCTCCGGCACGGCGCGGCTACCCTTCCTGTTCGGACTCGATCGCTATCTGCCTGAAGCGCTCGGCGCCGTTCACCCGCGCTTCGGATCACCGTATGTCGCGTTGTTGACTCAGGGCGTGCTCACGACGCTCGTGCTGCTTGCAGCGCTGTCGGGGTCCGCCATTCACGAGGCGTTCATCGCGCTGATCGACATGTCGATGATCTTGAGCTTCGTACCGCTGCTCTACATGTTCGCAGCACTTCCGGTCTTGCGGCGCCGAGCCGATGCGCGCGCGGCGGATGTGATCTTGATTCCCGGTGGACTGCCGGTGTGCTGGCTGGTGGCGGGAACGGGCATGGCGACGCTGCTGCTCGGCATCGTTGTTGCGATGGTGCCGCCCACAGACAGCGTCGGTCCCTGGCTCTTCGGCTCGAAAGTGGTCGGCGGCTGTTTCGTCATGATCGCCGTCGGGCTGCTCTTTTACGGCCGGGGTCGGCGGGCGGCCGCCGCCCGCAAGTTGTTGCAGGCCGATACGATGAAGGGTCCAGCAGGCTCGTAAAACTCAGCTCGGTGCAAGGCGAGCGTATCCCGCCGCCAGGCCACGTCTTGCCACCGGCCGAAATCGCGCAACAGTTCCGGGCTGCTCGCCTGTCGCACCAGGGCGAGATCGTCGAGCTGGAGCTCCTCGAAGCGGCGGCGAAACCGGCCGCGTTCCTTCACCTCGCGGGCGATGAGCAGACGCCGCGTACCGGGGGCGAAGCCGGCATAGTCCACATAGCCTTCCTCGGGATCGTCCGTGCCGGGGGAGAGCACGTCGATGGTCCAGTTTCCCGCGCATTCGTGAAACACCCAGAGCTCGCGCCAGCTTTCGAGCGGCTGCACCCCGAGCACGAGCGCTGAGCCTTGCGCCAGCGTTTGTGCCGAGGCCATCCACACGATGCCGTAGGTGCAGCGTCGCACCAGGGGCGCCGAGTGCGGACGATGCGAGTCCTGCAGCGCGATGCATGTTTGGCCCGGCTCGCCGGGAGCGGCGCTCAGCATGAGCGGCCCGGTCTGGGGCGCCGGCAACGAGGCGGCCCAGCGGACCGCACTGGTTCGCAGGACGGCGTCCGAATATTCGCCGCGACGGTCCTCGCCGAGCTCGTTCGGGTCGGCGGCGAGGAGCTCGGCGAGCGCGCGGCCCGCCGCCATCCCCGACGGCTCGCTCCGGCGCGCCTGCGAGTACGCAATCGACGCCCAGACCCCGGCGCGCCGGACGTGCAGCCGGGTGCGCAGCATCGCGCCCAAATCCGCATCCTTGATATCGTCGAGGAGCTCACGGCGTTGGTCATCGAGCGCCGCGCGAGGCACGGGTCCCAATGCTGGATCGATGCAGTCCGGGCGCGTGAGGCCGAGCACCGCGTGCGCACGTTCCTCGGGGCTTGCGCCGGGCATCGTCAGCACGCGGCGGAAGAGCTCGCCGTCGTAGCAGACCTGCATGTGTCCATTGCGCTCGAAGCTCTGCATGCGGATACCAAACTGCTCCACGACCTCGAGATGCGCGGCCGCGTCGGCAGAGCGGCTCGAGCTCCCCGCCGCCTCATCCGCCAGCCTCTCGGCCATCCGGGCAATGGCATCGAAGGGCTCGGCGGTGAGCGATCGGGATGGTACGGCCTTCAAGTACGCGGCGCCGTAACTGATACCGAGCGTCTCGGATCCGGGGGTCTCCCGCAGGAAGCGCACCACGGCGAGCAGCTCGGGCGCGGCAGTCTCGGTGAGCGTCACCGGGCGTACGGACTCGCTTCTCAGGTATCCGCCACGCTCGCGATGATAATCGTAGACCTTGAGGTATCCGGCACGCTCGCCGCGGATCTCGACGGCATCCCCCCGCCAGAGCGCCGTCAGCTCGGTGGCGGTGGAGCGCGGCGCGGTGCGCAGCGACGTGTGGTCGAGCACGACGATGGCGATCGTCGCAGTGAGGGCGAGGATCATCGCGAGCTCTGCGCCTGAGAGCTCGGCTGGGCTGCCGTCTCCTCGGGGCCCGTCAAGCCTTGGGTACCGATGAGATTCGAGCCGAGGAACCGTCCCGCCGCCGGCAGCGGTGCGATGATCACCTGGACCTTGTCCGACAGTTTGTCCGCGAGCGTCTTCTGGATCAACAAGGGGTAGCGCGCGACCAGTGCTCCCTCGCGCTCCATCTGGCCGGCATTGGCCTTGCCGACGAGATCGAGCCGATAGGCCTCCGCGTCCGCGAGCTTTTGACGCGAATCGGCCTCGCCTTTGGCCTCGATCCGCCGCGCCTCCGCGGCACCTTCCGCGGTGCGAATACGGGCGACTTTGTCGGCCTCCGCCTCCAGCTGGCGCTGCTCGATCTGCTTCTGCTTGAAGGGCAGGATGTGCTTCATGGTCTCTTCCTGAGCGCGAGCGGCGATGACTTGCTCCGCACCGGTCGCCTCCGCCGCCGTCTGTCGCCGCACCTTGTCGGCCTCGGCCTCGAGCTGCCTTTGCTTGACGTCCGCCTCCTTGAGCTCGAGCGTGTAGCGAACCTTCTCGGTCTCGAGTTCCTCGGACAGGAGCTTGTCCATTCCCGCTCGATAGTCCGGCGGCAGGTCCACCTTGCCCATGTCGACCCCGCGCAGCACCAGGCCCATCGCCGTGAACTTGGGCTTGAGCTCGGTCATGAGCTCCTGCTGGATCTCGGCTCGGCGGCGCGAAAAGATCTCGCGCACGGAATATCGGGCGAACAACGGATAGATCACGCCCTGCACCGCGGGGGCAACGAGGTCCTCGTTGAGGTCATCCGGGAATTCCTTCGACATCTGTGCGAGGCGAGCGCGATCGATGGTCCAGCGCACCGTGAGATCGACGCCGATCGACAGCCCCTCGATCGATTGGAACGGCGCCGGCCCGGTCGCGGTCGCACTCTCGGCCGGCCGATACACTTGATCCCTAATCGAATAACAGCGCACTTGATGGATCCCGGGCAGCACGGGCACCGTGCCCGCGGTGAAGACGGTCACCGAGTCATCGAGCTCATCCGTGCGCACGAGCACCTCGCCGCGGCGCACGGTGGCGAGCGGAGGGTGGGTGTAGAGCCCATAAACAAAGAGGGCGAGCAATGCGGCGAGCCCGAGCCGCCAGCGCCGGCGATAGGCGGCCGCGCCCAGGGTCCGCACACCCGACCCAGCGGCGGCGATCAGGCGGCCGAGCGGTTCAAAAATCGCGCTCCGTAGGAATTCGAGCAAGGCATCCAGGCGACTCGACATGGTCCAACGCTCCCGCGGATTCAGTGTTGCCGCGATGAAGAGGAGTCTTGCAGGGCTTTGTGGCGAGGCGGTGGGGCAATTATGGCGTGATATGGCGCCGGCGGGGCGAGACCGGGGCCGACCGGAGTCCATCGACGAACGATGGGCATCTTGCGCCGACTATGAGAATATCGCGGGCCGCATTGTGTCGGTCATTTGTCGAAAGAACATTTTGAAGCCCCTGTTCAAAACGCTGTCCCTCTTGCCGCTGTGGGCGCTCTATGTTTTGTCGCGGGTGATCTACGTCCTTGCGTACTACGTGGCGCGCCACCGTCACGGAGTGATCCGCGAGCAGCTCGCCAAAGTCTTTCCCAACATGAGCGAGGCCGAACGGACCGCGATCCACAAGTGCTTCCTCAAGAATTTCTGCGACGTGTTGGTCGAGCTGGTGAAGTCGATGTCGATCGAGCCCGCCGACATGATCGCGCGGGTGCGCGTCCACGACTTGAAACCGGTAGTGAGCCTCCTTGATGCCGGACGGTCGGTCATGCTCGTCACCTCTCACCTCGGCAACTGGGAGTGGCTCTTGCAGGGCGTGACCTTGCAGCTCGGGTATCCGGTAGATGCGGCGTACAAGCCGCTGCACGATGCGTGGGCCGAGCGGCTCGTGCTCGAGGTGCGCTCGCGCTTCGGCGCGCGCTTGATCCCCGCCAAAGAGCTGCTCGCGGACTTCCTGCGCCGCCGGGGCGTCGTGCGCGCGCTCGCCATGAATGCCGACCAGGCGCCGGTGTCGACGGACAAGCGCTACTGGACTCGATTTCTCGGTCAGGATACTGCCTTTTACGTGGGAGCCGAGCAGATCGCGCGCGCCATGCGTCTGCCGGTCCTTTATTTGCTGATGCGGCGCGTGAGCCGCGGGCATTACGAGGTCGAGATTCGCGAGCTCTGGGACGGACGGGAGGCGCTCGAGCCCAACGCCATCACCGAGCGCTATGCGCGCGCTTGCGAGGCGGACGTGCTCGCCCATCCGGCGGATTGGCTCTGGTCCTACCGGCGCTGGAAGCTGAAGAAACCCCTCTACGGCGCGGACTGATTGCAGCGAGCGCCGGGGCTCGGTCAAGAGCCCGCTGGTTTCCTCAACTTGCCTTCCAGATGCTTCGCCAGGTCGGCAATCGTCGGGTGATCGAACAGCTCGGTGAGATCGATGAGGCCCGGGTAATCGCGGTCGATATTCTCGTGAATCTCGATGAGCTTGAGCGAGCTGGCGCCGATCTCGAATAAATTGTCGCTCACCTCGATGCGCTTGCCGGGCAGGGCGGTCTCGGCGATCGCCTGAAGGCGCGCCTCGAGGTCAGATCCGGATACGTGCGAGCCCGCGTGCGCGGCCCGAAGCGCGTCGAGCGCCGCGATGTCCGCGTCGAACTCCCCGTCGCGGTAGGCCTGCTCGAGCAGGTGACGCTGCACTTTCCCGCTGGTGGTCTTGGGAATTCGCTTGACCGGGATCACGTGACTCACCTCGATGCCGGTGTGTTCGTTGATCAGCCGGTTCACGGCCGCGACCGTCGGCAGAAACTCCGCATGGTCGCCTCGGTGCAGCACGAACACGACCAGTTCCTCGCCGGTGGCGCCGGGTTTCGCCACACCGGCGGTCACCACCTTATTGAGATCGAGGCCGGGAGCCCGCTGCGCGATGTTCTCAAGGTCGTGGGGATAGTAGTTCTGGCCGTTGACGAAGATGATGTCCTTGCTGCGACCGGCGATGTAGAGGCCGCCCTCGTGAAACGCCCCGAGATCGCCCGTATCCAGCCAGCCGTCCGCGTCGAGGGCTGCCGCCGTGGCCTCCTCATCTGCGAAATAGCCGCGCGTCACGTTGGGTCCGCGGATCAGGATATGTCCCACATGCCCATCCGCGAGCGGCGCTCGCGCATCGTCGGCGATGCGCACTTCCATGTTCGGCAGCGGGCGGCCCACGCACATGAGCTCGACGACCTCGCGCGCATCGGCCGGGTTGATTTCGACGGCCGAGCCCACGCCCAGCTTGTGGCGGTTGGCGCGAATCCAGCGGTAATCCGAGCCGTGCTCGGGGAACGATACGGCGAGACAGGCCTCGGCCAGGCCATAGACCGGATACATGGCCTTGCGCTTGAGCCCCGTGTAGGCAAGCGTCTGCATAAACTCGTTCACCAGCTCCACGGAGATCGGCTCCGCGCCGTTGTAGATCCCGCGCACGCACGACAGATCGACGTTTTCGAGGCGGCGGCCGCCGAGCACCTTGAGGAAATGGCGATAGCCGAAATTGGGGGAGGAGGTGAGCGTTGCCCGCTTCTTGGATGCGAGCTGCAGCCACAGCAAGGGCCGTCTCACGAACAAATCGGTGGGCATCAAGTTGATGTGCGAGCGGTAGGCAAACAAGATGAGGTAGAAGCCGATGAGTCCCATGTCGTGAGTGAGCGGCATCCAGCTGAAGCCGACGTCCGACTCCGCGTACTTGTCCACGAGATGCGCGCCCGTGATGTTGGCGATGAGGTTGGCGTGCGTCAGCATCACGCCCTTCGGCTCGCTGGTCGATCCAGAGGAGAACTGGATGAAGGCGAGATCGTCGGGGTCGGGCTTGTGCAACTTCGCCTGTCGCGAAATGTCGCTGATCGATTCGACCAGCAAGGAGCGCGATTTGAGCTGGGCCATGAGCTCGGTCTCGCCCACCTCCGTGGCGAGTGTCTGCAGACGCTCGAGGTTCTTCGCGTCCGTGTAGAGCAAGGGGCGTCCGATTTTGCGGGCCACGCGCAAGAGCTTGTGGCGATGCTCATCGCTGATGCCGACGGCGAGCGGCACGGGCACGATGCCGCCCGCAATGGCGGCCCAGAAGGCGTCCAGGAACTGCTCGTTGTTTGATAGGAAAATGATCAGCTTGTCGCCGTGCTGAGCTCCTTTCGCCTGCAGGTGATGCAGAATTCCGAGTGCGCGCGCGTATACCTCGCCGAAGCTCACGCGGCGCTCCGCGTTTTCGCCCTCCACATACGTCACGACGCGATCGACGTCGCGATTACTTTCGAGCATTTCGTTAAGCGTCTTGTGCTTCATCGTGCTTGTACCGTCATCAGAAGAGTGGAGCGCGGCCGCAGGTTGATCTGCGCCTCGAGCTCGATGGGGTCGTCGTTCACGCGCTTCAGCCGAAAGCGCCGCGCCATGCGACTCACGTGCACCAGCATCTCGAACATCGCCATGTTCTCGCCGATGCAGTGCCGAGGGCCGACCGAGAAGGGAATATAGGCGAATCGATGGCGTTCCTTCGCATCGATGCCGGCGAAGCGCGCGGGCTGAAATTCCTCGGGAGCGGTCCAGAAGTCCGGATGGCGGTGCAGCATGTAGGGGCTGATGAACACGTCCGTGCGCGCCGCCACGGGATAACCGCCGAGCTCGTCGTCCTCGATCGCGCGGCGCGTGAACAGCCATCCCGGCGGATAGAGCCGCAGTGCTTCCTGCACCACTTGATGAGCGAAGGAGAGCGACTCGGCGGCCTCGAGGTCCAGGAGCCCATCGGGCGCGCGATCCGCCTCGGCCTCGAGCTCGGCGGCGACCTCGGGATGGCGCGTGACGAGATACCACGTCCAGGTGAGTGCGGCGGCGGTGGTCTCGTGACCGGCCACGATCAGGGTCATCACCTCGTCGATCAACTCCTTGTCGCTCATGGGCTTGTCGTCGTGGTCGCGGGCCGCCATGAGCATGGCGAGAAAATCGTGGCGCTCCTCCGGCTCGCGTCGGCGCCGGTCGATCAACTCGAGGATGAGCTTGGCGAGCGAGCGGAAACGGAAGGCGAATTTCAGATCCCGGTTCTGTTCCTTGGCGACGACTTCGAAGGGGTTCGCGCCGAGCTGGCGCTCGACGCGCTGCAAGTCATCGCCGAAGATCGATTCGAGCACGATCTGCAAGGTGAGCTCGCTCGTGTCGTCGGTGAGGTTGATGGGCTCGCCGCGAGAGGCGTGTCCGGCCCAGCGCTCCGCGAACTTCTCGTTCACGTCGTGAATCAGCCCGGCGAACCGACCGAGCACACGCCGATGAAAATCGGGCTGCATCATGCGTCTCTGGCGGCGCCAGAACTCGCCCTCGCTGGTCATGATGCCGTTGCCGAGCAGGATCTTCACGCGATCCATGCCCTGACCCTTGGTGTAGTTGCGGTGGTTCGACAGAAGCACGTGCTTGATATCGTCCGGGTGGTTGATCACGTAGTCGTAGACGCCGCGGCTCGGAGCGAACACGCGGTACACGTCGCCGTAGCGCGCGAAATACTCGCGCAGCCGGGGCAAAGTTTCGTCGCTCCCGCCGAGATCGAAACCCTCGGCAGGACCGGGAGGAAGGGGAGCGGATGGCATCTCGACATTGTAGCGCAGCCGCGCTTTTCTTAGGCTTGCGCGCCCGATCGCCGTTACCGACAATGCTCGGCGTGGAGAAAGAACCCGCCGGCGACCTGCGCAACAGCCTGTATCGACAGCAAACGCGCTCCTCGCGCCGGCTCACGCGCACGCGGCTTGCGCTGTACACGCTGCTGGTGCCCGTGGCCATTTTCATCGGCCGCACGATCTGGCGCTGGTGCGCGCGCATTCGCGTTGTCGGCACGGAGCACATCACGGCGGCGCTCGAGCGCGCGCCCTCCTTTATTCCCGTCTATTGGCACCAGCATCAGCTGCTCTGCGTGAAACCGCTGCTCGAGATGCGCAGCGCCGGCGTGAAGCTCGGCTTTCTGATCTCGCCTTCCGTGGACGGGGAGATCGGTGCGATGCTGGTCCGCCGTGTCGGCGCCGAAGTCATCCGCGGATCTTCCTCGCATACGGGCGCGCGGGCGCTGCGCGACTACTATCAGGCGCTCGCGCACGAGGGTATCTCGCCGGCGATCACCCCGGACGGGCCACGCGGGCCACCCTGGCGATTCAAGCCGGGCGCGATCCTGCTCGCGCAGATGTCGCAGCGCCCCATGATCCCGATGGCCTACGCGGCCTCACGGGCATGGAAAATTCAATGGGATCGGTTCGTCATCCCCAAGCCCTTCGCCCGCATCGCCATCGTGATCGGCCCGCCGGTCTACGTACCCAAGGGACTCGATGCCCCGGGGCTCGAGCGGATCCAGGCCGAAATGGAGGAGAACCTCCGGGGTCTCTACCTCCAAGCCAGAACATTCATTACGTGAAATCCCCTGGCGAAGACCCGCCAATACAAGCGCTTATCTTGTATTCCTGATAACCTGTGCGAGAATTCGGGTGTATACGTCCGCTGTCAGGGAGTAGGGAAACTGTGTGACGCATTCGAGTTTGTGCTCATTTCGAGTGGCAAACTGTTGATCCACAAGTGCAATTACCGACCGGGGACCCTCGCAGGCGCATGGCGATAGCACCCACCGATCCCCGACATCCGGATCTGACCGCTTCGGACGTATTCTCTCCGCAGACTTGGCCACGGCGCGGCCTGCGACCGACGGTTGGCCTCGACGCCATCTGCACCAAGATCGCGGTCGACTTTCAGAGCATGACGGCGCAAACCGCCGCCGACACCATCGTCGCCAACCTCGATTTGCTGCGCGAGGCGACGCGCGCCGATACCGCTTTCCATGCGGCGCTCGACACCGACGGTGCGACGTTCATCGACGTGCAGGTCGCACGCGGCATGCTCGCCACGGGCAACCCCGAACAACTGCGGGGCCAAAGTCTGGATTCGCTGCCCTGGCTCAAATCCCGGCTCGCGGCGCTACGGGTATCGGAGCTGCGCGATACGAGCAAGCCGCGCCCCGATCAAGCCAGCGACGGCGCAGTCTGGGCAAACCTCGGTATCGGCTCGATTCTGCTCATCGGCTATTCCATCGAAGGGCGGCCTGCGGGGATTCTCGCGCTCGCCGGTGCGCGGCCACGCGACGACTGGGAGGTGCAGCTGCACCTGCTCATGAAGCTTCTCGGCAGCAGTCTCGCGACCGGTCTCGGGCGCATCGAGATTCAAGCGCACCTGCGCGATCTCGAGGAGCGCAACGAACTCGCGCTCTATAGCGCCAACGACGGCCTGTGGGATTTCGACACGCTCAACAATCGCGTCTACCTTTCGCCGCGCTGGAAGGCCATGCTGGGCTACGACGAGGCGGACGTCGGGCAAGCTCCGGACTGGCGTACGCTCGTGCACTCCGACGACATGTCGCGGGTGCAGGCCGCCATACGCGATCACGTGGCCGGCAAGACCCCCATTTTCGAAAGTTTGCATCGCATGCGGCATGCGACGGGCGAGTGGCGCTGGGTCATCAGCCGCGCCAAGGCCAAAGTCGACGACAAGGGGCGCTTGCTGCGCCTGGTGGGTGTCGAGCTCGACATCACGGAGCGCAAGCTCTACGAGGAGGCGCTTTTCCGGGAGAAGGAAAGCGCGCAGATCACCCTGCAGAGCATCGGCGATGGGGTGATCACCACCGACGCCAAGGGTGTCATCGATTATCTCAATCCCGTCGCCGAGGCCCTCACGGGTTGGCGTCTCGAGGACAGTCAGGGCCGCGCCATCGAGGAAATCTTCCGGGCCTTTCACGAGGAGACCTGCGAGCCGCTGGAGAATCCCTTGGCGGTCGCGATCCGACGCACCCGCTCCATCAAATCGGTGCGCCCGATGCTGCTCATCCGGCGCGACGGCAACGAAATCTACGTGGAGAGCACCGCCTCGCCCATTCGCGACGGCTCGGGCGCCGTATCGGGCGGAGTGCTCGTGTTCCACGATGTGAGCGAGGCTCGCGAGCTCAACCGCCGGCTCTCCTACCACGCGAGCCACGACGTCCTTACCGGCCTCGTCAACCGGCGCGAGTTCGAGAATCGCATGGAGCGGGCGCTGAAGAGCGCCAAGGCGCGTGAGACCTCCTATGCGCTTTGCTGCCTCGATCTCGATCAGTTCAAGATCGTCAACGATACGTGCGGCCACAGCGCCGGTGATGCGCTGCTCGGGCAAGTCGGGGCGCTCCTCAAGTCGAAGGTTCGCTGGCGCGACACACTGGCGCGCCTCGGCGGCGACGAGTTCGGCATATTGCTCGAGAGCTGCTCCCTGGATGAGGCGATGCGCACCGCCGAATCGCTGCGCGAGGCCGTGCGCAACTTCAAGTTCACCTGGGAGGAGCGCACCTTCCGCTTGGGTGCGAGCATCGGCGTCGTGCCGATCGCCGCGGAGAACGCGGATGTCGCCTCCGTGCTCTCGGCGGCCGATAGCGCCTGCCAGGCCGCCAAGGAGGCGGGGCGCAATCGCGTGCACAGCTTCGAGGAGAACGACATCGACCTCATGCGCCGCCGCCGCGAGATGCAGTGGGCCGCGCGCATCAACAACGCCCTCGAGGAGGGGCGTTTCGAGCTGTTTCGCCAAACCATCCTGCCGCTGCAGCGGGCGGAAGAGGGCGCGCATTACGAGCTCTTGCTGCGCATGCGCGACGAGACCGGCAAGATCGTCGCGCCGGACAACTTCATCACCGCCGCCGAGCGCTACGGCATCACGCCGAGCATCGATCGCTGGGTCATCGAGAATGCCTTCCGCTGGTTGGTGTCGGAGGCGGACGAAAGAGCGCGACTGTCGATGTGCTCGATCAATCTGTCGGGCCAGAGCTTGGGTGACGACAAGTTTCTGCCCTACGTCATCGATCAATTTCACCGCAGCGGTCTCGATGCCACCAAGATTTGCTTCGAGATCACGGAGACCTCCGCGATCGCGAGCTTCTCCCAGGCGAACCGCTTCATTCAGGCCCTGAAGGAGCTCGGCTGCAAGTTCGCGCTGGACGATTTCGGCACCGGCCTCTCGTCGTTCGGCTATTTGAAGCATTTCCCCGTGGATTTTTTGAAGATCGACGGCAGCTTCGTCAAGGAGATCCTGCACGATCCGATCGACCGTGAGATGGTGCGCTCGATCAACGAGATCGGCCACCTCACCGGCAAGCAGACCATCGCGGAATTCGCGGAGAACGTCGAGATCATCAACATGCTGCGTAGTCTCGGCGTCGATTACGCCCAGGGCTACGGCGTGTCGCAGCCGCAGCGGGTCCTGAAGGCCGCCAACATCGCCTGAGCGGCGGGGGCGCCCAGCCGCTGACGCGGCTCGGCGCCCCGGCGCTAGCGCAATCTCACGAGGGTCGCCTCGCCTTCGCGCTCCACCGCGAGGGCCGGATCGCGAGCGAGCACTTGCAGGAGCGAATCGGTGTCGTCGGCGTCGAACACGCCGCTGTAGACCCGTTCGGACACACCGCTCCCCTCCAGCCGGATGGGATGCGTGCGGTAGCGATTGAATTCACCGACGATCTGCTCGAGCGTCTGATCGCGGAAAATCAGCCGGCGCTCGCGCCAAGCCACCGTATCGCTCACGTTGTTCACCTCACGAATGCTGACTGAGCCCTCGTGGCTCACTTGCGCCTCCTGGCTTGCGCCGAGGCTTCGAACGGCGGCCGCCCTTGGCGCCCCGCGGCCCACAATGGGCGCTGCCGCGCTGCCGCTCGCCGCCGGTGCCGGCGCGGCCGCCGTCACATTGACCCGTCCTTCGAGCACGGCCACGACCGTGCCGTCGTCGCGCCGATACACATCGAACTGCGTGCCCACGGCCTGAACCACGGCATCGTCGGTCGAGACGAGGAACGGGCGGCTCGGATCGTGAGCCACGTGAAACAGAGCCTCGCCGCGCAAGAGGCGCACCTCGCGTGCATGCGCGGCCAACCGGACGGCGACCCGGGAATGGGTGTTCAGTGACACGACCGATCCGTCCTCGAGCTCGAACGTGCGTTGCTCGCCCGTCGCCGTCTCGAACTCGTGAAATCCGAGATGCGCGTACCAGAAAAGCGCGCCCACCGCCGCGACGAGAACGCCCGCGGCGAGCGCGGCCCGTCGGAGGCGCCGCGATCGCGCGGCGCCCGCCGTCGCCGCGGGTGCCGGGCGCAGCGTCAACGGCGTCACGCGCTGATCGACCTTCGCAGCGCCTCGATGCTGTGCAGATGCTCGGCGTCGAGCTTCTCGAGTGCGCAGTCGAGCGACTGCATCAGCAGAAAATCGCGCACGTTGCGAGGTGACTCCTTGAGCCAGGCGACGAAGCGCATCTCATCGCCGGGGCTCGCGTGGCGCATGGTCTCGACCCAGCCCGACGCTTGGACGGCGTAGAGCGCTTCGAGCTCGCGCGTCTTGGAATCCGACATGGCCATTCAGGGCGTCTCCGCCAGCAGCAGGCGCAACCGTGCTCGCGCCTCGACCACGTACTTCTCGATCGTATGCACCGATAGTCCCGAGGCGCTCGCCGCTTCCGTGTACGAGAGGCCATCGCGCTTGACCAGGAGGAGCACGAGCTGGTGCGCGGGCGGCAGCTGCTGCAACGCCCGGTTGAGCCGCTGGCGCAGCTCGATCTGCTCGGCCATGCCCTGCGCCGCCGCCGCATTCGAATGATCGCAGAGATCCTCGGCGAGGTCCGAATCGTAGAGTACCCGCTCGTGCTGCTTGCGCTGGCGGAACTCGCGCACCACGTGGGTCGCGATCCCGAGAAGGTAGGAGAGCGGATTGCGCACGAGGTCGGCATCGCGCACGCGCAAGAGCCGCGCGAACACCTCCTGTGCGAGATCATCTGCATCCTGCGCATGCCCCACCCGACGGACCAGGAAACGCTGCAGATCCCCGGCGTGGTCGCGGAAGGCCGTGCCGGCGAGCAACGAGGCCGATTCTGGACGTTCTGAGATCATCCGTCTTCAGTAGTGTGTTTTTTTCGAAAAAGCCGGTAGTGAAAATCAACTACCGGGTTTCCGCTCCCCGATCACACATATGTTACAAGGCCGTGGCGTGGGGGTCACCGGCCACAGTGTGGGGGCACGGGAGATCGAACCAGAGTGCCGCGCCGAGAGGGGGATTCATGACGACTCGAACGCCACCGCTCCTCGCGGTGGGCGCCGCCATGCTGTGGGCGAGCGCGGCGGCGCAGAGCCCGTCGGCCGCGAGCGTCAAGAACTTGAGCATCCCCGCGGAGCCTTTGGCCAATGCGCTCAATGACTTGGCGCAGCAGTCGGGGCTCCAGGTGATGTTCGCCTCGGAGCTCGTGGCGCGTCTCAAGAGCCCCGAGGTCAAGGGGGCGTTGACGGCGACCGAAGCTCTACAGCGGCTGCTCACCAACACGGGTCTGCGCTACGAGTTCGTGAATCCGCACACGATCACCATCGTCGGCCCCGAGCCCAAGCTGACCGCGCCCGCTGTCGAGACCAAGGCGCCCGCGGGGAGCGAGGGCGCTCAGAAGCCCGAGGCTATGAACCCGAACCATCAAACCGCCGATTCGGCGGCCACCACAGGAGACAAGCCTATGCCTCGTCGAAGCTTCTTCGCGCAACTTCTGGGTCTGTCGGCGGCTTGTGGTGCTGCGCTGCACGGGGGCGCGGTTTGCGCGCAAGACACGGCCGCGACGACGGAGGCGACGACGCTCGATACCGTCATCGTGACCGCTCGAAAGCGCGACGAGTCCCTCGCGCAGGTACCCGTCAGCATCACGGCGTTCACGTCGCAGAGTCTCGAGAATTACAACATTCAGTCGTTCAACGACTATGCAACCAAGACACCCAACATCTCCTTCGCCTATGGGGGAGGTCCCACCGGCATCGCGGAGGCCCGCACGATCGCGATTCGCGGCATTACTGGGCAGAATCTGTTCGGTACGGCGGGGGCAACCGGCTTCTACATCGACGACACGCCGGTGCCCGGATCCGTGGATCCTCGAGTGCTCGACATCGACAACATCGAGGTGCTCAAGGGACCGCAGGGTACGCTCTACGGCGAGAGTTCCCTCGGCGGCAACGTGCGTCTGGTGACAAAGAAGCCCAACCTCACCGAGGATTCGATCGGCTACATGCTGGAGGCAGGGGCTACGTCGGGCGGCGGCAGCCCGGACGGGGGCGCCAGCGTCATCGGCAACCTCGTGCTCAGCCCCGATCGGCTTGCGCTGCGCGTGGTCGCGTTCGGCAACCATGACGCCGGCTATCTGACGCGCACTTTCCCCAACCCGCCGCAGGGCGGCACCCTCGGCGACATCGTTACGTTGCCGTTCGAGGCCGTGCCGCGCACGAGTGTCGGCAATCAGGGGGCGGCTACGAGCTATGGCGGCTCGGTCGCGTTCCTGCTCAACGTGACGGACGATCTCGAGGGGCGCTTGCGCGTCCTCTATCAGAACACCGAGGACCACGGGTTCCCCACGACCTTCGCGCCGCTCCCCTACCCGAACGAGGCTCACAGCCCGCCCTACTCGGAGTACGTTCCACAGTACACGGTCAACCGCGACTTCAACGTGCAGCCCGACGCCCTCGATCGGTGGGCACTGCCTTCGTTGGACGTGAACTACAAGGGGAGCGGCTTCAACGTCGTATCCTCGACCAGCTACTTCTACCGCACACGCACGACCTCGAGGACTCGAGCTACGGTACCCAGCAGTTCTTCTACTACTACAACTACGGCGCCAACGCCGTGCCCAATCAGCCCTATACATGGGACGGAGAGCACTACCACAGCCAGATCACCGAGGAGGCGCGCATATCGTTCGATCCGGTCCACAATCTGTCCGGCACCGCGGGCGTGTTCCTCTCGCACTCCAACGTGCGCTTCTACATTCCGAACACCTACGCGCAGGGTCTCTCCGCGGCCACCGGCTGGCCGAACGATCTGATCTGGACGCAGAACAACCCGGCCACGCAGGATGATCGCTCGATCTTCGGAGAGCTCTATTACAAGTTCTTCGAGCGGTTCAACCTGACCGTCGGCGCGCGCCGCTACTGGCTGAAGCAGACGGCCGATTACACGGCCAACGGCTTCATCAACCTTGGGCCGACGCCGAGCAGCCCGCAGCAGAATCATGAGCAGGGTATCGACCCCAAGGCGGGTCTTTCCTACCAGGCGACCGACGCCGTCATGCTCTACGCCTCCGCCACGAAGGGCTTTCGCGCCGGCGGCGCGCAATTCAACTTTCCCGCCTGCGCGCTTCCCGGGCTGCCCCTCTCGGACATCGAGCACATCAAGTCCGATACGCTGTGGAGCTACGAGGGCGGCATCAAGTGGCAGGTGCCGCAGACGGGACTGCTCATCACGGGCGCGGGCTTTCACATCAACTGGGATAACGTGCAGCAGCAGGTGGCGCTGCCCTGCGGCTTCTACCTGCAGCTCAACGGCGGATCGGCCTCGATCAACGGCGGTGAGATCGAGCTCGCGGGTCATCTCACGCACGAGCTCGAGCTGCGCCTCGGCGTCGGCTACGAGAGCACCGAGATCGTCAATCCGGGCGCGCTCTCCAATGCCGGCATCACGGCGGGCACGCCGATTCCGGACGTGCCGGACTGGACGGCGACGCTCGGTGCCGTGTACACGCGGGCCCTCACACAGGCGCTCGACGGCTTCGTGTCCGCCGATTACAGCTATACGGGCAACAGCATCTCGCTCTTGAACGGCGGCCTCACGTCGGACGGTCACGGCCTGTTCGGCAGCCGCGCGCCGTACTCGCTCGCCAATCTGCGCATGGGTGTGCGACACGAGAAGCAGGAACTGTCACTCAACTTCCACAATCTCGGCAACGCCAAGCCGAACCTGGGAGACATCGGCTACGTCGGCTACGCGCAGTTCGAGCCCGGTTACCAGGTGCCGATCCCGCAGGTCGCGACGCTGCAGCCGTTCACCGTCATGATCCAATACAAGAATAATTTCTGAACCTCTGACAGATCCGACGCAGGCAGTCGCGCGCACGGCGCGCGGCGGCTTGCGCGGCCGGGATGCCCAGTGTCCTTCATTGAACAGCACTCGATCGATTACGTACCGATCGCGGAGCGCCACGGCAAGGTCTGGCACCTCTGGCCGGTATGGTTCTCGGGCGATGCACACCTCGCCACCATCGCCACCGGCGTGGTCGGGATCGCGCTCGGCGGAAACTTCGCGTGGATGGCGCTCGCGGTGGTGCTGGGGAGCGCGTTCGGCACGTTTTTCATGGCCTTTCATTCGACCCAGGGCCCGCAGCTCGGCTTGCCGCAGATGATCCAGTCGCGCCCGCAGTTCGGCTATGTCGGCGCCCTGCTGGTGTGGGGTGTCGCGCTGATCGCCTATATCGGATTCAACTCGTTCAATCAGGTGCTGGCCGCGCAGACCATGCACGCACTGTACGGCGCACCGCCGGCACCGACCATGCTCGGATTCACGCTGCTATCCCTCGTGTTCGCGGTCGTGGGCTACGACTTGATTCATCTCGCGCAGCGCTACGTCGCTTACGTGCTCATCGGCGCGTTACTGGTGTTCAGCGCCGCGGTGGCCGTGAAGGCGCCCCTCTCGCTCATGCCGGCGCCGAGCGACTTTCGTGCGGCGCCCTTTCTCGCGCAATTCTTTGCGGCCGCCTCGTACCAGATCGCGTGGTCCATCTACGTGTCCGACTATTCGCGCTACCTGCCGCGCGATGTCGGCGTGAGCGCGTCTTTCTGGTGGACCTATCTCGGCGCCTTCGTGGGAGGCTCTTGGACAATGCTGGTGGGTACCATCGTCGCGGCGCTCTACCCGACCCAGGAAGTCGCCTCGGCGCTACGGGCCGCGGCCGACTCTTTGGTGCCCGGATTCGGCAAACCGCTGCTGCTGTGCTCGTTGCTCGGCCTCGTGACCATCACGTCGCTCAACTTTTACGGCGCCTCGCTCACGCTCTTGAGCGTGCTCGATTCCCTGCGGCCGAGCCGCCCGACGCTCGCCAAGCGCGTGCTTACGCTCATCGTCGCCGCTATCGCGGCGAGCGCCCTGGCTGCGGCCTCGGCGGTAAATTTCGTCGCCAAGTTCGGCTCGTTCCTGTCCGTGCTGCTCTATTTGTTCACCCCCTGGACCGCCATCAACCTCGTGGACTTTTACTGCGTGCGCAAGGGACATTATTCGGTGCGCGAGATCTTCAATCCCCGCGGCATGTACGGCCGCTGGAACTGGCGCGGACTCCTCGCCTATGGTGCGGGATTCGTCGCGATGATTCCGTTCTTCAGCACGGACATCTATATGGGGCCCGTCGCGCGGCGCCTCGGCGGCGCCGATCTCGCGATGCTGGTCGGGCTGCCCGTGTCCGCGCTCATTTACATCGGCGCGTGTCGTTCGCTCGATGTGACTAAGGATCGTCAGCGCGCCGCGCAGGCCGATGCCGGTCTCGATCCGGAGGTCAGGGTTGCCAGTCGAAACGCATTGACAGATCGATCGCGCGCACGTGCTTGGTGATGCTGCCCACGGACACGTAGTCGACGCCCGTTTCGGCGATGCGGCGGATGGTTTCCAGCGTCACTCCGCCCGAAGCCTCGAGTTTCAAGGAGCGTGCGGCACCGCGGTTTATGGTCACGGCCTCCGCCAAGTCCTCGAGCGAGAAGTCATCGAGCAACGCAATGTCGGCGCCCGCGGTGATCGCCTGCTCGAGCTCGTCGAGAGTCTCCACCTCGACCTCCACGGGCACTTTCGTGCCCGTGGACCTCGCCGCAGCCACGGCACGAGCGATGGAGCCGGCCGCCATGATGTGGTTTTCCTTGATCAGGATTCCGTCGAAGAGTCCCATGCGGTGGTTGTAGCCGCCGCCCACCCGCACGGCATATTTCTGTGCCGACCTGAGGCCGGGGATGGTCTTGCGCGTGTCGAGCAAGCGGCACGTCGTTCCCTTCAGGCGCTCGGCAAAGGCGTGCGCCGCCGTCGCGGTGCCTGAGAGGAGCTGCAGAAAATTGAGCGCCGTACGTTCGCCGCTCAAGAGCGAGCGAGCCGGCCCCTGAATCTCGAACAG
The DNA here is from genome assembly GCA_049513515.1 of Steroidobacteraceae bacterium. Lineage (GTDB taxonomy): Bacteria > Pseudomonadota > Gammaproteobacteria > Steroidobacterales > Steroidobacteraceae > Bog-1198. The sequence goes on from JBEKWA010000004.1 coordinate 83,872, forward strand.
CGTCTGATTGGCCTCGACGGCCGAGCCCTCCGCGATTTTCCAGTGGATCCGAGTTTTCGGGTCGAGGGCCGCGAAGGTCGCGTCCACATACGGCGCGCCGCAGATGATGGCGCTTTCGCGCGTGATCACCGCGGCCCAGCCGTCCGTGGCGGCGGGGATCAGGGCGGCCGTCAGATCGCCGCTGCCGACGTCCTCCTCGAGCGCCCGAGCGACTTGCAGGGTCAGGTCGGCGGGTAGCGGCGCGGCATTCATGCAAAGACGGTCCTTGAGGGTCAAAAGGCTGGAAGAATAGGCAACACGCCCCAATACTTCAACGATGAGCCAACCTGCGGCCCCCCAGTCCCCCTGTATACAGGTATGCGTCCTGGGCGCCCATGGGTATTGCACGGGCTGTTATCGTACAATTGGCGAGATTGCGAGGTGGAGCAGCATGAGCGCCGCAGAGCAGCGCGCGGTGCTCGATGAGCTGCCCGGCCGCGCGCCGGGGCGCGCCCCACAACCGGATTGATTATTTTTGGAGATCGAACATGAATGCGATTGATCGGATCAAGAGTCAGCTGGCCTCGGCCCCCGTCGTGCTCTACATGAAGGGGACGCCTGATTTCCCGCAATGTGGTTTTTCGGCCCAAACTGTCGGTGCGCTGCGCGCCTGCAAGGCCGAGTTTGCTCACGTGAACGTGTTCGAGGATCCGGAAGTGCGCGACGCGCTCAAGACCTACTCCAACTGGCCCACGTTCCCGCAGCTTTATGTGAACGGTGAACTCATCGGCGGCTGCGACATTGCGATCGAAATGTACAAGAGCGGCGAGCTGCAGCAGCTTCTCGCGGAAGCGGGCGCGGTAGCCGTCTAGGGGAGCCCCCTACGGGGCGGCGCCTAGGGGCTGTTTTCCGGGCCGAGGTCGGCGGGCGTCTCCAGGGCAGGCTCGGTTTCGACCTCCAGAGGGCCCATCGCCGCGAGGCGTCGCCGGCTCGCCTCGAACACGCCCTGGAATTGATTACAAACTGCGCAGAACAGATCCGCGGAGCGCTCCGCGTCGTAGGCGGCCGAGTGCGCGGAGCTCGTGTCCCACTCGAGACCGGCCGCCAACGTGGCTCGCATCAGCACCGTCTGACCATAGGCAACCCCGCCCAAAGTGGCGGTGTCGAAGCACGAGAACGGGTGGAAGGGATTGCGCTTGATCTGCGTACGGCCGACTGCAGCGTTCAGGAAATTCAAGTCGAATGAGGCGTTGTGGCCCACGAGGATGGCGCGCGTGCATTCCGCATTGCGCACGGCGGTGCGCACATCACGGAAGATGCGTTGCAGCGCGTCGTGCTCGGAGATCGCCGGACGAAGCGGATGGTGAGGATCAATGCCGGTGACCGCGAGTGAGGCGGGCTCGATGTTCGACCCGGGAAAGGGGATCACGTGATAGCGGTGCGTCTCACCGCGCGTCAAAGTGCCGTCCGAGCGCATCTCGATGAGCACCGCGGCGATTTCGAGCAGCGCGTCGGTCTTGGAGTTGAACCCGCCCGTCTCGAGATCCATGACGACGGGCAAGAAGCCGCGAAAACGCGTGGCGAAGGTGATGGGCGGGAGCGAGATCATGCGCGCTCCGCGCTCGCCAGACGCCACGCGACGGTCTCGCCGGCGCGGTAAGGCACCACGGTCCCGTCGCCGAAGGGATAGCGCTCCGGCACCACCCAGGGTTCGCGCTCGAGGGCGATGCGGTCTTCGTGGCGCGGCAGCCCATAGAAGTCCGCACCGAAGTCGCTCGCGAATGCCTCCAGCCGGTCGAGGCGCCCGCTTTCTTCGAACACCTCTGCATAGAGCTCGATTGCCGCATGGGCCGTGAACATCCCGGCGCAGCCGCAGGCCGTCTCCTTGGTCGAGCGCTCGTGCGGCGCGCTGTCGGTTCCCAGGAAAAAACGCGGATTACCACCAGTCGCGGCCTCCACCAAAGCCGTGCGGTCGCGCTCGCGCTTCAGGATCGGCAGACAATAGTAATGCGGGCGGATGCCGCCCGAGAAAATCGCACTGCGGTTGTGCAAAAGATGCTGTGGGGTGATGGTGGCCGCAACGCCGGCGCGTGCGCGGGCCACGAACTCGGCCGCGCGCGCCGTGGTGATGTGCTCGAACACCACCTTCAAGCGCGTGAAGCGCTCGATCAGCGGGCCGAGGGTCTCCTCGATGAACACGGTCTCGCGGTCGAACACATCGACTTCGGGGCGTGCGGCCTCGCCGTGCACGAGCAGCGGCATGCCGCGCTCCTCCATGCGCTCGAGCACGGCATAGGTCTTGCGGATATCCGTGACGCCCGCATCCGAATGCGTGGTCGCGCCGGCTGGGTAGAGCTTCACACCGTGTACGCATCCCGCGGCGAGCGCACGATCGATCTCCTCCGGCGCGGTGCTGTCGGTCAAGTAGAGCGTCATGAGCGGCGTGAACCTACTCGTCTTCGGCAGCGCCGCGAGTACGCGCTTCTGATAGGCGGTCGCCGCGGCCGCGGTAGCGATGGGCGGCTTGAGATTCGGCATGACGATGGCGCGGCCGAACCGCTCGGCCGTGAATTTCACGACGGAGGCGAGTGCCGCCCCATCGCGCAGATGCAGGTGCCAGTCATCGGGTCGTCGCAGCGTCAGGATGCTCATCGATCAGGCCGGCCAGCCACGGCGCAGTAAATCGAGCGTGTAGCGCACGCCGAAACCCGTGATCTCCGTGCCGATGTGGCCGAGGCCGCCGTGTCGCGCCCCGGCCGCGAGGTCGAGGTGCAGCCAGGGGATCGACTTCGGCACGAAGCGGCCCAGAAAGCACGCCGCCAGAATGTGATCCCCCTTCGAGTCGGTCGAGCACTGCAGCACATCGGCGACCGCGCTCTCGATGTCCGTCTCGAAATCCTTGTCCATGGGGAATACCCAGACGCGCTCGCCGCTCGATGCGCCGGCGGCCTCGATCACGGCGCGCGTCTCGGGGCGGTTGGTGAACGCGCCGCTGTAGCGCTCGGTCAGCGCAAAGACGCAAGCCCCGGTGAGCGTGGCGTAGTCGATGATCGCTCCCGGCTTCTCGCGCGCTGCCAGGCACAAGGTGTCGGCGAGCACCATGCGGCCCTCGGCATCGGTGTGAATCACCTGAATCGTGGTGCCGTTCTGGGCACGCACCACGTCCTGCGGCTTGTAGGCGCGCGGGCCGATGCGGTTCTCCGTGATCGCGAGCCAGCAATCGACCGCGACCGGGGATTTGAGCGAGTGCAACGCATAGAGGCTGCCGAGCGCCACTGCGCTTCCCTCCATGTCGGTGTGCATGTCGAGCATGCTCTTGTGGGGCTTTAAATTGGTGCCGCCGGTGTCGAAGCAAATGCCCTTGCCTACCAGGCTCAGCTGCGGGGCGCGGGAGCCGCGCGGCCGATAGGACAAGCGCGCGATCCCGGCATCACGTGCGGAATTCCCTTGCGCGACCGCAAGGAATGCGCCTGCGCCCAGGCGCCGCAGCTGGCTTTCCCCGTAGAACCGATACTGCAGTCCCAGATGACGGGCGAGCTCTTTCACCAAGCGGCGATAGCCCGAGGCGTCCAGAGTGTTCGGCGGCAAGGCCGTCAGCCAGCGGGCGAGGTTGTTGCCCGCCGCCGCGGCGAGCGTGAAATGCAGATCCGCGAGTCGCGTGGTCGCGATGTCGATGCGCGCAAGAGCAGGACGCGGCTTCGGCTTGCTCTTGAAGCTCGCCAGGCGAAACGCCGCCGCCTCGAATGCGGCCACCGCCGCGTTGAACGAGGCGTGCGCCGTATCACGGTCGCATCCCTGTTGCCACAGCAACAACGAAGTGGGGTCCGATTCCGTCACCGCGCGAGCGATCTTGCCGGCGAGTTGCAGCCGCTCGAACGTGCTCGCCTGCACGGGCGGGCACGCGGCTACGAGCAGTGTTTCGGCGTGTGCCCCCACGCGCAGCTGACAGCAGTCTCCTTCTTTTCTCACTTTGCGCGCGTACAACTCGCGCAACATCGGGCCGTGAGGCACCGCCGCCCAGTCGGCCGCCGAGGGCCTGAGCGGCAGCAGCACGAGGGCCGCGGAATAATCCGCGAGCTTCGATGCGGATATCCGCGGCGCAATTTGCCGCACGGCAACGATCAGAGTACGAAAAGGAATGCGAATGGGCATATTTGTCGACGGAGCTCGCTGATCTGCCAGCCGACGGAGCGTCATGGTCGACGCAACCCAGCGGTGGCGGTTTGCGCAACGAAGTGAAGCAGAGACGCCAGGTGCAAATTATACTGGCTCACGCCCTGCTCGTATTTCTCACGATTAGACTAAATTGTATCATTGCTCTGCCGGCATAAGCTCAAGTAACTTCGGTGATTGGATTATGGCGATCAAGATTCAGCACTCGATTCGTACCTTGCGCCTGAAGGTGAAAACTGAAGGGTACGCGTGGCTCAATAAGGCTGCGATCGAGGTCAATAACGTCTGGAATTTCGCGAATGCGGCGAGCTATAAGGCGGCGCGGCCGTTCGCAGGTCCTTCAAGGTGGTTCTCAGCATATGATCTGGATAAACTGACCGCAGGAGCGACGGAGCACTTTGAGCGCATTGGTTCCCAGACCATTCAGCGGATCAACGCCGAGTTTGTCGCCCGGCGAAGGCAATTTAAAAAAGCGAAGCTGCGGTGGCGGGCCAGCAGGGGCTCCAAGCGCGCCTTGGGCTGGGTTCCGTTCAAAGCGGCGCAGCTAAAGCGTGAAGGTAAGTGTCTGCGCTTCTCAGGCAAGGCCTTTCGGGTGTTCGAGCAGGAACTGCTGGAGAATGCTCGCTGGAAATGCGGTTGTTTTGCCCAGGATTCGGTCGGGGATTGGTGGCTTTGCCTACCGGTAGAGTATGCGGTTGCGCACGTTCCTGCTCGTAGGGTCGAGGTGGGTCTAGATTTGGGACTTAAGGATACGGTTGCGACTAGCGATGGGGATAAGCTGGAAGCGGGTCGTTTTTTTCGATCCATCGAACTAAAGGATCGCGAGCGCGCAGCGTCGCGCCCATAAACGGCAAGCCAAGCGGTTACACCGAACCGCCGCGAGGCGGCGAAAAGACGCGTTGCACAGGTTCTCAAGAAAGATGGTGAATGAATATCAGAGGATAGTCGTGGGCGATGTGAGTAGTCTCAATCTGGCCAAGACACGGATGGCCAAATCCGTGCTCGATGCTGGTTGGGGTATGCTCAAAACGCAATTGCAATATAAGGGCCAGCAGGCCGGCAGGTGCGTTCTTATCGTCAGCGAGAGAAACACTACGCGAACATGCAGCAGCTGCAAGGCCCTCTCGGGTCCTTCAGGCCTGGACATGCCCGTTGTAAGGATTTGGGTGTGTCGTAAGTGTGGTGTCACTCATGATCGGGACGTCAATGCAGCCCGAAACATCCTGTCCGCGGGGAGGTTGCCCCCGTCCGTCAGCGGGAACGAGCCAGCGCGTTCAGTTGCGGAGCCGAGCCCGGCGTACAGTTGGCGCACGGCGGGGATTAGCGCAATGAAAGCGGCAGCGTGAGCACCGTCCCGAAGATAGCGCTGCTAATATAAGGCAGTTCGCGTGCAGGGGCGCTGTAATGTGCCCTCCATCTAACAGGACGCTCGTGCGCGTGCATGAGCACGTGCCGATCCGTAAGGTCTTCCTCCTATGACGCAGCAATCTCCTTTCGAAGACATCGATCCCACCGAGACCCAGGAATGGCTCGAGTCGATCGAGTCCGTCATGCGTGCCCAAGGGCCAGAGCGCGCGCATTTCCTACTCGAGAAATTGGTCGATTTCACCCGCCGTTCCGGCGCCTATCTGCCGTTCAAGCCGAACACCGCCTACCTCAACACCATATCGCGGGCGCAGCAGCCCGACTATCCGGGCGAGCGCTCGCTCGAGCGGCGCAACGAGGCCTACATGCGCTGGAACGCGCTCGCGATGGTGGTGCAGGCCAACCGTGCGAGCGCGGAGTACGGTGGGCACATCGCCAGCTACGCCTCCGCCGCGACGCTCTACGAGGTCGGCTTCAATCACTTCTGGCGCGCCCGCAGTGCCGCACATCCCGGCGACATGATCTACATGCAGGGGCATTCGAGTCCGGGCATCTATGCTCGCGCCTATCTCGAGGGTCGTCTCGACGAGGCGCAGTTGCTGCGCTTCCGCCAGGAAGTGCGCGGCGGCGGATTGTCCTCGTACCCGCATCCGTGGCTCATGCCCGATTTCTGGCAGTACCCCACGGTGTCGATGGGCCTCGGCCCAATGATGGCGATGTTCCAAGCGCGGTTTGTGCGTTATCTCGAGAACCGCGGCATCGTGCCGGCGTCGGATCGCAAGGTCTGGGCGTTTCTCGGAGACGGCGAGATGGACGAGCCCGAGTCGATGGGCGCGCTCACCATGCCGGTGCGTGAGAAGCTCGACAACCTCATTTTCGTCATCAATTGCAACTTGCAGCGTCTCGATGGTCCGGTACGCGGCAACGGCAAAATCATTCAGGAGCTCGAGGCGGCGTTTCTCGGCGCCGGTTGGAACGTCATCAAGGTGCTGTGGGGATCGCGCTGGGATCCTCTGCTCGAGCGCGACACCCAAGGACTGCTCAAGCGCTTGATGGAAGAGTGCGTGGACGGGGAGTATCAAAACTTCAAATCGAAGGGCGGCGCCTATACGCGCGAGCATTTCTTCGGCAAGTATCCCGAGTTGAAAGAGATGGTCGCCAACATGTCCGACGACGAGATCTGGCGCTTGAACCGCGGCGGCCACGATCCGGTGAAGGTGTATGCGGCCTACGCCTCCGCCGTCGCCAACAAGGGCACGCCCACGGTAATTCTCGCGAAGACCGTGAAGGGGTTCGGACTCGGTAAAACGGCCGAGGGACTCAACGTCGCGCACCAGCAAAAAAAGCTCGGCGAGGAGGATCTGAAGGCCGTGCGCGATCGGTTCAACATCCCGATCTCGGACGAGGAGATCGCCGGCCTTTCGTTCCGCAAGCCGGCGCCCGACAGCGAGGAGATCGTCTACCTGCAAGAACGCCGGACCGCGCTCGGCGGATATCTGCCCGAGCGCAACTCGGCCGCGCCGCCCCTGCCCGCGCCGCCGCTCGAGTCGTTCAGCGCGCTGCTCGAGGGAACGCAGGACCGCGAGATCTCGACCACCATGGCGCTGGTTCGCATTCTCTCGACCCTGGTGCGGGACAAGGGCCTCGGCAAGCACGTGGTGCCCATCATTCCGGACGAGGCGCGAACGTTCGGCATGGAGGGCATGTTCCGCCAGGTCGGCATCTATTCCTCGGTCGGCCAGCTCTACACCCCGCAGGATGCCGATCAGCTCATGTTCTATCGTGAGGACCGCCAGGGACAGATCCTGGAGGAAGGCATCAACGAAGCAGGGAGCCTGTGTTCCTGGATCGCCGCTGCCACCGCGTACTCGAACCACGGCGTCAGCATGATCCCGTTCTACATCTACTACTCGATGTTCGGGTTTCAGCGCGTCGGCGACTTCATGTGGGCCGCCGGCGACAGCCAGGCGCGCGGCTTTCTGATCGGCGGCACTGCCGGGCGCACGACCCTCGCAGGCGAGGGCCTGCAGCATCAGGACGGGCACAGTCAGCTGGTGATGACCGCGATTCCGAACTGCGTCGCATACGATCCGACCTATGCGTACGAGCTGGCCGTCATCATCCAGGACGGATTGCGTCGCATGTATCAGGAGCAGGAGAGCATCTTCTACTACATCACCTGCATGAACGAGAATTACGCTCATCCAGCGATGCCGACCGGCGCGGAGCAGGGCATCTTGCGCGGCATGTATCTGCTGAAGTCCGGCGGTAAGGGCAAAGTGCGGGTCACGCTGTTCGGCTCGGGCACGATCCTGCGCGAAGTGCTCGCGGCGGCGGAGCTGCTCGAGAAAGATTTCGGCGTGCCCGCCGATGTGTTCTCGGTCACGAGCTTCTCGGAGCTGCGGCGCAATGCGCTGGATGTCGAGCGCTGGAATCTCTTGCATCCGACGGAGACTCCGCACGTCCCGTACGTGCGCGAGGTGCTGGAGAAGAGTACCGGCCCCTTCATCGCCGCGACCGATTACATGAAGACCGTTCCCGATCAGATCCGTCAGTGGGTTCCCGGGCGCTTCGCAGTGCTCGGCACCGATGGCTTCGGGCGGAGCGACTCGCGCGCGGAGCTGCGGCGTTTCTTCGAAGTCAATCGCCACTACATCGTGATCGCCGCGCTGAAGTGTCTCGCCGACGAGGGCAAGATCGACGTGGGCACCATACCCAAGGCCATGCGGGCCTTCGGCATCGATCCCGAGAAACCCAATCCGCTGACGGTTTGAATCATGGCAAGTACGACGCAAGTGCTGGTTCCCGACATCGGCGGCTTCAAGGACGTGGAGGTGATCGATGTGCTGGTGAAAGCAGGCCAGCAGATCGACAAAGAGACGCCGATGATCACGCTCGAGACGGAGAAAGCGGCGATGGACGTTCCCGCACCCGCCGCGGGCCGGATCGCCGAGCTCAAGGTCAAGAAAGGCGACAAGGTGTCCGAGGGCAGCGTGATTCTGCTGCTCGAGGGTGCGGCGCAGAGCGCGGCGGCACCCGACAAGGCGCCGGCCCCGAAGGACGCGGCGGTTCCCGGCGCCTCCAAGGACACCTCTACCGAGGAGACCCCCGCCGAGAACACCTCGAGCGGCGCCGCGACGGAATCGACCCGGCCGCAAGCCGCAGCGCCGCAGGGTTCGGCGCCGCCGCGCGCCGCGGCGCCGGGCGGCGCGCCGCCGATCGACGAGAAGGCGTTCTCCACGGCCTACGCGAGTCCCTCGGTGCGTAAGTTCGCCCGCGAGCTGGGCGTCGATCTCGGTCAGGTCAAAGGCACGGGACCCAAGGGACGCATCACGCACGAGGACGTGAAGGCGTACGTGAAGCGGCTACTCAGCGCGCCGCCGGCGGCGCCTGCGGGCGGATTGCCGAAAGTGCCCGAAGTCGACTTTGCGCTGTTCGGGCCGGTGGAGAGTCAGCCGCTTTCACGTATTCAGATCATTTCCGGGGCGCGCCTGCAGGCAAGCTGGGTGAACTTGCCCCATGTCACGCAGCACGAGGATGCGGACATCACCGATATGGATATCGCGCGTGTCGCGCTCAAGCCCAAGGCGACGCAGGAAGGGGTGCGCTTGACGCCGCTCGCATTCATCATCCGGGCCTGCATCGTCGCGCTCAAGGAGTTTCCGCGCTTCAATGCATCGCTGGATGCATCGGGTAAAAATCTCGTCCTCAAGAAATACTTCCACATCGGGTTCGCTGCCGACACCCCGAACGGGCTGCTCGTGCCGGTGATTCGCGACGCCGATCGCTTGAATTTATTCGACCTGGCCCGCGCGCTCGCAACGCTCTCAGACAAGGCGCGTGCCGGCAAGCTGTCGGCGGCCGAGATGCAGGGCGGCTCGTTCACCGTCTCGAGTCTGGGCGGTATCGGCGGCACGGCGTTCACCCCCATCATCAACGCGCCCGAAGTGGCCATTCTGGGCGTGTCGCGCTCGGTGCATAAGCCGGTCTTTGCCAACGGTACGTTCGTCCCGCGCCTGATGCTGCCGCTCTCGCTCTCCTACGATCATCGCGTGATCGATGGGGCACAGGCGGCTCGATTCGTCGTGTTCTTGAGTCAGACGCTCGGCGATGTGAAGGCGCTTTTATGAGCGAGATCGAAGTTCGCGTTCCCGACCTCGGAGACACCAAGGCTGCGACAGTCGTGGACGTGCTGGTCTCCGTCGGGGCGCAGATCCGCGTGGACGATCCGCTCATCACGCTCGAAAGCGAGAAGGCGTCCATGGACATCCCGTCGTCCGTTGCCGGCACGATCGCATCGATCGCGGTCACGAAAGGCCAAGAGGTGTCCTCCGGCACGGTCATCGCAACCCTGACGACGTCGAAGAGCGAAGCAGCGCCCGGTGAGAAGGCGCCGCCGACAAAGTCCGTGCCCGCCGCCGCCGCTGCGGAAGCGCCCGCGGCTGCAAAGAGCCCACCTGCAGCGCCCGCGACGGCGAAAAGCACGCCCGCAGCGCCCTCGCCCGCTGCCGCGCCCGCGCAGGCTCCCGGCGGAGCGACGGGCGTTCCCTCCGGGGCGCTCGAGCTCGTGGTCATCGGCTCCGGTCCCGGCGGCTATACGGCGGCCTTTCGTGCCGCCGACTTGGGACTCAAGGTCACGCTCATCGAACGCTGGCCCGTGCTCGGCGGGGTTTGCCTCAACGTCGGTTGCATCCCTTCGAAGGCGTTGTTGCACGCGGCGAAGGTGATCGAGGATGCGGCGGACATGGCCTCCGCCGGCATCGTGTTTGCACCGCCGGCGGTCGATCGCGAGAAGCTCCGTGCCTGGAAGAACCGGGTCGTCAGCAAGCTCACCAATGGGCTCACCGTGCTCGCGAAGCAGCGCAAGGTCGATGTGCTGCGCGGTGAGGCCAAATTCGTCGGCCGCAACACGCTCGAGCTGCAATCTGCGGACGGCCCTCGTCGCATCGATTTCAAGCAATGCATCATCGCCGCGGGCTCCGAAGCGGTGCGATTGCCTGGTTTTCCGGACGATCCGCGCATCATCGACTCCACCGGCGCTCTTGAGCTGCCGAGCGACTGTAAGCGATTGCTGGTCATCGGCGGCGGAATCATCGGGCTGGAAATGGCGTGCATCTACGACGCGCTCGGCGTCACAGTGACCGTCGTCGAGCTCGCCGACGGGCTGATGCCCGGCACCGACCGCGATTTGCTGCGACCGCTGCAAAAGCGGATCGAGAAGCGCTATGCACGCATCATGGTGAATACACGAGTCGCAAAGCTCGAGGCGCATGCGGAGGGCTTGCGGGCGACTTTCGAGGGTCCGGACGTGCCCGCGCCGCAAGAGTTCGATCGAGTTCTCGTCGCGGTGGGACGCAGCGCGAACGGCAATGCGATCAACGCGGCGGCGGCGGGCGTCGCCGTGGACAAGCGCGGCATCATCGCCGTCGACAAGCAGATGCGCACGAGCGTGCCGCATATCTATGCCATCGGCGACATCGCCGGCGCTCCGATGCTTGCCCACAAGGCCACGCATGAGGCCAAGGTGGCTGCGGAAGTGGCCGCGGGCCGGAAGTCCTCGTTCGACGCGCGCTGCATCCCCTCCGTCGCCTACACGGACCCGGAGATTGCCTGGGTAGGAGTCACGGAAACCGAGGCGAAGGCGCGCGGTATCGAATTCACCAAAGGGGTGTTTCCATGGGCCGCGAGCGGCAGATCGCTCGCCCTCAATCGCGACGACGGTTTCACCAAGCTGTTATTCGACAAGGAGACCCACCGCGTCATCGGCGGGGGCATCGTCGGCACGAACGCGGGCGAGCTCATAGCCGAGATCGGGCTGGCCATCGAGATGGGCGCAGATGCCGCGGACGTCGGCCTCACCATTCATCCGCATCCGACGCTCACGGAGACGGTGGCATTCGCGGCGGAAGCCGTCGAGGGGACGCTTACGGATCTTTATATTCCGAAGCGCTGACGCCCGAGGTCAAGGCGCGCCGACACAGCCCTTGATGTAAGCGGTCTTCTGCGCACCCACGAGCTTTTTGGATCGTGCCTGGTTGATGCAGGCAGTCCGCTTGGCATGGCGCGCGGCCGCCTCGTTGTCGGCGCTCGATGGGCCCGGGTTGGACACGGGCGTCGTGGACACGGGTGGGGTGGCCGCGGCGGGCGGAGGCGTGCTCGGCGGCGCGGTCGCAGCCCATGATCGCTCGGCGGCCAGTGCCGAGAAAGCGAGCAGGAGAGCAACAGCCGGCATGAAGCGCATTGAGCGAAACCTCGCGTGGATACAGCGAGGATAACCGTCACCTTTGGGTGCGCCGATGACGCAACCATGAAACTTCCTTAACCTTGAGAGGCGCCTCGATCAGCCGAGCGTTGCGACACGCGCACGTGCGCGCTCGAGGTAGCGGCGCTCGTCGGGCGCCTGACCGCCGCGTTGCGCTTCCGACAACGTCTCGGCGAGCGCCTCCATGAGCATGTGTTCCGCATCGTGCTCGCTGCCGAGCCGCACGGCGAGCGTCTGCTGAATCTCACGCACCCCCGGCGGCCGATCGATCGACAGCTGCTCGCGAACCGCGAGATGCAGCCCCATATGTAAAAACGGGTTCTCCGCGCCACCCCCGGCGGCCGACTCGAAGGCCTGGGCGGCCGCTGGATCGCCGACCAAAGATTGGTATTCGGGATGGCGCGCGATGACGTCGGTGATGAGCGATTCGAGCGGGGTCATGGGGATGCGCCCGAGATGCTTGCGCCACGCTTCGGCGTAACTCAAGCGCAATTGCTCGCGCGTGTAGCCGCCGAAGGCCTGCGAGCTCAAGGCGCCGATTCCTTGGTCTTCTGCCGATACTCGCAGAGATCGGCGATGATGCAGCGAGGACAGGCGGGCTTGCGGGCAGTGCACACGTAGCGGCCGTGGAGGATGAGCCAGTGATGGGCGTCCTTCAGGAACTCCGCCGGCACGAATTTGATGAGCTTGTCCTCGACGGCGCGCACCGTCTTGCCCGGCGCGAGGCCCGTACGGTTGGCGACGCGAAAGATGTGTGTATCGACGGCCATGGTGGCCTCGCCGTACGCCGTGTTCAGTACGACGTTCGCGGTCTTGCGACCGACGCCTGGAAGCGCCTCGAGGGCCTCGCGCGAGCGCGGCACTTCGCCGCCGTACTGCTCGAGCAGCGCCTTGGACGTCGCGATGATGTTCTTGGCCTTACTGTTAAATAGACCGATCGATTGGATATAGGGGGTGATTCCCGGCACTCCGAGCGCCGCCATGGCTGCCGCCGTATTGGCCACCGGGAAGAGTTTCGCCGTGGCCTTGTTGACGCCTTTATCGGTCGCCTGGGCCGAGAGGATCACCGCCACCAGGAGCTCGAAGGGCGTGTGGTACTCGAGTTCAGTGCGCGGCGTGGGGTTGGCCTCGCGAAACCGCTCGAATATGGCACGCCGCTTGGCCGAATTCATGGGGATGGCGCGGGGACACGCGGTGCGGCAGCCTTGATCGCCTCCAGCTCCTCGCGGCGCTCGCGGGCGCGGCGCTCGCGCCGCTCCTCGTGGGCCTCGAAGCGCTCGCGATTCAGGGCAGCCTGATCGGGGGCGGGCGCGGGCCCTAAGCGCATCTCGATGCAGTCGACGGGACAGGGCGCCAGACACAGCTCGCAACCCGTGCAGCGCTCGACGATGACCGTGTGCAGGTACTTCGACGCGCCGACGATGGCATCGACGGGGCAGGGCGGCAAGCAGCGCGCGCAGCCGATGCAGCGCTCCTCGTCGATGAAGGCCACGAGGGGCGGCGACTCGACCCCGTTCAGCGGATTGAGGGGCAGATATTCGCGGCCCAGCAGGCGGGCGAGCGCCTCGATTGTGGCGCGGCCCCCGGGAGGGCACTGATTGATGGGCGCTTCGCCCGCCGCGATGGCGGCGGCATACGGTCGGCAGCCGGCATAGCCGCAACGCGTGCACTGCGTCTGGGGCAGCAGTGCATCGATACGCTCAGCGACTGCGGTGACGGCGCTCATTTCACCCGCATGCCGGGTGCGGCGCCCGTATCCGGAGACAACACGAAGATGTCCGCCCCACCCGGGCCGGCGGCAAGCATCATGCCCTCCGAGGTGCCGAAGCGCATTTTGCGCGGCTCGAGATTCGCAACGACGACGATGAGCCGGCCGACGAGCGAGGCCGGATCGTAGGCGGATCGAATGCCCGCAAAGATCTGCCGCTCGCCGAGATCGCCCACGTCGAGGTGCAGCTTCAGCAGCTTGTCGGCGCCGGTGATCAGTTGCGCATCGAGCACCTTGGCGACGCGCAGATCGATGCGCAGGAACTCGTCGATGGAGATGCGCGCGGCGGCCCCGGTGCCGGCACCCGCGGGGGGCACGTCACCGGGAGCTGCCGGGGACGCGGCGGCGGGCGCCGCGGAGGTGCCGGCCGGCGTCGATTTGGGCGTTACCGGCTCCTTTCCCGCATCGAATAGCGCATCGAGCTGCTTGGGGTCGGCGCGGGTCATGAGATGCGAGTAGGGGTTGATGAGGTGGCCGTCGGGGAAGAATGCATTTTGCCCCCAGTTCATCTGCTCTTTCGAGAGGTTGAGGAATTCGCGCACTTTAACCGCCGTCTCCGGCAGCACGGGACTCAGCAGGATCGAGGTGTACCAGAACATGGCGAGAGCCGTCGAGCACACCTCGTGCAGCTTCGAGTCGCTCCCCGGGACGTTCGCGAGTTCCCAGGGCCTGTGCTCGTCGATGTATTGATTGATCTGATCGAGCAGATTGGAGATTTCGCGCAATGCTTTACCGTATTCTCGATTCGCATAGAGCCGCCCGATGGGCGCCCAGCATTGCTCGCGGCTCTGCAGCCTTCTCAGCAGAGCTTCGCCGGCGCCGTGAGGATGAGAGACCTTGCCGGCGAAGCGCTTGGAAATGAATCCTGCGCATCGGCTCGCGATATTGACGTACTTGCCGATGAGATCGCTATTTACACGCGCCACGAAGTCGTCCGGGTTGAAGTCGATGTCCTCCACATCCCCATTCAGCTTCGCCGCGATGTAATAGCGCAGCCACTCGGCGTTCATTCCGAGCTCGAGGTAGCGCAACGGGCTGATGCCGGTGCCCCGAGACTTCGACATCTTCTCGCCGGATACGGTGATGAACCCGTGTACATAGACATGGGTCGGCGTTTTATAGGGAGCGCCCGCAAACTTGAGCATCGCCGGCCAGAAAAGCGTGTGGAAGTAGATGATGTCCTTGCCGATGAAATGAATCTGCTCGGTATCCGGGGCGGCAAGGAATTGCTCGAAGGCACGCGGCTCACCGTGCGCGCGCGCCTTGCCGCTGTCGAAATAGTTCTTCAGCGATGCGAGATAGCCGACCGGGGCATCCAGCCAGACGTAGAAGTATTTGCCCGGCGCATCCGGGATCGGAATTCCGAAGTACGGGGCATCGCGCGAGATGTCCCAGTCGCCGAGGGCTTGGTCGCCCTTGCCGGTCAGCCACTCGCGAGCCTTGTTCACGACCTGTGACTGCAAACGGTCTCGCGTCTCGAGCCACGCCTTCAGGAATTCAACACACCGCGGATCGGAAAGCTTGAAAAAGAAATGGTCGGAGGTTTGCAGGACGGGCTTTGCGCCCGAAAGGGTCGAGTACGGACTGATGAGATCGGTGGGCGAATTGACGATGCTGCAAACCTCGCAAGCATCGGCATATTGATCCTTAGTGTGACAATTGGGACATTCGCCTTTGATGTAGCGGTCGGCGAGGAACATGCCCTTGACGGGGTCGTAGAACTGCTCGACCGGCTTGACATAGATGAGACCGGCCTTCTTCAGTCGTTGATAGATATCCTGCGAGAGCTCGGTGTTCTCCGGTGAATCGGTCGAATACCAATGATCGAAGCCGATGTGGAAGCCCTGCAGGTATCTCGGGCGGTCGGCCGCGATGCGCGCAACGAGAGCCTGCGGACTGATTCCCTCCTCTTCCGCCTTGAGCATGATCGGCGCGCCGTGCGCGTCGTCTGCGCCGACGAACAGGACCTCATTGCCCTGCATGCGCTGGAAGCGCACCCAGATATCGGCCTGGATGTACTCCATGATGTGCCCGATGTGGAACGGGCCGTTGGCGTAGGGTAGGGCGGTAGTGACGAAGAGTTTGCGGGCCATCGAGACAGTTTACAGCCCTCGCGGTGGTGATTCACGCGGGGATCAAGCGCCGGTAGCGGCGCCCACGCTCAACTCGCCTCGCGAAATTGCTCGAATCGGCTCTTGTTGATCGCCTTCTTGTAGGCGTCGGCGCCGCTGATGAGGCGTTGATCGAGAAGCGACTGAATGGCCGCATCCATGAGGCGCATGCCGGAGGCGCTGCCTGTCTGCATGCCGTTCTCCAGCTGATCCATCTTGCCTTGGCGAATGAGATTCGCGATGGCCGGTGTGTTGATGAGAATCTCGAGCGCTGCGACTCGGCCCTTCTTGTCGGCTTTGGGAATGAGCTGCTGGGAGACCACGCCGCGCAGGCTGGTGGAGAGCATGGTACGCACGTGGGGCTGCTTATCGGCCGGAAATGCGTTCACGAGGCGGTCCACCGTGGCCGCGGCCCCGTTCGTGTGCAGGGTGCCCATGACCAGAATACCCGTCTCCGCGGCGGTAACGGCGATGCTCATGGTCTCCAGATCGCGCAACTCGCCGACCAGGATCACATCCGGATCTTCGCGCAGCGCCGAGAGTAAAGCACTCGAGAACGACGCCGCGTGGACACCGATCTCGCGCTGACTGATGAGGCAGTTCTTGCGCGTGTGCACGAACTCGATCGGATCCTCGATGGTGAGGATGTGGCCCTTCTCGCGCGTGTTGATGTCGTCGATCATTGCCGCGAGGGTCGTCGACTTGCCCGAGCCCGTCTTGCCGGTAACGAGAATGAGTCCGCTGTTTACCTTGCAGAGGTTACGCACCGCGTCCGGGAGCTTGAGCTCATCCGCCGTGCGCGCCTTGGAGGGAATGACGCGAAACACCCCGCCCATGCCGTTCAATTGCCGCATGACGTTGACCCGGAAACGCGCGACGCCGGGCATGCTGTAGGCGAAGTCCGTGCCGTCCTTCGTCTCGAAGCGCTCCAGCGCGAGCTTGGGCATGATCTCGTAGAGCGCGGTCTTCACCTTCTCGGGATTGAGCGGTTCGTTGGCGAGCGGCTTGAGCTCGCCGTACTGGCGCACCCGCGGCAGGTCGCCGGCGAGAAAATGCAGATCCGACCCGTCGCGCTCCAGTACCTGCTTGAGATAGACGTCGATGGCGGCCATGGCAGGCTTAGGTGGCGGCGGGCTCTAAGGGAATCGCGGAGCTGATGTCGGTCACATAGCGCTGAAATTGTCGCTTGTCCGTCGCATAGCCGTATGCCTGCTCGGGATCGATCTCCTTGGCCTGGATGGCCGCGAGCAGTGCCTGATCCAGCAACTGCATTCCGTACTCCTTGCCCATCTGCAACTGGCTCGGGATTTGGTGTCCCTGATCGGTCATGATCAATTTGCCGATGGCCTTGGTGAGGACCATGATTTCGCAGACCGCGCGGCGACCGCGTTGATCGGGCGTCTTCACGAGTACCTGGGTGATGACGGCGAGGAGGCTCGAGGCGAGAAAGCTCTTGGTTTGCTCGCGCTCCTCCGTGGGGAGTGCATCGACGATGCGATCGATGGTTTTGGTCGCGCTCGTGGTATGCAGCGTGCCGAGCACCAAATGCCCGGTCTCGGCGGCGGTCATCGCCATCGAGATGGTTTCCGCATCGCGCATTTCGCCGACCAGAATGACGTCGGGATCCTCGCGCATCGCGGCGCGGACCCCCTCGGCGAAGGTCGGCAGGTGCGTGCCGAGCTCGCGCTGGATCACCTGCGCCGATTTGCTGCGATGAACGAACTCGATTGGATCCTCGAGGCTGATGATGTTGAGCGGGCGAGTGGAATTGAGGTAATCGATCATCGAGGCGAGCGTCGTGGTCTTGCCGGTGCCGGTCGAGCCGGTGACCAGAATCATGCCCTGGTGATGATCGCAGAGCTTGCGCACGATCGGCGGGAGCCCCAGCTGATCGATGCTCGGCATGGTGGTGGGAATCGAGCGAAACGCTGCGCCGATGCCGGTCTCCTTGCGGAACACGTTGACGCGGAAGCGACCACCTTCCCCCGACACGTAGGAGAAGTCGAGGTCGTTGCCGTCGCGCAATATCTTGATCTGGGAGGGATTCAAGACCTCTGTGATGTAGCTCTCGAGCTCCGCCTCGCCGAGGTCGCGGAACTTGATCGGGATGAGATCGCCGAACATGCGCAGCATCGGCGGCACGCCCACGGCCAAGTGCAGATCCGAGCAGCCCTGCGCCACACCCAGCTTGAGGAACGCGTCGATTCTTGCCATAACGCGGCAGACTACCCGTAACCGGTTGGATTTTCGAGTAATTGGCCCGATAAACCCCCGCCAAACGCGATATTCGTGAGCTACGTCTAAGCGCGCTCGACCGACAGGCGGTTACCCGGACTTCTAGAGGAACTTCTCCAAGGAGACCCGCAATTCGTCCATGGACTGCGCGCGCTTGGTCTTGTCGAGCGCCATGCACTTCAGGACGAGGGTATTGAGCTCCGGGGGAATGGACTTGTTGATCTCGATGGGCGGGCGCGCCTTGCCCTGCACATGCTGGTACATCACGGACATGTGATCGCCGCGGGAGTAAGGCGGCACGCCGGTGAACAGCTCGTACAGGATGACACCCAAGCTGTAGATGTCGGCGCGCTCATCCACCTTCTTGCCGAGGATCTGCTCGGGAGCCATGTATTTGGGCGAGCCGATGACGTAGCCCGTCTTGGTGAGCTGTGTATCGGCCTGGGTCTGGGCGGCGGCCACACCGAAGTCCACGATCTTCAACAAGCCCTGGTCGTCGATGAGCACGTTGGCGGGCTTCAAATCGCGGTGCACGATGCCGGCCTGGTGCGCGACCTGCATGCCGGTCGCGATGTCGATGCCGAATTTGACCGCGCGCTTGAGCTCGACGGGCTTCTCGTTGATGATCTCGCCGCCCAGCGTGTGCGAGGGAAAGTATTCCATCGAGATGGCGTAGTTGCCGCGGATGTACAAAAAGTCGTAGATGCGGATGACGTTCTTGTGCGTGATCTTGCGGCTGTAGCGCAATTCGTGCACGAAGCGCTTCATCATCTCCTCGTCCGAGGAGACGTTGGCGTTCAAGAACTTCAGAATGAGGCGTTCCTCGACGACGGTGTCTTCCATGAGAAGCACGGTGCCGAACGCGCCCTTACCGATTTTCTCGATGAACTTGTAGCGGCCCTCGATGACGTCTCCCGGCTTCAATGTCGTGATGTCGAGTTTGGCGTTCGCCTGCTGGGCAGATTCGGTTTCGCGGATGACTGCCGCGAGCTCCTGGTTGTCGACCAGCAGCGTCTTTGACGGCTCTTGCATCTGCACGGCGCGTTGATTGGCCACGATCTGCTGCGTCGAGAAACGGTTGTCGATCTCCGTCATCGCGCGCGCGACGGCTTGCGTGATGGTGCCGTCCCCGCTCGTGGAGAGCGACTGCAGCCGCATGCGGATGGTGTCGGCACGACGCTCATCGACGAGTTTCGCGATGGCCGCGATGGCTTCGAGCTTCACCTCGTTCTCTGAGCGCTGCAGCATCGGGATCAAGTGCTCGATGTTCTTCTGGTCCCCGACTTTGCCGATGGCGCGCACCACCGTGGGCAGCGATTTGGGCTCGCCCTGCAGCATCTCGATGAACCGAGGCAGCGCCTTCGTGCTGCCGATCTCCGCGAGCGCATCCACGGCACGTTCGCTCACCCACCAGTCGCGGTCCCTGGTTGCCTCGATCAGCTGCGCGACGGCGCGCTCGTCCTTGGTCTGATTCAGAATCTCGATCGCCGCCCGGCGAATGTCCTGATTCTCGTCCTTGATGAGCGCGAGAACGGCGTCCACCACCTTTGGGCCACCGATCTTGCCGAGCGCGTCGGCTGCCCGCGTACGTACCCACCAATCGCTGTCGGCGATCACCTCGAGCAGGTACTTGACATCCTTGGGGCTGCCAATGACGTTCAAGACCTCGACGGCGGCGCGCCGCGCGTATTCATTCTCGTCCTTGAGCACCTCGACCAGGAACTTGATGGTGTCGGGATGATTGGCCTTGATCACCACGTCCACGGCCTTGTTCTGCACCTCGATCTCAGCGTCGCGCAGCATCCCGGTGATGAGCGGCATGTCGAACGGTCCATCCATGCGCGCGAGGGCAGATAGGGCGGCGGAACGTACCAGCTTGTTGTTGTCCTTGAGCTGTCTCTGCACAGCCTGCTGGACGGTCGGGGTGTTGAAGCGTGCCAGGACCTGGATGATATGCAGGCGCGCCACCGGGTCCTTGCCCTCGATGCGCGCCACCAAGTCGTCGATGCAAGACTCGTCGGCGATCTCGCCGATGATCTTGAAGAGCGCGGCGCGCTCGGTGGGCTCCTGGGCATAGGCAGCGTTCAGCAAATCGCGCACGGAGTAGCGGCCCTTCTGCGCGGAAATGACGTCGAGGATCGCCGGTTTCGGCATGCCCTCCTTGTTCAAGGCATCGAGGAGTGCCGACGCCGGATAGCTGCGGCTCGAGGACAACGCCCAGGCGATTCCCGAGGTCGCCCGCCCGTTGGCCTCGGCCATAGACCGCAGAACCTGGGGTAGCGTTCGGGCGTCGATCAGTTTGGCGAGGATCTCGACATAGACCATGGTCTCGCGCTTTTCGGCATTGCTCAGGGCATCGATGATGGGGTCGATAGCGCTCGACCCGAGTCCGAGCAGCTTCTGGAAGGCCTTCTGGGCCTGGGGCGAAGACGGATTGCCGGTCGACCTGATCTCGGCGATGAGCCGATCGGCACGATAGTTGGCGAACACTGACATTCGGCCTTGTTTACGCTCCCTCGATACTGCCTATTCTCACCGTATCCACGGCGGCGGCCGGGGTTTGATTCTCATTTCCCGAATTATGCCATACCGCACGCTCGAGTCCGGCTGCGTTAGAATGACGGAATATGACTCCCTTCGACGACACCGCGGCGCTCCGCGAACGGCTCGGCCAGTATACAGATCCCTATTTGGGCCGGACCCTCGCCGAGGCCAAGGCCATATCTGCGCTCACTTTGCAACGCAACGCGGTCCAGATCACGCTGAAATTCGGTTTTCCGTGCGCCGATTACGCCGTCGAGCTCAAGCCCGCCCTGGAAGCACACCTGGCCGCGCTCCTCAATGGGGCGCGCCTCGAGCTCACACTCGAGGCGCAAATCACGGCGCATGCCGTGCAACGCACACTCAAGCCCCTGGACCGCGTCAAGAATGTGATCGCCGTGGCATCCGGCAAGGGCGGGGTCGGCAAGTCGACCGTCGCGGCCAACCTAGCGCTCGCCTGGGCGGCGCAGGGGGCCTGCGTCGGGCTGCTGGATGCGGATATTTACGGCCCCAGCCAGCCGCTCATGATGGGCCTGGCCGGCCAGAAGCCCGAAAGCCCGGACGGCAAGCACATCAATCCGATGCGCGCGCACGGTATCGAGGTGATGTCCATCGGCTTCATGATCGATGCCGAGCAGCCCATGGCCTGGCGCGGGCCCATGGTGACGCAGGCCTTGACTCAGCTCCTCGGCGAAACGAACTGGGGGGCGCTCGATTATCTCGTGGTGGACATGCCGCCGGGCACCGGCGACATCCAGCTGACGCTTGCCCAGCGGGTGCCGGTGAGCGGCGCGGTCATCGTCACCACGCCCCAGGACATCGCGCTCCTGGACGCGCGCAAGGGACTCAAGATGTTCGAGAAAGTGGAGGTCCGGGTGCTCGGAGTAGTCGAGAACATGAGCGTGCACGTGTGCAGCCATTGCGGCCATGCCGAGCACATCTTCGGCAGCGGCGGCGGAACTCGCATGGCGGCGCAGTACGGGGTGCAGTTCCTCGGCGAGCTACCGCTCGACATCCGCATTCGCGAGGAGGCGGACGGCGGGCGTCCGACCGTGGTCACCGACCCGCAGAGCGCACGCGCTCAAGCCTATTTCAAGATGGCACGTCACGCCGCCGCGCGCCTGTCGACCTTGAACAAGGACTACAGCTCGGTGTTCCCGAAGATCACGATCGAGGCGACGTGAGCATCAAGGCCGACCGCTGGATTCGGCGCATGGCCGCTGAGCAGGGCATGATCGAGCCGTTCTCCCCGGAGCAGGTGCGCGTGGCCGACGGCCACAAGATTATCTCGTACGGCACGTCCAGCTACGGCTACGACGTCCGCTGCGCGGACGAATTCAAGATCTTCACCAACATCAACTCCACCATCGTCGATCCGAAGAGCTTCGACGAGAAGTCGTTCGTCGATTTCAAAGGGCCGGTCTGCATCATTCCGCCGAACTCGTTTGCACTCGCGAGCACGGTGGAATATTTCAGGATTCCGCGCTCGGTTTTGACCGTTTGTCTCGGAAAATGCGTGACGGGTGATACCCGCGTGGTCGACGCCGATACCGGCGCCTATACGCCGATCACGGAGCTGCGCTGGGGCAAACGCACCTTGGCCTGGGACGGCTGGCGTTTGAGGCCGGCGAAGGTGTCGGCCTTCATTCCGCAGGGCAAACGAGAAATCTTTGAGTTGCGCACCCGGACGGGATTGCGCATTCGAGCGACGGCGAATCACCCGTTTCGAATGCTCGATCGGTGGGTGCCCCTCGGCGAATTGCGAGCCGGCGATCGTATCGCGGTTGCCAGGGAGATCCCTGTGTTCGGAAAGACGCCCATCCCGGAATGGGAGGCGACGCTCCTCGGTTTGATGATCTCAGAGGGTCAGTGCGATACGCCCGGTCACAGTCCGACCTACACGACGGCGGATCCGGCCATGGTCGCTCTGCTCGAAGCCACGATGGCAGCCTCGGGCCTGGGAAATCGCGCCCAGGATTGGCTGGAAAATCTCGGGCTCAACGTCGGCGCCGCCCACAAGTTCGTGCCGCAGACCATTTTTACGGCGCCCGAGCCCGCGGTTCGCCTGTTTCTGCAGGCGCTCTTCAGCGGCGACGGCAGCATTTATCACTCCGGGGGCGGCGTCTTTCTCCAGTATTACTCGAATTCACGGCGCCTCATCGAGGACGTGCATCACCTTCTGCTACGGTTCGGAATCTTCTCGCTGATCCGCGAAAAAAACGCGGATGTCGGGACTCGGGCATGCACGATACAGATCACGGACAAGGATCAGATCCTGCGTTTTGCGGAAAAAATCGGTTTTTCAGCCGGCTCGGTGAAGCAGCGCCTGCTGGAGGAAACGGTGTTTCCGCTGATCGCCGCGCAACCAAGGCTCAAGACCGACTGCGACACGCCGCAGGCGGTCGCTGGCAGCGCGGCGCGAGTTGCCCTCATGACTGACGATCCACATGTCAGCCCGGTCGTCGATGGACCCGTATGGGATGAGGTCGAGCGGATCGAACCCGCTGGGTTCGAGGAGGTCTTCGACATCACCGTGCCGACACTGCACAACTTCGTCGCCAACGATTTTATCGTCCACAACTCGACGTACGCGCGTTGCTTCAGCGGCGACACGCGGGTTGCCTTGGTCGACGGGACGGCACCGACGCTCGAGGAAATGGTCACGCGCCACGCGTCGGGGGAGCTATTCTGGGGGTACAGTATCGGGCCGAACGGGCGTCAGATCGTGACCTGCCTGGACGCGCCCCGATTCATCGGCAGAGATTCCCTGCTCGAGATCGAATTGGACGACGGCGAGCGCATCCGCGCGACACCCGATCATTTATTCATGAGGCGCGATGGGCGCATGGCCGCGGCAAGTGAACTTCGGCCTGGCGACGCACTGATGCCGCTGTATCGGGATTTGGCTCGCGGCTATGAAATGGTGTACCAGCCGATTGATGGGTATCTCTACCCGACGCACCGCTTGGCGGATGAATGGAACCTGCGGCACGAGATCTATGCGGATGCACCGGCGACGCATCGGCACCACATCGATTTCGATCGGCGGAACAATCGGCCCACCAATATCCAGCGGATGCCGGCCTCCGAGCATATTCGGCTACACAACGATGAGAACTATGGGAGCGATTTCGATAGCATGGCCCACGCGTCCGCGATCCGCCATGCGCTTTCAACGAGGTCAGAAGACCCCCGGCGCGAGCATTTTACTCGCGTGCAGACTCGGGAAGCGCATCGCAGAGCGATGCTTCGGCGTTTTTCCCACCCGGGCGAAAGATTACGTCAGTCGCGGCTGATGACTCAGGCATGGCAGAGGGACGATGGCCAGCGACGGATGAAGCAAGCGGAGGTTGCGCGAGCCATAAACGACACGGGCTCGATCCGCGGAGCGGCCGCACTCCTCCAATGCGATCGGTCAGTATTTCGTCGGTTCCCGGAAGTCATTGCGAAGTTCAGAGGCACTCCCGCGTACCGCAACCACAAGGTGGTTGCGGTACGCGGAATTCCGGGCGACCACGACGTGTATTGTCTGACCGTACCGGAGGCCGGGAACTTCGCCTTGGAATCCGGGGTGTTCGTAAAAAATTGCGGAATCATCGTCAACGTAACGCCTTTAGAACCGGAGTGGGAAGGCCACGTCACGCTCGAGTTCTCCAACACGACCCCGCTTCCCGCCAAGATCTACGCGAACGAAGGTGTCGCGCAGATGCTGTTCTTCGAGTCGGACGAGGTCTGCGAGACGTCCTACCGCGATCGCGGCGGAAAATACCAGGGCCAGCGCGGCGTCACCCTGCCGAAGACCTGAGGCGCGCAGCCTGAGGCGCGCCACGCGGGCGCGCGCCGCCTCAGGGAGGCGCGGTCAGGCGCTCTCCTTCGCGGGTCAGGCTCCTGATGCGCATCGCGAACTCCAGCTTGCCGCTACTGGTGCGCTCGGCCTGAACGGGTACCCAGCCGAGCGCGCGTGCGAACCACATGCGCAAGACGCGCCGGTCGTTGGCGGTGTGGCGGCTCGTGACGATCACCGTATCGTACGTGCCGATCGCGGTCTTGAGCGTCGCCGTGCCCTCGCGCGCGTACAGAAACCCCTTGATCTTGTCCTTGTCGATCACATGGAAGGTCGGAGGCAGGTTGTCGTTCTTGAGGTCGAGCATCACCTGGATCTGAATGGAATTGAGATCCTGTGTGTCGGGCTCGAGGGTGAGATCGATCGGCTTGCCTTCGGAGATGCCGGTCGCATGGCCTGAGTTCCAGTCGAAATCGAAGTTGACGGAGGCGGATCCTTGGTGTCCGCGATACCTGTCGGGCTGGACGTGATCGCCCAGGATGGCGAACCAGCTCTCCTGAACGACGTCGTCGGAGTACACCAAGCGGAAAATTCCCCGCGCGCTGGTGGTCCACTTGTAGACGTAGTGGCCGGGTTGAGTGTCCAGCCGCAGCTCGAGGTCGCTCACGCCCACCGAGATATCCTTCCATTCCGCGACGTAATGCGACGAGAACGGCTCGATATCCGACTCGGCGGCGTGCTCGCCGTGCGGGCGCCGCGGCTGCCCATCCGCGGCGAGCGCCGGAGCGGCGAGAATCGCCGCGATACATCCCGTGCCGATGGCCAGTATTCGCATCTAACGATCCTCTGCACCACCGTACATCACAGGACTCCCGAGCGGCGCTCCGTCGAGCCACGCGCGCCCCTCTGCATAGCGCAGCCGTCCGGTGCAAAACCAGCGCACGGCAATCGGGTAGATGCGATGCTCGAGCACTTGCACACGGGCGGACAGACTCTGCACGTCGTCGCCGGGCTCGACGCGGACCCGCGCCTGAATCACTGCAGGTCCCGCGTCGAGCTCTGCGGTGACGAAATGGACCGTGGCGCCGTGTTGCTCGTCGCCCGCGTCGAGCGCGCGCTGATGAGTGTGCAGGCCCGGATACTTGGGTAACAAGGCGGGGTGGATGTTGAGGATTCGCCCTGCGTAGCGGTCCACGAACTCGGGCGAGAGAATGCGCATGAACCCGGCGAGCGCGATCAACGTCGGCGCATAACGTTCGATCGTGGCGGCGAGCTGCTCGTCGTAGCGGGCGCGCGCGATCGATTTATCGGCCGCGACGAGCTGCGCGGGCACCCCGAGATCGCGCGCGATCGCAAGCCCGCCGGCTTCCGGCTGGTCCGCAACCACTGCGGCCACGTGGTAGCCCATCGCCGGATCGCCGCTGCGCTCCACGAGCGCGCGCATATTGCTGCCTCGGCCCGAGATCAGCACGACGATCGGCGCGGGCCGGTTCACGCGATGACCGCTCCGCGCGTGCCCGCGCGTATCTCCCCGATCACCTGCGCGTTCTGACCGCCCTCCTTCAGTATCTCGATGGCCCGCTGCGCGTTCTGGGCGGCGAGGTGCACCGTCATGCCGATGCCGCAGTTGAACACCCGGTACATTTCCGCGTCCGCGACCCGGCCGGCGTGCTGCAACCAGTCGAACACCGGATCGCGTGCCCAGGCGTTGCGCTCGAGCACGGCCTCGAGCCCCTCGGGCAGCACGCGCGGGACGTTGTCGACCAGCCCGCCTCCCGTGATGTGGGCCAGACCGTGTACGGGGATTTCTCCGAGCAATTTCAGGATCGGCTTCACGTAGATGCGCGTCGGTGCCATGAGCCGATCGATCAGGGGTATGCCCTCGACGGGCGTCGCGGGATCGGCGCCGCTCACCTCGAGGATCTTGCGGATGAGCGAGAAGCCGTTCGAGTGGGGGCCGGAGGAGGGCAGCCCCAGCACTACATCGCCGGCCTGCGTGTGTGTGCCGTCGATGATGCGGTCTTTCTCCACGATACCCACGCTGAAGCCCGCGAGGTCGTAATCCTCGCCGTGGTACATGCCCGGCATTTCGGCGGTCTCGCCGCCGACCAGCGCGCAGCCCGCCTGCACGCAGCCCTCCACGATGCCGGCGATCACGCGCTCCCCAATCGCGACATCGAGCGCACCGGTCGCGAAATAATCCAAAAAGAACAGTGGCTCGGCGCCCTGCACCACGACGTCGTTCACGCACATGGCCACCAGATCGATACCCACCGTGTCGTGCCGGCCGGTGTCGATGGCGAGGCGCAGCTTCGTGCCGACCCCATCCGTGCCGGAGACCAGCACGGGCTTGCGGTAGCGGTCGAGGGGTACTTCCACGAGGGCGCCGAATCCACCGATTCCGGCGAGGACCTCGCGACGCATCGAGCGCCGCACGTGCGGTTTGATGCGCTCGACCAGCTCTTCGCCTGCGTCGATATTGACGCCGGCCGCGCGGTAAGTGACGGGTGCTCGATCAGTCATTCGGATCCTCGAGTGAATTCAGCCTAATCCGGCAACCCGGCCAGCTGTGGTATTTTACATCAGAGAACTTAAGGACTTACGCATTACGTCATGGTAAGAAAACCCCTCGTCGGCGGGCTTGGATTACGGCTTTGGCTGTGTGTGTGCGCGGGCGCCGCGGCGCTGTGCCTTGCGGATTCGAGTCCGGCGCTCACGCGTGTCGAGCTCTACCAGGCGACCGCCCCGCTGCTCGAGCGCTCCGAGGCGGGGCAGGAGGCCGCCTTCGAAGCGGCGCTGCGCACCGTGCTGACCAAGGTCACCGGCCGGCGCGGCGTGGACCAGGATCCGTCTCTGGCCGCGCTTATCGCGAGTGCGCGGCGTTACGTGCAGCAGTACCGCGCGGCCCCGGACAACCAGCTGTGGGTGGCTTTCGACGGCGCCGCGCTCGACCGCTGGCTCACGCAGAACAATCAGCCCCTGTGGGGCGGTGAGCGTCCCACCACGTTCGTCTGGCTCACCGTCCCGACCGGGCAAGCAGGCACGGTAATCACGGCGGACGACACCTCGCCGATCAAAGGCGATGCCACGGCGGCCGCGGCGCAGCGCGGCGTTCCTGTGCTTTGGCCGACCAGCGCGGAGCTTTCCAGAAATCACCTCGACTATGCCGCCGTGGCGGCGGCCACACCCGCGACGCTCACCGAGCTCGCGCACCGATTCGGCGGCGAGGGCGTCCTGATCGGTCGCGTGGCCAATTCGGGCGATGCCACCGCGGTGCGCTGGGTCTATCTGTACCAGGATCACAGCAGCGATTTTTCCGGCCCGCCGGCGGAGGCCGTAAACCGCGCGGCCGATACCTATGCGGGCCTGTATGCGGTGAGCGGCACGCTCGCGCCGGTCGATATCGAGGTGGCAGGAATCGCCGATCTCAAGGATTACGCCTCGGTACAGAGCTACCTCGAGTCGCTTTCCTTCATTTCGCACGTGGGCGTCGACTCACTGAGTGGCAATACCGTGCGCTTTCGCCTCACCGCGCGGGGCGGCGCCGAATCCTTGCAGCACGCGCTCGCGCTCAACGGACGGCTGCAGCCGATCGCCACCGGCGAGAATGGGATCCAACGCTTCCAACTGCAGCACTGATCACCGTGCGTCGCCAGATTCCGAACCTCATCACCGGGCTGAGGATCCTGCTGATCGCGCCGATCGCGATAGCGCTCTTGCACCATCAGCTTCGCATCGCACTCGGCCTGTTCTTGGTCGGCGCAGCATCGGATCTGCTCGACGGCTTCATTGCCAAGCGCTTTAATTGGCAGACTGCTCTCGGCGGGGTGCTCGATCCCGCGGCGGACAAGCTGCTTCTCGCCACCTCATTCGTAGTGCTCGCCGTCATACATCTCGTGCCGCTGTGGCTCATGGCGACGGCGGTGGCGCGCGATCTCATCATCGTGAGCGGCGCGATCGCCTATCGCTTGTGGCTCGGGCCCATCGAGGCGCGCCCGACTATGCTGAGCAAGCTCAACACCCTCTGTCAGGCGCTGTTCATCCTTTGCGTCATCGCGCGCCAGCAATTCTCGCAGCCCGCCGCCTGGGTCATCGTCACGCTCGGTGCACTCACGTTTCTGACCACCGCCGTGAGCGGCATCGATTACGTGCTGCGCTATGGCAAGGCGGCCGTCGATGAGTCGAGGTCCCGCCGCACCCTCGGTCAGAAGGCCACATGAAACAGCTCGCGCTCGGCGTGATGCTGCGTGCCAATGCCCTATTCGCCAATTTTTATCCGGGGCCGAACGAGGAAGTGCTCGCCGCCCTGCGGGGGCCGGGCGTCGATCCGATCTGGCTGTGGGGAAGCGCGGGCTGCGGCAAGAGCCATTTGCTGCAGGCCGTGTGCGCAGCCACAGAGGGACCTGCCGCCTACATTCCCTTGTCCTCCGGGACGCTGCCTCCGGAGGCGCTGCGCGGATTCGCCGACTGCCGCGCCGTGTGCGTCGACGACGTCGATGCCGCGGCCGGGGATCTCAGCTGGGAGCAGGCGCTCTTTCGTCTATACAACGAGGCTCAGGAATCGCGCGCGCGGCTCGTTTTCGCGGCAAGCGCGGCGCCGCGCCGGATCGAGTGGCGGCTTGACGACTGGCGTTCGCGCGCGGGCGCCTGTGTGGTTTATCACGTGAAAGAGCTCGACGAGGCGGGCCGCGCGCGAGCTCTGGAACTGCGCGCCGCGCAGCGCGGCCTGAAGCTTCCTCCCGAGACACTCGATTATTTGATGAGGCGCATGCCGCGCGATTTGCGCTCCCTGTTCGACATTCTCGACGAGCTGGACGAGGCTTCGCTCGCAGCGCAGCGCCGGCTCACCATTCCCTTCATCCGCGATGCGCTTGAGAAGCACGCAGATAAAAAACCATAGCGCAGAACCAGGCGAATGTCAGAAATAGGCTGAGCGCGCCCACCCAGCGCGCGGCGGGATTCACCAAGAGCTCGGTGACGACGAAAATCAAGTAGGGAGTCGCAAGCAGCGAGGCCCAGGCGTATGTGTAGCGCGCACCGCGCACGAGCCCCGGAAGCGGTGCGAGCAGGGCGAGCACGGCGATCGCACAGAGCAGCCAGGAGTAACCCGCAAACTTCCAACACAGCAAGCTCACTGCGACGGCGGCCCAGAGCCAGATCGTCGCGAGCCGTGCCTTGCGCGCGGCGCTCAAGGCTCGCGCTTGAGCCGCGCGGCGAGACGCGCGACGCGAGCACCCAGCGCCCGAGCGAGATCGGCCTCCGCCTCCGACAGCGTGCCATGACCGCTGAGACCCGCCACGTGACTTGCGCCGTACGGCGTGCCGCCGCTGCGTGTCGCCGTGAGCGCTTGCTCGGTATAGGGCAGGCCGACCAAATACATGCCGTGATGGAGCAAGGGAAGCATCATGGAAATCAGCGTCGCTTCCTGTCCGCCATGCAGGCTCTGGGTCGAGGTGAAAACCGCCGCCGGCTTGTCGGCGAGCGCGCCGCTCAGCCACAGGCCGCTGGTGCCATCGAGGAAGTACTTGAGCGGGGCTGCCATGTTGCCGAAGCGGGTCGGGCTGCCGAGGATGAGACCATCGCAATCGGTGAGATCCTCGTGGGTGGCGTAGGGCGGCCCGTCATCGGGAACGCTCGACACCGGCCCGGTCGCGCCGATGGGCGCGACCGTGCGCAGCCGTGCTTGCACGCCCGGCACAGTCTCGACGCCGCGGCACACTTGCCGGGCCAGCGCCGCGGTACTGCCTTGGCGCGAATAATACAAGACCAGGATTTCGTGCATGGGTAAGTCCCGTAGGAAATTGCATCGCTCGCTGTCGAGTGCAGCGTCGGCGCAACGGATTATTTGCGCCCCCTCGATTATTGTCTAGTGGCCGTTGTTTGACGGCCCTGCGCGCTGTTGCTAGTGTCGGTTCAGATATGCTGCGATTTTTCGCCGTCGTCATTGGTGTTCTGTGCCTGACCGGCTGCCCCAGCGGACCTCCCGTGCAAGAATTGAGCGATGCGCGCCAGGCCATCGCAGCGGCCACCACGGCCGGCCTGACGCCCTCGAGCTCGCCGGATCTTTACGCAGCGGAGGCTGCGATCAACCGCGCCGAAACGCATCTCGAGGCGAGAGAGTACGTGCGGGCGCGCCTCGCGGCGCAAGCTGCCAAGAAACACGCAACGGAGGCGCTCGCCGCCGCCTCGCGTAGCGACGGCCCACCGGGCACCGCCGCCGCCACGACACCCCACTAGCGTTCCGGGGGACGATCGTCGTGAGCGAGGTCACACGCCGTTTCCGCGTTACGGGAAAGGTTCAGGGCGTGTACTTCAGGCACAGCACCCGTCTCGAAGCCGAGCGACTCGTCCTATCGGGATACGCGCGCAACCTGCCCGATGGGTCAGTCGAGGTCCTGGTGCACGGTCCGGCCGCCGCGGTCGTGCTGCTGCATCAGTGGCTGCATCGCGGCCCGAAGAGCGCGCGCGTCGCCGCAGTCCAGGAGATGGAGCCTGCGCACGACGATCGAGCCAGTGCGGGCGGGAGCTTCGAGATCCTCTAGAAACGCCAGATCCTCTGCCAGCGCTGCATTACCAGGGCGGGATATGAGTTGCGTGCCGTGCTGCCGTTGTAGCGGGCGAGAGCCCGCGCCCAGTTCATGTGCTCCGCACGCAGGTAGAAGCGCAGAATTTCGCATCCCATGCGGATGTTCGGCGCGATGCGCACGAGCTGATTCTGCACGCCGAGCTGGTGCGGCCAGAAAGGCATGACTTGCATGAGTCCGACCGCGCCGACGGGGGACACCGCCCAATTGTCGAAGCGGCTCTCGACGTCGATCATTGCGAGCACGAGGTCCGGCGGCAGTGCCAGCGAGGGATCGCGCTTGGCCTCGCAATACACGTGATCGAGTATTTCCATCCGCTGCTCGTGCGAGGGCACGTAGTGCGCGAGCTTCGGCTCCATCGCCTTGTACCAGACTTCCGAATCGAACTTGTCGAGGAAGCAGTCCCGGCTGGCGATGATCCTCTGCAAGAGCTCCTTCAGCTCGGGCTCACGCTGCTCATCGGCGTGCGCGCCGCGTGGGGCTGCGAGACAGAGCGCGAGCACACAGAGTGCGGCGGGCGCTAGGATTTGGCGAGACAGGCGCTGCACGCGACGACCCTCAGCGGCGTATCTTATCCTCGATGTAGGCAACAGCCTCCGCGGCGGGGATTTCCGTCGATTCGCTGTCGCGGCGATGCCGGTATTCGAGCTTTCCGGCCTCGAGCGTGCGGTCGCCGACGACCAGGCGGTGCGGGATGCCGATGAGCTCGGCGTCGGCGAATTTCACACCCGGTCGCGCATCGCGATCGTCGAGCAGCACGTCGATGCCTGCCGCACCGAGATCCTCGTAGAGCTGGTCGGCCGTGCGGCGCACGCGTTCGGACTTCTGATAGTTGATCGGCACGACGATCACGTTGAAGGGCGCGAGAGGCTCGGGCCAGATGATGCCGTTGGCATCGTGATTCTGCTCGATGGCCGCCGCCACGACACGGGTCACCCCGATTCCGTAGCAACCCATGAACATGGTGACCGCCTTGCCCTGCTCGTCGAGCACGCTCGCCTGCATCGCCTGGCTGTAGAGCTGGCCGAGCTGGAAGATGTGTCCGACCTCGATGCCGCGGGCAATTTCCAGCGTGCCGGTGCCGGTCGGGCTCGGGTCGCCCGGTACGACGTTGCGGATGTCCACGGACTTGGGCTCGGGCAGATCGCGTCCCCAGTTCACGCCCGTGAGATGCACGTCCTTCTCATTGGCGCCGCAGACGAAATCGGCGAGCTGCGCTGCGGCGTGGTCGACGTAGATCGTACCGCGAAACCCCACCGGGCCGAGTGAGCCGGGGTCGCATCCTGCGGCCGCGCGCACCCGTTCCGCGGACGCCATGCGCAGCGGATTCGCGACGCCGGCGAGCTTTTGCGCCTTGACGGCGTTGAGCTCGTGATCGCCGCGCAGGATCATCGCGACGGCGCCGTCGGCGCCCTCCACCATCAAGGTCTTCACGCATTGCTCTGCGCGCACGCCGAGGAACGCGCTGAGATCGGCGATGGTGCGCGCTTCGGGCGTGTCCACCCGCCGAATATCCTGCGACGGAGCGGGGCGCGCACCGGCCGGCTGCAGGGTCGTGGCCGTTTCAAGATTCGAGGCGTAGTCGCCCGAGGTGGAGTAGGCGATCGCATCCTCTCCGGAGTCGGCCAGCACGTGAAACTCCTGCGAGACGCTGCCGCCGATGCTGCCGCCGTCGGCCTGCGCCGCGCGGAAGTGCAAGCCCATGCGGGTGAAGATACGGGTATACGCATCGAACATCGCGCGGTAGCCCTGGGCGAGGCTCGGCTCGTCGATGTGGAAGGAGTAGGCGTCCTTCATGATGAACTCGCGCGCGCGCATGACGCCGAAGCGGGGCCGGATCTCGTCGCGGAACTTCGACTGGATCTGATAGAAATTCACCGGCAGTTGCTTGTAGCTGCGCAGCTCGCGGCGCGCAATGTCGGTGATGACTTCCTCGTGCGTCGGCCCATACACGAACTCGCGCTCGTGGCGGTCCTTGAACCGGAGCAACTCGGGGCCGTACTTGGTCCAGCGGCCGGACTCCTTCCACAGTTCCGCGGGTTGCACCGTGGGCATCACCATCTCGAAGGCGCCCGCTCGGTCCATCTCCTCGCGCACGATGCGCTCGGCCTTTTTCAGCGCGCGCAGCCCCATCGGCAGCCAGGAGTACAGCCCGGCGGCCAGGCGGCGAATCATTCCGGCCCGCAGCATGAGCCGGTGACTGATCACCTCGGCGTCGGCAGGCACGTCTCTGAGGGTAAATATGGGGTACTGAGATAAGCGCATGGCCGCGTATCTTACACGAGGGCCCCTGGTATCATGGCGGCGCATGACCGACCTCGAGGATCCGCAATCGCGCCCACGCGGGGTGTATTGGCTGCCGAATTTCCTGACGACGGGAGCCCTGTTCGCCGGCTTCTATGCGGTGGTGGCCGCGATCGATTGGAAGTTCGACTACGCAGGCGTTGCCGTGTTCGTTGCCATGGTGTTCGACGGGCTCGACGGCCGCGTGGCGCGCTGGACGCACACGGAGAGCGCATTCGGGAAGGAGTACGACAGCCTGTCCGACATGGTGTCTTTCGGCATCGCACCGGCCATCGTGACTTATCAATGGGGCGTCGCGCGCATCGCCGAATACGGCCCTTTGTGGCGGCGCGTCGGCTGGCTGGTTTGCTTCTTCTACGCCGCCGCGGCCGCGCTACGCCTCGCGCGCTTCAACTCCCGCACGGCGGTCCAGGACAAGCACTACTTCGAAGGGTTACCGAGCCCGTCGGCTGCCGCCATCGTCGCCGCGTCGATCTGGCTCGCGAGTGATCGAGTAAACGTCGGACTCCCCGGTCTCATCGTCGCGTTCGTGGTCACGGCGTGCGCGGGTGCCCTGATGATCAGCCGCTTCGCCTTCTACAGCTTCAAGGGAGTGAGCGCCGGCGCGCGCGTGCGCTTCACGCAAATCGTGCTCGTGCCGCTCGCGTTCGTATTTATCTTCCTGTTTCATCCGATCTCGCTGCTGCTCATCTTCGGCGGCTATGCACTCTCCGCACCGACGCTGTGGCTGTATCGCAAGCTGTTTCGACGCCGCACGCGCGGCGCGCCCACCCCCGCATGAACCGCGCCCTGCGCGGCCAATACCTCGCGGCCCTCGGCCTCGAGTCCTGGGTGTTGCGCCACGGTCCCGTGGCCGAGCCGCGGGTGCCGTCGTCCCTCGGGGGCGTGTCCGATCTCGGCTGGGCGGAACTGCGGGCCGCGGTGACGGCTTGCACGCGCTGTCCCTTGAGTGCGACCCGGACCCAAACGGTGTTCGGCGTCGGGAGCCTCGAGGCGACGTGGATGATCGTGGGGGAGGCCCCGGGGGCCGAGGAGGACCGTCAGGGCGAACCCTTCGTGGGCCGCGCGGGCCAGCTCCTCAACGCCATGCTGCGGGCCATCGGCCTCGAGCGCGAGCAGGTATTCATCGCCAATATCCTGAAGTGCCGGCCACCGCACAACCGCGACCCCGCGCCGCTCGAGGTCGCGCAGTGCTTGCCGCATCTCGAGCGGCAGATCGCCCTCTTGAAACCCCGCATCATGCTGGCGGTGGGGCGGATTTCAGCCCAGAATCTGTTGAAAACCGACGTCCCTCTCGGGCGCCTGCGCGGGCAGGTGCATCATTTTGGCGTCTCGCGTGTGCCGTTGGTGGTAACGTATCACCCGGCCTATCTCCTGCGTGAACCGGCGCAGAAGCGCAAGGCGTGGGAGGACCTTCAGTTCGCCCGTGAGGTATATAGCGGTGTCCAGCGTTAAGCGAGAACGCGAGCTCGCGGCAGTCGATATCCGGCCGATGAATGAGCTGGACGTTCCCGTCGTGGGCGCGATCGAGCGTGCCGGATACCAGTTTCCCTGGAGCGAGGGCATCTTCCGCGACTGCTTGCGAGTCGGCTACGTGTGCCGCGTGGTGGAAGTGAGCGGCGACACGGCCGGCTATGGAATCATGTCGGTCGGCGCGGGCGAGGCGCACGTACTCAATGTCTGCGTCCGCGACGAGTATCGGTGCCGGGGTCTCGCCCGCAAGATGTTGCTGTATCTGCTCGAGCGGGCGCGGATCGCCGGCATGTACGAGGCCTTTCTCGAGGTGCGCCCATCGAATACCGCCGCCGCCCGGCTGTATTATTCACTGGGGTTCGAGCAGGTCGGCATCCGCCGCGGTTACTACCAGGCCACGGTGGGACGCGAGGACGCACAGGTTCTGCGTCGGATTCTCTACCCCGAGCCCAAATCCGCCGACCAGAAGTGACCTCCGCTCCTGCCGGAGGATACGCGCTCGGGCGCGGCGGCTCTCTTTTGCGATGAATTTTAGGACATGACGAACGATCTAACGGAAAACATCGGCAAGCGGCGCACGTTTGCCATCATCTCGCACCCGGACGCCGGTAAGACCACGCTCACCGAGAAATTGCTCCTGTTCGGCGGCGCCATCCAGATGGCCGGCACCGTGAAGGGACGCAAGGCCACACGGCATGCGACCTCGGACTGGATGCGCCTCGAGCAACAACGCGGCATCTCGGTGACCTCCTCGGTCATGCAGTTTCCGTTCGAGGACTGCATCGTGAACCTGCTCGACACGCCCGGTCACGAGGACTTTTCCGAGGATACCTATCGCACGCTCACCGCGGTCGATTCCGCGCTCATGGTGATCGACTGCGCGAAGGGCGTCGAGGAGCGCACCATCAAGCTCATGGAGGTGTGCCGGCTGCGCGACACGCCCATCATGACGTTCGTCAACAAGCTCGATCGCGACGGCCGGCCGCCGATCGAGCTGCTCGATGAGATCGAGAGCGTGCTCAAGATCCAGTGCGCGCCGCTCACCTGGCCGATCGGCATGGGCCGCGACCTGCTCGGCGTCTACCACCTGCTCGAGGACCGCATCTACGTGTATGTGCCGGTCGAGCGCGGCCGCGTCGGCACGCACGAGACCATCGTCGGACTCGAGAGCGCCGAGGCGCGGGAGTTTCTCGGCGCGCGCTATCAGGAGTTCCTCGAGGAGATCGAGCTCGTGCGCGGCGCGAGCCCGGCGTTCGACCTCGAGCGCTATCGCGCGGCGCGCCAGACGCCGGTGTTCTTCGGCTCCGCCGTCAACAACTTCGGCGTGCGGGAGCTCTTGAGCTCGTTTGTGCAGTACTCCCCGGCGCCTCTGCCGCGCGCGGCGATCGAGCGCGTGGTCAGCGCCGCTGAGCCGAAGTTCTCGGGCTTCGTATTCAAGATCCAGGCGAACATGGACCCCGGTCACCGCGACCGGATTGCGTTCGTGCGCCTGTGCTCCGGCCGCTATGCGCGCGGCATGCGCCTCTATCACGTGCGGCTCGACAAGGAAATGCGCGTGGCCGATGCGCTCACCTTTCTCGCCGCCGACCGCAGCCAGGCCGAGGAGGCCTATGCGGGGGATATCATCGGACTGCACAACCACGGCACCATCAACATCGGCGACACCTTCACCGAAGGCGAGCATCTGACCTACACCGGTGTGCCGAACTTTGCCCCTGAGATCTTCCGCCGCGCGGTCTTGAAGGATCCGCTGCGCATGAAGGCGCTGCAAAAGGGTCTATCGCAGCTCTGCGAGGAGGGAGCCACGCAGCTGTTCAAGCCGTTGCGCAACAACGATCTGATCCTCGGCGCCATCGGCCAGCTGCAGTTCGAGGTGGTCGCGTTCCGGTTGCAGGACGAGTACAACGTGCAGTGCGTGTTCGAGCCGATCAATGTGGTGACGGCGCGCTGGGTCCGAATCGACGACGAGAAGAGGCTTTCCGAATTTCGCGACAAGGCCTACGACAACCTCGCCCTCGATCACGCGGGCGAGCTCGTGTATCTCGCGCCGACGCGCGTCAATCTCGAGCTGACCCAGGAACGCTGGCCCGATGTACGGTTCTTGAAGACTCGTGAGAATCTCGCCGCCTGAAGAGGCGGCGGTCGACGACGGTCACGTCAAGGCGAGGATGAGGCCTCGAGCGCTTCGAGCCGCGGGCCCTCCACCTGGCCGATCTTCATCGAAGCATCGTAGAGCACTGCGACGAAGGCGACGAGGGCGGCGAGCAGGGCGATCGAGGCCCTCAGGTGCCGGGCCTGGAAGCTGCGGATGGCGGAGGCGTAGCCGAGCAGCGCGAGGATTGCAGCGACCACGATGATCGCGTCCACGCTCGCGCGCTGCCAGTAGCTGCCGCCCAAGTGCAGCCACATCCCGAATTCGTCGAACGTGAGCGCGAGAGCAATGCCGTAGGCCAGTGCTCCGCCGCGCAGCGACTTGCCCGTCGGCAAGCGCAGCAACAGGTACGCACCCACGCCCGCGAGGAGAAAGATGCCGTAGTTCAGGTGGTGCACATGGGTGCCGCGCAGGAAGAAGTAGAGGTTCGGCACGCGGCGGGCCATGATGAGAAGCACCATGATGCGCGCGGCGATGAAGGTCAGGATGAAGGCGAACAACGCCATCCGCGCGAGCCGCGCGGATTCGGACTCGGCGTTGGCGGCGGGTGCCGCATCGTTCTGGTTACTGCCGGCCATCATTTTACCGCGCATGGTAGCGCGAGAGCTCCGCGCTAGCGAGGCGGGATGCAGCCCGCCGCCGCGCCGTCCGCTGCGCATGCCCGCTCTGCCCCATAACTAGACGATTGCGTCGGGATCAGTGCTTGACGCACACCGGGGGGCAGGCACCATATACAGCTGAACGAAAAACTGCTCCTGCAGAGCGCGCCATCCAAAGAGCGCCCCTGACCTGCGGTCGAGCGCGGGGCAGTTTTCTTCCACCTACCCGTCGGCAACCCTGGATGCCCGGCGCGGGTGAAAGCTCCGCGTACGGGCAATGAACTCCTCCAGATTCTGCTCGTGCTGCGCGGTGGCCCGCGCATAGCGCAGCTGCGAGTAGCTCTCGCACAGCGCCGCAGCAGCGGCGGCGAGATCGGGTCGCGCGCGCCCGACACGGGCCGCATAGTCTTCCGCTCCTTCGTGCGGGCGGCGCGGCAGCCCGACGGCCGCGAGCTTGCGGCATAGACGGCCGTAGGCGATGACGGCGCGATCCTTGGGTTCCGCGCGCTGCTCCCGGCGCAATTGCCACATGAGCCACGCAAAGGCGAGCACCAGACCGGCGGCCATCACCAGGACGATTTTTTGCGCGTCCGGCTCCTCGATGCCGAGTTGCTCGATGAGCGAGAACTGTGAGAGCTGATTGAAGCGCAGGACGCGTTGCCGCCAGATCTGCCCGAGCGCATCGAGGCGCAGGCGCAGATCCGTGATCCAGGGCACGTGCGCGCGAAACCCCAGGGCGCCTCGCGCGATCGCGGGCGTGCCGTCGAGTCCGGGCTCGACTCGGGCAGGGGCGATGGCGGCGGTCGGATCGACGCGCAGCCATCCGCGGCCCGCGATCCAGATCTCGTCCCAGGCGTGCGCGTTGCTTTGCCGCACGATCCAGTAGCCGGCGTAGGGATTGTATGTGCCGCCGTGATAGCCGGTCACGACGCGTGCGGGAATACCGGCGGCACGCATGAGCGTTGCGAAGGCCGAGGCGTAGTGTCCGCAGAAGCCGCGCTTGGTGTCGAATAGAAATTCATCGACCGAGTCATCGCCGAGCGGCGGCGGTAAGAGCGTGTAGAAGAACTCTTCGCGACGAAACAGATCGAGTACCGCCTGCACATAGCCTAAGTCGTCCGGATGCGAGCGTCGCAGCTCAGCCGAGAAGGCGGTGGTACGGGGATTGCGGTCCGACGGCAGGCGGGTGTCCCGGCGGCGCGCCGTCGAGCTCAGCGTGTCGGTCGTGAGTACGTGCGTGTGCGAACGCGCGGTGAGGTCGATGGGCCGCGACACCGGCGTGCCCGACACGAGGGTATCGTCGGAGTTCAAGTGCGCACCGGGCACATTCCATTGGTCGGGCCAGTCGAGCGCGAACAGCCAGTTGAAGGCATGCGGTTCCAGGCTCAAGGTGTACGCGTACGCCGGGCCCGTGTGCGTGAGGATTTTCCCGCTCTCGGGAGCGGGCCCGATGCTGCGCCAGGCGCGTCCGTCGGTGTCGTGCAGTACGGGTCCGCGCCAGTAGCGCTCCTCCGCCGGCGGCGCGGCGCCGGCGAAGCGTACGCGAAAGGCGATCTCGTCCGAGAGCGCGAGCTCGACGATGTCGCCCGGGCTCATGCTATCGCTGAGCCCGGACTGTGCGCTGCCTCGTTCCGAAGGCAGTTGCCAGAGCGGTGCATCGAAGCGCGGGAAGAACAGCCACAGCACCACGGCGACCGGCAGCGCTTGGGCCGAGATGCGTCCCGCGTACCGCAGGTCGAGCGGCCATCCGTGACGGGGCGCCGAGGGCGTGAGGCGCAGCAAGGTCGCACCGGTGAGCCAGATGACGCCGAGCAAGTACATCAACAGCCAGAACGATTCGCTGCGCAGGAGCGCCGACAGGCACAGGAAATAGATGATCAACGCGAGGGCGGATAGATCGCGCCGCGCGTGAGTTTCGAGAAACTTCAGCCCCGCGACCAGGCACAAGAGTGCCGTGCCGGCCGACAGCCCGTTGAATGTGCGTAATTGCAAGAACAGGATCGTGATCGACGCCGCGGCAATGCCGAGCCGTACCGGCCGGTTGGGCGCCGCGTAGCCGCGCGCGGCGAGGAAAAGGCGCATCGCGATGCACGCGGCCACGACCACGGTCAGCCACGTCGGGAGCCTCGGGACGTGCGTCGCGAGGGCGAGGCCGAGGCACGCGCCAACGGCGCGCAGCTCTCGATACGGGACCTCACGCTCGGCGGTGCGTGGCGACGCCCGGCGCTTCATGGGCCGCCCGGGCGCGCGTGCAGCGCGAGTGCTCGCAGGCACCTGATTCGGTGCGTGGGACCGCGGCCGGGTGCGACCTCGACGCCCGGCAGTCGCAAGCCGTAGGGGCGCGCGGAGCGCGATTCGCACGTGAGTACCCAACGGCACAGTTGGGACAGGCGGGCCTCGGTCTCCACACCCTCGAGCGCGGACCATTCCAGCCATTCCGGTTGCGCGCCGAAATCGGTGTAGACGCGCACCGCCGCCTCGCCGCCGCGTGCGAGCGCTTTCCAGGCCATGTGCTTCAGAGCGATCCCCGGTGAGTAGGCGCGCAGGCCGGCAAACTCCTCCTCGCCCAGCATCTCGCCCGCGAGTGCATGGCCGCTACCCGTCGCGGCGGGCAACGGGCGGCTTCCATCGGGCCCCGGCGCGGCGAATACGGTCAGGGACGCGTGCACGTAGGTCCACGCGCGAAACCAGCCGAAGGGATGGATGGTGCGTATCTCGACGTGATCCCAGCGATGCACGCCGCGGCGAGCGACCGGGACGGCGAGGTCCAAGCGCTGGTCGCTCTGCGGAGGAGCGCTCGCTGCGGCGCGCGATGGTTTCTCGTCCTCGAGCGTCACTTCGAGACCGCCGCGCTCGAGCGATGATCCATTGCGCAGCATGAAATGAAACACGGCATCCGCGCCGGCGAACGCGTCGGCCTCGAGGTTCACGTCGACGCTCAATCCGGAAAGATTGCGATGACAATGATGCATGGCGACGAGCGCGAGCGACACCATGAAGAATGCGAACGCGAGGGCGAGATTGCTGTTGTAGTTGAGTGCGGCGATGAGCATGGCCGCGAGCAGCGCCGCGAGCGCGAGGCCGAAGCGGGTCGGCAGAATATAGATGCGCCGGCGGTTGATGGTCGCAGGGAGGGAGTCCACGCCGTGGCGACGGGCCGCCCAGGCGCGCAAGCGTCGCACGGAGGCGCGCCGCAGACGCCGCGTGAAAGGCTCGCTCAAGGCACCGGAACGGCCTGGAGCAGCCGGTGGGCGGCGGCCGGACCGCTGTCGCGCTGTTCGATGCGATGCTCGACCACGGCGGGAAAGACCGCCTGCACGTGCTCGGGTGTCACCATGGTGCGCCCTGAGACGAGCGCCCAGGCGCGCGCGGCCCGAAGCAGCCCGATGCCGGCTCGCGGCGAGAGGCCGACTGCGAGGCCGGCGGCGCTGCGGGTGTGCGCGATGAGCGCCTGAACATAGTCGAGGAGGGCTGGGGCGACGTGCACCTCGAGCACCCCGCGCTGCAGCTCATGCAGGGTCTCGACGCTCGACACACTCGACAGGGAATTGACGAGCTCGCGCCGGTCCGTGCCGCTCAGCAGCTCGCGCTCGGCCGCCGCCGCCGGATATCCGAGGTGCACGCGCATGAGAAAGCGATCGAGCTGCGACTCGGGTAGCGGGAAGGTGCCGACCTGCTCTTGCGGATTCTGGGTGGCGATCACGAAAAATGGATCGGGCAGCGCCATGGATTTCCCGTCGAGCGTCACTTGCCGCTCCTCCATGGCCTCGAGCAGCGCGCTCTGCGCCTTGGGCGAGGCCCGGTTGATCTCGTCGGCGAGCACGAGCTGCGCGAAGATCGGTCCGCGCTGGAAGCGGAACGTACCGGTCTCACGCTCGAAGATGGACACGCCGAGCACGTCCGCGGGCAACAGATCGCTGGTGAACTGCACCCGCTGGAACGACAAGCCCAGTGTGCGGGCGAGGGCGTGCGCGAGCGTCGTCTTGCCCACACCCGGGATGTCCTCGATCAAGAGGTGCCCGCGGGCAAGCAGGCACGCGAGGCACAGGCGGATCTGCTCCTCCTTGCCGAGAATGACGCGATTGATCTGCGCGAGGATCGCGGCGATCGGTGCGCTGGCGGCCGCGCCGCTCATGAATCCTGCAATTTGTTCACCCGCGCGATTTGCGCGGCCAGCTGCTCGATCTCCGCGCGCAGCTCGGTGAGGCGTGTGCGATCCTTGGCGACCACGTCGGGTGGCGCGTTCTTGGCGAAGTCTGCATTGGCGAGCTTGGCCTCGAGCTTCTCGAGGTCGCTCTCGGCACGCCGCCGGCGTTTTGCCAGCCGCTCGAGCTCGGCCTTGGGATCGATGAGGCCCGCCATGGGTACGAGAATCTCGAGTCGCCCCACCAGGGCCACTGCCGAGATGGGAGCGGGCTCGCCGGAGGCGAGAATGCGCGGCTCGCTGACACCGGCGAGGCGCGTGAGAGAGGAGCGGTTCCGGGCGAGGTATTCGAAGTCGTCCGCGGCGGCGTTCTGCAGCACGACGTCCAGACGCCGCGCGGGCGCTATGTCCATCTCGCCGCGGATCTGGCGCACGCCCAGGATGAAATTCATCACCCAGCGCATCTCCGCTTCGGCGCCGGGATCCGCTTCGATATCCGCCTCGCGGGGATACGCGCTCACCATGATCGAGTGCCCCTGCGCCCCGGCGCAATCGCGCACCCGCTGCCAGATCTCCTCACTGATGAAGGGCGCGAGCGGATGCAGCGCACGCAACAGCGTTTCGAGGGTGTCGATGAGGGTGCGCCGCGTGGCACGCTTCTCCTGCTCACTCGATGCATCGGACTGCAGCACGGCTTTGGAAAGCTCCAGGTACCAGTCGCAGAACTCGTTCCAGGTGAACTCGTAGAGCGCGCTCGCCACCGTGTCGAGCCGGTACTCGGCGAAGCCCTCGTCCACGCGCGCGAGCATCGCCTTCAGGCGTGTGCGAATCCAGCGGTCCGCGAGGCTCGGGTCGGCAGCGCCGGCCTGCGGCGCGAGCTCCTTGCCCTCGACGTTCATCAGCACGTAGCGCGCGGCGTTCCACAGCTTGTTGGAGAAGTTGCGAAATCCCTCCACCTTCGCGAGGTCGAAGCGCAGATCGCGGCTCTGCGTCGCGAGAGAAGCGAACGTGAGGCGCAGCGCGTCGGTGCCGAAAGCCGGAATACCTTGCGGAAACTGCCGACGCGTCGCCTTTTCGATGGCCGGCTTCATCTGCGGCTGCATCAATCCGCTGGTACGTTTCGCGAGCAGCTCTTCGAGAGATATGCCGTCGACGATGTCGAGCGGGTCGATGACGTTGCCCTTCGACTTCGACATCTTCTGGCCATCGTGATCGCGGATGAGGCCGTGGATGTAAACGTCGCGAAACGGCACGTCGCCCGCGAACTTGAGCCCCATCATGATCATCCTGGCCACCCAGAAGAAGATGATGTCGAAGCCGGTGACCAGCACCGAGGTCGGATAATAGCGCTCGAGATCGCGGGTACGCTCCGGCCAGCCCTGCGTGGAGAAGGGCCAGAGCGCCGACGAGAACCAGGTGTCGAGCACGTCCTCGTCCTGGCGCAGCGCCACCGACGGATCGATGCCGTATTTGGCGCGCGCCGCCTCTTCGCTGCGCGCAACGTAGCAGCGCCCCTCGGTGTCGTACCAGGCGGGAATGCGGTGACCCCACCAGAGCTGGCGGCTGATGCACCAATCCTTGATCTTGTGCATCCACTCGTAATAGACGGCGGTCCAGTGCTCCGGAATGAAGCGGATGCGCCCCTGCTCGACGGCCTCGAGTGCCGGCTCCGCGAGCGGTTTGATATCGACGAACCACTGATCGGTGAGGAGCGGCTCGAGCACGGCGTTGCTTCTCTCGCCGCGCGGCACCGTGAGCCGATGCGGCTCGATGCGCTCGATGAGGCCGAGCGCATCGAGATCGGCGAGCACGCGCTCGCGCGCGATGAAGCGATCGAGCCCGCGATAGGGGGCCGGCACTTCATCGTTGAGAGCAGCCTCCGGGGTCAAGATATTGATCATGGGCAGGTGGTGGCGCTGGCCCACTTCGTAGTCGTTGAAGTCGTGCGCCGGCGTGATTTTGACGCAGCCGCTG
Organism: Steroidobacteraceae bacterium; assembly: GCA_049513515.1. Lineage (GTDB taxonomy): Bacteria > Pseudomonadota > Gammaproteobacteria > Steroidobacterales > Steroidobacteraceae > Bog-1198. Next base: position 127,320 of record JBEKWA010000004.1, read on the forward strand.
CCGAAGGCAGGATCGACGTAGTCGTCGGCAATGATGGGAATTTCCCGATTTGCAAGCGGCAGGCGAAGCTGCCGCCCGATCAGGTGCCGGTAGCGCTCATCCTCGGGATGCACTGCCACGGCGGCATCGCCGAGCATGGTCTCGGGGCGAGTCGTGGCGACCACGACGAATCCTGCGCCAGCGGCGAGCGGATAGCGCAAGTGCCATAGCGAGCCGTTCTCCTCGGAGGAGACCACCTCGAGGTCCGACAGTGCGGTCTTCAGCACCGGGTCCCAGTTCACCAGCCGCTTGCCGCGATAGATGAGGCTCTCGTCGTACAGCCGCACGAACACTTCCGTGACCGCCTGCGACAGGCCCGCATCCATGGTGAAGCGGTCCCGGGTCCAATCGACGGACGCGCCCAGCCTGCGCATCTGCAGTGCGATGGTTCCGCCCGATTGCTCCTTCCATCCCCACACCCGCTCGACGAACGCCGCGCGCCCCAAGTCGATGCGGCTCTGGCCGGTGGCGTTCAGCTGCCGCTCGACCACCATCTGCGTGGCGATGCCGGCGTGATCAGTGCCCGGTTGCCACAAGGTATCGAAGCCGCGCATACGCTGGTAGCGGATGAGCGCATCCATGATGGTGTCCTGGAACGCGTGCCCCATGTGCAGCGTGCCGGTAACGTTGGGCGGAGGAATGACGATGGAGTAGGGTGTGCCCTGTCCGCTCGGCGCGAAATAGCCGGAAGAGTCCCAAAAAGCGTAGATGCGCGATTCGATCGTGCCGGGGGAATAGGCTTTATCCATGGCGATCAGAGGTCCTCGCCGTTGCGGCACTGATGGGTCTCGAGCGCGAGCTTGCGCTCGCGATAGGCCTTGAAGCGTTCGCGCCCGAGTCGACGGCGCTGCTCGTCGGCATCCATGATCTCGGCCACGCGCGTGAACCGCGCCAAGTCTTCCGGCAATCGATCGGCGAGATTCACCAAAAGATCGGCGTCGTCGACCCCGTCGAGCGCTAGGGTCACGTGCACCGGGGTGCCGCGGTCCTTGAGCTGCTCCGGGCTGCGGCTGATTTGATGCGGCACGAAGGCGCGGTCGTCGAACGTCCACAAGAGCTCATCGCACGTCTTCGCCTCGGACTCCGTGCTGCTCCAGATGATGACCCGCAATCGTTCACGATAAGCCCTCTCCGCGAGCCGGCACGCAAGCCGCCACCGCTCCGCGGGCGCAGCGCTCGCGAGGACGTAGAAATCGATCCGCTCGGTCACGCGAGTCTCGAGACGGCGTGAGGTCAGCGCACGCGCGCGGCGCGATGGAGCAGAAACTCGGTGAGGAGGGGCACGGGGCGGCCCGTGCTGCTCTTTTGCGAGCCTCCGATCCACGCGGTGCCCGCGACGTCGAGGTGCGCCCAGACCAGGTCTTTCGCGAATTTCGAGAGATAGGTCGCCGCGGTACAGGCGCCGCCCTCGCGTCCGCCGACGTTGGCGAAATCCGCGAAGTTGCTCTTGAGCTGCTCGGCATAGTCCTCGCCGATGGGCAAACGCCAAGCCCGGTCGTCGGCGCGCGTGCTCGCGGCGAGGAGCTCATCGGCGAGCGGGTCGGCGTTGCTCATGAGGCCGCTGAAGTAATTGCCGAGGGCGATGATGCAGGCGCCGGTCAAGGTGGCGACGTCGATCACCGCCGCCGGCTTGAAGCGGCGGCTATAGGTGATGGCATCGCACAGGATCAGCCGGCCTTCGGCGTCGGTATTCAGGATCTCCACCGTCTGCCCCGACATGGAGGTGACGATGTCGGAGGGCTTCACGGCACGGCCGTCCGGCATGTTCTCGCAGGCGGGCACGATGCCGACCACGTTCAGGGGCAAGCCGAGCTCGGCGGCCGCGCGCAAGGCGCCGAGCACCGTGGCGGCCCCGCTCATGTCGAACTTCATCTCGTCCATGCCCGGTGGGTCCTTGAGGGATATCCCGCCCGAATCGAAGGTGATGCCTTTGCCGATCAGACAGATCGGCGCGCTGTCCTTCTTGCCGCCGCGGTACTCGCAAACGATGAGGCGGGGCGGCTGTGCAGAGCCTTGCGTGACCGCGAGGAAGGCCCCCATCTTCAAGCCCTTGATGGCGGCTTCGTCGAGCACCTTGGTCTTGATGCGCGGCCACTCGCCGGATAGCGCCAGCGCGCGCTCGCCGAGATAAGTCGGTGTACAGACGTTGGGGGGCAGGTTCGCGAGATCGCGGGCGAGCGCGCTGCCCGCGCCGATGGCTGCGCCGACCTTGAGGCCCGTGGTCATGGTCTTCGCCGAGCGTGCGTTGTCCGCCGCCACCGTAAGGTTCACGAGCTTCGGCGGTTTCGGCTTGGGCGCGGTCTTCAAGTCGGGAATCTTGTACATTTGCCCAGAAAAGACTTCCGCGACCGCACGCGCGCGATAGGCCGTCTCCATGGCGGGGACGTCCTCGATCGCGAGATACACGATCGCATCGGTCGAGCCGGTCTTGAGCACGGCCTGCGCGCTCGACTGCAGGGCCTTGCGATATTGTTTGCGCCCGAAAGCGGCACGCGGCCCGAGGCCGGTCAAGAGCACGCGCTGCGCGGCGGCGCCTTGCGGGTGCGGCAGCAATAACGTCTCGCCGAGCTTGGCCGCGAAATCGCCCGCCGCATGCAGCCGGGCGATGAGGCCTCCGAGCTGGGCATCGAGGTGCCGGGTAGCCGCGCCGAGCTCCCCCTTGTCGTAGACGCCGACTACGGCGCAGCCGGCCGTGCTGCGCGCCTTGGCGTCGACGATCACCTTGAATTCCATATCGCCGCTCCGTTATTGGGATGACAGTTTCATTGCGAATAGTTTACTAGATTAATGCCAAGGCTCTAAGCTCGTTGCCATGAAGTGGACCGTTCAACGCTACGTCCTGCGCGAAGTCGTGCAGACGTGGTTGGCCGTCACGGGCGTTCTGGTGGCGATTCTGGTGTCGAATCAGCTATCGAAGGTGCTCGGCCGGGCGGCGGAGAACGACTACGGCCGGCACATGGTGCTCGATCTGATCGCGCTCGGCGCGATCATGAACCTCTCGGTCATCGTTCCGGTGGGCCTCTTGCTCGCCATCATTCTCGCCCTCGGCAGGCTCTACCACGACAGCGAGATGACCGCACTGCAGGGCTGCGGGTTTGCGCCCACGCGCCTTCTGGCGCCGCTCGCGGTCTTTGCCGTGGCCATCGCCGCGGGGCTCGCCTGGCTCTCATTCGTACAGGTCCCGCGAGCCGACCACGAGGCGCAGCTGCTGCGCCAGGCGGCGGCCAAGGAAGCGCAGTTCGGGCAGCTCGATGCGGGGCGATTCCGATCTTTCATGAGCGGCGGCGGCGATGCCGTCTTCTACGCCGAGCGCGTGGACGCGGAGGGCGTCTTGCACAACGTGTTCGTGCGCCGTGAGACCGGCGACCGTATCGAGGTGGCCCTCGCCGACACGGCGACGTACTCGAAAGCCGGTCCGAGCGGAATGCACTTCGTGACGCTGTTCAATGGTCGCCGTTACGAAGGAATCCCCGGGCACAGCGACTTTCGCGTGATCGAGTTCAGTGAGCACGGGATTCCCATCGTAACGCCGGAACAGGCGTTGAGCACCGACACCGATCCCGACACCAAGCCGACGCGATTGCTGCTCGGCTCGAGCGCACCGTCGGACGTCGCGCAGCTCGAGTTTCGAGCCTCGAGCCCGATCATGGCGATGGTGCTCACCCTGGTGGCCGTGCCCTTGAGCCGGCTGCGGCCGCGCCAGGGCCGCTACGCGCGCGTGGGCTTCGCCATCGTCGTGTACCTCATCTACGCGAACCTTTTATCGGCTTGCAAGGTCTGGATCGAGAAGGGGCAATTACCGCCCGCAATCGGTGTCTGGTGGGTGCATATCCTGGCCCTGGCATTCGGTCTGTACCTGGTTTATCGCGAGGGACGAGGCACGTGAACACGCTCGACCGCTATCTCTACCGCACCGTGATGCTCTACACCATCATGGTGATGGCGGTGCTGTTGACGCTCGGCGGGCTGTTCCTGTTCATCAGCCAGCAAAGCGACATCGGCACCGGCGATTACGGGGCGGGCGATGCGTTCCTCTTCACGCTGCTCAACCTGCCGCAGCAAGTCTCCGAGCTCTTGCCCATCGGTGCGCTGATCGGCGCGCTCATGGGGCTCGGACAGCTCGCGGCCGGCAGCGAGCTCGTGGTTACACGCGCCTCGGGCGTCTCGGTGTGGCGCATCGCCTGGCCGGTCGGCCTTGCGGGCCTCACCTTGTCGCTCGCGATGTATGCCATCGGCGAGTACGTGGCGCCGCCGCTCGCGCAGTTCGCCAAGCGCGAGAAGACCACCAGCAAGCTTGCGGACGTCAGCTTCGCGGGCACGAGCAGCGCATGGGTGAAGGACGGCAATCTCATCCTCAGGGTGCAGACCGGCGAAGTGGACCAATCCTTCGGAGGGGTGTCGCTGTTCGAGCTGGAGGGATCGAATCGCCTGCGCTCCGTCAAGCGCGCGGATCGTATCTTGGTCGCCGATCCGGGCCGCTGGCGCATGCACGATGTGGCGAGCACCACTTTCGGCGACGATCACGTGGATGCCGGCGTCATCAAAGAGGTCACCGTGCGGTCGACCATCAATCCGGATTTTTTGAGTCTCGCCGCGACCGATCCCGACTTGCTCACGCTCGCGGGACTCCGCTCCTATATCGACCACCTGCGCCGCAACAGCCTCGATCCCGCCGTTTACGAGATCAACTACTGGGGGCGCCTGGCGCGCATTTTCGCGGTAATCATCGTGACCTTGCTGGCGCTGCCCTTCGTGTTCGGTCCGCTGCGGACCGCGGGCGCGGGCACGCGCACGGTCATCGGCGTCATGCTCGGCGTCGTGTTCTTTCTGATCCTGCGCACCGTCGAGAACGGCGGGCAGCTATTCGGATTGAACCCCGTGCTGGTCGGGTGGCTTCCCACCGCCGTTCTGGGACTCTGCACGCTGATTGCGATCGCGAGAACGCGGTAACACGACCACGCGGGTCCGCGACAGGCGGTCGTGCAATGCGAGGTGTTCGGGATCGGCATAGAGCCACAGCACGCCGAGCCCAAACGGTGCCCACGCCGCTATTCCCCAGCAGAATCGGGCGAGGGATCGAGCGACGCTCAACGGCCGGCCCGAGTCGGTGACGGCACGCAGGCGCCACGCACGCATGCCCAACGTCTGGCCGCTGCGTGTCCAGTTGAGCACGTAGTAGGCCCCCATGAGCGCGAGTGTGCCGGTCCGATATGACCACCACCACAGCGGCCCGCTCGCCTCGGTCACGGCGCCCCCGTGAATCAGCGCGACGATCAAGCTGTAGGGCATCGCCAAGGCGAGGAGCAGCAAGCCGTCATAGATCAGCGCCGCGAAGCGCCGTCCGAAGCCGGCGCGCGGCGCGCTGATCACGGCGCGGGTGCGGGGGACGCAGCGGGCGGGGCTGTCGGCTTGGTCTCCTTCGGCACGAGGAGCTGCTCCAGCGGCCGGAATATCGCGTCAAACCGGTAGCTTGCCACCTCGAAGGCGCGATTCTGCGTCTTCGTGTTGAGAGCGGCGTCTTTGCTGCTCTTCACTTCGACCCAGCGCTTGTCCCCCGCCACAGTGCCCGTGACCGTGATGACGTTGCCGTCGGTGAGTGTGAACACGGCTTGCGAGGGCTTGCCGAAGTCGATGTCGCTCGCCGTTGCGACATCGTCGGCCGTGAGGCCGCTCAGGGTTGTGGCCGAGGGCGCGAGCCCGCGGGGGTCCAAGAGCTTGCGGCCGGCCGGCGGCGGGCCGTCGAGCGCAAAGCCGTCCTCGCCGGGCTTCAGGCGGTGCAAGGCGTAGCCTGCGCCCGCGGCAGGTTTCTCATCGACGCTCTGGATCTGTGCCGACGGGACGTCGAGCAGGCGCGCATCGATCCAGGCCCGCGGCTCGACGTCCGCCGTAATGCCGGGCTCTACCGTGAAGCTGCGGTCCTCGCCACCGCGGCGGACGAAATTGCCCTCTCCGGTGGGCTTGCCGACGATGACGCTATGCTTGCCGTCCTTCGCGATCAGCGTGATCTGCGTGCCCGCCGCGCCGGGCTTGGCGGGATCCTCGACGCCGATGATCGGGAAGTTCGCCGGATTGGAGGTTTTCTCCTCGACGATCTTGGCGTCCGCCAGCGATAGCAGGAGCTTGCGCACCTTCGAGGCATCGGCCGGATAGTTGGCGCGCTGCACCACCGTCCATGCATCCCCGCCACGATGCAGCGTGACCCCGGGCGCGGGCGTGCCCTTCTGCAAGTCGATCTCGCTCACCGTGCCGAGCTCGGTCGCCAGCTGCGCCAAGAACACGGTGCCCTCGGCGCTCCGCTCGCCAGCGTTGCGCCTCGATCCGAGATACAGACCTGCTGCGAGCACGATGAGCGCGGCTACCGCCAACGTCGTGAATCGTCCGCGGTTCATGCGTGCTTGCCTCCGCTCGCCCGACGCCGGCGCCGCAAGCTCAAGATCAGCGCTCCGCCAAGGGCCACGACCAGGGGTGCTACGGCGATGTTGAGCACTTTAAGCCAGTCGTCGAGCCGATTGATCTCGACGTCGAGGCCGCGCTGCGTCTCGCGCAGCTCCTTGCGTACGCGCGCCTTCTCGGCCGTGAAGTTCTTGAGCTCTTGCTCCTGCTCGGGGGTGAGCATGAGCGAGGCCTGATCGTTGCGCTTGCTCTGCAGCTCGGTCAGCTTCGACTCGGTCTGCTGCAGCTCACTCTGCAGCTCGAGCACCTTGGCGCGCAGCCGGTCGTCCGCCCGGCGCTTGAGCGCCTCCACTCGTTCGAAGGGCCGCGTGAAGGTCGCGCGTCCGCGAATGCTGATGAGCGCGCTCGAGCCGCCCAGATTGTCGAGCGCATTGGCGACGAAGTCGCCGTTGTTGGCGAACGCCTGCTGAATATGCTGACCCAGGAGCTCGCGAGTCTGCACCCACATGTAATCCATGAGCATGTCGGTGTCCGCGACGATCACGATATTGACGGAGCCCGTGGACTTCGCGAGGTGAGGTAGCGGCGGTCCAGCCGCGGGTTTCTGATCGGCGGGCGCACCTTGCGGGTAGGCCGACGACACGGGACCCGTGATGCGCGCGGCGATCGCGTAGCGTATGCCGGCGGGCTTGAAGCCATCGCGCAGGCTTGCGGGATCGGTCATCGGGCCGAAGCGCGCGGCGGGCAGCGGCGCGGCGTTTTTCGAGCTCATCAGCAAGGGCTCGAACTTCGTGATTGCGCCGTTGCGCGGCGCCAGGAAGCCGGCTGTCGCCACGTTGATGGAGTCGAGCGAGGCGGTATCGACGTCCTTGTTGTTCATGTCGTCGCGGCGCAGCCCGAGGATGCCGATGTGGCGAGTCGGCGGTCCCTGCATGCTCGAGCGCACCTCGAGCCCGAGATCGAGATCCGCGACGACCTTGGTGGGGTCGTAGGCGACGCCCCAGGCCGTGAGCAAGGGCTCCAAGTCGGAGGAGCGGTTCGCGACCGCGCCGGCAAAGGGATTCTGCGGATCCTGCCCGCTCGTGTCCGCGCCGCTGTCGGGATCCAGGAACAAGAGGATCTTGCCGCCGCGCATGACGAACTGATCGATGGCGTAGAGCGTTTTCGGCGCGAGGTTCTTCGGATGCACGATCATCAGCACATCCACGTCCTTGTCGATGTGGTCCAAATCGGTGGTGAGCGTGCGGAGGGTGAACAGCTGCTCGAGTTGCGAGAGGATCGGCCAGGTGTCGCCCGTCTGCCCCGTCATCGGGTTGTACTGGCCCTGCATCGGCAAGGAGCTCACGAGTCCGATGACCGGCTTCTTGGGGTTGGCAAGCTCTTGAATGAGCTTGGCGACGTCGTACTCCAAGAACTCCTCGCGGTCGGGGGTGAAGGCCGGGATGACCGAGCGGCCGTCGGTCGAGTTCGTGCCGGCGAGACCGAAGTAGAGCGATCCGCCCGTGCCGTCGCCCGACTGCAGCGGCTGCAGACCCGCCTCGGCAGCGCGGTCCTCGTCCTCCGAGAAGGGCTGCGGATCGACCACTTGCAGGCGGATCTTGCCGCCGGCGCGCGCCGTCACCTCCTCGAGAAACTCACGCACCCGCGCGGCGTAGGGCATGATGAGCGGCGACTGCTTGGCCGCCGCATCGCGCGAGAAATAAAAGTATAGATTGATCGGCTCCTTGAGTTCGGCAACCACCTGCTTGGTGCCGGGGCTCAGGGTGTAGAGACGATTCTGCGTGAGATCGAGCCGCATGCCGCGCAGGGCGAGGTTCGAGAGCATGACCACGCCCAGGAAGATCGCGGCGAGCGCCAGCAGGCCGCCGATGCCGAAGCCGGTTCTTTGCCAACGTTTAGCTTTCACCTATTCCGCCTTCTTCATGTCGAGCACGAGCGCGGTCGCCGCCAGCCAAAAGACGATGAGCGCCGCGAAGTACACCAGATCGCGCAAGTCGATGACCCCCTTGGAGATCGCCTCGAAGTGCGTGTAGAAGCTCAAGGAGGCGATGGCATCGACGAGGATTTGCGGCAGCACGCCGCGCACGAAGTCGAGCACCAGCGGAAACCCGGCGAGCAAGAATACGAACCCGACGAGTGCCGCGGTGATGAAAGCGATCACCTGATTGCGCGTGGCGGCGGACAGGCACGTGCCGATCGCGAGAAAGCCGCCGGCCATCAGAAAGCTGCCGACGTAGCCCGCGACGATGGCGCCGTTGTCGGGGCTGCCGAGGTAATTCACCGTGATCCAGATGGGAAAGGTGAGCGCGAGGGCGACGCCCGCGAAACACCACGCCGCGAGGAATTTGCCCACCACTGCCTGCCACAGCGTGATCGGTAAGGTCATCAGCAGCTCGATGCTGCCGCTGTTGCGCTCCTCCGCCCACAAACGCATCGAGATGGCCGGAATGAGAACCAGGTAGAGCCAGGGATGCCAGCGGAAGAAGGGCTGGAGATCGGCCTGTCCGCGCTCGAACAAGCCGCCCACCTGAAAGGTGAACACGGCGGAGAGCACGAGAAAGATGACGATGAAAACATACGCGAGCGGCGTCGCGAAATAGCTCTTCAGCTCGCGGCGGAAGACGACCCAGGTTTTGTTCAAGGCTATGCTCCCCCTTGGGCTGCGGTGGTGAGGCGGCGGAAGACCTCATCGAGCCGTCCCGATTCGAGATGCAGCTCGGGCACGTCCCAGTCGTGCCGGGTGATGAGCGCGCTCACCGGCGGCAATGCGTTCTTGCCTTCGCGCGGGATCGCGGTGAGCCGCAGCTCGCGCTCATCGGCCTCGATGTCGGCGATGTCGGGAAGGGCGGCTATCTCGTGCCGCGCCGCCACGAACTGCTCGCGCCGGTCGAATCTCAGGCTCACGGCGTGGTGATAGCGCGAGCGCGCCTCGAGGGCGGCCGGCGACTCGTCGGCCACGATGCGCCCTTCGCAGATGATGATGGCGCGGGTGCACACCTCGTGCACCTCCTCCAGGATGTGGGTGGATACGATCACCAGCTTGTCCTTGCTGAGCTCGTTGATGAGGCGCCGAACCTCGTGCTTTTGATTGGGGTCGAGGCCGTCGGTGGGCTCGTCCAGGATCAGCACCTGGGGGTCATGGATCAACGCCTGAGCGAGGCCTACGCGCCGCCGAAATCCCTTGGAAAGCGTCTCGATCACCTGGTCGATGACGGGCGCGAGCTCCAGGCGATCGACCACGACGGCGCGCCGCTCGCGCCGTCGCTCGCCTGCAAGGCCGCGTACGTCGGCGATGAAGTCGAGGAACTCGGCAACCGTCATTTCGCCGTAGCTCGGCGCGCCTTCGGGCAGATAGCCGATGCAGGACTTGGCGGCGACGGGTGCTTGCTCGATGTCGTGGCCGCACACGGTGACTTCGCCGGCCGTGGGTGAGATGAAGCCCGCGATCATGCGCATGGTCGTGGATTTGCCGGCACCGTTGGCGCCGAGGAAGCCGAGCACCTCGCCGGGCTCCACCCTGAAGGTCAGGTCGTCTACGGCGAGGATCTCGCCATAGCGCTTGGATAGGTTTTTTGTCGTGATCATGGCCGCCTTTGAGCGCGTTTTGAGGAAGCGGTTCCCTAAAATTGTGAATCCCGCTTCAAGGCAGCTGCATTAGCCGCCGCCGGCCTTCTTTTCGATGGCCGTCTTATTGTCCTTCAATATCCGTCTCACCTCGGGCAAAGGCGGCCGATCCGCCATGCGAGCGATCAGCTCGGCCAGCTCATACCACTTCCGGCCCCACTGCACTAGCCGGGCCGCATCGGCAATTACTTGCGCGCGCGCGGCCTCGGCGCCGTGAGGCGGAGCGATTCTAGCAGGTTGTTTGGCCGAGGTTCGCGCCGGCGCCGCCTCGGACGCGCGCCGTTCGGTACGCGCGACGTGGGCCGTGCCCACGGGCGCCGGAGCGCGCCGCTTCGCAGCGGCGAGATGCGGCATTTCCCGGGTGGCGGTGGGGCTGTCCGGGGCGCCCCGTGCCGCGGGTTTATGCGCCGGGCGCTTCGCCGCGGCGAACTTCGGCATCTCGCGTGTGACGCTCGTCGTGCCGGTCGACTCGCCGCGCGCCGGGGGTACTGTGCGCGTCGGCGATGCCGCGGCGGCCTTCTTGTGGGCCTCGGACTGCGCCTCGGGGCTGCGCTCGAGCTCTTGCTCCTTGTCCGCTTCGGCGAGCGGTATGAAGCGCTCGATGTGCTCGGATCCGATGAGGTTCGCGAGAAAGGTCATGAGCTCGAGAGAATCGGCGAATTTCGTGTCGCCCTTCGCGATGCGCTCCAGCAGTTGTGCCTTCAATGCTCCGGCCTTCTGCGCGGCCAGATCGATGATCCAGCGGCTCGGCCGTTGATGCTCCGGCCAGGGCTGCACCTTCCAGTAGCTGTCGCTGTCGAGACCGGCGTACTTGACGTGCAGCTCGAGACTCTTCAGCCACTTCTCCAGAAGTTCCAGCAGGCGTTCATCGGCGGGTGTCGGCATGGGGCCCTCTTCGCTCGCAGCAACCCTAAACGAACCGCCGGCGGATGGCTACCGTGCCGATCGCGCACGGCGTGGGCGAGGCACCGGCTGGTCGCGTAAACTTCGCTCATGTGCGGTATCGCGGGAATCATCGGCTCACGGGCGAGCGTAGACACGGTAAATGCCATGACGAGCTTGCTCCGCCACCGCGGACCCGACGGGGAAGGGTCGTGGAGCGCGCCAGGCGTCGCGCTCGGCCATCGCAGGCTCTCGATCATCGACTTGTCGCACGCCGCCGACCAGCCGATGGTGCTCGGCTCCCAGGTGCTCACCTACAACGGGGAGATCTACAATCACGCGGCGCTGCGTGCCCAGCTCCCGGGACCCTGGCGCTCGACGGGCGACACCGAGGTACTGTTGCACCTTCTCGCGCGGGAGGGTACCGCGGGCCTCTCCAAGGTCGTCGGGATGTTCGCCTTCGCCATCTGGGACGGGCAGACCCGGCGCCTGACCCTCGCGCGCGACCGGCTAGGCATCAAGCCGCTCTATTACCGGATCCTGCCCGACGGCGTGGCGTTTGCCTCGGAACTCAAGGCGCTCGTCGTGCTGGATGAGCCTGAGATCGATACGAGCGCCATGCGAGACTACCTCTTTCACGGCTATGTGCCGGCGCCGAAGTCGATCTATCGGGGCATCGCCAAGCTGCCGGCCGGACACACGCTGACTTGGCAGGACGGCCGGGTGCGCATCGAGCGCTACTGGGAGCCCTCGATCGCCATCAAGGCACGTACCGCGGATGAGACGCTGGATGAGCTCGATGCGCTGCTCTCGGAGGTGATCCCGGCGCATACCCTGTCCGACGTGCCGGTGGGCGTTTTCCTCAGCGGTGGAATCGATTCCGCGCTTACCGCCTGGTACCTGCAAGCGCCCCACACCTACAGTCTCGGCTTCGACGCCAAGGCGCGCTCCGAGCTCGCGGGCGCGCGCGCCGCCGCTACGCATCTGGGCACGGTGCATACCGAGATGACCGCGCAAGCCGCGGACTTCGAGCAAGCACTCGATGCAATTCCGCGCATCTTCGATGAGCCCTTCGCCGACAGTGCGGCATGGTCCAATTATCTCATCGCGCAGTTCGCGCGCCGCGAGGTCACGGTCGCGCTGAGCGGGGAGGGCGGCGATGAGGTTTTTTGCGGCTATCCGCGTTATTGGTCGCGCGTGGGCGCTCGCTCGAGCGTGCTCAATCGAGCGCTCGCGAGGTGGCTGCCGCCCTTGTCGCGGACGGGCGCCTCGATGCAGCGCCACGCCTATACGGGTCTGCCGGCATTCGCGGCGGCACTCGGCGGCATGACGCAGGCGCAGATCGAGCAGTTGCTCGCCCAGGATTGGCGTGCGAGCGGCTACGATTATCTCTGGTTCTACCGCCAATTCTGGAGAGAGGGGGAGGATGCGCTAGTGCAACTGCGCTGGCTCGATCTGCACACGGCCCTTGCCGAAGGGCTGCTCACCAAGGTGGATCGCACCAGCATGGCGCACTCCCTCGAGGTGCGGCCGCCGCTGCTCGATCATCGCCTGGTGGAGTTCATGCTGAGCGTCGATCCAGCCCTCCTCGTCGACCGGCGCCACCGGCGCGGCAAGTTGCTCGAGCGCCGGTTGATGCAGCCGCGGCTCCCGCCCGGTCATCTGGACCGGCCCAAATCCGGGTTCGGGTTGCCGGTGCATCGCTGGCTCAAGTCACATCCGCGCGTGTTGCACGAGGCCGTTGCGCGCCTGCGCGAGCGTGGCGTGCTGCAGCGCTCGGTGGGCCCCGAGTTCCGCCGGGCATGGTCGCTCCTGGTGCTCGATCGATGGTTCACGGCCTTTGGCTGAGCAGGAATTGCGCATTTTGTTCGTACCGGTGTCGGGGCCGTACGGCATGGGTGAGTTCGCACGCTGCTCGGCGATTGCGAGCGCCGTGCTCGAGCGCTGGCCGGACGCCTCGGTGCATTTCGTGTTGAGCCGGCACGCGCCCTATGTCTCCCGGATACCATTTCCGGTCACGCTCTTGCCCTCGTCGGCGACATTTCATCCGGCAGCGGTCATCGAGCTCATGCGCGCGTGGCTTCCCAATGTCGTGATATTCGACAACGCCGGGCGCAGCGCGCAGCTCAAGGCGGCGCATCGGCTCGGTGCCCGCGTCGTGTTCATCAGCTCTCGCAGGCGCCAGCGGCGGCGTGCCTTTCGCCTCTCCTGGATGCGCCTCATCGACGAGCACTGGATCGCCTACCCGAAGCTCATCGCCGGCGGTCTCGGGCTCCTGGAGCGGGCGAAGCTCAAGCTCCTGGGCCGCCCCGTCGTGCGCTATCTGGATGTGATCATGGCGCGCGGCGCGAAGGAGACGACGGCAAGCGCGGCCGGGCCCGATGCGGGCGCCGCGAGCGGCATAGTCGTGATACCCGGCGGGGGCACGGGACATCCGGGCGCCCACGATGCCACCGCGCAATTTCTGGGCGCGGCGAGAAACCTCGCGGCGGCAGGGTTCGCAACGACCTTCGTGGGCCCGATGGCGGGCAGCGGCGGCGCGCCGAGCACCGGCGCCGGTGCGAGCAGCCCAGCGCTTCGCTGTGTCGATGCGCTTGCGCAGAGCGATCTCGCGGCGCTCATGCGGGGCGCGAGGCTCATCATCGCGAACGGCGGATCCACGCTATTGCAGGCGATCGCGTGCGGGGCGCCCTGCGTGGCCGCCCCGATCGCACTCGATCAGCGCGAGCGTATCCGCTGCTGTGCGGCCGCCGGGGTCGCGATCGAAGCGGCGCCGGTCGCCGCGGACCTCGAAACTAAAGCGCGCGCGCTCCTCGAGGACGAGCCGGCGCGCGCCGCCCTCGCACGCCGCGCGGCGCAACTCGAGCTTGCGGACGGCATCGAGGTCGCTCTCGGCGCGCTCGCGAATTTCGTGCAGCGGAGCTGAGCGCCAACGCATGCCGAACATCGTGTTACTCGGCTACGACCTCGATCAACCCTCCTTCCGGCATCGCATGCGCAGTCTCGTGCGGCCGCTCGAATGCGCGGGATGGGCGGTGCGTACGGAGCGCTTTCCGAGCGGCCGCTACGGGCTGCGGACCTGGGAGCGGCGCGCGCTCTTTCGTTGGGCCCATGTCGTCGTGCTCCACCAGATCAAGCTGAGTGCGATGGAGGCACGGCTCTTCGCTACGGTCAGCCACAAGCGAGTGTTCGACGTGGACGATGCGATTTACGTCCGCAAGCCGCGCCGCCTCGGCGAGCCGGCCGACGATTCACTCTGGCGGCGCAAGAAGTTTGCGGCGACCTGCCGCGCGGTGGATGTGGTGGCGGCCGGCAACGAGGTGCTGGCGGGCGTCGCGCGCGCCGCGGCGCACGCCGTCGAGATATTGCCGACCTCGATCGACATCGCGGCGTATCAGCCGAGCGCGGCGGGCATCGACGGTCCCGTGACCATTGCCTGGATCGGAAGCCCGGAAAACCTCACTTACCTCGAGATGATTCGCCCGGCTCTCGGCAGGCTCACGGTGCGGCATCCGGAGCTCAAGTTGCGCGTGATTTGCTCGCGTTTTCCGAACTGGCCGGAGATCAACCTGGAGCCCGTCCGTTGGAGCGAGGCCACCGAGGCGGCCGCGCTCGCCGCCGCCCAGATCGGCGTCATGCCGCTCACGGAGGATGCCTGGTCGCGCGGCAAGTGCGCGTTCAAATTGCTGCAGTACATGGCGGCCTCGCTCCCCTGCGTAGCCTCCCCGGTCGGCGCCAACACCGAGGCCGTGATCGACGGGTTCAACGGCTTTCATGCGACGGGAGACCTCGAGTGGGAGCGCAATCTCGAGCGGCTGATCACTTCGGCGGCGTTGCGCGGCCGGCTCGGCGCGAACGGCCACGCGCATGTTGCGCGGCGCTACTCGATGCGCACGTATCAGACGCAATACCTCGCGGTGCTTGCGCGCCTCGCGGAGCCGTGACGAGCCTCGCCGCGGCCTGACCTCGCTGCCACCCGAGAGCCGCCTGCGGTATCCTTGTCGGCATGCCTGCGGTGCATGTTCATCAAATCCTCAATCACTACACGCCGCGCGTGGCGCTCGATCCAGGGTTTCTGGTCCTGGACAACTCTTCGAACGAGCGGCCGGACTGGTACGAATACTGGCCCATGCGCAAGTTCTTGCGCGAGGCGCATCTGGACGAGAACGCGTTCTACGGGTTTCTGTCGCCGAAGTTCCGCTTGAAGACCAACCTGAGCGCCGCGCAGGTGCGCGACTTCATCGAGCGCGCCGATCCCGAAACCGACGTCTTCCTGTTCAGTCCGAGCATTCACAACAGCGCCTACTACTGGAACGTGTTCGAGCACGGCGAGTCCGAGCACCCCGGGCTCCTGGGAGTCGCTGCACGCTTCTTCGCGCGTCTCGATCCGGCGGGGCACCTCGATGAGCTCGTCTCCGACTCGCGCAACACGGTGCATTCGAATTACTTCGTCGCGAAGCCCCGGTTCTGGCGGGCGTGGCTCGAGGTCAACGAGCGGCTGTTCGCGATCGCGGAAGACCCCGCCGACCGGCTCGGCGAGGAGCTGCGCGCGCCCACTGCCTATCGCGGCAGCGTCGATGTGCAGATGAAGATCTTCATCATGGAGCGTACCGCGACGTGGCTCCTCGGCCGCAATGCCGCCTTCCGCGCGCAGGCGCGCGATCCGTTCGCCGCACGCTCGCGCATTTACAAGCTGCCGCTCGCCGTGGTGTGCGATGCTTTGAAAATCGCCTACGCGACCCAGCGACGCGGGCAGTACAAAGACGTGTTCCTCATGGTGCAGCGGTTACGCGGGATTTTGAATTTCCAGGTGCGCATCGGCGCGCAGCTCGGTCTGTCGCGGGTGCGGCCGTCGCTGCGCGCGCTGAAGTCCTACTGGCAATCGAGCGCGCATTGAAGCCGCGATTCCAGTGAGCAAACCGGATCCATCGGCGCGCGATTTCTGGCAGGGCCGTCGAGTCTTTGTCACCGGGCACACAGGATTCAAGGGGGCATGGCTGTGGCTCTGGCTGCGGGCCTTGGGCGCGCGTCTCACGGGCTACGCACTCGCGCCGGTCACCGTGCCGAGCCTCTGGGAGATCGTGTGTGCCGACGCGCGTGCCGACGCGCGTGCCGATGAGTCCTCGATCATCGCAGATGTTCGCGATCCCGCGCGGCTGCGCGCGGCGCTCGAGGCGGCGGATCCGCAAGTCGTCTTTCACCTCGCCGCGCAAGCGCTGGTGCGCGAATCCTACGCGGACCCGCTCGCGACATTCGCCACCAACGTGCTCGGCACGGGAGCACTCCTCGACGCCTGCCGGACGCTCGCGCATCTCGAGTGCGTCGTGGTCGTGACCAGCGACAAAGTCTACGAGAACAAGGGCACAGGGCGAGCGTTCGAGGAGGACGATCGGCTCGGCGGCCACGATCCCTACAGCGCGAGCAAGGCCGCCGCCGAGATCCTGACGCAGAGTTTTCGCGACAGCTTTTTCGCGCACGGGGCGCCCGTCGCGACGGCACGCGCGGGCAACGTGATCGGCGGCGGCGACTGGTCGCTCGACCGATTGATCCCCGATTGCGTGCGCGCACTCGAGGCCGGCCGGCCGGTGAGCCTGCGCTACCCGGACGCGGTGCGTCCCTGGCAGCACGTTCTCGAGTCCCTCGACGGCTACCTCGAGCTCGCGCAGGCGCTGGTCTGTGCGCCGGACAGCACGCCGCGCGCTGTCAATTTCGGGCCCGATGCGGCATCCTTCTCCACGGTGAGCGCGGTGGTCGAGGCGTTCAGCGCCCGCTTCGGCGGCAAGCCGGGCTGGCAGCCCGATCGCTCCGCGCACCCGAGCGAGGCGCGGGCTTTGACGCTGTCCTCGATCCTCGCCGAGCGCACGCTCGGCTGGCGGCCCCGGCTCGACATCGACCGAGCGCTGCTCTGGACCGCGGACTGGTATCGTGCGCATGCGGCGGGGGAGGACATGTTGAGATTTTCCGAAGCGCAGATCGCGCAATACCAATCCCTCGGCGCCTCTCGCGCCGGCGCCCGGCACAGCGGTGCCCGGCACAAATGAAGTGCGTGATTCTCGCGGGTGGCAAGGGCACGCGCATTGCCGAGGAGTCGAGCACGCGGCCGAAGCCCATGCTCGAGATCGGCGGCCGACCGATTCTCTGGCACATCATGAAACTCTATGCCTCCTTCGGCGTGACGGAGTTCATCGTCTGCTTGGGCTACAAGGGCTATGTGGTGAAGGAGTACTTCGCGAACTACTTCCTGCATCAGGCGGACGTGACTTTCGACATGTCCGGCAACCAAGTCGAGTACCACGATTGCCGCAGCGAGCCGTGGAAAGTCACGCTCGTGGATACCGGCGAGGAGACCATGACCGGCGGAAGGCTCCTGCAGGTGAGCAAGTATCTGCACCCCAACGAGCCGTTCTGCATGACCTACGGCGATGGGCTCGCGAACATCGATATTTCCGCGGAGATCGCGTTTCATCAGGAGCGGGCGCTGAAGGCGACGGTCGCCTGCGTGCGTCCGCCGGCGCGCTTCGGCCGGGTGGTGGTCGACGGCGGACGGGCGCTCTCGTTCGCCGAGAAGCCGCAAGCCGAGGGCGGACTGATCAACGGCGGCTTCTTCGTGCTCGAGCCGAGCGTTCTCGAGCTGATCGACGGTGCGCACACCGTGTGGGAGAAAGAACCCATGGAAACCCTGGCAGCCACGGGTCAGCTCGCCGCTTGGGTGCACTTGGGGTTCTGGCAACCGATGGACACGCTGCGCGACAAGCAGCACCTCAATGCCTTGTGGGAGTCGGGCGCCGCGCCGTGGAAGCGCTGGCTCGGTTGAGACGGCGATGACGGGGCCGGTGACCGCGTGCCGCTCGTGCGGTGGCCGCTTGACCATCACCATGGCGGATCTCGGCATGCAGCCGCCCTCGAACGCCTTCCTTGCATCCCTTGCCGAGGCGGCGGGCGAGAAGCGCTATCCCCTGCGCGCCAAGGTATGCGAGGTGTGCAAGCTGGTGCAGGTGGATTACGACGTGGCACCGGAGGAGCTCTTCGGCAACTATGTGTACTTCTCCTCTTACTCCGTGGAATGGCTGGCGCACGCCGAACGCTACGCCGACATGGCGCGCCGCCGATTCAATCTCGACTCGGAGAGCCTCGTGGTCGAGCTCGCGAGCAACGACGGCTATCTGCTCAAGAACTTTCTGAAGATGGGGATCCCGGTGCTCGGCATCGACCCGTCCGACACGGTCGCGCGCGCGGCAGAGAGCATCGGCGTGCCGACGCTGGTGGAGTTCTTCGGCGAAACGCTCGCCCGCAAACTCGTGAGCGAGGGCCGCGGGGCGGATCTCATCGTCGGCAACAACGTACTCGCACACGTCCCGCAGCTCAACGATTTCGTCGCCGGCATCGCGGCGCTGTTGAAGCCTCGCGGCACCGTGACCATCGAGTTCCCGCACTTGCTCAAGCTCATCGAGCACGTGGAGTTCGACACGATCTACCACGAGCATTATTCCTACCTCTCGCTCACCGCGGTCGAGCACGTGTTCTCGAGGCATGGTCTCTTCGTCTACGATGCCGAGGAATTACCGACGCACGGCGGATCGCTGCGCGTTTTCGCATCGCATACGCAACGCGCGGAGCTCACGGATTCGCTGCGACGGCTACGCGCACAGGAGGCCGCGGCCGGTCTCGACAAGCTCGACACCTACCGGCGTTTCGCGGACCGCGTGCAGGCCTGCAGGCGCTCGCTGCTCGATTTTCTCGCGCGGGCGAAACGCGAAGCGAAGTGGGTGGCCGCCTACGGCGCCGCCGCCAAGGGAAACACGCTCCTCAATTTTTGCGCGGTCACGCGCGAAGACATTGCTCTGGTCGCGGACTTGAATCCCCACAAGCAGGGCAAGCTCTTACCCGGTACCCACATCCCGGTCGTTTCGCCCGAGGCGTTGATGGAGTCCCGGCCAGACTACGTCTTGATCCTGCCGTGGAACCTCCAGCACGAGATCCGCCGCCAGCTCGCGGGCATTCGTGTCTGGGGCGGGCGCTTCGTCACTGCGGTACCGCAGGTCGCGGTCGATCCGTGAAGTTCCAGGAGTCACCGCTCGCGGGCGCCTACACGATCGAGTTGGATCGGCTCGAGGATGAGCGCGGCTTTTTCGCCCGCAGTTACTGCGCGGAAGAGTTTGCCGCGCGCGGCTTGACGACGCTCATGCCGCAATCGAGCGTATCGTTCAACCCACGGCGCGGCACGCTGCGGGGCATGCATTATCAAGCCGAGCCGCATGCCGAGGACAAGCTCGTGCGCTGCACCGCCGGGGCGATCTACGACGTCATCGTGGAT
The DNA here is from genome assembly GCA_049513515.1 of Steroidobacteraceae bacterium. Lineage (GTDB taxonomy): Bacteria > Pseudomonadota > Gammaproteobacteria > Steroidobacterales > Steroidobacteraceae > Bog-1198. The sequence continues at coordinate 146,572 of JBEKWA010000004.1, forward strand.
CTGCGTCCGAACTCGCCGACTCTGCGCCGCTGGTTCGGCGTCGAGCTCAGCGCCGTCAACCATCGCTCGCTCTTCGTCCCGAAGGGGCTGGCCCACGGCTTCATCACGCTGCGCGATGACACCGAGGTGCTGTACATGATCTCGGTAGCGTACGTCCCCGGCTTCGAGAAAGGCGTGCGCTGGAACGATCCGGCCATCGGCATCTCGTGGCCGATGGCGCCCTCCAGCGTGTCGGCGCGCGACGCCGCGTATCCGCTGCTCGGAGCCTGATGCATGGCACGGCCACGGGTCCTGGTGACGGGAGCAGCCGGCTTCATCGGGCGCGCGAGCCTCGAGCCCCTGCGTGCGGCAGGCTACGAGGTGTGCGCCGTCCTCTCGCCGCGCCCGGACGCGCTCGACCGGGCGGGCGCAGTGCTCCCCGAGATCGAGGTGCGGCATGCCGACCTCACCGATCCTCTCGCAGTCGATGCGCTCCTCGATGCGGCGAAGCCGACGCACCTGTTGCACTTCGCCTGGGTCGCGACGCCCGGCCTTTACTGGCAGAGCGAGGAGAACTATCGCTGGCTCAGCGCTTCGCGGCACTTGCTCGCGGCCTTCGGCCGACACGGCGGAGTGCGCGCCGTGATGGCGGGAAGCTGCGCCGAATACGACTGGTCGCGCGTCGAGGTGTGCCATGAGCGCTCGAGCCCGCTCGCTGACGCGGCGGGAACGGTGACGCCGTATGCCGCGTGCAAGATCGCCATGCAGCGCTCGCTCGAGGAGTACGGGCGCTCTCACGGGATCTCGACGGCGTGGGGCCGGATATTCTTCCAGTACGGGCCCGGCGAGCACCGCGACCGATTGATCGCCTCGGTGATCGTGAACCTGCTCGCGGGCCGCGAGGCGCGCTGTACACACGGCCGGCAGATCAGGAGCTTCCTGCACGTCGAGGACGTGGGCGCGGCGTTCGCGGCGCTTCTCGCGAGCGCTGTGCAAGGGCCCGTCAATGTCGGCTCGGGCGATCGGATTGCCATCGCCGAGCTGCTCGAGCGTTTGGCGCGTGAGATCGGTCGCCCCGATCTTCTCAAGCTCGGCGCGCGTGCCGCGCCGCCGGGTGAGCCCGCCGTGCTCGTGCCGGATATCGGCCGGCTGCGCGAGGAGGTGCGCTGGAATCCACGCTGGCGGCTCGATGAGGGACTCAAGGACACCGTTCGATGGTGGCGGGCGAGACTCGTGTGATCCCGTTGCCCGAATGGCACCCCATGGCCGTGCACTTCCCGTTGGCGCTCACCGTGACGGGTGCGCTCGCGCTGAGCGCGGCGCGTGTGGCACCGCCCGAGCGTCAGGGTGCGACCCTCGCCGTGGTAGGAACGTGGAATCTGTGCCTGGGGGCGCTCGGCGCGCTGTTTGCCCTCGGCACGGGACTCGCCGCGGTGGCGAGTCTCGAGCTCGCGCCGGCGGCGCGAGCGGCCGTGGGGCTGCACGTGAAGTGGGCGATTTTCACCAGCGCCGCGCTCGTGCTGCTCGCGGTGTGGCGCGGTGCGGGCGCGGATCCGAAATCGCGTCCCTCCCGCACGTTCTTGGTCATCCTGTGGGTGATTACTGCCGCGCTCATCGTCACGGCTTATCGGGGCGGGCAAAATGTTTATCGGTACGGAGTCGGCACGGTGCAGAGCTCGGTCGCCTGCAGCCCGAAGGAGAACGGTCATGAGCTTGAATGCATCTGAAGTCTCGCGATTCGTGAACGAGGTGTGGGATCGATCCATCGTTCCCGAGCTCTGTGAGTACGTGCGCATTCCGAACAAATCCCCGCTGTTCGATCCCGACTGGGAACGGCACGGCCACATGGAGCGCGCGGTCGAGCTCATGGCCGACTGGTGCCGCCGTCAGCCGATTGCGGGACTCACGTTGCGGATCTCGCGGCTGCCGGGCCGCACTCCGTTGATATTCATGGAGGTGCCGGCTCGCGGTGACACGCGGGGCGACACGATCCTGCTCTACGGTCACCTCGACAAGCAGCCGGAGTTCACCGGCTGGGAAGAAGGTCTCGGCCCCTGGGAGCCGGTGCTGCGGGACGGACGGCTCTACGGCCGCGGCGGCGCGGACGATGGGTATGCGATCTTCTCCTCGCTCACGGCCATTGCGGCGCTGCAAGCGCAGAACATCCCGCACGCGCGCTGTGTCGTGTTGATCGAGGCGTGCGAGGAGAGCGGCAGCGTCGATTTGCCGGCGCACGTCGAGGCGCTCGCCGCCGACATCGGCACCCCCGCGCTCGTGGTGTGCCTCGACGCGGAGGCTGGCGATTACGAGCGGCTATGGCTCACCACCTCGCTGCGTGGAAACATCGTGGGCACGCTCGAGATCGACGTGCTCACCGAAGGGGTGCATTCCGGCGCAGGCAGCGGCATCGCCGCCTCGTGCTTCGACGTCCTGCGCGTGCTGCTTTCGCGCCTGTCGGATGCGAACAGCGGCGAGCTGCGCCTCGCGGAGCTCTGCGCCGACACGCCGCCCGACCGCCGTCGCGAGATCGAGGCGACGGCACGGCTCCTCGGGCGCTCGGTGGCGGCGCGTATGCCCTTCGCGCCGGGCGTGCACGCGATGTCAGAGGATCCCGCGGTACTGCTCGAGAACTCCACCTGGAAATCGACTTTGACGGTCACCGGGCTCGACGGGCTACCGAGCGTGAGTAACGCGGGGAACGTGCTTGCGCCGCGCCTCAAGGTGAAGCTCTCGTTTCGCCTGCCGCCCACCGCGAGCGCCGCCGCGGCGGCCGAGGCCGTGCGCCGCACACTCATGACCGATCCGCCATACGGCGCGCGGGTCGCCTTTTCCTCGGGGGAGAATCGCGGCTGGAATGCGCCGCGGATCGAGCCGTGGCTCGAGCGCGCCGTCGCGGAGGCTTCGCGGCGATACTTCGGTCAGGAAGCCATGGCGATGGGTGTCGGGGGCACGATCCCCTTCATGGCAATGCTGGGAGAGCGATTTCCGAGCACGCAATTCCTGGTGACGGGCGTGCTCGGACCACACTCGAACGCGCACGGACCGAACGAGTTCCTGCACATCGAGTATGCGAAGCGGCTGACGGGCGCGGTGGCCGACATCATCGCGCGGCACGCGCTGCGCTAAGGCGATGAGTGGGGGCATTGCCTAGAACTCACCAAATTGATACGTGTGAGCAAAGCCACCAAAGTTTAAAAACTGTGATCACAGGATGTTTGAAGCGCGCCACTTGTTTAATTACACTCCCAGCAATGTCCTCTGGGCTTTCAGCCGATTGTGAAAAGTGGGCATGTCGACGGCGCCCATCCAGTGCCCCCCGAACTATCTCAGGCAAGCCTGGCTATTGGTCGTAAACGCTTCCGCCGCCGGCAGAAGCTCGAAGGCGGGAGACAATATGAACGATAAGTATCACGAGTTTGAAAAGTACGATTTCTTCCGCAGCGACCGGTTCGTGAACGATCCGTACTCCTATTTTGACTATCTGAGAGAGCAGTCTCCGGTACTGCGTGAGCCGCATCAGGGCATCGTCATGGTAACGGGCTACGACGAAGCCCTCGAGATCTACAACGATCCCGATCGCTTTTCCTCCTGCATGTCGACCACTGGACCGTTTGCGGGCTGCGCCATTCCCCTGGAAGGACACGAAAACGAGGACATTTCCGAGCTAATTGAAGCCTACCGCGACAAAACGCCATTCAGCGATCAGCTCCCGACCCTGGATCCGCCGAAGCACACTGCCCACCGGGCGTTGCTGATGGCTCTAATCACCCCAAAGCGCCTCAAGGAAAATGAGGACTTCATGTGGAAGTTGGCCGAGCAGCAGATCGACAGCTTCATCTCCCGTGGCGAGTGCGAGTTCATGGGCGACTACGCCCAGCCTTTCGCCGTGCTCGTCGTCTCCGATCTGTTGGGCGTGCCACCCGAAGATCGAGTGCAGTTCCGGAAGAAACTTATACGCCAGGAACAGGAGAGTGGCGGAGCCGGGGTAGGCGGCGTGAACGAGGGCAAGGTCGAGCACTCGCCGCTGGCGTGGCTTTACGATACCTTCTCGAAGTATATCGAGGACCGTCGTCGCAACCCTAAAGGGGACATTCTCACAAAGCTCGCGGCAGCCATCTTTCCCGACGGCTTGGTGCCGGAGCCCCTCGATGTCGCCCGGGTTGCCGCTAACCTGTTCGCCGCCGGGCAGGAAACCACTGTGCGACTGCTCAGCTACGCTTTCCAAGTGGCCGGCGAGCGCCCCGACCTCCAGCAACGCCTTCGCAAGGATCGCAGTCTCATCCCCAATTTTGTCGAGGAATGCCTGCGGATGGAGGGCCCCGTCAAGGGCGACTTCCGATTGGCGAAAAGGCCGACCAAGGTCGGCGGCGTCGACATTCCGGCCGGAACCTTCCTGTATATCTCGAACAGCGCCGCCAACCGGGATTCCCGCAAGTTCGAAAACCCCGGAGAGTTCCAGATAGACAGGGCGAACGCCCGGTTACATGTTGCATTCGGCCGCGGCCGTCATGCTTGTCCTGGCGCCCCCCTGGCGCGGGCGGAGACGGTCGTCAGCCTCAACCGGATGTTTGACCGGACCAGCGACATTCGCATCTCCGAGAAAGTCCATGGGTCGCCCGGCGCACGACGCTACAGTTATCTGCCAACCTTCATATTGCGCGGATTGACTCACATCAACTTGGAGTTTGACCCGGTGTCGGGTGGTTCACGATGAAAGTCCATGTCAACGCGAACGTATGCGCCGGTTTCGGGGTCTGCCTGGGGCTCTGCCCCGACGTGTTTGAACTACACGACGACGGCTACGCCATCGTGCTGGTCAGCGAGGTGCCACCGGAACTCGAGGATTCGGTGCGGCAAGCCGTCAGCCAGTGCCCGGCGCGCGCGATCTCTCTCAGTGACGATCCACGGTAGTAGCCTGCCGCGGAAGAACGGCGCAGCGGGCTCATGTCATGCCTTCCGTCGTAATGGCGGCTATTTCCATTTTCTGACGAAGCTGTATAAAAACCCGCCTCTTTCCACCTCCTGCGACGGAATTTAGATTGCGGCAGCGATTCGGCTAAGCACAAACACTGCGCCGCCGATGGCAGCTAAGTGGCGGCGATTCCGGCAAGGTCGCCGTCCGCAGGTGACCGGTGGTCGCCGGTGAAGGCTCTGCTTCCGGTCTCGACCGAGGGTGTGTGAAAACTCCGTTTTGACACGGCCTCGACCCCAAGCGGCCTGATGCGACCGGCAGCTCCCGGGACGCCCAATGCCCCCGGCATTAGGCCGGGGGTTGGCGAATCGGCACTAACGTTGTGCGACGAGTTGACCCGTGGAATGTAACGCGATGAGTGCGGCGTGCATCTCGGCCAGTTGCCCCTTGAGCGCGCTGATTTCCGCGTCCTGGGCTGCGGCTCTTTGATCTTGAGTCGCTATGTGTTGCTTCAAATCATCAACCTCCGCGAGCTTTATTTGCTGCTGTTGCATTTCATTCAGCAGCATCGGCGCGAGTTCGTCATAGCGGACGCCCTGGATACTTCCAGCTTCATCACGGATCACGAGTTCGGGATACACCCTTGCGACCTCTTCAGCGATTAGACCATATTGAACTGCGCCCTTAGGATCGCTCCTCAAGTGAAAGCTCACGGGCCGCAACTGTCGCAGTTTTTCGCTATGCGAACCTATCGGCTGAATTGCGGTCTTGTAACGCTCAGATGAGGCCAGCACCCCGAGCTGCCCCTTCGATGTGACATAGACGGCGCTGCCGGTCACCTTGGCGTTTTCGATCCCTGCGATGTACACCGCTATCTGCGTCTCCGCCGTGCCGATGCGAATGATCCCGCTTTCACGCGCATTAGCTTCATTGCCGATATCGATGTTGTTGCTCCCAGTGGTCAAGTTGTAGCCGGCACTCATACCCAGCGCGATATTATTGGAGCCATTCGAATTGGAGTAGAGCGCGTCGAACCCCACAGCGGTATTTAGGTTGCCGGTCGTATTTGATAGGAGTGCGTGGGCACCGTAGGCGGTGTCATGGTACCCGCTCGTGTTGTAGTAAAGCGCTTGATGCCCTGATGCGGTATTGCTGTCGCCATTCGTATTGGAATAGAGTGACTGAACTCCAGAGGCGGTGTTGTTGTTGCCATCCGTGTTGGAATACAGTGCCTGATATCCCGACGCAGCGTTTTCGCTTCCATTGGTGTTGCTGGTGAGCGCTTGCGCTCCGGTAGCAGTGTTGCCGTCGCCAGTGGAGGCCGGACAACTAGGAAACGGGAACACGTTCTGCGGGTCTCCGCCCGCAAGCGCAAAGGCGCCGGTGGCGGTGTTGTAGCTGCCGGTACTGTTTCCGCAAAGTGCGTTCATCCCGGTAGCTGTGTTGTAATTTGCAACGCCACTGTTGTGAAGGCTGTTGAAGCCCGATGCAGTATTGCCTTCACCTGTGGTGTTATTCACGAGGGAGTAGGCTCCTATTGCCGTGTTGTTGTTGGCTGTCGAGTTGTTAAGTAGAGAGTATGTTCCCGTTGCGGTATTGTTGTTACCAACCGTGTTGCGCCAGAGGGCGTATCCGATGGCGGTGTTTCCATAGCCGCTCGTGTTCAATGTCAGCGCTTGGAACCCAACGGCGGTGTTCGAGTAACCGGTGTTATTCAGCCAGAGCGCCTCGTCGCCCGCACCAGTGTTGAAGCCCCCTGTAGTTATGGACTGGAGCACGCTCCCTCCCATAGCGGTGTTGCCCACTGAATCGCTCCCCACTATGTCCGGCGGCAGCGCGTATGCCGCCCCTCCAACACCGATTAGTGAGCCCACTAACAATGCAACTGACTGGAATGACTGCGTCATGGCGTGTCCCTTCGTGATATTTCCGTCACTTCGTTTTGGTCAAACTTAGACGCGACGCTATCACCCTCCTTATTTCTTACAAGATCGGAAACCTACCTGTAAAGTGGCAGATAGCCGAACCAGCCTGTCTACAGTCTGCAGATTCGCAGATTCGGCATGGATCGTTGTCAGAACATCACCTGCGTCGCGCGTCTCCGTGCTCGCTTCAACCTGATTTACTACCAAGTTTGCGATGAGAGGGGCGGATTTGGGGCGGCTTCGCCGTCCGCTTCAGGGCGGCCATTTCAACACGGCGACCGGCCAGTAATGGGCCGCCTGCTGACCGATTTGCATCTCCAATCCTGCCATTCACCGCGACCAAGCCGGGACCGGCGGCATTCGGCAGGTCGCGACCCAAGCCGTCTACGGCGAACGACCGCTACCGGGCAAGGAAATCGTGAACCTTCTCAAAAACGAGTACAGGCACCAGCGCACCTTTAGAACTCTACTCCCTGCGACACCGGGCCAGCGTCGGGGCGAATCAACGGTTAATGTTGCGCAGCATGCTTTGATTGATCAGGTCGGTCTGCAATACGGAACTTGGCCGGACGTGGTACAGCGCTTTGAGGTAGGCCCAATCCCGATCGCTCACGCTTAGAGGTTTGGCGGTAACAGACAACCGCGGACCTACCGCCGCCGCGCCATATCTTCGATCCCCAAGGTGCACACCGGATCGGACCTGGCGCCTGGAGGACCGGCAAGCGGTGTTTCGCAATGATCCGTCAATGTATCTGCCGTTATATTGATGGCCATTACCCATCCACTGTGGCCGGCCCGCCCCATGAAGTCACCCAGCGAATCGAGCCTTTCAACGTTATGTCTGGTGAGCTTTGCACTGATGCACGTCACGCACGCACAAACTCCGAGGACTCCCTCTGGCGAAGCTGTTGCTCCGGCGCCGCCTGCTTTTACGACAGGTCCGCTAACAAGCATTTGGACAAAGCGGGACCGGCTGAACGATGATCTGTTTTATTACCCCGATATGCCGGTTGGCGTCATTAGGACGCAGGACAGTTCCCAATACCTGTTTTTCGCACCTGGAACAGGGCTGAATCAAGCCACCCAGCCAAATGGCGAGTATGTTTCGGCCGGAACGCTTGATCAATTCGCTCCGGCAATAAAAGGCCCGAGCGGTCCGCTGCCATCCATGAAATCGGGGCTATTGCAGCCCGCACCCGACGGCGATTACGACCGTGACTATGCGGGCGGCGGCCCGATCTATGTGCTCGGCCGCCCCGAGTATCGCCTGAAGGGCATTATCGATCGCGGAAACGACGAAATCCCGCTTTTGATCTTGCTCTACCACGGTGAATATCACCCTGATGCGGGGAAGGGCTTACCGTTCTACGGCGTGTCGGCTCTCGCCGTGTCCCGTGATCAAGGCAACGGTTTCGTCAAAATCGGCGAAATCCTCTCACCGCATTCCACATTGGACGAAACCGCCGCGACGGGCCTGAGCGTCACGGCCGACGGCGCACTCGTCGAAGCCGATGACAACGGTTATCCAGTTGCCGATTCCCGCGCGGATCGCGAACAGACTTATATCTACTGTCTGTTCTCCGACCGCGTCATCCCCAATTCTCCTTCGGGGTTTAGCCTTGCGCGGGTCACGAAGAAGGACTTCATCGATGCCGTGCTCAATGGTCAGGCGCCAGTCTTCAAAAAATATTATCGACCGTCTGCAGCCGGAGCTGCATCGAGAAGCGACTTTTTCACGGAACCCGGAATCGGTGGCAATTCAACTTTTGTCGTCACGCAGCCGGGCAACTACATTGCCACACCCCAGGTACGTTTCGCGAAGGCCTTACACAAGTTTGTGCTCGTCTATCCCCAGAACCAAAACTCGGTCTGGATCAGATTCGCGGATAATCTCTTCGAATGGTCCGCTGCCCAGCCTTTGTACGTGGCCAGCGATCCGGTCGCCAAAGTTTTCTACGCATCGGCGATCGGACGTGGGCGCGACCCCACGATTTTAGGAAGCGATTTCTATGTGTACTTCGTGACTGGCCAGGTGTTTCAATTCCAGAATATCTGGACCGGACCCAACGGCACCCTCGTACGCGAGGAAGTCACCGTCGGCCGGAAGACTCCGGGAGTGGCGGGCTCCGATGAAGATGACGAGGCCGAGGAATAACGGAGTCAAGCTCAACCACTGAGAAGGTCATGCGGTCATGCAATCGTCTCTCTTCGCGCCGGAATGCCGACATGCCTGGCAGGCGCTCTCGCCTGCTACCTGGTGAGCTTTTGGACTGGCGCGGGCCTGCCCCGCCGCCGTCGCTTGGCTATTGAATAGGCGGGTTTCGACAACCCCGAGCTGACGGTTACGACTGTCGGCTTTCGGGAACGCCAACGACAGAATAAAAGCGTCTCAGCGCAGCTACTCCGGCAGATTCATCTTGCGCAGGAATGCCTCGAATCGAGGATCACCCATCAGATTGTTGAACAACGGCTCGCCGACGATTTCGACGAGGCTGACGTCCTTCTGGTTGTACGCCCGTTCGAGCCATTGAAGTGCCAGATCGCGGTCACCTCGATAGGCGTACGTCATTGCCACGTAGTAGGCGTCACGATCGGCATATTTCTTAATGAGTGAAGCTAAGGCCTCATCGGCCTCAGCCTTGCGGCCAGCCGCCTGCAGAACGATTGGCATGTATACCAGTCGATTCTCATCGGCAAATTCCCCCTGCACCATCGCAAGCGCCGCTTGCGGTTGGCCCTCCGCAAGCAGCGTCTTGCCAAGGTACATGTGGCCCCACCAATAACCCGGCTCAAGCGCGATCAACTTTCGAAACGAGGCCTCGGCGTCCGCAAATCGGCCCGCGCTATAAAAGCCGACTCCCAAGTTAAAGATCACATCGGTGTTTAGCGGATCACGAACGAGTGCCGAGCGCAGTTTTCGCGCCGCATCCTCCCAGCGTCCGAGCGTATTTGAGAGCATGCCCGCGAAACTCAACGCCTGCGTGTTACCAGGATCCAAGTCGAGAGCTCGCCGCCCTTCGACCTCGGCGGCCGCCCAATCCCATTCGTAGGTGCGATGCGCGTACGAAAGAACAGCATGCGGCGGTGAGAGTTCTGGACTCAACTTCAGCGCTTGCTGTGCGAGCTGCCGGACGCGCTCATAACCATCTCTGGGAGAGAGAAATGCGTTGTCAGTTTCATACGTAACGGTATAAGCCAATAACGACCACGCAAGGCCAAAGTTTGGGTCCAATTTAATCGCTTGATCCAGGTATCGGTGCGCTGCTGCGAGTGAATCCTGAGAATTCTGAAGCACAACGCTATTGGCGCGTAAGTAGAGTTGGTACGCCTCGATGTTCTGCGTGCCACCCTTCTGGCGCGTCAATGGCCCACCCATCGGGCTGATTTGCAGGGCCTGCACCACCGCATTGGCAATATCGTCCTGCACTGCAAATACATCCTGCAGATTTCGGTCGTAGGTCTCCGACCACACGTGGTAACCGTTGTCAGCGCGGACAAGTTGAGCGGTCACCCGCAGGTGATTGCCCGATCTCCGGATGCTTCCTTCGAGGACGTGGGCAACCCCAAGCTCTCGTGCGATTTCAGGGATCTGGGTTGGCTTACCCTTGAAGTAGAAGGACGAAGTCCGGGCGGGAATGTGCAGCTCAGGAACCTTCGCGAGTAGGTCAATAATCTCCTCGGCCATGCCGTCGGCGAAGTATTCTTGGTCGTGCTTTTCACTCATGTCAGTGAACGGCAGGACGGCGATGGATTTATCCGATATGGTCGGCGCGACTCCTGATTGACACTTTCCCAATAGGAGCGATGACTTCGCCAGTCGCTCTGAGATTCGAATCGCCCGGCATTCCTGCGATTTCGCCCGGATTCTCCGGAGACGCCAGGAGCCTGCGTACCGCAGTCACTAGGTGCGGCAGAGCGCGGTCCGTTGGGCCGCCGCTTGCATCCAGCCAGTGTGATGCGCTGAGGAAATATTCCAATCCGGTTGGTAATGAAGTGGTGTTGAGGCGAAATGCAACGAGCGGACGCCGCTTCGCGCTGGCGCGCTCAACCTCGCGGAGTACGTGCTGGGAGCCAACAGAATTCATGGACAGTACGACGATCATCAATTGCGCCGCGTTGATCGCCTGGACGATAGCGTCTGCGTAGAAAACGCCTGGCGTTACGTCGCGGGGCGCGATCCAACAAGCGACGCCGACGCGCTCGAGCGCGGCAACAATGGCATCGGCTGCAGCTTTATCCGCCGCGGCGTAGCTGATGAAGGCTTTGCGTTCGCGATCAGCGGTGACGCCAGCGCCTAGTTCCGGCGCCCGCTGCCCCCCCTGCTCCTGCGGTTCTGCCCCTTCTGGCATGGCGTTTCCTTAGTCTTTCTAGGGACATGTTCACGGATGGGGCGGAGGTTGGCAACAAAGCCACCGTTGGGCTCCGGGATGACCGCTATTGGAGTCCAGTTCGATACCGTGAACCTCCGCAATTGGCCGAGGCCGTGTGAAAACCCTGTTCTGGAAAGCGCCACCGGCCGCGTATTGGCGGGCTAAATTGAGTGGAGACAAAAAAGCACGCTCTTGGGTTACGCGCGCAGCGCTTCCATGAGCCTACCGGTTCCCATGATTCGCATCACCCGCTTCAGGTTGTACGCTAGAAAGTGCAGACTCATCTCGGCGGAGACCTTCTGCAGGGTCCTGCAGAGGAAGTGCGTCGCCCCAATCCAGGATTTTATGGTTCCGGAGGGGTGCTCAGCGGTCTGACGCCGCAGTTGCATGCGCGACGGATCCCGATTCAGTCGGGCCTCCATCTTCTCGAGTATGTGCTCATGCTCCCATCGGCCGATGCGCCGGTAGTCGCCAGTTGTGCATTTGGATCTTAAGGCGTAGCGCGGGCAGGCTGAGAACCAGTATTTGTAAATCGCCATGCCTTTCTCGATGCTCGTGAAGCGCCGGATCGCATACTCGCCCGCCGGGCAGCGATACGCATCGCGCCTGCGGACATAAACGAAGTCGCTCTTGTCGTAGCGCCCGTCGGCACGGCTGGTGGAAGTAAAATTCTTGGCTATCAGCGGGACGATTCCGGCATCGTCGCAAGCCTTGATCTCCTCGCCGCTGTAATAGCCGCGAGCTGCGATCGCCGTGAGTTTCTCCGTGCCTAATGCATCGCGAGCGGCGTCGGCCATCTTCTTAAGCTGATGCCGGTCCGAACCCACGTTCGTCACTTCATGGGTGACAATGAGATGGTTCTTATGCGCGACTTCACAGGTCATGGCTGGATATCGCCGGTGGCGACCATTCGTCTCTCATCGGACCCGTTTCTGCCGGTCGCGAACGGCAGGTACCGGGCGGCCTATCAACCTGCTGAGAGCCTTGACCGAGGACATCTGGTGATAGTCGGCGCTGAAGCGTTTTCCAGCACGGTAATCGCGCAGTTACGTGGCCGTGGTCAGTCGACCGGTAGATTTCGGTAGACGCCGACGCCGATCCACCGGTAGCCGGAAATGAAGTGGCGCCGGCACACCAAAGCGTCTGGTGTACCGGCGCGCGTATTCCGCCCTCAGTTCGCCGCCGTTTTCACCCCCCTAGCAGCCTTCTCGATCAGGGCGGCTACTGCGGCGGGTTGGGAAACATACACCGCGTGACTGCCCTTGACCTCGACCACCGTTGATCCCGCCCGCTTCGACATCGCGCGCTGCGCCTCAGGCGGAATCATCTTATCTTCCGTCGTCACGAGGTACCAGCTGGGCTTTGTCCTCCAAGCGGGGGTGCTTACCGCGCCACCGAGTGCGCTCACGCCCCACGGTACCTGGGAGTTCGCCATGAACTCCGCCTTCGTCTTCTCGACATCTCCGGCGAAGCTCGCAGCAAACTTCGCCTTGTCGAGGAACAGGAACCCGTCCTGAGGCGGCAGGATCGGCGGCACCGGAGCACCCGGCACCGGATTCGAAATCAGGGTGTTCACTGATTCGCCGGCGTCAGGCGCGAATGCGGCGATATACACGAGCCCGGCAACCCTCGGGTCATTGCCCGCCTCAGAGATCACGACGCCTCCGTAGGAGTGACCGACGAGAACGACGGGCTTGGTCTGGTCATGAATGACCTTGCGAGTTGCCACCACGTCATCGGCTAGGTTGACAGTCGCATTCTGGACGATGCTTACGTTGTATCCATCTTTCTTCAGAATCTTGTACACGTCCTCCCAGCCGGAACCATCAACGAATCCGCCGTGGACTAATACGATTGCCACTTGGGCGCTTCCCGCTACAGTATCCATGTTGATCTCCTAATTAATGTGAATGTGGAACTTGGTCGCTCGCCGGGGCTTCTGAATTCGCTCTGGCATGATTCATTTGTAAGGCGAACCATTCAAAACAACAAGTTCCGAATACTTAGCAACTCGTGATAGCCTCTCACTAATGGAATTCAGCTCCCGTCAACTCCGGGCGTTTCACCTGGTCGCAGAGCACCGGAGCTTCGCGCGTGCCGCCGAGCGGATGTACCTGACGCCCTCAGGCGTGAGCGTGCTGATTCGGGAACTGGAGCGCCAACTGGGGTTTCGGCTTTTCGATCGAACGACGCGACGGGTCACATTGACCGGCTACGGTAGCGATCTCCTCGCGGTATCTCAGCCCACCCTGAAGGCGTTCGATACGGCCATGTCTCGCGTTGTGCAAGCGACTAAGGGAAGAACCCGATTGATCTCCGTGGGTACTACTCCTTGGATGGCCGCCCATGTTCTGCCGCCCGCAATCAAAGCGTTTCGCCAGCACCGCCCAGATTTGCGCATCCGGCTCTTCGACGGCACGCTGGGCGCTATTGCGCGGCGAGTCGTCGCGGGCAAACTGGATTTGGGGCTGGGAATTTTTGGCAGTATGCCCGACATACGAGGCGTTCCATTTTTTCGTTTCTCGCTCATGGTGCTCCGCGCGGACCAGAATGCCGATTTCAAGCGGGTATCGACCAAATGGTCCGCACTGAACGGGGAATCGCTTATTTCTCTGACAACGAACTATCCTTTTCAGGAGCTCATCGACACGCAGCTCGCCAACAGCGGCATTTCCTATAAGCGCGCGCAAACCGTCAACCAGCTGGATACACAGATCGGCCTCGTTGAGGCGGGTGAGGGAATTGCGATTGTTCCCTCTTTCGGCCTGCCGGCGTGCCGCAGTCGACAGGTGACGATGAGCGAGCTCGTCGAGCCCGCCGTCACACTAGAGTTCCACCAGATCAGTCACCGAGGGAGGAAGCTGCCTGAAGAGGCTTCGGAATTCAGCGCTTTCCTGAAAAAATATATTGCCACCTGGGCGGGCGAAGCCGGGATTCTCTGAGTTTCCCGGCGAACGTAAGGCTCCTCCGCGTTCGCCTCTACCGATTTTCTACCGACCCAAGTGCTCGCGACGACAAGCGACTGTTTCTACTCGCTTTCCCGCATTGCCCTGGGATCATTTCAGAAAAGGATCCAGCGAGGCATCAGCATCCGCGTTGAATGGCTGCTTCGGACAAGGCGGTTCGATCAATCGAACTTCCGTTTGTGGATGCGGTCGCTCGTCGACGTCAACGTGGGGCGGCGCGCGTGGGTTGCTGGGCAATCCCGATGAGTAGCGCAAAAAAACGCCGTGCAGCCCTAAAAGGACTGCACGGCGTTTGCAAGTGCCGATCAATTGCTCGGCATGGTTCCAGTGAAGTAGGCGATCAAGTAGGCCTTCAAGGTCGAATCGGCCTGCGGTGTTCCATACACCTCGACCGGTGCGCCCACCGCGAGGCCCGCGGTCAATTCGGCGAGGCCCGCGCTGGTGGTGATGTCGATCGGGCTCACCGTCACGACGCCGTTCGTGCGATCGATCTGGTAGACGAGCGTCGCGGAACCGGACGTGGGGCTCACGTCCACCGTGACCGGCATGGTGCCGCCCGCAGCGGTCATGGTGAACGAGTCGCCCGTGAGGCCGGTCGCGACCTCGCCGAGCGGCAGGAGCGAGGGTATCAGGATGCTCTCATAAGCCGCCCAGCCCCCCATGTTCGCGGGATCGTTCCAGGTCGAGAAGCTCACGCCGTAGGAAGGCACGGCGCCCACGGTGCCGCCGAAGTTCACGCTCCCGCCGGTGGCCGCGACGAACTCATTCACTGCATCGGAGCCGTCCATGAGCACGGTGGGATAAGCGAAGTTCCACCACTTGTATCCCGTGATCGCAGCGCCGCTCGAGTCCTTGCCGTTCGGCGTCATGCTCGAGATGTAGTTCATGGTGTAGACGTAATCGTCGTTCGAGTCCACGAAGTTGCGCGTGTAAGTGAAGTTCGCGGTGTTGGGCGCTGAGATCGTTCCCTCGTAACGCGCCGTCTCGATCTCGATGTTCTGCGCGACCAGAGGCGTGGCGAGTGGGTCGACCACGGTGGCATGTACCTTGAAGCCGCGGACCAGATCCTTGCTTGCCAGGAACGCGGGACCCGTACCGATCGGCTTGGAGTCGACGGTCGGATCATACGGCTCGCGCACGAAGAACTGGGTATCGGCATTGACCAGGAGCGGCACGCCGATGCCCGACTCGTTCTCGACGGTCACCATGTCGCTCGTCGTATTGACGTGCAGTACGTGGCCTTCGGGGCTGACCCAGACGTTGTTGAACTCGTTGCTCGCGTAGATGCGCGTGGCGACGAGGGTGCCGTTTTCCTGATAGCGCGCGGCGATGCGCACGTATCGGCCAACCAGGGATGACTCCGAGGAGAAGTTGTCGATCACCGTGCGCGTCTTCGCATCGAGATCGTAGAAGATCGTCCCGTTGACCGAGTCCGCGGTGATCTGCAGCGACTGGCTGCCGGCGACCGCCGTCTCGGGGTTCACGGGCGGCTCGGTCGGGAACTCCTTGGTGATGGTGATCGAAGTCGAATCGGAAGAAATCGCGGTGACGTCGCCGTACGTGTGACGCAGCACGAGTCGCGTGAGGTCGTGGCGTGCGAGGCGACGCACGGGTCCGTTGAAGTTGACGGCCCAGAGCGTCGGGCCACCCCCCAGCGGTACATGACCGATGAGAAACGCGGGGTGCGCGAGATCGAACTCTAGATCGAGCGCGTTGTTCTGCGTCGAGCTCACGACCAGCGGCGAATCGAAATTCACCCTGACGGGCACGGTCAGACTGCCCGTTGCGCCTTGGGTGTGCTGTATCTGGATCTCGCTCGACGGGATCGTGGTACCCGCCGGGGCGGCGAAACCGGCCTCGGGAGTCGTCGCCGTGGTTAGCAGGATATCGCCCGGATTCGCGCTCACGGTGAGGACCGCGGCGCTATAGGTGCCGACCGGAATGCTGGTGTTGCCGAGCAGCTCGTCGAGTTGATCGAGCAGCACGAGATTCGTCGTCGGCACGGGGCTCGGTGCCGAGTACACGGTGATGCTGCTGCCGCCGCCTTGAGGAATGAGGGCGATCGACATGATCTTGACGCCGATGGTCGCCCAGTCTTCCGCTGAGGCGTCGCTCACCATCACGGCGAGATTCGCGGTTTGTGTCGTCGTCGAAGTCGACGTGCTGATGGCCGCCGAGCCTCCGGAGCTGTCGGACCCGCTGCCGCAGGCGGACAAGAGAACCGCGATGCTGAGCGACAACAGTCGAGATGAGTTGGACATAACACGCACTCCCTGAGTTAACGATAAGGTGTCGTTGCCGCGGCTTGCCGCGTCGTCGATGACCAACCCAACGGACGAGGTGTTGAGCCGTTGACACTCCACTTCGGCGAGCAGCGTATTTTTCAGGGAAAAACCTGTCTGTCATTACAGACAGCGTGTATTGCAATCGCGCGCTCTCGATCCGGTGCTACACCGTCAATGACGAAGCGGCGCTGCAATGCGCGCGCCACGCGCATCGGTAGGTGCGCTCGAGGTGCTGCGCAAAGCGCGCCGCGTCCATGAGCGGCGAGCGCTGCATCGTATGGCGCAATGAGCGGCGCAGCCTCTGCAGCCGCTCGACATCGCCCGCAAGCGCCGCCGCAATCGCGACGAATGCCGCATCAGAATCGGCGACGAGATCCAAAAGGTCGAGGTGATAGAGCTGACTCAGGCCGGCACGCCCGACGCACGTCTCGCCGAGGCGAGTCACGACGGGAACACCCATCCACAAGGCATCGAGACTCGTCGTGTGGCCGTTGTAAGGGAGCGTGTCGAGTCCGAAGTCGACGTCGTGGTAGGAGCGCAGGTACTCCTCGCGCGGACGAAATTCGGCGAAGCACAGACGCTTTGCATCGATGCCCTGCGCGGCCAAGCGCGCGAGCAGCCGCTCGCGGTGACGGCCCGGCGGCGAGAGGAGCTTCAGCCGCGCATCCGGAATCGCGCGCATGACGCCGCTCCACAGCGCGAGCGTGCGCTCGGTGAGCTTGCAGGGATTGTTGAAGCAGCCGAGCGTCACGTGTCCTGCGCCAAGGCACGGTGGCTCGTTGACATCGAGATCTGTGTTCTGCGGGTCGTAGCACCAAAACGTGTCGGGGAGGCGCAGCGTGCGCTCGCTGTAGTATCCATCGAAACCCTCCGGATCGAGCCGGGGATCGCTGAGACGATAATCCATCGCAGGGATGCCGGTCGTTCCCGGATAGGCAAGCCACGCGATTTGCACGGGGGCGGGCTTGCGCGCGAACAGCAGCGGTCGCCCGTTCGCCATATGCATGTTCAGATCGACGAGAACATCGATGCGGTCGTCAGACACGAGCCGCGCAAGCGCAGCGTCATCGAGCGCGCGCGCCTCGCGCCATACGTCGGCGTGGCTCGCGAGGCGCCGGGTCCAGGCGTCGGGACGCTCGACGCTCGCGTAGCAGAAGATCTCGACCTCGCGCCGGTCGTGGTGGGCGAGCAGGGGCAGAGTGAACAAGCTCTGGCAATGCTCGCGAAAGTCGCCGGAGACGTAGCCCACTTTCAGCCGGCGGTCCGGCGAGAGATCGCGCGCCGGGGAAATCCGCGAGCTCGCGAGCGGCGCGGCGAATCGCGCGCCCCAGCGCAGGCATTCCTCGAGAATGGGCTCGGGCTCGCAGCATTGAAAGCTGAGCGCGTAGGCGAGATTGCTGTGGGTAACGGGGTTGCTCGGATCGAGCTCGAGCGCTCGCCGGTAATGGACGATGGCCTCTTCGAGCGCACCCGCATCCTTCAGCACGTTGGCGAGATTGTCGTGCAGGGCAGGATGGCGAGGATCGAGGCGCAGTCCCCGGCGCAGCATGTCCTCCGCCTCGTCGAGCCGTCCGAGTGTGCGCAACAGACAGCCCGCGTTGTTGATTGCGGCCGTGTAGCTCGGCCGGGCGGTAAGGGCGGCATCGAACGCCGCCATCGCCGCCGCGAACTCGCCGATTTCCTTGTAGGTGTTGCCGAGATTGTTGAGCGCTTCGGCGTTCCCTTCACGCTGCGCCGTGGCCTGTCGATACTGCTCGATCGCCTCGCGTGGCCGGCCGAGGCCGCGCAGCGCATTGCCGAGATTGAATGCTGCGTCGGCATTGGACGGCTCGCGCGCCAGGACCGCGCGCAGAATGGATTCGGCCGCCGCAAAATCGCGACGCTCGCAGCAAACGATACCGAGATTGATCGCATGCGATGCGGCACGGGGCTCGAGGCATGCGGCGGCTTCGAGGAGCTTTGTGGCCTCCTCGAGTTCGCCCATTTCCCGCAGTAGTGCTCCGAGATTGCCGAGCGCGCGCGGATCGTCGTGCTTGCGCGCGAGCGCGGCTCGATAAGCCGCCGCCGCGGCGGCTCGCTCGCCGCCGCGCTGCAGAACCACGCCGAGATCGATCTGCGCATCGAGGGAATCCGGCTCGAGCTCGAGCGCCCGCCGGAGCGCCTCGGCGGCCACCGGCCAGCGGCCGAGTGCCTGCAGTGCTTGCGCGAGCCCGAGCTGATAGTGGGAATTGTCGGGCACGCGGTCGGCGGCCTGGCCGATCAGCGCCGCGGCCGCCTCCGCTCGACCCTCCTGCAACTCGAGGAGCCCCAGTCGAAACGCGGCGAGGTGGTGGGCAGGATCGGCCGCGAGCACCTCACCGTACAAGCGCCGCGCCGCCGCGAGATCACCGGCCCGATGGAGTCCGGTGGCGGTCTCGAGCAGTGTCGCCTGAGGGTCCGGATGAGTCATCAGGAGGGACCTTGGGATAAACTGGCTTTTACCGCTTCAGACGGCTCGCACAGAGGACGATTGGTCAGGTTCAGCCCTCCCGGGTGTTCGTTCCATTCTAAGTGGAGATGCATGACGACGCGACTTGATAAAACCCTGAAACGTGAGCTCGCCCTCGCCGGACGCACGTTCATCCTGACGGTCTCTCCGGAGGGCTTGAAGTTGACGCTGAAGGGCAAGCGCAACGGTCAAGAGCTACGATGGAGCGACCTGATCAGCGGCGATGCGGCGCTCGCGGCCGCACTGAATGCGTCCGTCGGCACTTTCGAGACAGGCGCACGCGCGCCGGTGCGCAAGGAGCCCCCGCCGCGCGAGCCGGCACCGGCAAAATCGAAGCGTCCGTCGCGCGCACGGAAGGGGTAGCTCATGAACGAGGCGCTAATGCCCGAGGCGCCCGATATGCAGCGGTTGCTCGAAGCGCAGCAAGCGGCATTCCGGGCCGATGTAGGCGCGGATGCACGCGTGCGCAGGGATCGCCTCGAGCGCGCGATCGCGCTCTTGGTCGATCATCAAGTCGAGATCTGCCAGGCGCTCGCCGATGACTTCGGGCGGCGGCCCGCCACCCTGACGCGTTTCGTCGATATCTTGCCCGCGGTCTCCTCGCTTAAATTTGCCCGCCGTCACGTGCGCCGCTGGATGCGCCCCCAGCGGCGCCGCGTCGGCTTGCCGATCGGAGCACCCGGTGTGCGCGCTGAGATAGTGCCTCAGCCGTTGGGTGTCGTCGGCCTCATCAGCCCCTGGAATTTTCCCATCACGCTCACCTTCGGGCCGCTCGCAGGCATTCTCGCCGCGGGCAACCGCTGCCTCATCAAGCCTTCCGAGTTCACGCCCGCCGTGAGCTCGCTCATGGCGACGCGTGTCGCGAAGTACTTCGATCCCCGCGAGGTTGCGGTGGTCACGGGAGGTCCGGAAGTTGCTCAGGCATTCTCACGGCTTCCCTTCGATCATCTGATGTTCACCGGTTCGACTTCGGTCGGGCGGCGTGTGATGGCGGCGGCCGCCGAGCATTTGGTGCCGGTGACGCTCGAGCTCGGCGGAAAATGTCCGGTGCTCATCGGCCGCTCGGCGCCGCTCGCGAGGACGGTCGATCGCATCTTGCTCGGCAAGCTCACGAACAGCGGACAGATGTGCATCGCTCCGGATTACTTGCTCTTGCCCGAGGACATGCTCGAGCCCTTCGTGCGCGAAGCAGCCGCGTGGATGGATCGCGCGTATCCCGGCAGCGGGTCCGATCCCAATTACACGAGCCTCGTGAGTGAGGGGCATGCAGAGCGCATGCGCTCGTTGCGCGCGGACGCCGCCGCCAAGGGAGCACGGGTGATATCACTCGGTGAGGGTGCCGATGGGGGCGTGCGGGACCGATGGGTCGCGCCGGCGCTCATCCTCGGGGCCACCGACGACATGCGGGTGATGCAGGAGGAGATCTTCGGACCGCTCTTGCCCGTGCGCACCTATCGGGAGATCGGCGCCGCGGTGGCGGAGGTGAATGCGCGGCCGAAGCCCCTCGCGCTCTATTACTTCGGCGAGGATCGGCGCGAGATGCAGTGGGTGCTCGCCCATACGGTCTCGGGCGGCGCGACCGTCAACGATGTGGCCGTGCATTTCCTAGCCGAGGAGCTGCCCTTCGGCGGCGTCGGCGCGAGTGGCATGGGCGCCTACCATGGCGAGCATGGGTTTTGGCGATTCAGTCACGCACGCACTGTCTTCCGGCAGACCCGTCTGGATGTGCACGGCCTCGTCGGTCTGCGGCCGCCCTACGGCCCGCGGGCGGAGCGCATCCTGAAGTGGTTGATCCGCCGTTGAGCGCGGTGACTCACGCGAAGACGAGACATCGGGCGCTCGTGCTCGCCGCCGCGGGCATCTTGTTGCTGACCATGGGGGTGCGGCAATCGCTCGGGCTCTTCGTGCTTCCCATCGTCACCGCGACGGGTGTGAGTCTCGTCTCCGTAAGCTTCGCGCTCGCCATCGGGCAGTTCGTGTGGGGCGCTGCTCAGCCGCTGTTCGGCGCCGTGGCGGATCACTACGGCACCTATCGAGTGCTCATCTTCGGCGCGATACTTCTGGCCGCGGGCGGTGGGCTGGCAACCTTGAGCGCGTCGGGTTTCGGGTTCACGCTGACCTTGGGCATCCTGCTCGCCGCGGGTACGGCGGCCGGTAGCTTCGCCATTCTCATCGGCTCCACCCACTCGCTCCCGCCGTCCGCACGCTCGCTCGCCGCCGGAATCATCAATGCGGGGGGGTCGCTCGGGCAGCTCTTGTTCGCGCCGCTCATCCAGCTCTTGATCAAGGGCGCGGGCTGGCGCATGGGCATGCTCGGCGTCTCGATTGCGGCGCTGCTCACCGTGCCGATCGCGTGGCTGTTCCGGGACAAGGCACCAATGCCGCACACATCGGGGCCAGTGGCCGCCACGTCACGCGGTTTGCGCGAGCAATTGCGCGTGGCCTTGCGCGATCCGAGTTACCTGTACCTCAATGCCGGGTTCTTCACCTGCGGCTTTCACATCGCCTTTCTCGTCACTCATTTGCCGGGCAACTTGCAGCTCTGCGGGCTGTCCGCGACCGTCGCCGCCAATTCGCTCGCCTTGATCGGCGCATTCAACGTGGTCGGCAGCTTGTTCGTCGGCTGGCTCGGCCGGCAGTACCGCATGAAGAGCATTCTCGCGTGGCTTTACGCGAGTCGTGCCGTGGTGGTGATTTGCTATCTGTGGATGCCGAAGACTGCGCTCAACGTGTATCTCATCGCTGGCGCACTCGGAATCAGCTGGCTCGCCACCGTGCCTCCGACGGCCGGGCTCGTCGGCAAGCTGTTCGGCACGCGCTATCTCACGACGCTCTTCGGGCTGACCCTCCTCAGCCATCAGATCGGGGGGTTCCTGGGTGCGTGGCTCGGCGGCGTGGCCATGGCGCGACTCGGCTCCTACGACTGGGTCTGGTATGCCGACAGCGCGCTCGCTCTCGCGGCCGCGCTCATCAATCTGCCGATAAAGGAGGCGGTGCCCCTCAGGGTGGCGGAGACTTCGGCCGCCTGAAGTACGGCAGCGAAAGTATCAGCACCGCACCGAGGGTAATCTTGGCGGCCGGTCCGATCCAGGCCATTTGCGGACTGCCGTCCCAGGCGTTGAGGCCCAGCGTGGCTGAGGTGTTGCTCGCCGCGTGGAATAGCACACAGACCAGAATGCTGCCGGTGCCGCCGTAGATCCAGGCCAATAGAAAGGCATTTCCCACGACGTCCGCGGCGAACAGCTCGAAGTTCGCCCCGTATTGCGAGACGCCATGAATGAAGAACAGAGGCAGGTGCCACAGGGCCCAGGCGACACCGACGATCGCGGCGCTCGCCAGCCGGCTCACGCGCCGCTCGAGCATGGGCTGCGCCACGCCGCGCCAGCCGAGCTCCTCCAGGCCTCCGCCGAGAATCATGGTCAGAAAGATGAGCGGTATGCGCGACAGGTCGTGAAAGGCCGGAAAGGAGGGGGTCTGCGCGCCGAACCACGCCGCGAGGAGGTCGAGCGTGAAGGCCAGAATGGACGGTAAAAGGAACGCCGCCACGTACCAAGCGAGCGCGACGCGCCAGCGGACGAGGCTTGCCGCGTAAGCCGTCAACGAGCCCTCCCGCGGCGTGAGGGCGACCGCCAGCAGCGCGGCCAAGGTCGGTCCCAGGCCGCCCACGAGGTAGAGCGTGCTGAAGGTCGCATTGGAGAATACTCCGGAGCCCAACGGGATCAGGGAGGCGAGTGGCCACCAGCACACCCAGGTGATGCCGAACGTCATCACGAGGTAAAGCGCAAATCGCCCGTTCTGCTCGCCGGTCACCCCGTGGGCTCGCGCGCACCGCCGGCGAGCGCGTCCAAGAAGATGCGCGCGAAGGCGGGACCCGTACCCGACTCCTCATGCTTGAAGTACACGAACACGTCCTTGCAGGAGGCCGTACGCGCCTGCACCGTCTCCGCCCAGCGCCTGAGGTCCTGCGGCGTGTAGCCCTCGTCCCGCAGTCGAAAATACGCGTAGTCCGCGGTGATCTCGACCGGCGTCGACAGCTTCTCGCTCTGCGCCACGCAGAGCGCGATGCCTTTGGACTCGAGAAGGCGGTACACCGGGTCTTCCAGCCAGGACGCATGGCGAAATTCGAACGCCGCCCGCGTGCCCGCCGGCAGCAGGTCGAGGAAGGCGCCGAGCAGGCCCAGGTCCTTCTTGAAGTAGGGCGGCAGCTGGAAAAATATGATGCCGAGCTTGGGGCCGAGGGTGTTCGCGGTCTTCACGAAGTACTGCAGGAGGTCCTCGCAGTCCTTGAGGCGGGCTATGTGGGTGATGCGCTTCGGCGCCTTCAAGGTGAGCTTGAAGAGGTCCGGTGTCGCCTCGCTCCAGCCCGCGAGGATCTTCGCATTGGGTGTTCGATAGAAGGTGTAGTTGATCTCGACGGTGTTGAAGCGCTCCGCGTAGTAAGGGAGCATCTTCGCCGCCGCGAGCTTCTCCGGATAGAAGGTTCCCCGCCACTCGGGGTAGTTATAGCCGGAAGTGCCCACCCACATCGCCATGCGGCTATCGTTCGGCAGACGCCGGTGAGAGTCAAGCCGAGGACGCCGCTCGAGCGCGGCGCTATCCCGCCGAGCGAGAAGTCACTCGACCGCCGAGTGCCCTCGAACGACCGCAACGAATTCCTCCCCATAGCGCGCGAGCTTCGCCTCGCCGACACCGCGGATGCCCGCGAATTGCCCGAGCGTGACGGGCCGGCGCTGCGCGATCTCCCGCAAGGTCGCGTCGTGAAAGATCACGTAGGGCGGCATGCCTTGCGCATCCGCGAGGCGCTTGCGCAAAGCGCGCAGGGTCTCGAACAGCTCGCCTCCCTCGGGCGTGACAGCCGGTGGGGACGTGGCCGGCAAGGGCGAGAGCGGTGAGGATTGAGAGCGCTGTTTCGCTGATGCTCGCGGCGGACGCTCGGAAATCTGCACGGTGCGCCGGTCGCGCAGCACTTCCCAGCTCGCTGCATTGAGCGAGAGCACGGGATAGCCGTCCTGAGTCTCCACCACGAGGCCTTGATGTCGTAATGCACGGATCAGCTCGCGCCACTCTTGCACGCGCCAGGTTGCGCCGATGCCGTGCACGCTCAAGGTGTCGTGCCCGCGCGCTACGATCCGCTCGGAGCGGCTGCCGCGCAGGATGTCGATGATGTGAGCCGCGCCGAATCGCTCACCGCGCTGCGCGAGCCGCGCAATGCAGGACAGAAATTGCTTCGCTTGCATGGTGCAATCGCGTTGATTGCGCGGCTCGCAGCAATTGTCGCAAGCGCCGCAGGGACCCTGGAAGGTCTCGTCGAAGTAGCGCAGCTGAATGGCGCGACGGCATTCGGTGGATTCGGCGTAGCTCAAGACCTGCCGCAGCTGCTGGCGCGCGATACGCTGCTCGCTCTCGAGCGGATCACCGGTGTCGGGATCGAGTTTCTGCTGGATGAGGAATTCCGCAGTGCGGATGTCCGCAAGGCCGAAATACAGCGTGCACTCGGCCGGATCGCCGTCGCGGCCGGCGCGTCCGGACTCCTGGTAATAGCCTTCGAGGCTGCGCGGCAGATCGTAATGCGACACCCAGCGCACGTCCGGCTTGTTGATGCCCATGCCGAATGCAATCGTGGCAACCATGACCTGCGCATCGTCACGGATGAAAGCCTCCTGGTTGCCGCGCCGGATCGGCGCATCGAGGCCGGCGTGGTAGGGCAGAGCGGTGATGCCGTCCCCTTGTAATTGCGTTGCGAGCTCCTCGACGCGCCGGCGCGACAGGCAATACACGATGCCGGCTCCGCCCGCGCGCGCCCGAGCGAGCAAGTCCGCGTAAGTGCTCTTGCTCTTGGGTTGTACGCGGTAGAAAAGATTCGGCCGATTGAAGCTCGACAGGTGCATCGCGGGATTGCGCAAGGCGAGTTGGCTCGCGATGTCGGCGCGCACCCGAGCGGTCGCAGTGGCGGTGAAGGCGAGCAGCGGAATCTGCGGATAGCGTCTGCGCAGCGTCGAGAGCTGGCGGTACTCGGGGCGAAAGTCGTGCCCCCACTCGGATACGCAGTGGGCCTCGTCGATGACGAAGGCGCTGATGCCGGGAGCTACGCTCAGGCGCTGCAGCGGGCCTTCGAGAAAATCGGTGAGCAACAGACGTTCCGGAGCGAGATAGAGGAGCTTGTATTCACCCCGCAGCGCCGCCGCCAGCCGGCGCCGGATCTCATCGGCGCCGAGCGTCGAGTTGATGAAGCTCGCGGCGACGCCGTTATCCTCGAGCAGCCGCACCTGATCCTGCATGAGAGCGATCAGAGGGGAGACCACGATGCTCAACCCGGCCTTGAGCACGGCAGGCAACTGAAAGCAGAGCGACTTGCCGCCGCCCGTCGGCATGAGCGCGAGCACGTCTTTGCCCGCCAGAACGTCGCGCACGACGGCCTCCTGGCCGGGACGAAAATCCTCGAATCCGAAAATGCGATGCAGCGCGGCGACCAGGTCGGTCATGGCGCGGCATTTTACCGGACGATGGATCGCGCGAAGAGGCGCTTGGCTGTGCGAAGCGAGAAAAAATCTTATTCCATGCAGGGCTGATCGACGATGCTGACGATCGCGCTGTTCAGCGCGAACAAATTGCCGAGCTTCGTCTGAGTCGCCGCGTCGCCCGGAATCTCCTTGCTCTCCACCATGCCGTTCGAGTAGCTCGCCTCGAGCTCGGTGTAGCGACCGCAGCTCATGGTGACCTCGACGGCCGTCAGTTTGGGCGATACGACGTCGCTCACCTCGGACCCGAGCTGCTTCCAGGCGTCCTGATTCTGCCGCACGGTTTGCACGAAGTGTTCGGAGTAGGGATTCGGGGCGATCAGAATCTGGGAAAGCGCAGGTCGGCCGGCGAGCAGCGGAGCGGCCAGTGCCGCGATCAATAGGATTCTCACCCAAGCCTCCTTGGCCACGTCGTGCAGACGCCGCATCCGGGATGCGGCTTTACGCGCAATTGTGCCCGCGGGCGGCGGAGGGAAGCGGGGAGTAGATCACAGTTGCCGGCGACGTGGGGGCCGTATCTCTGCAGCATCACCGCGGTAAGATGCAGGATCTGCGAACTCTGGAGATTTGTCCCCGCATGGGCATACACACCAAACGCCACCGCGCGGCGCTGCCCTTCATCTTCGTCACCGTGCTCATCGACATGCTGGCCTTCGGGATGATCATCCCCGTACTGCCGGTCCTCGTGCAGGATTTTGCGGGCGGCAGCGCGGCAAGAGGCGCGGAGATCTACGGCCTGTTCGGCACAGCCTGGGCGCTCATGCAGTTCTTCTTCTCGCCCGTGCAGGGATCGCTGTCGGACCACTTCGGGCGCCGCCCTGTCATTCTGATCTCCTGCGCAGGATTAGGGCTCGACTTCATCCTCATGGCGTGGGCGCCTAACCTGGGGTGGCTTTTGGTCGGGCGCATCATCTCGGGCATCACGGCGGCGAGCTTCAGTACCGCAGGGGCCTACATCTCCGACATCAGTCCGCCTGAAAAGCGGGCTCAGAGTTTCGGATTGATCGGCGCCGCATTCGGCGTGGGCTTCATCACGGGACCCGCGCTCGGCGGCGTGCTCGGCGCGATCTCTCCAAGACTACCGTTTTGGGCCGCCGCGGGGATGGCGCTCGCGAATGTGTGCTGGGGCCTTTTCGTGCTGCCCGAGTCGTTGCCTGCTGAAAGGCGCGTGCCTTTCAGCTGGAAAGCCGCGAATCCCGTGGGCGCGCTCAAGCTCTTGCGCTCGCATCCGACGCTCGCGATTCTGGCCACCGGGTTCTTCCTCATGAGTCTTGCGCATGTCGTGCTGCCGAGCGTCACTGTCCTCTACATGCGCTATCGCTACGCCTGGAACACCGCGGCGGTCGGCGGGATGCTGGCGGGCGTCGGCATCTGCTCGTTGATCGTGCAGGTGGGGTTGGTGAAGCCGGCAGTGAGGCTGCTCAGGGAACGCAAGGCGCTGCTCACCGGACTCGCGTTCGGCGCAGCGGGCTTTGCGATCTACGGGGCGGCCTCGAGCGGGACGGTGTTCTGGGTCGGCGTGCCCGTGATGGCAATCTGGGGCATCGCGACGCCATCGCTGCAAACAATCATGACGAGTTGCGTCACGCCCACCGAGCAAGGCCGATTGCAGGGCGCGCTCGCCAGCCTGCAGGGACTGGCGAGCCTCATCGGTCCTACGGTATTTACCCAGATCTTCGCCGCCTCGATCGCCGACAACTCCGCCTGGCATATCCCGGGTGCGCCGTTCTTTCTCGCCGCAGCGCTGATCGTGGGCGCGATGTGGCTGGTCAGGGATGCCCACCCCGTCGTAGCGCAGACGGCCGGGGACGTCGTCTCATAGCCGGAGCGCGCGCGCCGATGTGACGCGTTCGTGAGATTCGCAGCGGACTTCCGATCTTGCGCCGCCTGTTACCGCATTTGAAGGTTAGCCCTCGGAGCGATATTCTCTTTGGATGAACATGCTCGAGTAGTGCGGGCGGAGGCGATCGATATGGCCAATGCGCAGCGCCGGGATTACGAGGGTGAGGGTTGGACTATTCGCCGGGCATCTCGGTGAGCCCTTCGCAGGCCAGTTTGGCACTGGGCGCTGCTTTGTTGCTCCTTGCAACCTCCGGCAGGACGTTAGAACTCACGAGCTATAGCGGCGCGGAGCTCTATCAGCGCTTCTGTGCATCCTGCCATGGACGTTCGGGTCTCGGCGATGGCCCCGTCGCCTCGCAGCTCAAGGTCTCGGTGCCGGATCTGACACGCATTGCCCAACGACACGGCGGTATGTTTCCGACCGAGGACGTACGCCGCATCATCGATGGACGCAGCGTGCACATGGCCCACGGAACACGGACGATGCCAGTGTGGGGATACGACTTTCGAGCCGGCTCGGACACCGATTCTGTCGCAGTCGACGAGCTCGTGCGGCGCTTGGTCGAGTATCTGCGCTCCATACAGATCGAGTAACCTCGCGCGCGCCTGCCGGTATGGGCGGGTGGGGAAGCCCGTCCGCTGAGTACCATCCGAGGCGCATGGGCGCGGCAGGAGTTCGCAAATGCCCCTAGCGAATCTGAGTGTGCACGTGTTCCTCGGCAAGGGCGGTGTCGGAAAGACCACATGTTCCGCGGCAACGGCACTTCACCTTGCGGAAGCCGGCGAGACAAGCCTGCTGATCTCGACCGATCCAACTCCTTCGCTGTCGCATATCTTCCAGATCGAAGGTGCGCATCGCGAGCGCGAAGTCTGCCCCGGATTGTTCCTCACTGAGCTCGGACTGCAGGACGTCCGGGGCATGTGGGACGAGAAATTCGGCCGCGAGGTCTATTCGGTATTCTCGAGCTTCGTCGATATCGACTATGCCTCGTTCGTGCAGTTTGTGACCTCGGTGCTACCAGGTCTCAACGAGGAATTCATGGTCGACTTCATTCGTCGCCTGGCGCTCGAGGCTCGGTATCGGCACATCGTCTGGGATACCGCACCGCTTGGCCAAACATTGGCGCTGCTTGGGGTACCGTCCATGCTGGCGGAACATTTGCGGGCCGCCCCGCGCATCTATTCCCACTTGCGGATCTCGGGCGAGCGGAAGGAGTCGGTGATGGAGATCATTCGCCGTTGGCAGCAGTTGGCAGCGCAGTGCATGGAGTTTCTGCGGCGCGACGTGCTCTTTTCAATGGTGACGATCCCTGAGCGCTTGGCGGTGAATCAGCTCGACAACGTCGTGGACGAGCTGCGCAGCTACGGCCTCAAGATCGGCCGGTTGATCGTCAACAATGTAGTGCAGGTGACGGACTCACCCTTTCTCGCACAGAAGGCACGGCAGCAACTGCCGCACCTGGAGCAGCTGCGAGAGCGCTACAACGCCCTGTCGATGGTGGAAATTCCGCTCTTTCCCCAAGAAATCTTCGGCGTCGAACGCTTGCGGACCGTGGGACAGCTGCTTTACTCGGAGTTGCCTGCGCGGTGACGATGATGTCCCTTACCGTCTTTCTCTACGGCTCACTTTCAGTCCGAACTCGTTGATCGCAATGGACCAGACATTACGCGGCGGAAGCCGGCCTGCGCTGCGCTTGTCGGCGAACGCAGAAGTGATTTCTCGCCTTCAACGCATGCCGCAGACTCTAGAAAAGCACCTGCCGGGAACTTGTCTACAAGTTACCCTAAGCCCGATTTCCGCATCGACGGCCACTCGTAAGTATCTGATTATAATGGCGCTCCCTACCGGATTCGAACCGGTGTTACAGCCTTGAGAGGGCCGTGTCCTAGGCCTCTAGACGAAGGGAGCCTTGGGTAGGATCTCCGGGCGACCTGCGCCCAAGAGGGCTGGTAGTATACGGGCCAATTTTTTTGACTCAAGCGGAACCTAATTTTTTTGAACGTACCGTCGATACCAATTACGCATGTGGCGATTCCTCGCCCCGAGCACCCGATATCGCGCCGCTCCATATCGCCCAACGCCCTGAAGGTTCTTTACCGCCTGAAGGACGCGGGCTATCAGGC
Source organism: Steroidobacteraceae bacterium (assembly GCA_049513515.1). Classification (GTDB taxonomy): domain Bacteria; phylum Pseudomonadota; class Gammaproteobacteria; order Steroidobacterales; family Steroidobacteraceae; genus Bog-1198. The sequence continues at coordinate 175,981 of JBEKWA010000004.1, forward strand.
GTTTCTGGTGGGGGGCGCCGTGCGCGATTTGCTTCTGGGCCTCACGCCCAAGGATTTTGACGTGGCAACAAATGCGCTGCCCGAGGACGTGCGGCGCCTGTTCCGCAATTGTCGACTCATCGGCCGGCGGTTCCGCCTCGCCCACGTGCATTTCGGCAGTGAGATCATCGAGGTCGCGACGTTCCGCGCCGCCTCCGCGCCCGAGCGCGAGGACGCGGAGAGCGAGCCCGACGCGGAAGGCGAGGACATCCGCGAGGCGCCGGTGATCGAGGATTCGGAGCATCGCGCGTTCGACACTCGTGGCCGCATCCTGCGCGACAACATCTACGGCACGGTCGAAGAGGACGTTTGGCGGCGCGACTTCGCCGCGAACAGCCTCTATTACAACATCGACGATCTATCCATCTGGGACTTCGCCGACGGCGTGGCCGACGTCAAGGCGCGACGCTTGAAGATGATCGGCGACCCGGAGACTCGCTACCGCGAGGATCCCGTGCGGATGCTGCGCGCCGTGCGCTTCGCGGCCAAGCTTGATTTTACGTTCCATCCCGACACCGAGCAGCCGATCAGCCGCCTCGCGCACCTGCTCGACGGCGTGCCGGCGGCACGGCTCTTCGATGAATGCCTGAAGCTATTCCTGTCGGGCTTCGGCGCAAAGTCGTTCGCGTTGCTACAGAAGTACGGGTTGTTCGAGCACCTCTTCCCGCTGCCGGCGGCGGCTTTCGCATTGCCCCCCTATGCTTATGCACGCGAGATGCTCGAGCGTGGGCTGGCGAACACCGATGCCCGTGTGCTCGCGGACAAGCCCGTCACCCCAACCTTTCTGTTCGCCATCTTGCTGTGGGGCGCGGTGTTGCGCGAGCTCAATGAGCGGCAAGCAGGCCCGGCGCCTGATTTTGCGCAGCTCATGCAGGCCTGCGATTCCGTGCTGAAGGCGCAGCAATCGCGCGTCGCGATTCCGCGGCGCTTCGCGGTGCCGATGCGCGAGCTGCTGATGCTGCAGCCCCGATTCAACCGCCGCAGCGGGATCAAGTCCTTGAGCTTGTTGCAGCATCCGCGCTTTCGCGCAGCCTACGACTTCCTCTTGCTGCGTGCGGAGGTCGGTGTCGCCGATCCCGAGCTCGCGGCCTGGTGGACGCACGTGCAGACACTGCCCCAGGAGGAGCGCGTGGCCCTCGTGCAGGCGCGTCCGCCCGAGCCCGAGGGGGCGGAAGGTACTGCGGCGCCGGGGCGGCGGCGCAGGCGCCGGCGGCGAGGCGGGGCGGCGCGCAGCTAGCCATGAGTGCGCTCTGGCGCCCGGCGTACATCGCTCTCGGTAGTAACCTCGACGGCCCGAGGAAGCAAGTGCTGACCGCGTGTGAGCGCATCGGCCGCTTGCCCGCGACTCGTCTCGAAGCGCGCTCGCGCCTCTATGCGACTCGCCCCATGGGCCCGCAGGATCAGCCGGATTTCATCAATGCCGCCATCGGCGTGCTGACTCAGCTCGAACCGAAGGTGCTGCTCGAAGCGTTGCTCGAGATCGAGCGGCAAATGGGACGCGTGCGCCGCGAGCAGTGGGGACCGCGCCTCATCGACCTCGACCTCGTGTGGATGGTCGGTGCCGTGATTCAGCAACCCGGGCTCAGCCTGCCGCATCCCGGAGTGTCGAGCCGCAACTTCGTGCTGTATCCTTTGTGCGATATTGCTCCCACGCTCGATATACCGGGCCACGGCCGTGTCGTGGACTTGAAGGCGCGATCTGCCGCCGAGGGAATTTCTGTTGTTGAGTGAAACTAGAGGCACTGCGCCGGGCGCGATTCCGCACCGCTTCATCGTCATCGAAGGCCCGATCGGCGTGGGCAAGACCAGTCTCGCGCGGCTTCTCGCGCAATCGGTCGGCGGGCAGCTCGTACTCGAGGAAGCGGATCAAAATCCGTTTCTCGAGCGTTTCTATAAAAATCCGCGCGCCGCGGCCTTTCAGACGCAGCTCTTTTTTTTATTCCAGCGGGCCAGACAGCTCGAGGATGTGCGTCAGGAAGACCTGTTCGGCACGGTGCGAGTGGCGGATTATCTGTTGGAGAAGGACCAGCTGTTCGCGCGAGTCACGCTCGACGATGCGGAATACGCCTTGTACGAGCGCGTCTATGAGCGGGTGGTGGTCGATGCCCCCAAGCCCGATCTCGTCGTCTATCTGCAGGCGCCGGTCGACGTCCTCGTCGACCGGATAGCCAAGCGGGGCATCCGCTATGAGCAGCATATCGAGCGCAGCTATCTCGAGAAACTCACCCAGGCCTATGCCCGATTCTTCCACAGTTACGATGCATCGCCCCTCCTGATCGTGAATGCCGCCGCCATCGATCCCGTGAATAACGACGCCGATTATCGATTGCTGCTCGCCGAGATCAGCAAGAAGCGACGCGGACGTCACTTCTTCAATCCGAGCGGATCGAGCTTGCTGCCCGCGAGCTGAGCGTATGGCGCGAGGCGCCCGGCTAAGCAGCGTTGTGCTGGGCGAGGGCCCAGGCGACGTGCTCGCGCACCAAGGCTGAGGGCTCCTGCGAGCGGGATTCGAGCGCCGCGATCACCTCAGGCGAAGTCGGTGCGTTGCCGAGCGCGACCGCGATGTTGCGCAACCAGCGCTCGAAGCCGATGCGGCGGATGGCGCTTCCGCGGGTCTTCTCCAGAAATTCCGCCTCGCTCCAAGCGAATACTTCGACGAGTGTCGAGCGGTCGAGCCCGTGCCTCACCTCGAAGTCCTTCTCGACGGTGGGACGGGCAAATTTGTTCCATGGACACACGAGCTGGCAATCGTCGCAACCGTAGATGCGATTGCCGATGGCGCGACGCAGCTCGAGCGGAATCGAGCCCGCAAGCTCGATGGTGAGATAAGAGATGCAGCGCCGCGCGTCCAGTCGATACGGGGCGACGATGGCGCCCGTGGGACAGGCCGGGAGGCACGCGCTGCAAGTCCCGCAGTGCGCCGTGCTCGCTTGATCCACCGGCAGCGCGAGGCTCAAATAGATCTCGCCGATGAAGAAATACGATCCGGCCGCGCGATCGATGAGGTTGGTGTGCTTGCCGATCCAGCCGAGCCCGGCATTGCGCGCGAGCGCTTTCTCGAGGACCGGTGCGCTGTCGACGAACGCGCGATAGCCGAGCGGGCCTACCCGCTCGGCGATGCGGCTGCAGAGCTGCTGCAGACGGTGGCGCATCAACTTGTGATAGTCGCGGCCGAGCGCGTAGCGCGACACATAGGCGACCGCCTTGTCGCCGAGTGCACGCTGCGCGTCCTCGGCCCGAGCCGGCCAGTAATCCATGCGTGCACTGAGACAGCTCACCGTGCCCGGGATGAGCTCCGCCGGCCGAGTACGCTTGCTGCCGTGGCGGCTCATGTAGCGCATCTCGCCCGCAAAACCCGCTCGCAACCATTCGCGGAAGCGGGCCTCATCCTCCGCAAGGTCGATGTTCGCGACGCCGATGCGGGCGAAACCGAGCTCGGCCGCCCAGCGACGGATGTCGTCGAGCAAGGCGGCAGGTTCGAACGGCTCGGGGCTCGCGGTCGGGGCGTTCGTGCTCATGCGGAAAGGCTACCCGCCCGCGCCCTATAATGGTCAATATTCCCTGCATCGCCCGATGGGGCGCCATAAATCGCATGGTAGTCTCCGATCTCGATCTTGCACTTCCAGACGTTTCCGCGACGGAGGCGCTCGGCGTCTCCCTCGCCCGTACGTTCCCCGGCGCCGAGCAGATGAGCGCCGGCCTGTATCTCGAAGGAGATCTGGGCGCGGGCAAGACCACGTGCGTGCGCGCATTCCTGCGCGCCTGCGGCGTGAGCGGCCTGATTCGAAGCCCGACCTATACCCTGGTGGAGACCTATCGACTCGACGGGTACACCCCGCCGCTCACCTGTGTGCACGTCGATCTGTATCGACTCGAAGGAGCCGTCCAGGTGGATGAGCTCGGGCTGCGGGATTTTCTGCGCGCTGGACACTTACTCTTGGTCGAGTGGGCGCAGAAGGGCGCGGGCTCGCTTCCCCTGCCCGATCTCGAGCTCGTCTTCGAGTTCGCCGCGAGCGGGCGTCATGCGCGGCTACGTGCGAGGACCGCGCGCGGCGAAGCGTGGCTGCGTAACTTGCGAGACGACACTAGATTAGCGAGCTATCTATCTAATTTGACTTGAAAAACTGCATGAAGATAGGGTAACTTAATACCCATGCAGTTGCTGCGCATCGTGAGCCTTGCGTTAGTGATCGGCTGGGTCGCGCCCGCTCGCGCGGTTGAAGTGCGCGCGGTGCGCTTGTGGGCGAGCCCTGAGGGCACGCAGGTGGTGCTCGAGCTTTCCGGCAGTGCCAAGCACAGCTTGCTCGTGCTCAAGAATCCGGACCGGGTGGTGCTCGACGTCTCGGCCGCGCACCTCTCGGCGACGGCGCGAAGGCCTCCGGCGAGCGGGGTCGTCAAGGACGTGCGCATGGCACGCCGTCCGGGCGGCGATCTACGCCTGGTGTTGGATCTCACCCGCCCGATCCGTGCGAAGAGCTTTCTCGCCACACCGAACGATCGCTACGGTTACCGACTCGTTGTGGACCTCGGCGGGGCCGTTGCGACCGATGCACCCATCAAGGCGGAGCATGCCCGTCCCGCGGCTCGCGATCTCATCATCGCCATCGACGCCGGACACGGCGGCGAGGATCCGGGCGCCATCGGGATGCACGGCACGCGGGAGAAAGACGTGACGCTCGCCATCGCGCGCGCCCTCGAGCGTGACGTGAATGCCGAGCCCGGCATGCGGGCGGTACTCACCCGCAGCGGCGATTACTTCGTGCCGTTGCGCGATCGCATGCACCGCGCGCGCGCGCAGCAAGCGGACCTGTTCGTGTCCATCCATGCCGATTCCATCCGCGATCGCGCGGTCGACGGCTCGTCCGTCTACATTTTGTCTCAGCGCGGCGCCACCAGCGAGGCGGCGCGCTGGCTCGCCGAGCGCGAGAACGCCGCCGACTTGATCGGCGGGGTATCGCTCGAGGACAAGGGCGACCTCCTGGCTTCAGTGCTGCTCGATTTGTCGCAGACCGCTTCATTGAGCGCGAGCGAGACGGCCGCCGAGCATGTCCTGCACCGGCTCAATCTGGTGGGCGAGGTGCGCAAGCCCTTGGTGCAGCAGGCCGGGTTCATGGTGCTAAAATCGCCGGACATCCCGTCCATGCTGGTCGAGACGGCCTACATCTCCAATCCCGCGGAGGAGCAGCGGCTGCGCGGCGTCGCGCACCAGGCGAAGCTCGCGGCGGCCATTCATCAGGGCCTCCGGGAGTATTTCTATTCCGATCCGCCGGCGGGCTCGCGCATCGCGCAGATCGCCGCCGGCGCCGCACGACCCGAGCTCGCGACGCCCGAGCACGACAGCGGCGGATAATCACGCTGCGAGCGCGGCGCGCTGTGCGAAAATAGGAGGGCGCGCGCAGCGTATCCGCGAGGTGCCCCTTGTCCATCCAGATTCTCAACGACGAGCTCGTCAACCAGATCGCTGCCGGCGAGGTGATCGAGCGTCCCGCTTCCGTGGTCAAGGAGCTCGTGGAGAATTCGCTCGATGCCGGCTCCTTGCGCATCGACGTGGAGCTCGAGCGCGGCGGCTGCGGGCTCATTCGCGTGCGCGACGATGGGATAGGAATCCAGCCTAAGGAAATCGGCCTCGCGCTCGCCCGGCACGCGACCAGCAAAATCCGATCGCTCGACGATCTCGAGCGCGTCGCCACCCTGGGATTTCGCGGCGAGGCGTTGCCCAGCATCGCCTCCGTGGCGCGCCTTGCGCTCACCTCGCGATCGAACGCAGCCGACCACGCCTGGAGCGTCGAGGCGCGTGACGGCGCGCTCAGCACTCCCGCGCCGGCGTCCCATCCTCCGGGAACGAGCGTCGAGGTACGCGACCTGTTCTTCAATGTGCCCGCGCGCCGCAAGTTCCTGCGCGCCGAGAGCACCGAGTATCAGCACGTGCTGCGCATGCTCGAGCGTCTGGCCCTGTCGCGCTTCGAAGTCGGCTTCTCTCTGGCACACAACGGCAAGAGTGTCTGGTCCCTGCCCCCGGCCCGAACCGAGGCGGAGCGCCTCGCGCGCGTCGCCAAGCTATGCGGCGAGGAGTTCGCTGCGCACGTGATCGAGCTGCGCCATGAGTCCGAGCGCCTGCGCTTGATGGGATGGATCGCGCTGCCCACGTTCTCGCGCAGCCAGTCGGATCTGCAATTCGCGTTCTTGAACGGCCGCTTCGTGCGCGACAAGCTGATCGCGAGCGCCGCGCGCCTCGCCTACCAGGACCTGCTCTTCGGCGGTCGCTTTTGCGCCTATGTGCTGTATCTCGACCTCGACCCCATGCAGGTGGACGTGAACGCGCACCCGCAGAAGCTCGAGGTGCGCTTCCGCGAGGCGCGCAGTGTGCACGACTTCATGTTCCGCACGCTCGAGCGGGCCCTCGCCGAGACGCGGCCGACCGCTGCATCGCCAGGCAGCGCCTCGCTCGAGGGCTTGCGGCTGAACGAGCGCGTCGGCGGCGCTGCGCCGAGTCAGCATCGATTTGCGCTGCCCGAGCGGCCGACGGGTGCTGCACTCGAGGGATACTGGCAGCTGCTCTCGAGCGGTGCCGCGCGCAGCGGCGATCCGGGCGGCGTCGAGGTGCAGAGCCATGCGGTGCGCGAGGAGGCGCGCGGGGGAGACGCCGAGGCCGGGCCGCCCCTCGGCTTCGCGGTGGCGCAACTGCACGGCGTATACATCTTGTCTCAGACGGCCGAAGGTCTCGTGCTCGTGGACATGCATGCCGCGCACGAGCGGGTCATGTACGAGCGCATGAAGCGGCTTTTGAGCGGTGAGACCGGCGAGCAGCAATTGCTGGTGCCCGACATCATCAAGGTGACCGCGGCGCAAGCCGAGGCCGCCGAGGCGCATGCGGCCGAATTCGCGGCGCTCGGCTTCGCCCTCACTCGACTCGGGCCGGACCAGCTGGCCCTGCGCGGCGTGCCGAGTCTCTTGGCAAGCGAGGACCCCGCGGGGGTGATTCGCGACGTGCTGGCGGATCTCGCCGAGACCGGTCACTCGCGCCGCGTCGAGGAATCGATCAATCGGCGCCTCGGCACCATGGCCTGTCACGCGGCCGTGCGCGCCCAGCGTACGCTCAGCATCCCGGAGATGAACGCGTTGCTGCGCGAGATGGAGCGCACCGATCGGGCCGATCAGTGCAATCACGGCCGCCCGACCTGGGTGCGGCTGTCGCTCGGAGATCTCGATCGGCTGTTCATGCGCGGGCGCTGATGCTACGGGCGGCGCAGGCGCAGAAATCACCGTATTTGTCGGGCCGGCGCAGCGCGCTCCTGCTGATGGGACCGACGGGGGCCGGCAAATCGGAGCTCGCGCTCGATCTCGCCCGCCGCTTCCCATTCGAGATCGTGAGCGTGGACTCCGCCCAGGTGTACCGCGGCATGGACATCGGGACGGCGAAGCCCGATCTCGAGACGCGCGAGCGCATCCCGCACCACCTCCTCGATATTCGCGAACCGGAAGCGAATTACTCGGCGGGTGAGTTCGTGCGCGACGCGAGCGCGGTCATGCGCGACATTTGGGCGCGTGGGCGACAGCCGCTCCTGGTCGGCGGCACCATGCTCTACTTCCACGCGCTCCTGGGCGGAATCGCGCCGCTCCCCCAAGCGGACGCCGGAGTGCGCGCGCAAATCGAGGCCCGCGCCGCCGCCGGCGGCTGGGCAGCGCTGCACGAGGAGCTGCGGCGCGTGGACCCCGCCGCCGCGGCACGGATCCACGTGAATGACCCGCAGCGCATTCAGCGAGCACTCGAGGTCTATCGCGTCACCGGCGAGCCCATCACCCGCCTGCAACAATCGCGCGCACCGGCGTTCGCCGACCTCGAGATTGTGGAATTCGCGATATCACCCGAGGATCGCGCCGTCTTGCATGCAAGAATCGAGGCGCGCTTTGCTGCCATGTGGGAGGCGGGCTTCCTGGACGAGGTGCGCCGTTTACGCGAAAGAAGCACCCTCACGGCGGAACATCCGTCGATGCGCGCGGTCGGATATCGGCAGTTGTGGAAGTTCCTCGCGGGGCAGTGCGGCTTGGAAGAGTCTAAAAAACAAGCGCTTGCGGCAACGCGACAACTTGCCAAGCGGCAATTGACGTGGCTCAGGCGTCGCGAGCGAGCGACATGGGTTGATTCCGCGCAAACCGATCTTACATCGGCGTTGGTGCAGGCACTATCCGAGGGCGGATTCGCCGGATGGTCTTACGCTTAGCGCCGCTTCGCTGTGTTAGGATTGGATGGTGTTCGCCTGGCGCAGGGAAGTGACGAGGCAATGTTAAAGACACAAAAAACAAGGAGCTTTCCCATGGCCCGTGGCCAGTCTCTGCAGGATCCCTTTTTGAATGCCCTCCGCAAAGAGCGCGTGCCCGTCTCAATTTATCTGGTGAACGGTATCAAGCTGCAAGGACAGATCGATTCCTTCGATCAATTCGTCGTATTGCTTCGTAACAGCGTCAGCCAAATGGTGTACAAGCACGCCATTTCGACGGTGGTACCGGCGCGCAATGTGCGCTTGCCGACCGGCGAGGACGGCGAGGTAACGGAACCCGCGATTGTCGAATGAGCAACGGTCGAGTGAGTGACGGGCGCCTTTTTGTTTGAGCGTCCGCGGGGCGGAGAGCGTGCCCTGTTGGTCGGCGTCGGTATCGGACGGCCGGTCGATCCTCACGACACCGCAGAATTCGAAGCGCTCGCAGCCTCCGCGGGCGCCTTGCCAATCGCCCTGGTCACCGCTTCCCGGCCGCGGCCCGATCCCAAGTACTTCGTGGGTGTGGGTAAGGCGGAGGAAATCCGCGATCGCGCGCGAGATGCAAACGCCGCGGTGATTCTCGTCGATCAAACGCTCAGCCCCAGTCAAGAGCGCAATCTCGAGAAACTTACTTCATGTCGAGTTTTGGACCGTAACGGTCTGATTCTCGACATCTTTTCTCAGCGTGCGCGTAGCTTTGAGGGCAAGCTCCAGGTGGAGCTCGCGCAGCTGTCGCATCTGTCCACCCGCTTGGTGCGAGGCTGGACTCACCTCGAGCGGCAGAAGGGCGGTATCGGCCTGCGCGGTCCCGGCGAGACGCAGCTCGAGACGGACCGCCGCTTGATCGCCAAGCGCATCCGCACGCTCCGCGCGCGCCTTGAGAAGCTCGCGCGCCAGCGCGACACCGGACGTCACGTGCGACGCGAAGTGCCGGTGCCGACGGTCGCGCTCGTCGGGTATACGAACGCGGGCAAGTCCACCTTGTTCAACCGGCTCACGGGCAGCGACACCTATGTGGCCGACCAGCTGTTCGCGACCCTGGATCCGACCGTTCGGCGCATCAAGCTAGCCGGGGTCGGCGAGGTGGTGCTCGCGGATACGGTCGGATTCGTGCGTGCGTTGCCCCACGAACTCATCGCGGCGTTTCGCTCCACCCTGCAAGAGGCGCGCGAGGCGGACCTCTTGCTCCACGTCGTCGATGCAAGCGATCCGCTGCGCGATGAGCGCATGGTGCAAGTGCGCGACGTGCTCGCGGGCATCGGTGCGGGGGACATTCGCGAGCTCAAGGTGTTCAACAAGATCGACCTGATGGGCGCGGAGGGACCGCGCATCGTCACGGGCTCGGATGGCATTCCCGCCCAAGCCTGGGTCTCGGCGCAGAGCGGGGCGGGACTCAACGAGTTGCGCGAAGCCGTTGCGCAGGCCGTGCGGCCCAATCAGGTGCGGCGGACCCTGCATCTCGACATGCTGGCGGCGGCGCTGCGCTCGGATCTGTACCGGCGCGAGGCGGTGCGCGCCGAACGCCAGTGCGACGACGGCAGCTGGGAGCTCGACGTCGAGCTCGATCCTTCGGAAATGGCCAAAATCCTCGGCAGCCGCGGCGTCGTGCTGCTGGCGCCGCCAGAGAGCGCCCGCAAACAGCGCGTGGCTTGACGATTCGCGCCCGCCGCGAGGGCCCGCGCTTGTGGGCGACCGGTCGGCTGCTAGAATGCGCGGCTGCTGAATCGAGACTCTACGTCCGCAAACTGAGTATACCCATGGCTTGGAACGAACCCGGCGGCGAAAAGCGCAACCCCTGGAACCGTCCACAACAGTCGCAAAACGACTTGGACGACGTGTTGCGCAACCTGCAACGGCGCCTGTCCGCGCTTTTCGGCCGCGGCGGCGGCGGCGGCGGCACACCGGGCTCGCCGAGCTTCGGCCGCGGGCTGGCCACCGTACTGGTACTGATCGGCGTGGTGTGGATCGCGAGCGCCATGTACCGCGTCGATGCGCAGGAGCGGGCGGTGGTGCTGCGCTTCGGCAAGTACGAGGGCACGGTGGGCCCCGGCTACAACTGGCATCTGCCCTGGCCCATCGAGCGCAAGGTCATCGTGAACGTCTCCCAGCAATACAGCATCCCGGATGATGCGCGCATGCTCACGGCCGACACCAATCTCGTGGAGGTGCGCTCCGCGGTCCAGTACACCCAGCCCGACCCGCGCAAGTATCTCTTCAAGGTCAAGGATGTCGAGGACACGCTGCGGCAGATCAGCGAGAGCGCGTTGCGCGAGGCCGTCGGGCAGGCCTCGCTCGACCGCGCGCTCGCGTTCGATCCCGCCATCACCGATCACGCGCGCGCGACTGTGCAGCGCACGCTCGATGCGTACGACATGGGAGTGCGCATCATCAGCGTTACCCTCCAGGAGGTCGTGGTGCCCGAGCCGGTGCAGGATGCCCAGCGCGATGCGATCAAAGCGGACAAGGACCGCCAGCGCTATCAGCAGGACGCCGAGAGCTACAAGAACGACGTCGTGCCGCGAGCGCGCGGCGAGGCCTCGAAGCAGCTGCTCGATGCGGAGGCCTATCGGCAGCAGGTGCTCGCGCTCGCCCAGGGCGAGACCTCGCGGTTCGATCAGGTGCTCGCGCAATACGAGCATGCGCCCGCGGTGACGCGTGAGCGCATGTACTTGGACACCATGGAGGAGGTCTACAAGAATTCGCGCAAGGTGATCGTCGACACGAAGGGCTCGGGCAACATGTTGTACCTGCCGCTCGATAAGCTGGTGTTTCCGGGCACGGGAGCCGCCAGTCAGAGCGATACTCTCACCTTACCGCCGACGCGCATTCCCGAAGTGCAGGTGTCGCCTCCCGAGGATCCTGCGCGGGCGCGGGGAGTGCGCTGATGCAGACCAAGATGCTGTATTTCATGATCGCACTGGTGGCGTTCATCCTGATCGCGCGAGCGAGCGTGTTCACGGTGAACGAGGGGCAGCTCGCGATCAAATCGACCGGCGGTGAGATCGAGGACGCGAATTTTACGCCCGGGCTGCATTTCAAGATTCCGCTGGTGAACGAGGTCACCAAGTTCGACGGCCGCATTCTTACCGATCTCTATCAGTCGGAGCACTTCCTCACGCGCGAGCAGGAGCAGCTGACGATCGACTTCTACGTCAAGTGGCGCATCGACAACCTGCGCCGCTACTACGAGACCACGGGCGGCAGCGAGGATGTGGCCAATGCCCGCCTGCGCGAGACCATCCGCGACAGCATCAAGAGCGTGGTCACTCAGCGTACCTTGCAGCAAGTGGTCACCGCGGAGCGCACCGAATTCACCGATGCCATGATGAAGACTGCGCGCGGTTTCGCGGCCCAGCTGGGCATCGAGCTCGTCGATGTGCGCATCACCAAGATCGAGTTGCCGCAGCAAGTGCAGGACTCGGTGTTCGAGCGCATGCGCGCCACTTTCAAAGCGCAGGCGGTGAAGCTGCGCGCCGAGGGCGTGGAGGCCTCGGATCGCATTCGCGCCGAGGCGAACAAGGAGCAGACCGAGATCCTCGCCAATGCCTCCCGCCAGGCGAGCGAGACTCGCGGCCAGGGCGATGCCTCGGCGAGCGAGGTCTACGCGAAGTCGTACTCCAAGAACGCGGAGTTCTACAGCTTCTATCGAAGCATGCAGTCCTATCGCGAGGCGGTGGGCACGCCGGGCGACCTCTTGGTGATTCCGCCCGACAGCGCGTACTTCAAGTACTTCAACAAACCTCAAACTCAGCCCCAGACGCAGCGCTGACATCATGGGTATGGCTTGGGCCGAACTTGCGCGCTATCTCGGGGGGGCTTTCGCGCTGTACTTGGTGCTCGAGGGGCTGTTGCCCTTCATAAATCCGGGAGCCGCGAAGAAGCTCATGACGAGGCTCTCGCAGACCGAGCCCGGGCAGCTCCGCTGGGGCGGGTTGATCAGTATCGTGATCGGGCTCGCGCTCTTGTGGATGGCGCGTAATGGGTAAGAATCTGATCGTGATCGGCCTGCAGTGGGGCGACGAGGGCAAAGGCAAAGTCGTCGATCTGCTCACCGATCGGGCGCATGCGGTGGCCCGCTTCCAGGGTGGGCACAACGCCGGGCATACGCTGGTCATCGGCGGGAAGAAAACCGTGCTCTCGCTCATTCCATCCGGCATCCTGCACGCACGCGTACAGTGTCTGATCGGCAACGGCGTCGTGCTCTCGCTCGAGGCGCTTTTCAAAGAGGCGCAAATGCTGATCGATCAGGGGGTGCCGGTGTTCGAGCGGCTGCGCGTGAGCCCCGCCTGTCCGCTTATTCTCGCCTCGCACATAGCGCTCGATCGGGCGCGGGAGAAATCCCAAGGCGCGAACGCCATCGGCACGACCGGGCGCGGCATCGGCCCTGCCTACGAGGACAAGGTCGCGAGGCGCGCGTTGCGCGTTGCGGACCTATTTCATCGCGAGCGCTTCGCCGCCAAGCTCGGCGAGATCCTCGACTATCACAACTTCGTTCTGCAGCGATATTTTCAGGAGCCGGCGATCGAGTTTCAGCCGGTGCTGGAGGCGAGCCTCGAGCTCGGCGAGCGTTTGAAGCCCTTGGTCGCGGACGTCACCGGCATCCTCGATCGGCTCGGCGCGGCGGGACACAACGTGCTGTTCGAGGGCGCGCAGGGCGCGATGCTCGACGTCGATCTCGGCACCTATCCTTATGTGACTTCCTCGACCACGACCGCGGGCGGTGCGGCACCCGGCACCGGCTTGGGACCGCTCAGGTTCGACGCCGTGCTCGGCATCGTCAAGGCCTACGCCACCCGCGTCGGCGGCGGCCCCTTTCCGACCGAACTCTTCGATGAGCTCGGGGAGCACCTTTGCCGCGTGGGCCATGAGTTCGGATCGGTCACCGGGCGCCAGCGGCGCTGCGGCTGGTTCGATGCGGTGGCGTTGCGCCGCTCCATCGTGCACTCGAGCTGCTCATCGCTCTGCGTCACCAAGCTCGACGTGCTCGATGGGCTCGACACGATCCGCGTGTGCGTGGGCTATCGGATCGACGGAGCCGTCGTGGACACTCCCCCCTTGCTGTCGCAACAGTTCGGCGACTGCGTCGCGGTGTATGAGGAGCTGCCGGGGTGGAAGGAGCCGAGCGTGGGTGCGACGCGGTACGAGGAGCTGCCCGAAAACGCCCGGCGCTACCTCGAGCGGCTGCAGCAGTTGCTCGGCGTGCCCATCGACCTGATTTCCACGGGCCCGGATCGGCAGCAGACTATCGTTCGCCGGCATCCGTTCGCGTAGACTCTTCGGCATGCCCGACCGTTTGACACCGCTTCTTGCGACGCGCCCCTGGTTGCTGGCCGACGGCGCCACCGGCAGCAATCTGTTCAATCGCGGCTTGCAGTCCGGCGACGCGCCCGAGCTCTGGAACATCGATCACCCGCAACGCATTGCGGAGCTCGAGCATGCCTTCATCGAGGCCGGCGCGGACATCATCCTGACGAACACTTTCGGTGGCACTCGGTACCGCCTCAAGCTTCACAACGCCGGTGCTCGCGTGGCGGAGATCAACGAAGCAGCCGCCCGCATTGCGCGGCGCGAGGCGGATCGCGCCGGACGCACCGTGCTCGTCGGCGGTAGCATGGGACCCACGGGCGAGCTGATGCAGCCGCTCGGCACGCTGAGCCCCGAGGAGGCGAGCGCGGCCTTTGCCGAACAAGCGGCCGCGCTGGCACGGGGCGGGGCGGATCTTTTGTGGATCGAAACCATGTCGTCCGTCGAGGAGACCGAAGCGGCCATCGCCGGTGCACGCACGACGGATTTACCGGTCATCGCCACCTTAAGCTTCGATACCAACGGGCGCACCATGATGGGGATCACTCCGTCCGAGCTCGCAGGCTTGCAGCGCAAGCATCACCTTGCGGGCTGCGGCAGCAACTGCGGCGTGAGTCCCTCCGAGCTCGTGGCCACGATCGTGAACTTGGCCGCTGCATCGGAGCCTGGGTCGGTGCTCGTGGCGAAGTCCAATTGCGGCATCCCGCAATACGTCGACGGCGCGATCCGCTTCGACGGCACGCCCGAGTTGATGGCCGTATACGCCGGGCTTGCGCTGGATGCGGGCGCGCGCATCATCGGCGGTTGCTGCGGCACGACGCCGGAGCACTTGCGCCGCATGCGCGAAGCGCTCGAAGCGCACGTGCCGGGTCCCAAGCCCGATCTCGCGACCATCGAGGCGAAGCTCGGTGGGATCTCCACCGGCTCACAGGCGCAGCTGCGCGGCGAGCTCGATCGCCTCGCGGGTGCGGCCGTGGGCGCCGCCGGCCGGCGCACCGCGGGCCGCCGCAGTCCACGCGCCCAAGAGACCTGATGTAAGACTGCGCGCACCCGATTCGCCGATTGGCGACGGGGGCGCGACCGCCGGGGAGCAAGTTAGACTCGCACCGAGGACATCAGGAGCCGGCGATGGCGAAAATATTGTTGAAAGGCAGCGAGCGTTCGGCACTGCCGGGTGCGCGTGTGGTGGCGCCCGCGAATCCGAGCGAGCGGCTCGAAGTGAGCGTGCTGGTGCGCCGCCGCGGCGTACAGGCAATGCAATCGCGCCTTGCCTCCATCGTCGCCGGGAAGAAAATCCCGCACTTGAGTCAGGAAGAATTCGCGCGCGAGCACGGCGCCGACCCTTCCGACTTCGCCAAGGTGCGCACCTTCGCGGAGGCGCATGGACTCAAGGTGCTGCAGGAGCACGCCGCGCGTCGGACCGTGATTCTGTCGGGTACGGTCGCGCAATTCTCTGCTGCCTTCGGCGTGCAGTTGCATCAGATGTCCTATGCGGGCGGGACCTATCGCGGACGCACGGGCGGAATCTACTTGCCCACGGAGTGGGACGGTGTGGTCGAGGCCATCTTGGGGCTCGACAATCGCCCGCAGGCGAGGCCCCGGTTTCGAAGCCGCACTGCGCCGGGCAACATCCACCGCCGGCCTCGCGCTGCAGCGGTGTCCTACACGCCACCGCAGGTGGGCGCCTTTTACGGCTATCCGAGCGCGAGCGGCGCCGGCCAATGCATCGCGCTCATCGAGCTCGGCGGGGGTTATCGGCCCACGGATCTCAGCACCTATTTCAGCGGTCTCGACGTGTCCGCGCCGTCGATCACGGCGGTGTCCGTCGATCACGCGACCAACAGCCCGACCGGCGATGCGGACGGCCCCGACGGCGAGGTGATGCTCGACATCGAGGTGGCGGGCTCGATCGCGCCGCAGGCGCGGATTGCCGTGTATTTCAGCCCGAACACGGACGCGGGCTTTCTCGATGCCATCACCACGGCGATTCACGACACGACCCACAATCCCTCGGTCATCTCCATCAGCTGGGGCGGTGCGGAATCGACCTGGACTTCGCAGTCCCTGACCGCCATGGACGAGGCGTTCCAGACGGCCGCCACCCTGGGCATCACGGTGTGCGTCGCGGCCGGCGACAGTGGCTCGTCCGACGGTGTCAGCGATAATGCGAATCATGTGGATTTTCCCGCCTCCAGCCCGCACGTGCTCGCCTGCGGCGGCACGACCCTCACCGCATCGCGCGGCGGCATATCGAGCGAGACCGTATGGAACGACGGCGCCACAGGTGGCGCGACCGGCGGCGGCATCAGCAGCTATTTCCCCTTGCCAACCTGGCAGGAGGGCTTGAGCGCGCTCACCACGGCAGGGAGCCAAGTGGCGTTGACCATGCGCGGCGTGCCGGACGTCTCGGGCGATGCCGATCCCGACACCGGCTATGACGTGCGCGTCGACGGCACGGATACGGTGATCGGCGGCACGAGCGCGGTAGCACCGCTGTGGGCGGCGCTCATCGCCCTCATCAATTCATCGACCGCTCGGGCCGCGGGCTTCGTCAATCCGCTGCTTTATCAAAATCCGAAGGACTTGCGCGACATCACGCAGGGCAATAACGGCGGCTTCGCGGCCCAGACCGGCTGGGATGCGTGCACGGGCCTCGGCAGCCCGAACGGCGAGCTGTTGGCGGGAGTTATCTAGCCGGCCGCGCCTCAATATCTCAAGTGCGGAAACAGGCCGAGAATGCCGGTCACGATCAGGTAGATCGCAACGATGTAATTCAAGAGCCGCGGCACGATCAAGATCAGCACACCGGCGATCAGCGCGACGAGCGGTCCGATGCTCAGGCTCATGCTCATGTTCATGTTATTTTCTCCTTGGTCAAAATAGGGCCATCGCATTCTGCAAGGTCTTGTACACGCCCCACAAGAGAGGAATTCCTACAGCGAGCCACAGCAGGATGGCTTTGGTATTCATGACAAGGACTCCGCGCCGGGGTGGTGATATTTCTCGCTCACGGGCCGCATGCAAATATTACAAATCAGCCCAACGAGCAAGAACGCGCACATGATGTACATGGTGAGCGAGTAAACCTGCGCCTTCGGCACACCGCTCTTCAGCTGGTAATCGCGGATGTACGTGATGAGGTTGGGTCCGAGAACGCCCGCAACCGCCCAGGCGGTCAGCAACCGGCCATGAATGGCACCCACGTGCATCGTGCCGAAGATGTCGCGCAGATACGCCGGAATGGTGGCGAAGCCGCCGCCGTACATGGAGAGGATGATCACGAATGCCGCAACGAACAGCGGCAGTGAGCCCGATCGCCCGAGGGTGGGCACGCTGAAGTAAAGCAAGATGCCGAGCGTGAAGAATACGATATAGGTGTTGCGGCGGCCGATGTAGTCCGAGGTGCTCGCCCAGAAGAACCGCCCGATCATGTTGAACAAGCTCAAGAGGCCGACGAAGGCCGCGGCCGTTTGTGCGTTCACTCGCCCGGCGAAAATTTCCTGGATCATTGGAGAGGCCTGTCCCAGCACGCCGATGCCGGCGGTCACGTTCATGCAGAGCACGACCCAGAGAAGCCAGAATTGCGGCGTTCGCCAGGCCTGATCGACCGCCACGTGCGCTTGCGTCACGAGCTTCGGGGTGACGGCGGGTGGCGTCCATCCGGCCGGTTTCCAGCCGGGTGCCGGTACCCGCACGGAATAGACTCCGAGCATCATGTACATGAAGTAGACGACCCCCAACGTCACGAACGTCTCGAGGACGCCGTTCGAGGTCGCGGTCTTGAAGTGCTCCATGAGCTTGACCGAGAGAGGCGCGGCTATTAGGGCTCCGCCGCCGAACCCCATGATGGCAAGCCCCGTGGCGAGACCCGGACGATCCGGGAACCACTTGATGAGCGTCGACACCGGTGAGATGTAGCCGATACCGAGGCCGCAGCCGCCCAGCACGCCGTATCCCAACCAGACGATCAGCAGCATGTGATAGTGCACACCGATGGCTGCGATGATGAAGCCGCCGCCGAAGCACAGCGCCGCCACGAACATGGACTTGCGCGGCCCCACGCGCTCCACCCACCGCCCGAACAGGGCAGCCGAGAGGCCGAGAATCGCGATGGCGATGGAGAACGTCCACACCACCTGCTTGATGTCCCAGTCGCCGGGTGCCGAATGGTCGATTCCGAGCACCTTGGTGAGCGGTATGTTGAACACGGAGAAGGCATAGGCCTGGCCGATCGACAGGTGTACGGCCAGAGCGGCCGGCGGCACCAGGGTCCGCGGATAGTCGGGCGGTGCGATGGTGCTTTCGCGACTGAAGAACGATCCAGCCATTGGACGGGCCCCTTCGAGTTCTCGTTGTTGCTCTGCGGAATATGCGCCACCCCCTGTCAAGTTGCCACTGGGACGTACGTCACAATCCGGCCAACATTGACCCGGCCCCGCGCAGGCTTTCCGCCGCGCGAGGAGTAGGTTAAAAAACCGTGACAGCCTGGGTCGATTGCCTGCGGCTAAATAAGTAATTCTGCGGCCACATGCAAACGCCTTGGCACGCGGGCCGACACGCCTCGATTTCGGCGAGATATTGGTGGTGGCCCTGGCTGCTGCTGGTTGCCGTGTTTTTGCCGATTTTTGCATCGGCGAGCTGTCTGCCGGACGCCGACCCCGACATCCTCAAGCTGCAGAACCTCATCTCCAAGGACGCCAACAAGGCCGTGCGGCAGGCGCAGAGCATGCTGGACAATCTGCAGCGCGAATCCCAGAGCGGGACCTCCCCGGATGCCTTGCACACCGCCTCGCGAATTGCCGCGCTCTATGCCGTGCAAGCCGAGGCCTACGGCATACTCGAGCTCGACGCGAATGCGCGCTCGACGGCCGAGAAAGGCCTCGCGCTGGTGCCGAACGAGCACGACCCGGTGCACCTCGAGCTCCTCATGGCGTACGCAAGCTCGGTCTCCGACAGTGCCGGCATCGCGGCGGCCATTCAGACCGTCGAGGCCGCCCGCGCCGCCCAACCACCCGGCTCGCAGGCCGACACGTGCCTGCTCATCAACCGCGGTCTGCTCGAGCACCGCCTCGGGCGCGAGGACCTCGCCATCGTCACGCTCACTCAGGCTTACCGCGCGAGCGGCGGCGCCGAGGCCCTGGTCGAGACGCACATCATGGCCGCGGACATGCTGTCGATCGTCATGCGCAGTATGGGCGACTACACGGAGGCGCTCGCCCTGAATCAGGAGAAGATCGACTGGGACCGCGATCACGACGCCGCCATGGCACTGTCCGTGTCGCGTTTCATGCGCGGCCAGATCCTCAAGGCGATGGGCAACTACGATGGCGCGATCGACGAGTTCGAAAAGGCTCGGACCTTCAGCGCCTCGCTGGGCGATCAGCAAGGTATCGCGTTCGCGGATCAGCGCATCTGCGAGGCGCACATCGAGCTCGGGCAGCTCGCGCCCGCGGAGCGCGAGTGTTCGAACGCCTTGCGGATCTTCAACCAATCGCGATCGACTGATTCGGTCAAGGAGACGCAGGTCCTGCAGGCGCGCATCGCCTTGGGCTTCGGTCACCCGGACCTCGCCCTCGCGACGATGAACGAGGTGCTCGATCATCGCGGCGAGGACGTCGCTCCGCGCATCGTTGGTGCGATGTTTGAGTGGCGCGCGCGCGCGAATGCAGCGCTCCACAACTACAAGGACGCCTATGCCGACTTACAGGAATACGTGAGTCGCTACACGTCGGCGAACGACGCCGAGCGCATCCGGCAGGCCGGAGCGCTGCGCGCTCGATTCGAGACCGACCGCGAGGTAGAGCGCAACTTCTCGCTCAAGCGCGAGCTCATGAACACCCAGGAGCAGTCGAATCGCCAGGCGCAGCAGCTGCGCTGGAATACCGTGGTCGCGGTCGCGGGCGCTTGGATCATCGCGCTGCTCATTTACTTCCTGGTCGCGAACCGCAGCTACCGCACGCAGCTCGTGCAGCTCGCAAGCCAGGACGCCTTGACGGGCTTGCCGAACCGGCGCCGCACGCAGGAGCTCGCGCTCGCGGCGCTCGCGCTCGCGAAGACGACAGGCAAACCCCTTACCCTCGCGCTGATCGACATGGATCACTTCAAGGACATCAACGACCGGTGCGGGCACGCCGCCGGCGATCACGTGCTGCAGGAGTTCGCGCGAGCGGGCCGCGAGGCACTGCGCGAGACGGACATCCTCGGGCGCTGGGGCGGCGAGGAGTTCCTCCTCTTGATGCCCGAGACGCCGGTCGAGCTCGCGGTGGCGAGCCTCGAGCGGCTGCGCACGCTCGTGTTCGCCATTCGACTGCCACCCACGGGCAGCGATCTGCAAGTCTCCTTGAGCGCAGGACTTGCCATGTACGACCAATCAGTGAAGTCTTTCGAGGATCTCGTCGCGCGCGCCGACGCCGCTCTCTACCGCGCGAAGAACGACGGCCGCGATCTCATTCGTCTCTGCGAGGCCGACTTTCTGAGCACGGGCGCGCGGCGTGCCTTGCGGCTCATGAGCTAGCGGCGCAGCGCCCCGCGGCGCGCGTAGACCCGGCGCCCGTCGAGATAGTTCGTGAGCACGCGCGTCTCGTGCAGTCCTCGCGGGTCGATCGTGAACACGTCGCGGTCGAGCACGATCAAATCCGCACGCTTGCCGGGCTCGAGACTACCGGTCGTGTGTTCCTGCTTGAGGGCGAACGCGGCGTTGATCGTGTAGGCATCGACGGCATCTTGGATGGTGATGCTCTGTTCGGGAAGCAAGGGCGCTTTGCCGCGCGCCTGCGCGCGGGTGATCGCATGCTCCATCGCCTCGAAGGCGTCGAAGCTGCTCACGTTCCAATCGCTCCCGCCGGCGATTCGAGCGCCGGCATCGCGCAGCGAGCGCGCCGGATAGAGGTAACGCGCCCGCTCGGGACCGATATACGGGAGCGTCGACTTGACGATGTAGTCGTCGCGCTCGGCCCACAACAACTGGAAATTGGCGATCACACCCAGTTCCTGGAAGCGCGGAAAGTCGGCCGGATCGATGAGCTCGAGATGCGCGATCTGATCGCGGCCGTCTCCCGCGCCGTCGTGCTGCCGCGAATAGGCGAACGCATCGAGCGCCGCGCGCACCGCCCGATCGCCGATCGCATGCACGTGCACCGTGAGTCCCGCCGCATTGGCGCCGCTCACGATGCGGTTCAGATTGTCCTGCGTGAAATAGGAGGGGCCGCGGTTGCTCGTCGGGTGTCCATGGCCATCGAGATAGGGCTCGAGGAGGGCCGCGGTCTGCGAGGGGTATTCGATGACGCCGTCGGCAAAGATCTTCACGGCGTCGGCGCGCAGAAAATCCGCATCGATCGCCCAGCGCGCGCGAAAGGCGACGGCTGCGTCGATCAACGATTGGGCCGGTTCCTGCAGGTCCTTGAGGCGAAAGCAGCCGCGCACGCGCATGTCGAGGCGGTGCTCATCGTAGAGGCGCTTGTAGATTTGCATCGTGTGCTCATCGACCGAGGCGTCCTGCACTGAGGTGATGCCGGTCGCCCGCATGGCGGCGAGCGCGCGCGCGAGCTTTGCCGCCTCGAGCTCCAGATCGGGTGGTGGACGGGCATCGAGCACGATGTCGCTCGCGTTGTCGCGTAGCGTGCCGGTGGGATGGCCGGCCGCGTCGCGCTCGATTCGCCCGCCTGCCGGGTCCTTCGTTTCGGCCGTGATGTGCGCTGCCTGCAAGGCTGCGGAGTTCGCCCAGACGGTGTGTCCGTCCGAGCTGGTCAGAATCAGGGGGCGGCTTGCGAGCAGCGAATCGAGGCCCGCGAGGGTGAGGATGAGGCCCGAGGGATTGACTTGCACGACCTCGAACCATGACTCGCCCGGGCTTTTCTCAAGGCAGGCCGCCACCTTCACCTTGACCGCCGCCGCGCCGAGCATCTCGTCGTCCAGATTGCACTTGCCCTCCTCCTGCGCACTCTCGGCCGGGTGCGTGTGAGCGTCGATGATGCCGGGCAGGACCACACGGCCATGCAGATCGACGACGCGAGTTTGGGCGCCGATGAGTCCGGCGATCGCTTGGTCGGTGCCGACGGCGACGATGGTGTTTCCGCGCAGCGCGATCGCCTGGGCGACGCTGCGCTGCGCGTCCTCGGTGTGAATGACGCCGTGGAGGAGTGCGAGGTCGGCAGGCGCCGGGCCTGCCACCGCCATGCCGCTAGCCAGCACTGTCACCGCCACTGCCAGCCGCTTCAAGGCTCCCCGATATCGCTCGCTTTCTTGATGCAAGTCTATGTTTTGTTGACAGTTTACGAAATGGTGCCCAGGAGAGGACGCTTAAAGGGTTGAAACGGGACCCGTAAACGGCCGGAATCGTTCAACGACGACGCAACTAACGCCGGCAACCCGCGCTTCCTCATCCCGTAGACGACAGGACCCGCATTGCAGGTGTCGTCGCGGATTGCCATCGGCCGGCGTCGACCCGCCAAAGCCGAGCGTGACAAGCTACAAATTCCACACAAACTGCGCAGGATCCGTCAATTGTCCGCATGACAGCGATCCGTCCGGGGTTCGTTAAGGATTGTCCGACGCCTGCCCGCATGCGCGCAACTGTGCCGGCCTGCTACGGTCGGAGGGCAGGTGTTGGACAATCCTCGAGGGAGGAAACCGCGGGCGCGTGCTGATCGATCAGCAGAGGCGGTGCGCTATGGCGATTTGAGCGGCGGCG
>JBEKWA010000005.1:0-168277 GCA_049513515.1 Steroidobacteraceae bacterium
ATCACCTTCGTCAAGGCTGCCGTCAAAGTCGTCTTGCCATGATCGACATGACCAATCGTCCCCACGTTCACGTGCGGCTTCGTTCGCTCAAACTTCCCCTTCGACACGGCAAGTACCTCTCAGTTAAAAAATTGGAGCCCACGAGCGGGATTGAACCGCTGACCTCGTCCTTACCAAGGACGTGCTCTACCAACTGAGCTACGTGGGCCCGCGTCCAATGGAGCGGGTGATGGGAATCGAACCCACGTGATCAGCTTGGAAGGCTGACGTTCTACCATTGAACTACACCCGCTTTTACACGCCGACAGCCAATGGCACCGTACCCTCAACCTGGTGGAGGGGGTAGGATTCGAACCTACGAAGGCATAAGCCAGCAGATTTACAGTCTGCCCCCGTTGGCCGCTTGGGTACCCCTCCTCAAAATGAGCCGCGTATTGTGGGACGTGAGGCCCGCTGTGTCAACGACGAACGCGCCCACTCGGCAAGGGTTCCACGCGGCCCGGCAGCTGCCTCAGGCGCGCCACCTCCAACGGTCCGTATGACTCCCCGGCGCTGCCGCCCCTATGACTTTTGACACTATCGTACGATAGTGAATACTATATCTTAAGATAGGTTGTAAGACAGTCATTTAGGAGTCGATTCATGCATCATTCACATTGCTCGCATTTTTTCGGCGGCCCGCGCAGGGGATTCGGACGGGGTCGCTTCGGTGGCTGGTTCGCCGACGCAGGAGAGCTCGGCGGCCGCGGCTTCGGCATGGGCCGCAAGCTCGCCTCAACCGACCTGCAGCTGCTGATCCTCGACCTGCTCGCCGAGAAGCCGCGCCATGGCTACGAGATCATCAAGGCGCTCGAGGAACGATCGAAAGGGTTCTATGTGCCGAGCCCGGGCATGGTTTATCCCGCACTCACTTATCTGGAGGAGATTGGACATGCGACGGTCGAGACCGAAGGTGCCCGCAAGCTCTATCATCTGACCGACCTGGGACGCGCTTACCTTGAGGAACATCGCGAGGAGACCGACGCCCTGTTTGCGCAATTCAGGCGCGTCGGCGACCGACTCGAACATATGCGCCGCATCATGCGCGGAGCGCAGGGTCCCGGTGAGGAGCCGGGCGAGGCCGGTTGGTCGAAGACCCTGCTGCGCGCGCGGCAGGCCCTCAGGTCGGCGGTCGCCGAGAAGTGGAATGCCCCGGCCGAGGAGCAAGAGCGCATTGCGGACATCTTGAAGCGGGCCGCCCAGGAGATCTCCAAAGAGCCGCGCAAATGACCCCGCTGGCGCGCGGCAGCCTCCGCGCCCGCTGCCGCGCGTATGCATCGCGGTCACCGCAGCAGCTCGAGCTCCATGAACACGACGTCCGCCAGCGGATTGTCGTAGTAGGGGGCGATCTCGGCGAAGCCCAGCGAGCGGTACAGCTGGCGAGCGGCAGCCAGGCGCGCGAGCGTATCGAGACGCATCCGCGCGTAGCCGAGCGCTCGGCCCGTCGCAATCAGGCATTCGGCTAGGATTCGGCCGAGACCGGTGCCGCGCGCCTCGGCGCGGACGTAGAGGCGCTTCATTTCGCACACCTCGTCCGAGAGGCGGCGCAGCGCACCGCATCCCACCGGCCGTTCATCGGCGCGAGCGATCAAAAGGCACCCCGCGGGGGCGCAGTACAGGTCCGGTAAGCGATCGAGCTCGGCCTCGAAGCCCTGGAAACACAGATCGACACCGAGTTCGGCAGCATATTCCCGGAACAGCACCCGAGCGTCCGCGAAATCGTCCGGCCGCCTCGCCTCCGTCAGAGCGGCAGGGAGCGGGCCGCCTCGCATCGTCCTAGCCGCCACCGGCTTTTTGTTCCGGCACGAAGTCCTCGAGCACTGCCTTGCGCATGAGATCCGGCGGCAGCAAGCCCTGCGCCAGGATGAAGTCATGAAACTTCTTCTGATCGAACTTCTTGCCCAGCGCCTTTTCGGTTTCTCGCCGCAGATCGAGCAGGCGCGTGTACCCGTAGAAGTAGCTATTGGCCTGTCCCGGCGAGCGGAAAGTGAACCGCTCCACCTCCTCGGTCGCGAATGCATGCGAGAGCAACACGTCCGTCTGCAGCACCCGGTAGGCGTCCTCCGGCTGGATCTTGCCCGCCTGCAGTTCCGGATCGAGAAACGCCCGCGCGGCCCGCAGCAGCCGCAGGTCGAGCGACATGAGCTGCCCCTCGGGCGGCATGTAGGGCTCGATCAAGTACTCAGAATAGAGTCCCCACCCTTCGGCATTGGTCGAGTTGAAGGCGTACTGGGCTCGGGCGATGGAGGTGCCGTGCTCCACCATCGAGTCGAACTGCAGCTCGTGGCCGGGACGGGCCTCGTGTGCAGTCAGAGTCCAGGCGACCGCATCGAATGTGAAGTCGTCGTACTTATCCTCCGCGCCGCCGGTCGCCGACGGTATGTTGAGGGGCAGAATGAATTCCCCGCGCTGTCCGGTGTTGTGCAAAAGCGGCGGCCCCTTCATGTGCGGCGCCGGCTGTTGCACGGTCTCCGCTGGCGTCGCGAGGCGGATGATGGCGGGGCGATCCGGCAGCGTCACGATCTGCTGCTTGACGATGATGCCCTCGATGTCCTTCAGGCGCCGATCGTAGAAGGGCAGGATGGCATCGCCCGTGAGCTGCACCTTCTTGAGCTCGGCGATGACGGCCCGGTAATCGCTCGAGGGAAGCTTGCGCGCGCGCGCGATCCGCGCGGCGATCGGCGCCATTTCGGCTTGATATTCTTTGAAGGCTGCATGCGCTTTCGCGGCGATGTCCGCGGGCGTGAGGTCGATGCCGTATTGCTCGAACGCGAGCGCGTATTCCTCGGGGGGGAGACGAAAGTCCGTGCGCGCCTTCGGCAAGAGATCGCTCTTGATCCAGGCATCGTATTCGGCGAGCTGGGTCTTGAGCTGCGCATAAGCATCCTCCCAGCCGGTCAGCTGATACTTCTCGAAGAGCGCGCCGATGCCCTCGATGTAGTTCGAGTTGCGCCCGAGCTCGGTTTCGAGCTCGTTCTTGGAGGGATAGGTCATCCCCGGTTTCGCCATCTGCTGCTCGACCCGCTCTTTGAAGAGCCGCGTGATGGGGACGCATCCCGGCTCGACGCCGGCGTATTTCCTGAGCCGGATCACCGCCGCAGGGCGCCGCTCCGCGGCCACCTGGTCATCCAGGAGGACTTTGATGCCCCGAAATACTCGTTCGCTCGCATTGATGTAGGGCACGTCCAGGCGGATCTGCTGGTCGAGCTGGCGATCGTTGAGGTCGATGGCGTGAATGAGGATCTGCATGTCCTCTCGGACCTTGCGGTCCTTCTCGAGCGGCAGCTGCGTCTTGATCCGGCCGATGACCACGTCGCGCTCGGAGCGCTGGGCGAGCTCATCGGCAAGCGCGGGCGATCCGATGAGAGCGTCGTACTCGGCGAGTCCCTGTGCGGATCCATACTCCGGCGAATGCTTCAAATGCACGTCGACCAGCATCTGAGTGAAATGGTTGCTTTCCTCGATCCATGGCGCGGCTGCGAAGGAGTGCAGCGGCGAGGCGAGAAGAGCCAGGGCTGGAAACCATGCTGATCGTCGATGCATCGTGGACTTCCCTTGACTCGAGATTACCCGTCAGAACAAAAAGTGATGGTGATCGACGCTTCCCTGCGGAACGGTCACGGAGAGGTGATGCTCTTCGGAGGCCTTGACGATCGCGCGCCATCCTTCCGACAGCTTGCCTTGCGGATCCGGCCGCACCTCGAAGGTCCAGGGCCGGTCCCAGGTCTTTTCTTGCCTCAATGCCGTCAACCGGCGCGCTATGGCGTCCCCATCGCGCGCATGGAACTCGAGCGTGCGCGCGCCCGCGCCGTGCACGATTGCCATCAGATGCTGGTCCTCGCACTCGACGTGCTCGCGAATCACGCGGCTCAGATGCAGGAGATGCTGGCTCTCATGCGCATTGATGCGTCCGGACGCGTCGAGGGAACGCGGGGTGGCCTCGATCGCGACGCGCACGTGGAATGGATACTGCGCGAACTGCAGGCGTTGCTCGAGGGTCGTGTTCACCGTGATCACGGCGCTTTTGCCGGTGGTCGCAAACCGGTGGCGGCAAATCATCCACGTATCGTGTGCGATGTCCGACACGGCGCGTTAGACGGATGCCGCCTTCGTCAGGCGTAGTCGTCGATCAGCGACTTCGGCGGGCGCGGTGGATCTCGGCTCTCCGCCGCGGGCGCGGGGGGCGGACGCTTGTCGGCGCTCTTGCCGTCGCCGGGGGGATTTCCCGCGGAGCCATCCTTGCGGCTGCTCTTGTCCGCGATGGGTAAGGCGGGATAAAGACCCGAATTGCTCAGCCGATCAACTTCGCTCATGAGTGACTTACCTCATTGGCTCGGCGCCTGGCTCTGCGGCCGGCGCCGCGTTCACCGCCGGCGCGCCGGGCTGCACCGACGTCTCCGCATGACCCTTGACCAGCACGGTCTTGCCCACATCCTCGGGCGGCACAGACCATAGTAGCCTATTTGCCGCATCCGACGCATCCGCGGCCACGATGCCTGGAGCGGCGTCGGCCGGCAGCGGCGCGGGAGTCCGCGCGGTGATCGGATCACCGGGTGCCACCGCCTCGAGCACCAGGACCGAGACTCGACGGTTGGCGTTGCGGCCCTCGACCGTATCGTTGGTCTGGCGCGGGTGGAACTCGCCGAAGCCGACGATCTCCAGCCGCAACGGATCGACGCCCTCCTTGGTGAATTCGTGCACCACGCTCGCCGCGCGTGCCGCCGAGAGTTCCCAGTTGGACGGGTACGAGGCTGTCTTGATCGGCCGATTGTCGGTGTGTCCCTCGACGCGGATGGGGTTCGGAAACGGCTTGAGCACGTCGGCGAGCTTGTCGAGCACCGGCGCGGCGGCCGGCGCGAAGTCCGACACACCGCTCGCGAACAGGATGTCCGTGTTGATCTCGATTTCGAGCCATAGGCTCTCGCGCCGGACGGTCACGAGCTTCGCGTCGATCAACTCCTGCATGGCGTTCTGGACCTCACGCTCCATGCGGATGAGCGCCGCGGGCGAAGCCTCCGGGTCCGGCGGCCGGACCACCTCGGGATCGCGCGGCGAGCGTCCCTCGCCCGCGATCTTTTGTTCCCGGATTTTCATGAGCACCGTGGGCGTGATCCCGGTGAGCGGCCTCTCACCCCCCTTGCCCGGCTCCTTCTCACCGATGTTGACGGGCTGCATGCTCTTCGGCGCGCCGTGGAATGCCGCGATCATCGAATCGGACAGCACGCGGAACTTGCCCTCGTTGACCGAGGACATGGCGTACATGACGGTGAACAGGGCGAACAGCAAGGTCACGAGGTCGCCGTAGGGGATGGCCCAGGCTTCGTGGTTTTGGTGTTCCTCGTGCTTTTTCTTGCGCGCCACGTGCCACCACCGTCAATGGTGGAAGTAGCCCTGAAGCTTCGACTCGATGTTGCGCGGGTTCTCGCCCTGCGCGATCGCGATCAGTCCCTCGATGACCATCGTTCGCACCTGCATCTGGCCGTGAATCACCGCCTTTAGCTTGTTGCTCATGGGCAGGAACAGGAGGTTTGCGAATGCAATACCGTAGATCGTGGCGATGAATGCTGCCGCGATGCCGTGCCCGAGCTTGGAAGGATCGTTGAGATTCTGCATCACCGCCATGAGTCCCATGACCGCGCCGATGATGCCGAGCGTCGGGGAATAAATGCCCATGGACTCGAACACCTTGGCCGCCTGGGTATCGAAGTGCTCCATGGTGTCGAGCTCGATCTCCATGCTGGAGCGGATCGCCTCGGGCTCGCCGCCGTCCACGAGCGACTGCAATCCCTTCTTCAAGAACTCGTCTTTCTCCTGCTCGACGGCGGGCTCGAGCCCGAGCAGGCCCTGCTTGCGGGCGACGTTGCTCCACTCGACGATCTTCTCGATCATCGCCGTCGGATCGGCCGCGGGCGGCATGAACACCCACGAGATGATTTTCCAGGCGCGTATGAACGTGGACATCGGCGTCTGCACCAGGCTCGCGGCGAGGGTACCCACCACCACGATCACGAATGCGGCGCTGCCGACCAGCGCACCGGCGCTGGAGCCTTTCAAGATCGCGCCTCCGATGATCGCGATCAGGGCGAGTACGACGCCGATGATGCTCAGAATGTCCATGAGCTCAAGCTGGACTCAGCCATTCCGTGAGTCGGGCGCGCAGCCGCACGAGCGCCTGCCCGTGGATCTGGCAGACGCGCGATTCGGACACCTCGAGCACCTCGCCGATTTCTCTCAGGTTCATGTCCTCGTCGTAATAAAGAGATAGCACGAGCTTCTCGCGCTCGGGCAAGCCGTTGATCGCGGAGGCGAGCGCATCGCGGAAGGCGGCCTCCTCGATGTGATCGAAGGGTCCCGGCCCCTCGTCGCGCGCGTGATCCGCCGGGCTCGACTCGTCCTCGCTCGAGCTCACCTGATCGAAGCTGAACAGGCGGCAGCTCGCCGCATCCTGTACCAGCCGGTGATACTCCTCCATCGATTTGCCGAGCGCCTCGGCGATGTCGGTGGGTGCCGCATCGTGGCCCTTGGCGTTCTCGATCTTGCGGACCACTTCCGCCATTTCGCGCATGTTTCGGTGCACCGAGCGCGGCGTCCAGTCGGACTTGCGCACCTCGTCGAGCATCGCACCGCGGATTCTAATGCCGGCGTAGGTCTCGAAGTTCGCGCCCTTGTCAGCCGAGTAGTGCTTGGCGGCGTCGAGCAATCCGATCATCCCCGATTGGATGAGGTCGTCCACCTCGACATTGGGCGGCATGCGGCTGACCAGATGATAGGCGATGCGCTTGACCAGGTCCGCGTGCTTCAGCACCAGCTCCTGATTCGGCAAATCCTCGAACGCCGCATCCGCCGCCGGGTGGATGTTCCGCCGGCGTGAATTTGAGTACTGTGTGCTTGCTCTCATTGCAATACCGTCGCAGGACCGATCCGGGCCCCCACCATCCGTTCGACGAAGAACTCCAGGTGGCCTCGCGCACCTTGCGGCGCTAACCACTTATCGGCCTTCGAGGCCAGATTCTTGAGAGCAACGGACGAAATAGAGGCGGGGTACGCCTCCACGACGGCAGTCTGGGCCTGCACGGCCCTGCGCAAGTAATCGTCATACGGTACGGATCCCGCAAACTCGAGCGTGACGTTGAGAAATCGGTCACAGACGCGCGAAATCTTGTCGTAAAGAGCGGGACCCTCGCCCGAGCGCCGGGTCTGATTGGCGAGGATCTGGAAGCGCTGCACGCCGTGCTCGCGGCTCAGCACCTTGATCAGAGCGTAGGCGTCCGTGATCGACGCGGGCTCGTCGCATACCACGATCAGCACGTGGTGCGCTGCGCGGCTGAACGTCAGGACGCTGTCGGACAGTCCGGCCGCCGTATCGACGATGAGCACCTCGACCCGGTGATACAGGTCGCTGAACGCCCGGATGATGCCGGCGTGCTCGGCCGCCGAGAGGCTCGCCATGTGCTTGACGCCGGAAGCGGCCGGCACGATCTGCAGGCCGTGGGGCCCGGTGACGATCGCATCCTCGAGCGCGCACTGACCCGCCACCACGTGCCCGAGATGGAACCGCGTATGCAATCCGAGGATCACGTCCACGTTGGCGAGGCCCAGATCGGCGTCCACCAGCATCACGTCGCGTCCCGCCGCGGCGATGGAAACGGCGAGATTGCTCGAGACGGTAGTCTTGCCGACGCCGCCCTTGCCGCCCGTCACGGCGATCACCTTGACGGGTCGCGAGGAGTTGAGTTCACGCAGCCTTTCGGCCTGAGTAGCTTTGAGTCGATCGTCACGCATGGGCGGTGGCTCGTCCGAAGTTGCGGGCATAGTAGGAATCGTCGCGGCGCCGGGGCGCTCGCCGGGTGAGCTCGTGCGCGGCGCGCACCAGCCACACGCGACGGTGATGAGCCGAGTGCACGTCCTCCGGCACGCGTTGCCCGTTGCAGAGATAGGCGATCTTGAGCTTGTGACGCAGCGTGGTCGAAATCACCGCCCCGAGGCTCGCCGCCTCGTCGACTTTGGTGAGAATGCAGGCCGTCGGCTTGACTTCTGCGAAGGCGCGGATGATTTCCTCGAGCGCGAGACCCTCGCCCTGCGCCGGCAGCGCCAGCAGGAACTCTGCGCCTTTCGCGCCGAGCGTGAGCGCTGCAAGCTGCTCGTTGAGACGCACATCGCGCGGCCCCATGCCCGCGGTGTCGATCAAGACGAGCTTCTTCGACCTGAGCCGCTCGAGGACGCGGGCAAGCTCCGGGCCGCTGTTGGGCGCGTGCATCGTGGCGCCTAGGATGCGTGCATAGGTCATCAGCTGCTCGCGAGCGCCGATGCGATAGGCGTCGGTGCTCACCAGAGCGAGATCCTGACTGCCGTACCGCATGGTCCAGCGCGCGGCGAGCTTGGCGATGGTGGTGGTCTTGCCGGCGCCCGTCGGTCCCACCACGGCGAACACCCCGGGATTCACCGTGCTCAGCTTGTCGACCACCGGCAGATGCTTGAGGAGCAGCGCCATGGGAATGTTGGAGGGGTCGCCGAGGTTGGTGCGTCTCGGCGTGCGCGCGGCGAGCGCGGCGGCCACGTCAGGGGCAATGTCCATCGACGATAAGTCCTCGAGCACACGCGCCTGCAACGGCTCGCGCAAGCGCTTGTCGTTCCAGGAAACGTGCGCAAGCTCGCTCTCGAGGAGCCTGCGCAGATCCTTGATCTCGCGCTGCATGCTCGCGAACCCTCGCCGTGTCTCCTCGACCGCCACCGGTGTCGCGAGCGTCGGGGGCATGCGCGGCGGCGACTGCGGCCGCATCGGCGCGGCCGTCGTCGTCGGCGCGGCGATCGGCGGCGCCACAGGCCGCTTGGGCTGCGCGAGCGCCTGCGGCGCCGGCCGAGTCGGCTGGGCGGCGGCGTGAGCCGGCGCCTCCGGTCGTTGCGCCGCGAATTCAGCCGGCGCAGCCCCGGTCAGGGAAATCGAGTATTGCCGGGCGGCGCCCGCGATGAGGGCTTCGTCGTAATCGACGGCCGCGATGACCTCGATGCCCTCCTGCACGCGCCGGCTCGACAGGATCACCGCATCGGGGCCTTGCTCCGCGCGCACCTGATCGAGCGCCGTCCGCATGCTGGCAGCCATGTAACGCTTAATCTTCACGTCGACCTCCATGAATCCGATTCATTAGCGTCCGACCGCCGAGATCACGCGGATCCGGCGGCTCTCCGGTATTTCGTTGTATGCGAGCACCGAGAGCGTCGGGCTCGCGTAGCGCATCAAGCGTGCGACCCACGGCCGGATCTTCGGCGCGACCAAGAGCACCGCAGGCTCGCCGGCGGCCTCCTGCTTGCGCGTTCGGTCGATGAGCGACTGCTGGAGCTTGTCCGCGAGGCCCGGCTCGAAGCCCGGCGCATCACCGCCGGACGCCATCGTGTCCTGGAGCACTTGCTCGAGTGAGGGCTCGAGGGTGATGACGGGCAGCTCCTCGCGCAGGCCGCCGATGTTCTGCACGATGCTGCGCCCCAAGGCGACGCGCACCGCCGCGACCAGCACCGCAGGATCCTGCGTTTTCGGGCCGAGCTCCGCGAGCGTCTCGCACACCGTGCGCACGTTGCGGATCGGCACGCGCTCGAGCAGCAGAAGCTGCAGCACCTTCACGAGCACGCTCATGGGCAGGATCTTCGGTACCAGGTCCTCGACCAGCTTGGGCGCGCTCTTGCCGAGGCGATTCAGGAGCTGTTGCACTTCCTCGTGACCCAGCAGCTCGTGCGCGTGCGACTGCAGCAGGTGGCTCAAGTGAGTGGCGATGACGCTGCCCGCGTCGACCACGGTGTAGCCCTGCGCCTGCGCCTGATCGCGCCGCGATTTGTCGATCCACACCGCGTCGAGGCCGAACGCAGGATCCTTGGTCGCCGATCCTGGCAGCGTCCCCGAGACCTGCCCGGGATTGATGGCGAGCTCGCGGTCCGGGAAGACCTCCGATTCGCCCACCGGCGCACCGAGTATGGTGATGCGGTATGAGTTCGGACCGAGCTCGAGGTTGTCGCGGATGTGCACGGGCTGCACCAGAAAGCCGAGCTCCTCCGTCAGCTTCTTGCGCACGCCCTTGATGCGCCCCATGAGCTCGCCGCCTTGTGCGCGGTCGACCAGGGGAATCAGGCGGTAGCCCACTTCGAGTCCCACGGCGTCGACGGACTCGACGTCGTCCCACGACAGCTCGCGCTGCTCGCTCGCCACCGCGGCGGGCTTGGGGGGCGCGGCCGCGGCGACCTTCTCGGCGGTACGGCGCTTGGCGATGGCGAAGGAGCCCGCGGCGCACGCGGCGGCCATGGCCAGAAATACGAAATTCGGCATGCCGGGAATGATGCCGAGCAAGGTGAGAATGCCGGCGGTGACGCCGAGTGCGCGCGCATGGCCGAACACCTGGCTCATGATCTGCTGACTCATGTCGTGCGGGCGCGAGACGCGCGTCACCAGGATGGCGACCGCCACCGAGAGCAGCAGCGCCGGTATCTGCGCGACCAGCCCGTCGCCGATGGTGAGGAGCGCATACGTATGGCCCGCATCGGAGAGCGACATGCCGTGCTGCATGGCGCCGATGAGGATGCCGCCGAACAGATTGATGAACACGATCAGGATGCCGGCAATGGCGTCGCCGCGGACGAACTTGCTCGCGCCGTCCATCGCGCCGTAGAAATCCGCTTCCTCACGCACTTCCTGTCGACGCACGATCGCCTCGGCCTGGGTGATGATGCCGGCGTTCAAGTCGGCGTCGATCGCCATCTGCCGTCCGGGCATGGCGTCCAAGGTGAAGCGCGCGCTCACCTCGGAGATGCGTCCCGCTCCTTTGGTGATCACGACGAAGTTGATGATCACGAGCACGGTGAACACCACCAGGCCCACGGCGTAGTTGCCGCCCACCACGAAGTGACCGAAGGCCGCGATCACGTGGCCCGCGGCATGGGCGCCGGTGTGACCGCGGATGAGCACGACGCGCGTGGAGGCGACGTTGAGACCCAGGCGCAGGAGTGTCGCGCCCAGAAGGACGGTCGGGAAGCTCGCGAACTCGAGCGCGCGACGCACGTAGATGACGGCGAGCAGCACCATCAAGGACAGTGAGATGTTGAACGTGTAGAGGACGTCGAGCAGGAACGGAGGCAGCGGCAGCACCATCATGGCGAGAATCACCATGACGAGGACGGGCACTCCCAATCCGTTGCGGGCGAACTCTCCGATGACGCCGGCGAGACGGTTCATACGTCGTTGTACTCATCGCCGAGCTTCGGATCCGGACGGGCCATGCGCGCGGCGGCGGTCGGATTCAGTGCTCGGACGCGGAAGATATAGGAGAGAACCTGCGCGACCGCCATGTAGAGGCCCGCGGGGATTTCGCGGTTGAGGTCGGTGGATTTGTAGAGCGCGCGGGCAAGCCGCGGCGACTCGAATACCGGCACGCGGTGCTCCTCGGCGATGCGGCGGATGTTCTGTGCGACCAGGTCGACGCCCTTCGCGACCACCTGCGGGGCACGCATGCTCTTCGGCTCGTACTTCAAGGCCACCGCGAAGTGCGTCGGGTTGACGATCACGACATCCGCCGTCGGTACCTTGTGCATCATCCGCCGGCGCGCCTGCGCCTGCTGCATCTGCCGGATGCGCTGCTTGGTCTGCGGGCTGCCGTCGTGCTCCTTGAGCTCGTCGCGCAGTTCCTGGCGCGTCATGCGCAAGGAGCGCTTGAATTGAAAGAGCTGCAGGGGCACATCGACGAGAGCCACCAAGGCGAGCGAGGAGCACAGCCAGACGAACGCCCAGGACAAGAGTCCCGTCCCACGGCCGATGGCCGCGCGCGGCGCCATCCGCCCGAGCGCGAGCACGTCGCCGAACAGCCACACCACCACGGCCGCACACACGCCTCCCACCACGGCGAGCTTGAGCAGCGCCTTGCCGAGCTCAGTGAGGCCCCGCAGCCCCATGAGCCGCTTCAGCCCCGCGAACGGGCTCAAGCGACCGAAGTCGGGCACGAGCGCCGCGGGCGCGAAGTTCCAGCCGCCGAGCGCGATGCTCGCGAGAAGCACGGCGACGAGCAGCGACGCGAAGATGGGCAAGAGACCGGTGAGCGCGAGAGCCGCGGCATCGCCGAGGCCGGACATCATCGAGCCGGGATCGTCGAGGTTCTGCGCATCGAGCGCCATGCAGCGGCGCATCAGCTCGCTCATGCGCCCGGCCAGCGCGGATCCCGTCACGATCAGGGCGACGCTGCCGCCGATCATGGTCGCGAAGCTCGTGAGCTCGCGCGAGCGGGGGATCTGGCCGCGCTCGCGCGCGTCCTGCAGGCGCCGTTGCGACGGCTCTTCGGTTCGTTCGCCGCCCTGGGCTGCTTCCTCGGCCATTAGCGCACCGCCTCGGGCCGCGCCGCCACGAGATCGGCGGCTGCCGCCAGCGCACTGTCGATGAGACTCGAGATGCCGACCAGGAGGCCGTCGAGGCCCACGATCAGCACGAGAAACCCGGCAATCAAGGTAATCGTGAATCCGATGCCGAACAGATTGAGCTGCGGCGCGGCGCGCGTAACTACGCCGAGCGCGAGATTCACGATCACGAGCGCAATCACGGCCGGCAGCGCGATGAGCAGCCCCGTCTCGAACACCCGGGCGCCCCATACGGCAAGCGACCAGAGCAGGTTTCTATCGACGTGCGCGCCGCCGATGGGCATGGTCCTGAAACTCATGGCGAGGGCGCCGATCAGCGCGAGGTGCCCGTTCACGGCGAGATAGGTGAGCGTGCCGAATATGGTGAAGAGCTGTGCGAGTACCGGCGTATCGGCGCCGTGCTGCGGGTCGACGAGAGTCGCGAACCCGAGGCCCATGGTCAAGGAGACGCTCTGGCCGGCGAAGGCGAGCGCCTCGAAGGCAAGCCGCATCACCATCCCGATGGCGATGCCGATGAACACCTCCTGGACCGCCGCCAGAGCGCCGGCTCCGGAGAAGACCGACAGACCCTGCGGGACGGGCGCGAGCGGTCCGAGGATGAAGGCGAGACCGAGCGAGAGCGCGATCTTCACGGGACCCGGAATCGTCGCCTCGCTCGCGATCGGCGCGCTCACCACGAAACCGCCGACGCGTAGCACAGGCCACCACAGGCGCGCGACCCACTGCGAGATGTCGGAAACGTTGACGAGGACGGGCTGCATCGAGCGTTCAGCCGATCATGGCCGGGATGCCGGCGTAGAGGTTGCGGGTGAAATCGATTAGGACCCGCAAGATCCAAGGTCCGGTAATGAACAGCGCGAGCACCAGAACCAGGAGCTTCGGGATGAAGCTCAACGTCGCCTCGTTGATCTGCGTCGCCGCCTGCAGCATGCCGATGACGAGGCCGGTCACGAGCGCCGTCAAAAGAAGCGGTGCGGCGATCATCACGGTGACCGTGAGGGTGCTGTGCGCCAGATCCATGACCGTTTCGGGCGTCATCGATGAAAACTCGCCGCCAGAGTTCCGATGAGCAGCGTCCAGCCGTCGACGACCACGAACAGCATGATTTTGAACGGCAACGAGACGAGCACCGGCGAGAGCATCATCATGCCCATCGACATCAGCACGCTCGCGACCACGAGATCGATCACGAGGAAAGGAATGAACACCATGAAGCCGATCTGGAACGCCGTCTTCAGCTCGCTGGTGAGGAAGGTCGGCACGAGCACGCTCAAGGGCACCTCGTCGGGGGTCGCGAACTGCTCCTTGCCGGAGAGCTTGGTAAACAGCTGCAGATCGTTCTCGCGGGCTTGCGCGAGCATGAATTTCTTCACCGGTTGGACCGTCCGCTCGATGGCCACGTCGCCGGCGAGCTGGCCATCCAGGTACGGCTTGATGCCGTTGCTGTAGGCTTGATCGAGGGTCGAGCTCATCACGAAGAAAGTGAGAAAGAGCGCAAGCCCGGTGAGCACCTGGTTGGACGGGGTGGTCGCCATGCCGAGCGCCTGGCGCAGGATCGAGAGCACGATGATGATGCGGGTGAACGCCGTCATCGCGAGCAGTATCGCGGGCAGCAGCGTCAACACCGTCATCAGGATCAGGACCTGGAAAGTGAGCGAGTAGGTCTGCACGCCGTCCGCGCCGGACTTGATGGCAAGCGCCGGCAGGCTCGGGTCGGCGAGCGCCGCGGCCGCAGGCAGGCACGCGAGGCCGACGGCGATGAGACCCGCCCGAACGATGCGTGAGCTCATGGGGTGCTGCCGGGGCGCTTCATGAACTCGCGCAGGCGATCGGCGAACGCCGCCGAATCGGGCGGATTCTTGATCGCGATGGGGGTCACCAGGGGCGTGAGCCCCACCACACCGCCCGCGCCGACGCCGATCAGCAGCTGCGAGTCGCCGACGCGCACGAGCACGATGCGCTCGCGGGGACTGAGTGCGAGCTGATCGATGATCGCGATCTCACCCCGGCCACGCACCGTGCCGAGCTTCAAGCGCTTCAGTACCCAGCTCACCGCCAGAATCAAGGCGACGATCGCCGCGAGACTCAAAGCGAGCTGCGCGACGCTGCCCACCGACACGGGCGAGGCGGGCGGGACCATGCCGGTCACCGCGCCTGTTCCATCCGCTCGGTCGCACTCACGACGTCGGTAAGGCGGATGCCGAACTTGTCGTTGACCACCACCACCTCGCCGCGCGCGATGCGCACGCCGTTCACGAGTACGTCGAGCGGCTCGCTCGCCAGCCGGTCCAATTCCACGATTGCGCCGGGAGCGAGCTGCAACAGTTCGCGCACCGACATGCGGGCGCGCCCCACCTCGAGCGCGAGCGTGACCGCGACGTCGAGGATGAGGTTCAGGTTCACTTCCTGACCCGCCGGCACGGCGCCCTTCGGACCGAGATCGTTGAACTGGGCGCGCGCCACGGGGGCCGCGTTGGAATCGGGAACACTCATGCGGAACCTCCGGGAAGAATCTTCAAAGCATTGCGCCCCTGCGAGACGCCGAATCGGCCGTGGCGCAGCGGCACGTCACCGGCGAACAGCGTCACGTTCTGCGGCACCTCGATGGGAATGATGTCGCCCGGCGCGAGACTCACGAGCTCGCGCAGGCTGATCCGCGCTTGGCCGAGCACCGCGCGGATCTCGATCTCGCTTTCCTGCAACGCCGCGGTGAGCGCCGGGCCCCACGGCTCCTGCTTGCGCGCCGGGGCCTTTCCCCCGTCCGAGGCCAGCGCCTCTCGGATGGGTGCGAGGAGCGTGTCGGGCAGCACCCAGTCGATCGTGCCGCTGCGCGCACCGAATTCGCAGGCGAAGCGCACTACGATCACGGACTCCTGCGCCGAGCCGAGCGGGACGAGACGCGAATTGGTCTCGAGCTTCACGAGCTCCATCTCGAGCGGCGACACGGGCGTCCAGGCGGCGGTGAAATCCGGCCCGAAGCTTTTCAGCAGCAGAGTGAGCAAGCGTTGTGCCGCGGCTGACACGGCGGCCTGGGTGTCGCCTGCCGGTCGGCCCGATCCGCCGAAAAATGCGTCCAGGAGCGCGAGCAGCAGGGTCGGCTGAACGCCGATGACGGCGAGGCCGGCGAGCGGCTTCAGGCGCACGACTGCGACGGCCCCCGGCGTGGGGAGCGACGCTTGCAGGTCGGCGGCGCGCACCGATTCGATCGAGGTGAACTCGAGAGCGGCATCGCGCCCGACGAGCCCCGACAGCGTGCCCGCGGCGCGCGCCGCGAAGCTCTTGGCGATGGTCTGCAGCATCGGCAGCTGGGTGCGGTTGATGCGTTGCGCCGAGAAGTCGTACGGCCGCACCGTCTCCGCGGCTTGCTTCTCCAGGAGCGCCGACACCTCCTCATCGGAAATCGTGCTCGCCGCGCCCGCCACCGGATCGACCGTCGCCATCACTGCACCACGAAGCTGGTGAACAAGAGGTCGTCGACGTCCTCCCCGCCTTGCTTCTTCTGCACGTTGCGAATTTCGGCGAGCGCCTCCTCGCGCAGCTTGTCCTTGCCCTCGCGCGACATGAGCGACTGGTAGTTTCGGTTGCTCATGAGCAGGAGCAAATTGTTGCGGATCAACGGCATGTTCTTCTGCACGCTGTCGATCGCCTTCTGGTCGTGCGCCATCACCTCCATGGTGATCTGCAGGAACCTCACCACGGAGCCGTCTTCGAAATTGATCACCATCGGTGGGTCGATCGCGTAGTAGAGCGCGGTCTTGCCGCCGCCCTCGCCCCCCTCGTGGGACCCCGCCGCGACGGGCACGACCGCCGTGATGAGACCATCCTTGTTCATCTTGAAGTCGGGGAACGGATGAAGCTTCGCGTTGATGAAGCCTCCCGCGATGACGGCAATCAGCGCCATCACGAAAACGACGATCGCATTCATGAGCAGGCCCCCCCCCGAATTCTTGGGCGGCGGTGCTTTGGTCTCTTCGGCTTCATCGGCCATGGGGGGTCCCTCGCGCGGCGCTTGTGCCGCACGCGGAGCGGAGCAAGTTCTATGCCACGCAGTCGCCCGACTGGCTTCTCTATATATTTCAGTGCGTTGCGCAGGTCGCGATAACCATCGCGCGCGCCTTCCGGCGCCCGCCGCCGCCGCCGGTCGCGATTGCGCCGGGAAATTGACGCTCTAGAACTGCAGGGAGACGCGCAGACCGGGAGCCGCGTCGTCGAGCGTGAGGCGCGCGCCGTGAAGCTTGGTGACCGCCGCCACGAGCGAGAGCCCGAGGCCCGAGCCCGGGACGTTGCGCGCCTCGTCGAGGCGCACGCGCCGGCCGAGCACGACTTCGCGCTTGTCCGCCGGAATGCCGGGACCATCGTCCTCGACGATGACCTCCGGGCCGGCCAGTGGTATCCCCGCCGATCGCGGCCCGGCCGATTGCGACTTCAGCAATACGCGGATGTGCCCCCCGTCGGGGGTGAACTTGATGGCGTTGTCGAGCAGGTTCGCGAGCGCCTGGGCGAGCAGCTGGCGGCTCCCCTGCACCTGCGCGCCGCTCGCCACGGCGCTTTCCAGCTGGATGCCGCGCTCCTCGCTCACGGGCGCGTACAGCTCGACCATGCTCGCGACCAGCTCCGACAGATCGACCGGTTCACGCGCCACGGTACCCGTCTCGGCGAGCGCGATACGCAGCAGCGCATCGAGGGTGGCCCGCATGTGATCGACCTCGGTCGTGACCCGCTCGAGGACGCGCCTCTCGGGCGTTCCCGGAATCACCTGTCCCATGGCGCCCTCGGCGGTCGCTTGTAGCCGGTTCAATGGCGTGCGCAGATCGTGGGCCGCGCTATCGAGCACCGTACGCATGCCGAGGGTGAGTTGCTCGATACGGTCGAGCATGGTGTTGATCTCGCGCGCAAGCGTGTTGATCTCGTCGTCCGCGTCGCGCACGGGCAGACGCTGCGACAGGTCGCCGCGCATGATCTGCGTCGCCACGGCGGAGATCGCACCGGCCTGCGCGAGGATACGGCGGCCCATCCAGAAGCCCCCGCCAAGTCCGAGCAGCAGCGTCAGTACGACCGCCGCGATCAGGCCGCGCATCATCAGATTCTTGACGTCCTGCCGCTCCTGCACGTCGTGGCCCACGAGCATGTTGTAACCGCCGGGCAGCTTGAAACGCCGCGCGCGCATCTCGTGCTCGCGCGTCTCGTCGCCGAACGGCACCGCCGCCTTGAATTGAATCCACTTGCCGTCGTCCGACTCGGTCTTGGGCCATGCGGGGACGTTCCCCGCGACCGGCCTCACCTGCGGATCGACCATGAGATAGACGGCGCCGCGCACATCCTGGTCTTGCGAGCGCTGCTCCACGAGCTCGATGAAATCGCTGCGCGACAGGACCAGCACCTGCTCGCGCAGTCCCTGCACCTCGGCGTCGATGAGATCGTCGCTGCTGCGATCGACGACGCGCGACACCGCGAAGTCGACGATACCGAGCAGCAGTGCCGCCCCGCAGGCGAACACGAGGGAGTAAACGATGGCGACACGAAAGGGAGACGTATCGAGGATGCCGAGGAAGCGCTGATCGGGGCTCGCGACCCGGCGCGGCTGGGCGTCCACTACTCGTCTTCGCGCAGGCTGTAGCCCGCGCCGCGCACGGTGTGCAGCAGCGGCTTCTCGAAATCTTTGTCGATGGCCTGGCGCAGGCGGCTGATGTGCACGTCGATCACGTTGGTCTGCGGATCGAAGTGATAGTCCCATACGCCCTCGAGGAGCATGGTGCGCGTGACCACTTGGCCGCTGTGGCGCATCATGAATTCCAGCAGCTGGAACTCGCGCGCGGTGAGCTCGATCTTCTTGCCGTTACGTGTCACCCGGCGCGTCATCCGGTCGAGCTCCAGGTCGGCGAGCTTGAGCTTGGCGTGGCTCTCGGCATCGCCCGACTCGCCCCGCCGGGCAAGCGCGTCGACCCGCGCGAGCAGCTCCGCGACGTGATAGGGCTTGGTAAGGTAGTCGTCGCCGCCCGCACGCAGGCCCGTGATGCGATCGTCCACCTCGCCGAGCGCGCTCAAGATGAGCACGGGAAGCTTGCGCCCCGTCGCTCGCAACGACTGCACCAGGGCGAGGCCGTCGAGCTTGGGCAGCATCCGGTCGACGATGGCAACATCGATGGCGATCGAGGAGGCCATGTGCAGCCCCGCCAGGCCGTCGGCGGCCACGTCCACCGTGTGCCCGACTTCCCGCAGCGCCTTCGCCAAGTAATCGCGCGCTACCTCGTCATCTTCGACGATCAGAATGTGCATGGCTGATATCTTACAGGCGTTGTACCCGTGTTTGTCGGCACGATAAGCTTCGCATTCATGCCCCGGAGGCGCTTTTTTGACATCCCCCGCGCGCGATAGATTCCCCGACATCGCCCCGGCCTCGCAGCCGGCGAGCGCGCGGCGCCGCGCGTTCAACATTCGCCCCCTAGAGGCGGAGTCATCGACGGGATGAGGGCGGGTGCCGCGCTTCCTCAAAATCGCCTACGAGTACTTCGCGCTCTACACCTCTCTGACCCTGCTGGGACTCATCTGTCTCACTTGGTCGGTGTTCGCTCTGCCGCTCTTTTATGTGCTGCCGCGCGAGCTCGGGAAGAAAGTGGGACGCCGAGGAATCATGGGCGGCTTTCGCCTGTACGCGTGGTCGCTTGCCGTGACCGGTACCTATCGCCTGGACCTCTCGGCCATCGATTCGCTGCGCGGCGGCCCGTCGTTGATTCTCGCCCCGAATCATCCCGCGCTCATCGACGCGCTGCTCATTCTCACGCGGCACCCGAACATCGTGTGCGTGATGAAGGCGGAATTGATGAAGAACGTTTTCCTCGGTGCGGGATCGCGCCTTGCGCGCTACGTGCCGAATGAGTCGCCGCGACAGATGGTCAAGGAGTCGGTAGCGCACTTGCATCAGCCGGGATGCGTGCTGCTCTTGTTTCCCGAGGGTACTCGCACCCGGCAATGGCCGATCAACCCGCTGGTGGCAAGCGTCGGATTGATCGCCAAGCTTGCCGCGGTGCCCGTTCAGACGTTGATCATCGAGACCGATTCGCCGTTTCTCAGCAAGGGATGGCCCTTGTTCCGCCGCCCGACCCTCCCCATCGTCTACCGGGTGCGCCTCGGCAAACGGTTCGATCCGCCGCAAGACGCCGCCACCTTCACTCGGGAGCTCGACCGCTACTATCGCGGTGAGCTCGAGCGCACCCTGCAATCGCGCTGGCTGAAAAAGCTTGGCTCATGAGGACGCCGTCGGCGACGCACCTCGTGCTCATCCCGAGCTACAACCCCGGGCCGCGGGCGTGCCCCACGGTGCGCGCGGCGCTCGCGAACTGGAATCCCGTCTGGGTGGTGATCGATGGCAGCACGGACGACTCGCCGGCGCGCCTCGCGGCGCTCGCCGCCGAGGAGTCCGGACTGAAGGTCATCGGTCTTCGCGAAAACCGCGGCAAGGGCGCGGCAGTGCTCGCAGGACTCGAGCAAGCCGCGGCGGCCGGATTCACCCATGCCCTGACCATGGACTCCGACGGGCAACACCCCGCGGAGCTCATCGAGGAGTTCATGCGCATCTCGCAAGCCCATCCGGCCTCGATGGTGCTCGGCTGTCCCGTGTTCGATGCGAGCGCGCCGAGCCTGCGCGTCAAAGGTCGCAGGATCTCCAACGGTTGGGCCAATCTCGAGACTCTGTGGGCGGGGATCGGCGATTCTCTCTTTGGCTTTCGCGTCTACCCCATCGCGCCGCTCATCGCCGTGATGCGCCGGCAGCCGTGGATGCGCCGGTTCGATTTCGATGCCGAGGCCGTCGTGCGCCTTTGCTGGCGCGGCGTCACGCCGATCAACGCGGCAGCGCCGGTGCGCTACTTCCTCGCCGGCGAGGGCGGGGTCTCGCACTTCAACTACTGGCGAGACAACGCGCTGCTCACGTGGATGCATGCGCGGCTGTTCATAGGTTTTCTGCTGCGTCTGCCATTGCTCATCGCGCGGCGCCTGCGGAAACGTCCGCAGCCCTAGCCTCGCGGCTTGCGCGCACGGTATTCGGAGAAGATCCCGAGCTCCACGTAGCGGGAAACCTCGACGAAGCCGGCCGCACGCAGACTCTCCTCGATCGCCCGCGGTGTGGCGCATGCCTCGATGGTGTCCCAGTAATAACGCATCAACTCCGGCATGTCGCGGTGGGCGCCCAGCAGGCGCGCCATCTGCGGAACGACGCCACGCAGATAGGCCTTGAGGAGCATCCGGTGCAGGGCACCCTCGGGTGCTGTGATCTCGAGCAGGCAGAGGTGCCCGCCAGGCGCCAGGACTCGCAAGAACTCGCGAAACGCCTCGGACAGGTCGGCGACGTGGCGCAGCGCATAGCCCATGGCAAGGAAGTCCGCCGTACCGGGGGGTGCGGGAATGGCCTCGGCGGTGCCCCGCACAAAACTCACTCGCGACGGAACCTTGGCGCGCTCCATCATGCCGACGCTCGGGTCGACCCCGATGACGCTGCCGGAGGCTCCAACGAGCGTGGCGGCCTCTCGGGCGGTGAGGCCGGTCCCGGTGCCGATGTCCAGCACCCGCATCCCCGGGGCCAACCCGGCCCGGGACAAGGCGCGCCGGCGGTACCAGGACCCGCTGCCGAATGCCATGGCGCGCTCGACGCGGTCGTAGTCCGGGGCCGTGCGGTCGAACAGCTGACAGACCCACCCCGCCCGCTGGGCCTCCCCAGAGTAATAGTCGGTGAGCGGCCGGTGCGGCGCATTCATGCTCGCAGCATATCCGCAAAACCGAGGGCTTGCCGCCGTGCGCACGTCGGCCGTCCCGCGGGGCGCGGTTGTCGCCTCCTGGCGCCGGTCCGGTTGCTGCCCCCGCGCCGGCCGATATAATGAGCGCGATTCCAGTTCAATAGTCCAGAGTTCATGCCATGTCCGACAAAGCGTCGCTCGTGCAACCCTCGGCGCCGCCGACGGACGTGAGTCTCGAACGAGAGATCGCCTCCCTTTTCGTCCAAGCGCTCAACCTCGAAGTCGCCGTCGATGACATCGACCCGGACGCGCCGCTGTACGGGGAGGGACTCGGCCTCGATTCCATCGACATTCTCGAGGTCGCCCTGATCGTCTCCAAGAAATACGGCGTGCAGCTGCGGGCCGACAGCCAGGAAAATCACAAAATCTTCCGTTCGCTGAGGCACTTAGCGGAGTACATTGCAACACAGAGAACCAAGTGAGGGGCGCTCGCGGGACGTTTTGCGGATCGCCGCCTTCTGCGTCCTGATCGTCGCGTACACCTGTCTCTCGCATTACTGCAGTACGCACGGTGTCCACCGCCTGGGGGCCGCCCTGGCACTCGCACCGGCGCTCGCCTTGGTGCTCGG
Source organism: Steroidobacteraceae bacterium (assembly GCA_049513515.1). Taxonomy (GTDB): domain Bacteria; phylum Pseudomonadota; class Gammaproteobacteria; order Steroidobacterales; family Steroidobacteraceae; genus Bog-1198. Next base: position 21,782 of record JBEKWA010000005.1, read on the forward strand.
CGTTCTCCGCCACACGGTGCCCGCATTGGTGCTGCTTCTCGCTACCGCTCTCGTCGCCCTGCTCTTGTATGATGGATGGCCCATACTCGAGAAGAACTTCTCCGTTGTTTATGTACTACAGGAGTGCGGGATGTACGGGCTTTTTGCGGTAGGGTTCGGGCGCTCGTTGCGCGCGGGCGACGTCGCGCTGTGCACGCGGCTGGCGGACAGACTGCACGGCCCGCTGAACGCAGCGGAGGTGCGCTACACCCGACAGGTGACTCTGGCTTGGACGCTGTTCTTTGTACTCATGACGGCGACGGTCGCCGTGCTGTACGTATCCGTGCCGCGAGCCGTCTGGTCGGCGTTCGTCAATTTCGCCGCGATTCCTCTGATGGCGGCGATGTTCGGTGCCGAATACGCCGTCCGGCGCCGGGTGCTGCCGCACACCGAGCGCCGCGGCATCTGGGCGACCATGCGGGTCTTCTTCGCGAGCCGATAGCGCCACGATGGAATTCGAGCCACTGTTATCGCATCGCACCGCTGCGACGGTCGTGGCCTACCGCGGTGCTCGCGCCGTCACTGCGGGCGAGTTCCTCGCCGACGCCAACCGCCTCGCGGCGCACTTGCCCGCGGGTCGCCACATGCTCAACGCCTGCGTCGATCGATACCGGTTTGCGGTGGGGCTCGCCGCCTGCCTGCTCAGCGACCGGACGAGCCTCTTGCCCTCGACACATACCGCAGAGGTGGTACGTCAGCTCGCGCAATTCGCGCCCGACGCGTTTTGCCTGACCGACGCGAGCGACTGCGATATCGAGCTGCCGCTCGTGCAATGCGTCGATGGCGCCCCGAGCCCGGAGCGGCCGGAAGATTACCGTCCGCCGCTCATTCCCGCCGAGCAGCTCGCCGCCATCGTGTTCACGTCGGGCTCGACGGGTACCCCGCTGCCGTACCGCAAGACCTGGGGACCTCTGGTCCGCTGTGTGCGCAGCGCCGCCGCCGCGCTCGGCCTGCCCGAAGGAGCCGCGCTCATTGGAACCGTCCCGGCCCAGCACATGTACGGCTTCGAGTCGTCGGTGTTGCTCGCGTTGCAGACGGGCAATGCCTTCACGGCCGAACGGCCCTTCTACCCCGCCGATGTGCGAGCCGCCATCGCCGCGGCGCCCCGTCCGCGCGTACTCATCACCACCCCCGTGCATCTGCGCACCGTACTCGCGGACGACCCTGAATTGCCCGCGCTCGACCTGATCGTGTCGGCGACGGCGCCGCTCTCGCAAGATCTCGCGCGCGAGGCCGAACGCCGCTTTGGCGCCCCCCTGCTCGAGATCTACGGCTCGACCGAGACCGGCCAGATCGCGACACGCCACACCGCCGAACGCGTACCGTTCACGCTTCTGCCCGGCGTGCGGCTGCGCGCCGACAATGGCCAGACGTATGCGTATGGCGGTCACGTGGAGCAGATGACGGCGCTCTGCGACGTGCTCGAGCAGGGCAGCGGCGATGAATTCGTTCTCCATGGCCGCACCGCGGATCTGGTCAACATTGCCGGCAAGCGCAGCTCCTTCGGCTATCTCAACGCGCAGCTGAACGCCATTCCCGGCGTGCAGGATGGCGTGTTCTTCCTGCGCGAGGGCGAGCACGCCGGCGTCACGGGTATCCCGCGCCTGGCTGCCGCAGTCGTCGCGCCGACGCTCTCGGCCGCGACGCTCATGAAGCATCTGCGGCGACGCATCGATCCCGTGTTCTTGCCACGGCCTCTCGTGATCGTCGAGCGGCTTCCGCGCAATGCCACGGGCAAGCTGCCGCAGCAAGCTCTGCAGGCACTCGCCGACCGCCGGCCCCGCCGGGCGGTGCGGCCGACGACTCGCCGGCGCTCGCCCCGAAGCCGGCCATGAAGTGCACACGCACGTTCACCGTTCCGGTCGATCATCCGGCCTTCGCGGGACACTTTCCCGACATGCCGGTATTGCCGGGCGCGGCGCTGCTCGACGAAGCGCTGCATGTCCTCGAGGAGGAGCTCGGATTCGACCCCATAAGCTGGCAACTCACCACGGCCAAGTTTTTGGAGCCCGTGCGTCCGGGCGATGTGCTCGCCGTGGAGCACTCCGCGGACGCGGATGTGATTCGCTTCGCCGTACGTGTGGCGAAGCCACACCACGCGGACCGGGCCGCCCTCGCCGGCACCCTGGCCCGGCTGCCGGCCGCGGGCCCGCATGAGCTCTGATCCCGCGCGGCTGTTCGAGGCCCCCAGGAAGCCTGCCGAGTGGATCGGCAATCGCGAGCGGGGCAGCAGCGCGCTCCTCAAGGTGATGGTGTTCATGTCGCTGCGGCTCGGCCGGCGCGCGAGCCGCAGCGTACTGTACGGCATCGCGCTGTACTTCTTTCTGTTCGCGCCGGCTGCGCGGCGCAACTCCCGCCGCTACCTGCGCCTGGCGCTCGGACGAGCGCCCACGGCGGTCGATCGCTTCCGCCATGTCCTTTATTTCGCGACGTGCATTCACGATCGGGTGTATCTCGTGAAGCAGCAATACGGGCGGTTCCGCATCACCATCGACGGCGAGGAGTTGATGCGCGGGGCGCTCGAGTCGGGACGCGGCGCCTTTCTCATGGGTGCGCACCTCGGAAGCTTCGAGGTACTCCGCAGCGTCGCCCGCAGGCAGCCGGGGCTCAACGTGTCCATGGCCATGTACGAGCACAATGCGCGCAAGATCAATGCCATGATGGCCGCGGTCGATCCGTACGCGAAGGCCGACATCGTCGCTCTTGGGGAAATCGACGCCATGCTGCGCATCTCCGACCGCTTGGAGCGCGGCGGCTTCGTCGGCATGCTCGGTGATCGCACACTGAGCGACGAGCCGCTGCAATCGATCCAATTGCTGGGCGCGCGCGCACAGCTCCCGGTGGGACCCATGCGCGCCGCCGCCATCCTGCGCCGGCCGGTGTTCTTCATGGCGGGGCTGTATCGCGGCGCCAACCGCTATCATCTGGTGTTCGAGACCATCGCAGATTTTTCGACGACGGCCGCCGGCCAGCGCGAGAGCGCCATCGCGAGCGCGGTCGAGCGCTACGCCGCGCTGCTCGATCGCTATTGCCGCAGCGATCCCTACAACTGGTTCAACTTTTTCGACTTCTGGCGCGAGCGCAGCGGCAAATCGTGAGACGGCGCCTATTCGGAATCGGGGCCTTGCTCCTGTCGAGCGCGGCGGCGCTGAGCCAGCAGGCGCCGGGCGATCTCGGCGAGCTGATGCGGCAACTGGCGGAGCGCCGTCACGGCCAGGTGAGCTTCGTCGAGCAGCATTTTCTGAAGCTCTTGAAGCGTCCGGCCGAATCCTACGGTGAGCTGACCTACGACGCGCCGGATCGGCTCGAGAAGCGCACGATCGAGCCCAAGCCCGAGACGCTGACGCTCGCCGGCGACGTGCTCACCGTCGTGCACGGGGGCCGCACTCGCACTCTCGACTTGAAGGCCTATCCAACCGTCGTGCCCTTCATCGAAAGCATCCGCGCCACGCTCGCCGGGGATCTGCCCTCGCTCGAGCGGCTCTTCACGATTGACTTCGCCGGCAGCATCGCGCGCTGGCGACTCACGCTCACGCCGCGCGATGCGCAGGTGGCGAAGACGGTGTCGCGGGTGACCATCGATGGCATGAACGACACGCTCACGACGGTCGAGATCATCGAGACCGATGGCGACCGGTCGCTCATGACGTTGCGCCAGCACCCATGAGAGCACGCAGAGCCGCGGTGATCGCCGCGTGGCTTTGCTCCCTCGCGGTGGCGGCCGCAGTTGCCTTGCACGCGCGCTACATCACCGATCTCTCGGCGTTCTTGCCGGCGCATCCCACGGCGCAGCAGCGCATCCTGGTGGAGCAATTGCGCGAAGGCCCGGCCTCGCGCCTCCTGCTCGTCGGCATCGAGGGCGGTTCGCGCCTCGCGCGCGCCGCGGTCTCGAGCGAGATGGCGCGGCGTCTGCGTGCGGACCCGGAGTTCTCGAGCGTGAGCAACGGCCAGGAAGCTTCCGCGGATCGCGACCGCGAGATCCTCTTCGCACACCGCTATCTCCTGAGCGATGCGACCGATTCCCGGCATTTTTCGGCAGCGGGCCTCGAGGCCGCGATGCGCGAGACCATCGCGGATCTCGCATCGCCGGAGGGACTGATCATCAAATCGCTGGTGCCCCACGACCCCACGGGCGAGACGCTGCACATCATCGACCAGCTGTCGCACACCCCCGGCCCGCAGCTGCGCGACGGCGTATGGGTATCGGGCGACGGCAACAGGGCCGTGCTCGTCGCGCAAACCGCCGCGGCGGGTTCGGATACCGACGCCGAGGAGCATGCGATCAGCGCCGCACACGCCGCCTTCGGCGCGGCGGCGCGCGGCATCGGAGCCTCCGCGCAGCCCCTGGCGCTCTCCTTGAGCGGCCCCGGTGTGTTCGCAGTCGCCTCGCGGGCCGGCATCGAGCGCGCGGTCGTGCGACTGTCGATCGCGAGCACTGCGTTGATCGTCGTCATCCTGCTCACCGTGTATCGCTCGGTGCCCGCACTCCTCCTCGGACTCCTGCCGGTCGTCTCGGGTGCCCTGGTGGGTATCGCCGCGGTGGCACTCCTTTTCGGCGCCGTACACGGCATCACCCTGGGATTCGGCGTGACCCTGATCGGCGAATCGGTCGACTACTCGATCTACTTCTTCGTTCAGTCCGCGCGCGGGGAGGCGGGTGGGGACCCCTGGCAGCGGCGCCTGTGGCCCACCATGCGGCTCGGCATGCTCACCTCGGTGTGCGGCTTCGCGTCGCTCTTGCCCTCGGGTTTCCCGGGCCTCGCGCAGCTCGGCGCTTATTCGATCAGCGGCCTGCTTGTCGCCGCGACAGTCACTCGCTTCGTCCTGCCCGAGCTCCTGCCGGCGCGCTTCGCGATACGCGATCTCGAGCCCCTGGGCACACGTCTGGCGGCATGGCTCGGGCCCGCGCGCCGGGCGCGCGGTCGAGTCTCGTGGGCGCTCGCGCTCGCCGGCATTGCCCTCGCCGTGCTGGTGCTCGACCGCAGTACGCTGTGGAATCGGGAGCTCTCGCGCTTGAGCCCCGCCTCGCCCGCACAGCAGCGCATCGACGCCGGGCTGCGCGCCGACTTGGGCGCACCCGACTCGCTCGACCTCATCGTCGTATCGGGCGAGACTCTGGAAGCAGTGCTGCGCGGCGCGGAGCGCACGGTGCTCGCGCTCGCGCCGCTGATCGATGCGAACGTCATCGGCGGCATCGACTCACCGTCCAACTACCTGCCGAGTCTCGCGACGCAGGCGGCGCGGCGCGACAGCTTGCCGCCCCCCGAAACCTTGCGCGCAAACCTCGATCGAGCCGCCGGCGGGCTGGCGCTCGACAGTCGTGAATTGACGCCCTTTCTCGACGATGTCGAGGCCGCGCGGCATGCGCCGCTGCTCACCCCCACGGACCTGGCGGGCAGCTCGCTTGCTGCTGCGCTCGACGCGCTCCTCATGCATACGGACGGCCGCTGGCGCGCCTTCTTGCCGCTGCGCGCGCCGCCCGGCAACGGGTCCGAAATCGATCTCAATCCGGTACGTGCCGCCGTCGCGGCGGAAGGCCACGAGCCCGTGAGCGTCTATGTGCTCGACCTCAAGCACGAGTCCGACGCGCTCTACGATCAGTATCTGCACGAGGCCATGCGGCTCTCGCTCGCCGGTCTCGCCGCCATCGTGGTGCTTCTCTGGTTCACTCTGCGCTCGCTCAAGAGAGCCGCGCTGGTGCTGGCCCCTCTGGTGCTCGCGGTGCTTACGGTGGCGGCCATGCTCTCACTCTGCGGCGTCGAGCTCACCATTCTTCACCTCGTGGGCATGCTGCTGATCGTCGCGGTCGGCTCGAACTATGCTTTGTTCTTCGATCGCCGCGACGAGCGGGGCGGCGGCCCGCTCACTCTCGCATCCCTGCTCATCGCCAATTTATGCACCGTCATCGGTTTCGGTCTGCTGTCTTTCTCCGGCGTCCCGGTACTCGAGGCATTGGGAACCACGGTGGCGCCAGGCGCGTTCCTGGCGCTTTTGTACGCGGCGCTCCTCACCCGCCATGCGTGACCTTTTCCGGCCCGCACGGCAAGATCGCATCGCGCACGCGCGCATGGTATGGCTGCCCGGCGCATTCCATACGCCCGAAGAATTCGTGCAAGCGGGTTTCGGCACCGCGGTGGCACAACGCGGCCTGGAGCTCGACCTCCAATTCGTGGATCTCGCGCTCGATCATCTGGGGGATCGAGGCACCATCGAGCGGCTCGCCCGCGATATCGCGCGGCCGGCGCGCGCGGCCGGGTGCGACGCCCTCTGGCTGGGCGGCATCTCCCTCGGCGGCTCGTTCGTGCTGGATTATGCCGCAAGCGATGCCGGGCCGTGGGACGGACTGTGCCTGCTCGCGCCGTACCTCGGCAACCGCCTGTTGATCGGGGAGATCGCTCGCGCGGGCTGCCTCGCCGCATGGCAGTCGGGGCCGCTTGCGGAGTCCGACGAAGAACGTCGAATATGGCGTTTCATTCAGGCGCGCGGCGCCGGGCGTCCACCTCTTTTCCTGGGCTACGGCCGCGAGGATCGCTTTGCACAAGGACTCGATCTGATGGCGCAGGCGCTGCCGCAAGCCGCCGTGCAGGTGATCGAGGGCGGGCACGACTGGTCGACATGGTCGAGGTTATGGGAACGATTTCTGGATCTGAGATGGACATGAGTCGCCAAGCGGGGCGGCGCTGGACGGGCACGCCGCTGCTATACGGTTCCGCGGCCGTGCATCTGGCGGCCGCGGCGGCCACGCTCGCTCGCCCGCGTCTCTGGCCGTGGACCCTGGGAATCGTGGTGCTCGATCATCTGCTGATCACCGCTGCGGGCCTGTGGCCGCGCAGCGATTGGCTCGGCCCAAACTGGACCCGCCTGCCGGCGCAGAGCGCCGAGCGCGGCGACATCGCCATCACCATCGACGACGGTCCGGATCCCGAGGTGACGCCGCGGGTGCTGGAATTGCTCGCGGCATTCGAGGCGCAAGCGAGCTTTTTCTGCGTCGGCGAACGCGTGAGCCGCTATCCGGACCTCGCCCGCGAGATCGTGCGCCGCGGCCACAGCGTCGAGAACCACTCCCAGCGGCACCGGCACTCGTTTTCTCTGCTGGGTCCCGCAGGCATGGCCGCAGAAATTGCGCAGGCTCAGGAGAGCATCGCGCAAGTGACAGGCCAGAGTCCGCGCTTTTTCCGTGCGCCGGCAGGACTGCGCAACCCTTTTCTCGAGCCCATCCTCAAGCGCCTGAAATTGCAGCTCGCGAGCTGGACACGCCGCGGCTTCGATACCGTCAACGCCGACCCCGAGGATGTCTACCGCCGGCTGAGCCGTTCGCTGGCGGGCGGGGATATCTTGCTGCTGCACGACGGCCACGCGGCGCGTATCCGCGGCGGGACGCCGGTGATCTTGGAGGTACTGCCGCGGTTGCTCGAGACCTTGAGCCGCCGGCAATTGCGTCCCGTCACCTTGCGCGCGGCGATCTCATGACTCCGCTGGTACTGTCGAAGTTCACGGCCACGAGCTGCATCGGCCGAGGCGCGGAGCAGACTCTCGCTGCGCTCGTCGCCGAGCGCAGCGGGCTCGCCCCATGCCGCTTCGAGACCGTGCGTCTCGATACTCACGTGGGCGAAGTAGCGGACGTCGACGCACAGGCGCTGCCGCACGAGTTCCGTAGCTACGAATGTCGTAACAATCGGCTGGCCGAGATCGGCCTCACGCAGGATTCGTTCGCGGAGGCCATCGAGGAAGCCGCAAGACGCCACGGCCGTGCGCGGCTGGGCGTGTTCCTCGGCACGAGCACGGCCGGAATCTTGCAGACCGAGCTTGCTTACCGTGCGCGTGATGCGGTCACGGGCGCGCTGCCCGCGCAGTTCGATTACGCTCACACGCACAACACTTACTCGGTCGCCGACTATGTGCGCCGACGCCTGCGCCTCGACGGGCCGGCGGTGGTGGTGTCGTGCGCCTGCGCCTCGAGTGCCAAGGTGTTCGCTTCCGCGCATCGCATGATCGAAGCGGGGCTTATCGATGCCGCGTTGGTGGGGGGTGTCGACTCCTTGTGCCTCACTACACTCTACGGCTTTCACTCCTTGCAGCTCTGCGCCGCCGGGCCGTGCCGTCCCTTCGATGTCGCGCGCGACGGCATCTCCATCGGCGAAGCCGCCGCGTTCGCGCTTCTCGAGCGGCCATCGAGCCGCACGGCGAGCGACGATGTGCTGCTGCTCGGTGTCGGCGAATCGAACGACGCCTATCACATGTCCGCGCCACATCCCGAAGGCCGCGGCGCGCGCCGCGCCATGGAAGCGGCACTCCTCGATGCGGGCCTCGAGCCCGGTGCCATCGACTACATCAATCTGCACGGCACCGGCACGCCGAGCAACGATCGCTCGGAAAGTCAGGCCGTGACGAGCGTATTCGGCGCTTCCACGCCCTGCAGCTCGACCAAAGGCGCAACCGGCCACACGCTCGGCGCGGCGGGCGCGCTGGAAGCGGTGATCAGTGCGCTCGCCCTCCGGCATTCGCTCATGCCGGGCGGAGTCAACACGGAGCACGTCGATGAGACGCTCACCGCGCGCTACATTCGCCACAATCGCAACGCCGCGCTCGCGCGCGTGCTCAGCAATTCCTTCGGCTTCGGCGGCACGAATTGCACTCTGATACTGGGGCGCGCCGGATGAGGATCGAGGCGTACGTGGCCGGCATCGGAGTGCTCGGGCCGGGACTCGACGGTTGGCCGGAGAGCCGCGGTGTGTTGGCGGGCGAACGTCCGTATGCGCCTGTGCCGACGGTGTTGCCGCCGCCCGCGCTGCTGTCCGCGACGGAACGCCGCCGCACCGGGCGCGTGGTGCGGCTCGCACTCGCCATCGCGGCGGAGGCGGTCGCGCACGCCGGCGCCGAGGCGGCGCAGCTACGCAGTGTATTCACATCCTCCACCGGAGACGGGCAAAATTGCCATGAGCTCTGCGAGTCGCTCGCGGAGGTGGCACCGGAGGTCTCGCCCACTCGCTTCGCCAATTCCGTGCACAATGCGGCAGCCGGCTACTGGAGCATCGCGACGAGCGCGATGCAGCCCTCGACCGTGCTGTGCGCCTTCGACGGCAGCTTTTGCGCGGGTTTGCTCGAGGCGCTAGTGCAGGTGGTAGTGGATGAGGAGCCGATCTTGCTGGTGTCTTACGACGCGGATTATCCCCCGCCCATGCATGCGAAACGCCCCGTGCCGGATGCGTTCGGGACGGCGCTCGTGCTGGCGCCGCGGCGCGAGCCCGGCTCGCTCGCGCGTCTCGAGGCGACGCTCAGCAAGGAGCCGCCCGAGCGACTCGCGGGGCCGCTCGAAACCTTGCGCCGCTCGAACCCGGCTGCGCGGGCGGTGCCGCTGCTCAAGCATCTGGCCATCGGCGAGCCCGCCCGGACGGTGCTCGAGTATCTGGACGGATTGAGCTTCGCAGTGGAAATCGAGCCGTGCGCTTGAATCGCGGCTGGATCGAATCGCACATCCCGCACCGGGGCCGCATGTGCCTGCTGGACGAGGTGCTCGACTGGGAGACCGATCGAATCCGTTGCGCGAGCGGCGGCCACGGCGCCCCCGATCATCCGCTACGGGCGCACGGGCGTCTCGGCATCGCGTGCGGGATCGAGATCGCGGCGCAGACCATGGCCGTGCACGGCGCCTTGAGCGCCGCCGGCACGACTCCCCGCGTTGGGCTCCTCGCCGGTGTACGCAACGTGCACATGTACGCGGCGAGGCTCGATGATGTCCGAGCGGATCTCATTTGCGAGGCCACGCGAATGGCCGGCGACGCGGGTACGGCGCTCTACGAGTTCGAGCTCAGCTCCGCGGGCTCGCCCTTGATCCGCGGCCGCGCGACGGTGCTGCTGGATGCCTCGAACCCGCGCGCGCGGGTGGTCGACATGAGCCCGTCGAGATGAGCAGTCCGAAGATGCGAGCGCTGGTCACCGGCGGCAGCGGCGCGCTCGGCGCCGCCATCTGCCGGCGGCTCGGCGCCGCGGGCCACCTCGTGTATGTGCACGCGAACCGCAATGAGTCGGCGGCGCGGGAGGTCGTGCGCGAGATCCGCGAGGCCGGCGGCGAGGCGCACGCTCTCGCCTTCGACGTCACGGATGCCGAAGCCACGCGCGAAGTCATCGATCGTGTCCTGGAAGAGGCGCCCATTCAGATTCTGGTGAACAACGCCGCCATTCACGACGACGCCGCATTTCCCGGCATGAGCCCTCTGCAATGGCAACGCGTGATCGACGTGTCGCTCAAGGGCTTCTACAACGTCACTCAGCCTCTCATGCTGCCCATGATCCGCACCCGCTGGGGACGCATCGTCAACATCTCATCCGTCGCCGCGCTCGTGGGCAACCGCGGCCAGGTGAATTACGCCGCCGCCAAGGGCGCGCTCAACGCCGCCACCAAAGCGTTGAGTTTGGAAGTCGCGCGGCGCGGAATCACCGTGAATGCGGTTGCGCCCGGCATCATCGCGAGCGGCATGAGCGCCGCGGTGTTCGACGAGGCCGCAATTGCGGCGCTCGTGCCCATGCAGCGCGCGGGAAGCGCGCAGGAAGTCGCGAGTCTGGTGGCTTATCTCACCTCCGCCGAGGCCGGGTATATCACCGGCCAGATCATCTCCGTCAACGGGGGCATGGCCTGACTTGAGCACGGCGGCGAGCGCTTCAGGAGCGCCCTCGTTCAGGCGTACGTATCGAGCATGCCGAGCGGCGCCCTGCCGACCGCCGCCGAGGATGAGGACACGGGTGCCGTCTCGCGCGCACCGCTGGAACTCCAGTACGGTTGCGCCGGGGTGGAACGTTCCTGGAACGAGCGCTGAGAAATATCCACGCTCACTTGCGTGAAGCCCTGCGAGTTGAGCATGTCACGCAACTTCGGCGCGCTCGACTCGAGCGCCTCCCGCGTCACGGCGCTATGTGTGCTCATCGCCACCTGCGCGTGTGCGCCCTGCACCGCGATCTGCAGCTCGATCGGGCCGAGCTGCGGCGGATTCACCGAAAGCTTCGCACTGCTCCAGCCGTTATCGACGGCCAAGGACACCTGGTCCGCCACGCCCTGCGGAAAGTCCGCGCTGTCCACGTCTGCATGCACGCGCATCGTGGGCGCGGGAACGGCGTCGCTCGCTGTCGTCGCCGCGGCCGTCGTGCTCAATTGCTGAAGCGCGAACGTCCCATCGCCGTTGGACGGCGAGCCCGCGCTGGTGTCCCCGCCGGTGCCCGCGCCGGTGCCCGCGCCGGGATCCCCTGCACCGCTGTGCCCATGCGCGTCCAGGCCGCCCCCAAGCGAGACGGCGGACGATGAGCTGAGCCCGGCGACGCCCGGCGTACCGCCATTCGACGACGTCAGTGAAATTGATAGCGCAATGACCGGAGAAGCTGCCGCGGCGCCCGCCGGAGGGGTCGGTGCGGACGCGGCGGCGGTGGCGGCCTGCAAGGCGGATGCGGCGCTACCGGTGGCGTCCGATCCCTCGATGAGCGCGAGATTCATGAGGGCGCTACCCCCGAGCGGTGCGGGTCCGGCGCTTGCGGCGTTGGCGGCCGGCGGCAATTGCGTAGCGGAGGCCGAGGAAATTTGTGAGGCGGCGCGGACGCCGCCGGAGTTGGCTGCGGGCGCACTCGCCGAGCCAGCTCCCTTGGCGGCGGGCGATGAGCTCGGGGTCGTGGGGGCGCCGGCGACGAGGGCGTCGGCCGCAAGGGATTTCGGGGGCACGGCGGCGGTCGCGGCCGGCGCGGCACCGCTCGATTGCAAGGTCTCGGATGCGGCAACCGCGGGGGTCGCGGAAGACGCACCCGGGTCCGTCATCGCGGCGCCAAAGACTGCGCCCTGCGCGCCTTGTGTAGCGGCGTCCACCGGAACGGTGCCGATGTCTGCAGTAGATTGACCCGGTGAGGTCGCGGCCGCGACTGAAGTGCCCCCGGTTGACGAGCCGGCGGGAGCCGAGCCCGAGGTGGCTGCTCCGGTGACGGCTGGGGTCGTCTCGTCCGAGGCGCTATCGTCGCCCTCGTCGAGGGTCGAAGGTAGGACCGGCGCGCCGTTGGCCAAGACCACCGGCTGCGGCTGTGGAGGCGCGACGGCAAGTGCTGGTGCAGGAGCGGTCGCAACAGGCGGCACGGCACTGCCGGACGCCGGCAATGGTTCGCCGCCCGCCTTGCCGCCGGGCGCCTTGGCGGAATCCTCCTTTCGGCCCGGCTTGGTGGAAGCTCGGTCGAGCGCCCGCGCAAAATCCCGCGCTCCGGTGGCGCTCGAGGAAGGATCTGCCGCGCCGGCGGCACTTTGCGTGGCGGCTGGAGGCGCCGCCGGTTGAGGCGGCGAGGGTTGGGGTGCGGGGGCGAGCCGGACGGCGACGATCGGGGCGTTCATGATCCACGAGGTAGCAAGCGACGTGCCAAGGGCCGGTGCTACTCTTTAGCGCCATGATGCTCGAGCCGATCGTCTATCCCGTCGCGGACCGGCCTTTCCACGGCTACATCGCAGACGGCTCGCGGGGGCGGCGCGTGCCGGGTGTGCTGGTCGCTCATGATGGACCGGGACTCAATGCCCACACCAAGGAACGAGCGGCGCTGCTCGCAGATCTCGGCTACGTTGCCTTCGCCCCGAAGATCCCATCGTCACCGCGGAGCAACGCACCGCTCACCGGCGGCGGATGAGCGCTCATGGCGGGAGATGCGGAACTTCTTCGACGAAACGTTGGGCGCTGCCTAGAGATCCCCCGCACAGCGCGACGCTTGTCATGGGAGTGCCGGTAGTAGGATTCACTCCGCCCACTGCGGGAAGGCCTCGATCGCATCCACGATATTGTGAATTACGTCAGTGTGGGCGTCCTCCTGCCAGCCGCCGGGAGCAGGATTCAAGAAGAGATCGCGCGGCCGGCCTTGGTCGTCGACGCAATAGAGCGCGAAGTTGAGCGCTTGCCGCGCCTCGCTCACGAGCTCGACCGCGCCCACGGCCTTCGCAAAGGTCGCGAGCACCGCGCCGTAGGTCGAGACGACTCCGCCCCAGGCTTGCTTGTCCTCATCCTGCTCGTGGCAGACGACGATGCCGAACTCCCGGTGCGTGAAGGTTCGCCGCACGAAGTCGACGAGCGCATTGCAATGATTGCGCCACTCCGGGTCGAGCGGCGCCCGTTTCTCGAGCAGATATCGAGCGAGGTTTAACGGTGCCCAGGCGGTTCGGTTGGTGGGCGTCTCGTGATCCTCGAAGAACTGGGCGAACAAGGCGCCGTCGGTGTCGGCGCTCGGGATCTGATAGCGCGTGATCCAGTCCCAGAGCGAGGCGCGCGCGGCCGCGAATTCATCGTGGCCCTTCTCGAGCATCGCGTCGTAAAGGCGCAGGATATAGGTCATATTGCCGGACACCGGCCCACGCCCCTCAGCGGTGCGCCAGTCGGCGCGAAATGGCCAAGGTGAATGCTCGGCATCGCCCTCGACCTGATTGGCCCTGAGGATCCGCGCGTTCTGCAAGGCTTGATCGAGGTACACACGCTCGCCCGTCGCGTCGAATAGACGAGATAGTGCGTAGCCCGCGATGCCGCCCTTGTCGGGCTCGATCTCGAACGGCCGATCGCCTTGCGAGCCGCAATCCGGCGGCAGCGGAAATCGATCGCGTTTGCCGGTAGATCGCGTAAACAAAGGATAGCGTCCCTCGTCGGGCGTATTCGCCTCCCGTAGCAAGTAGCTTCCGAGCCCGCGCGCGGCCGCGAGACAAAAGTCGGTCGACTCGGGACTGAAGGCCGCATACTTGAGATATGAAATGATGCCCATGCCGCTCTGCGTAGCCGGGATGGTGTCCGTGCGATCGGCATGGGGCTTCCATTCGGCATCGAGAAACGTGACGTAAGCGAAGCGCGGGTAGCCGCGATCACTCGGACACGATTGGTAGAACGCCATCTCCCGGGCCAGCGCTTCGCGCCACGAGATCCAGGAATCGAGCCGTCCTTCGCAATCGAATCGCGCTGCATGGCCGGCAATGACGACCGGATCCTTGCGCGCGCTAGACACGTCGCTCCTTGGTCACGACGTCGACGCTCTCCGTGCGGGGGTCGAAAACGATGCGCGCATCGCCGCGCTCGAGCAGCCGCATCACCCGGCTCACCTTGTCGTCGAGCGAAAGCTCCCGTTCCCCGTAATCGGTTCCCTCGCGCAACACGAAGGATTCAATCACCGCGCGCAGGAGGTCCTTCGCGAGGGCAGTGTGCGGCACCTCGACGGGATCTTCGGCAGGGTCGTCATTCGCCGCCAGCGGCTCATCGTCCGTCACCGCTGCTTTTTAGCAGATTTTTATGTCAATTACGCCTTCGACCGCATTCCATCTCCCCACGAAACGGGTGTTTTCTTGCCCACCGTAATGAACGATGTTAGGGTCACTTCAAATTCGCAGCCTGCAACTGTGCTCGGGTTTTTGGGTTTTTTGGGGGACGTCATGCATTCGCTTCCTAGCTACGCAAAGGCATGTTCACTGATCGCCGTCTCGGTCCTCAGCGCCTGCGCCACGAGCGTCTCCGTAGACGATTTGTACAAGCCCAATTTTGGCAGGCAGGTATTCCCGCATTTCGACGCATCCGCTGATCCCGACCCGATGGCCATAACCAACGGGCTGTATGCGTCACCGAGATTGCGCGATCAGTGCTATCTCTGTTCCCCGCAGTCTCGCTTCAATTCGGCAGCGTGGGCACCTTGAAGGCGCATTAGGGATCGGCGTCGACCAGGCTGGTTTTACGCAATCGGGGGCACATGCCCAAGCATCGTGATCCGTCGGGCCCGAGCGTTCCCGCCCTCGACGAGGCAATCCAGCGCTATTACGGGCTGGGCGAGGAACGAAACCGTGCCGACCCCGCGCAGCGCGGCATCCTGTTTGAAATGCTCGCGGCAATAGAGGACGAGCCGTCGATCGTCGGGGCCAGCGCGCATCTCATCGCCGTAGCCCGTAAGTGACTTTAGCGCCACTCCCCTCGCGCAATCGAAAGTCGCGTCGCCGCATCATCCCCTTCGCGCTGCTCGCGCCGGTCCTCCGCGGCTCGCTCCTCCTTGCGGAAGCGTTCCACCACACGGCCCAGGGACTCGGCCTCGATGCGCTTCTCGCTCCACAGCGCGCGCCGCTTCTCGTACTCGGCGCGTGCCGCCTCGAGATTCTTCTGATGCTGGCGCTTCGCCTCGCCGAGCCGATCCAGAAACGAGCGGTAGTTTTGTAGCTTGACCGCGTCCATGCTGGCGCCGGCGGTAACGGAGCTCTGCATGTACTCCGCTCGGTAGCGCTCGAGTTGCTCGAGCTGCCGCTCGAGATCGAGGACGCGCCGCCCCGCGTCCGCCATGGCGCGGCTGAGCGCGTCGGCGGAGCTCGAGGCAATCTCCCTAATCGGCTCGAATCTTTTCGATTTCGTCATTGGCAGCGCACTATCTGCCCGTTGCCGGCGCCGGCGCCGAGAACTGCGTCACGAGTTGCTTGAGATCGGCATAACTTCGCGCTATCGGGACGGGCTGATACATGTCCTGGCGCAGGAATTCCAGCATTTTCGGCCACTGCTCCACGGCCATGTCCACGCGTGGGTCGCTGCCGCGGCGGTATGCCCCGACCGTGATCAGGTCGCGGTTCTGCTGATAGGTCGAGTACACCTGTCGGAAGCGCGTCGCGAGATCGATCTGATCGCGCGTCGCAATCTGATGCATCGCGCGGCTGATCGAGGCCTCGACGTCGATGGCCGGATAGAGCCCGCTCTCCGCCAGGCGGCGCGAGAGGACGATGTGCCCGTCGAGGATCGCGCGGGCGGCATCGGCGATCGGATCGTTCTGATCGTCGCCCTCCGCAAGCACCGTGTAGAACGCGGTGATCGAGCCCGCCCCGCGATCGCTGTTGCCGGCGCGCTCCACCAGCTGCGGCAGGCGCGCGAACACCGACGGCGGATAGCCCTTGGTCGCGGGCGGCTCGCCGATGGCGAGCGCGATCTCGCGCTGCGCCTGAGCGAACCGAGTGAGCGAGTCGAGCAGCAGCAATACCTTCATGCCGCGGTCGCGGAAATACTCCGCGATCGCGGTCGCGAGCCACGCGCCGTGCAGGCGCATGAGCGGCGGATTGTCGGCGGGTGTGGCGACCACCACGGCGCGCCGCATACCGTCGGGACCCAAGGTGTTGGTCACGAAATCCTGCACCTCGCGCCCGCGCTCGCCGATCAGTCCGACCACCGTCACGTCCGCTTGCGTGTAGCGCGTCATCATGCCGAGCAGCACCGACTTGCCGACGCCGGAGCCGGCGAAGAGCCCGATGCGCTGGCCGCCGCCCACCGTCAACAGCGAATTGATGGAGCGCACGCCCACGTCCAAGGGATCGCGGATGGCGCGACGCATGAGCGGATTCAAGGGCTCGCCGGTGAGCGATACCCGATCGGTGCAGCGCAGCTCCCCCGCCCCGTCGAGGGGCCGTCCCGCGCCGTCCAGCACGCGGCCGAGCAGCGCCTCACCCACTGCAACTTCCGAGGCGCTGCGCGTGGGGATCACGCGTGCGCCCGGCATGATGCCCCGGATTTCGCCGGTTGGCATGAGGAAAAGCTTGTCGCCCGAGAAGCCGACGACCTCCGCCTCGATTTGCTTGCCCTCGGCCGTGTCGATCAGGCAACGCCCGCCCACCGCGGCTTCGCAGCCGACGGCCTCGAGCGTCATGCCGACCATCCGGCTCAGCGTGCCCTCCACCGCGAACTCGCGAACGGCGCCCACGCGCGCGCGCGCGTTTGCGAGCGATTCGGCCCAGGCCTTGGCGCGCGGTCGCGCGGCCGCGTCCGTCACGCCGGGCCCCGCGACGGATCCGCTTGACGTTCGGTACCCATGAGCTCGCTCAGGATCGCGCCGAGACGAGTCTCGAGACGCGCGTCGATGCGTGAGGCGGTGGTGGTGATGCGGCATCCGCCGCGCGCCATCACGGGGTCCTCGACGAGTTGCCACGCGCGCGCGCGCTCGGTGGGCGCGAGATTCTGACGCACCACCGCGGCATCCTCCGGATGCAAGTGCACGCGCACCTCGCGCGCCGCCACGGGCAGCGCCGCGATGGCCTCGCGAATGATGCCGATGATGTGAGTCGGGTCGGCCTTGAGCTCGCGCCGCACGATCTGGCGCGCGAGCGCCATGGCTAGGGTGAGGAGCTCGCGCTCGACGTCCTCATCGAGGTCCTTGAACGGCTTCGCGAGGTCGTAGAACATGCCCTCGAGCCGCTCGACCTGGGCGCGCACTTCGGCCCGGCCGGCGGCACGCCCCTCATCGAGCCCCTGTGCGAAGGCCTCTTTGTAGGCCTCGGCCTGCAGATCGGCGAGCCCGCTCACGGTCGCCATGGGCTTCTGCGCGCTCGCAGCCTTGCCGACCTCGGGCGCCGCCCAAAGCTCTACCTTCGCGGCGCCCGGTTTGCCGCCGGTGCTAGACAAATTCGCCGCCGCCCTTGCCGCCCAAGCTGATCGTGCCCTCGTCGGCGAGACGCTGCGCGATGGTCACGATTTCCTTCTGTGCGGCCTCCACGTCCGCGAGCTTCACCGGGCCGCGCGCCTCCATGTCGTCCTTGAGAATCTCGGCGGCGCGCTTCGACATGTTCTTCAGAATCTTCTCCTGAACCTCGGGCTCGGCGCCGCGCAGCGCGATGGCGAGCGTATCCGAGCCCACCTCGCGCAACAGCGCCTGAATGCCGCGATCTTCCACGTCGAGCAGATTGTCGAACACGAACAAGAGGTCCTTGATCTGCTGATGCATCTCGGTATCGGCTTTCTCGATCTTGCCGAGCTCTTCGCCGCTCTTGTCGCGTTCCATCGCGTTCAGGATGTCGGCGACGGTGCGAGTCCCGCCGATGCGGCGCAACGGCGAGGGCGGAGCCACATTGGCCTGCTTCTCGACGAGTTGATCGAGCTCGGTCAATGCGCTTTGCGGAACCTCGTTGAGCGAGGCGATACGCATCAGCACCTCGGTGCGCATCTC
Source organism: Steroidobacteraceae bacterium (assembly GCA_049513515.1). Classification (GTDB taxonomy): domain Bacteria; phylum Pseudomonadota; class Gammaproteobacteria; order Steroidobacterales; family Steroidobacteraceae; genus Bog-1198. The sequence goes on from JBEKWA010000005.1 coordinate 39,758, forward strand.
CTCTGTCAGCAGCGCTAAAACGCTCGCCGCTTGCTCCGGCTCGAGATGCGCGAGGACGATGGCGGCGATCTGCGGGTGCTCGGCCGAGATGATCTGCGCGACGGCCTTGGCATCCATCCATCGCAAGGCTTCGATTCCCTGGCCCGTCTGGCCGGTGGAGACGCGATCGAGCAGCATGTCCGTCTTCTGCTTCCCCACTGCCTGAGTAAGCACGCGCCGCACGTAGTCCGGCGATCCGGAGGCGACGTTGGCCCTGCCGTCGACGGTGCCGATGAAATTGTCGAGCACCGCGGTCATCTGCTCGCGGGTGATCTGCTTGAGTTCCGCCATGGCGACGCCGAGCTTTTGCACCTCACGAGCGTCGAGCTGCTTCAACACGCTGGCGGCGTCCTGCTCGGAGAGGCTCATGAGCAAGATCGCGGCGCGCTGAGTTCCCGCGAGTTCTCCCGGCTTGTCAGCCATCGGCGGCAACCCAATCCTTCACGACCTGTGCGGCCCTCTTGGGATCCTGACCGACCAGCGTGCGGGCCGCGGCGATCTGCTGCTCAAAGCTGGGCTGCAGCTTGATCGGCTTACCGCCCGGACCCGACAGGCTCACCTTGTCCTCGTCCTCCTCGACCCGAGGGCTGCGCGACGTCTTGGTGAGGGATTTCATCAGCGGGCGCAGGATCAGGAATGCGACCAGCAACACGAGACCGGCGCCCACGGCCTGCTTGGCGACCTGCGAGACCCAAGGGGCCTGCCACAGCGGCGGACTGTCCACGGAGCCAGCCGGTGTGTTGCCCCGGAAAGCCTGGTTCATTACGTTGAGCTGATCGCCCCGATCGTCCTTCAAGCCGATCGATTCGCGCACCAGCTGGGTGAAGCGCTTGATGTCCGCGTCGGTCATCGGCTGCGTCGATACCTTGCCGTCCTCACCCACCTTCTGCCAATCATCGAGGACCACCCCGACGCTCAGGCGCTTCAAGGTGCCGGTGGGCTGCTTGACATACGCGAGCGTACGGTCGACCTCGAAGTTGCGCGTGCTCTTCTGCGCGCTCGACGAGGGACCGCTGTTCACGGCGGCCGCCTGATTCTGGCCGGGCGGGGAGCCCGGCGTCGGCGAGGCACCCGGTATCACGGGCGCGCCGGAAGTGCCCGGCGGCTGGTTGCTGAGGGCGCCGGGAATGCCCTCCGCGCCGTCGCCGCCCTTGCGCGTTTCGTTGCTCGTCTGCTCGCTGCGCACGGCGGTCTTTTGCGGATCGTAATTCTCGTGCGTTTCCTCGGTCACCGTGAAATCGAGATCCGCCGTAACCGTCGCCCGGACGCGGCCCGCGCCGACCATGGGCTCGAGGAGCTCCACGATCCGGCGTTTATAACTCTCCTCGAGCTTGTGCGTGTACTCGAGCTGCCGCGTGCTGACGGCCGCCTCGGAGTTATCATCCGGCGAATTGAGCAACGAGCCCGCCTGATCCACCAAGGTCACGTCGCTCGGGCCGAGTTCGGGCACGCTCGAGGCAACCAGGTGCACGATGGCCGCCACCTGCCCCGGCTCGAGACGCCGGCCGGGATAGAGCTGCAGCATCACGGATGCCGTGGCCTTGTGCGCATCTTGCAGGAACACCGAGGGCTTCGGCAGCGCGAGATGCACGCGCGCGCTCTGTACACCCTGCACCTTCATGATGGTGCGCGCGAGCTCGGTCTCGAGTACCGATTGATAGCGGGCACTCTCCATCATCGAGCTCGTGCCGAGAGCGGAATCCTTTTGAATCATCTCGATGCCCATCGCATCGCTCTGCGGCAGGCCCTGGCTCGCGAGCCGAATGCGGGCCTCCTGCACTTTGGCTTCCGGTACGGACACGGCGCCCGACGGACTCAGCTTGTACTCGATGCCCGCGGCCGTGAGCGCGTCCATGACCTGGCCACTCTCGCGCTCGGACAGCTGACCGTAGAGCACGGTGTAGTTCTGGCCTTGCGACCACAGCACCAGCCAGACTGCTGCGGCGACTGCGGCCGCGACACCCGCCAGGAGTCCAACCTGCTTCAGCACGGGGCCCGCCAGGGCCAATCCGCGCGGCGCCGCCGGTACGATATCCGCCATGGTTCAATCCTCTAAAGGTCTCAGACCGACATGTTCATGACTTGGGTGTATGCATCGAGCAGCTTGTTGCGCACCTGTGTCATGGCACGGAACGCAAGATCCGCCTTTTGCACCTCGAGCATCACCTTGGCGAGGTCGACGCTCTTGTCGCCGCTCTCGTAGGCGCCGGCGAGCGCCGTCGCCTGGTTCTGCATGGCAGCGATTCGGTCCACCGAATCCTTCATCAAGCTCGCGAAATCCGGCGTGCCCGCCGCTGGCGCGGCCGCAGGTCCGATCTCCGCGGGAGAGCCCGCAGCGCGCGCCTGCAACGCGCGCATCTCGGCGAGCACTTGCTGAATCTGCATGCTGCTCATGACTAGACCGCCGCGAATTGTTCGTTGTACAGGCGCGGTACCGTCACGCCGGCTGCCTTCAGTTGCTGCAGCTTGTACCGCAGCGTGCGCGGCGAGATACCGAGCCGCGCGGCAGCCAGCTTGCGGCTGCCGCCCGTGACTCGCAGAGTCGCGAGAATGAGCTCGCGCTCGCGTTCCTTGAGGTCCTTGCCCAGCGCGACATCGACCACCTTCGCTGCGGCCGGCGCGGCAGCGGCCGCCGCGACATCAGCGGTGTCCGGGACAACAGATGCAGTCGCGGCGCTATGGCTACCGGCCGTCATGGCGGCAGGCGCAAGCGCCTGCAGATCGAGGTCCCCGGCGTCGATACGGCCTCCGCTGGCGAGCCATGCCGCACGCTGCACGATGTTGGTGAGCTCGCGAGCGTTGCCTGGCCAATCGTGCTCGACCAGCCGCCGCTCGGCTTCGGGCGACAGGGACAGCGGCTGCGCGCCGCGTGCGCACGCCTGGATGGCCCGACGCGCGAGCGGCAGGATGTCGCCGCGGCGCTCGCGCAGAGAGGGCAAGCGCAGGGACATCACATTCAGACGGTAATAAAGGTCGGCGCGAAAACGCGCGCCGCGCACCTCGTCCGGCAGATTGCGGTTGGAGGTCGCGATCAGCCGTACGTCGAGACTCAACGTGCGGTTGCTGCCGAGGCGCTCGACTTCGCGCTCTTGCAGGACGCGTAGGATCTTGGCCTGAAGTCCCAAATCCATTTCGGAAATCTCGTCGAGCAGGAGGGTGCCCCCCTGCGCCTGCTCGAACTTGCCGGCGTGTGCGGCGAGCGCTCCCGTGAAGGCGCCCTTCTCGTAGCCGAACAGCGTGGCCTCGAGCATGTTGTCGGGAATCGCGGCGCAATTGATGGCGACGAACGGCTTGTCGGCGCGCGAGGAGTGGTTGCGGATGTAGCGCGCGTACACTTCCTTGCCCGTACCGCTTTCGCCGGTGATCAGCACGGTGGCGTCGTTCTCCGCGATCTTGCGCGCCAGCGCCAGCGTGCGCTTGGACTCGGGGTCCGCCGCGACGAGATCGCCCGGCGCGGTCCGCGCCGCGAGCTGACGGCGAGCCATGTCGATGAGCGCCTGCGCGTCGAAGGGCTTGACGATGTAATCGGTCGCTCCCTCGCGCATGGCTGACACCGCCTGTGCGATCGTGCCGTAGGCCGTCATCAGCACCACCGGCAAGTCCGCGCGCAACCGCTTGATGTCCGAGAGCAACTCGTAACCGCTCGCCCCGGGCATTTGCACGTCCGAGATGACGAGGGCGATCTCTTCGGTGGCGAGCAAATTCAGCGCCTCGCGCGCATCCGCGGCGGCGAGCGTCGTGATGCCGGCGGCACGCAGCGTGTCGGTGAGCGCCTCGCGCAGCGTGCCGTCGTCCTCGACGATTAGAACCGATTCCTCAGCGATGGTCATGCAGTTTCCTCGGCGGGTAGATCGATGATGAAGGTGGCTCCGCGGGCCGTTTGTGCGAGACGCACCCCGCCCGCGTGGGCTTCGACGACGCTCTTGACGATGGCGAGGCCGATACCGTTGCCCCGTGCGCGAGTCGTGAAGAACGGCTCGAAAATCCGCTCGCGCAGATGCACCGGCACGCCCGGGCCGTCGTCGCTCACCACGATCTCCGCGCGTCCCTCGGGAGTGCGGCGAGCGAGCAGCTCGAGATGCACCTCGCTCGCGGAGGCCTGCAGCGCATTGGTGGCGAGATTCAGGACGGCGGAAACCAGGGACGGCGCGTTCGCGCGCATGGTGAGTCCCGGCGCCTCGGTGCGAATGGTCAAGCGCACGCCCGCGCGCAGCGCCGGACGCAGCCACTGCGCGACTTGCTCGAGCAACGCGCTCACGCTCACGGTCTCGCGCGCGGCGCCGCCATGCGCGAATGCAAGCATGTCGTTGACGAGGCGGTCGAGCTGCTTCAGGCTCGCGACGGTCTTCTCCGAACAGCGCGAGAGATCCTCGGGCGCGCGGCCGGGCAGGGTCATCTGCGAGGCATAGAGCAATGCAGCCGCGAGCGGCGTGCGGATCTGATGTGCGAGCCCCGCGGCCAGCTCTCCGAGGGTCACGAGCCGTTGCTGGCGCGTCAGGAAAACGTTCATTAGATGGGACTCGGTGACATCGGCGAGCAGCACCACCTCGCCGCCCTCGGCGAGCTCGCGTCTCGATACGTTCACGAATCGGCCGGTGCAGAGCTCCGTGTGCTCGCCGATGGCGCCGCTTCTCACCGCGGCGCGTGCGAGCACGGCGCTGAGGGACTGGCCGAGCAGGGGCTCGCCGAGCAGCGCCAGCGCCGTCGGATTGCTTTCCATGATCTCGCCGCGGGCATCGAGCACGAGCACACCGCCGGGGAGACCGTCGATCACGGCCGACAGGCGCGCGGCGAGGTGCTCCTTGCCGGCGCGCGCCTCGCCGAGCTCGATATGCAACTGCGCGACTTGCGCACGCAGCGCCTCGTAGGCGCCCGCAAGCTGCTCCGAGACGGATCCGAACGCGCGGAATGCGGCCTTGAGCTCGCTGCGCTGGTTGTCGATGAGGTCGAGGGACGTTGCGGCCATACGCTCGGAAGAAAGCAACTTCTGTGCCCTCGCCGCTTTTCCTCCTCCGATCAACCGTTTACGAATTGACCGCGAGGAAGCGGGGGGCGAGCGTCAAAAATCCGTCAGGCGTCCAGCCGGTACTTGCGCAACTTCTCGACGAGCGTCGTGCGGCGCATGTTCAAGAGCCGCGCCGCCTCCGCCACCGTGCCGTCGGCCTCTTCGAGGGCCTTGCGGATGAGCCCGATCTCGATCGTCGAAAGATGATCCTTGAGATTGATGCCGCCGTTCTTCAGGGCGCTCTCGACTGCAGGGTCCCGGTCGAGGCTCTCGCCCAAGGCGAAGCTCGCCTCGTTCTGCTCGTCCTCTTCCTCGCCGCTCTCCCCGGAGGGGCGCAGCCCGAGCGGCTCACGCACGTTGGGCATGTCGCGCACCACCTGGGGCTCGACGGACACGATGCGCATGTCGCCGCCGAGAAAACGGGCGGACTCGCTCGCGCGATAACGCTCGGGCAGATCGGCCGCGGTGATGGTTTGATCCGGATAGAGGATGGCGAGACGCTCGAGCAGGTTTGCCAGCTCGCGCACGTTGCCCGGCCAGCGGTTGCGCAGCAGGCACTGCATCGCGCTCTTGTCCAGCCGGATGTGACGTCCCGCGTTCTGCCCCTGGCGGCAGAGGAGATGCTCGATCAGCACGGGCAGGTCCTCGAGCCGCTCACGCAGCGGCGGCATCTGCACCGGAAAGACATTCAGACGATAAAACAGGTCTTCGCGGAATCGGCCTGCGACGATCGCCGCATCGAGGTCCCGGTGGGTGGCTGCGATGATGCGCACGTTGCAGTCGATCGTGCGATTGCTGCCCACCCGCTCGAAGGTGCGCTCCTGCAAAACCCGCAACAGCTTCACCTGCATCTGCAGCGACATGTCGCCGATCTCATCGAGGAACAGCGTGCCGCCCTCGGCAAACTCGAATCGGCCGACGCGCGTGGTCAATGCGCCGGTGAATGCCCCTTTCTCGTGACCGAACAGCTCGCTCTCGAGCAAGTCCGCGGGGATGGCGCCGCAATTGACCGGCACGAAAGGATGGCCCGAGCGGCCGGACAGCTCGTGGACATGACGCGCGACCATCTCCTTGCCGGTGCCGGATTCGCCGAGAATGAGCACGTTGGTGTCGTAGGGCGCCACTTGCTCGACGAGCCGGTGAATGGCGCGCATGGCGGGAGAGGTGCCGCTCGGCCGGAAGCGGTAGGTTCCGGGCTGCGTCGGGTGGCCGTTGCGCACGTTCTGCGCCTGGTTGAGCACCGCCGAGAGGCGGCGCTGTTTGACGGGCAACTCCAGGTGCAGCCAGGCGAGATCTCCGCTGGTCTCGGCGATCTTGGGCAGACCGTTGCTGGAGACATAGATCACCGGCAGCGGCTGCGCCAGCGCCCGCAGGCGCGCGACCAGCTCGGAGCCCTCTTTCTCGATGGTCTCGGCGCCGACGATCAGCGCCAGCCAGTCATGAGCACCTTCGGTCTGACGGCCGAGCTCGGCCAAATCATGAAAACGGACCGGTGCGAGGTCTAAAAATTTGAGCAGAGCCTCTAGGGTTCGTGCCTGCGAATCCGAGGGTTCCATCACAATAACTTTGGCGTCGACCACTATCGGGGGCTCCTTCCCGTGAAAAACTGTGACGGACTCCACAAATCTACGGTTCCGTCTCAAACATTGCTTCTAACTCATTGACATTGCTCACTCAATTCAATGAGGCGCCCCATACTAACTGATGACATCCAACAGAAAGCAGATGGGAAATACCCGGAAAAGGTGTAGGGAGATCACCCAATATGTGCCTAGGGTAAAGCGCTATAACGCATTAGGGGAGACGCTCCAGCGTCGCTAGGGTGAAGCGGTTCGTGCGCCGGCGACGCGTCGTCGGTGATGACGAAAGATCAACTTCTCGAACATGTCGACCACGGCCTCGCTCATGTCGCGGAACGCGAGTCGCGCGATGTGCTCACCGTCCTGCATGCGCTCGCCTGCCACGACGCAGGGAATCTTAAGCGGCTGCGGCAGAGTGCGATTGATGTAGAGGTGCAACAGACCCGTGCCCCCGCTCTTCACGGGCACGGCGCCGAACCATTCCACCGCGCGCGCACTCAACCGCACGCGCTGCGGTGCCGGCAACGGCCTCGACTGCGCCGCCAGATCCGCCGTGAGCCGCAGCAGCACGTTGAGCTTGTACTCGAGGCGCTGCAGCTCGTGCACCAGTGCGGATGACTCCTCCTTGCTCAGTGCTTCGGAGACGCGCACTTCCTCGAGGGTGGATTCGGCGCCCAGGAGCTGGTGATTGTCCGCATTCACCCGGGCGAGCTCCAGCCCCTCGGGCAGCGCCCCGGGGAACCATTGGAGCGGTAGCAGATCCTCGAATACCAGTCCATCGCCGAGGAACGACTCTGGCATGGCGGGATCCGGCTACCGATGATCGACGTAGGCGCGCACCGCGCGCCGCCCGGCCGCCAGCATGTCCATATCGCGGCACTTGGCGCGGAAGCGATGTTCCATGCGGCCGATCGACCGGGCATTCAGATCAGCGATGGCGCGCAACATGGAACGATCCGCCGGGCTCATGGTTGGTAGGTCACGGCGCAGCGACTTTAGCAGTCGCAGCCGTTCGGCGTCGAGACGCACGATTTCCTCTACATCGCCGCTGTCGGCCGCGGCGACGATCTCCTGCGACAGATCGAGCGCGCGTTGCAGGGCGGCGACGGCCGCGGCGCTGGTCATCGCGCGTCCGTCACGATCCCGTCCCAGCCGCTTTTCACCTTGCGCACCAGGCCGATCACTTCGCCCACGATCGAGGCATCCAAGGTGGCATTGGCGAGCGTCAGGCGGGCGAGCATGTACACGTATAATGAGCGCAAATTCGCGGCGATCTCCCCGCCGCGCTCCATATCGAGCGTGCCGTTGAGCTGATTGATGAGGCGAATTGCCTTACCCATGGCCTTCCCCTTGGTCACGACCTCGTTCAAGGGCAGGTTGTTGCTGATGCGTTCCATGCAGCCCTGCGCGATGACGAGCTGCGTGAGCACCTCTTCGTACATGATCTGCACCAGCCGCGCCGGGCTCGCATCCGCGACCAGGCCGTGGTTGGATACGGCGCGATACTGGGCGGCGCCTCGAGATTGCATCATGTCGCGTTTCCTCAAGTGCCGAGCGTGCCGCCGCTCAAGCTGCTGGTCGAACTGCTGGAGCTCGAGGAGGACTGATTCGGATTGAACTCGGCGTTGAGATAGGTCTGCGTCTCCTTGAGCGAGGCAACGGCCGCGTCCATGGCGTTGTACTGCGAGGTGAGCGTGGCCGAATAGGTCGCGAGATCGGCTTGCAGCGCCGTCTGTTGCTGCGAGACGTTGCTCAAGCTCGATTGCAGTCCCTGGTTGATGCTCGAAAGCAAGCCGCCGGGACCCGAGTACTGGTTGATGAGCGTGTTGAGCTGGGTGGCGATGCCGTTCTTGCCGCCGAGCAGATTCCCGACCGCGGTCAGGTTGGCGCTCAGCGCGTTGTTCAGCGTGGTCGAATTGGAATCGAGCTGTCCGGTATTGGCGTCCGCCGCGATGCCGATGTCGGCGAGCGAAGCCACGCCGCTCGTGTTACCGGACTTGACCTGCCCGAGAATGTTCTCGAGCTGGTTCTGAAAGGACTCGAGCGTGGCGTTGCCGTTCAGGGGACCGGCCGTCTGCGTGCTCGCATCGTAACCGCCGAGAGTTTGGATAGCGCTCAGCACGCCGTTTGCGGCCGTGACGAACGTGCCGATCGAGGTCGACGCCGCGGTCGTGTCGGCGCTGATGGTCAAGGTCGTGGGCGTGTTCGCCGCGGATTGGCCCAGCAAGTCGAGCGTCACGCCGCTGATCGCACCGCTCACCACATTGTTTGCGCTGGTCGCCGGGTAACCGTTGATCGAATAGTTGGCGTCCGTCGCGGCCTGAGTTTGCGTGAGGCCGATCGTGCCGGAGGGGGGATAGACCAGCGCGGCGAGGCCGCCGTCGCCTCCGGATTCGCTCACGGCGATCGAATTGGCGGCGCCCGTCACCGTTCCGCTGAGCACGAGCCGGGCACCCGCGGTGGTGGTGATGACGCTCGCCGTCACACCAGGATTGTTGGGTGCCGAGTTGATGGCCGAGGCGATGCCCGAAAGCGTATCGTTGGTTGAGTCGATGCTGATCGACGTGGAGGCGTTGCCCACGGTGATGTTCAACGCACCGGTCCCGATAGTGGTAGCGCCGCTCGCCACCGGCGCCGAGCTGAGCGATGCGGCCGTGGCCAGATTTTGCACCTCGAGTGAGTACTGTCCCGGAACGGCGGCCGAGCTCGTGCTGGCCGAGGCGATTGTTTTGTCCGCGACCGTCGCGTCGTAGCCCGCGAGCGTCGAGGGAGTCTCGAGCGAGGACAAGGTCGCCTGCAGGGTGGAGAGCGCACTCGAGAAGGTACCGAAGGCGGACACCTGCGCATTGAGCGAGGTCTGTTCGGCCGAAAGCTCGTTCGTTTGCGCCGCACCATACGCCGAGGTCAGCGAGGATACGATGGCGCTGATGTCGAGGCCCGATCCGATGCCCGTCGAGGTGATGAGCGAGCTCGGCGTGCTGGATGATGCGGCGGTGCTGCTGTTTACGGCTGAGCTCATAGGGGGCCTTTAGAAAATCAGTGGTCGATTTATCGGCTCGACACCGGGGAACTTAAGCAAGAGGCATACCAAGGCACGGTTTACCACCGCCCTTCCTCACGCGTGCCTCACGCGTGCTCGTCGATCACCGCGCTGGAAATGCCGAGGCTCTTGGCGAGAGCCGGGAACGACACGGAGGGATATTCGGCAATAACCGCCCCGCTGACCGGATTGACCTCCTGAATGAGCATCGAGTCCGAGTTTGGATCCACGCGGAACTGGTCAGGCCGACCCGAGTCATTGAGGTACTTGTTGAGGAAAGCGACCTGCGCCTGCACATTGGTGCTGCGGTTGGCAGGGCTCGATTTGGCGGTTGCGGCGAGGCTGGGCGCAGTGTTGCCGGCGGGCGGCAAAGCTTTGCCGCTCGGTGGTGGGATCGTTGTAGGCGCCTGACTTCCGTGCACGAGGCTCGTCACCGGTATCTGTACCGGGTTTGCATCGTTCGCCATGATGTCACCTGCTCAATTAAACGCGGACCAACTCCTCGAAGTACTCTCGTGAGACCACGGCCCGGCCGCGCGAGCGGCCGAGCCGTGGGTGAACCCATCGAGCGGGTTATCGACTGTTACTGCAGAAGCTTGAGGATCAGCTGCGGCTGCTGGTTGGCTTGCGCCAACACCGAGATGCCGGCCTGCTCCAACACCTGCGCCTGAGTCAAGTTCGCCGTTTCCTGCGCGAAGTTCGCATCCTGGATGGTGCTGCGCGACTGGGTCAGGTTCTGGCTGGTCGACTGCAGGTTGCTCACTGCCGCGGTGAAGCGGTTCTGAATGGCGCCGAGCTGCGACTGGAACTGACTGACGGTTGCGAGCGCGGAATCCACCGACTCGATCGTCGCGTTGGCCCCGTTAACCGTCAGCACGTTGTTGCCCTGAAGCGTTCCGGTGGCAGTGACCGTGGTCGCCGCCGCAAAGCCGCTCGCCGTGAGATCGCCTGCCGCACCGCCGACCTGGATGTTCTGCGAAGCCGACAGCGCGACCTGCCCGAAGAACGCCGTGGCGCCTGTCGTATAGGCCACAGCGGCTCCGATGTCCGTGCTGGTCGCGGCGTTGTACGAGGCGACCTTCGTGATCCCGCCGGTGCTGGCAACCAGCCCGCCCGGATTCAGGTTCTGGTTCAACTGGATGTTGCTGCCGTCCGCCGCCGTCAAAATGATACCGCTGCCGCCCGTGGCCGCCGTGACGCCGCCGTCCTGGGTCGAGTAGCTGTTGATCGCCGAGACCAGATTCGCCGCGGTCAGGGGGCCGGAGGTCGTGTTCACCACCGTCACCCCGTTAACCGCCAGCGAATAGCCGCCGGTGCCGACCGTGACTGGGCCGAAGGTCAGGTCCTGGGAGTTGTTGGCGGTGGCCGTCAACCCCGAGATATTGGCGCCGTTGATGGCGGCCGCCTTCGCGTAGGCCGAGCTCGCGTCCTGATAGGCGTAGGCGCTGCCGCCCGTTCCGGAGCTGGCGGTGGTCGCATACAGGCTGCTCGCGCCGATGGTCGTCGCACTGCCGTTGCCGATCGCAATGGTCAGGGCGCCGCTGGTGCCGCCGGTCGCGACTTCCGTCGTGGTCGAGGCAACCGCGCCGACCTGATTGGCGCCGACGCCCTGGGCGAGGTCGACCGAGATCGTGTTGCCGACGTTGGCGCCGACCTGGTAGGTCTGCACGCCGCTCGAGCCATTCAGCACGTTCAAGCCGTTGAAGGTGGTCTGCTGGGCGATCTGCGTGATTTCCGCGATCTGCTGCTGCACCTGCTGGTCGAGCGCCTGGCGGTCCGAGGCGCTGTTCGAGCCGTTGGCCGATTCCACCGCGAGGGTGCGGATGCTCTGCAGGTTGTTGACGATGGTGGTCAGCGCGCCGGCGGCGGTCTGCGATTCGGACACCGCGTCGTTCGCGTTGTTGATCGCCTGGTTGGTGCCGTTGACCTGGGTGGTGAACTGCTGGCTGATCGCCAGGCCCGCCGCGTCGTCGGCGGCGCTGTTGATGCGCAGACCCGAGGACAGGCGCGTCAGCGACTGCGACAGCAGCGACTGGGAACCATTCAGATTGTTTTCTGCAACAATCGAATTGATGTTGGTATTGAGGACTAGTGACATTACAGTGCTCCGTGTTTGATCTGATCTACCGGCCCGTCAAGGCCATTCGGTTTCCGCCTGTGTTCACTTCACCCGCCGAGCGGGCGGACCGGTGACCACATTCAAAGTGTTTATCGGACGGCGGCGGCCATTCTTGAGGGCTGGCTTTGCGGGTGATCCCGCCATTCGTAGCACTGCGTCACGATTCTCGGAGCGGGCATTTGACAGTGCGATTTCGCGGTCAAATGGCGGTTTGGAGTAGAATGACGGGCTTTTCCCAGACACCCGCCCGATCTCTTGAAAACCGCTACTCGCAAAGCGCCCGCGCGGCGCAAAACGCCCAAGGTGGGCTTCGTCAGCCTAGGATGCCCGAAGGCGCTGGTCGATTCCGAGCGCATCCTCACGCGTTTGCGCGCCGAGGGCTACGAAGTTGCCCCGAGCTACCGTGCCGCCGATCTCGTGATCGTGAACACCTGCGGCTTCATCGATGCCGCGGTCGATGAGTCGCTCGAGGCCATCGGCGAAGCGCTCGCCGAGAACGGCAAGGTGATCGTCACCGGTTGCCTCGGCGCACAGCCCCACAAGATCCTCGCGCGTCATCCGCAAGTGCTGAAAATCACCGGGCCGCAGCGCTACGAGGAAGTGGTCGCCTCGGTGCACGAGCACTTGCCGCCGCAGCACGAGCCCTTCCTCGACCTCATGCCGGCGGAGGGTGTGAAGCTCACGCCCCGCCACTACGCCTATCTCAAGATCTCCGAAGGCTGCAACCACCATTGCAGCTTCTGCATCATTCCTTCCATGCGCGGACGCCTGGCGAGCCGGCCCATCGGCGAGGTGCTGCGCGAGGCCGAGAGGCTCGTCGCCGCCGGTGTGAAGGAAATTCTGGTCATTTCGCAGGACACGAGCGCCTACGGCGCAGACCTGAAATATGCCGAGGAGCCCTGGCGCGGCGTTGCGCGGCGCACGCGCTTTTACGATCTGGCCGAGGCCCTCGGCGAGCTGCGCGTGTGGATCCGGCTGCACTACGTCTATCCCTACCCGCACGTCGACCAGGTGGTCGAGCTCATGGCCGACGGTCGGGTTCTGCCGTATCTCGACATCCCCTTCCAGCACGCGAGTGCGCGCATCCTCAAGCTCATGCGCCGCCCGGCAGCGGCCGAGGACACGCTCGATCGCATCGCCGCATGGCGGCGCATGGTGCCGGACATGGCGATCCGCAGCACTTTCATCGTGGGATTCCCCGGGGAGACCGAGCAGGACTTCCAAGAGCTCCTCGACTGGCTGCGCAGCGCGCAGCTCGACCGCGTCGGCTGCTTCGAATACTCTCCGGTCGAGGGCGCCGCCGCGAATGCCTTGAACGAGACGCCCGTACCCGACGAAGTCAAGCACGAGCGCCGTGCCCGGTTCATGGAGCTCGCGGCCGAGATCAGCGCCAAACGGCTGAAAAAGAAGGTCGGCCGCCGGCTGCAAGTCCTCATCGACCGCATCGACGGCGACGTCGCTATCGCGCGCTCATCGAGCGATGCGCCGGAGATCGACGGCGTGGTGCGCATCCTGGACGGCGGCCATCTGCAGGTCGGCGATTGGGCGCAGGTGCGGATCACCAAAGCGAGCGCCTACGACCTCGAGGGACGAATCGCGAATTAGTTGGTGGACCTTTGCGCGTCGAGAAGGACGCACTGGAGAATCAAGATGCAGATTGCGGCAGACAGCGTGGTGCTGATTCATTACACGCTCAAGGACGACGACGGCAAGGTGCTGGACAGCTCGGCGGGCGCTGAGCCGCTCGCCTATATCCAGGGCCACGGGAATCTCGTGTCGGGGCTGGAGAAGGCGCTGGAGGGCAAGACTCAGGGCAACCGCATCGAGGTAACGCTCGCGCCCGCCGAGGGCTACGGCACGCGCAACGAGGCGCTCGTGCAGCGCGTACCCAAGCGCTCCCTGCAGCGCGCGGGCGAGATTCGCACGGGCATGCAGTTTCAGGCACAGACCGACGAGGGTATGCGGGTGTTCACGGTGACTACGGTCGTCGGCGACATGGTGACCCTCGACGGCAATCATCCACTCGCCGACCAGACGCTGCATTTCGACGTCGAGGTGGTCGACGTGCGCACCGCGACCTCCGAGGAGCTCGAGCACGGGCACGTGCATGGCCCCGGCGGCCACCACCACTAGGCGCGCGCGACCGGACGCGCGGCCGCTAGAGGTACTTGAACAGCGACAACCCCTGTGTCTGCGCATACGCCTGCATCGCGGCGCTGAGCGTGGTGTTCTCCGAATCGAGGCTCGTGACGGCGCTCGCGTAATCGAGGCTCTGCAAGCTCGAGATCGATGTCTGCAGCTGAGTCTGCTGGGTCGTGGCGACCGCCTGCGAAGTCGTGATCGTGTTCAACCGCGCGCCGACACTCGCCTGTACGCTTTGCGTCTGAGCGAGCGCCTGGTCGATGCCGTTGATGGCGCTCACGATGGAATTGTTGAGCTGGGCCTGTCCCGCCGGGGTCGCGGTGCTTTGCTGCAACGCATTGGCGAGATTCTGCACCGTGGTGAAAACGCTCTGATCGCTGCTCGGCGCCACCGCGTAGGAGTCGCCGCCGGCGGGCTGACCGGATAGGGTCACCTGAATGCCGGAGAACGATATCGCCTGTCCGCTCGTGTAGGTGCCCGAGTCGATCACCGTGCCGCCTGAATTGACCACTTGATAGGTGTTCGGGGCCGTGAAGTTGATCGAAAAACTGCCGCCGGCGTAGGTCGCAGGGTCGGTCACGGTGGTGGCGCCGAGAATGCCGGTGCCCGTATTGGTGCTCGCAGGGGTGACGTCGAAAGTGCCGTTGCCGGTCTTGATCTGGTTGAACACCAGATCGCCGTTGTCGCCGATGACCACCGTTTGACCGGCGCCGATCTGCACCTGGCGCTGGCCCTGATCGCCGCTATACGTCGCGCCCGTCGCGCTTTGCGCGAAAGGCTGGGTCTGGGTCGCATAGCCGGCGAAGATGTAGTTGCCGGCGCCGTCCTGAGTATTGGCGATCGACAAGAGGCTCCCTTGAATCTGTTGCACCTGGGTGGCGATGGCGCTCTGGTTCGCCGGTGATTCGGTCGCGTTATTGGCCTCGAGCGCGAGGTCGCGCAGACTCTGCAGTTGGTTCTGCAGCTGCGTGAGTGCGCTGTCCTCGGTATTCAGGCTGTCGTTCGCGCTGTTGCCGTTGGCGGTGTATTGCTGGCTCTGCGCGAGCACCTGATCGTAGCCGGCGACGAGCCCGGCGCCTACCGGATTTTGCGACGCGGTCGTAAATGCCAGGCCCGACGAAATGCCGTCTTGTGTGCTGGATATGCTCGACTCGAGCTGATTCAGTGCGCTCAGGAATTGAGTCTGCTCCATGTTTTGCGTGACGCGCATCGGGTGCTCCGGGTGCCTTATGAGTATGTGCCGTTGATCGAGTCGAGCATGGTCGTGAACAGGCTGTTCGCGACCGAGAGCGCTTGGGCGGAGGCTTGATAGGCCTGCTGCCACTGCATGAGGTTGGCGGCCTCCTGGTCGAGATTCACCCCGGACACCGATTGCACGTTGGTCTGCGCCTGAGTGTTCACCGCCGTCTGCGCGGTTTGAGCCGTGTTCACTTGCTGCGCCTGCGCGCCCGCGCCGCTGATCATCGCGGCCACGGCCCCGGAGATGCTCAGCGTGCCGTTCGATAGAACTCTCGCCGTCTGCTGATTCGCGGCGGCGAGGGCGTTGGTATTGTCGCCCGTGCCGCTCGCGTTGCTTTGCACGGTGAAAGAGTCGCCCGCGGCGGGAGTGCCGCTGATCTGCACCTGCCAGCCGTTGTCGTCCACGTTACCGCCCGACGTGTAGGCAAAGCTACCCGCGCCGTTGATCGAATACGTGGTCGGCGTCAGGAACTGAATGGTCGTGGTGGCGAGTAGATTCGGGTTCGAGGGATCGAGCACCGTACCCGCACTGATCGTGGCGCTCCCGCTGTTGGTGTCCGCGGCCGACGTCTGGATCGCTCCCGCCGCCGCGAGGCCGGAAGGATCGTTGAGCGCGACGGCAATGGTCGAGGCCGCCTGCGCCGTCGGCTGAATCAGGAATTGGTCGCCCGCGGCGGGCGTTCCCGACAGCACGATCGACAGCCCCGCCGAGCTCGCGGTGAGCGGGCTCGCGCTGGTGCCGGCACCGGTGAGCGGCACGTTCGCGCCGGTGGTTTCATCGGTGAGCGAGTACGCGCCCCCGGTGTACGAGAGCAGGTAGTTGTCCGAAGTGAGGGCCCCGAGGCCGGTCAACGTGACGCTCGCCGTGGTGCCGTCGGTATTGGCGCTCGAGGAAGTCGCCAGAGGCGCGCCGACGGAGAACAACGCCGCGCCCAGCTGGCCGTTCAAGTCGAGACCGGAGGCTTGCTGGGTGTTGGCGGTTTGCGCCACCGCGGTGGCGATCTGTCCGAGCTGACTGATCGCGGGATCGATGGCCTGGGATCGCGCGGCCAAAAGCCCACCGAGATCCCCGGAGGTGATCGAGCTCGAGATCGAGTTGCCGTTGGAAGCCGTGCTCGCCACCTCGAGCTGCGAAGCGTTGAACGTATTGTTGACCGTGCTCAGCGCATAAGTGTTTTGATCGAGCACCAGCGGCTGCCCATTGCCCACATAGACGTTGATGGAGCCGTCGCTGTTGCTCGTGGTCGTAACGCCCACGAGCTGCGAGAGATTCGAGACCAGCTGGTCGCGCTGATCGAGCAACTGGTTCGGCGTCTGGCCGAGGCCGGTGCTTTGCGTGATCTGCGAGTTCAGATTCGAGATCTGCGACCCGATGGAATTGATCTGCTGGACGTCCGCGGTGATGCGGGTGTTGACGTCCGAATTCAGACTCTGGAGCTGCGAGCTCGTGGAATTGAGGTTGGCCGCGAGCGCAGTGGCATCGCCCAATAGCGCCTGGCGCGCAGATGGGGACGTGGGGTCGTCCGCTACCGCCGACCATCCGCTGTAATAGGTTTGCAGCGCCGAGGTCAGCCCGCCGGCCGTGGTGCCGAACAAGTTGTCGATTTGACTCGTGTAGTTCTGCAGCGCATTGAGCTGTCCGAGGCTGCTCTGGGAGGTGTTGAGCTGAATTGCGGCCGCCTGACTGTAGGCGCGCTGCACACCCTCGACTACGACCCCCGCGCCGATCGCAATGCTGCCGCTCTCCTGCGGAGGCGCGGCGGCGAGATTGATCGATTCCTCATCGTACCCGGGCGTGCTCGCGTTCGCGACGTTGTTGCTTGTCACTTCGATGGCCTGCTGGAAGGCCTGCAGTGCCGAGACGTCGATTCCAAATATGCTCGACAAGGTGTTCTTCTCCGCGATGCCGGGATTTACATCCTGCTGTGTCGGCAGGCGCCGGTGTTTCTAAAGCTTGACCAGGCGGGCACCGAGCGCCGTGCGCAAGGTGCCGCTGTCGAGCACCTCATTTAACTTATTCGCATAGTCGGGGTCGGTGGCGTAGCCGGCTTTGGCGATGCTCTGCACGTAGGCGCGCGCATCGCCGCCCGCGCTGATCGCCTCGCGATAGCGGGGGGAGCTCGCTAGCAGACGGGCAAAGTCGCCGACGCTCTCCTCGACGGAGCCGTAAGCTCGAAAGGCCGTGCGGCTCTGCTTGGCGACGCCGCCGCTGATCTCCACGGTATCCGCCACGGCGCGGGCGCCGCTCCACTCGCTGCCCGCCTTCACGCCGAACAGATTCAGGCTCGAATTGCCCTCGGCGGTGCGCGGCATGCGCTGTCCCCAACCGGTCTCGAGCGCTGCCTGGGCCAGCATGCCGAGGGGGTTGACGCCGAGCGTGGCGGCAGCCTGCCGAATGGTGGGCAGCACCTGCTGCACGAACTCCGCTGCCCGCTCGGGAAAGTTGGCGCTCGTTGCCGCAGGGGCGGCGCGTCCTTGTGAATCGGGGTTCTGGGGGGTCGGCTGGGGCTGGGGCGCCAGCTTGAGCGCTCCCGACGCCGCCGGGGCGGCCTGCCCGCCCGGCGATTTCGCGCCGCCGAGCTGCCGCTCGAATAGACGGGCGATGCCGAGATCTTGACGCTTGCTCAAGGTGAGCGCCACTTGTTTGTCGAACATATCCTGGTACATGCCGGTTTCGTTGCTCGCCGGTTCACCCGCCGCCTCGCTCGCATCGCGCATGCTCTTCAACATCATCTGCAGGAACAGCGCCTCCACCTGCTCGGACACGGCCTTGATGGTCGCTGCAGAGGTGGGTGCGTTCTTGAGCGCGGCGAGCGCATTCAGGTCCGTATAGGTATTCGCTTGCGCCGAGGCCGCCGGCGCAGCGGATATCGGTGAGAGCGAAGTGGACAGCGGCGCAGTCATTCCCGGCTCCTCTGCTAAGTTAAATCACGATCAGCTCGGCCTGGAGCGCCCCCGCCTCCTTCAACGCTTCCAAAATGGCGACTAGGTCACCGGGCGCAGCTCCGACCTCATTCACTGCATGCACGATTTGTTCCAGCTCGACGCCCGGTTTGAACAAGAACATGCGATTTGAGCCCTGGTCCACATTGATGGTGGAACTGGTGGTGGTGGTGGTGGTGCCGACGCTCGCAAACGCGGAGGGTTGGCTCACCTTCTGCTCTTCTTTAATGCTGACCGTCAGCGAGCCGTGCGAGACCGCCGCCGGGCTCACGCGCACGTTGCTGCTGATCACCACGGTGCCGGTTCGTGAATTGATGATCACCTTCGCCGCGCCGCTCGCCGGATCGATCTCGAGATTCTCGACGGTCGACAAAAACGCGACGCGCTGCGTGATGTCGAGCGGCGCCCGCACGTGCACCGACCCGCCGTCGATGATGCTGGCAATGTCCTCGCCGATGCCGCGATTCACCGTTTGCACCAGGCGCGTGGCCGTGGTGAAGTCGGGGTCGTTCAAGTTCAGGACGATGGCATCGCCCTGCGCGAGCTGCGTGGGAACCGCCTTCTCGATGGTAGCGCCGTTCGGAATGCGCCCCGAGCTCGGCACGTTGACTGTGAGCTTGGAGCCGTCGTTGCCCTGTACGCCGAACCCGCTGACGATCAGATTGCCCTGCGCGATGGCGTAAATCTGGCCGTCGAGTCCGTGCAGCGGAGTGACGAGGAGCGAGCCGCCGCGCAGGCTTTTCGCGTTGGCGATCGAGTTCACGGTGATGTCAATGGTCTGTCCCGGCTTGACGAAGGCGGGCATCACGGCGTGCACGGACACGGCGGCCACGTTCTTGAGCTGTGGGGTCACGTTCGAAGGCACCACGACACCGAGCTGGGCGAGCATGTTGGTAAGCGACTGGATGGTGAACGGCGCCTGGCTCGTCTGGTCTCCCGTGCCGTCGAGACCCACCACCAGGCCATAGCCGACCAGCTGGTTGGTACGCACCCCTTGTACCTGGGCCATGTCCTTGATGCGCTCCGCGTGCGCCCGGGGAGGGCTCGCCGTGAAGGCGATGAGCCCCGCGAGGCCGACGAGAATCGAAAGCTTCGACACGATTTTCGACATGGATCGCATACTCAGAAAGGCGACAGGACGGAATTGAAGAAGCGCGTGAGCCAGCCCATGCGGTTCGCGTTGGCGATGACGCCCTTGCCCGAGTAGCTGATGTGGGCATCGGCGATCTTGTCGGACGTGACGGTGTTGTTGGTGGCGACGTCCGCCGGACGCACGACGCCCGAGATGTGGATGAATTCATCTCCCTGATTGAGCTTCAGGGTCTTGTCGCCCACGACGACCAGGTTGCCGTTGCTCTGCACTTCCGTGACGGTCACGGTGAGGGCGCCGACGAAGCTGTTGCCTTGCGATGCGGTGCCCTCGCCGTCGAAGGTGTGCGAGCCGGAAAGCGTGGTGTCGAGAATCGGGACACCCTTGGTGGTGATGGACTTGCCGAAAATCGTCGGCCCGGTGTCGGTCACCGCCGAGGTCTTCGAAGTCGTGGTGGCTGCGTTCTTGCTCGCGGCAGTCGCCTCGTTCAGCACGACCGTGAGCACATCGCCCACGCGGCGCGCTTTCAGATCCGCGAACAGCGCCATCTCCTGGCCCGCCTGATAGATCGCGCCGTCGGTGCGCGGTACGGGCGGCGGCAACGCGCGCGTGGTGGCGGGCTCCGACTTGTGATCGTGACTCGGCAGCAAGGAGCAGCCGGCGAGCCCGGTCGCGACGAGGATCGTGATGGCCGCGGTGCTCATGCGAATGCGGGGCGTGCTCATGACAGGTTGGTCGTGAGATATTGGAGCATCTGGTCGGTGGTGGTGATCGCCTTGGAGTTCATCTCGTAGGCCCGCTGGCACTCGATCATGTTCACTAGCTCGGTCACCGTATTGACGTTCGAGGTCTCGAGCGAGCCCTGCTGGATGGTGCCGAGGCCGTTGGCACCCGCCGTGCCGGTCTGCGGCGAGCCGCTCGCGGCGGACTCGATGACGAGGTTGTTGCCGATGTTCTGCAGCCCCTGCTCGTTGATGAAATCCGCGAGCTGCACCTGTCCGATCTGGGTGGTCTTGCCGCTCGCAGAGACGGCTGTGACCGCACCATCGTTTCCCACCGTCACCGATTGAGTGCCGACCGGAATCGTGATGGCGGGCTGGATCGGGTAGCCGCTCGCGGTGACGACGTTCCCCTGGTTGTCCAGCGTGAACGAGCCGTCGCGCGTGTACGCGAGCGAGCCGTCCGGCAGCGTGATCTGGAAGAATCCCCGGCCCGAGATCTGCAGGTCGAGCGGATTGTTCGTGGTGGTCGAGCTGCCCTGTGCGTAGTTCGCCTCGGTGGCGACGATGCGCACGCCGGTGCCGAGCGTGAGACCCGTGCTGTACTGCGTATTCTGCGTGCTCTGCGCGCCGACCTGGCGCACGTTCTGGTACATCAGATCCTGGAACGCCGCACGCTGCGACTTGTAGCCGGTGGTGTTGGCATTCGCGAGGTTGTTGGAGATGATCGCCATCTGCGTGTTCTGGGCGTCGAGACCGGTCTTTGCGGACCAAAGTGCGAGATTCATGGTTCAATTCCTCTACGATACGTTCGACATCATTTGTTCGGCCGTCTGCTCGTTCTGATCGCTCGAGTTCATGCTCTTGACTTGAAATTCGTACAGGCGCTGCAGCTCGATCATGTTGATCAGAGACTGTGCGGCGTTGACGTTGCTCGACTCGAGCACACCCGACGTCACGGTCACGGTCGGATCGGTCTCGGCCTTACCGCCATTCTTGAGACGCAGCAGCCCGTCGCTGCCCTTTTGCAGATCTTTCTGCGGCGGATTCACCAGCTTGATGCGATCGGTCGGGGAGATGCCGATCGGGTTCAAGCCGAGCGGCACCACGGAGATCGTCCCGTCGTTGCCGATGGTGACCGTCGTGGCCGGCGGTATATTGAGCGGCCCCGATTCGGTGAGCACCGCCTGCCCGCCCGCGGTGGTGACCGAGCCGTCGACGCCGACGCGCAAGTCACCCGCGCGCGTATACGCCTCCGTGCCATCGCTCCCCATGACCGCGATGTAGCCGCTGCCGTTCACGGCGATATCGAGGTCCCGGCCCGTGCCCTGCATCACGCCGCTCGAGAAGTCTGTGCCCGCGTCGCTCGCGACCGCGTTCACGCGCGTCGCATACCCCGGCCCGTAGATCGGCTGGCTCACGAAGGATACGGCGTCGGCGCGAAAGCCCACGGTGTTGATGTTCGCGATGTTGTGGTTGTTGACGGC
Organism: Steroidobacteraceae bacterium; assembly: GCA_049513515.1. Lineage (GTDB taxonomy): Bacteria > Pseudomonadota > Gammaproteobacteria > Steroidobacterales > Steroidobacteraceae > Bog-1198. Next base: position 61,161 of record JBEKWA010000005.1, read on the forward strand.
CTGCGCCTGCATGATCTGCTTGGCGCCCGTCATGGCCACATAGAGCCCTCTATCCATTGGTGGCGATACCGATCACGGTCTGCGACATCTGGTCCGCGGTCGTGATCACCTGGGCGTTCGCCTGGAACGCGCGCTGTTCGGTGATCATGTTCACGAGCTCGGTGGTGAGGTCGACGTTCGAGCTCTCCAGAGCGCTCGCCTGCACGGTGCCGAAGCCGGCCGCTCCCGCCGTTCCCTGCACTACCGTCCCGGACGAGAAGGTCTGCGCCCAGTTGGTGTCGGTCAGCTGCTGCAGGCCCTGCGGGTTCGGGAAATTCGCGATGGCGAGCTGACCTAGGTCGGTCGAGCGGCCATTCGTATATACGGCCGAGACGACGCCGTTGGTATCGACCGAGACGGTGCTCAGCTGGCCGGTCGTGTAGCCGTTCTGGGTGATCGCGCTCACGCCGAACTGCGTCCCGTACTGCGTCGTGTTGCTGAAGTTGAAGCTCGTGTTCATCGTGGCGGCGCCATCGGTTGGGTTGTAGCCGCCGAATGCGAGGTTGCCGCTCGCCGGCGCAGTCAGCACGCCGGAGGAGGAGTATTGCAGGGTTTGCGTGGCGCCCACCTGGGTGCCGTTCACCGTCATATCGACGTTCCACAGTCCCGGCGTTGCGGTCTGCGAGAAGTAGAAAGTCGCCGGATAGGAGTTCCCGAGCGAGTCGTAAACGGTCGTGGACGTCGACTGGCTGTAAGTAGCGGGATTGGTCGGATTGAACGGCGCCGCGGTCGGTACCGTGGCGTTCGACGGCAGATTCAAGGTCACATTGCCCGTGGTGGTCGCGTTCGGCGCGCTCTGAGCCGTGTTGAGGTTGAGGTTCTGCAGCGCTCCGGTATTGAAGCCGCCGTTCGTGAGCGGCGGATAGACTTGCAGGAATTGCCCCGTCGCGCTCACGACGTTGCCGTTCTGGTCCTCCTGGAACTCGCCGTTGCGCGTGTAGACATAGCCGCTCGGGCTGTTCAGCGTGAAGAAACCGTTGCCGCTGATCGCCATGTCCAGCGGCGAGGAGGTCGTCGTGATATCGCCCTGCGTGAATTGCTGCGCCGAGGAGATGAGCTGCACGCCCTCGCCCGAGGTGGAGGTGTTGAGATTCACCGCGCTCGATGAGAACACGTCGCCGAATTCCGCCTGGGAATTCTTGAAACCGGTCGTGTCGGCATTTGCGATGTTGTTCGAGGTGATGTCCAACCCCGAGCTGGCGGCCGTCAAACCCGACAACGCAATACTAAAAGTAGCCATGACTCAAGCTCCTATGAACTAATTTGAAATCTGCTGAACGCTGCTGAATGGCACGCTGCCGAGACCGGCAATGTTCAGCGTCAACCCGGTCGTGCCCGAGCCCATCGTGACGCTGTCGACCGTCCCGCTCACCAGCGTGCTGACGGCGGTGCCGCCCGATACGCCGGCCACCTGCGCGGTCAGGTTGTAAGTGCCTGCGGGCGCCGCCGAGCCGCTGCTCGTTTGTCCGTTCCACGAGAAATTCGCGAGACCGGCGGATTGCGGTCCAAGATTGATCGACTGCACCAGCACGCCCGCGCTGTTGGTGATGTTGAGTACGACCGCAGAGCTCGTCTGCGGCACGCTCACCGCACCGTTGACCGCGCCGCCGGCCGTGCCGAGAGTGGCCGTCGAGCTCGCGACCAGCGCCTGGTGACCGAGAAGCGACGACGCCTGCAATGCCTGGCCCGATACCAGCGAATTGGAAAGCGCCGCGAACGAGGTGTTGAGCTGCGTGATGCCCTGTACCTCGCTCAATGAGGCGAGCTGGCTCAAGAACTCGTTGCTGTCCACCGGGCTGGTCGGGTCCTGGTTCTTCAGCTGCGCGAGCATGAGCGTCAGAAAGTCCGTGCCGCCGAGGGTCACGCCGTTTGCGCTCGTGCTCGAGCCGCTGCTGCCGCTGGCCGTGCTGGCGTTCGCGCCCGTGCCGGTGCCGGTCGTCGCCCCGGCACCGGGTTGGGTTGCTGCATGTATATTGGTAAGCATGATTAGTGACCCATCGAAATGACTTTGAGCAGTAGATCGCGGGCGGTGTTGACCGCCAGGACGTTGGTGGAGAAGGAACGGTTGGCGGAAATCATGTTGGTCATCTCCTCGATCGAGTTGACGTTCGAGGTATAGACATAGCCGTCCTTGTCCGCGAGCGGATGATCGGGCTGATACGTCTTGAGAGGCGGCGCAGTGCTCTCCACCACACCGAGGACGCGCACGCCCGCCGATGCATCCTGATCGTCGAGGCTCCCCTCGTTGTCCATCATCGCCGCAAAGACCGGATGCCGCGCCCGGTAAACCTTGGTGGCGTCGCCGTTGACGCTCTCCGCGTTCGCGAGATTGCTCGCTGTCGCGTTGAGACGGATGGTCTCGGCGTTCATCGCGCTGCCAGAGATATTGAACACATTGAATAGCGACATCGATCGTCTCCTGCGTTACGAGCCGTTGATCGCGAGCTGCACCTCGGCGATTCTCGTATTGATAAAGTTGAGGCTGGCCTGGTAGCGGACGTTGTTTTCCGAGAATGCGGCTTGCTCCACCGGCATCTCCACCGTGTTGCCGTCGAGCGAAGCTTGGTAGGGATTGCGGTACTTCAGATCGCCGAGAGGCGCGTCGCCATCGTCGAACGTGATGTGCGCGACGTGCGTGACTTGCAGAGGCATGTGCGTCTCGCCTTGCTCGTGCGCGAGCACAGCGGCGAAGTCGATATCGCGGGCCTTGTAGCCTGGCGTATCCGCATTGGCGAGGTTTGCTGCCAGCACACCGAGACGTTGCCCGTGTACTAAAAGCGCCTGCTCGTGTATCCCGAAAACATTCTCGAACATGGGTCGGATCTCCTCGCTGGGGACTAGAGCAAGAGCTATGCCAACGACGTTGGGCTCGCATCCGGGCGGCCGGCAGGCCCAAATGGACCGTTCCGGCCGCGCTGGAAGGGCAACTCTCGCCGCCGGCGAGTTGAGCGGCGGCAATCCCTTGCCGGGGGCGGCAGCGCGGCAATCGGGGCGCGCGCAGCGGGCGCGGGCACCGGCGCGCGCAGCGGGTCTGGCACGTCCCTTGCTTGTCACTGGATACCATGCGCACTCCGTCAAGAATTCGTCATTGCCTCCTGATCCTTGGGCTGGCATGCGTATTTCCGGCCTTCGCCGCGGTGGACGCGCTGGGCGGGGCTACCGCGAGCGCGGACCTCGAGGATCTGAGAGGACTGGAATCCCTGGCGCAGAAGGAGGCGGCCCTGCACCTAGCGCCGCTCAGCGAACGGCAGCGCCTCATTGCCGGTCCGATCGAAGCGCACGTAAGGCTGGAACGCTGCAGCCGGCCGGTCAGCCCCGTCGTGAGCGCCGGAGCTCACATGCGCGATCGGATTCTGGTCGAGCTGCGCTGCCCGGGGGCGCCCGCCTGGCACATCTATGTCCCCGTACGGTTGGTGGGTACCACGCCCGTGGCCATCGCGGCGCGGGCGATCGTGACGGGATCGGTACTGACGGACAAGGACTTGCGCATCGAGCAACGCGACATGCCGGAGCTGCCGGCGGGCTATCTCGACGATCCCACCGTCGCCATCGGGCTGACCGCAGCGCGGCCAATCTCCAGCGGCGCCGTGATCACCAATCAATTTCTCGTGGGCGCGAAGGCGGTGCAGCGCGGCCAGACGGTGACCCTGGTCGCCGATTCCGGCGCGATGAGCATCCGGATGGAAGGCCGGGCACTGAGCGACGCCCTCATCAATCAACGGGTTAAGGTCGAGAATCTGTCATCCGGCAAGGTCGTCGAGGGCGTGGCGCGATCTCAGCAGGTGGTGGAAATTGTTTTGCAATAGCCCTTCAGTGATGCGCGTCTCAGCCGATACTTGCATGAGAAGGTCGACGGGTCGGATGGCTAAAGTCCTTCCCGTCTTTGACGATAACCAGGGCAAGGGCCCAGCCGAGGAGTGATTTCGGTGCCATCAAAAATCAGTGGATTGCCAGCGTCAGAGCCGCTCGCGCCCCCCAAGGGCTCGAACACCGGCGGCGTTGCTGCTGACAGGACGCCGACGGACTCGCCGGCCGCGAGCGCGCCCGCGCAGACGGGAGATCAGGTCACGCTGACCACCTCCGGCCGCTCGTTGCAGAAACTGTCCGAAGCAATCGCGCAGGCGCCCGTGGTCGATGCCGCGAAAGTATCCTCGATCAAGCAGGCCGTGAGCAGCGGCAGCTACTCGATCGATGCCTCCAGCATCGCCGACAAGATCCTCCAGGCCGAGCGCGGACTCAAGTAACGGCCATGAGCGAGGATGCGCGCCGACGTCTCGAGGACTTGCTCGATCGAGAAATCGACGCGGTCCGCTCGCTCGCGTCCGTCCTCGACGAAGAGCGCGCCGCCCTGACCGGGTCATCGTCCGCGAATGTCGAGAAGCGGACGGCTGAGAAACTGCGGCTCCTCGCGAGCCTGGAGAACATGGAGGATGAGCGGCGCGCCCTCGCAAGCGCCGCCGACCAAGCGTTGCCGGGCGCGCGCGTCCCCCGCGAGGCCGGCATGGCGGCGACAGTCGCCCAACGCTGGCGCATGCTCATGGATCTCGTGGCCGGTTGCCGCTCTGCCAACCAGGTGAACGGCTACATCATCCATACGCGCCAGAGCCAGCTCCAACAGCTTCTCGGGGTCGTACGGGGAGCGGCGCCCCTCACCTATACCGCCCAGGGCAAGACCCTCGCCCGGGCGCACCGAGCCCTCGCAAAGGCCTGACTATGCTCGTCCTCAGCCGCCGCGCCGACGAATCGATCGTCATCCAACCTGCGGATGGTGTGGACGAAAGCATGACGCTTGCGCAGCTCTTTGCGAACGGGCCGATTTTGATCACGCTGCTCGGCGGCACCGGGCGCCGCATCAAGATGGGAATCGAGGCACCCGAGCAGCTCGCGATTCGCAGAAAAGACGTCGCCTAACCCCCGCCTGCGGCGGCGCCCGACCCGCGCAAAAACCCCGCTCCTGCAGGCCGCGCTTGTCCGATTTTACTTATCGAGTGATGTGCCACGAAGCGCTTCGCGAAGCAGGTTTCCGTGTGCATAATGGGGCCCCCACCACAGAAGAAATCCAGGATCGAAGGATGGAGCGTCGTCTGCATACTCGCCACCGCGCACGCACCACCGTGTATGTGATCCTGTCGGGACGCAAGAGCAGAATCTGCAAGGCCAAGAATCTGAGCGCCAACGGCGTGTTCGTCGAGACTGAGAATCTGGGTCTGCGCAAAGGACAGCAAGTGCAGCTCGCCTTCGCGATCAATCTTGGATTGATCACCAAGATCCACCGCCGCACCGCCGTTGTCGCTCACGTCACGCGCGGTGGGACCGGACTCATGATGGAGCAATTCGCGGGGCGGTAGCTCTTTCGGTCAGCGCGCCGAAAATACCGAGGCGATGTTCGCGAGATGTGCGGCCAAGACTCGAGGCGCAGATAAAAACGGCGAGTGATCGCTGTCCATCGTCACCACGGGATCGCAAGGCAGAACGGCCTGCATGGCCCGCTGCAAGCCGATCGGCAACGTACGGTCGTCGAGACATTCGATGTAGGCGCGCGGCAACCGTCCCCAGCGCTCCTGGCTGACCGTCAAGGGAACGATGTTCGGCGCGATCGGTTCCGGACAAAGTTGCGCGCTCGCCCAGGCCGCCTCCTCGGGGCTCGCACGATTATAAAATAGCGCGCGCGCAGCCTCGGGCGCGACGCGCAGCGAGATCTCAGCAGATGTCGCCGTCCGGGACTCGACTGCGCTACGAGCATCCTCCGCCACGGCCGCGTCGAACGGTCGTTTTCCGGCAGGCAGCAGTAGCGCCGTGAGATAGATGAGCCCGAGCATCGCCGCCGGGTCGAGTTCCGCCGCTTCGCTGATCACCGCGCCGCCACGGCTATGCCCGACCAGAATCACCGGCTCGCCCGCATCACGCGATCGTTGGGCGATGAAGGCCGCCCACATGCCCATCGTCACCGTGGACAAAGGTGTTCGATCCGTCCCCATGCCGGGCAGATCGGGCGCAATCGCACGATGGCCGTCGGCTTCGAGGAGCGGCACCAGCTTGTGCCAGCACCACCCGCCGTGTACTGCACCGTGAACCAGCACGAAGGTCGCCATGATCAGATACGATGACGTCTGCTTCGCTCGGCCGCAAGGGGTATGGTGTGCCATGAGCTCTATCCGACCCGTCATCGGCGCCGCGTCCGTGGATGATGTATCCGAACTCGCGATTCTCGTCGAGCAATACTGGGCGTTCGAAGGCATCTCCGAGTTCGACTCGCACCGGATCGAGGGGCTGCTACGAGCCGCGCTGTGCGCGGACGGTCACGCGCGGTGCTGGCTGGCCGAACAGGCGGGCGAGCCCGCCGGTTACCTCCTCGCCGTGCTCGTGTTCAGCCTCGAGCATGGCGGCATGATGGCCGAGATCGACGAGTTCTTCGTGGCCCCCGCCTATCGCGGGCAGGGAATAGGTGCCGCGCTCCTGAGGCATGCAGAGCGCGTGCTGCAGGAGAGCGGGGTCAAGCGACTCCAGCTGCAACTCGGGTCCGGCAATGCGCGCGCGCGGGACTTCTATGTCGCGCGCGGATACGGGCGCCGCTCGAGCTTCGAGCTCTGGGACAAGGCGCTGCCCGTCACCGATTAGCGCTGCCGTTCAGGTACCGCTCGGCCTAACGCCGACCTATTGCGCGACGAACGCCGCGATCCCGGCGCGAAACCCGGTCTATTGCTGCATGCGCAGGTGGCGCGTGCGTCCGAGGAAATCCCGCTTGCCGATCTGGACCCCCTTCCATCGCATGATGTCGTAGGCGGTCGTCGCGTGGAAGTAGAAATTCGGCTGCGAGAAAGACAGAAGAAACTCTTCCGCCCGGAAGTCGAGGTGGCGCTCCCCGAAAGAGAAACGCATGTCGCGGCCCACGAAGCCGTCCAGCTCACCCGGCGCGACGGCCTGAAGGCCCGCACGCGTTTCGGCGATCCGCGTCTTGAGAGCCGCGAAGCTGCCCGGCGGTTTCGTCATGTCGGGCGAGAAGACGCCGCGGCGAACCCCTTCGATGGCACCGAGGGAGTGCACGGCGGCGGATTTCACTTGATAGGCAAAAGGCTGCATGTCCTCGGCGAGCCGGGCCTCAATGATCTGCTCGGGCGCAATTGCCTTCTCGGAGCAAAAGGACTCGGCCTTGTCGAGCAAGCCGGACAGGCCGTCCAGTATTTGCAGGTACGAGGGTACGACGGCGGAATAAAGAGAAAAGCTCATGCGGTAGAGTTTATGCCCCAATCCTGCGAAGCGAAAGCCGCGCGCATCCAGCGGGCCGTAGGCGCGGCGGCCGCGGTTGGATACTGGGCGTCGACCGCAGGCGCGCAGCGAGACTGAGGTAAGATGCAGCGCCTTGGCGGCATCTTAGATAAACGACCAGGAAGCGGCCGACTTCGAGCGTCCGGCCCAACGTCTGCCGCCCTTCTGCAGCACGGATTGTTCGGAGAGAGCGAATTGATCAATTTTACCTCGCACAATATTCGCCTGGACGACGGCACCTATACCAAGCCGGATGTCGGGTTTTCCATGGATGCGCATCCGTGGTTCCTGGCGGCGAAGCGCATGCTCGACGCGACGTTTCCGGCAAGCAAGGAGCATGTGCGGATTGCCGATTTGGGCTGCCTCGAGGGTGGCTACTCGGTCGAATTCGCCAGACTGGGCTATCAGACGCTGGGGCTCGACGTTCGAGAGGCCAACATCGAGGCTTGTCGGTACGTCAAATCCAAGGTGGCGCTGCCCAACCTCGAATTTGTCCGGGACGATGTATGGAATCTTCCGGCTTACGGCACATTCGATGCGGTATTTTGTTGCGGCCTTTTATATCACTTGGACCGGCCACGTGAATTTCTGAAGGTTTTGTCGAGCGTAACCAAGCGCGTACTCATTCTCCAAACGCATTTTTCGCAGGCCGGCGACTCGCCCAGTTTCATCCATCCGCGGCGCCTGCGTCGCGCGCTCGCGCGCATCCTCCCTTTGAGAAATACCGCCACCACGACCCACAAGTTGTCTTTCCTATCCGAGAACGAAGGGCTGCCCGGGCGCTGGTTTTCCGAATTTCGCAATGAGCGTGCTTACCGCGATCGAGAGAACCGGCGCTGGGCCGCGTGGAATAATCGCAAGTCCTTTTGGGTTCAGCGCGAGTACCTCTTCCAGGCACTGCGCGAATCGGGATTCGATTTGGTTCTCGAGCAATTCGACGGAATGGGTTCGAAAATTGCGTTCGAAATGACCGAGGGTAGCTATAGAACGTCCGGCCGCGGTACTTTCGTCGGCGTAAAGACTTCCTATGTGGCAGAGCTCGGGAACGAGCGCGGCCCTGATATCGATCCGAGATTGCGACAGGGTCGTTAGTAAACGAGCCGCGAGCGAGGGTCAATGCGAAGACTATTGAAAGCCGGGGTCATTTCGTTGGTAGCGACCACCGCACTGGCAGGCAGCATCGACTTTGAGTCGCCGCCCATCCAGTCCGGTGAGGTGACCACGTTTGACGATCATCATGTAGGGCTCCAGCAAGAGCTCTCGCTAGATCAGCTGCGAGCGCTGGCTCACTGGCTTTCGTGGAATCACCAGGGCTGGTTTGCGACCGAGGCGAACGGCCCTCCTGAGCCTGTGCAACTCCAATTCAATCTCCGACATAGCGATGGGACACGGGCCACCTTAAGCGTGGTCCCGGTAACCGGTCCGTGGAAGCACGACGCCTTTTTCATCAACGAAGGTGCCCCGTGGTCTTATCACGCGTGGTTCGGGCTGGTAAAAAAGGGCGCGGCGACTCGACCCCTTTCGGATTACGATCTCGATCTTCTGCAGAAGATCGCGCGCAAGTGACAACGAGAGATCTCGCCGCAGGGTTCCAGCGCCGCGGAGTCGGGCTGGGTCTCGTCGCGCTTAGCGCTTTCGCTACGGGATGCGTTTCACATGCCGCAGGCGCAAACCGAGTGAAAGTGACCAAGAACACTGCCGACATCTCGGGATGCATCGTCCTCGGCTCGGTAGCCGGGCGAGCGCCCTATGAGGGTCGGAAAGACGCGGTCAATCAGATGCGAGATCAGGTTGTCGGTTTGGGTGGCAATGTGCTTCTCATCACATCCACCTTCATCACGCAGACCGGTGTCGCCTATCGATGCGGGAAATGAGCTGCCGGGGTAGACGCATGCGCACCGCTTTTCTCCTCCTCGCTATTGCCTCGGCCGGTGCCGCCGTGCTGCACGGAGCTCCGGACCGCCTAGAATTCGTCCTGGTCGGATCGACCAACTTGCACGATCCGGGCGCACCGCACATGCGCCGCATGTCCATGACCCTCGTCGATCGCGACCATTTCTCCGAGCGGTGGACCAAGACCGAGGCCGGCAAGGATACGGTGTTCGAGCTGAACTTCACGCGCCGCTGAGGTGTACTCGAGCCTTCCGGCACGCGACCCGACGCGGCATCCCCCAGTCGAGCACCGGGGATCCAGGTGAACATACCATCGCTTGGGCGCTGAGCAGTTTTTCTCTCAGCTATATATCCGCCACCGCCGCCACCCTCGTCTACGTTTAAATCTGGCCTCTTCGCCTCGATACTCGTGCACCGGCCGGGCGACGACACTCTCAGCTCGTCAAGCATTCCGGGTCAAAAACGTACTCTCCGCGCAGGAAGGCCGCGACCTCGTCCGCGTAGGAGTTGCCGTTCTCGCTCTCGTACCGCTCGAGGAGGCGCCGCCGCGTGGCCTCGTCGAGCCGGCTCAATCCCTCGCTCTGCAAGAGCTCGAGATCCTCGCTCAAGAGCTGCGCGAGCCGCGGCCCGGCCAACTCACGATAGATGCCGCGAAGCGCGCTCCGAAGGTCCGGACCGACCGTCAACAGGTGCCGGTATCCTAGGAGCGCGATGCGCGACAGATGCGGCTGGTTCATGGGATTGATCGCGAGTCCGGCCGCTGCCTCCTCCGCCAAACTCCACGAGGCGGCGGACGGATCGAGATAGAGATGGTTGCTGCGCGTCTTCGCATCGTTCGCGATGTGGTTGTCCCAGATGAAGGGCTTGCGCCCGAGATCGGCGGCGACATCGGATAGGTGCCGCGCCGAGTATCCATTCGAGATGATTTTCTCACCCGTCCAGAAGCAATCGATGCGCGGATCGAGGAGACGGCCGAGATCCTCGAGATAGGCCTTGGGCGGAGCGCCGAACTCGCGCGTGAGGCGCGGATCGTAGGAGTAAAAAGTCGGGCAAACCATGAAGTGCCGGGCGCTGCTCCAGCCGCAGATCTCGGCGATCACGCGCGCCTGCAGCTCGGCGATTCCCGGGACGTCGCCGCGCATATCGTCGAAGAGAATGGCGAGGGTGCCGACGCCCGTCTGGTTGAGCTCGAGCACCTTGGCACGCAAGCACTCGCGAGCCGCCGCATCGTAGCGCAGGTAGATCTCGAAGGGCGTAAGCCCGATGCCGAAGTCGATGCCTCGATCCCGGCAGCGCGCGCCGAGCGCAGCGAGATGCTCGAGCGTGTCGAGAGGTGTGGGCTCGCGCCATTTGCGCCGCAAATAGGGATCACCTTTCGGCGCATAAATGTAGAAGTCATAGCCGAACTCGCGCAGAAAATCGACGGTGCCCCGGCGCGCAGCCCAGCCCCAGGGCTTGCCGAAGAATCCCTCGATGACGCCGGCAGGAATGTTCATCCCCCTATGTTCTTAGACCGGGTGTCGCCTGGCAACCGGCCGGTATATAATGTGCGCAGTTCCACCTCCGAGCCGTTTCGGTCCCTGTCACCGGGCCGGATGGCTTCCCGTACACTGAAAGGTCCATGCCGCCTCTAGATCCGTTACGCGCGGATGCGATTCGCATTCGCGGCGCGCGTCAGAACAACCTCAAGAATCTTGACCTCGACATCCCCGTGAACGAGCTGATCGTGGTCACGGGCGTGAGCGGGTCGGGTAAGTCCTCTCTCGTGTTCGACACGCTGTACGCGGAGGGGCAGCGCCGCTACGTGGAGACCTTCTCGCCCTACGCGCGGCAATTCCTCGACCGGATGGACCGGCCCGCAGTCGATGCCATCGAGGGCATTCCGCCCGCGATCGCCATCGATCAGACCAATCCCGTGCGCACGTCCCGCTCGACGGTGGGCACGATGACCGAGCTCAACGATCACCTGAAGCTCTTGTTCGCGCGCGCAGCGGTGCTGCATTGTCGAGGCTGCGGGCACCCGGTGCGGCGCGACAGCGCCGACAGCATCCGCGCCATGCTCGAGGAGCGCGCCGCCGACGGCGGCGACCCGCGCCTGCTGCTGACCTTCCCGGTTCCGATCCCGAAGAGCTTCAGCGCGCAGGAAATCAAGGCGTTGCTCGCAGGCCAGGGGTATACGCGCATTCACGAGGAGCGGGCTGACGCGTTGCAGGTGCTGCAGGACCGCTTCCGCTGGTCGGCCGTGGAGCCCGCGCGCGCCGGCGATGCGATCGAATCCGCGCTCAAGGTGGGACAGGGACGGCTCGACGTCTATCCGCAAGAGGACGACGGCTCGACGCGGCCGCCCTGGCGATTCTCCACGGCGCTGCATTGCCCGGATTGCGATATCCATTACAAGGAAGCGAGCCCGAGTACTTTCAGCTTCAACTCTCCCATCGGGGCGTGCGACACCTGCCGCGGTTTCGGGCGCACGATCGGCGTCGATTACGGCCTCGTGATCCCCGACGCGGCGCTCTCGCTGCGCGACGGCGCGATCAAGCCCTGGCAGACCGCCTCGTACGAGGAATGCCAGACGGATCTGATCAAGTTCGCGCGGAAGCGCGGCATTCCCATCGACGTGGCATGGGCTGACCTCAGCGACGCGCAGCGCGCATGGGTGATCGAAGGCGAGGGCGAATGGACGAAGAACGTCTGGTACGGCGTCAAGCGCTTCTTCGCCTGGCTCGAGACCAAGGCGTACAAAATGCACATCCGCGTGCTGCTCTCGCGCTACCGCTCCTATACCGAATGCGGGGCATGCGCGGGCGCCCGATTGAAGCCGGACGCACTGCTGTGGCGTCTCGGCGAGGCCGGCCTCAACATCCGCGAGCTCATGCTCAAGCCCATCGACGAGACGCGCGATTTTTTCGCGCGGCTCGCGTTGCCCGCGCCGCTCGACGAAGCGGCAGACCTGTTGCTCACGGAGGTGCGCACGCGTCTCAAGTACTTGACCGACGTCGGACTGGGCTATCTGAACCTCGATCGGCAATCGCGCACCTTATCGGGCGGCGAGGTGCAGCGGATCAATCTCACCACGGCGCTCGGCACCTCGCTGGTCAACACCTTGTTCGTGCTGGACGAGCCGTCCATCGGGCTGCACGCACGGGACGTGGGGCGCATCATCGGCGTGATGGAGCGGCTGCGCGATGCCGGCAATACGCTCATCGTGGTGGAGCACGATCCGAAGGTCATGCAGGCTGCCGACCGCTTGATCGACATCGGCCCGGGCCCCGGAGAGCATGGCGGAGAAATCGTATTCGAGGGCCGCTTCGCAGCGCTCGCGCAGGCGCGCGGCTCGCTCACCGCCGACTATCTGCTCGGACGTCGGCGGGTCGAGATTCCGCCGCCCGGCGGTCCGGCGGCCGGCGGTCCGGCGCCGAGCCGTGGTTGCGTGCGCATCGAAGGCGCGGCCGAGCACAACCTCAAGGGAATCGATGTCGACATCCCTCTCCACCGCCTGGTCTGCGTGACGGGTGTCAGCGGCTCGGGCAAATCCACCCTGGTGCACGATGTGCTCTATCCGGCGCTCAGGCGGGCGCACGGCAAGCCGACCGACAACCCCGGCCGCCACCGCACGGTGCGGGGAGCGCGCGAGATCGACGGCGTCGTCATGGTGGATCAGACGAGCATCGGCCGCACGACCCGCTCGAATCCCGCGAGCTACGTCGGTGCGTTCGACGCCATTCGTAAGTTGTTCGCACGCCTGCCGCAGGCGCGCGAGCGCAAGTACACCGCAGGCACCTTCAGCTTCAACTCAGGAACCGGACGCTGCCCCGGATGCGGCGGCAACGGATTCGAGCACGTCGAGATGCAGTTTCTGTCCGACGTGTATCTGCGTTGTCCGGATTGCAACGGACGACGCTACCGGGCGGAGATTCTCGAATGCAAGCTGAGCCGCGAGGGCTTTGCTCCGTTGAGCATCGCCGATGTTCTGGAGCTCACGGTCTCCGAGGCGCTCAAAGTGTTTCACGCCGACGCGGAAGTCTGCCTGCGCTTGGCGCCTCTCGCGGAGGTCGGACTCGATTATCTGCGCCTCGGCCAACCGGTTCCCACGCTTTCCGGGGGCGAAGCGCAACGGCTGAAGCTCGCAGGTCATTTGGCGGACAATGCCCTACAAGGGTCGTCCAGGAAGCAAGGCTCTGCGCGCGGGTCGCTGTTCTTGTTCGACGAGCCGACCACGGGCCTGCACTTCGATGATGTCGCAAAGCTCCTGCGCGCATTCCGCCGCCTCATCGAGGCGGGGCACTCGTTGCTGGTGATCGAGCACAACCTCGACGTCGTGCGCGCGGCGGACTGGATCATCGACTTAGGTCCCGAGGGCGGCGATGCAGGCGGGGAGCTGATCGGCGCCGGTACGCCGGAGGAAATCATGCGCATCGCCGCCTCGCACACAGGGCGCGCTTTGATCGAGGCGGCGCAGGCGGGCGGCGCCTTGCTCGCCCGCGGCGTGCGCGACGCGGCGCATCCTGCCGCGCTATCGCTCGCTCCCGCCACGATCTCAATCCGCGGTGCTCGCGAGCACAACTTGAAGCACATCGATGTCGATCTCAAGCGCAATCGCTTCACCGTCATCACCGGCGTTTCCGGGAGCGGCAAGAGCACCCTCGCCTTCGACATCCTGTTCGCCGAGGGCCAGCGTCGTTATCTCGAATCGCTCAATGCCTATGCCCGGCAGTTCGTCCAGCCAGCGGCGCGGCCCGACGTCGACGCCATATTCGGCATCCCGCCCACGGTCGCCATCGAGCAGCGCACCAGCCGCGGTGGACGCAAGAGCACGGTGGCGACGCTGACCGAGATCTATCACTTCCTGCGCCTCATGTACGTAAAGCTCGGAGTACAGTATTGCCCGACCTGCCAGGCACGCATCGAGCCGCAAAGCGCAGAGGCGATCACGGCGCGATTGCTGAAAGACTACCGGGGCAAGAGGATCACGCTGCTCGCGCCCTTGATCGTCGCGCGCAAGGGGCTGTATACCGCGCTCGCCAAGTGGGCCCGCGGCAAGGGATTTCGTGAGCTTCGGGTGGACGGGAAGCTCCTGCCGACGGCGAAATGGCCGCGTCTCGACCGCTTCGTCGAGCACAACATCGATCTGCCCGTCGCGACGGTCGATGTGAGCGCGGCGCGCGAGGAGGAGCTCCGCGAGGCGCTCCTCCGCGCCCTCGAGTACGGTCGCGGCGTGGTGCACGTGCAGAGCGCGTCCAACGGGGTGGCGGCCGGTGGCGCGGCGCCCGTAACTCCCGCGGTGTTCTCGACCAAGCGCGCATGCCCGAACTGCGGCACCGGCTTTCCGGAACTCGATCCGCGATTGTTCTCTTTCAACTCGAGACACGGCTGGTGCAAGAGCTGCTTCGGCACCGGGCTCGCTTTGGCAGAATTCGACGCGGAGCAAACCGGCGAAGAAGCGCAGTGGCGCGAGCCGGTGGAGAGCGCGGATGGCGGCCCCGCGACCTGCGCCGCGTGCGCCGGCGAGCGCCTCAATGCAGTGGCGCGCAACGTGCTGTTTCGCGACCGCTCGATCGGCGCGCTCACTGACCTCGCCGTCGACGAGTTCGCGGCGACCATCGCCAAGCTCAAATTGACGGGCCGCGAGGCCGAGATCGGCCGCGACCTGCTCGCCGAGCTCACGGCCCGCACCGCGTTCTTGCACGACGTGGGCCTGGGGTACCTGCAGCTCAATCGCGCGGCGACCACCTTGTCCGGCGGCGAGGCACAGCGTATCCGGCTGGCCGCCCAGCTCGGCTCCAATCTTCAGGGCGTATGCTACGTGTTGGATGAGCCGACCATCGGCCTGCATCCGCGCGACAACGTAGCGCTTCTCGATACCCTGGAGCACTTGCGCAGCAAGGGCAACACTCTGGTGGTGGTCGAGCACGACGAGGAAACCATTCGCCGTGCCGACCACGTTATCGACCTCGGTCCGGGCGCGGGAACGCGCGGCGGACAGCTGGTCGCGCAAGGCACTGCCCGCGAGCTCGAGCGCATGAAGGATTCTCCCACCGGGCGCTGTCTCGCCGCGCCGCTCGAGCATTCGCGCACTCGCCGACGCGCCGTGCGCGCCGACACGCCGTCCATCCATATCCGCGGCGCCGATCTGCACAACTTGCGCAAGGTCGACGCACGTATCCCGCTGGGCCGGCTCACCGTCGTGACGGGCGTATCCGGATCGGGAAAGTCTTCGCTCGCGCGCGACGTGCTTCTCGGCAACTTGAAGCGCCTGCTCGCGCGCGGCACCGCGGCCAATGGGCGCGGCCCGGCACCTTTGGTGGAGGGATGCGTCTCCCTCGAGGGCTGGCAAGCGGTGAGCCGGGTGCTCGAAGTCGACCAGACTCCGATCGGCAGGACTCCACGCTCCTGCCCGGCGACCTACATCGGATTCTGGGATGCGATTCGCCGCCTGTACGCCGATACCACCGATGCACGCATCCGTGGCTTCACGGCGAGCCGCTTCTCGTTCAACACGCCAGGCGGTCGTTGCGAAGCGTGCGAGGGCCAGGGCATCCAGCGGATCGAGATGAGCTTTCTGCCTGATGTCCAAGTGTTGTGCGACGTGTGCGGCGGCCGGCGCTTCAACTCCGAGACCTTGAGCATTTTGTTCAAGGGCAAGAGCATCGGCGAGACCCTGGCACTATCGGTGGACGACGCGGTGGAGTTTTTCGCCGCGCATCGTGCCGTGCATCATTGCGTGCAGCTCTTGGCCGACGTCGGCCTCGGCTATCTGAGTCTCGGTCAGCCGAGCCCCACGCTGTCGGGCGGCGAGAGCCAGCGCATCAAGCTCGTCACGGAGCTCGCCAAGTCGCGCACCGATGCGGTCGGCGTCGACATCGCGCGTCGCGAAGGGCAACACACCCTGTACGTGCTCGACGAGCCGACCGTCGGATTGCACATGGCGGACGTGGAGAAGCTGGTGCAGGTGTTGCAGCGGCTCGTCGATGCGGGGAACAGCGTGGTCGTCATCGAGCACAATCTGGACATAATGGCCGAGGCCGACTGGATCATCGATCTCGGCCCCGACGGCGGCTCGAATGGCGGGCGCGTCGTCGCCGAGGGCGATCCGGACGGCATCACCCGCAAGACGGGCCGCAGCCACACCGCACGTTTCCTCGGCGAGTTCCTCCGAGAGCGCAGCGTTCGATAGCGCCGCGCCGTGATCCCGATCCTGGCGACACTGCTCCTTAGTCTGATCGTCGTCATGGTCGCGGCGTGGGGCGCGCTCGCACTCTGGTATCAATTGCGCCGCGGCATCAGGGCGCTCTGCGCGACGCTCTGGATGGTCTTCGGGCTCGCCTCAGTCGGCGGTCTCTGGTGGGGGCACCGCGGAGCCGGTGTCGCTCTCTTCGCGCTGGCACACGGCCTGCTCTTGATTTGGTGGAGGAGACTCACGCCCTCGAACGATCGCGATTGGACCGACGATGTCGCCCAGACGGTGCGCGGCAAGATCGAAGGCACCGTGGTGACGCTCGACAAGGTGCGTGATTTCGACTGGCGGAGCGAGACCGACTACACCCCGCGCTGGACCACTCGCAGTTATGACCTGACGCGGCTGCGATCGCTCGACATGATCGTCTCGTACTGGGCGCGGCCATCCATCGCGCACATGCTGATCTCGTTCGGCTTCGGGGAGAACAACCACGTCGTGTTCTCGGTGGAGATCCGGCGGCAGAAGCACCAGACCTTCTCGGAGATCGGCGGCTTCTTCAAGGAATTCGAGCTCATCGTCATCGCGGCGCATGAGCGCGACATCGTGCGCCTGCGCACCAACGTGCGGCGTGAGGACACGTACCTGTTCCGCATGAGCTTCCAGCCCGAGGTGATGCGCGCGCTCTTTCTGGCATACGTGGCGGAAGCCAACGCGCTGGCGCGCGAGCCGCGCTTCTATCACACGATCACCGGCAACTGCACGACCGTGCTCTACCGCATGCTCAAACGTATCGTGCGACGCCTGCCGTTCAGCTACCGAGTGCTTCTGTCGGGCTACATGCCCGAATACTTCTACGGCATCGGGTATCTCGATCAGCGCTACCCGCTCGAGGAGCTGCGCACGTTCGGATACGTCAGCGAGCGGGGCCGCATCGCCGACGAGAGTCCGACGTACTCCGCGGACATGAGGCTTGGGATTCCGCTTCTCTGAAAGCCCCGCTATTGCGGGGGCTTGTGCTCCTGAGCTTCCTTGCGCTTCTCGTCGGCGGCCTTCTTCGCCGCAGCCGCTTGGGCCGCCTTCTCCTTCGCTTCGGCGGCAGCCGCGGCCTGCTGCTTGTTCCGCTCGAGAGCCTGTTCCTGCGCCTTGCTCTTCGCCTCCGCGGCGGCCTCCTGCTGTTGCTTGCTGCGCTCGGCCGCGGCCTGCGCGGCGTTGCGCTTCGCCTCGGCGGCAGCCTCCTGTTGTTGCTTGCTGCGCTGGGCGGCGGCCTGCGCGGCGTTACGCTTCGCCTCGGCCTCCTGCGCCGCGTGCTGCTGCTGCGCCTCGCGTTGCTGCTGCTCCTGCGTGGCGCGCTGCTGCTGTTCCGCACGTTGCTGGGCCGCGCGCTCCTCGGCAGGGTTGGCGCCGGCGGCTGGGCGCCCTGCAGGCTGAGGCTCGCCGGGGCGCATCGCAGGCTCGCCCGGGCGCGCCTGCATCGCAGGGGCCGCAGCGCGCGGACGCACGAGCTCGGCCGGCACTTCCGCGTGCACCACTGCCGGCGGGGGCAAGCTGACTGGGTGGTTCGGCGTGTACGGGGGCAGCGGCTTGGTGCTCGACGGCGGCGGCGCCGGCACGCGCACCACGGGTGTCTGGGCCGCGGCCAGATGGGCGGCCGCCGGCACCGTCGCGTTCACGGCCACGTGGTTCGCGGTGGCGCTCGCCGGGGCCACGATGGTCACGTTGTTGATCGTGGTGTTGTTGATGGTGGTGTTATTGATCGTCGTATTGGTGATGTTGGTGTTGCGGATATTGGTGTTGCTGATCCGCATACCCTCGGCGACGACCGGCGGTGCGCCGATGACGACGGCCGGAGACGTCCCGATCGGCGCCGGCACGATGAGGCCGAACCTCGAGCCGGGCGGCGGCGGGACGAACACACCTTCCGGGCCCATGGGGGGCGGTCCGGGCAGGATACCGGGGAGAACCGCGGCCAAGGCCAAGCTCAACCCGAGCGCCGGCGCGACGAAAGAGACGCTCGGCGCACCCCAGAAGCCTCCCACGTACACGACGTGCGGCCCGCGATGCTCATAGTAGGGTGGAAACCAGTGATACCCGGGGCGCGGTGGTGGTGCCCATCGCCCGTGGATCCACACCCAGTTGCCATACCAGCCCCAGTATCCGCCGGTCCAGACGTACTCTGGTCCGGGCGGCGGCGGCGGCGGCTCGACCAGCATGGGAGGGGGCGCCCAGCCAATCTCCTCAGGCGGCGGCTGCGAATCGGGAGGATCCTGATAAACGCTTACGACCTGCTGCGGCGGTGGCGGCGTATAGGTCTCCTCCGAGACGTTCGATTCGGCAGGAGCCTCGGCCGGAGCCTGCGCCGTCTCGGCGGGCGGCGCAGCGGTGGAAGCGCTCTGGTCGGGCGATGGCGCGGGCGGAGTCTGCGAGTTGCAGGCGCAGAGGGCGCCGGCGGCAACGATCAACGCAATGATGACTCTCATGGACGAACTCCCCTGCACCGGTGTATGGCCTACCGTACCCTTGTATAGCCCTGGGTTCTACAATGTTAAGGAAGGTTAAGGCAACATCGCGAGAACAACCTCCTGTCGGTCGCCGGCGGAGATGATGCCTGTAGGACTCGAGTTAGACCTGCTTTTCGGGCGCCGCGCTTTCGAATGCCGGCAGCTCGCGGCAGGCCGCGTCGATTGCCACGATGCGCGGATAAGCCGTCAAGTCGACGGAGTAGCGGCGCGCATTGTAGAGCTGCGGCACCAAACACACGTCGGCCATTCCCGGCTGGTCGCCGAAGCAAAATCGTCCGCGCGAGGCATCGCGGCCGAGTGCGTCCTCGAGCGCGGTAAATCCGATCGCGATCCAGTGCCGGTACCATTCGTCGCGGCCTGCCTGCGCTAACCCTACGGTCGATTCGAGATATTGCAACACGCGTAGGTTGTTGAGCGGGTGAATGTCGCACGCGATGAGCTGGCACAGGCTGCGCACGCGCGCACGCGCACACGGCTCCGTGGGCAGGAGCGGCGGCTGCGGATGGGATTCGTCGAGCCATTCGATGATCGCGAGCGACTGGGTGAGCACGGTGCCGTCCTCCAGCGCCAGCGCGGGAACGAAACCTTGAGGATTGATCTTGAGATAATCCTTGTGACGATGCTCGCCGCGGCGCAGTTGTTTGTTCACGGTGTTCACTTCGACGCCTTTCAGAGCGAGCGCGATGCGCACGCGGTAGGCGGCGGAGCTCAATGGATAACCGTATAGCGTGAGCATCGCTAAGCTACTTCGAATAATCCCGCCGCACCCATGCCGCCTCCGATGCACATGGTCGCCACCACATACTTGACGCCCCGGCGCTTGCCTTCGATGAGGGCGTGCCCCACCAGACGTGAGCCGCTCACGCCGTACGGATGTCCGACCGCGATCGCGCCGCCGTTCACGTTGAGCCGCTCGTCGGGGATGCCGAGCCGGTCGCGGCAATAAATCACCTGCACGGCGAACGCCTCGTTCAATTCCCACAACCCGATGTCGTCGACCCGCAGTCCGGCCTTGGCAAGCAGCTTCGGCACGGCGAATACCGGACCGATCCCCATCTCGTCAGGCTCGCATCCCGCAACCTGGAACCCGCGGAATATCCCCAAAGGCGCGAGTCCTTTTTTCTCGGCGCGCTTGGCGTCCATCACGATGCACATCGAGGCACCGTCGGAGAACTGACTGGCATTCCCCGCGGCGATCACGCCGCCGGGCACAGCGGAACGAATCTTGGCGACGCCCTCGTAGGTGGTGTCCGCCCGGATCCCTTCATCGACGCCGAGGGTGACCTGCCGCATGCCGACCGCCCCCGCCTCCTTGTCGGCCACCGCCATGGTGGTCTCGAACGGCACGATTTCTTCGTTGAATAGCCCCCCCTGCGCCGCGGCAGCGGCACGTAGCTGGCTGCGCACACCGTACTCGTCTTGCGCCTGCCGGGAGATGCCGTAGCGCTTGGCGACGGTCTCCGCCGTCTGCAGCATGTTCCAGTAGACCTGAGGCTTGTGCTCGACGACCCATTGCTCCTTGAGCATGCGCACGTTCGCTTGATTCTGGATGCAGCTGATCGATTCCAGACCGCCCGCGGCATAGATCTCGCCTTCGCCCGACAGGACCCGTTGCGCGGCGAGCGCGATGGTTTGCAGTCCCGAGGAGCAGAATCGATTCACCGACATTCCCGCCGTCGTCACCGGGCAGCCCGCGCGCAATCCCACCTGGCGCGCGACATTTGCGCCGGCGGCGCCTTCCAGGAAAGTCGCGCCGACGAGAACATCCTCGACTTCGCCCGGATCGATGCGCGCGCGTTCGATGGCGTGGCGCAAGACGTGACCGGCATAGGTGACCGGATGGGACATATTGAGCGAGCCGCGCCAGGACTTCGCGAGTCCCGTACGGGCGGTGGAGACCACGACGACGTCGCTCATGACGACTTCCCCCAGCTTGCGAAACCGCGATTCTCGGCTGCGAGACGCTGCAGGAGCGGCGCGGGCTGCCACGCGTCGGGCCGATACCCTTTGGCGAAGCCGCGCATCGCTCTCACGATATTCGCGAGGCCGACTGTATCGGCATAGAACATCGGACCACCCCGGAAGTCTGGAAAGCCATAGCCTGCGATGTACACGATGTCGATGTCGGAGGAGCGCGAGGCAACGCCCTCCTCGAGAATGCGCGCGCCCTCGTTGATGAGGGAGTAGAGGGCACGCTCGACGATCTCCTCGTCGCTCACCTTGCGGCGCTTGAGTCCGAGACGCTCGGATTCCTCGAGCACTATCTTCGTGACCACCTCGGACGGAAGGGCGGCGCGCTCTCCCGGTTTGTAGTCATACCATCCCGCACCGCTCTTCTGACCGAACCGCCCGAGCTCGCAGATGCGATCGGGAATCCTGGAAAAGTGTCGATCCGGATACTGCACGTACAGCCGCTTGCGGATGGCCCAGCCGATGTCGTTGCCCGCGAGATCGGCGACTCGAAAAGGTCCCATGGCGAATCCGAAGCTCTCGAGCGCCCGGTCGATCTGCTGAGGCAGCGCGCCTGCATCGAGCAAGAAATCCATTTGCCGAAAATAGGAGTTCAGCATGCGATTGCCGATGAAACCGTCGCACACGCCCGCGACCACGCCGATCTTCTTGATCTGCTTGGCGACCGCGAGAGCGGTGGCGAGCACGTCCTTGGCAGTCTTCGCCCCGCGCACGATTTCGAGGAGCCTGGTGACATTCGCCGGGCTGAAGAAATGTAGACCGACGACATCCTGTGGTCGATGCGTGACGGCAGCGATCTGGTTGAGGTCGAGGGTGGAAGTATTCGAGGCGAGGATGGCACCGACCTTCGCCTTGCGATCGAGAGTCTCGAAGACCTGCTTCTTCACCTCCATGTCCTCGAACACCGCCTCGATGACGAGGTCCGCACCGCGGATGTCGTCGTAGGAGAGCGTGCCGGTGATGAGAGCGAGGCGCTCGTCGAATTGCCTGGGCGTGAGCCGGCCCTTCTTGAGCGTGCTCTCGTAGTTCTTCTTGACGACCCCGAGACCCTTGTCGAGCGCCGCCTGCGCGGTCTCGAGCATCGTCACCCGCACACCCGCATTGGCGAAATTCATGGCGATGCCCCCGCCCATGGTTCCGGCGCCGATCACGGCCACCGATCGGATGGGGCGCGTCACCGTGCTCGAGGGAACGTCCGGAATCTTGCCCGCCGCACGCGTGGCGAAAAAGACGTGCCGCAGCGCCTTGGACACCGTGCCGTGCAAGAGCTCCGCGAAGGCGGCGGCCTCGACCTTCATGCCCTCATCGAAAGGCTTGAGCACCGCCGCCTCGACGGCGTCGATGCACTTGCCGGGTGCGGGGTAATGCTTCGCGAGCGGCGCAATCGCGCCGCGCGCAAAATCGAAGAAAGCCTCGGCGTTCGGCAACACGACCGAGATCTCGCGCGCCTTCTTCAGGGGCAGCCTGCCGTCAGCCGCACCCTCAGCAAGGGCCAGAGCGGACGCCACGACGTCGGCGTCCACCACCCGATCGAGCAGCGCCGTTTGCGCGAGCTCGTGCGCGTTTACCGGATTGCCGCTTACGATCATGTTGAGCGCGCGCTCCGCCCCCAGAAGTCGCGGTAACCGCTGCGTCCCACCGGCGCCCGGCAAGAGCCCGAGCTTCACTTCCGGTAGCCCGAGCGGCGCGCTCGATAGGGCCACGCGGTAATGACAGCACAGGGCGAGCTCCAATCCGCCACCGAGCGTGGTGCCGTTCAGGGCGGCGATCACGGGCTTCTCGAAGCCCTCGACGAGATCGAAAAGATCGTGGAGATTGGGCGCGGCGAGCATCTGTGCCGTGCCGAACTCGGTCACGTCCGCGCCACCGCAGAAGTTCGAGCCGGCCCCCGTGAGGATCACGGCGGTCACGGACTGCGTATCCGCGGCACGCTCCAGTCCTTCGGCGATGCCCTTGCGCACGCTCGCACTGAGTGCATTGACCGGCGCATTGTCGAGCCGGATGACGGCGACGGCGCCGTGTAAAGTATAGTCGGCAGAGGTCATGCATACTCCTTATCGAGCGTCCGATTATAGTGCCTTACGGCGTGCGGCTCGCATTCGGATCGCTCTCGTTGCGGTCGCGCTGCTCGGCGCCTGGAGCGTTGGCCTATTTGCCCGCGACTATTGGACGCCGGATGAGCCGCGCGAGGCCGATATCGCCTGGCGCATGAGCTGGCAAGCCGACAAGGCGGTGCCACTCCTCGCCGGCGAGGCGTTCTGCGAGAAGCCGCCGTTGACCTACTGGGTGGCGGGAGCGTCCATTCGAGCCTTCGGATCCGGCGCGTGGGCCGCGCGCTTGCCGAACCTGCTCTATGCGCTCATCGCAGCGCTCGGCGTGGGACTGCTCGCGCGGCGGAGCGTGGGGCGCGAGGCCGGGCTCGCGGCGGCGGCGGGCCTCGCGACCTTTCTCCTGTCGTACCAGGTGCTCGTGTGGCTGGCGACCGACGCACCGCTCCTCGCCGCCGTTTCGGTGGCACTCTACGGGGCCTACACCGGGTTCTATGCCGAGCGAACCGCCGATCGGCTGCGCGGCTATACCGTCATGCACGCGGC
Organism: Steroidobacteraceae bacterium; assembly: GCA_049513515.1. Lineage (GTDB taxonomy): Bacteria > Pseudomonadota > Gammaproteobacteria > Steroidobacterales > Steroidobacteraceae > Bog-1198. The sequence continues at coordinate 84,620 of JBEKWA010000005.1, forward strand.
GCTCGCCATCGGTTTCTTGAGCAAGAGCGCGGTCGCCTGGATGGTGCCCGCCCTCGCAATACCGGTACTCGTGCTGTGGGAACGGCGCTGGCGCGAGCTGGCGCGCTGGGAGCTGTATGCCGGACTTCTGCTCGAGGCGGTCGTGATCCTCGCCTGGGTCGCAGCCGTGTACCGGGGACCCGACGGCATCGAACACCTCAAGGTGTTTTTCTGGAACAACCTCGCCGGACGGTTCGCGCACGTGGAAGCTCCGCAAGAGCTGCAATACGCCCTCGGTCATCGCAACCGCCCCGGAAAGTACCTGACCGAGCTGCCCATGTACTTGTGGCCGTGGACGCTGCTCGTCGTCGCCGCCCTGAGGCGCGCGTGGCGGGTGTTCCGCGCTGCGGGCGCCGGCGTCACGGCGGAGCTGCGCCCGGTGAGGTTCGCGCTCGCGGCCGCACTGCCCTCGCTCGCTCTTCTATCTTTCGCGGCCACCGCCCGCAACATCTACCTCGCTCCGGCGCTGCCGGGATTCGCGCTGCTCCTCGGCTGGTGGACGACGCTCGATTCCCGCGACCGCTGGGACGGTTGGGCGCTCCGCGGCACCGCGTACTTGATGCTCGCGGCGATGCTCGTCTTCGCCGCTGCCGCGGGCGTGCTCTTTGGCCCGAGCGCGCCTCGCGGCACCCTCGCGATCGGTGCACTCGGCCTTGTCGCTGCGGCCGTCTTCGCGATCGGCGCCGAGTCGGCGACGCGGCACGCGCAGCCGAAACGCGCGCAGCTCGCGCTCCTGCTCGCGTACTGCGTGCTCTTGATCGTCCCGGCATGGCCGCTCTACCGCGAGGTGGATGCCTGGCAGGACCTGTCTAGCGTGGCGCTGGCAATCGAGTCCGATGCGCGCGGCAGACCACTGATCCTGATGGCGCCCGACGAGACCACTCAGGCCATCGTCGACATGTATGCACGCACCGACGCCGAGCTCGTCCGGGGACCGCTCGATACCGCCGCGCTCACCAAATTGCGGGAACGCCTCGCGCGCGAGCCGGACGCGCTGGTCGTCACGCTCTTGCCGGGTCGCGAGCTCGTGGGAGCGTTCCTGCGTAACGCCGAGCGCTTCAAGGCAAGTGCGAGCGCACTCGACGCTGAGCTTCCGGCCTGGATCGGGGCGTCAGGGCTCAAGGTCGCGCATCGCTATGCGCTGCCGAACGGCCGGCGTTACGCGCTGCTCGAAGCGTCCCGCTGAGCGGTGGTGCGAAACATCTCGACGTACCGTTCGACCTCTCGCCCCCACGAGAAATCCTCGCGCATGGCGTTTTGTATCAAGCGCAGCCAGCTGCGCTCGTCGTCGAACCAATCGAGCGTCGTATTCATCGCCCACAGCACGGCGGGCGAGTCGTAGTCGTTGAATACGCATCCCGTCCCCTCGCCGCTCACCGGGTCGAAATGCCGCACCGAATCGGCAAGACCGCCGGTCCGGCGCACGATGGGTATGGTTCCATAGCGCAGGCTGTACATCTGGTTGAGGCCGCACGGCTCATATTGCGAAGGCATGAGGAACATGTCGCTCCCCGCCTCGATGAGATGGGCCAGCGGCTCATCGTGGCCAGGGCGAAATGCCACGCGGTTGCGATAGCGGGCAGCGAGCGAGGTGAAGAATGCACCGTAGCGCTCCTCGCCGCTGCCCAGCACCGCGAGTCCGAAATCGCGGGTCTCGAGCGCTTGCGGTAGCGCATCCACGAGGATGTCGATGCCTTTTTGGGAAGCGAGGCGAGACACCATGCCGATGAGCGGGGTGCGAGCAGCAAGCTCGAGGCCGAGCGCGCGCAGGAGCTGCTCCTTGTTGGAGCGCTTGCCGCGCAGATCCTCGCGGGAGTAGTGCTGCACGAGGTTGCGATCATGGCGCGGATCCCACTCTTGGTAATCAACGCCGTTGAGGATGCCGACCACGGGCTCGGCGCGCGCGCGCAAGGCCGCTTGCATACCCATTCCCAGGGGTGTCTCGGTGATCTCCCGGGCGTAAGTGGGGCTCACCGTGGTCACTGTATCGGCAAATTTTATCCCGGTTTTCAGGGAGTTGATCACTCCGAACTGGAGATCCGCAGCATCGAGCTGCGCCTCCGGGGCCGCAAGTCCGAGGTCGCTGACGAATGCGGCGGGAATGACGCCTTGATAGCCGATGTTGTGAATGGTCAAGACGCTTCGCGATCGTGCGAACAGCGGAACCGGCGCGTAGGTCGACTTGAGGAGCAGCGGCAAGAAGGCCGTATGCCAGTCATGACAATGAAATATGTCAGGTGCGAACCCCAGGCGCAGGCAGCTCTCCACCACCGCGCGGGTGAACAAGAGGAACCTGCGATGCTCGTCCGGGTCGCGCGTGTAGATGGTCGGGCGATCGAAGAGCTCCGGACAGTCGATGAAGTAGGCCGTGATTTCCGTGCCCGGCACGTGGGTGGTACGTACCGAGAATGCATACGCGCGACCGTCGATCGTAACTCCCACGTTCTGCAGCCCTAGCACCGGCTGCGTGCCCGGATTCGCGCGCCTCACGGCGGCATAGAGCGGCATGAAGGCGCGGATCTCGTGCCCAAGCCGGGCGAACTCGCGCACCAGCGACCCGACCACGTCGGCGAGACCGCCCGTCTTGGCGAAGGGCATCATCTCGGAACTCAGTATGCAAACCTTGAGCGGAGGCATGGCACCAGTCTAGCAAACGCGATTTCGAGCGTGAGTCGAACCCGTCGCTAAAAAGCTGATGCGGCGCGCCGCTCAGTGTGGCAGGCTGAGAGCGGATTCGAAGGATGCAGTATGCGACACGCCGCTCGGACCAACACCGGACGCTACGTCAGCCGATTGACGAGCGGGACATTGGCGGTCGTGATGGCCGGAGGCCGCGGCGAGCGCCTCAAGGCGCTGACCCTGAATCGGTGCAAGCCCGCGACGCCGTTCGGCGGCAAGTTCCGCATCATCGATTTCGTATTGTCGAACTGCGTGAACTCCGGCATCCGCCAGATCGCCGTGCTCACCCAGTACAAGGCGCAGCCGCTGATCCAGCACATCCAGCGCGGCTGGAGCTATCTCCGCGGCGAGCTCGGCGAATTCGTGGAGCTGATCCCCGCCCAGCAGCAGATCGGCGAGCACTGGTACCGCGGCACCGCGGACTCGGTGTATCAGAACCTCGAGTTCATCCGCTCCCACGATCCGACGCACGTGCTCGTTCTCGCCGGCGATCACATCTATAAGATGGACTACGGTCCGATGATCGCCTATCACGAGCAATGCGAGGCGGACATCACGGTGGGCGTCGTCGATGTGCCGCTCGACCGTGCGCAGGAGTTCGGGATCCTGACCACCGACGACACGAATCGCGTCGTCAAGTTCGCCGAAAAGCCGCAGAAGCCCGATCCCATCATTGGCCACGACGACTTGGCGCGCGCCTCGATGGGCATCTATGTCATCGCGCTGGACAGGCTCGAGAAGGTGCTCAACGAGGACGCCCAGGATCGGGAGAGCAAGCACGACTTCGGCCGCAACATCATTCCGCCGGCCATCGGTCGGATGCGCGTGTTCGCCTACCCCTTTCACGATGTCGAGACACGCGCCCAGAATTACTGGCGCGACGTGGGCAACGTCGATGCTTTCTATGAGGCGAACATGGAGCTCGTGGCGCTCAACCCCGAGCTCAACATCTACGACCATCAATGGCCGATCTGGACTTATCAGGCCCAGCATCCGCCCGCGAAATTCGTTCTCGACGAGGAGGGACGCCGCGGCATGGCGGTGAATTCCATGGTCGCCGGCGGCTGCATCATCTCCGGCGCGCACGTGAGCCAATCGCTCCTGTCGAGCGATGTGCGCGTCGAGGACCAGAGCGTCATCCACAGCTCGGTGCTGTTGCCGGGCGTCTCCATCGGACGGCGCTGCAAGATCCGACGCTGCATCATGGACGAGGACTGCGTCGTGCCCGACGGCACGCAGATCGGCCACGATCCGGAGGCGGATCAGGCCCGTTTCTTCGTTACCAAGCGCGGCGTGGTGCTGGTGACCCCGGATATGTTGCGCCCCCGCCCTTAAGTCGCAGCGTCGACCAGGCCTCGATCACCTCGGCGGCGGCGATGCCGAGCATGCTCGGCTCGCCATCGATGCGCCCCGTGAGCACCTTCACGTCCGCGGCGGTCGTTCCCCGCGGCCGGTAGAGCGTGGGTGAGGCGCGACCGAATAAAACGACCAGCGGACATCCCACCGCGGCGGCCGCGTGCGCAGGCCCCGAGTCGACGGTGACGAGTCCCGCGGCACGCGACAGGAGCGCGATGAGTCGCGGTATCGGCAGATCATCGGCGGCGTTGCACACGTCGGGGATGCGCGCGGCCGCGATCAACTCCTCGTTCAGTCGGTATTCCGGCCCCGTGCCGAGCAGCACGATCCGATGCCCCGGACAGCGCGCACGCAGATAGAGCATCACTGCAGCCCAGCGCTCGGGCGGCCAGTACTTGTGATTGATCGCAAGGCGGCGCAGTCCCCAGCGCATGGTTCGCTTATTGCCCGCCTGAACGAGAAGGAGCGGCGCGCCCGCGAGGCCGCGGGCCGCGAGCCAGTCGTCGAGATCCGCTTGCTGGCGCGCGCTCACCTCGAGGTATGCCCCCGGCGCAACCACGCCCGCCGGCGGAGGAGGCTCTCTCAGGCCTCGCGGATTGAGTTCCGCGAGCCGGCGCCATTGCTCGGTCGCGTGCTCGTCCGTCTTGAGCGGATGATCCTTCACGTCGACGATGTAGTCGCTCGGGATGCCGGCACGCTCGAGCATCGGCCGTGCCGCATCGTTCCCGTCGCAAAACCAGGTGGGCCGGACGCCGCATGAGCGCAGACGGCGCACTGCGCGATGCTGATCCGGCGCGAGCCAATAGGGGGTTTTGCGGCTGCGCACGCACAGGATCTCTCCCACGCCCGGTTGCCCTTGGAGCAGCGGGACGCTCCAGGGTCCCGAGGTCAAGATGTCGACGGGCTCACCGAACCGCGCGTGGAGCGGGCGAATCAGCGCCGTGATCAGCACCATGTCGCCGAATGCGCCGCACCGGATGACGAGGGGTCTCGGACTCAAGCACTCGGTACCGGATCTCGGCGTTCGGCGATACCGAGGCGCACCGAGCGCCAGTTGCCGAGCTGATAGTACAGGCTAGCCATGATCACCGAGGCGATCGAGGCGACCGGAAAGCTCCACCAAATCGCATCCGCTGCCCAGTGATCGATGAGCGCATAGGCGAACGGTACCCTGATCCCCCACAGCGCGAGCGCGAGCATGATGAGCGGCGGCACGACGGCGCCCGTGGCGCGCACCACGCCGTACAGGACCAGCGATATGCCGAACAACGCGAACGACCACAGCACAATCGCATTGAGGTGTACCGCGAGTGCGAGCGCCGCGCCGTGCGCGGGCAGAAACAAGCCGAGCGCGGCGCGATCCAGCGCGTAGATGATTGCGATCAGCGCTCCGCCGCTCAACAGATTGAAGAGCACACCGGTCGCGGCGACCCGGTTGACGCGATCCCAGCGGCCGGCACCGACGTTTTGCGCAGCCATGGAGGAGACCGCGGCCCCGATGGCGAGCGCCGGCATCTGCACGTAATTCCACAGCTGCAATGCGGCGTTGAACGCGGCGGTCTCTTCGGAGCCGAACCGATTCACGAACGACATGAGGACGAGCATGCTCGAGGACACCACGAACATCTGCAGCCCCATCGGCACGCCCTTGGTCACGAGGAGCCGCACGAGCGACCAGTCGACGACGAACAGGCGCAGCTCGTTGCGCCGAATGCATAGGAAATGACGCACGCGGTACAGATGCAGCACCAGGGCGGCGAAGCTCACGCCTTGCGCGATCAAGGTGGCGAGGGCCGAGCCGGCGATCCCCAAACGGGGCACGGGACCCCAGCCGAAGATGAGCAACGGATTCAAGCCGATGTCGAGCGCCACGGCCATCGCCAAGTAGATGAAAGGTGTGCGCGAGTCGCCCGCACCGCGCAGCACTGCCATGATGAAGAACAATCCGCCCATGAAGGGGAGTGCCAGAAAGATGATCCGCATGTAGGCGAGCGCCAGGGGCAGCGCATTCGGCGGCGTACCCAGCCAACGCATCAAGTGATCGGCGAGCGCGAGTCCGGCGAGGCTCATGAACATCGACAGGCCGAGGAAAAAGACTGCGGCGGTGCCGACCACGCGCTTCGCCTCGTCGATGTTCTTGGCGCCCACGCACTGCGCGACCATGATGGTCGAGGCCATGGAGAACCCGAACAGAACCCCGAACAAGAGGAACATGAGGACGTTAGCGTTACCCGTCGCGGCGAGTGCCGCTTCGCCGAGAAACTTGCCCACCCAGATCGAATTCACCGATCCGTTGACGGACTGAAACAAGTTACCCAGCAGGATGGGCAGGGAAAACAGCAGCAAGACACGCGGAATCGAGCCTTCGGTCAGAGATAGATTGGATCGCACGGCGCGTTCAGTATAATTCATCGATGACGACGCAAGGGATCACGAAATGGACGAGACGCGGGCTGGGTAGGGCTTGCGCGCACATGGCTGCCTCGATCGCCGCGACGCTCCTCGTCGGCTGCGCCCATGACCGGCCGCAGCCGCCCCCGGATGTGCCACCGGCTCTGCAGGCACCGGCCGGTCAGAAGCTGACGCGCATGCTGCACGCCACGGGCGTGCAGATCTATCAGTGCGCGGCGAGCTCGCAGAATCCACCGCGCTATGGCTGGGTGCTGCAGGCGCCCGCGGCCGATCTATCGGACCGTTCGGGGAAGGACGTCGGACGCCATTACGAGGGGCCCACGTGGGAGGCTAACGATGGCAGCAAGGTGGTCGGCGAGGTCGTCGCTCACGTCGACGCGCCCGCATCGAAGGCGATTCCGTGGCTCTTGCTACAAGCCAAATCGAACGCCGGCAAGGGCATGTTCGCCAAGGTCCAGTCAATTCAGCGACTACACACCATCGGCGGACTGGCGCCGCAAAGCCCCTGCGACGCCGCGCACGCCGCGCAACGGACCCGCGTTGCCTATTCGGCGGACTACTACTTCTATTCCGGCCGCCGCTGACATTCCTGCCGTCGATCTGCAAGCCGGACTTCGCGCGCGAGATAGCGCACCCGTTTTGCACCTCCCGGCAGGATCGCCCGACCGACCTCCGAGAACCCCAGGGCCGCGTGAAAAGCGTCCGAGGCAGGGTTCGGCGGCTCCAGGTTCACCTCGCAACCGATGAGCACGTGGTGCGCCCGCGCGGCGGCGGCGGCGAGCTCCTCGTAGAGCCGGCGCGCGAGGCCGCGTCCACGCTGGGACGACGCGACGATGACGCGGTCGATGTAGACGAAGCGCTCGTGGCGCGACTTGAACCACTGAAAGTTCGGGCTCGAGTAGATCGCGTCCTGGTCCAGCGCGATGAGAAACGCCTCGCGTCCGCGATCGCACGATCCCACGTGAAAAGCCTGCGCGAGCAGAGACCGCAGCTCCACCGCGTCGAGCGCCGAGGTCTCCGCGACGTGGGCGCGATTGAGCGCGAGAATCGCCGCCTCATCGACCGGATCATTCATCGTTCGAGTGCATGCGCGTGCTTTTTTTCACCGAGAATTGCGATTCGTTTAAGATGCGCGCAATTGTAGCGCTCGAACCGGTCAGGGGAATCAGCCATGAGATCGATGATCCGTCTCGCCTCGCTCGCCGTTTCCGTCGCCCTCGCGTTTGCCGTGCTTCCCGCAGTGGCCGCTGCCGCGCCGGCAGCCGCCGACTCCCCGATCGGCCGCTGGAAAACCTTCGACGACAAGACCGGCGCGGCGCGTGCCGTCGTGCGCATTTACGAGCAAAACGGCCGGCTCTTCGGCAAGATCGAAGGCAGCTTTACGCCGGGCGTCGAGCACCGCGTCTGCGCGGTGTGCACCGATGAGCGCAAGAACCAGCCCATGCTTGGCCTCATCATCATCCGCAACATGAAGCACACGGACGATGAGTACAGCGGCGGCGACATTCTCGATCCGGACACCGGCTCGGTCTATCACTGCAAGATGCACGTCGAGGGTGACACGCGTCTCGTGGTTCGCGGCTACATCGGCTTCTCGCTGCTCGGTAGAAACCAGACCTGGCAACGTCTGCCGGAAGGGCCACTGCCTGACGGCGCTAGCCCTTGATGAGAATCAAGCCGGCGATGATCACGCCCATGGCGAGCCACTGGTGCAGGGCGATGGCCGCACGATCGATGAGGCGTGACAGCAGCACGGTGACCGCGCTCGCGAGCGTGCTCAGTACCACCACGATCGCAACCCAGCCCGTGGACTGACCGATGGTGAGGGCAACGTAAGCGGTCGCGCTGAAAAGTCCCGCACCGAGCACCGCCCCCCATTGATTCCCTCGCGGAGGCGCGAGACGCAGGCCGAGAACCGGCATGAGCATGGGAATCGCGGCCACGACGATTCCATAGGAGAGCCATACCGGAATGAACGGGCCGAGCGTCGGCACCGCGAAGACGCCCTGCAGCCAGAAGCCCACGGCGTAGCAAACGGCGGCGCCCACCGCCCAGCCGAAGCCGCTCGCATGCAGGTGCTTCCGGAATTCGCGGCGGCCGCCGGCGGGAAGCGACACGAGGCACACCCCGCAGGCCGTGAAAAAAATCCCCCAGCCGGCCCTGAGAGACAACCGCTCGCCGGTCGCGGCCGACAGAAGTGCCGCGATCGCGCCGTAGCTCGCGGTCACCGGCGCCACGACCGCAAGCGTGCCGCGCGTGAGTCCTCGCGTGAGCAATGCCGCAGCCGCCAGGAGGATGACGCCCGCGACGAACGAGGCGATCCACGCAGCGGCATGCGAAGTGAAGATCTGCGCCGTTCCGGAGGCGCGCGCGAACCAAGCACTCAAGACGAGGAACGCCGCGAGATCGCCGTAGAAGATGCTGCGCCAGATGCCGACGGCGCGCCCGGCGACGCGCGCGAGGTAATCCGTGATCCCGTAGCACAAGGCCGACGACAACCCCAGGAGCAGCGCCGCGTTCATTGCGATAGAATCACTCGATGTCGCTCTTCAATGTGTTCATCTTGGCGATCGTACAGGGTTTGGCCGAGCTCCTGCCGGTATCGAGCTCCGCACACGTGGTGGTGGTCGAGAAGCTGCTGGGACTCGACCCGTCCTCGCCGCCCATGACGTTACTTCTCGTCATGCTGCACACGGGCACGATGTTTGCCGTCATCGCATACTTCTGGAAGCAGTGGCGCGCTACATACTTCAGCACCGCGGCTGCATTCAAGGACATCGCCGTGCGGCTCGTGGTCGCGACCGCGATCACCGGAATCGTGGGCGAGGCCATCGTCAAGGTCTTGGAGAGGACCGTCCTGCGCGACGTGCCGCATGCGGAGATCGAGGATCTGTTCGGTCATCTGGAATTCATAGCGCCGGCCCTAGCCGCCGCGGGGTTGCTCATTCTCATCGCGGGGCTGCGCGAGAGGCGTCTTCGCCGAGCCGCGCGTTCCGACTCGGGCGAGCTCACCCTCACCGACGCCGGCATCATCGGGGCCGTGCAGGGGTTGTGTTTACCCTTTCGCGGCTTCTCGCGCTCCGGCGCCACCATTTCGACCGGCATGTTGATCGGCGTGTCGAAACCGCGCGCCGAGCGCTTCGGCTTCGCGCTCGCCGTGGTGCTCACGCCGGCCGTGGTGGCTCGCGAGGCGCTGCGTCTGGCGCACGCGCCGCCGGGCGTCGCCACGCCGGCTCAAGGAAGCCTGCAGTCGGTCGCACTATTGAGCTTGCTCGGCGCCGTGCTCGCCTTCATCGCAGGTCTACTCGCGCTCAAGTGGCTGAGCCGTTGGCTGGAGAGCGGGCGCTGGTATTTATTCGGCGTGTACTGTCTCGTGGCTGCGGTCGGTGTGGCGCTGCTGCATTACCGCGGCTTCTGAGCCTTCGTCTCCGCGGCACGGTACAGCTCGAGAAAGGCCTCCGCGGCCTTGTGCACGTTATCCCGCCAATGATCCGCCGCGGCATGATCGGCGCCATCGGTGACGTATTTCGCGCAGGCGAGCTGGGCGCCCTCGAGCCGGCACGTCTTGGCGAGCGCATAAGCCTCCATGTCGACGACGTCGCACTCGACCGCGCAGGCGTTCATCGCAAAGGAGTCGCCGCTTCCGCAGACTGCCGGCGGCAAGTGCGCAAAGAGCGGCCCGAACGAAAGGCGCGCCGGCGTATCGTCGAACGGAGTGACCCCGAGCGGGAATCCCAGGCCCGTGACGTCCATGTCGCGCTGGACGAACTCGTGGCAGGCCACCAGCGTTCCGGTGTCGTGCACGCGGCTGCCGACCGAGCCGAAATTGAGCACGAGCGGCGCGGGTTCGGAGGCGTGAGCGTAGCGGCGCAGCTCGCGCGTCAGAGCGATCGCGGCGTTCACCTTGCCGACGCCGCAATAGAGCACGGGGATGCGCGCCTCCTCGAAGACGCCTGCCGATTCGGCCGCAAGGGCCATGACGACGAGTAATCGCGGTAGCTCGCTCATGTAATCCCGCCGGCCTAGTAACAGACGACGGCGCGCAACGGCACATCGTGCCAACGGTAATCGGCCACGATCTTGAGATCGATCAGCACGGCGAGCGCCGCGACCGAGTAGCCAGCGCGCACGCAGAGCTCCGCGGAGGCACTCAAGGTTCCGCCGGTGGCGAGCACGTCATCGATCAGGAGAACGCTTCCCTGCCCCCTTTGCATCTCCAGCACGCCCGAGCCGTACTCGAGATCGTAGGACACATCGACCACGGGCGGCGGCAGCTTCCCCTGCTTGCGCACCAACACGAAACCCTTGCCGCGCTTGAGCGCGAGCGCGGCGCCGAGAATGAAGCCGCGGGACTCGATGCCGGCCACGGCATCGACCCCGCCCCATTCCGCCTCGGTGAGCAATCCCTCGAGCGCCTCAATGGTGGCGGCGAGGTGGCTCTTCAGCAGCGGCGAGATGTCGCGAAACAGGATTCCCGGCTTCGGGAAATCCGGCACATCGACAATCGCCGCCTTGAGCTCCCGTGCCGCCCGCGCCGTCATGAGGTCTGCCCCGCCATGCCGCTCTTCGTCTTCTCGATGAACGCGGCCACGTTGGCATGCAACGCCTTCAGATCCGGCTCGTGCGCGTACACCATGTGACCCGAAGTGTAGAAATGCATCTCGATGTTGTCCTGCAGGGACTTCTCGATCGGGAGCTGCCGCAGCTCGAACATCGCGGCAAAATACGGCGTCGCGAGATCGTAGTAACCGCCGTTGAGCTGCAGCTTGAGCTTCGGGTTCTGCTTCATCGCGGCCGCGAGATCGAGCATGACGTTGGTCGTGACGGGCAGCTTGAACGGAGCGCCCGGCGGCTGATGCGTAAAATCCCAGCTCTTTTCCACGTCGATCTCGGGCTTGTAGGCCATCTTGTCCCCGAACTTGAGCGTATTGCGCACGTAGTCATTGAAGGCCGAGACGTAGGCCGAGGAGATCGCCGCGGATTGCGGGTCGTACTCCGCCTCCTTGCTCATCGGGTCGAGCGTCGGGCCCGAGAACCGAGTATCGAGACGGCCGGTGGTCGTCTCACTGCCGAGCAAGTTCTTCTCGAATTCCCCGCCGTTCACGCGCAGGTTGGCGCGCTCGATGTAGTCGGCGGGTAAGCCCGTGTACTCGTGCAGCTTGGCCGCGATCTGCGACTTCCGTTCCGCGCTCAGTGTATCGCCGGCGGCGAGCGCCTGCGAGTAATCGTTGAGCGCGAAATTCTCCACTTCGCGCAAGAGCGGCTCGAGCTGCGCCGGCTGATTGGGTAGCTTGTGGTGGTACCAGGCCGTGGCCGCGAAGGTCGGCAGCGCGAGCATGTAGGGAAGATCGACACCCGGGTTGAACTGAGGCGCATCCGCACCGTCGTCGAAGTTCAATACTTGCGAGAGCAGGATGATGCCGTTCAGATCGAGGTCCTTCTCGTTCTCGAGAATGCTGGAGAGCGCCGCCGAGCGCGTCGTGCCGTAGCTCTCACCGAACAAATACTTCGGCGAGTTCCAGCGCTTGTGCCGCGACAGGAACTCGACGATGAAATTGGCGAACGCATGCGCGTCCTGGTCGACGCCGTAGAACGCCTTCTCCTTGTCGGCACCGCGCAAGTGACCGAAGCCGGTGCCCGGCGCGTCGATGAACACGAGATCCGTTGCGTCGATGAGGCTGTACTCGTTGTCGACCACGCGGTAGGGCGCGGCCGCGCTGTGCGTGTCATCGGCGGTACGGACTCGCTTCGGACCGAAGGCACCCATGTGCAGCCAAACCGTGGAGGAGCCCGGACCCCCGTTATACAAAAATGTGATGGGACGATGCGGATCTTCCTTGTCGCCGCGAAAGTAGGCCACATAGGACATGCTCGCCTCGGCCGGCGGCGGCGGCGGGTTGCCGTGCTCATCGTGCGGCGGCGGCGGGTCATCATCCATGGGATCCTTTACGTGGACCACCAGCACGCCCGCCTCTGCCTGATAGGCGATCGCCCGTCCTTCGACGGTGATCGACCCTTGCGTCGTCTGCTGCGCATCGTGCAGCAAGCGCGACGACTCGCTCAGCGCCTCGGCACTCAAAGCCTTGGGGTCGGCCGCATCGGCCGCGGTATGTTCCGCAGCGGCATGTTCGGCTGCCGCGCAGATCGAGATTGCCGCCATACCGCTGAAGAGCGAGCTCAGCAGGAGGCCTGCTCTGGGTATCGTCATTTTCACTTGAAAGAACTCACATGGTTGGCGCGGTCTTCGCGCGATGCGCAAGCATGCCGTGAATTTTAGAAAGTTTCACTGCCTCACGCACAAATACTTCGCGCGACTTGTGCCGCGCGATTTGCGGTAGGATGCGCCCGTGCCGCGCCCCGCTCGTTCACTAATCGCCACTATCTTGATGGGTGCTTATGCACTCGCCGCGTCGCTCGCCCTCGCGGCCAATGCGCCGGCCTCATCCGCGCCGGCTGCCTCGGCCGCCGCGGGATCCGTCGCCGCACCGCCCGCACCGATGAGCGCGGCGGAAGTCATTCAGATGCTGGATGAGACGGTGGATTGGTATCGAACACTCGGCGCTCAGCAGCAGATCGCGGACGAGCCGGGCGATCTCTTGATCGTCTCCGAGAATCGCCAGATAGCCAATCAAGTCGCGGGCCTCGCGTTCGATGTCGCGCGGGTGAGCGCCGACCAGCTCGTCGAGAGTGCGACGAGCGCGGCTTCGGGCAATCGAGGGAATGACTCGGCGCAAACGCTCGCCGCGCGGCAGCACAAGCTCGACGCGCAGGTGCTGTCCGTACAGCAGGAGATCGATTCGACACGCGCGCAGCTCGCGGGTGCGCCAAAGAAGGCCGAGCAAGCGTTGCAAGCCAAGGTCGCCGAGCTGCAGGGCGAGCTGGACCTCCTCAACGCCAAGAAAAGCATGCTCGGCAGCCTCGTCACCGCGGTGAACGGCAGCGATGCCACGGACGTGAGCTCGCTGCGCTCTCAGATCGACGCAATGGCGGTCGCACTGCCGGGAACGACGACCGGCGCGCCGCAGCCGGCTGCGGGAACTGCTGCGCAACACCCGCCCGGCACGGCGGCATCGAGCACCGTGGCCGCGACCTCGCGTTTCGGCGTCTGGAATGAGGCTGCGGACGTATTCAAGCTCTCCGAGAGGGCTTCCTCGATCGACGCGATCGATCGGCGCACCGACGCCCTGCAGTCCGCGCTCTTGCAGATACAGAACAAGCTTGTCGCGCAACTGCGCGCGCTTTCGGCGCGCGGCGACGCGCTCATGACACGGGCGGACAGCGCCGACAGCGCGGCGCTCGGCGTGACGCGCGATGAGCTCGACACCCTGGCCAGTCAGTTCAAACAGGCCTCGATCCTGTTCGTGCCCTTGAAGAAGCAGGCGGCGCTTCTGGATCAGTACCGGCGCAACCTGAAAAACTGGCGGGATGCCGTAAAAGTCCAGTCGCGCAGGGCGCTCGGATCTCTGGGAATTCGAGTCGGCGTGCTCGGGCTCATCCTGGGTGCGGTGTTCGCCCTTGCCGAGCTCTGGCATCGCGGCGTGCTCAAATACGTTCAGGATGCGCGCAGGCGCTATCAGCTGTTGCTGTTGCGCAAGATCGCACTCTGGACTCTAGTGGTCATCATCATCGGGTTCACGTTTGCGAGCGAGCTCGGCTCGATCTTGACCTTCGCCGGTCTCATCACCGCGGGTCTTGCGGTCGCAATGCAGAGCGTGCTCGTCTCCATCGTCGGTTACTTTTTCCTCATCGGAAAATACGGGATTCGCATCGGCGATCGAGTACAGATCGGGGAGGTGAGCGGCGAGATCATCGAGCTCGGTATGGTGCGCATGTACTTGATGGAGCTCGCGAGCCGCGGCTCGCTCGTGCCGACGGGACGCGTCGCCGCCTTTCCCAACTCCGTGGTGTTTCAAGTTACGACCGGTTTGTTCAAGCAGATTCCGGGTGTGAGCTTCGCATGGCATGACATAACGCTCGCCCTGCCCCCGGGAGTGGACTACGCGACGACCAAGGAGAAGTTGTTCGCCGCCGCCAATGAAACGCTCGCCGAATACCGCGAAGAAATCCAGAGGCAGACACGCGAATTGCAAAGGACCACACTGTCGAGCGCCGGAGGCGATACGATGCCGACCGTGCAATTGAGCTACTCCGTCAAAGGCGTGGACGCGCACGTGCGCTATCCGGTGCACTTGCCCCATGCCGCAGAGATAGACGAGCGCATGTCGCAGGCGCTCCTGCACGTGATTTCGGCCCTGACGCCGAAAGGCTCGGGCGAAGCATTGCCGTCGGCCTGAGCCATCTGCCGTGGTGGCAAGATGTTATGCTTTCGCGCTTTACCGCGGTCGGCGGCAGCATCCGGAGCAAGCGGGTCCTTCATGATTCTGGTCATCGACGTGGGCAACACCCGCTTGAAATGGGCCTGGCTGACGAGCACCGGCCTGTCCGATCAGCAGGCCGTCGTGCATCGTGATGCGAAACCCGGAATGTGGACGGCGGCCCTATTCGACTCGGGCCAGAAACCATCGCGGGTACTCGTGTCGAACGTCGCCGGTCCCGAGATGGCGAAGACCCTGACCAGACTCACCAAGAAGACGTTTCACGTGGAAGTCGAGTTCGTCTCCGCGGTGCCCGAGTATCACGGCTTGGTGAACGGCTATCTCGATCCGAAGCTGCTCGGTGCCGATCGTTGGCTCGCCCTGATCGGTGGGTGGACCCGAGCGCGCTCGGTGCTTTGCGTGGTCGACGTGGGTACGGCGGTGAAGGTCGACAGTGTCGATGCATCGGGCCACCATCTCGGTGGCCTGATCGTCCCGGGCATTCACATGATGCGCGAGGCGCTCATGAGCAAGACCAGCGACATCGCCCGGGCCGCCGAGCACAGCACACCCTCGCTCGCGGGCGTGCTCGCCAATAACACCATCGGAGCCGTGTCGCGAGGCGCCGTGTTCGCGCTGGCAGGCCTGGCCGATCGGGCGGCCGAGGTGATCGAGCAGAGCACGGGGATCAAGCCGAAGCTCTTCATCACGGGCGGCGATGCGGGAATGATCTCGGGCACCATGCGCACACGTGGCGAGATCGTGCCGGACCTCGTGCTGCAGGGGTTGGCCGTCATCGCTGCGGGACAGCCCGGCTAGCCGCGCATGCCTCGGCCGGCCGCGCGCAACCTGATCACCGACGTTCCGGGTCTGCGGGTCGGGCATGCCGCCGACGAGTGAGGCGGCCGGCGTGGATTTCGCGCTCGGCTCGGCGGGCGCCGGACGCGGCGCGCAAGCGGGCCTTCGAGAGGGCGCTATCGGCTCCGCCTCACTCGATCTCGGCGAGGGCCTCATCGTCGGGGCGCTGGTCGCCGTAAATTCCGTGGGCTCGGTGTTCATGCCGGACGGCAAGACCTACTGGGCTTGGGCGTTCGAGCTCGATGGAGAGCTGGGAGGCGCCACGCCCCCGGGCCGCGGCATGGATTTGAGCGATCCCCTCGCGAACTACTCGCGCCTCGCAGAGCTCGGCCGCCTGCAAGCCGGGGCGAACACGACGCTCGGAGTCGTCGCGTGCACCGCGGATCTGTCGATCAGCGGCTTTCGGGTCCCGTGGTTTGTGCCGACGGCGGCGGCGCTTCGGCTTCCAGTCCCACCGTGGCAATGACCCCGTCGGCCTTCTGCAGCACTTCGCGCGCGTAGTCCCAGTGAATCGCGACGACCGTGTCTCCCACCGCCTTTTGTAGCAGCTCCGAAAACTGATCGACGTTCGGCTCGAAACTCTGTCCTTCTGCATCGACCGGCGGATGCGCTTCGAGCAACAGCTCCCCGTCGACCCAAGCGACCTTGATGGGCTCGTTGATGAGCCGCACGGGCGTTCCCACCGGTACCAGCGGGAATAGGGCCGCGACGTCGTCGGGATACATGCGGATGCAGCCATGCGTCACGGCAAGCCCGACGGCGATCGGATTGTTCGTGCCGTGAATCAAGTACGTGCCGTTGCCGGCGGCGAGGCGCATCGCGTAGGCGCCAAGCGGATTGTCCGGACCGGGCGGAACGCTCGCGGGCAACGGGTCGCCGGCTGCCGCATGCTCCTTGCGCACCGAAGCCGGCGGATACCAGGTCGGATCCTTTTGCTTCGAAATAACGTGGGTCAGACCGAGCGGCGTGCGCCAGTCCATCTTGCCGATGCTCACCGGATAGGTGATCACTTGCTGGGGCTGACCGCGTTTCGGCTTCGGGTAGTAGTAGAGCCTATGCTCCGGCAGGTTGACGACGAGCCCCTCGTGCGGGCCGGGCGGCAAGATATGGCGCCCCGGGATGACGACCATCTTGCCGGCACCGGGCAGCCAGGGATCGATGCCTGGATTGACGCGAATGAGCTCCTCCGATCCCAGGCTGTACGTACGAGCGAGGTCGTAGAGGGTGTCTTCGTAGACGGTCATCACGGTCTCGTCCTCGCCAAACACCGCGTCCTCAGGATGCGTCAGGGTGTACACGGTCGCATGAGCAGGCGGGCCGACTGCGAGCCACAGGGCCGCGCAAAACGCAGCCACCGCCGTAAGGCGGTGCTTTACCTGATCTTTCATGGTGTTAGCTTAGCATGTCGGCCGCGCACCCAAGCGGGCGGCCGCTGAACATATTGACAGTAGGTTAGCTATAACTTACGGTAAGCTATGACTTACTCATCGGCACTCACCGCCCTCGCAGACCCTACGCGCCGCGCGGTGTTCGAGTCGCTGCGTGCGGGTCCACGTCCCGTGGGCGCGATTGCAGCGGATCTCCCCGTCAGCCGTCCGGCGGTTTCGCAGCACCTCAAAGCCTTGAAGCAAGCAGGCCTGGTGCATGATCGAGCGCAGGGCACGCGGCGGGTGTATTTCATCGATCCCGACGGGCTCGGCCCCTTGCGGCGCTGGCTCGACGAGTTCTGGACGGAGGCGCTCGACGCGTTCAAGCGCGAAGTGGAGCGTTCGAATAAGGAGGACCCCGAATGAAGCCCTCGCTGCAAATCGCGCCGGTGCGCAAGACCCTCGTCGTCAAGGCAACGCCTAAGAAGGCGTTCGAGGTATTCACGGCCGGCATCGATCGATGGTGGCCCAAGACCCACGGCATCGGTGAGGGGCCGGTCCAGGAATCGATCATCGAGCCCTTCGTGGGCGGCCGGTGGTACAGCCGGCATGCCAACGGCGAGGAGGCCGTGGTGGGCCACGTGCTCGTCTGGGAACCGACACACCGTTTCGTCTGCTCATGGGAGATCAGCGCGGATTGGAAATCGGATGCGCGGGCGGCCTTCGCCTCCGAGGTCGAGGTGCGCTTCCTGCCCGAAGGTCCAAATACGACGCGCGTCGAGCTCGAACATCGGAACTTCGAGCGCATGGCGGCGCCCGGCGGCGAGAAGATGCGCAACGAGGTCGACGGCGGGTGGGCGAAGATCCTCGAGATGTTCGCCGAGGAAATATCAAGAGAAGGGAGACCCACATGACCGACATCAAGGTTCACAGTATTCCCGGGAGCCCCTACGGGCGGGCGGTGCTGATCGCGCTGGAAGAAAAGCACGCCCCCTACCGGCTCGTTGCCGTTGCGCCCAAGACGCTGCGCTCGCCCGAGCATCTGGCGCGCCATCCGTTCGGCCGCATCCCCGTCCTGGAACACGGTGATTTTCGTCTCTACGAAACTCAGGCGATTCTGCGTTACGTCGACCGGGTTCTGCCCGGAACTCATCTGACGCCGTCCGATCCGCGTGGGGCGGCGCGCATGGATCAGCTGATGAACGTCAACGATTGCTATGTGTTCCAGGGCGTGAGCAACGTCATCGGCTTTCAACGCGTCGTGGCCCCGAAGCTCATGGGCCTCGCGCCTGACGAGGCGGCCATCGTCGCGGCGATGCCCAAGGCGCACAGCGTGTTCGATGCGCTCGCGCGCGAGCTCGGCGAGGCCGACTACTTCGGCGGCGACTCGCTGAGTCTCGCCGACGTGATGATAGCCCCGCAGCTCGATTTTTTTACCGCCACGCCCGAATGGTCCCCGCTCACGGCAAAAAATCCCCATCTCGTGCGCTGGATGGATCGGATGCAGAGTCGTCCGAGCATGCGCGCGACGGTCTGGGAGCGCGTCGCGGAGATGGCTCAGGCGAGTTGAGGCGTCGCGGCCAGAAGCGCTCTCGTGTATGCATGCTGGGGTGAGCGGAACACGCGTTCCGTGGGACCCTCCTCGACGATGCGTCCTTCCTGCATGACGTAGACTCGGTCCGCGATCGCCCGCACCACGTGAAGATCGTGCGAGACGAACAAGTACGCAAGCCGCAACCGCTCGGCGAGCTCGGCGAGAAGCGTGAGGATCTGCGCGCGCACGAGCACATCGAGCGCCGACACGGCCTCATCGAAGGCGATGACGGCGGGCCTGAGTATCAGCGCACGCGCGATCGCGATCCGTTGGCGCTCGCCGCCCGAGAACTCGTGCGGATAGCGCGCAGCGTCCGCCGCGCGGAGACCGACCTCCTCCAGCGCGGCGGCGACATTCGCCTGCTGCACTGCGGCATCGGGTCTGTCGTCGAGCGCATAGAAAGGCTCTGCGACGAGCCGCTCGACGCGCCAGCGAGGATCAAAACTACCAACGGGATCTTGCAGCACGACCTGGATGGAGCGGCGCAGACGGCGCAACGCTCCACCGCGCGCCGCGCCGAAGTCCTCGCCGAGCAAGCGCACTTCGCCGCCCTGCGGCCGCTCCAACGCGAGTAGAGCACGCAGCAAGCTCGATTTGCCCGAACCCGATTCGCCCACGAGGCCCACCGTCTCGCCCGCGTGAACGTCCAGCGACACACGATCGACCGCGCGCCGGGGCGGGGAGCGCCGTACGAACGAACGGCGGCGCCGCGGGTACTCGCGGATGATGTCGCGCGCCTCGAGGACCGGTACCGCGCCGTCCAGTCGGCGAGGCGTGCGCTTCGGCCCGAGCCGCGCGGCAGCGAGCAACGCCTGGGTGTACGGGTGATGCTCGCGGGTGAGCAGCTCCGCCGTCGGCAGCTGCTCGACGATCGCTCCGTGACGCATGACCGCGATCCGGTCGGTGACTTGCGAGATCACCGCAAGATCGTGGCTCACCAGGATCATGCCGGAGCCGCCGGAGCGCACCAGTTCCTTGAGCAGCCTCAAAACATCCGCCTGCGTCCCGACATCGAGTGCGGTGGTAGGCTCATCGGCAATGACCAGCGGAGGCGACAGCACCAGGGCCATGGCAATGGCAACGCGCTGCCGCTGCCCGCCGGACAACTCGTAGGGCAGCCGGTCGAGCTCGACGGCGCGCAAGCCGACTCGATCGAGGGCTTCGCGCGCGCGCGATCTCGCCTCGGCCAAACCGGCCAAAACGTGCAGCCTCACCGTCTCGGCCACCTGATCGCCGACGCGGATCAAGGGATTCAGCGCCGTCATAGGCTCCTGGAAGATCATGCCGATGCGATGTCCGCGCACTGCTTGCAGCTCCGCCTCGCTCATCGCGCCGAGAGATCGGTCCTCGAGATATACCGACCCCGTCATACGCGCCGCGACGGGCAGGAGCCGCATGATGGCGAGGGCCGTCATGGACTTACCCGATCCCGATGCGCCGACCAGTCCGAGGATCTCGCCGCGCGCCACTTGCAGGGAGACGTCATGGACCACACGCGCGGCGCCGATCGACACGCCGAGCGATTCGATGTCGAGCAGCACCTCGCGCGCCATCAGCGACCTCTCCCGCGACCCAGACCGTCGCCGAGGAGATTGAGACCCAGCACGAGCAGCACCACGGCTCCTCCGGGGAACAGTGCGAGCGCGGGATCGAGCGCGGTGAGCGACTGCGCCTCGTTCAGCATGCGCCCCCAGCTCGGAGTGGGCGGCTGTGCGCCCAGCCCGACATAGGAGAGACCGGCCTCCGCGATGACCCCGAGCGAGAACTGTATGGTCCCCTGCACCACCAGGAGAGTCGCGAGGTTGGGCAAGATGTGCTCGAGCGAGATGCGCGCGCGCCTCTTGCCCGCCACCCGAGCGGCAAGAGCGTAGTCGCGGGTCCAGAGATTGCGCGCGCCTGCGCGCACCACGCGCGCGAATACCGGGACGTTGAACACGCCGATGGCGATGACGGCGTTCACGGCGCCGGGACCGAGCGCGGCAGTGATCAGGATCGCGAGGAGGAGCGCGGGAAATGCGAACGTCAGATCGTTGGCGCGCATGATGAGCTCGTCCACTACCCCGCGCTCGGCGGCAGCGATCAGCCCGAGCGGAATCCCGACGGCTGCGCCGATGAGCACCGACAGCAAAGCCACGCCGACGGTGTTCCGTGCGCCGGCCATGATCATCGACAGCACGTCGCGGCCGAGCTGATCCGTGCCGAACCAATGATGCACGCTCGGCGCCTGGAGCTTCTCGGCAATCGAAATGGCCGTGGGGTCATGGGGCGTCCACACGCAGGCGACGAGCGCGATCGTGAGGTATGCAATCGTGATCGCCGAGCCCGCGGCGAATGCGGCGCCGGCGCGCGCGCCACTCATGACGCCGACACTCGCGCACGCAGCCGCGGATCGACGAGCTCGTAGGCAAGATCTACGACGAAGCTCACGCACACTACCGCAAGCACGAGCACGATCACGACGCCTTGCACCACGATCAGATCGCGCTGCTCGATCGCCTGGAAAACCAGACGCCCGAGCCCCGGCAGGAAAAACACGTTCTCGATGATCACGCCGCCCGCGAGCAGGAAGGAGAATTGCATTCCGAGGACGGTGAGTACCGGGACGAGCGCATTCGGCAACGCGTGCCGCCACAGGATGCGACGCTCGCTCGCGCCCTTGGCACGCGCCGTCCGGATGTAATCCTCGTGGAGGGTATCCACCAAGGCACTGCGCAGGACCCGCGCGAGGATCGCCGCCTGGGGCATGGCGAGTGCCACGGCGGGCAGCGTCAGCGCGCGCAGTCCCGTGCAGAATCCCGCTGCCCAACCGGGGAACCCCCCGGCCGAAGTCGCATGCAGCCCGATCGCGAACACGAGTACGAGCAGCATCCCGAGCCAGAAATTCGGGATGGCGAGGCCGAGCTGCGTCAAGCTCGTGAGCCACGCATCGCTCGCGCGTCCGCGCCGCGCAGCCGCGGCGAAGCCCACCGGAAACGCCACACTCGTGGCGAGCACGAGCGCATAGAGCGCAAGCGGCACCGATACCTCCAGCCGCTCGGCGATCAGCGACCTCACCGGCACCCGGTAGGTGTAGCTCAATCCGAAGTCGCCGCGCGCGAGACCGGCTACCCAGTGCACGTAGCGCTCGAGCGGCCCCGCATCGAGACCGAGCACGCGGCGCATTGCGGCGACCGTGTCCGGCTGCGCCTGCAACCCCATCATGTAGCGCACGGGGTCGCCGGGTACGACCTGGACGATGACGAACACGACAGCGGTGGCGCCGACGAGCGTCAACAGCAGTACCGCGAGACGCTCGCTCAAGGCCACGGCACCGAAGCGCCGCGCCGCGAGCGCGACGAGCAGCAGCGCTGCGGCGGCCGCGAGCCACGCCGCGCCATGCGCCACCGCCGCGACCCGCGCGGGAGCGGCGCCGGTCGCGTGCGGACGATCATCGTACGCCGCGGCGAGCTCGACCGTGCCGAACGGGTTTTCGAACCCGACGCCGTGCAGGTGCGCGTTCCAGACGGCGAGTCGCGGCAATTGAAACAAGAATCCGTTGACGGCGTCCTGCGCGAGCTTGCGCTGTATCTCACCGAGCAGCTCGTGCCGCCGTGCCGGGTCGATGGTATCGTCGAGGGCGGCGATCAGCGCCTTGAAGTCCGCATTCGAGTAGCCGAAATAATAATCGTCGCGGGCATAGATGTCGTAGTCCATGGGCTCGACGTGCGCAACGATGCTCATGTCGAAATCACGGCGCGTGAAAACCTGGTCGAGCCACTGCGCCCACTCGAGATTCTCGATGGTCACGCGAATGCCGACCGCCGCGAGCTGCGAAGCGACGATCTCGCCTGCGCGGCGGGCATAGCTCGGCGGCGGGAGCTTCAGCGTGGCCGAGAAACCCTGCGGGTAACCCGCCTGTGCCAGGAGGGCGCGCGCCTGCGCAATGTCATGCAGATACATCCCGGTAAGATCGACGTAATCCGGGCTGTGCGGCGGGAAGTGGCTGCCGATGGGCGTCGCGTAGCCGAACATGGCACCATCGATCAGCGCGCGGCGGTCGAGAGCGTGTGCGATCGCGCGCCTCACCGGTAATAGACTGAGCGGCGGTCGCCGGTTATTGAGAGCGAGCACCGTCTCGGCCTCCGTGCTGCCTACGAACACCTTGAAGCGACGGTCCGCGGCGAATTGCGCGACGTTCTCGGGTGCGGGGTAGGCCGAGAACGCATCGACGTCGCCGGCCATCAGCGCCGCATACGCCGCCGTCGGATCGGAGATGAATTTGAATATCGCCCTCCCGAGACGCGGCCGCGGGCCCCAGTACGCATCGTTACGTTCGAGGACCAGCGCATCGCCGCGCCGCCAGTCGACGAAGCGAAAAGGGCCGGTGCCGATCGGCCGCGTCGCATTGGTCACGGCCGATCGCGGCTCGACCATGACGAAGGCCCCCCAGCCGAGCGATTGCAGCAGGCCACCGGAGCGCCGGCGGAGCGACACACGCAACGTCAGCGCATCGAGCGCCTGCACGGAGCCGATTGCCTCGATCCTGGCGCGCTGCGGATTCAGCGAGCCGGGCGCGAGGGCGCGCTCGAGCGAGTACTTGGCAGTGTTCGCATCGAAGCGGGTGCCATCGTGAAAGTGCACACCGTCGCGCAGATGGAACGTGTACACCAGGCCATCGGCCGAGATGTCCCAAGACGCGGCGAGACACGGCTGCACGGAGCCGTCGGCGGCCAACTGCACCAGCCCCTCGAAGAGATTGCCGTACAAAGCTTCCGAGATGGCGGCTGCGGGATTTGCCGTGGGGTCGAGCACCGGCGGCTCGAGCTGCATGCCGACGGTGACGGAGTCCGAAGCGCGGGCGGCCTGCGCGGCGCATCCGAGCCCGAGCAGCCCGAGCAACGCGCCGAGCAGTGCCGCGCAAGGCCGCCTCGACCTCATGCGCTCCTTGACAGAAGCGATGCGGCGGCGAGTGCCATTACCTGGGCGGAGGCGACGAGATCGTCGATGACCACGTACTCGTCGGGCTGGTGAGCCACCTGCAGAATCCCCGGTCCGTACGCGATGCAGTCGTGGAGCCTTCCCACGCGGTCGATGTGCTTCTGATCGTAGGTGCCCGGCGAGCAAATGAATTGGGGGTCACGGCCGAAGACGCGGCGGATGGCGGCGGCTGCAGCTACCGCGACGGGGCCGTTGCGGTCGCTCATCACGGGCTTGACCTCGAAAATGTCCCGCAAGGTGTAGCTGAAGCCCGCACGCTCCTCGACCAGTCGCTCGAGTAGTTCGCGCACCTCCGCCTTCACTTGATCGAGATTCTCCTCGATGAGCCAGCGCCGATCGATGACCATACGGCAGGAGTCGGGGACGCACGACGAGGGTAAGGCACCGCCGCCGTGTTCCGGCAGGCCGCCGTGAATCGAGTTGATGTTGAGCGTCGAGTGGCGCGCACCCGAAGGCACCACGGGCATGTCGGTCCTGCGCGCCGCGAGCGTCGGGTAGAGCTGCGACTCGAAGCGCTCGAGCACGGCACTCATGTGGCGCACGGCGCAGTCGCCGAGAAACGGCATGGAGCCGTGCGCCATGCGCCCGTGGGTTTCGATCTCCGCCCACCACACGCCGCGATGGCCGATGCAGACACGGTCGACGTTCAGCGGCTCGGGAATGATGACGTGATCGACGCGTGGCGGCGAGAAGAACCCCCGCTCGGCCAGATAATGGACGCCGCCGTAGCCGCCGGATTCCTCGTCCACCGTGCCCGAGATCTCGAGCGTGCCGGGAAACGGCGTGCCCGAATCGATGAGAGCCTCCACGGCGACGATCGCGGCCGCGAGACCGCCTTTCATGTCGCACGCACCGCGACCGAATAGCTTGCCGTCGAGCACGGTTCCGGCAAAGGGATCGACGGTCCAGCCGACGCCGGTTTGCACGACGTCGATATGGCCGTTGAAGTGCACGCAGGGGCCCGGCAACCGGCTCTCGCGGCGCGCGATCACATTGAGGCGCGGCCACCGCTCGCTGTCGCCGGGAGTACCCTCGGCACGCACATACGCAATCTCGAAGCCGCGTAACGCGAGCCGGCGGCCGATGAACTCCGCGCAGGGGCGATAAGCTTCCCCCGGCGGATTCACCGTCGGGAAGCGAATCAGCTCCCGGGTGAGATCGACGAGCTCCTCGCGGCGCTCCTCGACGGAGCTGCGCAGTCGGTCGATGAGATCGTCGCGTAAGGAGAGCTCGGCCATCCGCTACCCCGGATACCGGGCACGGGCCGCCGCGGCCCGGCCGCGCGCCTCTTCCGCGAGCGTCGCGAGCCCGAGTTTCGCGTAGACGCGCCCGAGCGCGGCATTGACCGGCACGCCATCCGGATCCGCCGCCCGGCGCAGCTCCAGCATCTGCTGTGCGGCGCCAAAACGACCGCTCTCGATCGCGGCATGCAGCAGAATCTGCTCGAAAAAGTCCCGCTGCGCATGGCTGCCCCCGGCCTCGATCATCCGCGGCATCGCTCGACCGAGCTCGCGCCACGCCCGGTCATAATCGCGCCGCGTGTACGCATAGAGGCCCTCGCTCGCGGGTAATGCGACGTCCCGCCACACCTCGCGGATATGGGCCGGCGCGCTGCCCACTCGCCGCCGCACCGCCTCGAGGAGCGTGCGCGCCTCAGCGCGCTCGGCCCGTGCGAGCCCGTAGAGGTATTGCAGCGTGAGAAACGGCTGCACCGTGTCCTCGGCCCGCGCAACCAGATAATCGGCGAGCTCCTGCCAGCGCGGTCCGACGTCGACGCCCGCCATTTCGATGCGTGCGAGCAGCGACACGGCGCCCACCTGATCCTGCGAGTACTCCTTGGCGACGCCCCAACAATGCCGGTCGTAGATCTCGAGGGCGCCGGCGAAGCGCCCCCGGCTGAGATCGAACAGCGCGGCGTGCCACCAGAGATGCGTGATCATGAAGGAATTGAGATCCGTCCAGGTCGACGCGACGTCCTCGAGGAAGCGCGCTCCCTCCTCGATGCGGCCCTGCGTCAGCATCACGTGAGCGAGGGCGTGCTGCGCCCAGGGCTCCTTGCGCTCGAGCTCGAGCGCTCGCCGAGCCGCGCGCTCCGCCTCGCCCAGCAAATGACACTCCTCGAAGGCGAAAGCGGCCATGCCGTGCACGTACGCAACGTCGACGTTGTGCTCGAGCACCTTGAGCGCCGCCCGCAGCATTGCCGGAAAGTCGCCCTCATTGAACTCAAAGTATTGCTCGAGCTTGAGGAGCACGAGATCGCGCGGGAACTCGTCCGTCACCTGCGCGCAGACGGCGAGCGCCCGCGGCACATCGTCGACGATCCACGCGCGCAGCACCTCGACGTTGAGCTGCTCGCGGCGCGTCGCGTCAGGGGCTGTGCGCTCGGCGGCCGCCAGGTACCGGGCGGCATGCACGGGCGCCTGCGGCGCCTCGAGCAGCATCCAGAGAAAGCCGGCGTACACATTGGCGATGCAACAGTCCTCTGCTTCGTCCGCCGCACGCACGACGCGCTCCGCGCGCTTCTCGTAAGCGAGGAATCCTGCGACGAAGTCGTCCACCGCCCGCAAGGTGCCGGGGGATGCGGCGCTCAGGGCGTTGCCTAGACAGTCTCGCGGCATGGATCGATGATACCTAAGCCGCGGCGCGGCGGCGCTCTTCGGGCGGTCGCGAAGGACCGGCTATGGCCGTGCTTGAAGGAAGTCCGCCACGTCGGCCGCCGAGCGCTCTGGAATCTCGATCTGCGGCAGATGGCCCACCTGGGGGTAGGTGATGAGCTTTGCCCCCGGGATGGCGACCGCGAACTTGCGTGCGCTCGCCGGCTCGACCAGCACGTCGTTCTCGCCATTGATGACCAGAGTCGGCACCTTGATCTGGCCGAGAGCGGCCGCCGACGCGCGATTGACGCTTGCTGGGTTGAGCGACATCAGAATCGCGCGGTGCCCCGGCGCGCGCTGAAATTCCGCCCAGCGATCGACGAAGGCGGGCGTGATCACCGACTTGTCGTACACGTCGATCTTCAGGCCTTCATCGATGAGCGGCCGGTTGTCGATGTTGCGCAAGAGCGCACGACCCCACCGATACTGCAAGATCCGGAACGCCAGCGGGATCTTGGCCGGCGGCGTCTCGTTGGCAAACCCGCCCGCGTCGACGAGAATGAGCGCGTTGAGCCGCTCCGGATGGCGCAGCGCCAGCTGCCAGGCGACGGATCCGCCCAGGGAGTTTCCCGCCACGGCGAATCTCGGCAAGTCGAGCTTCGCGGCGAACGCATCGACGAGATCCGCGAGGTTATCTGCGCTCAGCTGGTACCCCTCGGGCGCGCGCGTCAAACCGTGTCCGGGAAAGTCCAGGCGGATGATGTGAAACTTGCCGCCGAGCTCGCGTACCCACCCGTCCCAGCTGGTGTAGGAGTCCCCGAAACCGTGCAGCAACACCAGGAGCGGCAGGGCCGGATTTCCCTCGTCCTCGTAATGCACGCGAAAGCCGCCCGGCAGGTCCGCGAAGCGCGATGCGCCACCGGTGTATTTCGCCTCCAGCGCCTCGTAGGGAATGTCGGGCCCGCGCAACGTGAGCCAGGCGAGCACGAGTGCCAGCACCAATATCGCAAGGATGATGCCGAGAATTCTCAAATCAGCGCTCCTGGTCGCCTGCCAAGCGGCCCATACTAGTACTTGTAGTTGAAGCGAATGCCGAACATGGCAGGATCGCCCGCTTGAGCGACGTTCGCCGTGTTCAAGAAGAAATTCCGGGTGAGGTCATAGTCCCGGTTGAAAATATTCCTTCCCCACACGGTCAGGGTCCACGGCCCACCTGAGCCCGGGGACAGGGACAGGTTCGCGTTGGCGAGCCAGTATGCAGGGATGGTGAACGCGTTGCTGCCCAGCAGGAAGAACTGGCTGTACGTGTCGTGGAAGCTGTAGTTCGATTCTGCGGTCAACTGATAATCACCCGCCCTCCATGTATAGCTGAGGTCGCCCCCGTAGGTGTGCTTGGGAATGCTCTCGGGCCGTCCGTTGTAATTGACGGGCGGCTGCACCGTATTATCGATCAGGTTGCTGGTGTAATAGCCCTCGACGAATCCGTAATACTGGGAGACCGACAAGCCGGGAAGCGGATGCCAATCCAGCTCAAGCTCCCCGCCGTCCAGTCTCGAATCGGCATTCACGAAACGGCCGATGAGACCGTACACGGGATCGTAAATCGTACCGAGGATTTGCTGATCCCGATATCGATAGTAGAAGGCCCCGGCATCGATTCGCAGCGTCGGAGTCACGTCCGACTTGAGGCCAACCTCGTAGGCCGTGAGCTTCTCCGGCTCGAAGGGATCGGCTTGAGGAGCCGCAACCGTGTTGTGCGCGGTGAACCCGCCCGATTTAACGCCGCGGCTGACGCTTCCATATACGAGAGTCCCCGCCCGCGGGGTGTAATCCACCTCGAACTTTCCGGAGGGCAGGTTGGAGGTGATCGAGTGGTTGATGTCGGCGTTAAATGGAACCACGGGCTCGATGAACCCGCTGGTTAAATTCACCAGCTCGCGCGTCTCATGATCCTCGCGCGCCCCGAGCGTTACCTTGAATGCGTCGTTGAATCGGTAGTTGACTTGACCGAACTCGCCGAAGGAATTCGCGTTCTGTCCGTAGCTCGTGAGTGCAATCCCGCCGTACGAGTCGCTCAAGTCCGAATAGAAATTCTCATCGAGCCGCTGATCCGAATAGAACACTCCGCCAACCCACGAGAGCGGTCCCGTACCGACGGAGGCAATGCGCCACTCTTGTGAAATGACGTTGAGGTAGCTGCGGAAATACTCGTCGGAGTTGTCATACTGCGTCGCGTCCCAATCGCTGTACTCGCGCCGGATCATCCGGTTCCATGCGGTGATGCTGGTGATCTTGGCGGCGCCGAAATCGATGTTGCCGGTAAAGTTGACGCCGTAGTTCTCATTGTCGAGACCCGGCTTGGAGTTCGGGCTGATGCCGATCAGATTGGCGAAAGTCGGATTGAGCTGCCACCCGGTCACATAGCGATCCGTATCCGCCGGTATGAGTGTGGCCGCACCCGGCGGAGAAGCCGGGTAGTTATCCAGGAGGTGCAAGCCGATCTCCTCGGACTTGTCCTGCGCCCAGTAGGTCTCCAGCCGGAAATTGAACGCCTGTGTGGGATCGAACTCGAGTTGCCCGCGCAGGGCAACCTGGTCCTTGTTGCCCAGGCTGTCCCCGTTCAGGCGATTGTGCTGCCAGGCCCCGCCCTGCTCGGTCGCAAAGGACAGCCGCCCCGTCAACCCATCGGCGATGCCGCCGGACACGAATCCCTGCCCGGTGAACTGGTTGAAGGAGCCGTACTCGAACGTGACGCCCGCGTGCGGGTCCGCGGTCGGCCGGTTGGTGATGAAATTGATCTCGCCGCCCGTGGTATTGCGTCCGTACAGCGTGCCCTGCGGCCCGTACAGGACTTCGACCCGGTCGATGTCGAACAAGAGACCCTGAGTCTGGATGGGCAATGCGAGCGCGACATCGTCGATGCTCACCCCCACCGGGGATGCGTTGTTCGAGGTGTAGTCGATGAAGCCGACCCCGCGCAACCGGAACTGCGGCTGACTGCTGCCGAAAGCCGGCTCGATCTGCAGGCTCGGGACCGCGTTCTGCAGGTCGTTGACGTTGGCGATCGACTTCGCCTCGAGGCTGTTCCCGGGCAATATCGCCATGGCGATCCCCACGCTTTGCGCCGATTCCTCGCGGCGTTGGGCCGTGACGACGATCTCCTCGAGTCCCCCCGCCTCCGCCGTCTTGTCCGCCGCCGGATCGGCAAAGCTCGTTTCGCCGACGACCAGCGCGCCGGCACCCACCACGATGCCGACCCACCGTAAAGACATCTCATCTCCCTTGTAAAAAGCGCGGACAGCCGCAAGAAACGAGATCATCCCCGACGGATCATGCCTTAGGGAACTAACATTTATGAAACACGCGCTGCAAATCGGTTATGACGCCGGCGGGCGCCGCGGCCGCCCCAGGAGCTGTCGATGAACGACACCTCGAGCGACGCATTGCACGTCGTCTGCGGCCACTGTGAGTCGGTGGTACGCCTGCCTGCCGCACGCCTGGGCGAGACACCGCATTGCCCCAAATGTCACTTCGCGCTGTTCGAGGGCAAGCCCTTGAACCTTACCGAGGCGAGCTTTGCCCGGCACCTCGAGCGCAACGATCTGCCCCTGGTCGTGGATTTTTGGGCGCCCTGGTGCGGCCCCTGCCTTGCCATGGCCCCGCATTTCGAGACGGCCGCGCGCGAGCTCGAGCCCAAGATGCGATTCGCGAAACTCAACACTCAGGACGAGCCGGCTCCCGCCAACAAGCTCAATATACGCAGCATTCCCACGCTGATCGTATTTCGTCACGGCAAGGAGCTGGCGAGGCAATCCGGAGCCATGGATTCGGGCCGGCTCGTGCGCTGGCTCGGCAGCGTGGTGCCCTGACCCGCCTGCGTTTAAAATGGGCAATGAGCGAAACCACCCCCCGCAAGCCCGTAACGCTGCGGCGACTCCAAGAGATGTCCCGTACCGGCGAGAAGATCGCCATGCTCACCTGTTACGACGCATCGTTCGCCCGCGCGCTCGATGAGGCCGGCGTCGACGTCCTGCTGGTGGGCGACTCGCTCGGGATGGTGATCCAGGGTCATCCATCGACATTGCCCGTTTCGATGGAGGATATGGAATACCACACCCGATGTGTGGCCCGCGGCGCCGGAAGCGCCTGGATCATCGCCGACATGCCGTTCGGCTCCTATCACGAGTCCATCGAGCAGGCGGTTGCCAACGCCGCGCGGCTCATGAAGGCGGGCGCACACATGGTAAAGCTCGAGGGCGGCGGCTGGACCGCGCCGAGCGTGCGTGCGCTGGTGGAGCGCGGCATGCCGGTCTGCGCCCACCTCGGATTCACGCCGCAATCGGTACATACGCTGGGCGGTTACCGCATACAGGGACGCGAGGAGACGGCAGCGAGCACCATGCGGCGGCACGCCCAGGAACTCGCCGCTGCCGGCGCGGCAATGCTGGTGATCGAGCTCACGCCGGCGGCGCTCGCGCGCGCGATCACGGCCGCATTGTCGATCCCCGTCATCGGAATCGGCGCGGGAGCAGGCTGCAGCGGCCAGGTTCTCGTCCTGCACGACATGCTCGGGATAACGCGCGGCAAGCAGCCGCGCTTCGTGCGAAATTTTGCCGAGTCGGGTGTGTCGTCCGGGCACTCTGTGGACGCCGCTGTGCGGCTGTACGTGTCCGAGGTGAAGAGCGGCCGGTTTCCGGACGACGCATTGCACGGATACTGACCTCGCGGCCAATGCGCATTGCACACACCATCAAAGAGCTGCGCGCGATTCTCGCCGCCGCGCCGCCGCCGGCCCTGGTTCCGACCATGGGAGGCTTGCATCAAGGACACCTGTCCCTCGTCCGCATTGCACGCGGCCTCGGGCGACCCGTCGTGGCCACGATCTTCGTCAACCGGCTGCAGTTCGCACCCACCGACGACTTCGACCGGTATCCGCGCACGCTGTCCCGGGACATCGAGCTGCTGGAAGCCGAGGGCTGCGACATCCTGTTCGCGCCGTCGGAAAAGGAAATGTATCCGGAGCCGCAAAGCTACGTCGTGCGTCCGCCGCCGGAACTCGCCGATATGCTCGAAGGTCACTATCGGCCGGGATTTTTCGCAGGCGTCTGTACGGTCGTTCTGAAACTCTTCAACATCGTGCAGCCGGGATTTGCCGTGTTCGGCAAGAAGGACTATCAGCAGCTGCTCGTGATCCGCAACATGGTGCGGCAGCTCGCGCTGCCGATCGAGGTGATCGGCGGCGAAACCATACGCGAATCGGACGGACTCGCGATGTCGTCGCGCAATGTGTACCTGAGCTCCGCCGAGCGTGCCGAGGCGCGACAATTGCAGGCCGCTCTGCGGCGAACCGCCGAGGCAATCCGGTTCGGCAGGCGCGAGTGGCGCGCTTTGGAGCAAGCGGCGATTGACGCTTTGACGAAACTGGGGTGGACGCCGAATTATGTGGCGATTCGCCGACAGGATGACTTGCTCGAGCCGAGCGCGGGCGCACCGCTCGTCGTGCTGGCTGCGGGCACGCTCGGGACGACGCGGCTGATCGACAATGTAGAAATCGACTCCTAATTCGAACGTCTCATTGCACGAGGAACGTCGCCACCACCGGCGCGGTGCCCGGGCAGTTGAGCGTCGCCTGGTAGTAGCCGGGCGTGGTCACCGCGTTCGTGTTCTCGGAACCCGAAACGGCCACCGACTGCGCGTGATAAGTCCCGTCGCTCGAGGTCATCGAACACAGCGTGCCCGCGGGCAAGCCGGTGACGCTCCAGGTGAGCGTCGAGGCGCCGTCCGGCGGCACCGGACTGGTGGCGGCAAGGGAGGCCTTCACCCCCACCGTGTACTGGTATGCACCCGCGGAGTCGTACACGTAGATGAAATTGTTCGGGCTATTGTCGACGTAGACATTCCCTGATCCATCGACGGCGACGCCCTCCGGGGTCTGCAGCGCCGGGGTCATCCCCGACGGCAGGGTGAGCGTGAAGGTGGTGGGAGTCGTCGCGTACGTCGGTACCGTCCCCGACTGCGCTGTATATTGCGTGACGCTATTCGTGTAGTAGCTGGATACATAGAGGTTCGAGGCTGCGTCGAACGCGAGGCCCACCGGTCCGCTGATGCCGTTGGTGATCGGCGCCTGTGCGGGCGGCGGCGGAGCGAGCCCGCCCATCTGCGCTGGAGTGTAGAAACCGATGGCGCTCGGACTCCCGATTCCCACCAGGATGTCGTAACCGTTGTAGGCGAGCGCGCCCACGGAGGTGAACAGCACGGGCGTCGGCGAGCTCGCGTCCTGTGTCTGCGTGGTCAGAAGCTGCGGTGCGCTCGTGGGGCCCGAATTATACGCAAACACCTTGATGTCGTTGACGCTGCCCTGATTCTCCGCCACATAGACGTGGCCGTTGCCGTCGATGGTTAAGCCGAGCGGCCGCGTGAGACCGGTGATCACCGCATTGGTCACTAGGTTGCCGGCGGTATCGAACACCTCGACCGAGTTGCTGCCGACGTCGGCCACGAAGAGCTCGCCCGCCACGTTCGTTCCGCTCGGGCCGAAAGCGAGCCGGACGGGGTTCACCAGACTCGAAGTCAGCGCGGAGGGCGGCGAGGTGTACTGACCGGATGCGTTCGGTGAGTAGACCAGCACTTGCCCCGCGCCGTAGTTCGCCACATACAGGTCGCCGTTCGCGGCGAGCTTGAGATCGTTCGGCCCGTTCAAGGCAGCCGATGCGGGTGCCGACACGACCACGAGGACATTGACCGGCGATACACCGCCGACATTCGCGTAGATGTAGGCGAACCCCGAGCCCACCGCCATCACGCGACCGCCGGAGACCGTCGCCACCGCCGTGTTCGAGGAAGTCCACGTGGCGACGTTCGTAAGGTTAAGCGTGGAGCTGTCCGAGTAGCCGCCCGTCAGGGTGAGCTGGACCGTACCTCCTGCACCGAGCGACTGGCTCGTATTGGGCGTCACACTCAGTATCTGCAATGTTGGCCCGGTGACGGTGATGGTGAGCACACCGGACGACGCCCCGCCGAGCGACGCCGAGACGTTGGTCGTTCCCGCGCTGATGCCGGTGACCAGACCGTTGGATACGACGGCGACATCCGGGTTCGTCGACAGCCAAGTGGCGGTGTTGTTCACGTTCGCCACGGATCCGTCCGTGTAGGCGGCGCTCGCCGTGATCTGGACCGTACCCCCCACCGCAATCTGCGTGACGCCACCCGCCGCGAACGTGCTCAGGTCGCTCACTACCCGCTGGCACGTGAGCGTGGTCGATCCGCTGACGCCGCCGCTGGTGGCCGTGATGGTCGCAGAGCCGGTGGCCTGACAGAACGCGAGACCGACCGCCGAGATGGTGGCAACGCCGCTCGGCGCAGCGCTCCAAGTGACGGTGCTGCTGATGTTCTGCGTGGGGCCGGAGGAATAAATTCCAGTCGCCGTGAACTGCTGGTTGAAGAAATCGCCGATGGCGGCTTGAGCCGGCGTCACCGAGATGATCACGGGCGATGACGCAACACAGGTCAGCGTGGCCGACCCCGTGATGTTGCCGCTCACCGCCGTGATCGTCGCCGTACCGGGTCCGGTGCAAGAAGCGAGTCCGGCCGCGGTGACGGAGGCGAACGTGCTGTTCGAGCTCCACATCACCGGCGGATAGTTCGCCGTGATGGGGCCCACGGTGCCGTTCGAGAAAGTGCCTGTGTCGGTGAACTGCTGGGTCGATCCGACAGTCGTCGAGGCCGGAGTGGGCGCGAGCGTGATGGCCGTGAGCGCGGGCAGCACGGTCACCGTCGTGGCTGCAAGACCAGGCAGGGTATCGCTTGCTGAGCCGGTGCATTCGAGCGACGCGGTGTACGTGCCGACCGCCGTCAGCGTCCCTGTCGACACCGACTTTCCGCTCGGGCCCTCGGGACTCGGCACCAAGAAGCTGCCGTCGCTCGCGGAAAGTGAGCATTCAGCCGGCGGGAACGACAACGCGTACGTGGGAGTGGCCGCACCCCAGCTCAGCGCCGAAGCATTGCCTGCGACCACGGTTGCGGGCGAGGCCGCAAGCGTGACGCAGGGCGGCACATTGGTCGTCGGCCAAGTCGTGTTCGGCACTTGATCGAGGAAATCCGCACCGATAGTGAGGAACAGGTTGCCCAGCCGCCCGTCGAGGTCGCCGGCCACGTTCGGATTGCCGGCCGGCGGCTGCACATAGAAAAAATTGCTCGCGTTCGTATTCGCCTGCAAGTAGCTCTCGGTCGATGCAAGGGAGTTGAGCGCGCAGCTGTAGTCGCCGGGGGCGTCGTTCTGATAACCGCTGTTGAAATAGGCCTGGCTCTGGCTGA
This sequence comes from Steroidobacteraceae bacterium, assembly GCA_049513515.1. GTDB lineage: Bacteria > Pseudomonadota > Gammaproteobacteria > Steroidobacterales > Steroidobacteraceae > Bog-1198. Next base: position 119,124 of record JBEKWA010000005.1, read on the forward strand.
TGTAGCCCTGCAGGGTCGAGGCGACGGTGCCGTTCACCTGCGACTCGTTGATCGCGTCGTTGAGCGTCGTCGTGAGGTTCGTGAATTTGTTCGTGACGAAACCGTACAGACCGCCGCCGGGTCCGCTGCCCAATCCGCTAGCGGCGCTGTTGAGCGCAATGCCGTAGGCATACATGGAAGCCGAATGGGAGTGAGTGCCCGGGGATTCACAGTAGGCCGTGAGGTCGATGAACGTGTTGGGCAGCGCCTGATCCTCGGGGATGACGCCCTCCACCGACGGCAGGTCCGAGCGCGGCGCCCAGGCGGCCAGCGGAACTTGCGGACAGCTGAGGTTATAAGGCCCGGGTACCGTGGCATCGGCGTTCAAACCCGTCTGAATGAAGACGTTGTTGACGTTCTCATCGACCACGATGGCGGTCTCTTCCATGACGGCGAGTCCGGTGCCGGTCGATCCGGAGTGTCCGCAAAGAAACGGCGGCAGCACGGTGCTGGGAAAGCCCGGACAAAACTGGGCGATGTCGAGGGTCGGCGGCACACAGCCGGTGGTCTGCCCGGGCGGGCAAACATTGATCTGCGGTCCGAGACAGCTCCAGGTGCCGTTGACGACAGCGGCACGCGGATCGGCCGGCACGACGCAAATCTGCTGCAGCACACTGGCGCCTGGAGGAATGTTGCTCGTGCCGGGCCCTGTGAACTGCTGATTGGTCTGGTTGCCGACTGGGCTGCAGCCGGGAGGCCCGATGCAGCTTGACGCCGGTGCCGATCCCGAGCTCGTGACGGCGAGGCCCACCGGCTCGTTGACGCCCTTCCGAACGGTTGCGAGCGGCTTGTTGGAGCCGCTCGCGGGCGGTGCGCCGAATTGCAAGATCGCACCCGAAAACGGCAGCGACAGCTGGGTGACGAAGGCATAGGGCGTGCTCGCATACGTGCCGACCCTGATCTTCTGCAGCCCGAACCCGAGACCGCCCGCAAAGTTCGCGACGAATTCGTTCTGACCGGAATCGAAACGCAGGATGCGGCCGTCGGCCGTAGTGAACAAGAGGCTCACGCCGTGGGTCGCATCGCTCGGCCAGATGTCCATTCCGATCGGCAGCGCGCCGACGCCCTGGAACATCGATTGGGTCACCGCGGTGGAGGTCGGGCCCGCGACCGGGCCGCCGCCGTCGATGACGTTGGTGATTGCATCCTTCGCATACACGATTACGCGCGCGTAAGTGGTATCGCCCACCAGCACCACGAGATCGCCGGGATTCCATGCGGGCGCGCCGCCGTTGGGCGTCGCGCCGCTGCTCGCCACGAGAAGCTCGGCGAGAGCGATCGTGCGCACTCGATCAAAGGTATCGTCGACGAGGAGCGGCGCGCCATAAGCGCCGCTCGTCTTGTCGAACGGCAGAACCCACAGCCCGGGCTTCGTTTCCCAGGGCCCGACCGGCGATATCACGAACAAGTCACCGGCGGCGTCGACCGAGAGTCCCACGGGCGTCGACGGCTGCGGGCCCGCACCATGTTGGCTCCAGCTGCTGATGACGGTCGATGTCCCGTAATTGGGCCCCGCATATCGCACCAGCTGTCCCTTCAAGAGGTCGGCTGCAACCAGGTCAAGCGTGTTGGTCTTTGAGTTTGGAACCCAGACGATCGCATCGAAAATGCCGTGCCGGGCACCGTCCGTATTGAGGTTGGTCGCGCCGCTGATCAGCGCCGTTCCCGGACTCGCGCCGCTCGTCAGCGTCATGTCGTAGATGGAGTTACCGAAGGCGTTCGCCGCGGTCACAGTGAGCTGCTGCGGCGTGACCGGAGCGGCCGCGCCCGGACCGGCCGTCAGAAGGGTCAGGGTCCCCGCAGCACATAGAACCGCCCCGCAGGCTGAAAGCCTCGTCAGCAACTTGCACCCCATTGCAGCTCCAGACATTACGAGCGTCGCGCGCGCCGCCGTCACTACGCCGTCGTAAATTGTTGTTCGATCTCTGGCGTCGACAAGGTTCGACTCGGCGCTCAGGTGGAGTTACTTTTGAATCCCGAGCGCTCTACCGGAACCTCTTCCCTCAAGAGTCTTGCGGGCAGATATCCGCTACCGGGATTTTTCCCTTCCCGCCGGCAGCGGTAGTACCGCAGTGCGCAAGGACGCTATCACATGGACCGTAAAGCGCGCCACCTCGACGCGTTATGTCCGGCCGCGCACCGAAACCGTGGGCGATGGTGCGCCACCTGCATGACTTTCCCGTCGGTGCAGCACATCCAAATATCGTTGCGTCAAAGTTCGATAAACCAGGGGCGCCCCGCCGCTTTTGCTCAAAACTCCATAGCTGTGCGTGAGCTCTGTCTCCGCCTCCGGGTAGCGGCCGAGACCCGTGAGCGCCGCGCCCGCTGCGCTTTCCGCGATCGCCGTGCGCCAGTGGTCGGGCGACAGCGCCGCCGTGTAGATGCTCTTCGCGCTTTGCGCGAGCTGCAGCGCGTCGGAGTACTTTTCCTCGGAAACTCTGAGAATGGCGAGCATCATGAGGCTCGAGGCGACGTCCGGGTGGTGCTCGTCGAACAGCCGGCGCCGCATCGAAAGTCCCTCCTCGAGATACCGGTCGGCCTCATCGCGGTTGCCCGCCATAGTCAGCCAAAAACCCATGGTGTTCAGCACTCGCGCGGTCTCGGGCTGGTCGGAGGAGGACACCTTGCGGTAAATGGCGAGCACCTGCCGCAGATTGACAAAAGCCTCTTGGGGTTTGCCCTGGTCGTACCGCAGCAAAGCGATATTGAAGAGTGTGATCGCGTAATCGGGGTGATTTTCCCCGACCAGCTCGGCGCGCATGTGAAGCGACTGTAGATATAGAGTCTCGGCGCCGGCGAGATCGCCTTTGTCCTGCAAAATGAGCGCGACATTCTCGAGCGCCGTGGCCACGAAGGGGTGTTTATCGCCGAGCAGTCGCTGATACATAGCCAGCGACTCGCGATAGAACTTTTCGGATTCGTCCAAATCGCCTCGCTCATCGAGTAGCAGCCCCATGTCATTGAGCACTTCAGCGAGATCGGGGTGCGGTTGATTGCCATACAGCTCGCGCTGCATGGCCACGGCGTGTCGCATCAGCGGGATCGCGCCATTGAGGTTGCCCCCGTCCGCCACCGCTCGCGCGAGATCTTTCATCGTGCGCGCGATAGCCGGATCGACACGGCCGAACAAGGTCTCTTGCAGCTTCAATGCCGCGCGCAGACTCGTCTCCGCTTCCGCAGCGCGTCCTTGATGGTCGAGCAGCAAACCGAGTCCGTAGAGCGCGGTTGCGAGCGCGACTTGAGCCTGGCGGTCATTCGGCATCGCGGCGGCGATGCGGATCGCTTCGCGGTACGCTTTCTCGCCTGCGTCGTATTCGGCCTGTAACTCCAGCACGGTGCCTTGATGGCTGAGCGAGTCCGAGAGCTCCAGACGGTTTGCGCCCAGCAGCCGGCGACGCGTCGCCACCGCCTGATCGAGTAGCGGTCGGGCCTGGGGGTAGAGACCGAGTCCCATGTAAACCGTGCCAAGCGTATCCATGAGGCGCGCCTGAACCGCCGGCTCCTTCGCCAGCTCGCTTTGCACCCGCGCCGCACCCTTGTCGAGCATTTCGCGTGCCGTAACCGTATTGCCGCGCGCCTCGCTCGGGTCGGAGATCTTGAACAGGTCGACGAGGAAGCGCGTCGTCTCCCGCGCGGTGCGCGCCTCGGCCTCGGCACGTACCGTTTGGCGCTCCGCCCTCTCACGTTGCACGACGGCAAACGCGGCAAGGCCGCTGGTCACCACCATGCCCGCCATCGCCGCACAGGAGAAAGCGAACAGCCGGCGATTGCGGCGTTGCTGCTCGCGCCGCCTGAGCGTATCGAAGCCGACCCCGAGAAGGCCGGCGATCAGCTTGAGCGCTGCCCTGTGCTTGCCGTCCTTGCCGGGACGCCCATCCGCCGCAATCGGCTCGGTGCGTAGATCGCCGAGGGCACCATCCGCGCCAAGTTTGAAACGTAGCGCCGGCGGGAAGCATTCTTCCTCCTCGCGCCCAGGCATGTCGGCGGCGTTCGGCTCGCCCGCGACGATCAGGGAGAAGATCCGGTCCTCTCGCCCCAGCCGCTTGAACGCAAGGATCTCCTCGTTGACCCAACGCGACTTCGCAGAGCTCGGCGAACAGATCACGATCTGACAGGCGGAATCCTCGAGCGCCGCATTCACCAGCGCGCCGAGATCCACAGCGCTGGGCAACTCCTCCCGATCCTTGAAAATCGGCGTCAGTCGCTTGGGCACCTCGCCACGCTCGGTAATCTTGCCGACGAGCGGCTTGGGGACGCGGTAGCTCTCGAGCGCTGCGTGCAGCCAGGACGCCCATCGCGCGTCGCGATGGCTGTAGCTGATGAAGGCGCGGTATTTTGGCGCGTCCATGCGATTTTCCTGTTGTTCTGACGCGAGTGTTACTCTAGCAAACTTCCGGCGGCCTGCCGGGTTACTGCGGCGCGATGCGCCGTCAGGTGGTGGGTTTGGCCTATTAGCCCGATGGAGCGCAATCAGAGCCAGCTTTTCGTGCGGCAGCATATTTCCCCTTGACTCCGCGCGTGCGCATTCACATCGCGGGCCTGCTGGCGAGCTGTTGCCTGACCGTGCAAGCGGGCCCGATCCCGGAGGTCGATCCTGGAACGTTGATCGAGGCGCCGGGACCAGCTGGTCCGCTGCAAGGCACCTTGCAGGGTCCCCTGCCCGTCAGGGGTCCGGTGGTCCTCATGATTCCCGGCTCGGGCCCGACCAACCGCGACGGTGACAATCGACAGGGATTGCGTGCAGCGACCTACCGGCTATTGGCGCGAGGTCTCGCCGCCCATGGAGTGACCACCGTGCGCATCGACAAACGGGGCATGTTCGGCAGCTCGGCCGCGGTACCCGACGGCAATGCAGTCACCATTGAGGACTACGTCGCCGACGTGCGTTCCTGGACGACCGTCATCCGGCAACGGACCGGAGCGTCCTGCATCTGGCTGCTGGGTCACAGCGAAGGCGGACTGGTCGCGATGGCGGCCGCGCAGAAAGAGCCCGACGTGTGCGGGCTGCTGCTCATCGCGGCCGCGGGTAGGCCGATGGGCGAGGTTTTGCGCGAGCAGCTCACGGCCCATCCAGCCTATCCGTCCATGGCGAGCGAGGCAGGCGCGGTGATCGACGCGCTGCAGGCAGGCAAGCGGGTCGACGTCGCGCTCATGCAACCGCCTCTGCAGCGCCTTTTCGCACCGCAAGTGCAAGGCTTCTTGATCAGCGCGTTCTCCTATGATCCGGCTCAGCTGCTTCGAGGCTACGCGAAGCCCGTTCTCATCCTCCAGGGTCAACGCGACATACAGGTCCCGGAAGCCGACGCGCGTCTTCTTCGGCAAGCCGACCCAAAGGCCACACTGATGCTGCTGCCGGACGTCAATCACGTACTCAAGTCCGTCGCGTCGGACGACAGAAAGACGAACGCCGCCACCTATACCGACCCCGATCTGCCGCTTGCGCCGGGGGTGGTCGATTCGATAGCCGGTTTTTTGTCGACTAGCGCAAACCCCTAGTCGACAGGTTGCCGGGCGTCGTGGCAATCAACGCCGCCAGCGTGATGAGTCCCGTGACCGATAAATACAATCCCACGAAGGCCACGCCGTGGTCCGTCGCCAGGCGGCTCGCGATATAGGGCGCGAGCGAGGCGCCGAGAATGCCCGCGAGGTTGAACGTGAGCGAGCTGCCGGTATAGCGGACTGCGGTCGGAAACAGCGAGGCGAGTGCGCTGGACGTGGGTCCGTAGGTGAGGCCGGTCAAGCCAAACCCGAGCACGAGGAATGCGCTCACCCGAGCAGTGTCGTGTGCGCCGAACAGCGGCGCAAAAGCGAAGCCGAACGCGATGATGCCCGCGGTGGCAACGATGAGCATCGCGCGCCCGCCGATACGATCGGCAACGGCGGCCGAGATCGGGATGGTCAATCCGAAGAACAGCACACCGAACATCTGCAGGATCAGATAATCGCCGCGAGCGAAGCCGAGAGCGGTGGTCGCCCAATTCAGGGCGAACACCGTCATGAGATAAAACACGAGAAACGTCGTGACTGTGCCGAGCGTGCCCAGAAGGAGCTCGCGCGGATACCGCGAGAGCACGGTAACGAGCGGTACCCGCACCTGCTCACCGCGCTCGATGGCGCGTCGGAATTCCGGGGTCTCGACGAGCTGTAGCCGCACGTAGAGCCCCACCAGCACGAGGACTGCGCTCGCGAGGAACGGGATGCGCCATCCCCAGGCGAGGATCTCCGCGGAGCCCAAATGCGCAGTGATCCAGAGAAACACGCCGTTCGAGCAGATGAACCCGAGCGGCGCTCCGTATTGCGGGAAGCTCCCGTACCAGGCGAGCTTTTGGGCCGGCGCGTTCTCGGTTGCGAGCAGCACCGCTCCGCCCCATTCGCCGCCCAATCCCAAACCCTGGCCGAATCGGCACAGCGCCAGCAGTATCGGCGCGAACACTCCAATAGAGGCATAGGTGGGCAGGAGGCCGATGAGCACGGTCGACACGCCCATGGTGAGCAACGCGGTGACGAGCATCGCCTTGCGCCCGATACGATCGCCGAAATGGCCGAACAAGGCCGATCCAATGGGACGCGCGATGAAGGCCAGGGCGAAGGTCGCGAGCGATTGCAAGGTCGCGGTTGTCGGATCCCCCTTTGGAAAGAACAGGGTCGGGAACACGAGCACAGCGGCCATCGCATAAATATAGAAATCGAAAAACTCGATGGTCGTGCCGATCATGCTCGCGAAGAGAATGCGGCGGGTGGGAAGTGGGGTCATTCCTCAGCTTAGCGCGTCCGCGCCGCGAATCGCTGCCGCGATCGCTCGCTTGGAAGCCGGCCGACGGTGCCAGGGCCTCGTTGTTCATCTTGATGAAATCGCCGGGCTTGTGGCTCGCGCCCATCAGCGCGGCCGACCGGGAATCGACGGAGCAGGATGGCCGCCACCACCACCGTGCCCGCCTCCCACAGGTCGACCTCCGCCCACGGGACGGCCTCCCCCGCCGGGATGACCGCCGCCGTCGTGCCAGTGCCCGCCGGGCGGCGGGCCGACGCGATAGCGCCCCCCCAGCCGCCGTAGTCGTACCCCCAGGGCTCGTAGTAATCGCCCGCATAGCCGACGTGCACAGCCGCCGTAATACCCCGGCCCGCTCGAGTCTGGCAATTCGGGTGCCGGCCGTGCCAGGCTTGGGGTCTCCAGCACGTCGCCGAGGCGGAAAATGGCTATCAATACGAAAAAATACCGGGTTCGCGAGGACAGCCGCGTCGATCTGAAGGATTGGCCCACGCGCGTCGCTCCGGTCTACAAGAGCGACGACGACTACCAGAGATTGCTGACGGATCACGTCAAGAAGCTGAGCCAGCAGCAGGAGCTCCTCTACGCATCGAGCTCCTACGCGGTGCTCTTGATTTTTCAAGCCCTGGACGCAGCCGGGAAGGACGGCGTGATTTCACACGTGATGTCGGGCGTCAATCCGCAGGGCTGCAACGTGCACAGCTTCAAGCATCCGACGGCGATCGAGATCAAGCACGACTTTCTGTGGCGAACCGTTCTTCCCCTGCCCGAGCGCGGCATGATCGAGATCTTCAACCGCTCCTACTATGAGGAAGTGCTGATCGTGCGCGTGCATCCTGACATCCTGCGCGCGGAAGGCACGCCGGGCGGCATCGACAAACCCTCCGTTTGGGAAGAGCGCTACCGCTCGATCCGCGGCCTGGAGCGGCATCTCGTGCACAACGGCACTCGCATCCTCAAGTTCTTTCTGCATCTTTCCAAGGAAGAGCAGCGCAAGCGCTTCATCGCGCGCATCGATGACCCGGAAAAGAACTGGAAATTCAGCGAGGCGGACATTCAGGAGCGCAAGTACTGGAAGCATTACACCAAGGCCTACGAGAAATGCCTCTCTGCCACCAGCACGAAGCATGCGCCCTGGTATGTCGTGCCGGCCGATGACAAGCTCAATGCTCGCCTCATCGTCTCCCAAGTTCTGCTCGAGACATTCGCCGATATGAATCTCAAATATCCGCTATCGCCCGCCTTGCGCCGGCAGGAGCTTCTGAAGCTACGCAAGCAGCTGGAGAGATGATCGGGCGTCGCCGCGCCGGGCGTCGCCGCGCCACCACGGCGTCTTAGGGCAACAGGACTGCGGCGCCCTCGAAGCGGCCGGCGCGCAAGTCCGCGAGCGCCTCGTTCGCTCTGTCGAGGGGATAGGGGGTGGTGCGCGTCTCGATGCCGATCTGCGGCGCCAATGTCAGAAAGTCCGTGCCGTCTTTGCGGGTGAGATTCGCCACCGAGAGAAGCTCACGCTCCTCCCACAGCAAGCGGTACGGCAACGCGGGAATGTCGCTCATGTGAATGCCCGCGCACACTACCCGGCCACCCTTGCGCACAGCCTTGAGAGCGAGAGGCACCAGCTCACCGACCGGAGCGAAGATGATGGCGGCATCGAGCGGCTCCGGCGGCGCATCCTCGGATGCGCCCGCCCATACGGCACCGAGCGAGCGAGCGAACTCCTGCGTGCGCGAGTCCCCGCGGCGAGTGAATGCGAACACCGAGCGGCCTTGCCAGCGCGCGACCTGCGCGAGAATGTGGGCCGCCGCCCCGAACCCGTAAAGGCCGAGGCGCGGCGCCTCGCCCGCGCTGACCAGAGCCCGCCATCCGATCAATCCCGCGCACATGAGCGGGGCCAGCGATGCATCGTTTCCCCGCTCGCCCAGCGGAAACGCGAAGCGCGCATCGGCGAGGACGGCGGTGGCATAGCCGCCGTCGCGCGTGTAGCCGGTGAACTGCGGCCGGTCGCACAAGTTCTCGCGACCCATCAGACAGTAGCGGCAAGTGCCGTCGGTCGATCCCAGCCAGCCGACGCCGACGCGCTGGCCGACCTCGAAGCCGCTCACATCCCGTCCGAGCGCGGCGACCCGTCCGACGATCTCGTGACCCGGCACGATGGGAAGACTCGCATGCTCGAGCTCGCCGTCGACCACGTGCAGATCCGTCCGGCACACGCCGCAGGCGTGCACGTCGATGCGAATCTCGTTTCGCCCGGGTTCTCGATCGAGCAGCTCGACCCCAACGAGCGGGGTGTGCGGCTGCCGCAATTGCATGGCGCGCATCACTGCATGCTGGGCGGTCCGGCGAGCGTCGTCAATGCCGCGGTGACCAGAAGGACCAGTCCCGCCACGAACATCTCGGCGCTTATGGAGCGGCGCAAGCTGCGTACGGCGAGCCGATCACCGGCGGCGATGCGCGGCACGAGCCGCAGCTTGTTCCACGCGGCCAGGGCGAGAAGACACGCGACGAGCGCGATCTTCAGGCAGGCGAGGCGTCCGTAGGTGCTCGTCCACAACTCGGAAACGCTTGCGAGCAGGATGCAGAGAACCGCGGTCCCCGCCGCCAGCAATAGGCCCACCAGGCCCACGGCGATCCGGCCGAAGCGCGCGGCAACCGCGCCGAGCTCGAGCGGCTCACGGCGGCGCGCCTGGATCGCCAGGGGCCCGAGCCCTCCAAGCCAGAAGGCAACTGCCAGAACGTGCACGCCGACGAGCAAGGACGTCACGTGCCCCGCGGCACGCGCATGCCCCACCCAGGCCAACGAGGTAGCGGCCACGGCGGCACCTACGATCGCGAGCCACCGCGCCCGGCCGTGGCCCGCAAGAGCGGGGATCGTGAGCAGTAATCCACCTGAGCGAATCGCCGCCGCGCCGCCCTCCCCGCCGTGCCACACCATCGCGAGCAGCCGAGCGTCGAGCATACCCGCCGCGTCCTCGGTCATGGAGGCGGCGGTGATCAGCACGCGCGCCGCGCTGGCCGCGAGCGCGACTGCGACGAGAATCCAAAGGGGTCGCGCGATCGCGAGCCGATCGGAAGGCTCGAGGAGCGAGTGACTATACGCGAGGAAAAATACGCCACCCGCCGCGCCCAACGTGGCGGCGTACAGCGCGGCCTTCACGAGCACCGCCGCACCATCCCAGATGCCGACGTTCACTTGAGGACTGATTCCCGAGGCGTGGTCAGTGTCCGCCGGTCACGACGAACGAGAACGTGCCCTTGACGACGTGACCGTCGTCGACCGTGAGCGCGCTCCATTGCACGCGATACGTGGCCGGAGCGAGCACCGGCAGCGCCACGGTCACCGTGGGTGAAGCCGCCGCGCCTCGATCGAGCTCGATCGGAACGTCCTTGCCGTCGGCGGACACCTTCAGCACCCCGATCTGCACGGCCTCGTTGAACCGCAGCGTCAGCGCTTTGGGCGCAGCGGCCAGTTGCTCGCCCGTCGCCGGTGCGGTGCTCAGCAGTTTCGCATGCGCGAGCGCCGCAAGAGGCAGCAGCCCTGCCGCGGCGATGCACGCGAGCCACGTAGTTTTCATCATGATTCACCCTCCGGTGAGCGCCGTGGGGGGACGCAGTTCTCAAGCCTAGCCGAGAATGGCCCGACACGCGTGTATTATCGCCGCACGAGTGCTATGTTTTGGCCAATGCGATTCCATCGACTATCGAAGCTCTTGCTCGTGCTCCTCCTCGCGGCTTCGCTGCCGCTGCGCGTCTATGCAGCTTCCTGCGAGTCGCCCGCGACGCACGCCGACTACGCCGCCGCCCATCACGGCACACACTGCGAGCATGGCTCGCTAAGCACCCACGGCGCCGCCTGCGACTGCTGCTGCATGGCCGTCGCCGCGGCCTCCTCGATCTGGGCGCTGCCTCACGACCCTCCGTCCGCCGTCATCGCGAGACTCCTCGGCCACTCTCCCGTCCTCACTCTCGATCGACTCGACCGTCCGCCGCGCCCAGCGGCCTGACGCGAGAGACGCCGTGCGCGCCGCGCATGGCATGTCGTTCGATTGCATGAGGAAGGCCCATGAACATTCGTATCCCGTCCATGCGAGGAATCGCGACGGTGGGCGCGCTTGCGAGCGCACTCTCGCTCGCCGCTTGCGCCCACTTCTCGCAGGACGGGGGCTTCGACGCCGTGGCCCGCACCGCCGAGCCCCGCATCGGACTAACAGCGCTATGGAAGCGCACGCCGCAAGATCGAGCCGCAGCGGACCGGGATACCAAAGAGCTGCTCGCCCGACCGCTGTCGGCGGACGACGCCGTTCGGATCGCGCTCCTCAATAATGGATCCCTCCAGGCCGCGTTCGCCGAGCTCGGCATCGCGGAAGCCGATGTGGTGCAGTCCGGCAGGCTCCCGAATCCGCGCTTCACGGTACGCCGCTCGAGCGCGCAAGGCCTGAACGACGTCGAGGAAACGGTCACGGTAAGCGTGCTTGCGCTGCTCACCGCGCCTTACATTCACGGCATCGAGAAGCAGCGCTTCGCCGCCGTCCAGGCAAGCTGTGCAGCCGATATCGTGCGACTGGCGGCGCGCACGCGCGCAACTTATTACATGGCGCTCGCGGCCCGCGAAACGGCCCACGATTGGGGCGAAGTCGCGCAAGCGGCCGACGCCGCCGCGGAGCTCGCGCAACGCATGCATCAGGCGGGCAACTGGAGCCCGCTCGATGAGGCGCGCGAGCGCAGCTTCCACGCGGAAGCTGCGCTCGAGCTCGACCGCGCACGGCTTGCCGAGACTTTGGCGCGCGAGGATTTGATCGAATCCCTCGGCGTGGACATCGAGCCGCCAAATCTAGAGCTGGCCGACCATCTGCCCGACGTGCCGCCGTCGATCGAGGATCTCGCGGAAATCGAGCGCGCCGCGCTCGACAACCGCATCGACCTCAAGGCGATGCGCGCGAACCTCGAGGCCCTCGCAAGGGACTTGCACCTCACCCGTGCGACCCGACTCGTGAACGTTCTCGACGCCGGGCCGACCCGCGTCCAGCAGGGTCCCGATTCGGCGCCGTACGAGAGCGGCTTCGAGGTGAGTCTCGAGATGCCCCTCTTCGACACCGGTGCGCCGCGGGTGCGCAAGGCCGAGGCCCGCTACGCCCAGGCGTTGGCGCGCTACGGCCAGGCGGCGATCGAGGCGCGCGCGCAAGTGCGCAAGGCCTATGCGCGTCTCTCCGCGACGCACGACATCGCGCTGCGCCAACACGACGAGATGTTGCCGCTGCGCAAATCCATCGCCGAGCAAGACCGGCTGCGCTATGACGCCGGCCAGGCCAGTGTGTTCGAGCTACTCGCCGACTCGCGCGCGGAGATTGCGGGTGTGAGTGATTACATACAAAGCGTGCGGGATTTCTGGGTCGCCCGTGCATCGCTCGACGCCGCCCTCGCCGGCTCCCAGCCGCAGCTTTAGGAGAACCCATGGTGACACGACGAAATCTGTTCACCGGCATGGCCGCCCTCGCGTCGGCAGCGGTCGGCAAGTCCGCGCTGGCGGCACTCCCCGAAATCGTCTCCTCGACCGAAACGGCCACGCGTACCCCGCTGGTGCCGCCCTGCGGCCGACCCTATAGACCGGTGGCGACGCTCAACGGCTGGACGCTTCCCTGGCGCCTGCGCAACGGAGTGAAGGAATTTCATCTGGTGGCCGAGCCTGTGGTGCGGGAGATCGCGCCCGGGATGAAAGCCAATCTCTGGGGCTACAACGGACAGTCGCCGGGACCGACCATCGAGGTCGTCGAGGGCGATCGGGTGCGCCTGTTCGTCACCAATCGCCTTGCCGAGGCCACCAGCATTCACTGGCACGGCCAGCGACTGCCCAACGGCATGGACGGCGTGTCGGGCCTCAATCAGCCGTCCATCAAGCCCGGGCAGACGTTCGTATACGAGTTCCGCGCGGAGCGCGCGGGATCCTTCATGTATCACCCGCACGCCGACGAGACCACGCAGATGGCGATGGGCATGATGGGCTCGTGGGTCACGCATCCGGCCGATCCGCATGCCATGGCCGTCGACCGTGACTACGTGCTTCTTCTCAATGCCTATGACATCGATCCCGGGAGCTTCACGCCCCGGGTAAGCACTATGCTGGATTTCAACCTGTGGACCTTCAACAGCCGTGCGTTTCCCGGAGTCGACCCCATGGTCGCGCGGCAGGGCGAGCGCGTGCGCGTGCGCATCGGCAACTTGACCATGACCAATCATCCGATACACCTGCATGGGCATGAGTTCGTGGTCGCGGGCACCGGGGGCGGCTGGATCCCGCCGAGCGCTCGATGGCCCGAAGTGACGACGGACATCGGCGTCGGCCAGGTGCGTGCCATCGAATTCACCGCGTCGGCACCCGGCGACTGGGCCTTTCACTGCCACAAGAGTCACCACACCATGAATGCCATGGGCCATCGGGTGCCCACGATGATCGGCGTCGATCAATCCGATCTCGAGCGCAAGATCGCAGCGCTCGTTCCGAACTATATGAGCGGCGGCGACATGCAGAACATGGACCAGCCGATGCCCCTGCCCGACAACACGCTGCCCATGATGGGCGGCACCGGCCCCTACGGTAGTATCGAAATGGGCGGCATGTTCACGATGGTCAAGATCCGGCCCGACATCGCATCGGGCGATTACCGGGATCCCGGCTGGTATCGTCCGCCCCGCAACAGCGTGGCCTATCTTTGGACAGGCGAGCCCCCGCCCGTCTCGGGGCCGCCGTAAGAGCTGCGCCGCGCGGGCCGTTCCTCGCGTAGTCGGTCCGTGGTGTAGATGAATAGGCTGTTGCCCAGAATGCTGATGGCAAACAGCGCGAGCGAGGCCGGCAGCACTTCGAGCACTTGGTGCAGGCCCAGCCAGGTGACGGGTGCGTCGAGCCATTGGGCGAGCGCCGCGCGCCACCCCGTCAAGCCCTCGGGGCCCGCGAAGTGCGCGAGCGCTGCGCGCAGGCCGTCGTTCACACCGACGTGCGTCCATTCGCCGTTCTGGAACCAGCGGTAGACCTGGAACCCCACGAGGCCGAGGAACGCGATCAGATAGCCGTACGCGACGATCGCGCCCAGCACGCTGCCCACCCGCAAGACGACGTCACGGGCGCTCACGGTGGCGTCGCTCCGGCGCTGGGACAGCCTTTGACTTCCAGCCGCTGAATACGTCCCGTCTCATTCTGCAGATCGCTCGGCTTGAGCACGCTGTCCGTGGGTTTCAGATCGATGTCTATCCAGTACACATCGCCGGTGCGCTTTCGATCGGCGATGCCCGGATTGAATCCGAGGGCCTGTGCCTGCGCGACCCGCGTTTGCGCGCGCTTCTGATCGCCGTAGAGCCCGAGCGATATCACCGAGCTCTCGTTGGGACCCGGCATTTCCAGCGCATCCTCGATTCCAGCGGCCTTGAGCTTGGCTAACATTTGCTCGCTAGAGTGGGAGGGCGCAATCGGCAAGTAGACCCAAACGCCGGCCCAGACCTCGCCTTCTGCGACTCGCTGACGGGGATCGTAGCCGCCGCTGCGCAAGGTGCTCGCGGCATGCGCGGTCTCGGACACGTCGCGAAAAGGTCCCACGCTGATGCAGCGCTTCACGTTCGTGAGCAGGGCGGATCCCGAACCCGACGCAGCGGGGCCCGGCGCGGCGATGCCCTGAACGGAGCTGCCGGTTGTGCCCAATGAGCTCGCCTGATCGGCATCCGCTGCGGCGGCGCCACGCTGCGACCCGGGAACCTCGGAGGTCAGCTTGAGGGTGGCGGCGGCCGCCTCGGGGTTCGCGTCCTCGCGATGCGCGATGCCCCGCGTCCAGAGGAAATAGCCCACGTTCGCGAGGGCCAGAAGCACCACGATGCTCTTCAACAGGGTCACGCTTCACCCGCAAGCAAACGCAAACTCGCCTCCCCGGACATGAATTTGTCGAGATGGCCGCCCTTCTCGAGCAGCAATCCACCGTCCTCGTCCACGCCGCACGCGATGCCCTCCACGGCGCCCTGCGCGAGCAGGACTCGCGCCGGACGGCCCCTGAGCGCATCGAGAGAGCGCCATTCGTCCCGGAACGCCCCGAAGCCGTGGCGCTCGAACAGGGGCAGCATACTCAAAAGCTGATCCAAGAGTGCCGCCGCGAGAGCGTTGCGCCCGATGGGCGACGGGCACGTCTCGTCGAGGGCGGCCAGCCCATCGCTCGCGATCCGCTGCTTCGATGCCTCGGACAGATATAAATTGAGCCCCACGCCGACGACGACGTGCGCCGTGCCGCCGCAGCTCTTGGTCTCGACCAGCACACCGCCGATTTTGCGGTCCTCGAACCACACGTCGTTCGGCCACTTCAGAAGGATGCCGCGCGCCCCAAGCCCGCTGAGCGCGCGAGACACGGCCACGCCCACGGCCAAGCTCAGGCTCGACACGTCGTGCGTGGCCCGCAGGAGCGTCCACCCCACCGACAGTGCGAGGCTCGCGCCGAAGGGCGAGACCCAGCGCCGCTGCTGCCTTCCCCGGCCCGCGTACTGCAGCTCCGCCAGTGCGGCGTCCGCGAAGCCGGCGGGGGGGCTGGGCTGTGCCAGCAGCCGGCTATTGGTCGAGTCGACCTCGAACACGACCTCTAGCCGGCGCAGCCGGCCCGCGGACTCCTTGCCCAGGGCTGCACGGATTGCATCGGCATCGAGAAGCTCGAGACGGGTGCCTACCTCAAGTCGAAAGCCCTGCGGTGACACGGCGATGTCGATGCCGAGTGCCCGCAGCTGCTCGATGCCGGTAACGATCTCGAGCTCGGTGGTATTGAGGGCGCGCGCGAGCCACGTGCCCGAGCGCGGCTCGCTCTGCGCGAGCAACGCGAGCAACGGGCGCTTGAGGTCTAAGCCGTGCGTGAGCGGAACAGCCATAGTCGTTGCACGCGATGTTCGTTGCCGGCGCGCATGCGCGCGATGTTTCCACGGTGAGTGAAGACCACGAAGATCTCGATGGCCACGCAGAAACACAGCAGAGCCGCGTTTCCCGGCTCGATGAGGTACACGAAGACGACGAGCGCGGCGCCCGCGAGCATGCTCGCGAGTCCCACGTAGCCCGTGAGCACGAGCACGACGAACCAGCTTCCGATGACGGGCAAGAGCAGCCGCGGGTCGAGCGCACCCACGACCCCGACCATGGTCGCGACACCCTTGCCGCCGCGAAAGCCGAACCACACCGGATATACGTGGCCGAAGATCACGGCCAACCCACAGGCAAGCGTGAGCCATGCGCGAGGGATCTCGGGGTCCATGGGGACGCCCGGCAATGACGCGTGCGGGAGATACAGCACCGCGAGCACCCCCTTGCCGATGTCTATGATGAGCACCGAGAGAGCGAAGAGCCTGCCTTGCGTGCGCAACGCATTCGTGGCACCGGCATTGCCGCTGCCCGCGCGGCGGATATCGACGCCGTGCAAGCGCCCGAGCACGAGACTTCCGAGCAGTGCACCCAAAAGATACGCGAGGAGCGTCTTGACCGAGAGTTCCAGCATACGGTGATTATGACACCAGAGCTCGCCGCTAGAGACGTGGCGGCAGATGCACCTCGGCGAGCATGCAGCGCACGCCGCCTCCGCCGAATCGCTCGATGACCGGAATCTCGGCCGTCAGCACGTTGCCGTGCTTCTCGAGCGAGCGCCGCTGGTGTGCGTCGAGACATCCCCATGCCGTGGTTGACAGGGCGATCACCCTCGAGCCGGGCGGCGCGAGCTCGAGCACGTTGCCCGCGAAAGCCTGCATCTGCCCGAGGGAGATCTCGACGATTTCGCGGCCGCTCGCAGCGAGCGTCGCGCGAACGGCGTCCCGGGAGCGCGTATCCACGATCGATTCGGCGCACATCACGGCGAAGCTCTCGCCGATGGCCATCATGACGTTGGTGTGGTAGACGGGTTTGCCGCGGTCGACGGACTCGAACGTCACCAGCTCGTAATCGAGCTGCTGCGCGAACTCGCCCAATGCATTGAGATCGGTGCGCGGAGAGATGTTCGCGTAGGCGAGGTGCCGCGGCCGATCGAGCACGAGGCTGCCCGTGCCCTCGAGGTACTGGCCGAGCTCCTCGCGATGAGTCAGATCCACCGTGCGCGTGATGCGAAACGCACCCGCGGCGGCGAGCTCGGCGAGCACCTCGTCGCGGCGCTCCAGACGGCGGTTGGGCGCCATCATCGGATAGAGCACCACCGTGCCGTCGCGATGAAAGCTCACCCAGTTGTTTGGGAAAATTGCGTCCGGTTTCGCCGGTTCCACCGTGTCGCGCGCGACCACGACTTGCACACCGGCACGCGCCAGGCCCCCGGCCAACGCGTCGAACTCGGCGAGCGCCGCCCCGTGGATACGGGCTGCCTCCGCGCCCTGCGGGGAGGTGTCCTGTTGGAACACGTTACTCGCGGCCGTTTGCGGATTGAATCCGAACCGGGCCGGCCGCACCATCAGCACGGCCGCTGCGCTCTGCGGTTCCTTGTGGGGCGCGGATACGAGCATCAAGCTAAACTATATCAGGCTGCGCGCCGGATCAGGCGCCCGCCCCGAGACAGCTCGGGCGCCGGGTCTTTTGAGATCGCGAGCGCGCATTCGAGGAAATGAGAGGGAAACGAATTGCCGCTTGCAGTGAAGAAACTCGTTCTCGCGACGGTGCTGACCGCGGCGTCGAGCGTCCCGACCCTGGGCGCGAATGCGCGCGCCGAGAAGCCGAGCGCCGAGAAGGAGGGGGCGGGCTATCAATTCAGCTTCGAGATCCTCCTCGAGGAAGCGAAGCAGCTGGCGGCAAAACCCTATGCTCCGCAACGCAGCACCCTGCCCGCCGGCATCGATAAACTGAGCCCGGAACAATACCGCAGCATCCACTTCGATCGCGAGGCCGCGATCTGGCGCAGCGAAGGCTTGCCGTTCCGCCTCGAGCTCTTGCGGGCGTACTTCAACCAGAAGGCGCCGCCGGTGATCGTGTCGACGGTCCAGAACGGCACCGCACGCGACCTCATCGCCACTCCGGCCATGTTCCAGATCGCACCCTCGCTCACGCAACTCGGCGACAAGGTCTCGCTGCCCCTGTCGGGATTTCGCATCGTGACCCAGCTCAACTCGAAGAAGATCTGGGATGAGTTCCTGGTATTCCAGGGTGCGAGCTATTTCCGGGGCGTCGCGAAGGGCCTCTTGTACGGGCTGTCGGCGCGCGGACTCGCCATCAATACGGCCGAGCCCGCGGGTGAGGAATTCCCCGCGTTCACTCATTTCTGGATCGAGCGGCCGGCGCCGCATGCGACCGCCATCGTGATCGATGCCCTGCTCGAGAGCGAATCCATCACGGGCGCCTACCGCCTCACCGTGGAGCCCGGCGTCGCCACGGTCATGGACGTGACGTGCACCCTATTCCCGCGCACCGATCTACACGTCGTCGGACTCGCACCCCTCACTTCCATGTTTCTCTTCGACGAGACCAACCGCGGCCGGCTCGACGACTATCGCCCCGAGGTGCACGACTCGGACGGGCTGCAAATCACCTCGAGCACGGGCGAGCACATCTTCCGCCAGCTCGCGAATCCCACCAAGCTCCAGGTATCCACGTTCACGACTCGTCCGCCCGAAGGGTTCGGGCTCGTGCAACGCTCACGCGATCAGAGTGATTTTCAGGATTTCGATGATCTGTACGAGCGGCGCCCGAGCGCCTGGGTGGAACCCAAAGGCGATTGGGGCCCGGGGGCGGTCGAGCTCGTGGAGATCCCCTCGGGCCGCGAGAGCAACGACAACATCGTTGCTTTCTGGCGTCCGGCGCAAGGTCTCGCCGCGGGACATCCCGCAGAGTATGCCTACCGCCTGAGCTGGCTGGGCGAGCCCGCGATGCCGAAGGGATTGGGTGAGGTCATGGCGACCCGCTCGGGTGCCAGTCTCGACGGCAAGCGGCGTGTATTCATCCTCGACATCGTCGGCGCGGGCGAGAAGACCGAAGGCCTCACGGTCGACGCATCCGCCTCGGCCGGCAAGATCTCGAACGTCGCCCTGACGTCGAACACGGCGATGCACGGTCTGCGCGCGAGCTTCGATATCGACCCAAACAATGCGGAGCTGATCGAAATGCGGTTACGGATCATGCGCGGCGATCACCCGGTCAGCGAGACATGGCTGTACCGATGGACGCCCCCTTGAGCACGGCCGTACGCATTGCCCCGGCGGAAAGCTCTGGAGGCATGCCCGCCGAGGCCCGTCTCGGCATGCCCTCGCAGGATCTCGACTATGCGCCGCCTCGTCTGCCGATGGATCCCGCCCACGCCGCGGTCTGGTTCGCCCGCATGATCCTCGTGTCCATGAGCCTCGGCATCACGGCCTACGGCGTCTATCAGATGCTGCAAGTCGTGCGCTTTGCGAGCATGACGTTCTTGCAGGGCCTGATGATCTTCTTCTTCGGCGTGTCCCTTGCGTGGATCGCGTTCTCCGCCGGCTCGGTGATTGCCGGCGCCTCCAAACGCCGCGATCTGCGCCCCGACCCCGCGGTCGGGCTGGGCGACACGCTCACCGCTTTGGTGATGCCGATCTACAACGAGGATCCGACCCGCACCACCGCGGCACTGCAGGCCATGGGCGAGGCGCTGCAGAGAGTCGGCGCGAACCGCTCCTTCGAGATCATCGTGCTTTCCGACTCGACCGATGCCGATGCGTGGATCCGCGAGACGGCGGCCGTCGAGCGGCTGCGGCGTGCGCTCGCGGGCGTCATCCCCGTCTGGTATCGGCGCCGGTGGCGCAACGTCGCACGCAAGTCGGGCAACGTCGAGGATTTCGTCTCGCGCTGGGGCGGCCGCTACGATCACATGATCGTGCTCGATGCCGACAGCCTGATCGACGCGACGACTCTTACCCGGCTCGCGCAGATGATGCATGCCGACCCGGGCCTCGGCATCCTGCAAACCGCTCCGCAGCTCATCGGTGCCCGCACATTGTTCGGTCGGCTGCAGCAATTCGCGGCCTGCGTATACGGACCCGTCATCTCGCGCGGCTTGGCGGCCTGGTCGGGCGACAGCGGAAATTACTGGGGACACAACGCCATCATCCGCGTGCAGGCGTTTGCCCAGAGCTGTGGGCTGCCGCAGCTCGAGGGACGCAAGCCCTTCGGCGGCCACGTCCTGTCGCACGACTTCGTCGAGGCGGCATTGATGCGCCGCGCGGGATGGAAGGTGCGCTTGACGACCGATTGCGGCGGATCCTGGGAAGAGTCCCCGCCCTCGCTCATCGACGTCGCGGTGCGCGACCGGCGTTGGGCACAAGGCAATCTGCAGCACATGAAGATCATCGGCGCGCGCGGCTTGAGCTTCGCGAGCCGGATGCATCTCGGCATCGGCATCATGAGCTACCTGTCCTCGCCGCTCTGGCTGGTCATGCTGTGCATAGGATTCGCGCTCGCCGTGCAGTCCCACCTCATACGCCCCGAGTATTTCAATCACGACTTCCAGATGTTTCCGACCTGGCCGCGGTTCAACGTCGAGCTGATGATGGCGCTCTTCTGGTTCAGCATGGTGATATTGCTCGTGCCCAAGTTTCTGGGACTGCTGCGCGCGCTCCTGTCGCGGCGCATGCGCCGCGACGGGGGCGGTATCATCGGCTTGAGCGCGAGCTTCCTCTTCGAGGTCGTGCTATCGGCGCTGTACGCGCCGGTGATGATGCTCAGCCAGAGCCGACATGTCTTCGAAATCTTCATGGGACGCGACTCCGGCTGGAATCCGCAGCGCCGTGACGACGGCGGCACGAGCTGGGGCGAAGCCTGCCTCTACCATATGCGCGACACCCTGATCGCCGCCATGACGGCTGCAATCCTCTGGTTTCTCTCGCCGCCACTGCTCGCCTGGGTGTCGCCGGCCCTGCTCGGGTTGCTGCTCGCCATCCCCTTGTCGCGCGCGAGCGGGTCGCGAGTGATCGGCGGCGCGCTGTCCAAGGTCGGGCTCTTGCGCACGCCGGAGGAGGTTAGCGTGCCGTCTCTGGTGAGACGCCGCGCGGATCTCGTCAGAGAAGCGCGCGCCTTGCCCGAGGACGGGCTCAAGTATCTCGCGCGCAACCGCGAAGCGCGGCTGGCGCACATCGAGGGCAACTTGCCGCGTCCGCCCGACCCGCCGGGCCAACCGGATCCCAATTTCTTCACCGCGCGGCAGAAACTACTGGACGCACACTCGCTCGAGGAGGCCGTCGGGTGGCTCACACGGATAGAGCGGGTCGAGGTGGCGGGCAGCGAGCAGCTGCTCACCCTGCTCTCGCAGCTCCCCGACGCGCAGCGTTCCCTGATATGAAACCGCACCGTTCCCCAAAGGATCCTGAGCAAATGAAAGACCGACGCGCCGCAATCAAGAAGTTGGCCATGGGACTTGCGGGCGGAACGCTCGCCTACGGCTCCCTCGCGCGCGCGGCTCAACCAACGCCCGCACCGACACCGGCTGCCGGACCGGTACCGGTACCCGTACCCGTACCCGGCGCACCGAGCGCGCAGCAGCCGTTTGATTTCGCGTGGCTCAAGGGGCAGGCGCACTGGCTCGCGAGCAATGCCTTCCAACCCAACAAGGATGTGGTGCCACCCGCCATGGGCAAGCTCGGCTACAACGAGTACCAATCCATTCGCTTTCGCGGCGACCACGCGCTGTGGGCCGACGCGGGCCTCGCCTTTCGCGTGCAGTTCTTCCATGTCGGGCGCAATTTCACCGAGCCCGTGCACATGTACGAGGTCATAGACGGTCAGGCGCACGAGATCGTCTACGATCCCGCGATGTTCGAGTGGGACAAGAGCGGCGTCGATCCGTCCCTCATGAAGGATCGCGCGGGGTTTGCCGGCTTTCGAGTGCAGTTCGTCACCGACTGGCGCGACGACGTGGCGGCGTTTCTCGGCGCAAGTTACTTCCGTGCGGTCGGCGGGGATACGCGTCAATACGGTCTGTCTGCGCGCGCCCTCGCCGTCGATACCGCATTCCCGCGGCCCGAGGAGTTTCCGCGCTTCACCTCGTTCTGGTTCGAGCGGCCGGCGAAGGAGGCGGGCACGCTGACGCTGTACGGCCTGCTCGACTCACCGAGCGTCGCCGGCGCGGTGCGGTTTCTGATCACGCCGGGCGGGACCCAGATCATGCATATCGACACCGCGTTCTACCCGCGCAAGCCGATCGAGCGCATCGGCATCGCGCCGCTCACCAGCATGTTCTTCTACGGCGAGAACGACCGTCGCATAGCAAACGATTGGCGCCCCGAGATTCACGACTCGGACGGATTATCGATGTGGACGGGTGCGGGCGAGTGGATCTGGCGTCCGCTGGTCAATCCCCCGCAGCTGCATCTCAATTCCTATTTCGACGACAATCCACGCGGCTTCGGACTTTTGCAGCGCGACCGCAATTTCGATCACTATCAGGACGACGGCGTGTACTACGAGCGCCGCCCGAGCTTGTGGGTCGAGCCGAGGCCCGGGCCCAACGGAGGGTGGGGCAAGGGCGCCGTGCAGCTGGTCGAAATACCGACCGTGGACGAAACCTTCGACAACATCGTGGTGTTCTGGAATCCCGCCGACAAGCCGAAGCCCGGACAGGAGCTCTTGTTCAGCTATCGTCTGTACTGGGGCGAGAAAATGCCCTATTCCTCGCCTCTGGGTCAGACCGTCGCGACGCGCACGGGGATCGGCGGCACCGTCGGCGTGAAGCGTCAGTACTACTCCTGGCATTTTGCCGTCGACTTCGTGGGCGGTGAGCTCGGGGCACTGCCGAAAGACTCGGAGGTGATGGCCGTGGTCACGACCTCGCGCGGCACGACCGAGCACGTGACGGCGCACTACGTCCCGGAGTTCGGCGGCTATCGGGCGCTGTTCGACATCCGACCGACGGACGATTCCGTCGAGCCCATCGACCTCAGGATGTACTTGCGCATCGAGGGCAGACCGCTCACGGAGACCTGGATTTATCAGTGGACTCCGCCGTCCGCGAAGGAGCGCAAGCTCGCGATCCAGTAGCGCGCGGGCCGCCCGCGGCGGGCGGCTCGGTCCCTCAGCCCGCCTTGCCGATCGCCACCACGTGCTCGCGCTCGGAGACGACGACACCGCCCGGCTTCTCGATCGTCACGGCAAAAGCCTTCGCCGCGTGCACGGGCACCTCGGCGTGGATGGGCACCACCACCTGAGCGGCGTTCGGCGGCACGTCGAAGACGCCGCCGTCGACGGGATAGCGCTGATCACGGTCGCCGTCGAAGATCCAGAGCTGATACTGATGCTGCGACGGATCGTTCGGTTTCAGCCCGACGAATCGCACGACGCCTTGCTGAGTGTGTGGATCCCACACCACGTCGGCCTTGGCGCCGGCTGCCGCCGGCTCCGCCGTCGTGTCGAGCTGAATCTGCAGGGTACCGGGCCGCGCCAGCAATGCCTCGCGTTGCTGCGCCGGTGTCTGCGCGGCGCCCGGCGCGTGCACGAGCGGGGGCGAGCGCAGCCAACCGAGCACTGCGAGCACGAGACATGCGGCCGCGGCCCACCAGCCGGCGGCATTTCGCGCCCGTGGGCGCGGCGCCCGACCGATACTCCGGACCGTGGTCGAGCGCGCCTCGTCCGTCGGTGCGGCGGCAGCCATGGCGGCCTCGAGCTGCGTCTCGATGCGCGAGCGCAGGGCGGCAGGCATCGGCTCGGGATGCCCGGTGCCGGCGACGGAGATCGCGGCGGCGGCGTGCTCGAGGTCGCGTGCGTAGGCGCTCGCGACCTCATTGTCGAGGACGTCGAGCTCGCGCTGCTCTTCAGGCGAGAGGCCCTCGGTCACTTGCTTGATCAGCAAGTCCAGCATGGCCTCGTCGGGCTCCTTGTGCGGACCGGTCTCAGCCATCGGCCCTCCCGGCGACGCTCTCGCTGTCGATGTTCATGTGTTCGCGCACCCGCAGGAGACCCCGTCGCATGAGCGACTTGACGGTTCCCAGCGGCATGTTCAACCGCGATGCGATCTCCGATTGACTGAGTCCGTGCATCAAACCCAACTCAAGCACCTGCCGCTGCTCGGGACGCAGCTCTTGCAGCGCGCGTGCGGCATGCGCAGCGTCGATCGCGGTCTCGGGAAGGCTGCCCGCATCGGACCACGCGACCGATTCAAGCGCTTCAGCGGGCTCCATCGGCGGCTCCCCGCTCTTCTTGCGCATGCGATCGATGAGGCGGCGGCGGGCGATGGTCGCCACGAACACTTTGTCGGAGCCCCGCGAGGCATCGTAGCGGGCCGCACTGCGCCAGATGTCCAAGAAGATTTCCTGAGCCGCGTCTTCCGCGTCCGACGCGGTGCGCGACAAACGCCTGGCGAGACTCCATACCAGGGCTCCATACCGATCCATGCACTCGCGCACGGCGGCGGGATCTCCACTTGCCATGCGTTGGAGGACCGTCGGACTCATACCCACCTTACTTATTCGCAACGGCCGCGCGTGTGGATGCATGCGCGCGCATGCGGGCGCCCCATGCACCCCAAACCACCGGACCGATTCTTCTCGCGGCGCAGTTTAACAAAGCGCGCGAGCGCGTGTGACGGGGTTAACTGCGCTTCGGGCGTCCCAGGGACGGCAGGCGCTGAGTGTCGCCGGTGGGACGGCGCAACGCCGCCTCGCGCCTCAAGAACGTCTGCGGGCCGCGCGGATCGAGTATCGCCGCGCGATGCTCACCGAGCTGATGCTTGAGGAGCGGCAAGAGGTCGCGCTGGGAATCGGTCTCTTCGGGAGTGCCCAGCAAAGACCGGCAATATAAATCGAAGTACTCGCAGTACAGCTCCTCGTAGCGTTGCATCGGGTCGATGAAGGCCGGATCGCCGATCACCTCCGCGCCGAGATGATTGGTGCAGAGAAAGCTCAGGGCCTTGCGCAGGTACTCCCCGTGCTCGGAGATCAGCGCCGCCTCGAAGCTGCGTCCGGGACGAAAATGCGCCAGCAAGCGCATGCGCGCCTTGCCCCGCACTTCCGCTCGACTGAGATGCTGAAATAGGGCCTTGCCGTGCAGAAGCCGAAACGTGGTTTGCTTGAGCTCCTCGACCTGGAGGCGCGCATTGCGGCTCGCGATCCGGCGCATCAGATCGGAATGCGCGCGCTCCCACTGCTCCCAGCTCGTCGCGCTCTCCAGGATGCGACGAGCGATGAGCTGTTCGCCGGCTTCGCCGTGTTTGAGCGCCGCCTCGACGCGGTCGGTCGACGCGCGCATCAAGCGCGCGTGACTGATGGGGTGAACCATGCTTCCCTCCCCGGGCAATCTCCTGTAAGGATCCCACGGAGTCAATGGCGTTGCCAATGACCGACAGTGATGCTGCGGCGCGTTTCACGCGCCGATCAGGTACTCAGTAGTGGCGAGTCAGGAGCCAATTCGCGAGCGAGCGCAATGACGCGGCGCGCTCGCCGAACGGAACCAGCGCGTCGAGCGCCTGGTTGTGCAGCAGATGCACGCGCTCTTGCGAAGCCGGAATGCCGATGACCGTCGGATGCGTGGGCTTGGCGTGCTCGCGGTCTGCGCCCGTCGGCTTGCCGAGCGTGGACACATCGCCCAGCAGATCGAGGAGATCATCCTGGATCTGAAAGGCGAGGCCGATGGCAGCCGCGAAGCGGGTCAATGCGGCGTGGTGCGAAGCAGGCAGATCCGGGGCGCATAGCGCGGCCATGAGCACGCTCGCGCGAATGACGGCACCGGTCTTGCGCGCGTGCATGTCCTCGACCTCTGCGATATCGAGCTGCTTGCCTTGCACCTCGAGATCGATGGCCTGGCCACCCGCCATGCCGAACGTGCCGCTCGCCTCGCTCAACAGGTCGATCAGGCGCAGGCGCACCGCCGGCGAGGCAGGCAGCGCGGAATCGCGTGCGAGAATCTGAAAGGCGAGGGGTTGGAGCGCATCGCCGACCAGGATCGCCGTGGCCTCGTCGTAGGCCTTGTGGCAGGTGGGCCGCCCGCGGCGCAGATCGTCGTCGTCCATGGCCGGAAGGTCGTCGTGCACCAGCGAATACACGTGGATCAGCTCAACCGCGCAAGCAGCCGCCTCGACCTGATCCTCGGTGAGACCGAGCGTTCGCGCAGTGGCAAACATGAGCGCGGGCCGGATGCGCTTGCCGCCGCCGAGCACGCTGTAGCGCATCGCCTGATGCAGACGCTGGGGGACTTCGTCGGCCCCCGGAAGACGCTTGTCGAGGGCACGCTCCATGCGCGATTGCCAAGCCTTGAGGTCCGCCGCGAACGTATCGCTCGGCTGTTCGCCGGTCCGGCGACTTGCTTCGCTCACCCGGTCTCTCCGGCCGCCGCGGCGGGCGCCCTCAGCGGGTCGCCGCCACTCCCGCGGAATCCTCGGACTCGCGGTTCAGGTGCTTGATCTCGCTCACCGGGATCGCGGCAACCGTGGGATGGGCGGTGCCTTCGGCATAACGAATCGGCAGCTCGGGCGCCATCGGACCCGCCAGTTTGGGCCCCCTCAACGAGGTCAAGAACGCCTTGAGCGGATGACTGAATGCATCGTTGACGGCCGTACCCTCGAAACCGCAGTGCGCCATGCAGTTGTCGCAGCGGGGGTTCTTGCCGACGCCGTAGCGCTCCCACTCGGTCTCCTCGATCAGCGATTTGTAGGTTGGAGCATAGCCCTCATCCGTGAGCAGATAGCAGGGCCGCTGCCATCCGAACACGTTGTACGTGGGATTGCTCCAGGGCGTGCACTGATAGGCCTGGTTACCCGCGAGAAAGTCCAGGAACAGGCTTGAATGATTGAAGGACCAGGACTTGCTGGACGAGCGGCGGCGGCGCTTGAAGATCTCGCGAAACAGCTGCTTGCTCGCGTGACGCCCGAGGAACACATCCTGCCGCGGCGCATGGTGATAGCTGTAGCCCGGCGAGACCGTGATGCCCTCGATTCCGAGGCCCATGGCCGTGTCGAAGAAATCGGCTACCGCATCCGGATCCTCGCCGTTGAACAGCGTGCAGTTGATGGTGACGCGAAAACCCTTGCTGCGCGCGAGCTGGATGGCGGCGATGGCCTTGTCGTAAACGCCTTCCTGACACACGGATTCGTCGTGCCGCTCGCGGTTGCCGTCGAGGTGAATCGAGAACGTCAGGTATGGAGAAGGCTGGTACTCGTCGATGTGCTTCGCGAGCAGGATCGCATTGGTGCACAGATATATGAACTTCTTGCGCGCCACG
This sequence comes from Steroidobacteraceae bacterium, assembly GCA_049513515.1. GTDB lineage: Bacteria > Pseudomonadota > Gammaproteobacteria > Steroidobacterales > Steroidobacteraceae > Bog-1198. The sequence goes on from JBEKWA010000005.1 coordinate 146,066, forward strand.
ATACCTTGGACGATCTGCGGCATCTCCTTGTGGATGAGCGGCTCGCCGCCGGGAATGGAGACCATCGGTGCGCCGCACTCATCGACCGCCTTGAGGGCATCCGCGACGCTCACGCGCTTCTGCAGGATCTCTTTCGGGTAGTCGATCTTTCCGCATCCCGCACACGCGAGATTGCACTGGAACAAGGGCTCCAGCATGAGCACGAGAGGGTAGCGCTTTACGCCACGAAGTTTGCGCCCGGCCAGGTACTTGGCCACCCGGTAAACTTGCAGGAGAGGAATTGCCATACTGTATGTTACCGCGCAGCGGGTGTCCGGCGCGACATTAAGATTGACTCATCAAGAGGTCAGGGCAAGCACGGCGGGACGGTGATCCTGCCAGATTCTGGCCCATTCCAACGCAAACCAGGGGGTGTACCGGGACCTGTCGGACCCCGACATGTGCCGCTGTAGGACATCGGGGCTGATCCAGCGCCAGTCGTGGATTTCTCCGCGGTTGACGTCCAGGGGGCCGTCGCAGCGCCCGATGAAGACCGAGCAGAGCTCGTGTTCCGCACCCGTCTCGTCGAATTGCGCGTGGTACTGAAATTTGAACAAAAAATGCAGGGGGCAGCGGATTCCGAGCTCCTCGAGCAGGCGCCGCCGGGTGGCGACCTCCATGCTCTCCATGATGCGCGGATGGCTACAGCAACTATTGGACCAGTAGAGCGGCCAGAGACGCTTGGACGGCGCCCGTTGCTGCACCAGCAACTCGCCGCGGCAATTAAAAATCAGTAATGAGAATGCACGATGCAGGACGCCGCGTCCTTCGTGGCACGCTTCTTTGCTCAAGTGCCCCAGTCGACGATCGGCTTCGTCGACGAGGATCAAGGCATCCAAATCTGCCATAATCCCATCGTCACCGAGACGATTCACATGCCTAAGCTCATCCATACCAATAACCCGACCGGCTTGCTTCACCGCCTACAACGAACTCGGATCATAGCTTCTTGCGAAACTTTCGCGCCAGCGCCAGGGTTTGCCAACTCTAGAGTTTTCGCTTGATGACGAGTCACTTGTGGATGTACTGGTGCGGCATCGCAGCCGCAGCGAGCGCCGCGGCGTATACGGTGGCCGCCGCCATCGCGGTGCGCGTTCGGCTGAAAGCGGACTACGGGGTGCACCCCGGCGAGGCCCCCGCCGTTACGGTCCTGAAGCCCCTGTGCGGCGACGAGCACGAGCTCTACGAATGCCTGCGCTCCTTTTGCGAGCAGGACTATCCGCAACTTCAGATCGTGTTCGGCGTGGCCGATGGCGACGATCCCGCCGCCGAGGTGGTCGGCCGGCTGCAGCGTGAGTTTCCAGATCTCGACTTGAAGCTGGTGGTCGACCGGCGTCAGCATGGAAGCAGCCGCAAGGTGAGCAATCTCATGAACATGATGGCGATCGCCCGCCACGACTTTCTCGTCATCTCCGACAGCGACGTGCGAGTGCCCCGCGACTATCTATCGAGGATCGTGCCGCCGCTGCTCGATCCCGACGTCGGCATCGTCACCTGTCCTTATCGGGGAGTGCCGCGCGGCGGGTTGTGGTCGCTTCTTGGCTCGATGTTCATCAACGACTGGTTCATTCCCTCGGTGCGTGTTGCAGCCCTGTCCGGATCGCGAGCATTCGCCTTCGGTGTCACCATCGCGCTGCGCCGGCACGTGCTCGCGGCCATCGGCGGGTTTGCGGCCATCGCGAATCAGCTCGCGGATGATTACCGCCTGGGCGAGCTCACGCGTGCGTGCGGGTTGCGCACGGTTCTATCAGACGTGGTGGTCGAGACGTGCGTCGATGAGCGCAGCTTCGGCGATCTGGTGAGGCACGAGCTGCGCTGGCTCCGCACCATCCGCACGGTGCGCCCGCTCGGCTACAGCCTGTCGTTCATCACGTTCAGCGTTCCGGTCGCACTGCTCGGTTGCGCGCTCTCGGCGGGCGCGTGGCCCACGATTCTGCTGCTCGTCGTCACCGCGCTTGGCCGGATCGTGCTGCATCTGCGGGTGCGCGGCACGGTATCGGGCGTTGCGCGCGATTTCGCGGTGCTGCCGCTTCGGGAAGCGCTCAGCCTGGGACTTTGGGCCTGGGGATTCGTCACGCGTCGAGTTCACTGGCGTGACGATCGGTTCCGCGTGACCCGCGACGGCTCGGTGCAGCCGGTGGTGAGAATTACCCAATGACAGCCGCGCCATGACCGCGGTCGCGACAGCGGCCGCCGCGGCATCGGCCTGAGGGCCCCGCGGCGTGCAGCGTCTGATCGTCACGGCGGACGACTTCGGAGCCGCGCTCGAAGTGAACGAGGCCGTGGAGACGGCACATCGAGCGGGCATTCTCACTGCGGCGAGCTTGATGGTGAGCGGGCCGGCGGCGGACGACGCCGTGGCACGCGCACGCCGCAACCCCACTCTGCGGGTGGGACTGCATGTGGTGCTGGTCGAGGGCTGCCCGGTACTGCCGCCCGACTGCATTTCCCGGCTGGTGGATTCGAATGGATCGTTCCGTTGCGACATGACCACGATGGGCGCCTTGTTCGCGACCAGCGGGGAAGCCCGGCGTCAACTCGCCGCCGAGATCACAGCCCAGTTCGAGGCATTTCGTGCCACAGGCCTCACGCTCGATCATTGCAACGCCCACAAGCACTATCACCTGCATCCGCTCGTCGGCAGCCTGATCGCGAGCATCGGACGCCGCTTCGGGCTGCGCGCAGCGCGCGTGCCGCTCGAGCCTGTCGCGGTCCTGCGCAAGATCGAGCCGAGAACGCCGCGCATGCCCTCGCTCGCCCTCGCGCCATGGGCGCTCCTGCTGCGGCGGCGCTTTCGGGCCGCCGGACTGTTCACTTGCGACCGCGTGTTTGGGTTGCAGTGGTCCGGCGCCATGACGCGGGATCGGCTGTGCGGCCTCATCACGCACCTGCCGCCAGGGACGAGCGAGCTCTATCTGCACCCCGCCACCGGCCCCTACCCGGGCTGCGCGCCCGGATACCGCTACCGCGAGGAGCTCGAGGCGCTGACCGCGCCGGAAGTTGCGGCGGCCTGTCGTGGGCGAGCGGTCGAGCTCGGCGGCTTCGGCGATTTCGCGAGTCCGCGGGCGGAGGATGCCCCTCTCCATCGCGCGGCTTGACGAGGGCACGGCGTGAAGTGGCGCGTCGCCATCGTCGCCGCTCTGGGCGTCTGCCTCGCTCTCTACGTCGTCGTTCACATCGGGTTCGGCACGGTCGCCTCGGCCGTGGCTCGCACGGGCTTCGGCGGCTTCGGCTTGCTGTGCCTCTACGGTCTTTCGATGTCTCCGCTCCTCGCGGCGGCGTGGATCGTCCTGCTGCCGGGCGGCGGCGGGCCGTATTTCGGCGTTTTCGTCTGGGCGAGAATGGTCCGGGAAGCGGCCGGTGACCTCTTGCCCTTTTCGCATATCGGCGGCATCGCACTCGGCGCGCGCGCGACCATCCTGCATGGCGTGCCCGCCCCCCTCGCCTTCGCATCGACCATCGTCGATGTGACCACGGAGCTGCTCGCGCAAATCGCCTTCATCGGACTCGGTCTCGGCATTCTGAGCAAGCACGTGCCGTCCACGGCCCTCTCAGCCTCGCTCGGCAAATTCGTCCTGATCGGGCTTGCGATGGCGGTATTCGCCGGTGCGGTGCTGCTCGCCCTGCAGCGCTATGGCCACGGCCTCACCTCCCGCATCGCCGCCCGCCTCCTGCCGCGGGCCGCCGCGCACACGGGTGCCGTGGGCGCGGAGCTCGATGCCATTCACGCTACGCGCTCACGCGTTACAGTCTCGTGCGCGCTGCATCTGACCGCCTGGATCGCGAGCGGGGCGGGAACGTGGATTGCCTTTCGCCTGATGGGGGCGCACGTCGATCCCTTGTCGACGATCGCGGTCGAGGCCTTCGTCGGCGCAGTGCGCAGTGCCGCAGTGCTCGTTCCGAGCGGACTGGGTGTTCAGGAAGCGTCCTACGCGCTTCTCGCGCCGCTTTTAGGCGTCGGGCCGGAATTCGGGCTCGCGGTTTCTTTGTTGAAGCGGGCGCGGGACATTGCGCTCGGCGTACCCATCCTCGTGATTTCGCAGGCCGTCGAAGGCCGTCGCGCGCTCGTCGGCGATATCATCGACCCGGAATGAGCCCGCGCTCGCGAAACCATTGCACCGCATCTGCGAACGCCTCGACCGGCGGCCGCCACGCATAGCCGAGCTCGCGCTGCGCCTTGACGCTCGAGAAGAACATGCGCTTGCGCGACATGCGCACGCCCTCCAAGGTGATGCGGCCGGTGCGTCCGGACAGTCCGGACAACGCTTCCGCGACATACGCGATGGGCAGCACCGCTGCGTAGGGCAGACGAACGCGCGGCGGGGCGCGGCCCACCAGGCGCGCGATCACCGCGAGTATTTCCCGCAAGCTCATGTCCTCACCGCCCAGGATGTAGCGCTCACCGGCGAGGCCGCGCTCGAAGGCGAGCAGGTGTCCGCGGGCGACGTCGTCGACGTGCACGATGTTGAGCCCCGTATCGACATACGCCGGCATCCGGCCACACGCCGCATCGAGCACCACCTGACCGGTGGGCGTCGGCTTCACGTCTCCCGGGCCGACCGGGGTCGACGGGTTGACGATGACCACCGACAGCCCCGCGCGCGCCTCCTCGAGAACCGCGCGCTCGGCTAGAAACTTCGATCGCTTGTAATGGCCGATCATGGCCTCGAGTCCGACCGGCGTCGCCTCGTTGCCGGGCGTGCCATCCGCGGGAATCCCGATTGTCGCAACGCTGCTCGTGTAGACGCTGCGCGCGACGCCCGCACGCCGTGCCGCCGCGAGGATGTTGCGCGTCCCCTCGACGTTGGTACGGTAGAGCGGCTCGGGGTCGCGCGCACCGAGCCGGTAGTCGGCGGCGACGTGGAACAGTGCGCGGCAGTCCGCCATCGCCGGCTCGAGCGAGAGCGGATCGTTGAGGTCGCCCACCGCGATCTCGAGCCGCAGGCCCTCGAGGTTGCTGCGGTCGGAACCCGTGCGCGCGAGCGCCCGCACCTGCCAGCCCTCGCGCAGCAACGCTCTCGCGACTGCGGCGCCGACGAAACCCGTGGCGCCCGAGACCAGCGCTCTCACGCTCGACTCGCGCCTGGAGACGGCGGCTCGAGCTTGCCCACGGCGGCAACCGCCTGCAGCGAACGCAGCGCCACGCGGTAGCGGCGCGCCAGGCGCAGGAGCGATGCGATCTGCACCGGTGAGCGAATCATGCCGAGGATCAATCGGCCGAGTCGAACCTTCCCTGCACGGCTCGCTCCGGCCACTGCCGGCGGAACGCTGTCGCGCGCGGTGTCGACGATGACGCGCACGGCGATGAAGGGCACGCCGTGGGCCTCGGCCACTTGCGCCACCGCCGAGCTTTCCATGTCGACGGCGCAGGCGCCCGTTGCGCGCCGGGCGGCACTCTTGTCCGCCGTGGTTTCGAGGGCGTGATCGGCCGTGAGCAGCGCGTCATTGCCGACGCAACTGCCACGCGGAACCGAGGAAGAAAGGGACTCCTGCCAGGAACGCGCCGTGCGAAAACGGCTGCCGTCCGCGGCAATGACCTCGCGCGGCACGCACACCGCGCCTGCCTCGAGCTCGGGATCGAGGCCTCCGGCCAATCCCCAGCTTACGAGTGAGGTGGCACCCGCGTCGATGAGGCGTTGTGCGGCACTACGCGCCGCCCTGGGCCCCATGCCGCTCACGGCCACGAGATTGCCGTCCGCGAGCACGGCCAATCCCTCGCCCCGAGGTTGCGAAGGGCCGAGCACTCGCGCCTCCGCGGCCAGCGCCGCGACGACGCCCGCCGCATTCAATTCGCGGTCCCGGCCCGAATCAAGGTGCGGTAGCTGCTGAGCGCCCAGAGCGGGAAGTAGCCGCAGTAGCCGTGATACTTCAGATAGAACACGCGTGGGAACCCGGGGGCCGTGAAGGTCGCATCGCTCCACAGGCCATCCGCTTCCTGGCTGCGCAACAGGTGATTCACCGCGCGCCGCGCCGCATCGGATTGCGCCTCCCCGGCAGCCAGCAAGGCGAGCAGTGCCCAGGCGGTCTGATACGGCGTGCTGGCCACTCGGCGGCCGCGCCCGCCCTTCAAGTAGCTGTCGTTGGTCTCGCCCCACCCGCCATCCGAGTTCTGCCTCGTGAGGAGCCAATCCACGGCCCGCCGCACCGCCGGATCGTCCCCGGGAACGCCCGCCTGCGCGAACGCCGTGAGCACCGACCAGGTGCCATAAATGTAGTTCGTGCCCCATCGTCCGAACCACGAGCCGTCCGCCTCCTGCTCGGCGCGCAGATAGGCAATCGCGCGCTCGAGCACGGGCCGATCCTGCGGGCGGCCGATGAGGCCGAGCACCGTTACGACGCGGGCGCTCACGTCGCTGGTCGGTGGATCGAGCAAAGCGCCGTGATCGGCAAAGGGAATCTTGTTGAGGTAGTAAGAGGTGTTGTCGGCGTCGAACGCGGCGAATCCGCCGTTCTTGCTCTGCATGCCCGCCAGCCAGTCGAGCGCGCGCGACACGCTCTCCGTGTATTCGGCCGCATTGGGCGCTTGATGCATGGCCCAGGCGACCACGGCGGTATCGTCGAGATCGGGGTAGTAGTCGTTGGCAAATTGAAACGCCCAGCCGCCACCCTTGAGGTGCGGACGGTCGACCCGCCAGTCGCCGGGCTCGTCGAGCAGCTGCTCGTCCTTGAGCCAGTCGAGCGCAGCGGTCGCGGCCTCGAGCGCGACATCGTCTCCCACCTCCTGCATCGCGCGAACAGTCAACGCGGTATCCCACACCGGAGAGACGCAAGGTTGGCAGTAGGCACTCGCCGGACCGACCACCAGGAGCTTCTGGAGCGCACGCTTCGCCGTGACCAGGCGCGGGTCATCGGCGGGGTAGCCTAGGATGGTCATCACCTCGACTGCGTTGACCATGGCGGGAAAAATCGCTCCCAATCCGTCCTCACCGTTCAAGCGCTCGAGCATCCACTCCTCGGCACGCTTGGTCGCGCGCTCGCGCATGGCTTTCGAGATGAGCGGATCGAGACGGCGGCCGATACGCTCGACCACGAGCATGACCCGGCCGAGCAACCCGCCGAGCTTCTTGCTGTCGCGGAAGTAATCGCGCTCCTTCTCGGGGGGCTTGGTAAACAGCTCGCGGATATGCACCCCGCGCGGATTCTTTGCGAGAGGCTTGCGCGAGCACAGGACGAACAGCGGCACCATGACAGTGCGCGACCAGTACGAGACTTTGTCGAGGTGGAAGAAGAACCACTTCGGCAGCAGCATGATCTCGACGGGGATGTACGGCACCCCGTGCCACGGAATCTGGCCGAAAAGGGCGAGCGCAATGCGCGTGAAGACGTTCGAGCGCGCCGCGCCGCCGCGCTCGAGAATCGCGGCCCGCGCCCGCGCCATGTGCGGCGCGTTGATGTCGTCGCCGGCGAGCTTGAGCGCATAGTAGGCCTTCACCGTACAGCTAATATTCAAGTCGCCGCCCTGGTACAGCGGCCAGCCACCGTTCGGCATCTGATGCGCGCGCAGATACGCGGCGATCTTGGTCTCGAGTACGGGATCGATCTCGTCCAGGAAGTGCATCATCATGATGTACTCCGCCGGGATCGTGCAGTCCGCTTCGAGCTCGAACAGCCAATAGCCTTCGGCGCTCTGTCGACCGACCATCGCATCGCGCGCGTTCGCGATGGCTCGGTCGAGCAGCGTCGAGACCGTCTTGGTGAGTGTCAGAGCGACGACGTCGCCGCGTGCGGGGCTTGGCGCCGGGACCGGTGAGGGTTTCTCTGCGATGCGACTCATGTTCCCGAGCTCCCGTAGGAGCGGCGGCGCACCGGCTCCGCGCCGTGAACCGCTGCAAACTCATCGATCGGCCGAGCCTCGACATCGGCGCGGCCGGGCTGCGGCCGACGCACCTCGGAGAGCCCGGCGAGCGGCAGTCCACGTGCGCCCCACGCGAACAGGCGGCGCAGCAGCCAATCGTTGCGGACCGAGAGGTTCGCGAAAAAACGCGTCCAAGACACCGCGGAGCGCGAGATCTTGACCTGAGATCCGGCCGTAAAGCCGGGATTATTATGAATTTTTTGCAATGTAAGCACCGCGAGTCCGATCGCCCATAAACAAAACCGCCGGATGCCGGTCTCCGCAGCCGGAATGAACAAGGTGTAATCCAAGGCGTTGCGCAGATGCGCATGCGACACGCCGATGAGCTCACGCATACCGGCATCGAATCCGGGGCCGGCGGTCTCGGGCGAAAGGCGCCCGAGATCCACGTGGTGAGGCGCGAAGACCTCTCGCGGCAGCCAGCAGGCGCCGCGGCTGCGATCTTCCCAGACATCCTTCAGGATGTTGGTCATTTGCAGCCCCTCCGCGAAGGACACGGCAAGCCTGGAAAGCTGCGCGCGGTTCTTGGCAATGTCCGACGAGTATTCGCAGAAGAGTTCGGTCAGCATGTCACCGACCACCCCCGCCACGTAATAGCAATATTCATCCAGATCGCTCCGCCGGGAGAGGCCTTCCAGACTCGTCGCCGACTGAAAACGCGGCATTCCGTAGCACATGAGATCGACGCAGCGCTGGATCGCCGAGCGCTGCGGCAGCGACAGCGAGGCCGTGACGTTGAGCACCCGCGCCATGTTCACGATGAGGTCGCGCTCCGTCGCGAGGGTGCGTCCGGAAAGGCGTTTCTCGACGTCTGCGGCCAGCGCGGCAGCGTCGCCGCGCCCCGCTACCACCGCTTTGAAACGCTCGAGGAGTGCGAGCGTATCGGCCGGCGACAGGGCCGGCTCGTCCTCGATGGTGTCGGCGATACGACACAGCAGATAGGCATTCGTCACCGCCGCCTTCAGGGGCGCCGGGAGCTGCGGGATCGTCAGCGCGAACGTGCGCGAGACGTGGGGCAGGATCTGGTCTTGATAACCTTCATCGGTGATGCCGGAATCCACCATAAGAGCAGTATCTCGGAAAGTCAGCGCAATGACACCTGTGGGCCAGGTGTGGCGCCTAATACCCACAACCATCCGGAGGGGAGCTGCCTGTAACCCACTCGTAACTATAGCGGGTAGGGCCGCGCTGCCGCAACGTCGCTTCACGACGGTGGCGCCTGTGCGACAAAAGAGCGTATGCCGATACCGGCCGGAGCGGCGGCTGGTATAAACTGGCATAAATGACCCCCCCGCCCAATAGTTATCCCCTGCTCGAGTCCATCCACGTGCCCGAGGATCTACGGCGGTTGCCGGCCTCTAGGCTTACCGCCGTGGCGGATGAGCTGCGGCAGTTCCTCATTCAGAGCGTCTCGACCCGCGGGGGCCACTTCGCAGCCGGTCTGGGAACGGTCGAACTGACCGTGGCGCTGCATTACATTTTCAACACGCCCTACGACCGGTTGGTGTGGGACGTGGGTCATCAGGCGTACCCGCACAAGGTGCTCACCGGGCGACGCGAACTGCTGCACACCATCAAGCAGCACGGCGGCCTCGCACCCTTTCCAGCCCGTGGCGAGAGTGAATACGATACCTTCGGCGTCGGTCACTCGAGCACTTCGATCAGCGCCGCCCTCGGCATGGCGGTCGCGTCGGCCAAGCGCGGAGAGGACCGCCGGGCCGTTGCGATCATCGGCGACGGCGCTCTCACGGCGGGAATGGCGTTCGAGGCGCTGAATCACGCGGGCTCGCTGTCGACGGATTTGCTGATCATCTTGAACGACAACGACATGTCGATCTCCGAGAACGTCGGCGCGCTGTCGAATTACCTTGCTCGCGCCCTCTCCGGGCGCATGTATGCGCAGCTGCGGGAAGGCGGCAAGAAAGTGCTGCGGCAAATGCCGACGGTGTGGGAGCTCGCGCGCCGCTCCGAGGAGCATTTGAAGGGTATGGTGCTGCCCGGCACCTTGTTCGAGGAGATGGGGTTCAATTACATAGGACCCGTCGATGGCCACGACATCAAAGCACTGGTGAGCACGCTCGGCAACGTGAAGAAGCTGCGCGGGCCCCAGTTCCTGCATGTCGTCACCCGCAAAGGCAAAGGCTATGCCCCTGCAGAAGCGGATCCGATCAAATGGCACGGCCCCGGTCCGTTCGATCCCGCCAGCGGCAAGATCTTCAAGGAGGCAAGCAGCGGGCCATCCTATTCGCAAGTGTTCGGGCAATGGCTGTGCGACATGGCCGAGATCGAGCCGAAGATCATCGGCGTCACACCGGCGATGCGTGAGGGCTCGGGCCTCGTCGAGTACTCGAAGCGCTTTCCCGACCGCTACTTCGACGTGGCTATCGCGGAGCAACACGCGGTGACTTTCGCGGCCGGCCTTGCCGCGGAAGGGTTCATTCCGATCGTGGCAATTTACTCGACGTTCCTGCAGCGCGCCTACGATCAGCTGATTCATGACGTGGCGTTGCAGAAGTTGCCGGTGGTGTTCGCCCTCGATCGAGCGGGTCTGGTCGGCAGTGACGGCGCCACACATCAGGGAAGCTACGATCTGAGCTTTCTGCGCTGCATTCCGAACATGGTGATCATGGCGCCGGCCGATGAAAACGAGTGCCGCCAGATGCTCTACACCGGTACCACCCTGTCCGTGCCGTCCGCAGTGCGCTACCCGCGCGGCACCGGCCCGGGCGTGCCGATCGTCGCCGAAATGACTGCACTCCCTGTCGGCCGGGCGCAGTATCGGCGCGAGGGGCGCAGCGGGCTCGCCATTCTCGCGTTCGGCGCGCTGGTGGAGTCCGCCCGCAAGGTGGCCGAGCGCCTCGATGCGACGCTCGTCAACATGCGCTTCATCAAGCCGCTGGATGAAGAGCTCGTCGTCGAAATCGCGACGCGGCATCGCGCCATCGTCACGATCGAGGAAAACGCCGTGATGGGCGGCGCCGGCTCTGCGGTCGGTGAAGTGCTCGCGGCCCGCGGGGTGCTCGTGCCCTTGTTGCAGCTGGGCATACCGGACCGGTTCATCGAGCATGGCTCGCGCGAGACTTGCCTCGCCGCGGCCGGCCTCGATCTCGCTGGAATCAGCGCGAGCGTCGATGACTGGTGGTCGGTGAAGAACCCCGAGCGCGTTCGATCGGTCAGAAGCGTCTGACGGCCCGCCGCGCTGCGGCTTGCGAGCCGCTCCCGAGGCGGCGAAGATATACGATGGAAATTCAAAGAGCAGCACCATGAAAACCTTGTTCCTTCACCCGCCCTCTTTCGACGGATTCGACGGCGGAGCAGGCTCGCGCTATCAAGCGAAGCGCGAGATTCGCTCGTTCTGGTATCCGACCTGGCTGGCGCAGCCGGCGGCCCTCATCCCGGACAGCAAGCTGATCGATGCGCCCGCGGACGGCACGCCGATCGAGGATGTGCTCGCCGTGGCGAAGGACTACGACCTTGTCATCATGCACACGAGCGCACCGTCGTTCCTGAAAGACGGACGCGTCGCGGAGCTGCTCAAGGAAGCCAACCCCCAGTTGCTCATCGGCATGGTGGGCGCACAAGTGGCGGTCGATCCGGCGGGTTCCCTCGCCGCCTCGAAAGCCGTCGACTTCGTCGCGCGTGAGGAATTCGACTACACCTGCAAAGACGTGGCCGACGGCCTCCCCCTCGACGGCATTGCGGGATTGAGCTTCAGGCGCGCGGACGGGAGCCTCCAGCACAATCCGCCGCGCCCCATGATCGAGGATATGGATGCTCTGCCCTGGGTGGCCCCGGTCTATCTGCGCGATCTCAAGATCGAGAATTACTTCATCGGCTATCTGAAGCATCCCTACGTCTCCGTTTACACCGGCCGCGGCTGCCGTTCCAAATGCACGTTCTGCTTATGGCCGCAGACGGTGGGCGGTCACCGCTATCGCGTGCGCAGCCCACAAAACGTCATCGACGAGGTGCGCTGGATCAAGGAGAACATGCCGCAGGTGAAGGAGATTTTCTTCGACGACGACACCTTCACCGATTTCCGTCCGCGCGCCGAAGAAATCGCTCGCGGCCTGGGCAAGCTCGGCGTGACTTGGTCCTGCAACGCGAAGGCGAACGTACCCTATCAGACGCTCAAAGTGATGAAGGACAATGGGCTGCGGCTGCTTCTCGTCGGCTACGAGTCGGGCAACGATCAGATCCTCCACAACATCCGCAAGGGGCTGCGGACGGACATCGCGCGGCGCTTCACTGCGGATTGCCGCAAGCTCGGCATCGCGATCCACGGAACGTTCATTCTCGGCCTTCCCGGCGAGACGAGGGAGACGATCCGCGAGACCATCGAGTACGCCGTGGACATCAACCCGCACACCATCCAGGTCTCGCTGGCGGCGCCTTACCCCGGTACGGAGCTCTACAAGCAGGCGGTCGACAACGGCTGGCTCACCGAGACCGATGCAGCAAAGCTCGTCAACAAGCAGGGCGTACAGCTCTCGCCCCTCAGCTACCCGGGTCTGAATGCCGAGGAGATCTACAAGTCGGTGGAAGTATTCTACCGGCGCTTCTATTTCCGGCCGCGCAAGATCGTCGAAATGACGACGGAAATGATGAGGAGCTGGGAGATGACGAAGCGGCGTCTGCGCGAAGGCGTCGAGTTCTTCCGCTTCCTGCACGCCCGCGAGGCTTGACCGGGCGGCCTAGGCCGGTTCGTGTAGGCCGGCCCGCGCACGCCTCACCGCGCGCGGCGGCGCGCGGAAGTTCACACCCTGAAACGATAATCCGTTCCGGGCTTGCGCTCGATGTCGGGGGGGAAATTCGCCCGCTTGTCGGCGAAATATTGCGCGCGATGATCGCCGTACGATGCCGCGTTGTACGTCAAATAAAGGATGCGCCGCGCGCTGTCCGTCTCGTTGGCCTTGGAGGCATGCGGCACGTAGCTGTCGAAGAACAGCACGTCGCCCGGCGCGCACGGAACCGGAATCATTGGGTAGCCCGCCAGCTGGGCACGCGTGAGAGGCTTCCACTCCTCTCCGATCAAGCCGGCGACGCGCGGCGCATCGGCGATCTCGAGACAGCCGTTGGCGAGCGTCGCGGCGTCGATCGACACCAGCGCGGTCACGAACAAGGGCGCATAGACCGACCATCCTGCCTGCTGGTCCTGATGCGCCTCGAAGCCTGCGCCCCCCGCCATCTTGAAGTTGATCTTGTCCTTGAACAGCAACGCCGGCTCGCCCATCAGCACCTCGATCGCTCCCTTCAGCCGATCCTGCACGAGCTCCCGGAACCCCGAATGAAACGCGCAGAAGTTCTCGATTCTCTGCACCAGGCGCACCGACGGATCGTTGAGCTTGGGCTCGTGGTAGACCATCTCGGCGCCGGGCCGCTCGGGCCGGCGCTCGAGCTCCTCCACCCAGGCGGAGATCTGCGCCGTCTGTTCCGGCGAGAAAAAGCCCGGGACCGCAACCCAGGCCTTGCTCGCGTAGTGAGCGATTTGCTGCGGGGTCAGAAGGCTCGACACTCCGCGCGTTGCGGGAGATTCGGCGCTTCGAGGTGCGATCGAGGTCATAAGGGCTCTCCGGTGAGGCAAGTATATACTTTCAAGTCATGGGCTCACCGCGTCTGTTCGCCTGGCTCCCGCTAGTTTCTCGCCTTTTGAGTTTGCGAAAGCCGGCCGGCGACATACCGCGCGTCGCGACCGACGGCGCCGTCACGGTGTGCGCCCTCGTCTCGCTGGCCCTCTGGATCGGACTCGACTACCGCCGCGCGGGACCGGGCGCCCATTTCGAGCCGACGGCCGTGGCCATCATTGCGCTGTATGCCTGTGCGGTGCTCGGCATCGCGTTCGCCCTGGCACGGAGCCTGCGGCCGCGGGGCGATTTCCGTTGCGTTCTGTTCATCGTGGTCGCTCTCCTGCCGGTCGTGATCGCCGCGGGTTTCATCATCGATGCGCGGTGGGATGGTGTGGCCGCGCGAGTCGCTTGCGCGCTCCTGGTCCTGTACGGCATCGCGTACCTCGCGAACGCGACGCGCGTGCTCTCGGGCGCTTTCCAACCCCGCGCCGCGCTCGTGCTGGTGGTGGCACTCGCCGCGTTGCTGCCATTTGGCCGCACCGCCGATTTGAGCCCCTGGCTGTGGACGCCCGCGGCCGTCAACGATGAGGCGGACGAGACAAATGACTCGCAGCTTTCGCCGCTGGTCGCGGAGTCGCTCTTGTTCGACGAGCGCACGCAGATTGACCAGGTCGTCGACGCCATGCATCCCGATCTCGGCGGCTCTCCCGCAGTGTACTTCGTGGGGTTTGCCGGTGTGGCCGAAGAGCACGTGTTCGCCGATGAGATCAAGCTCGCCGCGCACGTCGTTGACGACCGCTTCGCGACCGCCGGCCATCAGTTGCTGCTGATCAATGATCGCCGCGACATCGATACCTATCCGATCGCCACGGCGAGCGGGCTGGCCTATGCGCTCAAGGCGATCTCGGAAAAAATGAACCCGGATCGGGACATCCTGTTCCTGGCTATCTCATCTCACGGTGCCGACGACGCATCGCTCTCGGTATCGAGTGGCGGCTTGCAGCTCGAGCAGCTGACGGACGACGACCTCACCGCCGCGCTGCGGGATTCCGGCATCCGACGCCGCATCATAGTGATATCCGCCTGCTATGCCGGCGCGTTCATCCAGCCGCTCGAGGATCCCGACACCATCGTGATCGCCGCCGCGGCGCCCGACCGAACTTCCTTCGGCTGCTCCGACGACAGGGACATGACCTACTTCGGGGAGGCCTTCTATCGCGACGCGCTGCCGCGCGCGAGAACCTTGCAAGATGCGTTCGCCGCGGCCAAGGCCGCCATCGCCGAGCGCGAGCGGCAGGAGCACGAGACGCCCTCGCAACCGCAGGCTTATTTCGGAACGCAGATCAGCGCCCTGCTGGAGCGCAACCCTATGCGCATCGAGCCGCGCGGCATCGAGCTGCACGCGGCGCGGTAGCCATTTGTTGCACAATCTTTGCGCCCGCATCGCAACCTCATCTTTCTTTGCATTACAAAGTAAGATGTGATGTAGTTGCAGCCCCGTCGATGTGGGAGCCGGGAAGCCGCACTATGCATGCCGACGTCAATACCGCTCTGATCTCCTTGGATGGCAAGCCCCACTGGGGCCAGCGAGACATCGCTCTGTATTGCGGTCTGGGAGGGCTGATTGTCCTAGTGGGCGTGCTCGGCCTCCTGCCCGATTCTTGGCTCACCCCGCTCGTCGAGTCGAGGACGGCGGTGCATGCGCTGTTCGGTCTATTGCTTTGCGGCTTGATCGTGGCGCGGTTCCGTTGGTGGCTGCTGACCTGCCCACCCGCTCAAGCGGCCGACATCCGGCTGTTTTCCCGCCAACTATCGCGAATGGTCTACCTGGTGCTCTATCTCATCACCGGCGCCATGGAGGTCATCAACATCGTAGGCTTGCCGCAGCACGACACTCACGCCGCGCGAGATTTCGCCATTCTGAGACCCTCCCCGGACGGCCAGGCCTTCTTGATCTGCGGCCTCATCGCCCTCGTGTCGATTCGGGTCCTTGCATACTGGAGCTGGCGGCGCCTGGCCCTCGCCGCGCGCTGAGCCGATCCCCGCTGCGGGCCAAGCAGATTAAGTCAGATGGCCTGCGAGCGTTTCTCGCACACTCCAGCGCGCCGCGCGAATGGACGGGTAAAGTCCTGCCAGAGCCGAGGCGGCGATGCGGACTGCCGGCGAGCTCGAGCACGAAGTGGCTCAGAGAGATGCACGAATGGCCGCGAGTTGGCGCCTTTGCCGTCCGTCGGCGTCGAAGTTTGCGGGGTCGAGCCAGGTCTCGAAAGCAGACCTGATACGCGGCCATTCCTCCGCGATGATGGAAAACCATGCAGTATCCCGGCTGCGGGCTTTGTAGACGATGGCGCGCCGGAAAATCCCTTCGAATGTGAATCCGTATCGGAGCGCCGCCGCTCGCGAAGGTCCATTGAGACTGTCGCACTTCCATTCGTAGCGCCGGTAACGGAGCTCATCGAACGCGAGCCGCATCAAGAGATACATCGCCTCCGTCCCCGCACGGGTCTGCTTGATGCGCGGCGAATACGCGATGGAGCCGACCTCGATGACGCCGTGCACGGGGTCGATTCTCATGAGGGCGGCGGTGCCCAACAGCTTCCCGGTTTTCGTATCTACGATCGTGTAGTGCAGCGGGTCCTCGCCCTTTGCAAGATTGATCAAGTAGTCCCGGAACGAGGAGGGCGTCTCCGGTCGCTCCGGGAACAGGTAGGTCCAGTCTCGTGCGTCGGGCGCCTCCATGTAGGCGGCGAAGAGATCGGCAGCGTGGCGCCTCGGGTCAACGGGCTCCAGGCGGCAATAGTGTCCGGGCACCGGTTGCCGCGGCGGGCGGGAACGTTCGGTCCATCCCGCAACTGGCGGGCCGATGGGCAGGTCGTATTGGTTCCTGCGCGCGCTCATATGCCGTGCCGGCAGTATCGGTCAAGGCCGGGGATACGTGCCCAATCGAGCTCGAGCACGAATGCGACGGTGCCGCGCGTGGACTCCTTGATCAGCGCGCGGTGCAGCGCGTAGGCGAACGACAAGTTGCGCACAAAGGTATCCAGAATTCTTGTGGCTTTCTGCAGTGATGATGCCCTTGATGGGCGATTCATTTCAAATCCGGGCGCTTCGGAGTGTCGGGGCGAAGCATCGCATCACATGACTTATTCCTGCTCGGCCGCCTGCGACGCCCGTCCTGCAGAAGCACGTAGGTAGTTTTACGGATTCGAAATTGCGCGCAGATTGCTATCTTCTTGGCTGTTTTCTGCGAGATCTAACCAGTAGCTGGCCTCTATGGAACTCATCAATCCGTTCGACCGAAATGCATTGAAACAACGGATCAAGGATGCCAGGCCTTTCCCACATTTCTGCATCGATAATTTCTTGAATGAAGAGTTTGCGAACGAGATTTACCGGTCTTTTCCGTCGTTTGAGCAAGCAAAGCAAATCGGTAACGAATTCGACGCCGTCAACGAAAAGCGGAAAATCCAAATCACCGATTCGGCCAAATTCGCAGGACCCATTGCAAAGCTCAATCGATTGCTGGCATCGCCGGACTTTACGGAAATGATGTCGGACCTCATGGATATTCCGCTTTTGATCTCCGACGCCGAATTGACCGGCGGCGGGATACACGAAACGAATTCCGGAGGTCGTTTAGATGTTCATGTCGATTTCAATTACATCGAAAGCAAGAATTGGCATCGGCGCCTGAACATCCTGATCTACTTCAACAAAGACTGGAAAGAAGAATACGGGGGCTATCTTGATATCTGGGATAAAGATGTCAAGAAGTGCTACGGATCGTTCGCACCGATATTTAATCGAGCCTGCGGATTTGCGACCAGTGAGATCAGCTTTCATGGGGTTACCCCCCTCTCTTGTCCGCCGGATGTCATGCGCAAGTCATTCGCGACTTATTACTACACCGAGGAAGCGCCCCCCGCTTGGTCTGGGGTGGTACATTCCACGATTTTCAAGGCCCGGCCGGACGAATGGATGCGTGGCCACATATTGATGCCGGCCGAGAATTCGGTAGCTCGAGCCAAACGTGGATTTCGACGCGTAAAAGAAATCGCCAAAAGCGTAATTCGCAAATAGACCCGAGCGTTTTACCCGCAGCCCGACGTGCGCTTCATGGGGCTCAATCATCGAGCCCCAGCCCTTTCAAGATCCTGGGCGCATGTTTCTCCACACGCGCCGTGCGGGTCGCCGATTGTTTCGCCCCGGCGAAATGCAGCAAATAACCTTTCTGCCTTCCGGGGGTGAGCGCATGAAAGGCTTCGGCCAGCTCAGGGTCATCATCCAAACGCTTTAGAAACTCCTCGGGCACATCGAAATGCGCAACGCTGCGCATCGCCACCTCGGCGCCGGATTTCTCAACTGCA
The DNA here is from genome assembly GCA_049513515.1 of Steroidobacteraceae bacterium. Classification (GTDB taxonomy): domain Bacteria; phylum Pseudomonadota; class Gammaproteobacteria; order Steroidobacterales; family Steroidobacteraceae; genus Bog-1198. Next base: position 163,894 of record JBEKWA010000005.1, read on the forward strand.
ATGGCCTCCTTGATATAGGCCTTGACCGCCGCGGCCTGTTTGTTGATATCCGCAAGGGAGGCAAATCGGCTGGTCTCGATCCGCAAGCCAAGGCGGGCGGGGGCCAACAGCTCCCGCCCCAGGGCAAAATCTGCCGGATTCAGAAGTGCGTTGCCAACCAACCTAGCAGCGCGCTCGAGCCCAGACATGTGGCAAGACCGGCAGCGGCCCTGAAGCGCAGCTGTCGGCCGAGCGAGTCGCCATCGGATGCCGACAACAGGAACGCGCGTCCGTCTTTGGGCTTCGACATGACGCTGACATCCGTCGCGCGAGGTTTGACGAGCATAGTCTCGACGACCTGCCGATGAGCCGCGGCGCGCGCAGCTTCCCACTCGGCACTGTCCAGTACGCCGTCATGGTTGCTGTCGAATCGCTCGAGCAAGCTCTTCTGATCCTGCTTCCACGTCCGCAGCAGTTCCGCGACGGCGCCGTCCGGATTCTCCTCGCTCAGCGCCGCGCCGCTGCGGTAGGCCCCCAGCGCGTAGAGGGGCTTATGCGGCTGAATGCGGTACTCGGTGTAACGGTAGCGGCCCCAGCTCGTCAGCAAATCGCCGAGCTGCCCGATGATCCCCTGTCCTTTGGGGAGGTGCACCTCCGGCCACTCCGTGTCACCGTACCAAACATCCTTCTCGCTCGGGAAAACCTCGGCCCCGCGTGGGTCGATCACGCATTGACCCGTGCCGTCATCCAGAAGAAAGGGCAGCGCGCTGGTGTCGCTCTGGACGGTGGACCATCCACGGGATCGGCCGCTTTGGGTGCGTTCCTCGATCTTGTAGCGCCACCAGGCGCACGGTATCCCGCTCAGCGGGGCTCTATTCTCTTTTTCGGACATCAGCAGCCCGTGACCGCTGAACTGAACGTAGCCTTGAGCGGCGGAGCGCACACGCGAGGTGGGTGTGTCGGCGATCACGCGGTTCTCGCGCCACGCTTTGAATGCGTACCAAAAGGAATACACGGTGGCGGCGGCGACGCCGAGGATCAGCAACAGAAACTTGAGGCGATCTTTCTCGGACATCGCCGTCGGCAACCTCAAGCGCGGAACAGCGCCCCGACGTCGACGTCGTGCTTCTCGTCGGCCGTGAACTCGAGCAAGTGCGCCGTCGTGAACCCGAAGTGCTCGGCCACCAGGACGGCGGGGAAGACCTTGACGCGGATATTGTTGAGATTCACCTGGTCGTTGTAGAGCTCGCGGCGGTCCGCGATAGATTCCTCGAGCGCGGTGATGCGTGCCTGCAATTGCTGGAAGGTCTCGTCGCTTTTCAGTTGCGGATAGCTCTCGGCGACTGCGAACAGGCGGTTCATGCCGGCGCGTAACTGCTGTTCGGCCGCGCCGACGGCCGCGACATTCCCGGACGCGCTCGCGTCGCTGACCGACGCCCGCGCGCGCATGACTTTTTCGAGGGTCTCCTGCTCGAACTGCATGTAACGCTTGCAAGTCTCGATCAGCTTCGGCAACTCGTCATGGCGCTGCTTCAGCAGGACGTCGATGTTTGCCCACGCCACCTTGACGTTCTCGCGCAGGCCTACCAGCTCGTTGTAGAGGGCGGCGATGTAAACGATCAGGGCGGCGATCACGACCAATGCGATGGCAATACCGATCACACGGCACCTCATAGGCGAATCGACCAAGTTTCAGTATATGTTGTTGCTTTCTCGACACGCGCGACGGAGTTCACAATGTCCAGCGAAGTTCCCGAGGCGAAGCGCACGATCCGCAGCTCAAATTGTCGTCATGGGCGTCTCCGGCTCCTGGAAGAGCAGCTACCGGGACCGCTTGCACGAGAGGACGCCTGACCTTAAATTCATTTACCTGGAAGGCCCGCGAACACGCTGCTCGACTCGCAGCTCGCGGTGCTCGAGCCTCCCGGCGCAGACGAGGGTGCGTTGACCTTCGATATTTTCGTACCGCCTGACGAAATCGCCGACTTGGCGGCCACTCGCCTGAGGAACTCGCCACAAGGAGACGCCGCTATGATCGATCACACCGGCTTCACGGTCTCGGACATGAATCGCTCGCGGAGCTTTTACGTCGAGGCGCTGCGGGGCCTGGGGATCACCCTGGTCATGGAGGTCACTGCCGAGCAGAGCGGCGGCGGTGCCCACGCGGGATTCGGCGCCGACGGCAAGCCGTTTTTCTGGATCGGCGATCACGGCCGGCCGAGCGGACCCGTGCACATTGCCTTCACCGCAAGCTCTCGAGCGCGGGTCGATTCCTTTTACCAGGCCGCGTTGAAGGCCGGCGGTAAGGACAACGGCGCACCCGGACTACGCCCGCACTACCATGCCAACTACTACGGCGCATTCGTGCTCGATCCGGACGGCAACAATATCGAGGCGGTCTGTCATCGGCCGCCTTGAGCGCGAGCCGCGGAGGTAATACGCGAACCGGTTCCTGTCCCGTGGGCGGCTCATGAGATATAGGATGGGCGCATGGGAAGCATGATTCTTCTCGATCTGACCGGCGGCGTTGCGCTGCTATTGTGGGGCCTGCATATGGTCCACAGCGGCATCGTGCGCGCGTTCGGGTCTGATCTCAGGCGCTTTCTCGGAATGGCGCTGCGCAATCGGTTTGCGGCGTTCATGGCCGGCATCTTTGTCACCGCGCTTCTCCAGAGCAGTACCGCGACAGGATTGATGACCGCCTCCTTCGTCACCGGAGGTACGGTCGACTTGATCCCCGCCCTCGCGATCATGTTGGGTGCAAATGTCGGCACCACGCTCATCGTTCAAGTCCTGTCGTTCAACGTCTCGGCCGTAGCGCCGGTACTATTTCTGGTAGGCGTAATCACCTTCAAGAGGGGCAGTCAAACCCGCACCCGCGATCTTGGGCGAGTGGCGATCGGCGTGGGAATCATGGTGCTATCGCTGCACATCTTGCTCGATACACTGGCCCCGGCCGAGAATGCGCCGGCAGTCCGCGCCCTGCTCGGCGCCATGACCGGCGATCCGCTGCTGTGTCTGCTGATGGCGGCTGCGCTCACCTGGGCGGCCCATTCCAGCGTGACCGTGGTTCTCTTGGTGATGTCTCTTGCCTACTCCAGTTTCATTACGCCGGTGGCGGCGCTGGCCCTCATCCTCGGTGCCAATCTCGGCAGCGCAATCAATCCGCTGGTCGAGGGCAGTCGAGGCGACAATCCCGCGAGCCGCCGCCTGCCGCTGGGCAACCTGCTCAACCGAGTCGTGGGATGCGCGCTCGTGCTGCCTTTTCTGAATCCAATCGCCGAAGGCCTCGCTCTGCTCGAGCCGAATCCTTCGCGAATGGCGGCGGATTTCCATACGGCGTTCAATCTCGCGTTGGCACTCGTCTTCATTTTTCCGCTGAAACCCTTGGCGACGCTGCTGACCCGCCTACTTCCGGAGCGTGTGAAGCCCAGTGATCCGTCGACCCCTCTGTATCTCGATGAGACTGCGCTCGCCACACCCTCCGTGGCGCTTGCCTGCGCGGCGCGCGAGACGCTGCACATGGGCGACATCGTTGAGGGCATGCTTCGGCGGACGATGACGGCACTCATGACCGACGACCGCAAGATGGTGACGGAAATCTGCCGGATGGACGATGCGGTGGACCGGCTCGATGAGGCGGTGAAGCTATACGTCACGAAGCTCACCCGGGAGAGCCTGAATCAACAGGACGGACACCGGGCGATGGAGATCATCTCCTTTTCGATCAACCTGGAACATGTCGGAGACATCATCGACAAAAATTTGATGGAGCTGGCGGCGAAGAAGATCAAGCGTAAGGTCGTCTTCTCCACCGAGGGCGCGGCGGAATTGCAAGCTTTCCATCAAGAGGTCGTCGACAATCTCAAACTGGCATTCAGCGTTTTCATGTCGGGCGACGTCAAGATCGCTCGGCAATTGATCACCGAGAAGGCGACGCTCCGGGCCGCCGAATTCGCGGCGGCCGAAAGCCACTTCGCCCGACTGCGGGAGGGGCGTTCGGAGACAGTCGAATCGAGCTCCCTGCATCTGGACATCCTGCGCGACCTGAAGCGCATCCATTCGCATATCTGCTCGGTCGCCTATCCGGTGCTCGAGCGTGCGGGTGAACTGCAGGTAAGTCGCCTGAAGGAGGTCGAGCCGGAGACGAGTTCCGCCGCCGTCATCGACGATCCGGCCGCCTCGATCTTGAGTCCGAAGCGCTGACGCATCCCGCATAGGCGTATCGGCATCCCGCCGAGCGCAATAATCCATCGATTCACTTCATCAGGCGGCTGATCGGACGTAACCGGCCGGTGAACACACCTACCTAACGCCCCCGGATGTCGGGAAGCTACGCCCACTCTTAGCAAGTGGGTTTGGTGGACACGTGGACACTACCGAGGAAGCTCTCACAACGGGTCGG